>CBDIHP010000039.1:0-257853 GCA_965279195.1 Isosphaeraceae bacterium
GGACTGAGGCCGATGGGAACGCGACGGAGCCTAAACCGCGCCCAACCCTAGCCGCTTCCGGTGATACGCCAGCCGCTCCTGCACCGTCATCCTGGCGAAATCCGGCATCCCGTCCGACTTCGTCGGGAACCCGTTGAGCGTGAACCCGACCGACGACGACTCCGTCACCAGCGGCTTCTTCGCCTTGGGTTCGGCCACAGGTCCCGGGGCAGCTTGAACCGGGGACGGCTCATGTGCCTGACACTTGCACGCATGTTCCGACGCCGGCGCGGGCGGGGCCTCGGGCCTGGCGGGCACGACCACGCTCGTCGCCGTCCCGCCGTAGCTCATCGCCATCGCCTGGAGCTGCAAATCCTCGTTGAGAGGCCGTTTGGGCGCGATCCCCAGCTTGCCCAGCACCGCGTGGTACGCCTTCACCGCCTCGACAGGGCCGATGACCCCATCAACGATCAGGCGGAGGAATTGGACGAACGCGAGTTGATTCTCGGCGCTGTTGATCTTCCGGCCGAAGAGGGCGACCTTCGCGCCATACTTCTGGGCATCCGCCAGGAGCTGGAACGCATCCAGGGTCGTCCCCGCCGAACCGCCGAGGATGCCGATGACCAGGTACGGGTCGTACCGGAAGAGTTCCTCCATGGCCTGCGGGCCGTGGTAGACCATCTTCAGGAACACCGGCCGGCCCGGGCCCGCTACCCCCGCCAGCATCCGGGCGATCATGTCGTTGATGTACCCGCCGAGCTTCTCGGGGGCGATCACGTTCGGCAGGTTCGGGTCGAACACCTCGAGGAAGTAGCGGAACCCCTTCCGCTCCGCCTCCTCGCGGAACTCCCGGAACCGCTCCAGCGTCACATAATCGTGCGAGAGGTCGTTGTTGAATGTGACCGAGTACAGCCCCAGGTTCGCACCGATCGACCGCTCATCATCCGAGCAATCGAGGTGCCCGCACTGGATGTGGTCCAGGCTCGCCGACCGGAACGGCCGCGACGCCTCGGCGGCGTAGGCCGAACCCCGCGCAATGTGAACATCCGTGGTGTCGTTGGCACGCACGGCCGGCGTGACTTGGGAGTTGGCGAACAGCTTCTCGCGGATCGTGAGGGCGTAGGAGGTGCTGGCCGACATCAGCATGATGTCGACGAGCCCCTGCCGCGTGATCGCCCGGATCTGCTCGCGGTACTCGTCCAGGGTCTTGTAACGCAGCTCGCCGGGGTGGGCCTCGGGAGAAAGCCCGGGCGCACCGATGCCGAACGCCATGTCGGCGTCCTTGGCGTCGGCCAGGATGAACTCCCGGCTCGACGGGTCGGCGTGGATCGCCCCGAGCTTGCGGTCGAGCGACTTGATCATATCAGCGACCGCCCCACTGTCCGGAGATCGTCACGCGCGACTTGCCGCCGCCCGTCCCGCCGTTGCCGAACGTCACCTTCGGGCCCGAACCGCCGGCCGCCGGGGCCGCCGGGGCGGGGGCCCCGGACGCGGCCTTGGGGTTCGACGTGAGCACCTGATCAATCGTGCCCCGCAGGACCTCGGCCGAGTGCCGAAGGGCCGAGACCTCCTTCGGCCAGAGGTCGATCTCAAGCTGCGCCTCGACCCCCTTCCGGCCCACCACCGTCGGCACCGAGATGCAGACATCCCGCATGCCATAGGTGCCCGAGACCAGCGAGGCGACCGGCAGGATCCGCTTGTTGTCCAGTGCGATCGCGTGGACGACCTCGCGGATCGCCAGCCCAACGGCGAACCCCGCGCCACCCTTCAGCTTGATGACCTCGGCGCCGCTGCCCCGTGTCTTCGCGAACAGGGCGTCGGCCGTGGAGGAGGTCCAGCCGGGGAACTTCTCCAGCGGCAGCCCCGCCGCCTGCGCGGCCGACCAGATGGGCACCATGCTGTCGCCGTGCTCGCCCAGGATGGTCGCCGTGACCTGCGTCGGCGGCAGCTTCAGCGCGTCGGCGATCAGGCTGCGGAACCGGGCCGAGTCGAGCTGCGTGCCCAGTCCGATCACCTGCGTCGTGGGCAGCCCGAGCTGCCTGGTCGCCAGGTACGTGAGCACGTCCACCGGGTTCGAGACGACCAGGACGATCGCCTCCTTCTTCAGGCCGGCCGCTTTCACCTGCCCGAGGATGTTCAGGAACAGTTCCACGTTCCTGTTGATGAGATCCAGACGCGACTCGTCCGGCTTGCGCCGCAGGCCGGCGGTGATCATCACCACGTCGCTGCTGGGGATGGCCGAGTAGTCGGTCGCCCGGATCCGCTGGTCGGCGGCGATCGAGGCGCCGTGGAGAAGGTCGAGGGCCTGCCCCCTGCAGAGGTCGCCGTTCACGTCGATGAGGTCGAGCTGGCTGACGATCCCCGAACACTGCAGGGCGAAGGCCGCACACGAGCCCACCAGCCCGCCTCCGCCGATGATGCTCACGTTCATGGCAAACTCTCTCGGATAAAGACTCGAACGTGTGTCCAATCGCCCGGAGCACGCCGGCTCAGCAGCCCGACGCCCCGACCTTGCCGTTCATGGCTCCGACCACCTGATCGGTGATCGTCCTGACCAGGGCCTCGAAGCTCGCCGGATCGAGCGCCGGGGCCGAAGCGGGCTTAGGCTGGCCGTTCGACGACGGGGCCGGAGAATGGGGCGTGAGGCCGGGCATGTACTGGTGCACGGTGTCGGTGTGGTTCCCGTAGCCCGACTCGATCAGCTTCGGCGGCACGAAGGCATAGGGCTCGGGGGCGAACTCCGAGTAGCCTTCGCGGAACAGGCTGTTGCCGCAGAGGTCGCAATTCTCCAGGCCCAGCGGCAGGCGGGGGTCGGGGATGTTGAGGTTCGGCTTGATCTTGATCAGCTCGGCTGCCTTGTCATCGTTGTAGTAGTTGATGCGACCGAGCTGCTTGGCCAGCAGCAGGATCCGGCAGTAGGCGTCGATGATCTCGGTCTTGAAGTAGGCGTCTTCCAGGTCCGATCCATAGGTGATCGTGCCGTGATTCGCCAGCAGGATCGTGTCGGTGTCCTTGGCGTAGGGGAGCACGGTGTCGGCGAACGTCTGGGTGCCGGGCGTCTCGTACCTCGCGATCGCCACCTCGCCGAGGAAGACCTCGAACTCGGGCAGGATGCACTTGGGGATCGGCTCGTGGGCCACCGCGAAGGCCGTGGCGTGGGGCGGGTGGCAGTGAACACATGAGCGGATGTCGGGGCGGACCTTGAGCACCGAGAGGTGAAGCAGGATCTCGCTCGACCGCTTCCGCGTGCCCGAGACCTGCTTCCCGTCCATGTCCACGATGCAGAGGTCGTCGGGCTTCATGAAGCCCTTCGATATCCGGGTGGGCGTGCAGAGGACGCGGTCCTCGCTCAGCCGGTACGAGATGTTGCCGTCGTTGGCGGCCGCGAAGCCCTTGTTGTAGACCCGCCGGCCGATCTCGCACATCAGCTCGCGGAGCTTCCACTCGCTCATCAGACTGCCAGGGGCGCTCATGTCCGCGTCCTCATCCTACGACTTGTTCAACGGCTGATCTGGATTCTTGTACGACAGTCCCCGCGTCAACGCGGGGGGAGTGGCCGGAGGTCGAGGCGGTCGATCAGCGCGGCGCAGTAGGCGTCGACCGGGACCTTCTCCTTGCCGAACGGGTTCGCCGCCTCGCGGCCCTCGCTCAGCCCGATGATCGCCCCCGCCGTCGCGCCGAGGTTGTCATAGGTGATCACTTCCTCACCGCGCTTCGGGGAGTCCTCGAGCAGCGCCTCGGCCGGCAGCGGCAACGCGATCACGAACCGGGCCCCCTTCAGATTGGGGTGCGCCCGCGACAATGTGACCCGTCCTATCACTTCGGCCAGCCTCAAAGGACGTGCTCCTCTGTTCGGATGACGATCAGTCCGGCAGCCCCATCACGCTCCAGCGCCCCGGGGTGTACTTGCCGACCATCTGCTGCAGGATCGCCCCGTCGTTGGTGAGGAGCACCGCGTCGCCCCGGCCCGCCCCGAGGCGGTCGAAGGCCAGCACCGGCTCACCGTCCGGTCGCCCGTCGACGGTCTCGAGCTGGACGACGAGCAGCCGCTCCGACTGGAACGTCGAATGCTTGACCGTCGATGTCGCCGTGCCCAGGACCCGCCCGACCTGCATGACCGGACTCCCACGTGAACGTATGTGTCAGACGAAACGCATGCCGCCCGCGATGGCCGTCCGGCGCTGGCGGGTGAACGTCAGGGGCGTCGTCACGCCCTCGCCGGTCGGTCCCGCGATCGAGAACGAGAGCACGCCCTCGCCGCCCAGCCCGAGCCCCGCCGTGCTGGGCCCATTGATGACATAGACGGTACAATCCATCACCTTCCCCATCTTCGTCATCACGCCCGTGTCGCGTGAGTGCAAGATGGCCGTATGCCCGTATCCATGTTCGCTGATCTTGGCGAGCTCGATCGCTCGGCCGACGTCGGAGACCCGGACGAAGGGCAGGAAGGGCATCATTTGTTCATGATCGACGAACGGGTGATCGGCCCCCGTCTCGCCGTAGAGCACCTGGGTCTCGGCCGGGACGGTCACCCCGGCGTGCTTCGCCAGCACCGCCGCATCGGCCCCGACGAGGTCCTTGTTCAGGACCAGATGACCGCCGTCGCCGGGCTTGAAGGCGACCTTGGTCAGGGCGTCGATTTGGGCCGGGTTCAGGCGGTAGCCGCCGTTCTTGCCCATCTGCTCCATCAGCTTGTCGAAGATCTCCGCGACCGCGAAGACCTGCTTCTCGCCGATGCAGAGCAGGTTGTTGTCGAAGGCCGCACCGGCGACGATCGACTTGGCCGCGTTCTCCAGGCAGGCCGTCCCATCGACGACCACCGGAGGGTTGCCCGGCCCCGCGACGATCGCCCGACGCTTGCTCGCCAGGGCCGCGCGGGCCACCGCCGGGCCGCCGGTCACGACGAGGAGTCGGACCCCTTTATGATCAAACAACTGCGCGGCCGATTCGAGCGTCGGCGTCTCGATGATGGTCAGCAGGTCCGTCAGCCCGGTCACCTGCTGGATCGCGCGGTTGAACCTACGGACGCCCTCGGCCGCGACCTTCGCCCCGGACGGGTGGGCGTTGTAGACGACCGTATTGCCGGCCGCAAGCATGTTGATGGCATTGCCCGCCAGGGTCGGCAGGCTGTGGGTCACCGGCGTGATCGCGCCGATGACGCCGAAGGGCGCGAAGTCGGTCAGCGTCAGGCCGCCGTCGCCCGACCAGTTTTCGGTGCGGAGGTATTCGACGCCCGGAACCTTGGGGATGGCGTCGCGGAGCTTGGCGATCTTGTGGTCGAGGCGGCCGATTCGCGTCTCGTCGAGTTCCATCCGGCCGAGCTCTTCGGCCTGCTCGACGCAGATCGTCTTGATGACCTCGATCGCCTTCGCCCGGTCGGCGAGCGGCCGGCGGCGGAAGACCTGGAAGGCGGCCTCGGCGGCCTTCACGGCCTCGTCGGCGGTGGCGTAGATGCCATCCCGCCCTCGGCCGTTGGGCAGGGGCGAGGCCATCGCGCCGGCGGGCACGCCCGTGCCCATCTGCGACAGCACTTCCTGAATCACGCTACGGATCAAGTCTTCGGACATTTGCATGGCTGTCACCGCCGACGATTAGAAGGTCAGTCCGCCTGTTCCCGCGTCGAGAAGATGGTCTTCCCGGCGATGTCCACCTGGTCCACCAGACCGATCACCACCGCGTCGATCGGCAGCTTCTCGGTCTCGGGCGTGAGCCTCGCACTCGACCCCTGGCAGACGAGAACCATCTCATCGAGGCCCGCCCCCAGCGTGTCGACCACCACGAAGCTCCGGCCCGTCGGGACCAGCCTGTCACGGTTCTTCTCATCCACCCGGTAGGGCTCGACCATGAGCAGCTTGTGTCCGGTCATCGAGGCGACCTTCTGGGTGGCGATCAGGCTTCCGGTGACGCGGGCCACGAACATGCTTGGATCTCTCTCCGGGGATCAGATCAGGGAATGCAACTCTGACCCGACGCCAGCAGGTCGCGCGACTGGCGAGCGACGACGATCTCCTCGTTCGTCGGCACGGTCCAGACCTGCACCCGCGAGCCGTCCGCCGAGACCTCGCGTTCGGCCTCGCCCGAGGCGTTCCGAGCGGGGTCCAGTTCGATGCCGAACCAGGCCAGGTCGCGGCAGACGCCGTCTCGCATCAGGGTCGAGTTCTCGCCGATCCCGCCGGTGAAGACGATGGCGTCCGCACCGCCCAGTTCGACCAGATACGCGCCCAGATAGTGGCGGGTTGAGGAGATGAACACATCCAGGGCCAGCTTGGCACCGGCGTCGCCCTTGTGGGCGGCGGCCTCGATGTCGCGGAGGTCCCGGCCCGCGCCGCTCATCCCCTCAAGGCCCGACTTGTTGGCGAGCGTGTCGAGCACCTCGTCCAGCGTGAGCCCGGTCTCGCTGAGGATCACCGGCAGCGCGAAGACGTCGAGGTCGCCGACGCGGTTGTTGTGCGGCAGGCCCGACTGCGGGCTCATCCCCAGGCTGCACGCTTGCGACCTGCCGCCCCTGCTCGCGCAGAGGGACGAGGAGCCGCCGAGGTGACATGAGATGATTTTCAGGTCATCACGACCGAGGAGTTCGGCCATCCTGCCGGCGATATATCGGTGGCTGGCGCCGTGGAATCCCCATCGGCGGATGCCGAGGTCGGTCGCCCATTTCTCGGGGATCGCGTACCGCTGGTTCGCCTCGGGGATGCTGCGGTGGAAGCCGGTCTCGAAGGCCGCCACCAGCGGGATCCTCGGGAACCGCTCGCCCAGCATCCGCATGGCCTTGATGTAGGGCGGGTTGTGGGCCGGGGCGACGTCGGAGAACGCCTCCATGGCCAGCAGCACGTCCTCGGTCACGCGGTGGACGCCGGTGATCCCCTTCGCATGCACCGCCTTGAATCCGATGGCGGCCACATCGTCGGAGCTATCAAGGACGCCGACCTTCTCGTCCGTGAGCTGATCGAGGCAGACCTGCACCGCGTCGCCGTGGTCGGCGATCGGCTCGACCATCTCGGTCTCGCCCTTGGGCGACTTGGTGGTCACCTTGGCGTTCTTCGAGCCGATCCGCTCGACGGCCCCACGCGCGAGCAGGTCTTCACGCGAGCCGTCGAGCTCGTAAAGGCGGTACTTGAAGCTGGTGCTGCCGAGGTTGGCGACCAGGATTTTCATTTCTTCACGCCTCCGCCCGAGAAGGTCCGGACGACGACGTCGCTGGGGCGGGGGATGACGTGGGCGGCCTTGAGCTCGCCGATCCGGCCGGCGGCCTCGGCCCCGGCCTCAACGGCGGCGCGAACGCTACTGACGTCGCCCCGGACCATCACGCTGACGAGCCCGCCGTCGAGCTTGATGATCGTGCTCGCCAGCTCCACGCTCGCCGCCTTGAGCATCGCGTCGACGGCGCTGATCAGCCCGACCAACCCCTGCGTCTCGATCAGCCCCAGTGCCGTCCCGTTCATCGTCGTCCCTTCACATGCGGAGATCTGGAGGAGTGAGGAGGTCGCCCTGGGCGGCTCGCGCCGGGGCCCACTCGCGTGGGCACCCGGTCACGAATTCATGGCTCAGCCCAGGAACGTGCGGATGACGGCCTCGTCGGGGCGGGGGATGACGTGGGCGCTGACCAGCTCGCCGACGCGGCTGGCGCTCTCGGCGCCCGCCTCGACGGCGGCGCGGACGCTACCGACGTCGCCGCGGACCAGCGTGGTGATGAACGCGGCGCCGATGCCGACGCGGCCGACGAGGGTCACGTTCGCGGCCTTGAGCATCGCGTCGGTGGCCTCGATCATGCCCACGAGGCCCTTGGTCTCGATCAGGCCGAGGGCGTCGCCGGAGAAACTCGGGGCCGGGCGGCCCTTGCTCGAAACAGTCGCCATGGCGGCCTCCTTCTTATTCCTTGGTCGCCTTGGCGGGCGCGGCGGCCGGGGTGGCCTTGGTGAACGTCAGGACGCCGCCGAGGTCTTCGTGCGGCCGGGGGATCACCTGGACCGAGACGACCTCGCCGATCCGGCTGGCCGCGGCCGCGCCGGCGTCGACCGCGGCCTTGACCGCCGCCACGTCGCCCGCCACGAAGGCGGTCACCAGGCCGCTGCCGATCTTGTCCCAGCCGACCAGTTCGACGTTGGCGGCCTTGAGCATCGCGTCGCTGGCCTCGACCAGCGCCACGAAGCCCTTGCATTCGATCATGCCTAACGCTTCAAGATTCGCCGCGGCCATCTCGGCCTCCTTCGGGAACGGTCGGGATCGTGGTGATCGTCGTCGAGCCTCGGGCCCGGTCGGGCCGATCGGCTCGAAGGTCTCGCTTCGTTTCAGTTTATCAAGGCTTGACCAGGGTCACCCTGGTCGCGTGGGTCAGGTCGGCGCAGTTGGCCTCGTCGGTGTCGATGTGCACCTCGAGCTTCCAATCGGGATGCGTACGCACCAGCAAGCCTTCAAGCGTCGTGGGGCACGGCCCCTCGATCTTGAGGTCCATGCGGTCCTTGGCCTTCACGCCGTAATAATCGGCGTCCTTCGGGCCCATGTGGACGTGCCGCTCGGCCCGGATGACGCCCTTGGTCAGGGCCAGGGTGCCCTTGGGCCCGATCAGCAGGCAGCCGGGGGTCCCCTCGATGTCGCCCGAGAGCTTGACGGGGACATCGATCCCTAGGCTGATCGCGTCGGTGAAGGCCAGCTCGATCTGGCTGAACGCCCGGCAGGGCCCGAGGATCCGCACGCCGGGAATCATCCGCTGGCGGGGGCCGACGACGGCGACGGTCTCGTTGGAGGCGAAGTCGGTGGACTGGTAGAGGGTCTTCATCGGCGAGAGCTGGTAGCCCTGGCCGAACAGGACGTCGACATGCTCTTGGGTGAGGTGGCAATGTCGCGCCGAGATGTTCACGACCAGATTCGGCTTGTAGGCCGGTGCGGCGGGCGGCGGGGCGGCCTTGCCGTAGGCCATGCTCGCCAGCGCGGCGGCGACGGCGGCCGAGAGGTCGGCGGGTCCGGGAGGCGACGCGCCGGCCCCCAGTTGCTTCCGGAAGATGGACCGGACGAGCTGTTCGACCTGGGACCGATCGGGCGTGACCAACGTGCTCATCTCACTCCATCCTCGATCCGAATCGACCTGGGTCCGGAGTCCGGGCCCGCCTCGACACCATCGGCTTTCCGCGACGCGATCTTCAGCGGCACCCCCGCCTCGTCCAGCATCCGGCCGTGCTCGGGGGCGATCCGGTCGTCCACCACCAGGCAGCTGATCGCGTCGAGCCCGCAGAGCCACGACAGCGACAGGCGCCCGAATTTCGAGTGGTCGGCGACGATCATCACCTCCTGCCCGCACTTCATCATCTGCCGCTCGGTCTCGACCAGGAGGAGGTTGGAGTTATAGACACCCTCCGCCACGATGCCGCCCGCCCCCAGGATCGACCTCCGCACCCGGATCCCCTGCATCATGGCGATGGCGTGGGGGCCGAGGGCGACACCGGTGCGGGGGTAGACGTATCCACCGAGCAGGATGAGTTCGGTCTCCTTGCCGGACGCCAGCAGCTGGGCGATCGGGAGGCTGTTGGTCACAACCTGGACCGGCCGGCCGTGCAGGGCCCGGGCAACCTCCATGGTGGTCGTCCCGCCGTCGAGCAGGACGGTGTCGCCGTCCTCGATCATCGACGCCGCCAGCCGGCCGATCGCCCGCTTCTCCAGGGTGGCCGTGCCGGTCCGCTCGTCGAAGGCGGGCATGGCCCGGACTTCGGTGGGCGAGCAGACGGCCCCGCCGTGGGTCCGCTTGATCGATCCGGCCAGGTCGAGCGTCTCCAGGTCGCGCCGGACGGTCGACTCGGAGACCCCGAGCGCCTTCACCAGTTCGTCCAGGGTTGCGAAGCCCTGGCGGGCGATGAGGTCCAGGAGAATCTTCCGCCTCGTCTCAGCGAGCATCGGAGGGTACGACCGTCCTTGTCAGGGGATTTCCACAGATTCTGGCAAGATCGGTCAGGGCCTGTCAAGTGGCTGACGGAATCTTGTCAAGATCAGTCAGTAGATGGCAGCATTGATGGCAATGTCGGTGACCGATCTTGAAACCTCCGTCGCGACTGGCCACCTTGCTCCCACGGGGGCTACGATGTTGGGAACAACATCGAGGGGGCGAACATGCCGGAATTGCCGGAAGTCGAGACGATGGTGAGGGGGCTCCGGCCCATCCTGACCGGGCGGGTCATCGAGATGGTCGAGGTCCACGATCCGTCCTTGCTCCAGGGGTGCGAGGCGGAGGAGTTCGTGCGCCGGGTGGGAAAATCGGGGGTGGAAGGCGTGGGCCGGCGCGGCAAGTGGGTCGTGATCGATCTGTCTGATGCCCGAGGTACGATCGTCATCCAGCCCCGGATGACTGGAGGTTTTTGGCTGATTCCGCCCGAACGGCCCGAGCACGTCCGCCTGACATTCCGCCTGGCCGGGGCGTCCGCGACGGTCTGGTTCTGCGACACGCGACGCCTGGGCAAGATCGCCTGGTATCCGACCCCCGCCGAGGCCGAGGCGGCCTTCAACAAGTCCCAGGGGCCCGACGCCCTCGAAATCGCCCTCGACGACTTCAGCCGGCGGATCAAGGCCACCTCGCGGCCGATCAAGCCGGCCCTCATGGACCAGAAGATCCTGGCCGGGATCGGCAACATCTACGCCGACGAGACCCTTTTCCGCTCCCGCATCCACCCCGAGCGACCGGCCTCGTCGCTGACCAGGCCCGAACTCGCGCGCCTCCACGCCGCGATCGGCAAGGTCCTGGCCGAGGCCATCGCCGCCGAGGGTTCCAGCTTCGACGCCGGCTACCGCACGGTCCTGGGCCTGGAAGGGGGCTTCCTCAACCAGAACGCCATGTACGGCCGCGGCGGCCAGCCTTGCCCCGAGTGTTCCACCCCCATCGTGAAGACGAATATCGTTGGATTGATCGGACGCCCGACGCATTATTGCCCGAAGTGCCAGCCGAGGAAGGCGCGACTTCGGGACAGTTGACGGGGGGCCGGCATCTGATGCCTGACCTACAGGCCGATTGCCCCCGTCGTGTCCGCCTTCGAGAGATCGGTCCCGGAGAGGTCCGCGTTTCTCAGGATCGCGAGCTGAAGAATTGAGCCGCCGAGCTTCGCGCCGGTCATGATTGCCCCGGACATGTCCGCCCTGACGAATGAGGATAAGTTCATGTCCGCTCCATTGAGATTGGCATCGTTGAAATGCGCCCGCAAGTCTTGCTCAAGGTAATACGGGAACGGGGAGAATCCGCGTGCATCGAAGTTGGCATTTCTGAGCACGGCATGATCGAGCCGAGCCCCGGAGAACGACGCGGCCGCGAGGCGGGCAGAATCGAGGGTTGCCCCGCTAAGGTCGGCGTGGGAGAAGTCAGTCGCGATGTAGGAGACGCCGAACCGATCCCAAACGCTGATGGCCTCGCCCTGCACGGAAGCCAGCGTTGCCTGAGCGAGGTCCGCGCTGATGAACCGTGCGCCCGAGATGAACGCCCCCGTGAGGTCCGTGGACCGCAGTCGTGCGCCCGAGAGGTCCGTGGCGGTGTATTCCGGGGTATCGACGAAGTCGGGTCGCAAGAGAGAATCGAGCCTGGCTCCTCTCAAATTCGCGCCGGTCAGGTCGGCGGCGATCAGCTTGGCCCCGCGCAGGAGTGTACCCCTCATATCAGCGTCTCGGAGGTCGGCCCCCACAGCGGGGAACAGCCCGTCGAAGTAATCGAAGCGGCTGAGGTCGGCGAGTTGTAGATTCGCCCCGACGAGGGTGGCGTCTCGGAAGATCACCGCCCTGAGTGACGCACCGCTCAAATTCGCACTGGCTAGGTCGGCGCCGGAGAAATCGGTTGAATAATAAACGGGCCCGAATTTGAAATAATCTCGGATCGCATCGCCCCGCACCCCCGACAGATTGGTGTTCTTGAGCGTCGCGCGGGAGAAGATCGCGGCCGCGATGGCGGCACCCGTCAGGTCGGCGCCGGTCAGGTCGGCCCCTACGAGCGTCGTACGGATCGGTGGGTCAAGGTACGGGTCATTCGGGTAGGGGATGTATGTCGTCAGATTGGCCCCTCGGAGATCGGCCGAGGCCAGGTCGGCATGGTCGAGGTCGGCCCCGATCAATCTGGCCCCGGACAGGTCGGCACCTCGGAGGCGAACTCCTTCGAGGTTGGTCGTGACCATCGGGTACACCTGATCGATCACGCTGAGGTCGGCACCCGAAAGGTCTGCGTGCGTGAGATCGGCGCCTCGCAGGTCGGAGCCCCGGAGGTCGGCCCCGGTCAGCTTGGCGCCGACGAGCGAGGTTCCCTGGAGGACGGAACGACTCAGATTGGATCCGGACAGGTCGACGCCGTCGAGGTTGACCCCGGACAGGTTGACGCCCGCCAGGTTGAGGTTCGATAGGCCGATCCCGTCGGTCCGACCGATCGGCAGGCGTGCATGGATCAGCGAGGCGTGGTCGAGGGAGACGCCGATCAGGCTGGTGTGTGAGAGATCGACCCCGTCGAGGCGGGCGTGGGAGAGGTCGGCCCCGACGACGACCGTGCTTGCGAGGGCACAACCGACCAGGCTCGCTGCCGAGAGGTCGGCGTTGATGAGGGTGGCGGAGCGGAGATCGGCTCCGTCGAGTTCGGAGCGCGACAGATTCGATCCCTGGACATTCGCCCCTCGGAGGTTCGCACCTTCGAGGTCGGCCCAGCGGAGGTCGGCGTGACTGAGGTCTCGACCGGCGAGGTTAAGGCCGGTGAGGTCTTGATTGGAGAGGTCGGCGTTGATGGTCCAGAGGCCTGCCTCCTTGCGACCCGCGACGACGGCCGTGCCCAGTGCGAGGATCCGCTCGTCGCCGGGGGTGGTGAGGAACCCATTGCACACGATGTCGCGGCCGGCGAGCGAAAATCGGATCGTGATCCGATTCGCACGGATCTGGCCGGACAGCGGGATGGAGGGCCGGCCCGGGAGCGTGATCGAGCCGCCGAGGCGGCCGCCGCCGCGGACGGTTCCGAGCTCAATCAGTCCTCGGGATTCGATTCCGGAGACGGAGGATCCGCCGGGAAGCTTCACATCGAAAGATGCCACGGTGATAGGCGTTCCGGGTCGGATCGTCCCGGTCCCGAGTCGGGCGGCGAGTCCTTCGCCGGAGGCGGGCATCTTGCCACCCGGAGGGTATAGTGGACCCTGAAAACTGGACCACCGGTTAAGCTACTCCGGTGGCCCAGCAAAGGGGGGTGCGATGGCAGGCAAGCGGAAGGTCCACACGGCGGCGTTCAAGGCCCAGGTCGCCCTCGCCGCACTCAAGGGGGACCGCACCATCAACGAGCTGGCCGGGCACTACGGCGTCCACCCGACGTTGATCCACGGCTGGAAGAAACAACTCCTGACCGGGGCGGAGGGCCTCTTCGGGAGCCCGGCCCAGGCGGCCTCGGCTGACGCCGAGGCCCGCCAGGCCGAGCTGTTCGAGCAGATCGGCCGGCTGAAGATGGAGCTGGAGTGGCTCAAAAAAAAAGCTGCCGTCTTCATGTGAGCACAAGCGGCCGCTGATCGAGCCCGGCCACCCGGCCCTGAGCGTGCGGCGGCAGTGCGAGCTGCTGGGGCTGAGCCGGTCGAGCCTCTACTACGAGCCCGCCGGTCAGGCGGCCGAGGACCTGAGGCTGATGCGGCTCATCGACGAGCAGTACACCGCCCGGCCGTTCTACGGCAGCCGGCGGATGACGGCCTGGCTGAAGGAACGAGGGGAGGAGGTGAACCGCAAGCGGGTGCAGCGACTGATGCGAGCGATGGGCCTGGAGGCGATCTACCCCAAGCCACGGCTGAGCCTGGCCGGGAAGGGCCATCGGATCTACCCGTACCTGCTCCGGGGCGTGACGGTAGGGAGGAGGGACCAGGTCTGGAGCACCGACATCACCTATGTGCCGATGGCCTCGGGGTTCATGTACCTGGCGGCGGTGATCGACTGGTTCAGCCGGTACGTGATCGCCTGGCGGCTGTCGAACACGCTCGACGGTTCGTTCTGCCTGGAGATGCTCGAAGACGCCTTGAGGGGAGGGAAGCCGGAGATCTTCAACACCGACCAGGGGGTGCAGTTCACGGCGGTTGCGTTCACCGGGCGGCTGGAGTCGGCGGGGGTGGCGGTGAGCATGGACGGCCGTGGGCGGGCGCTGGATAACGTCTTCGTGGAACGCCTTTGGCGATCCGTCAAATACGAAGACATTTACATTCAAGGCTACGACACGGTGCCGGGGCTGCAGCGGGGCCTCGCAAGGTACTTCGCCTTCTACAACGACGAGCGGCCCCACCAGTCGCTCGAGTATCGGACCCCGGCGGCCGTCTATCGGGGCACGGGGGCCGAAAAGGGCTAACGAGAGAGTAGCGAAGAATCGTCGATTTTTGGTCTAGCCAATGGGGTCCACTTCAGGGGTGAGTGCCCCTGGCGACCCCCAGGGGCGGACGCTCAGGAAGCCGATCAGTCGCCCTGCGCTGTCCCGGAGGACGCACTCGGCCCGAAGTTCGGTCGGGGATCCGGCTTGAGATCGGACGAGGGCTGGTCCTGTCGCACGTATCAGATTGCCGTCCTGGAACGTGATCGAGCAGTCGAGGAAACCGCCGCCGAGGCGTCCCCGGAGTGAGCTGAACTGGCGGAACGAGTCGAAGTTCGCGGCGATCGCCCCGGACGACGGGACGAACCGCGAATGGGCGTATTCTTCGGCCCTAACGGGGGGCTGCCCGGGGAGGGAGTAGGTGCCTTCGAAGATCAAAGGGGAATCGACGGCGACCGCGACTCGGCTGAGGACCAGGCGGGACTCGCAGGATTCCAGGCTGGGTCGGAATGCGACGGATCGGCGGCGGTGGGCCATGGCTCTCGTCCTCGGCTAATATCGGGCCGATCGTCGCCCGTTTCGAGTCGCGTGCCCATCGCGGGCGGGTCCGGCGGAAACGAGAACGGCCCTCGCCGCACGCACGTCGTGTGGCAGGGCCGTCGGGACCGTTGTCGAGCCGATCATCAGCAGGACTTACCCATAAGTATGTGGCACAGTTCGGCGGGAGTCAACCGGTCGGGGGAGATTTGCCGCCCTTGGTCGGATCAGTGGATGTCCACCAGGGCCGGGCCGAGGGTGTCTTCGAGGATCTCGAAGCCGAGGCCGGGGGCGGCGGTGGTCGTCATCCGGCCGTTCTGACGTTGGGGGGCGTTTCGGGCGTTCTGGACGGTGTTGTAGCTGTTGAAGTCGGTGCTGGTGAAGCGGAGTTCGGCGGGGGTGGAGTGGGCCAGGTGGGCGATGGCGGCGGTGGCGAGGTCGCCGCCCCAGCTGTCCTCCAGGGTCATGGCGATGCCCAGGCTGACACAGAAGTCGCGGGCCTGTTTGGTCTTCGTCAGGCCGCCGAGCTTGGAGATCTTGAGGTTCGCGACGTCCATGGCGCCGTCGGCCCGTGCCCGGAGCAGGATGTCGAGGCCGTCGATGTTCTCGTCGAGGACGAAGGGATGGTCGGTTCGGCGGCGGATGGTGAGGCACTCCTCGTAGGAGGCGCAAGGCTGTTCGATGTAGACGTCGACATCCTTCACCCCTCGGACGACCCGGGCCGCCTCGTGGGGGAGCCAGCCGGTGTTGGCGTCGGCGACGAGGATGTCGGTCGGGCCGAGGACGGATCGGACGGCCTTGATGCGGGCGATGTCGACGACGGGGTCGGAGCCGACCTTGAGCTGGAACCGGGTGTAACCCTCGCGGCGGTAGCCGGCGACATTCTCGGCCATGGTGTCGGGGTCGGCCTGGGAGATGGCCCGATAGAGGATGATGTCGTCGCCGAACCGGCCGCCGAGCAGGGTGGCGACGGGCAGGCCGGTGGCGTGGCCGAGGAGGTCCCAGCAGGCGATGTCGATGCCCGACTTGGCGTAGGGGTGCCCCTTGAGGGCGGCGTCCATGACCCGGTTCAGGCGGCCGAGCTGGCGTGGGTCCTCGCCGATGAGATGGGGGGCCAGCTCCTTGATGCCGGCGCGGACCCCTCCGGCGTAGGCCGGCAGGTAGGCCGGCCCCAGCGGGCAGACCTCACCGAACCCGACCAGGCCGTTGTCGGCCTCGACCCGGACGATCGTGCTGTCGAAGACGTCCACCGACTTGCCGCCGGACCAGGCGTAGCGGCCCTCCTTCAACGGCAGTTCGACCTTATGGGCGGCGATCCGGGCGATCCGCATGGGTGGGCTCTCGATCATCGGATGGTTCACGGATTCACATCAAGGCGCGGGCGATCAGGACGAGATTCAGCCAGGCCAGGGGGGTGGTCCAGAGCAGGGCGACGGCGGTCGGGTGGGTCCAGCCGCGGGGCGGCGGGGAATCGCCCTTCCGCCGGGGGGCGACGAGGATCCAGGCCAGGCCGATCACCGGGACCAGGGCCATCAGGAGCCAGGGGGTCTCGCCCGAGCGGAGCGGCACGACCAGCACGGCGACCCCGATCCAGTAGCCCCCGATGACCGACCAGGCCAGCTCGGCGCGAGAGTATGACCGCCGGGGCTCGGACGCTTCGGCCGGGGGCGGTGTGCCGGCGGGGACGTCGCCGATGAGTCGGCCGGGCCGGGTCCTGCGCTCCGGATCCTCCGAGAACCGCTCGCGCTCCAGGAGGAGGACGAGGGGGCCGCTCATGGCCAGGCCGAGCCAGAGGAACTCGAAGGCGATGGAGCTGTAGGCGAGCACCGAGGCCGGGGCCGACCGGGGGTGGAAGGCCTGAAGCAGCCAGGCGGCGAGGCCGTAGCCGGCGGTGAGGCCGAGGAGGTCGGAGAGGCGGAGCCCCCTGCGGCGCGCGGCTCGGAGATCGTCGGGGCGGGCCGGGGGCGTCACGGTGGTCGGGCTCCTCCGGCCGTCTAGCTATTCAGGATGACGAAGGCGGTGAGGGCCTGGAGGGGCCAGAGCCCGGTGCAGAGCAGGCCGGCCCACTCGGTCCAGGAGCGGTTAGCCACACAGGCGGCGGCCCCGTGGCGGAGGACGATCAGCAGGCCCCAGCCGATGGCGACCGAGACCGAGCCGATCAGGGCGGCGGCGTAGGGGCGGTCGGAGCCGGGGTCGAGGTTCGAGGAGGTGGAGCCGGTCCGGACGACCCCGGCGAGGATCCAGGGGACTCCGGCCAGGAGCCAGAGGCGGTCCCCCAGGCCGGGGTAGTTCCCCAGGTGCCGCACGAACCGCCGGACGGCGAAGACGAACGGGCCGGCGGAGGCCAGCGACATCCAGCAGAACAGGACGACGATCAGGGCGATGGTGAACGGGCCGGGGAGGTCGGTGAACAGGGCGCGGACGTGGATCGAGGCCATGGCGGCCCCGGTCACCAGGGCGACGCCGTCGAGGGTCGAGAGCCCCTCGGGCTCGTATCGGGACTGGGGCTCGGTCTCCATCGCCTCATTGTCCGGCCCGGCGGGGCCGTCGCAAGGGGCGAGTGCCCGGCCAATTCAGGCGAGGGGGACGCATCGGAGGGACTGCTTGAGATTGTCGCCGGGGCCGGGGTTCTCTTATAATCAGGGACGAACCCCAGAATCGACGAAACGACGTCCGACGCCGAGGCGTTCTCGATTGGTTTGGCCGCAGTTTGTCGCCTCGCGAGATAGGTTGCTCCCATGCCCCTGCCCAAAGTCGTGATCGTGGGCCGCCCCAACGTGGGCAAGTCGTCCCTCTTCAACTGGATCGCCCAGCGCCGGATCGCCATCGTCGACGACATGTCGGGGGTGACCCGCGACCGGGTCGGGACCCTGGTGCAGATCGATGGGGACGGGCTGGAGTCCCGGTTCGTCGAGCTGATCGACACCGGCGGGATCGGGATGGTCGACCGCGACGACCTGTCCGAGCACGTCGAGCGCCAGATCGAGACCGCCATCAACGAGGCCGATCTGATCCTGTTCGTGGTGGACCTGAAGGAGGGGGTGATGCCCCTGGACGAGGAGGTCGCCCAGCGGCTGAGGTACATCCCCAAGACGCCCGTCCTGCTCGTGATCAACAAGTCGGACGTGCCCGAGCAGGACAACCGCGGCGGCGAGTTCTACAAGCTCGGCCGGGGCAAACCGATCTACATCTCGGTGCATCAGAATCGGAACAAGAAACAGCTCTTCAAGATGATCTCCGAGACGATCCCCTACGGCCCGGACGTGAAGCCCGCCGACGCGGTGATGAAGGTCGCGGCCGTGGGGCGGCCGAACACGGGCAAGTCGACGTTCATCAACACCCTCGCGCACGCCGAACGGATGATCGTCTCGGAGGTGCCCGGCACGACGCGGGACTCGGTCGACGTGCGGTTCGAGCTGGACGGGCTGCCGTTCCTGGCGATCGACACGGCCGGGGTGAAGCGGAAGGCGAAGATCAAGGATGACCTCGACTTTTATTCGATCCACCGCGCCGAGAGGTCGATCCGCCGGGCGGACGTGGTGCTCTTGTTCCTCGACCCGACCTCGGGCATCAGCCGGCTGGACAAGCAACTGGCCGACTACGTGACCCAGCAGTACAAGCCCTGCATCTTCGTGGTGAACAAGTGGGACCTGGTGCTCTCGGACCCCGAGACCCAGGGGACCGGACCGGCCACGCGGTACGCGCACCTGATCCAGCATGCGTTCCGGAACATGGCGTACATGCCGCTGGCCTTCATCACGGCCAAGACGGGCCGCAACGTGAAGGCGCTTTTGAACCTGGCCCAGTCGCAGTTCAAGCAGGCGACGAGGCGGGTTCCGACGGGTCAGCTCAACCGGGTCGTCCGGGAGTCGGTCGACGCCCACCCGCCGGCGAGCGTGAAGGGGCGGATCCCGCGGGTTTATTATGCCACCCAGGTCGGCACCGCGCCGCCGACCATCGTTATTTTTGTGAACAGTCCATCACTCTTCGATCCAACTTACCTCCGCTACCTGCTCAACACCTTCCGCGAACGGCTGCCGTTCAAGGACGTCCCCATCAAGCTCTACCTCCGGGCGAGGACCCAAACGGTCCCGGGCGAGAAGGACGAGGGGGAGGAGATCGATCCGACGGAGGACGTCGGATCCCGGACCGGTCGGAAGACCCGGGCGGTGGCCGTCGACCCCGAGCCCGAGTCGGGCGACTCGTTCGAGACCGACCTGCTGCACCTGGATCAAGAAGTGAACGAACTCCTGGACGAGATCGACGAATGACTCCGGGGTGCGGGAGCGGGGCTTTCGCACTCCAGAGGGGTTTCTTGCGAGGGACGCGCGGGTTAGGATACGGGCCTTGCCCGGATCCCACCGACCTCGCACGGAGTGACCGAACGATGCGTCCCACCACCCGCCGCGGGTTCCTCGCGGGCACGGCCGCCGCGCTGGCGTTGCCGGCCGCCCTGGCGTCCCGATCGGTCGCGGCCCCGCCGGGGCAGCCGATCGGCAGGACGCGGCCGAGCCACCTCAAGCTCAGCGTCGCCGCCTATTCCTATCGGGACTATCTGGTCGGGACCAAGGGGAACAAGCCCCGGATCGACCTCTTCGACTTCGTCAACCTCGCGGCCGACATGGGCCTGGACGCGGTCGAGCTGACGTCGTACTACTTCCCCGAGGGGTTCGACGCCGACTTCGTCCACCGGCTCAAGGTGCACGCGTTCAAGCTCGGCCTGGCCGTGTCGGGCACGTCGGTCGGCAACAATTTCTGCCTGCCCGAAGGGCCCGAGCGGGATAAGACGATCCAGCTCGTGAAGACGTGGGTGGATCATGCTGTGATCATGGGAGCGCCCGTGATCCGGGTCTTCGCCGGCACGAAGGCCAAAGGGGACACCGAGGAGCAGGCGATCGAGCGCTGCCTGGCCGGGTTCAAGGCCACGCTCCCCTACGCCGAGTCGAAGGGGGTCATGCTGGCGCTCGAGAATCACGGCGGGATCACATCCACGCCCGAACAACTCTTGAAGCTCGTGAAGGCGGTGGACAGCCCGAACTTCGGGGTGAACCTCGACACCGGCAACTTCCACGGCGAGGACCCGTATTCCGACCTCGCCCGGCTCGCCCCCTACGCGGTGAACGTGCAGGTGAAGACCGAGATCAGCCGCAAGGGCCAAAAGAAGGAGGAGGCCGACCTTTCGAAGGTCATCGGCGTGCTCAAGGACGCCCGCTACTCGGGCTACGTCGTCCTCGAATACGAGGCCGCCGCCGACCCCTTCAAGGCCATCCCCGGCCACATCAAGACGCTGAGAAATCTCCTGTAGGGTCGGCCATTGCGGGCCAGTTTGTTGATGTTGAAGATGTGAAAGCGTGAAATCATCGGTCTGAAATGGCGGACCCTGCGTAGGGCGACACCGTGTTGAGGATGGCACGCGAGGCGGAGCGGGCGTGGTCGGTGGCGGCGTTGCGGGCGGCGGCCCGGGCGGCGTCGGCGGCCTCGAGCGCCCGCCCGGCGTCCATCTGGGTGACGGCCAGGCCGTAGGCCGCCTCGAAGGAGGCGGGGTCGAGCCTGAGGGCCTCGATGAAGGCGGTCCGCGCGGCGTCGAAGCTCTCCTCGACCAGGTGCGTGAAGCCGACCCGGGCCAGGCGGGAGGCACGCGGGCGGAGGCGTCGGGCACGGCCAGCCACGCCTCGCGGGCCCTGGCGGGCTCGCCCAGGTGCAGGCGGATCGTGGCCAGACGGTCGGCCTTCTCCCAGGCCCGCGCCTCGGGACGGGTGGATTTCTCGATCAGGTCGGCGGCCATGGTCGCCCGGCCCTTCGACAGCAACGCATTCTCCAACGCCTCCAGCTCGCTGAGATTCTTCCAGGCGAGGCTCGGGTCGTCGCCCAGCTCGCCCATCAGCTTGGCGGCCTGGATGGTCGCGCCCTGCTGCCCGCGACGCTGGGAATCATTGAGATAGGTGGTCATGAGGAAGCGTTTGTAATAATCGAGCGCCTCGGCGTTCATTCCCCGTGCCTGGAACAGCGTGGGCATGAGCAGGAGCGTGAATGGGTCGTCCGGCTGGATCTCGACGGCCTTGCGGAACCCGTATGTGGCGCGGCAGGCCGCGAGGTCGAGCGACGGGTCGAAGGCCATGCGGAACCGCGCGACGGGCTCGCCCATGAGGTCGCTGGGCTGGCGGCTCAGGTATAAAATCGCCGCACGTTTCCAACCGTTGAGGTTGCCGGGGTCCAGCTCGCGGAGCCTGCGGGCGTGGTCGAGCCCTTCGAGGACCATGCCCTTGATCACATCCTCGCCCCGGGGCATGAGCGCGGTGGCGTAGGCGTCGCTGGCGTACGAGGTGGTGAAGGCCGACTCATAGGCGGGGTCGTCGGAGAACCGCTCGCGGGAGCCCCGGAAGTGCAGGGCGCCGAAGTCGACGGCGTGCTTGTCGACGACGTCGCGGTACTTCTCGTGGACGAACACGGCCGCGATCGGATCGAACCAGACGCATTTGTAGCGGCGGCTGAGGAGGAAGCTGGCCATCATCGAGGTCGACGTCGGCTGGATGTTGTCGAGGATCACGACGGGGTCGCCCATCTCGCCGAGTTCGGTGACCCAGCCGGGCGCGTTGTCGGCGACGCGGCCCTGGAGCCGTGAGTATTCGGCGTAGATCTTGGGCCCCATCGCTTCGAGCCGGGCGTCGGAATGAATCTTCTTGTCGGGGCCCCAGTAGTATTCATACAAGGGGGCGATGCCGTTGTGGAACGCGATGGCGCGGTCGGGCATGCCGGGGGATCCGGCGAATTTCACGGCCTCGTGCGGGAACCAGAGCGGCTCCTCGCCGATGCCGATGGTCCGCTTCTCGCCGGCCCATGTGTAGAACTGGCCGGAGGCGACCAGGCCGAACGCCGCGACCACGACGGCGAGCGTGACCAGGCGCCCGGCGGCGGGCTCGACGCGGGGGTCGTCAAAGCCCTTCTCGATCCGTCGCCGGCGCGCGACGGCCGCCCACTCGGCCAGGTTCCAGGCCGTCAGGGCCCCCATCGCGGCGGCGTACTGGTGGCTGTTGCGGGTGGCCTGGAGGCTCAGGTAGCTGAACAGGAACGAACAGGCCGAGGCGGAAGACGCTCGGGCGCCAGCCGTCGGGTCCGACGGGCTTCGCCGTCTTGCGGGCCTTCTTCTTCGCCTTCTTGGCGGAGGCGGCGTCGGGCGCGGGGGCATTCTCGCCGCCCCGGTCGCGGAACCAGACGGTGATCTGCCAGAGCATCGGCAGCAGGAACGACAGGCCGCCGATGAAGAATGTGGCGATATGGATCTGCAACGGGAGGATGTGGCCGCCGGTCTGACGGAATAGCACGAGCAGAGGTTTCAATTCGTCGATATTCTTGAAGACCGGGTCGCGCATGGTGCCCCACAGCTGGATCGGGAAGAACATCCCCGACAGCCCGTAGGGGTTCAATGCGCAGGCCACCGCCGCGAGGGCGACGGCGATCAGGATGGTCCGCCACCAGCCGATGCGGTCCTTGCCGAACGCCCCGCGCTTGAGGGCGGCGTCGATCAACCCGAGGGCGATCAGGATCGGGCCGAAGACGAACAGGGCGTGGGAGTTGACCCACAAGAACATGATCAAGGGCAGGAAATACGCCGCCCAGGGGCGGCGTTCCCAGTGGAAGATCACGGTGAAGGTGCAGGCGATGTAGACGAACGTCAGGGTCTCGGGCCGGATGTACATGCGGCCGCTGAGGACGAACAGGCCGGGGAGCCAGCCGAGGACGACGGCCCAGATCGGCCAGTCCTTCCGGCGCGCGACGAACGCGATCAGCCCGACGCCGGCGGCGGTGATGAGGCTCTTGGCGATGATGAGCAGGGGCGTGCCGCCGAGCTGGTAGCCGAGGCTGATGAGGACCTGGAATCCCCAGTGGAGGTCATACCAGGGGCGGCCTTCGGCGGCGAAGGTGAAGAACTCCTCGGTGGGCACGCGTCCGTTCTGGCGGATCCAGTCGCCGGTCTTGAGGTGCCACCAGAAGTCGGTGTCCTTGTTCGGGAAGAGCCCGAAGAAGAACGCCAGCGCCAGGAAGACGGCGGCGATGGCGGCGTCGACCACCCGCGCGGCACCGAGCCCCTTCGGCTCGCCGGCCTTCTCGGCCCGCGACGGCTTCGCCGGGGCCTTCACGATCGCCTTGGATTCGGACGTCGACACGCGAGACTCCTGCGATCGGCCGGTGCTGCGGGATCGAAGATGGGAGGATGGTCCGGCCGCCGGGATAGTCTACCCTTGCGGCTCGGGGCGGGGTCGAGGGAATGGGCCGCCTGCCCCTGGTACGACCGTCAAACCCCGAAGGTTCTCGGCGAATTGCCCCGGCCTTGCGGCTGTGGTAGCCTCGAACCCGGCCCGCCCCGGCCGTCGCCGGGATCGGACGCCCCAGCCCCATCGGGAGACGCACCATGACCCGCCTTGCCGCCGGACTCTTCAGCCTCGCGATCCTCGCCGCCTCGACCGCCCGCGCCGAGGGCGTGAAGGTCGGGGACAAGGCCCCCCGACTTCACCCTCCAGGCCAGCGACGGCAAGACCTACAAGCTGTCGGACTTCAAGGGCAAGAAGGGGGTCGTGGTCGCCTGGTATCCCAAGGCGTTCACCGGCGGCTGCACGGCCGAGTGCAAGTCGTTCCAGGAGAAGAACGACGAGCTGTCGGCGCTGGGCGTCGCCTACTTCACCGCGAGCGTCGACGAGAACGAGAAGAACACCAAGTTCGCCGAGTCGCTGGGCGTGAAGTACCCCATCCTGAGCGACCCGGAGAAGACCACCGCCAAGGCCTACGGCATCCTCAACGCCCGGGGCATGGCCAACCGGGTCACCTTCTACATCGACAAGGAAGGGACGATCAAGCATATCGACACGAAGGTGAACACCAAGCAGGCCGGCCCGGACGTGATCAAGAAGGTCGAGGAGCTGGGCCTGAACAAGTGATCGTATTTCGTGCGAGGTCGGCCCCTGCGGCTCGCTGAGGACGCGTTCGGAGCGCTGGGCGCGGGTCTCCAGACCCCGCCCTTGCCTCTGCCCTCGCGTTACCGCGAAATCCGGTCTCCAGACCGGTTGGACCGGCACGGAATGGAACGGGTCAGAAGACCTGGTCGGGTGGTCCGCTTCGATCTGGCCTGGGGCGGGGTCTGGAGACCCGCGCCCAGCGCCTTCGCCCCGCGTTCAGCGCTTTCGCTTCGCGCCCAGCGCTTGCGGGCCTCGCACATTTACTTCTTGGCCCGGTGGGCCAGGGGGATCGGGGGCGGTGGGGGCGGGGGTGGGGTGTCGAGGCCCATCGTGACGCCGCCGGAGCGCTGGAGGTCGACCCCAGCGGGCCTTGAGTTCGCCCAGGATCCTCCAGAAGAGGCGGCTGTGCATCCGGCCGGGGACGCGGCCGCACTCGCCCCGGACGTGGAACGACTGGGGCTCGGTGTATTCCAGGTGGTGGGCGATCTCGTGCAAGAAGGTGTCGAAGAGTTCTTCCGTCGGACGCCGCCCCGTCTGGCGGTCGTGGGTGTAGACCCTGATGAGCTTGCGGGTCTTGTAGTAGCTGCCCAGCACGCGCTGGGTGGGCCGGGAATTGATGTCGACCTCGTAATCCGTCAAACACGTATAGATGTGCTCAAGTCGCTTCCGGAACAGGGCCGGGAGGATGGCGATGGGCGGCTCGAACCGGGGGGCCGGCGGCGGCGGCGGGGTTTCCGGCTCCGCGCCGATAGGGACGCCCGAGCCGAGCGACTCGACGACGACGCGGCCGCCGATCCGGCGCGCCTGCTCGGCGAGCCGTTCGAGGTCGAACTGCCGGGGGTCGATGAGCTGACGCCCGCCGTTGGGGTGGATCAGCCAGTAGCGCTCGGGCATGGGACGGGGACCGTTCGGGCCGACCGGTCGGGCCGGGAAGTCGGGCCCGCGAACCGGGAAATCGGACCCGGCGCTGTCGTCGCGACCGCCCGGGCCCGGGTGTCATTTTGACAGGTGGCTTCGTTGCGGTGAAGGGCAGTTGGCGACGGTGCGGGCCTTCGGGTTGGCCTCGGGTTCGGGTCCGGGCGCGACGGCGGGGAGGGCGAGGGGGGCGAGCCAGTCGAGGGCGTCGCGCAGCCGGCGGCGGATCTCGCGGTCGTAGCGGTCGAGCAGCCGCATCGCGCGGGTGTCGATGACGTCGAGGCCGGCCTGGGCGGTCTGGCGGTCGAGATGGTCGAGGCGGGTGAGGTCGCCGTCGGCGCGGGCCTGGAGCCGGGCAATTTCGCGGTCGGCGATGCGGTGGAGGGCGGATTCTGCCTCGACGTTGGGCCGGGCGGGTCGGGACCCGGGGGAGGTGCCGAGGAGGTCGAAGGCCCTCGGGTACAGGTTCGGGTTCGGGGCGAGGCTGAGGGATTCCTGCGATGCGCGGGCGAGTTCGCGCCAGCGGGCGATGAGCCAACGGCAGCCCTGGGGAGTCTGCTCCAGGCGGTTCACGATCGAGACGGGGTCGTCGGCGACGTGCCGGCGAGTTCGTGGGCCTCGGCCGAGCGGTCGTCGTCCCACGAGAGCTGGGCGCGGAGCATCGCGGTGGCGCGGATCGCCTCGCGCTGGCGGTCGATCTGTTCGAGCCTGAGGCTGTCGATTGCGGCCTGCCGGAGCACACCGTCGGCCTCGGGGTCGAGATCCTGGTAGCCGCGTCGCCATTCCTCGTGCCTGGTCGCGACATCTTCCTCCATCCCGACCGGGACGACCGCCCCCCGCGAGGCGAGGCCGTGGCCCAGGGCGTTGCGCCGGGACGCGGACTTGCCCTGGTCCGTCATCGGCCCGGTGCTCTTGGCGGAATTAATGCGATTGGCCCGGAGGCGGGCCTCGGAGGGGGTGGCGGTGAACATGGTGCGGCTCCTCGGTGTCGAAGGGTGCGAGACGACTGGTTGCGCCACCCTTATCGGCCGGAGACCTTGCCCGATCGTGAGGGTTTTCCCCGTGTTTTTGGTTTATGCGATTCGGACGGGATTTTCCGGAACGGGTTCGGACATTGACGAATGGAACGCGACGCGGGCTCGGTCGACGGCGCTGGGCGAGCATCTCCCGATGCCGCCCGAACGGACGACGTGCTGGACCGCGAAATCGGTTCTCAAATGGACGAGACTCGACGGATCGGGAGATCCGGTTCGGTGGTCTCCTTCGATCTTCGTTGGGGCGGCATCGGGAGATGCTCGCCCAGCGCTTGGTGGACTCCTTCGATTCCCGTTGGGGCGGTGGGGAGGCCCCGGCTGGTTGCTCCGGTTGGGGCCGGGCCGGGTTATCCGAAGACGGATACCCGCGGGCACCGTTCGATCAAGGGCCCCGGGCGGGTCCGGAGGGGTTGGCGTTGACCCCTTGAGTCAAAATTCTACAATGGGCCCGAATATCCCATCGCAGCCCTGGTTCTTGACGCAAGGTTTGGGGATGTCGGAAGAAACGCCGGATTCGCACTCGCTGGAAGCCGCACGCCTGGAGAAGCTCCGGCGGATCGAGGGCCTCGGGCTCGACCCGTGGGGGGCCCGGTTCGACGGCCATCAGGCCGTCGCGGACGTCCGCGCCATCGCCCTCCCCGAACCCACCGACCCGCCCACGCCCGGCCCCAAGGTCCGCATCGCCGGGCGGATCATGCTCAGGCGCGGCCAGGGCAAGGTCACATTCCTCCAGGTCCGCGACTGGACGGGCCAGATCCAGGTCATGATCGGCAAGAACCAGGTCGGCGAGGCCGGCTGGGCCATCACCGCCGACCTGGACCTTGGCGATTTAATCGGGATTGATGGGACGCTCGGGCTGACCAAGACCGGCGAGCTGACGGTGTTCGCTACGGGCCTGACGTTCCTCTCCAAGTGCATGCTGCCGCCGCCGGAGAAGTGGCACGGGCTGACCGACCTGGAGCAGCGGACGAGGCAGCGTTACGTCGACCTGTTCAGCAACCCCGAGAGCATGGCGGCGTTCGTGGGGCGGTCGAAGATCGTCGCGGCGTTCCGCAAGGTGCTGGGGCAGCACGGGTTCGTCGAGGTCGAGACCCCGACGATGCAGCCGATCCCCGGCGGCGCGGCGGCCCGTCCGTTCATCACGCATCACAACACGTTGGATCTGCAACTCTACATGCGGATCGCCCCCGAGCTGTACCTCAAGCGGCTCCTGGTCGGCGGCATGGAGCGGGTGTTCGAGGTCGGCCGCGTCTACCGGAACGAGGGGATCAGCCCGAAGCACAACCCCGAGTTCACGATGATGGGAGTGCTACCAGGCCTACGGCGACTACCACTCGATGATGGACCTCACCGAGGCCCTCATCTGTGGCGCGATCGAGGCCGTGGGCGGCGGCTATCAGCGGCCCTGGGGGGAGAAGGTGGTCGACTTCACCCCGCCCTGGCCGCGCAGGACGTACGGCGACCTGTTCCGGGAACATTCCGGCGTCTCGATGTCCAGTGTGGATGACGTCCGGGCGAAGGCGATCGAACTCGGGCTCAACCCCGCCGGCAAGGACCACGACGTGGTCGTCAGCGAGGTGTTCGAGGAGGTCGTCGAGGACGCGCTCTCGGGGCCGATCTTCGTGATCGACTACCCGGCTGCGATCTGCCCGCTGACCAAGCGCAAGGCGTCGGACCCGTCGGTGGCCGAGCGGTTCGAACTCTTCGTCCACGGGATGGAACTGGGCCCAACGCCTACACCGAACTCAACGACCCGATGCTCCAGGACGAGCTGTTCCGCAAGCAGCTCGCCGGCCAGAAGGCGGAGGACTCGATGGCGACGGTGGACGACGACTTCGTCCGCGCCCTCCGGTTCGCCATGCCCCCCGCCGGCGGCCTGGGCGTCGGCATCGACCGGCTCTGCATGCTGCTTTTGAACAAGTCGAGCATCCGGGATGTGATCCTCTTTCCGCTGCTCCGGCCCCAGGCGCAGGACGCCTGACGGCCGGCGAGCGGCCCCGCTCACGCTTTGTGTCGACATAATCCGGGACGCCTGGATGGCCGCGCGTCCCGATTTTCCGCTCCGGTTCCGGTCCAGGGAGGGATTGGCCGCCGTGTATAAGTACTTGCTTTGCTGGCGCTATCTCCGGACTCGATTACATTGCCCTGGCGAGCGTCCATCAGCGTGATGCTCGGGGTGGCGACCATGATCGTGGTCAACTCGGTCATGGCGGGCTTCTCGGACACCATGCGGACCCGGCTGCACGGGATCCTCGCGGACATCGTCGTCGAATCCTACGACCTCGACGGCTTCCGCAACGCCGACGAGGTCATGGCCCGGATCAAGGAGGTCGCGGGCGACCAGGTGGTGGGCATGGCCCCCACGATGGAGACCTTCGCGCTCCTCAAGTGGACCGTTAACGGTCAGCCGTTCACCCGGCAGGTCCAGCTCATCGGCATCCGGCCCGAGGAGCGGGCGAAGACCGGCGACTTCGCCGAGTTCCTGTTCGACGACTCCCTCGCCAAGCACCAGATCCCGCCGTCGTTCGCGATCTCCGACCAGATCGTCAGGAACCGCCCGGCCGGCAAGCTGCTCGAAGAGGACCCCAACGACGTCTTCGCGAAGGAGCTGCGGGCCCAGCTCGAAGCCGAGGTCTCGGAGCACGGCGCGATCATCGGGTTCGCCCTGGGGCACCTGCATTACGAGGGCAAGGACATCCCCGTCGCGCCGCCGGGGACGCAGATCACCCTGGCGTTCCCCCGTGCCGGCAAGAAGCCCGAGCCGGGGGCCGAGAGCTTCACGGTCGTCGGATATTTCAAGAGCGGCATGAGCGAGTATGACTCGACCCATGTCTACGTCCCGCTCGAACGCCTCCAGCGCGTCCGGCTGCTGGGCGACGGCGTGGGACAGGGTGCGGTGAACCAGATCCAGGTCAAGCTCGCGGCCGGCGCGGACCTCGACGTGCTGCAGGAGAAGCTGCAGCTTGCGATGGAGAAGCTCCGCCCGCGCTACTTCAAGGTCTCGACCTGGGAGCAGAAGCAGGGGCCGTTGCTGGCCGCCGTCGCGGTGGAGCAGAGCATCCTGAACATCCTGCTGTTCTTCATCATCGCGGTGGCGGGGTTCGGGATCCTGGCGATCTTCTCGATGATCGTGGTGGAGAAGACCCGCGACATCGGCGTTTTGAAGGCCCTCGGGGCCTCGACCTCCGGCGTGCGGGGGATCTTCCTCGGCTACGGGCTGTCGCTCGGCCTGGTGGGCAGCGGGGTCGGGATGGGGATCGGCCTCTTGTTCGTGAGCTACATCAACGAGATCGAGAAGATCCTGAGCATCATCACCGGGCGCAAGGTCTTCGACGACGCGATCTACTACTTCGACAAGATCCCGACCCTGATCGTCCCCAGCACCGTCGCCTGGATCGTCGGGGGCGCCCTGTTCATCGCCATCGCCGCCAGCGTCTTTCCTGCCCAGCGCGCCGCCAAGCTGCGGCCCGTCCAGGCCCTGCGGTTCGAGTGACGGATCTCCTGGTTGTTGGACTGCGGATCCGGGCGAGTTTCGATCTCATTGGGAGCCGGTTCGGGTGCCAATGACCGCGACCCTCGTCGGCTTCGTTGCCACACATCCTCAATAGTTCTCTCATCTCCCATTCTCCGCCCGAATCACGCACGGAGGCGTGCCATGTCGATCCACCTGTCGGCGACCGGCCTGAAGAAGAGCTATCGCAAGGGGCGGCTGGAGGTCCCGGTGCTCCGCGAGGTCGACGTGGAGCTGGAGCGGGGCGAGCTGGTCGTGGTGGTCGGCACCAGCGGCTCGGGCAAGAGCACGCTGCTGCACCTGCTGGGGTTGCTGGACGTCCCCGACTCCGGCGAGGTGATCCTCGAAGGCGAGCGGATCGACGACCAGCCCGACAAGGCCCGCGACACGCTCCGCAACCGCACGTTCGGGTTCATCTTCCAGTTCTACCACCTGCTCCCCGAGCTGACGGCCCTCGAGAACGTCATGCTGCCGCATCTGATCCGGAACGGCGTGGCGGCATACTGGGGCAAGCGGAAGAAGATCCGATCCGAAGCATCCGCCCTGCTGGATCGCGTGGGGCTGTCGCACCGGATGACGCACAAGCCGTCGGAGCTGTCGGGCGGCGAGATGCAACGGGCGGCGATCGCCCGGGCGCTCTGCGGCGGCCCGGAGATCCTCCTGGCGGACGAGCCGACGGGGAACCTCGACGCCTCGACGGGGCAGGGGATCCTGGAGCTGCTCCGCGACTTGAACCGGGAGCGCGGGCTCACTATGATGATGGTCACGCATGATCTGCACATCGCCCAGCAGGCCGACCGGATCGTCCGGCTCGCCGAGGGCCGGATCGAAGAATGGTCGCCCGCGCTCGCGTAAAGGACGCGGGTGCGGGCCGCGTCGTCTGTGCGACGGAGCGCCCGCCCGGAAGGAACGCGTCGGATGAGCAGCAGCCCCAAGGTCTACATCGGCGGTAAGCTCTACGAGAAGGCCGACGCCCGGATCAGCGTCTTCGACCACGGCCTCCTCTACGGCGACGGCGTGTTCGAAGGCATGAGGTCCTACGCCGGCAAGGTCTTCCGCCTGGCCGACCACGTCCAGCGCCTCTACGACAGCGCCAAGGCCATCCACCTGGCCATCCCCATGACCCAGGAGGCCATGGGCCAGGCCGTCGTCGACACGCTGAAGGCCAATAACCTCGTCGACGCCTACATCCGCCTGGTCGTGACCCGTGGCGCGGGCAGCCTCGGGCTCGACCCCCGCAAGACGACCGACCCCCAGGTGATCATCATCACCGACTCGATCCAGCTCTACCCCGAGGAGTTCTACGCCCACGGCCTGAAGATCATCACGGCCGGGACGATGCGGAACCACCCGGCGGCCTTGAACCCCCGGATCAAGTCGCTGAACTACCTGAACAGCATCCTCGCCAAGATCGAGGCCACCAACGCCGGCTGCCTCGAAGCCCTGATGCTCAACCACAAGGGCGAGGTCTCCGAGTGCACGGGCGACAACATCTTCGTGATCCGCAAGGGTGAGCTGCACACCCCGTCGATCGACGCCGGCATCCTCGAAGGCATCACCCGCCAGGCGGTCATCGACATCGCGCAGTCGATCGGGATCAAAGTTGTCGAGCGGACCATGGACCGCCACGACGTCTACACCGCCGACGAGTGCTTCCTGACCGGCACCGCCGCCGAGGTGATCCCGGTGGTCGAGGTCGACGCCCGGCCGATCGGCGGGGGCAAGCCTGGCCCGATCACCGTCGACCTCCACGCCCGATTCCACAAGATGGTCCGCGAGGGCTGAGGCCGGCCATGACCGACCTCACCTGGAACCCCGGCGACCACCTCGCCCCGGCCTCGCGCATCCCGCCGTCGCGCATCCGCCAGATCGCCCATCTGGCGGACGGCGTCCCCGGCACCTTGCGTCTCTTCTACGGCGAGGATTCCCTCCCCACCCCCGAGTTCCTCCGCGACGCCGCCAAGCGGGCGCTCGACGAGGGCCTAACCTACTACACCCCCAACCCCGGTTATCCCTCCTTGCGGCAGGAGATCGCCCGGCAGGTGGATCGCCTGCATGGGGTCTCGGTGGACGCGCTCTCGGAAGTGGTGGTCACCGCGAGCGGGATGGTCGCCCTGGCTCTGGCCTGCGAGGCGACCATCGGGCCCGGCGATTCGGCCCTTGTGCTGACGCCCCTCTGGCCCAACGTCTCGGCCGCCGTGCGGGTGACGGGGGCCGAGGCGATCGAGGTCCCGCTGCGGCTCGGCGCCTCCAGTTTCGAACTCGACCTGGACTCGCTCGAAGCCGCCGTCCAACCCAACACGAAGGCCCTGGCCCTGGCCAGCCCCGGCAATCCGACGGCCTGGACGGCGACCGATGCCGACTGGGAGTCTCTGGTCTCGTTCTGCGAGCGCCACGACCTCTGGCTCCTGGCCGACGGGGTGTACGAACGGATCGTCTTCGACCGCCCTGTCGCTCCGACGCCCCTGACCATCCCCCGGGCCCGCCCGCGCACGATCGTCTGCCAGAGCTTCTCCAAGACCTACCGGATGACCGGCTGGCGGGTCGGCTACGCGATCGCACCCGCGGACGTGGCCTCCAAGATATCGGCCTTGCAGGAATTCATGGTCAGCCACGCTTTTGGCGTCGCGCAGGAGGCCGCCCGCGTCGCCATCGCCGACGGCGAACCCTTCGTCCGCGAGAGCCAGGCGCGCTACGCGAGGCACCGCGAGATCGCCGTCGAGCGACTTCGCCAAATTGAAGGCGTCACGCTCCCCGACCCGACCGGGGCCTTCTACGTCTTCCCCAAACTCGACGGCCTGACCGACTCGTTCGACTTCTGCCGGTTCCTGGTCGAACGGTATCAGGTCGGCTTCGCCCCCGGCAGCGCCTTCGGCGCCGGCGGCGAGGGGCATATCCGCATTTGCTTCGCCGTGGATGAGTCCATCCTCCGCGAGGCCCTGGATCGGTTCGAGCGGGGTTGGGAGGAATACCGATAGGTTGGCGTTCGGGCCGCCTCCGACCAATCCCTTTGGCGTGCGGGAGCGCAGCTACCTCTTTCGGGAGGAGAGATCGGTCAGGGCCGGGCAGCTCGGACCATCAAGGGGCGAGGCCGCCTCTCCGGTCTTTCTGGAGAGCGGCGGCTGCGCACCAAAGGGTGGCATTGCGTCTCGTCTGCGTCCGTCGGTGGGCTTGAGTTGCCATCGCCGAAACCACCGGAAACGCGACCGGGGCCCGAGATGGAAGACGCTTCAGGACGTGGCGATGACCGAATCCGAATGGCTGCGATCCGAGAACGCCTGGGAGATGATGTGGCGGTTCAAGGACGAGGTCAGCTCGAGGAAAGGTGATCTGTTCGGTTGTGCCTGTTGTCGCCGGATCTGGGACACGCTCTCCGAGGAATGCCGTGAACAGATTCGCATAATCGAGCGTTATGCCGATGACGCTTCTCAACCCGACGTCGATGCGGAACGCCTCGAAGCTCTGTTGTATCAGTTGTTGAGGGAAGCCCCCGAGTCCGATCGGCCTCGAATCCACGGCGTCTTCTGGTCCCTCTTCCTCTGCTGGCGTGACTGGGAATTCCAGGACGAGGACGACCCTCCCAGCCAATCGGAGCGATGCGGCCAGGCCGAATTGGTCAGGGAGATCCTTGGCAATCCGTTTCGAACCGTCGAATTCGAGCCGTCATGGAGGGATCCGGTCGTTGTCGCCATGGCGACCTCGATTTACGAAGATCACGACTTCGGCCGGATGCCTTCCCTGGGAGACGCCCTCATGATCGCGGGCTGCGATCTTCCGCAGGTGCTCGATCACTGCCGATCGGCCGCCGCACACTTTCGAGGCTGCTGGGTCGTGGATGCGATCCTCGGCAAGTCGTGATAAGAATAGGGGTTGACGCGAGCCCGAGTGGCCGCTCCCCACCCTACAGGAGATTCATGCATGTCGATGGAGCAGCTCCCGCGTCGCACGATTTACCAGGGCCGCAAGCTGGACCTCGCCTTGCAGCCGGTGCGGCTGAGCGATGGGAGCATCGCGGATCGCGAGGTTGTGGTGCATCGGGGGGCGGTGGCGCTGCTGCCGATCCTGGATGATGGGCGGATCTGCCTCATCAAGAATTTCCGGTACACGATCGGCAAGACCCTGATCGAGGTCCCCGCCGGCACGATCGACGCCGACGAGCCGCCCGAGGTGACCGCCCCCCGCGAGTTGACGGAGGAGACGGGGTACACGGCCGGGCGGATCGAGAAGGTGGCCGAGTGGTACGTCTCGCCGGGCGTCATGAACGAGCGCATGTTTCTCTTCGTCTGCCGGGACCTGGTGGCAGGTGAACGCGAACTGGAACTGGACGAGCAGCTCGAAACCCTGATCGTCACCTGGGATGAGGCGTTCGCGATGATCGCCGACGGGCGGATCGAGGACGCCAAGACGATCCTCGCGCTGCACCTCGGGCAGAAATACCGCTAAGCTCGACGAAACGGCCTCGAACACCACCGAACGCCAGAGAGCCCCAGACCATGCGCGTCTTCGAGCTTCGCGACGAGTTCCGCATCGACGCCCTCACCCCGGCCGAGCGGCCCGACCCGGTCCCCGGGCACGGCGAGGTGCTCCTCAAGATGAGGGCCGTCTCGCTCAACTTCCGCGACCTCTTGATGCTCAAGGGGCTCTACAACCCCAGGCTCAAACGCCCGATGATCCCGGTTTCCGACGGCGTGGGCGAGGTCGTCGCCGTCGGCCCTGGCGTGGTCGATCGCAGGGTCGGCGAGCGGGTCACACCCCTGTTCATGCCCGGCTGGCTCGACGGCGACGTGACACCGGCCAAGGGGGCGACGGCCCTCGGCGCCGACGTCGACGGGCTTCTCTCGGAGTACGCCGCCCTTCCGGCCTCGGGCGTGCTGCCGGTCCCCGAACACCTGTCGGACGAGGAGGCGTCGACGCTCCCCTGCGCCGGCGTGACGGCCTGGAACGGGCTGGTCGAGATCGGCCGGGTGAAGGCGGGGGAGACGGTCCTGGTGCTGGGCACGGGGGGCGTGTCGATCTTCGCCCTCCAGTTCGCCGCGATGCACGGGGCCCGGGTGATCGCCACGTCCAGCAGCGACGCCAAGCTGGCGAAGGTCCGAGACCTCGGCGCGTGGGAGACCATCAACTACAGGACCACGCCCGACTGGGAGAAACGCGTCCTCGACCTCACCGGCCGGAGGGGCGTGGATCACGTCATCGAGGTCGGCGGCGCGGGGACTCTGGGCAAATCCCTGCGATCCGTGCGGATGGGCGGCCACGTCAGCCTGATCGGCGTCCTCGCCGGCCCGGCCGACTTCAACCCGATGGCGATCATCATGAACGCCGTCCGACTCCAGGGCCTGTTCGTCGGCAGCGGCGCCATGTTCGCCCGGATGAACCGCGCCATCTCGGCCCACACGCTCAAACCCGTCGTCGACCGCGTCTTCCCGTTCGACCAGGCCGTCGAGGCGCTTCGGTATCTGGAGAGCGGGTCGCACTTCGGTAAGGTTGTGATTCGCATCAATTAAAAACGATGGTGTTTGGATTGGATTTTTCTCGCCCCGACACGGGCCCAACGCGCTGGGCGCGGGTCTCCAGACCTCGCCTTGCCCTGAGACTGGGTACCAGAGAAGAGTGTCTCCCGACCCGAGGATCATGGGCCCGGCTGGGGTGGTCCCGAATGGGTCTGGAGACCCGATTTCGCGGTGGGGCGCGGCAACGCTAGGGGCTGGGTCTGGAGACCCGCGTCCAGCGCGTTGGGCCCGTGTCAGGCTCTTCAGGGCGACGACCCGTGGCTACTTTGCGGGTTGCGCCCGATCTGCCGTGCGGGACGATTCGTCGCGACGTGATTTCGCGGCCGGTCAGGGATGGTGTCGGTTAGATTGGTTCAGGTCGGGGATCATCGGAGATGGGAGCGCGGAGAGCACAATGGGGTTCGTGAACCGGAAGGCGATCGCGCTCGGGTCGCTCCTGATCCTGTCGCTGCTGGCCCTCAACGCCGTGCTGGTGTTCGCCAACCTGCGGACGATCACGGCGGCGAACGAACGCCTGGCCGAGACGCGGGGGTTCCTGATCGAGCTGGACGCCGTCGAGAAACTGCTCCACGACGTGGAGGCCAATCAGGCCGGGTTCCTGCTCTCGGGCGACCTCGCCCAACTCAAGGCGTTCGAGGACGCCGCCGCGAAACTGCCCGAGCGCATCAAGGGGCTTCGCGACGGGGCGGCCGACAGCCTGGAGGCGCAGGAGAAACTCGATACGCTCGCGACGCTCTCCCAGGCCAACCTGTTCGGCCTCCGCGACGGCATCGAGACGCGCAGGCGGTCGGGCATCGAAGGCGTCGTCCGGATGGAACGGCCGAGGGGCGACGTCGCGTCGCTGCTCAAGGCGAAGACGATCCTCCGCGACGTGACCGACATCCAGGCCCAGAACCTCAGCCTCTGGACCGATCGGTCGCAGGCGGCCGTGCGGAGCACCATCCTGGTCTTCACCGTCTCGACCATGATGGGCGCGGTGCTCGTCGCATGCGTGGCCTACTTGCAGAAGCGCGACGCCGACCGGGCCGAGATGGACGGCCACCGCATCAAGACCAGCGAGGCCTGGCTCGCCACGACCCTCACGACCATCCGCGAGGCCCTGATCGCCACCGACGCCCAGGCGAAGATCCGGCTCGTGAATCCGCTGGCCGAGGAACTGATCGGTTGGACCCAGGACGAGGCCTACGGCCGCCCGATCCTCGACGTCATGCGCCTGATCGACCCCTCCACCGGCCGCCCGACGGACAATCCGGTCGAGCGCCTGATCTACGAAGGCCGCCCAGAAGGCACCTCGGGCGCGACCGTCGTCGTCGCCAAGGGGGGCCGCGAGACCCCGATCGAGCACGACGTCTCGCCGATCATCACCGACGACGACGAGTGGCTCGGAGTCGTCCTGGCGTTCCGGATCACCGCCGGGGCGACGACCTGAGGGCCGAGTTTACCGGAAGCTCTCGCCCTGCGACGGGAACCGGCCGGACTGGACGTCCTCGACGTACAGGCTAACGGCCTCGCGGATCTGGGAGGCCAGGTCGGCGTAGCGGCGGACGAAGCGGGGGCGGAAGCCCTCGAAGAGGCCGAGGAAGTCGTGGGTCACGAGCACCTGGCCGTCGCAATGGGCGCCCGCGCCGATGCCGATGGTCGGGATGCCGACCTCCGACGTGACGGCCAGGGCGATGTCGGCGGGGATGCATTCGAGCACCAGGGCGAACGCCCCGGCGTCGGCGGCGGCCTTCGCGTCTCGGAGGATCGCCTCGCCGTCGCGCTGGACCTTGAAGCCGCCGAGGCCGTGGACCGACTGCGGGGTCAGCCCGACGTGCCCCATGACGGGGATGCCCGCCTCGACGATGGCCCGGATCCGCGAGGCCGACCGCTCGCCGCCTTCGAGCTTCACCGCGTGGGCGTTCGTCTCTTTCATGATCCGGATCGCCGAGCCCATCGCCTGCTCGACCGAGACCTGATAGGTGCCGAACGGCAGGTCGACGACGACGAACGCCCGGTGGGCCCCGCGAGCGACCATCTCGCCGTGGTAGATGATCTGGTCGAGCGTGACCTTGAGGGTGGTCTCGTGGCCCTGGACGACGGTGCCGAGCGAGTCGCCCACGAGCAGGCAATCGGCCCCGCCCTCGTCGAGCAGCCGGGCGAAGGCGTGGTCATAGGCCGTGACCACGGAGATCTTCCGCCCCTCGCGCTTCCAGCGCGCGAAGTCGGAGACGCTCACCCGGGTCTCGCGTACGGCCGTGTTCGATCCGCCCGGCACGCTGATGCTCGCGGCCATGTCGCCCTCATTCCTGGACTGAACGTCGAGGTCGGGGTTGTCCCCACACCATCTTATCGTCCAGATCCACCCCGCGCCTGGCTAGACGTCACAAACTTCCGTCGAGCGGGTTCATCACCGAGGGTTCAGGCGACCATTGCTGGTCGCCTCCCAGATCCAGCCGATCCCCGGCCATTCGAGGAGCCGCCCCCGGCGGTCCTTCCTCAAAGTCTCGCGCAGGGCGACTTCCCTCGGATCGTCGGAATCCAGGCCGACCACGAAAACCTCGTTCTGCCCGAACAGGTACAGGTCGACGAGCCCGGCCGCATCGCGAGGGTTCTTGGGAGCGCCGGGTTCGCCGAACTTGCTGGAACCGCTGGGGACGAGGCCGACGAATTCCTCGGCGGCCCGCGAGACGGATTCCGGGTCGAATTCGAGGCGGAAGCCGGGCCTCCCCGAGTAGTAAATCACCGCCTCCGTTGCGATGATTTGCCGGATTCCGCGCTCCTTCCGGACGATCTGTCCCATCTGCTCGATGGTTCGCCACTCGCGCGGGGTCTGAAAGGTCGACAGCGAGAGCGCCACGCTCGTCGCAAGGAAGGCGGCCGCGAAGCCCCCGAACCAGAGCCATTTCCTGCCCCGAGCGAACGCAAACAGGTTCCTCGCGAACCCGACGGCGAGCAGCGGGGCCACGGCCATCCAGTAGTACTCATGGTGAATCTTGCCCGCGACGAGCAGGAACGTCGCGGCCAGCCCGAGCGCCCAGAGGGTCCAGAAGCGGTCGACCCGGGATCGAGACATCCAGCCCATCACGCCCATGACCGACCCGATCGGCGTGAACGATCGGATCGTCGCAAAACGAACAAGGCTCGTGAGTTTGGGACTGCTCAGCAGGGCCGTTGAGAACAGGGCGGACTTCCAGATCGCGAAACTCTGGGCCTGCGCCTGCGAGCCCCAGCGGGTCTGCGACACCAGCCAGTAGGCCCAGCCATACCAGGCCAGGGCCGGCAGGAGCGTCGCCAGGAGAATCCTCGCGAGGACGTATCGCCGCGTTTCGATCAACGGAATCAGGATCGGCAGAAGCAGATAGGCCGAGATGACTTTCATCGAAAGCCCGATCGCCAGCACGAACCACGCCGCAAAGATCCAGGGGCGACCGTCCTCCCGGAGCAGTTGATCCCAGCTCCGGATCCCCGCCATCGCCAGCCCGAGCATCAACGCATCGGGCTGGAAGGCCCGGCCGTACCGGATTGTGACCGGGAACAGGGCGAAGATGGCGACGGCGAGCAGCGATGTGGGGACGCCCTCGCGTGGCCGGGCCAGGCCATGGAGGGCCCAGCAAGCGAGGACGATCCCCAGCGCCGAGACCAGCCGGCCCACGGCCTCGATCGGCAAGCCGGTGAGGGTCGAAAGCCCCGCGACCACGCCGGCGTAGATCGGCGGTTCGATGACGAAGTAGTTGGGAGACGGCAGGGTGTCGAGCCTGGGGTGGAAGAACATCCGCGATTGCTGGAGATGCCGCGCCACCATGGCCGTGGGGATCTGCCGGCCGACGTAATTCTCGACGATGGGCTGAGTTGGGTTCCAGGCCCGGATCGCGAACGCACCGAGGAGGATCACCGCGAGGATCTGGAGTTCGCGCTTCGGGTCCATGCGGCGGCCTCCTTGCATGACGGGTTCGACGGCCGGATGGTAGCCCCGTCCGTGCAGGAGGGTCAAGCGCCGCCGTCGAGCGGCGGGGCCCCTTCGGGCTGGCCCAGGAACCGGGCGCGGATGGCGGCGTAGCGGTCGCTGATCGAACGCGTTCCGGCCAGGATGGTCGTGAATCGGGTTGGGTCCTGGTGGAGCGTCTCGGAACGCAATCGGTCGAGTTCCAGCTCCAGGCGGGATTGCCAGTTCGCGAGGGCGGAGTCGAGTTCGTCCTTCTCGACGAGCGTCGGAGTGCCGAAGCGGACGAAGCATTCGGGCTGCTCGTCCTGCCAGAAGTCATAGCGGAAGGCGACGGGGACGACGCGGACGGGGGCGGCCATGCGGAGGAGGAGTTTCAGGCCTCGCTGGAATTCCAGCGGGCGGGCGTCGTTGGAGAGGATCTTGCCCTGCGGGAAAAGCCATACGCCCGCGCGCGGCCGGCGGAGCAGGGCATTGGCATAGTGGAGCGAGGCCCGGACGGCGGACGGGTCGTTGCGGTCGACGGAGAAGGCCCCGATCCGCTTGAAGAAGCCGAACCGGACCATGTTGAAGTGCTCCATCATCCCGAAGCCGTCGAACGGCACCGTCTCGTTCAGGTAATGGACCAGGAAGAGGTCCCACCAGCACGAGTGGTTCGCGAGCAGGATCATCCCGCGGGGATCGGCGCCGATCTCGGCACGGAGTTGTTCCAGCCCCTGCGCATAGATCCGGTGCAATCCGCCGTTGAGTTTGGAACGGATGAGGCGATCGACGGCGACCCGTGGCCAGCCGTGCTTGTACGCCTTGATCAGCCGGGGATGCTCGATCGATTCGCCGGGGAGATCCCTGGGCATGGAGGTCGTCTCGGATTCAGGGGCCGTTGCTGCGGATCTGGTCTCGGAGTCGCGCCGCCTTCTCGTAGTCCTCGCTGGCGATGGCTTCTTCGAGCTGCTCGCGCAAGGTCTTGGCGACGGGGAAGTTCTGGCGGATCTCGAATTCGAGGGCGTGGAGCTTCTGGATCAGGGATTCGTTGAGTTCGTCCTCGATCTCGGGCTCCTCGGCCAGGGTCTTCTGGTGGGCTTCGAGGTTCCGGATCCCGGCCGAGATCGCGTCGACGGCATCCTCGGGCTTGCGGCGTTCCAGGGCCAGGGCCGTACACGCCTGAGTGCGCTGGAAGAGGACGAGGCCCCGGAATTTCTCGTGCGAGAGGCGGTATGCGGCCGTCGCGCCGTGTCGGGCGACGAAGTCCATCAGGGCAAGGGTGTGGTCGGCGTCGATGAGGGCCCGGTCGTAGCGCTGGAGGGACAGCCAGGCGGTGCGTCGGTGGTAGAACTGGATGAACTCGCGGTCGGCTTCGAGGCAGTCCTCGGTGCTCATCGTCCAGGTCGGGTTCGGCTTGCCGGGCGTGAGGCCGCGGGCGGCCGCGCGGTGGCGGAGGTAGTCGAGGACGGTGGTGAAGTGGTGCGGCCGGGTGCCATCGGGGCGGCCGTCGACCTCCATCTGGAGCAATCCCAGCTCGACCCGGACCTGGAGGACCATGCGTCCATCCCGCGCCCGGACTTCCCGGGCCAGGATCTCCCCCGGTTCCGGGTCATGGGGCCAGTCCCTGAGGGCGTCGTCGATATCCCGGCGCATTGGGCTTCGCCTCGCGGTCTCGCAATCCTCACGACGTCTCCCATTCTACTCATTCCGGGCGTCCGGACGAATGAGTCGGGACGAGTTCTCCGATCGTCTGAATTCAGACACTCGGTCGGGTCGCAGGATCGACACCGCTCGACGCCACCGCGCGCCTGGGCTGATTGACAGCCCCATGCCCGACCGACATCATTGGACCACGCCCCGTCCGACCCGTCGCCTCTCAACGCCGAGACGCGCGTCCCGTCCCGCGAACCTTCCGAGAGCCCCATGTTCACGAGCGAGCCGACCCTGGTCCAGCGCATCGAGCGGATGATCCAGGAGACCCCGAAGATCGATCCGCACACGCACATCCGTGCCGACGAGCCCAACGCGCCCGACCTCGCCTCGCTGATGAGCTACCACTGGGTCGTCTCCGAGCTGAAGTCCGTCGGCATGCCGACAGAGGACTTCGACACCACGCTGCCCCCCGACGAACGGGTCCGCCGCTCGATCCCCTACCTCAAGAAGATGAAGAACACCGGGATGTCCTGGTGCTTCTTCCGGATCCTCCGCGACCTCTACGACTTCGGCGACCCCGAGATCACCGAGTCGAACTACAAGGACCTGCTCGACAAGGTCGCGGCGACCGGCAAGGATCCGAAGTGGGCCCCGCATGTCCTCAAGGACCGCTGCAACATCGGGACCGTGGTCACCAGCCTGGGAAACCGCTCGGCCGACCCCGCGCGGAACCCCGACAACATGCTCTACATGCTCGACGCCCACTACCTCTTCTGCCCGGGCGTCGCAACCGACCTCTTGCCCTTCTTCCCCGACCGCCGCACCAAGGGCGAGTATTACGACGCCATCCGGACGATCCTCGACGACAAGCCCTCGACGGCCAAGGGGCTCGGCAAGGGGCTCGACGCCTGGCTCGACAACACCGTCCGCGACCGCGTCCGGTTCACCAACACGTTCATCCCCATCGAGCAGCGGTTCGCCCCGGCCAATGAAGGCGCCGTCGACCGCGTCCTCGACCGGCTCGCGCTCGGCGAGACGGTCTCGGACGCCGACCTGGATCCGGTGATCCAGTATGTCTGCTGGCGGGTGCTCCAGTGGCACAACGACCACAGGAAGGCGTTCCAGATCGCGGTCGGGGCCGAGTATTTCATTTGCGACGGCAAGTCCATCCCCCGGTTCCAGGAGACCTGGACCAGCGAGATGGCCAAGGCGCTGCACTGCTTCCCGGACGCCCGGTTCGACCTGATGATGGCGTCGGACGTCCTGACGCAGGAAGTGACCGTCCTGGCCCGGCAGTTCCCGAACATCTACAACTCGGGCTACTGGTGGCACAACTTCTTCCCGGGTTTGATCGAGAAGATCGTCGGCCTGCGGGCCCAGGTCGCCCCGATGACCAAGATCGGCGGCTTCCTCTGCGACGCCTACTACGCCGAATGGACGTACGGCAAGCTCGCGGTCATCAAGAAGGCGATGGCCTCCGCGCTGGCGAAACTCGTGGAACTGGGGTACTACGAGGAGGACGAGATCCCCGGCTACCTCTTCCAGATCCTCCACGAGACCCCGCTGCACCTTTACGACCTCGGTCTGCCGAAGGCGTGATTCTGTAAGTGGTTCGGGCTTGTCATTCGCCCGGCGTCGCGGGAAAAATCGCGACGCCCGGGCGGTGGACCCTTGCCTTGGGCGGTGGGTACTGACATAATCCTATCTCACAAGCCGATTCGCCTTCCTAGCTCAATTGGCAGAGCAGCTGACTCTTAATCAGCGGGTTGTAGGTTCGAGTCCTACGGGAGGCATTGAGTGGGCTACCCTGACCCACTCTTTTTGCATCGCGTCGCCGCGATGTCAAACGTCCGCTGCACCCGTAGCTCAACTGGATAGAGCATCGGTCTACGGAACCGAAGGTTTCAGGTTCGAATCCTGACGGGTGTACTCGACCTAAACTCCGCCGAATCCTAGCTTTAGGATACCCGCCCAGCCCCGGGCGGAGCGGCCCAGAACTTCCAAAAAGCCGGTAGTCTACTGGATTGGGAGATGGGACCGTGGCGAACGCGACTCTTCGCACCCCTTCGTATCGCCTCCACAAGCCGACGGGCTCCGCCGTCGTCACCCTGGACGGTCGAGACGTTTACCTCGGGAAGTACGGGACGCCTGTAAGCCGGGCCGAGTACGATCGTATCCTGGCCGAATGGCTGGTGAACGGTCGCAGACTTCCCCCCCTCGGGCTCCGGGACTGATCTCACCATCAACGAGATGGTCCTGGCCTCCGGTATTCTGACTGCTACTACGTTAAAAACCTGAAGCGGACCACGTAGGCGGTCAACAACGCCATCCGCGGCTTCGCCGCCGAGGGCTCGGCTGCCTGGGGCAGGGGATCGTCCGCCTCGTAGTCCCCTCGATCGGCCGGATGACCACGACGACGGCCGACTCGTCCCAGGGGATCGGCCCCGCCGAGCCGGTCCAGGGATGCGGGCGCATGGCGAACGCCAGCAGGCCGTCCGGCCGGAAGGTCTCCACGACCTCAACGAAACGGCGGCCCATGCCCTCGCGGCCGGAGCGGAGCCAGGAATCCTCGATCAGCTCGACATGCTGGGCGAGCACCCGGTCGGCCCTGGATTGAATGTCGTCCGCCATGCCCCGGATTATAACCCATCGGGTACCGATCGGTTCAGCATGCGATGTATTTGAGCCAGGTGTTCGGAGTGCGGCCCCAGAGCGGCGTACCCGACCAGCCGTCCGCCACTTGGGACAGCAGCGGATCCCCGCCTCCCCATGGGCGGGCGATCGCCTCCGCACGGTCCCCCGCGAGGTAATCCCGTTCCGCCACGAAGCGAGACACCCGGCCCGGGTCGTCGCAACGGGACCACCGGCCGCTCTTCAGCTCGCTAACGAACGCCACCCCGCCGTCTCCCCGCCCCACCGCACCGAAGTACGACGCACCGCCCCAACGGAGTCGGTTATTCACCACATTGAAGACGAGCCAGTCCCCCTCGCGGACCTCCAGGTCGATCCGCTCGGCCGTGGCCCCAAACTGCTCCGCGAGAAGCGTCCGCTTCGCCTCCGGGACCCTTAGCCCGTTGTGGTAGGCGTCGACCACGAAGTCATCGGCCACGGTGAAGACCTGGCTGGCCAGGACCTTTCCCTTGCCCACCTCCGGCGGCCTGGCCGATGCCGTGCGGAGGAGGCAACCGGCCGAGGAGAATGCGAGCGCCTTGGCGACCTGCCTGCGAGTCATGACGGACCTCCGAGAGTGGTAGGAGTGCGGGCCCATCCATCATGACGGGGAGAGGACGAGTTTCTTAGGCGAAACCCGGAGGACTGCAGCGGATGGATGTCGGCACCCGAGTCACCTCGGCCGCGAGCCATCCGCTGAGGTTGGCCTAGGGCTCCCATCTTCGCCGGCGGCAGCACGCAGCCCGGTCAGTGGGCCTCGCGGGTATCCGGCGCGATCTCGGACGTTCCCGCACGCATCGCGTCGAGCCACGCGCGGGCTTGTGCCTCGGTGGAGAAGATGTTGCTCGACAAGCCCCTATTGTGTGCGACGGTCACCCCGAACCTTCTCGGATCGATATGCTCTGCCCTTGCGATCACTGCCAGGCGAACTCGGCCCATGCCCACGCCCGCCCACGACTCCACGGCCGTGAATCGCTGCAGCGTGCTCGGCGAGTTGAACCCGGTCGTCCTGGTCGTATCGACCAACAGCTCCCGGATGTGACGTGCTGCGCAAAAAGCGACGGCGTCCCTGATCATCGTGGTCAACTCGTCGAATGAGACCGATCCGACCGGACGGTAGATCCCCAGGCCCCCTTCCAGGCTCGGTTCGGTAGTGCTTTCCAAGCTGCTGCCCCTTGCCGCAACGTTGCCGGAGAAGCGCCCTGCGGAGTCGACCGCAGGGGCGGACGACGTTTATTGTACTCCGCCCCGCGAACCGGACAACGGATCCGGCCAACCCAGGCATCCCTGGGACATGAATCCTTCGAGGCATCGGCTCGCTCGTCGGGTCGCCGCCCCGGCGAGATCAAGAGGTCGTGCACGAGGCAACGAAAGGTCGGCGAAATGGCCGAGGCAAACCTGGGCCTTCGCCTGGTTCCAGTCCTCGCGGACATCGGTTGTCGGCCAGGCCGTCGTGCCCCTCGCCATGAGCTGGCAGATTGACAACGCCTCGGGGTCCTGGCTCGGCCGTTCGAAGTCCATGGGCACCTCGACCGCCAGGATCAGAGTCGCATCCCCTCCCCCGACCGATGACGCACCGGCGAAGTCGCAGCCCCTCGCCGATCGCCCCCGCGACGCTCTGCGCCCAGTCGCGAGACCCGGACCGCCGTCACCGCCAGCCCCGGCAGGCCCACCAGCAGAACGTCCCCCATCCCCAGCATCCTCGATCTCTGGTTCATCTCGTCCCCGGTCGTCTGCGGCGTGTAGAGCCGCAGGACGCCCCCACCAGGAGCATCACCCCCGAAGCTCGACACGTTCGACGTCGGGGTCCGAGCGAGGCCGGCCCCCGGCCTGGAGCTGCGGGTCCAGTGGGCTGAGCCCCGATTTTTGGTCCAGCAGTTATGGGAGTTCTCACCGGATTTTGTTCATGTGATCCGGACTGACAATCCTCACGCCTTCTCGCCCGGCCGGACCTCGCACGACTCCGCGAATTCCCTCGGGGTCCGGTAGCCCAGCGAGCTGTGTGGCCGGACCGTGTTGTACTCGCGCACGAACCACGAGGCCCTGGCGCGGGCGTCGGCCACGTCCTCGAACTCGTGACGCTCCAGGAACTCGTCCCGCAGCCGGCTGTGGAACGACTCGATGTAGCCGTTCTGCCACGGGCTCCGCGGCGACACCGGGATCGGCTCCGTCCCCGCCTTCTTGAGCCAGCCCGTCAGCGCCTCGCAGACGAACTCCGAGCCGTTGTCGCTGCGGATCGAGCGGGGCAATCCCCGCCGGCCCGCCACCCGCGCGATCGCCCGGCGGACGTCGCCGCCGGTCATCGCCGCGGCGGCGTGCAGCAGCAACAGCTCCCTGGTGTATTCGTCCACCAGGGTCAGCCACTTGAGCGGGCGTCCGTCGGCGGTGCGGTCCAGGATGAAGTCGCAGGTCCACACGTCGTTGCGCGACTGTGCCGGCCTGGCCGCGCAGGCATTGGCCGCCGAGCCCGGCTTGGGGCCGAGTTTCCTGGGGGATTTCCGCCGGATCGGCCGCGTCAGGCCGAGGTCACGCCAGAGCCTGCGGACCCGCTTGAGGTTCGCCGACCAGCCCCCGCGCGAGAGCATGCGGTGGACCCGTCGGTAGCCGAAGCGCGGGTGCCGCCGGGCCAGGCGGCGGATCTCGCGGATCAGGGGCGGCTCGTCGGGGCGGGGCCGGGGCCGGTAGCGCAGGGTCGAACGCGACCGCCCCATGAGCCTCGCGGCGTGCCTCTGGGACAGCCCTCGCTCCTCGACGAGGTAGCCGGCGACGGCGCGCTGCTGGGCCGGGGTCACCACTTTTTTTTGGCGACGTCCTGGAGGATCTGTCGGTCGACCATCAGGTCGGCTACGATCCGCTTCAGCCGCTCGACCTCGGCCTCGAGCTCGCGACAGCGTCGCTCGGCGCGGTCCTTCTCGGGGGCGTCGCGCTGCCTCCAGCGGTAGTAAGTCGTCTCGGCGATGCCCGCCTTGCGGCAGACGTCGGCGACCGTGAGCCCCCTGGCCAGCTCGCGGTCGAATTCCTTGATCAGCCTCGCCACGTCCTCCGCCGAATGCCGCTTCCGCATGGTGCCCTCCCGGGGCTACTCTACCGGGAGACTCCCATAACGGCTGGACCAAATTTCGGGGCTCAGCTCACCTGGGCAAAGCATTGGGCTTCGATTCGATGTGGCCACTTTCGCTGGTGGCTTCGGGGCGACGGTGATCGTGGGTGCGGTGGTCGCGGACGTTCGTCCGCGAGGCACCACACCCTACTTTGGGAGATCGAGGCGGCGGCCTTCGGCGGCGGATTGGTAGCCGAGCCAGACCACGTCCATTGTCTTCAGGTTGTCTCGGCCGCTGGATTCATGGGGGATGTCGTTGAGGATGCCTGCGAGGAAGTGGGCCTGGGTCAGGGTGTAGCCTTCGAGGTAGATGCGGTCGGGGGAGGGCAGGGGGACCGGCCTGATCTCGGTCGAGCCGTCGAGGCGGATGAGGTCGAGGTGGCCGTCGGTCCGTAGCCTCAAGGTGGCCTCGGTGCCTTCGAGGACGGTCTCGTTGAGGGCCCATTCGGGGCGGTAGGTGTCGGCGGGGCTGACCCAGGAGATGTCGAGCAGGCCGAGGGCCCCGTTGCGGAACCGCAGGGAGAGGGTGGCGAGGTCCTCGCCGACGTTGGTCGGGCCGAAGCGGCCGAGGGTAGCGAAGACGTCCTGCACGTCGCCGAGGATGTGCCGCGCCGGGTCGATGAGGTGGCAGCCCATCTCAATGAGCATCAAGCGGGGCATCTCGGCGCAATAGGGCTGGCCGCCGAACCCGCCTGGGACGAGGGCTCGGGTGTCGCGGTGGGCGATCCGGAGCCGGATCGGCCGTCCGACGGTGCCGGCGTCGAGTTCCTCCCGGATGGCCCGGTACCAGTGCCGGTACCGCCAGTTCTCGTGGATCATGAGCCGGACGTTCGCCGCGTCGCAGGCGTCGATCATCGCGACCATGTCGTCGCGTTCCAGGGCCGCCGGTTTCTGGCAAAGCACGTGACAGCCGTGGCTTGCGGCGAGTTCGGTGAGGGCCCGGTGGCTGTCCGGTCGGGTGCAGATCTCGACGAAGTCCAGGCCCTCCGCGCGGAACATGTCCTCCGCGGAGGCATACCCGTTCGCGCCGGGTGCCAGAGTTGTGGCCCAGTCCAGGCGCTCTTGGGAGACGTCGCAGAGCGCGACGATCCGGGCGTCGGGCGACTCGCGCCAGGCGTTCATGTGGTGCTGCGCGACATAGCCGCAGCCGATGAGTCCGCCGCGGAGCGGACGGTCGAGGCTCATGTTTCTTGCGCGTCCTCCGGGACGTCGTGCCGAACCTTGGCGGCGGCGATTTCGTAGCGTGAAGAGTCTTCTCGTGTGGCGTTCTTTCCGCCTCCGACGCGGGATTAGAACCGATCTCCGCCGCCCGGTCCACGACCCAGACCGGGCCGATCCCCGGGGGAGTCTGCCGGTTGCGTCGCGTTGGGGGGATCTGCATAATGCGTTTTTCCGGTGCAGTCCCCCCTGGCGGAGACGGGGGCGCGACCTTGCGAACGACCTGATCGATTAGGGATGGCGACGGCATGTCCAGTCCTTCGATGATCGAGGCCCAGGGCCTCTGCAAGCAGTTCGGCTCGTTCCTGGCTGTGCGCGACGTCACTTTCAGCGTGAAGCGGGGCGAAGTGGTCGCCTTCCTCGGGCCCAACGGCGCGGGGAAGACCACGACCATGCGGCTCCTGACGGGGTTCCTCGCCCCGACCCACGGCACCGCGCGGATCGTCGGCATCGACGTCCAGACCGACCGCATCGAGGTGGCGCGGCACCTCGGGTACCTGCCCGAGAACGGCCCGCTTTATCCGGATATGACCCCGTTCTCCTTGCTCAAGTTCTTCGGCAAGGCCCGGGGCATGGATTCCTCCTCGCTGTCGAGCCGGATGGACGCGGTGATCGAGCAGTGCTCGCTGACCACCGTGGCGTACAAGCCGATCGGCAAGCTGTCCAAGGGGTACCGCCAGCGCGTGGCGATGGCCCAGGCGCTGTTGCACGACCCGGACGTCCTGATCCTGGACGAGCCGACCTCGGGCCTCGACCCGAACCAGATCCGCGGGGTGCGCAAGCTGATCCGCGAGCTCGGCCAGTCCAAGACGGTGCTGGTCTCGACCCACATCCTCCAGGAAGTCGACCCGATCGCCAGCCGGGCGCTGCTCGTCCACGACGGCCGGCTGGTGTTCGACGGCAAGCCCGAGGAATTGACCAGGAACGGCAAGACGCTCGAGGACGAGTTCTACCGCCTGACCGCCCAGCCGGTTTGATGCGGGCTCGTTCGACCCAAGAGACTTCACGGACCCCCCGCGACGTCGCCCGGCCCCGCCGGCGCCTCGTCGCGAGGGGCGGGTCCGCGTTTTCGGACACGACCTGGAACCCCCAACGAGGATCCCCAAGGTGAGCACGACCCAGGAGAAGCCGAAGGCCGCGGCCGGGGCGACCGCGTCCCGGTCCGCGCCCCTGCGGCCGCATGTGATCACGGCCGTCTTCACCCGCAATTTCTCCAGCTACTTCAGCAACCCGGCCGGCTACGTCTTCATCACGCTGTTCGTGCTGGTGTGCTCCTGGGCGCAGTTCTGGCGGCCCGAGTTCTTCGTGAACAACCTCGCCAACCTCGCGCCCTTGAACGAGTGGATGCCCTACCTGCTGCTGTTCTTCATCCCGGCGATCACCATGAACGCCTGGGCCGACGAGCGACGGTTGGGGACCGACGAGCTGCTCCTGACCCTACCCGCGAGCGACTTCGAGGTGGTCCTCGGCAAGTTCCTGGCGGCGGTCGGGATCTACACGGTTGCGCTGGCGTTCTCGCTCTCGCACGTGGTGATCCTGAGGTTCCTGGGGACGCCCGACTACAGCGTCCTGGCCACGACCTACCTCGGCTACTGGCTGATGGGCGTGTTGATGGTCGCCATCGGCCTGGTGGCGTCGTTGCTGTCGTCGAATGCCACCGTGGGGTTCATCCTCGGGGCGCTGTTCATCGCGCTGCCGATCTTCGCCAACCTGATCGCCGCGCCCTTCCCGACCTCGACCCGCCGGACACTCGAGGACCTCTCGGTCTCGGCCCAGTTCCGCGACTTCGGCACCGGGGTCATCCCGCTGTCGGGCGTGCTCTACTTCCTGTCGCTGGCCGGGACGATGCTGTTCCTGAACGTCGTCCTGCTCGGCCGGCGGCACTGGGCGGGCGGCGAGCGGAGCAAGGACAAGTGGCTGCACGCGACGATCCGCGTCGCCGCCGTGTTGCTGATCGTGGTCAGCCTCAACGGGATCGTCTCCGCCTGGGGCATCCGCACCGACCTCACCGCCGAGCGGCTCTACACGCTCAGCCCCGAGTCGATGTCGCTCCTGAACCAGATCCCCGCCGACAAGCCGGTCTACATCCAGGCGTTCTACAGCCCGGACGTCCCGCGCGACTACGTCGAGACTCGATCGAACCTCCTCGGGCTCCTCCGCGCCTACGAGGCCAAGGGGGGCGACCGGGTGAAGCTGAACCTGGTCGAGACCGAGCTGTATTCCGCCGCCGCACGCGACGCCGAGAAGCGATTCGGGATCGAGGCCCGTCGGGTCGTGACCGCCGACCAGGCCCGTCAGACGTCGTCCGAGATTTACCTCGGCGTGGCGTTCACCTCGGGCCTGGAGCAGGTCGTGGTGCCGTTCTTCGACCTCGGCCTGCCGATCGAGTATGAGCTGACCCGGTCGATCCGCGTCGTGACCAAGGGGAACCGCAAGAAGGTCGGCGTGCTCCAGACCGACGCAAAGCTGCTCGGCGGGTTCAACTTCCAGTCGATGGGGCAGAACCCCGAATGGCCGGTGGTGACCGAGCTCAAGAAGCAGTACGAGGTGTCGAGCGTCTCGGCCGACTCGCCCTATCCGGGCGACCTCGACGTGCTGCTCGTCGCGCAACCGTCGTCGTTGACGCAGAAGCAGATCGACACGCTGACGGCGTATGTCCGCGAGGGGCACCCGACGCTGTTCTTCATGGATCCGCTGCCGCTGGTGGATCCGCAGCTCGCTCCCGAAGTGCCCCGCCAGCCGCCCGGCGGGATGATGGGCGGGGGGCCGCCGCCCGAGCCGAAGGGGGACCTCAAGCCCCTCCTCGACCTGCTCGGCGTCCAGTGGCCGAACAACGAGATCGTCTGGAACCCGTACAACCCGCACCTCCAGCTCGCCGACATGCCGCCCGAGGTGGTGTTCATCGGCGAAGGCGGCGCCGGTTCCGAGGCGTTCAACCCCTCCAGCCCGATCACGGCGGGTCTGCAGGAAGTCGTCCTGATGTTCGGCGGCCTGCTGGGGACGACCGGCAAGACCGAGTTCACCCCGCTGCTCCGCACGGATGATCGCGGCGGCACGCTCCGATACGACGAGTCGATCCGCCAGGGGATGTTCGGGATGTCGAGCATCAACCCCCAGCGCCGGCATTTCCGGTCGGGCCGGGGCTACACGCTCGCCGCGATAATCCAGGGCAAGCCCGGAACCGAAGCCCCCAGGTCGCCCGAGGAGGCCGCCAAGAAGAAGGATGAGAAGGCCCCGCCGAAGACGGCCCCGATGAAGGCCATCGTCGTCGCGGACCTCGACCTCATCTCCGAGCAGTTCTTCGAGATCCGCCGGCGCCGGATCGAGAACTTCGACTTCGACAACGTCACGTTCGTCCTCAACTGCGTGGACGTCCTGGCGGGCGACGAGGGCTACATCACCCTCCGCAAGCGCCGGCCGATCCACCGGACGCTCGACCGGCTCGAGGAGCAGACCCGCAAGTTCGTGGTCCGCAGCCAGGACGAGACCAAGGCCGCCGAGGAGGCCGCCAAGGAGCAGCTCGACCAGGCCCAGAAGCGGCTCGACGAGAAGGTCGAGAAGGTCCGGGCCAACAAGGAGATGGACGAACGGACCAAGGACATCATGCTGTCCAACCTCCAGGCCGTGGAAAGCCGTAAGCTGGAGGTCGAGAAGGCCGCCATCGAGGACGAGAAGCGAAAGAAGCTGCTCGAATCCAAGGCCAACAAGGAGGAAGAAGTTCGGGGCATCCAGAACCAGGTCCGGGCGGTGGCCATCCTGTTCCCGCCGCTCCCGGCCCTGTTCCTGGGCATCGGCGTCTTCCTCACCCGGCTGAACCGCGAGAACCAGGGGGCCAACCCCAACCGGCTGGCCTGACCCGATCCAACCCCGAGAGCCTCGGCCGGCCCGCGAGTCGTACCCGGCGCTGGGCGAGGGGCTCCAGACCCTGCCCCGACATCCGCCGCGACGTACCGCGAAACCCGGTCTCCAGACCCGTTCCGGACCCGATTGTGTACGGGTCCGGAGACCGGGGTTGGTGGTCCCCTTCGATCGAGGTAAGGGCGGGGTCTGGAGACCCGCGCCCAGCGCCCCGGCCTGACCCGCGCCTCAGCCGGCCGCGCAGGGATGGCCTTCCTTCCCAGATCAAATTCATCCATGGGGTATTCATCATGACAAGCGACTGGAAGAAGACGATCGCGTTCGTCGCCCTGGCGGCGCTGACCACGTCGGCGGCCGTCGTGAAGATGCCCGACCGCTCGGGCAAGTCCCCGGTCTTCAATGACCAGGGGCAGAAGTTCTTCTCGAGCTTCGAGGACCCGAACCTCGCGACGACCCTCGAAGTCGTCGGCTACGACGAGGCCACCGCGACCGCGACCCCGTTCAAGGTCACGATGAAGGACGGCAAGTGGGTCATCCCGTCCCACCACGACTACCCCGCCGACGCCAAGCAGCGCCTGGTCGACACGGCCACCGGCGTCATCGGCCTGCTCAAGGACACCGTCCGCTCCGACCGCGTCGAGGACCATGAGGCGTTCGGCGTCCTCGACCCGCTCGACACCAAGGTCACGGGCGTCAAGGGATTCGGCAAGCGGGTGACGATCCGCGACCAGTCCGACCGGCCCCTCGCCGACTTCATCATCGGCAAGGAGGTCAAGGACCATCCCGAGCAGCGCTACGTCCGCGTGCCGGGCCAGAACCGGACCTACGGCGTGGTCGTGAAGGCCGACCTCTCGACCCGGTTCGCCGACTGGATCGAGACGAACCTGCTGAAACTCGACGCCTCGCGGATCCGCAAGATCGTGTTCGACAACCACAAGGTGGATCCGGAGCAGGGCCGCCTGATCCCCGGCAACAAGGTGACGATCTCGCGCAAGGATTCGTCGAGCCCCTGGACCATCGACGGTGACCCGATCCCGGCCGGGAAGGAGATCGACATCGACAAGGTCCAGGCCCTCTCGACCGCACTCGGCGACCTCAAGATCGTCGGCGTCCGGCCCAAGCCCGAGGGGCTGACCCGCGACCTGGTGTTCGGTTCGACCGTCGAGTTCAAGCCGACCACCCGCGCGGCGGCGCAGTCGCTCATCTCGAAGGGGTTTTACCCGACGGATCGCGGCCTGCTCTCGAACCAGGGGCAGATCACCGTCTACACCGAGGACGGCGCGGAGTACATCCTGCGTTACGGCGAGGTGGTGTTCGGCGTGGGCGACGAGCTGTCGGCGGGCACCGAGAAGAAGAAGTCCGACGCCAAGGACCAGGCCAAGGCGAAGGAGGCCCCGAAGGCCAAGGCCGGCGAGACCGAAGGGTCGTCGGAGGGCCGCTACCTGTTCGTCACGGCGGTCTTCGACCCGGCTTCCCTGCCGCCACCCCCGCCGCAGCCGGTCACCGACCCGACCTTCCCGGAAGACCCCTTCAAGTACGCCGCCGGCGAGGCACCCTTGACCAAGGACAGCCCCGAGGTGAAGGAGCGGGCGGCCAAGGAGAAGGAGGCGCGTGACAAGCAGGTCGGCGAGGCCACCAAGAAGGTCCAGGAGCTGACCGACCGGTTCTCGCCCTGGTACTACGTGACCCCGGGCGAGAGCTTCCGCTCGATCGTGCTCGACCGCTCGGCCCTGATCCGCGACAAGCAGGCCACCCCGCCGCCCGGCGGCCCCCCCGGCGGTTTCCCCGGCATGCCCGGCGGATTGCCCGGCGGACTCCCCCCGGGGCTCAACATCCCCGGCCACTGAGGCCGGTCCCGCTGGGTCGAAGAATGCGCGTTTCTGGGTAGGCGGATGCACGGTTTGTCCGGGCATCCGCCTTTTTTCGCTCGCCAGTCCCTGCCCAACGCCTGGCCGGGACGCCGGCCTCGATCCGACTCCGGATTTTTTCGGACTGTCGAGAAACCCCGTGCGAATTGCGGTGTTCCATACTTGCCCCTCGACCTCTCAACGGGGCATTCGCTCGCCGAAAATTCGCAATCCAGGCGAGAGTGCGTCACATCCGCGATCGCGATGCGTAAAAGGAGGGGTCCTCTGCCCATCAGATCATACAGATAGAATTCTGTTCGAAGGCCCGGAATCTGCTAGCAGCCCGGTTGTGGGGTCTCGCCCGGCCGAACGAAGAATTTCGGAGTGCTCGCGTCGCGGTGTCCCGGCGGGGGACGCTGTGTCGAGGTGGATGGTCACGGCGGGATCGGCGAGAGGGCGTCACGCCGCGTCGCAACCGGGGTCGCGGACGGGACAGTTCGAGGTTTCGCGGGAATCCAGGTGCATGATGCGACCGATTCGGGTGCTCACCATCGGACACTCTTACCTGATCGGCCTGAACCGCGCGGTCATGGCCCGCGTGTCCCGGTCGCCCGACATCGAGATGACGATCGCCGCCCCGCAGTATTTCCACGGCGACCTCCGCCCGCTCTGGCTCGACCGCGATTTCCGGGATGCCGGCTCGTACGACCTTGTCGGGCTGCCGGCCTACATGAGCCGGTTCGTCCACGTCTTCACGTACGGCGGGCTCAGGTCGCTCGTGACGAGCGGCCGGTTCGATATCGTCCACGCCTGGGAGGAGCCCTACGTCCTCGCCTGCTTCCAGATCGCCCAGGCGGCGGCCCGGGGACGCAGCCGATTCATGTTCCGCACGGCCCAGAGCCTGCCCAAACGCTATCCGCCCCCGTTCTCGAACTTCGAGCGCTACTGCGTGCAGCAGGCCTCGGGCTGGATCGCCGGCGGATCGCTGGTCCATCGCGCCCTTCTGGAGCGAGGCTATCCGTCCGAGTTCTCCGAGGTCATCACCCTGGGCGTGGACGAGGAGCGGTTCCAGCCCGACCCGCTCGTGGGGCATGAGGTCCGGCGTTCGCTGGGGTTCGAGGGCCCGGTCATCGGATTCCTCGGGCGGCTGTCGGCGGTGAAGGGGCTGGACACGCTCCTGGAGTCGCTCGAAACCCTGCCCGGCCGCTGGAATTTCCTGGCGCTCGGCAGCGGGCCGTACGAGTCGCGGATCCGCGAGTGGGCGAAGGAGCGGGGCTTCGAGGGCCGGGTCCGGGTCCTGCTTGCGACCCATGATGAGGTCCCGCGCTACCTGCAGGCGATGGACATCGTCGCCCTGCCCAGCCGCACGACGCGCGCCTGGAAGGAGCAGTTCGGCCGGGTGATCGTCGAGGCCTTCGCCTGCGGGATCCCCGTGGTCGGGTCCGACTCCGGCGAGATCCCGTACCTCCTCGACGGGGCGGGCCGGGTCTTCCCCGAGGGGGATGCTCAGGCCCTGGGCGAATGCCTGCGGTCGCTCATCGAGGACCGCGAACTCCGGCGATCCCTGGGCGAGGCCGGCCGCCAGCGCTGCATGGATCTTTACTCCTCGTCCCGCGTCGCCGAGCGCTATGTCGAGTATTACCGCCGGCTGGTGGACGAGGTCCCGCCGGGCCGGCGTTCGGATTCGAGGCTCCTCACCTGCTGAGCCGCCTCGCGTTCAGCGGACCCAGTTCTTGGGGAACCCGGTCAACGCTCCGCCGGGCACAGGCTTCCAGAGGGCGACCTCGTCGATCCGGCGGGCGAGTTCGGTGTCCATCGCGGTGATGCCCCGGACCCGGTGGGTCTGGAGCTTCACGGTCACCTGCGCGTAGCCGACGTTCAGGTCGGGGTGATGCCACGCGGCCTCGGCGATGTAGCCGATCGTCTGGACCAGCATCATCGTGTGTGGCCAGCCGGGCGTGGCGTACGTCCGGCGCAGCCATCCGTCGCGGACCTCCCAGCCCGGGAGCGCCGCGAGGGCCTCGGCCAGTTCTGACTCAGAGAGGATGACGTCCTCGGGCATGGTCGGCCTTTCCGGGTTTCAGGTGGTGCGCTGCGAGCCCTTCACGCGGATCTCGTCGCGGACCTTCTTGAAGTCGGGCCGATCCGCGATCGGCTTCCAGCGGGGATCATCCATGTCGGCGGGCGGGATGGGGCCCCTCGACATCCCCTCGCGGAGGAGTTCGACCGCCTTCGCCCCCAGCGTCTCGGCCACCTTGAGGTCCTTCGCCTTCCCGGCCGCGCCGGCGAGGTAGGAGGCAGCCAGGACCGAGGTATGCGAGCCGGGCTTCGCCGAGCCGAGTCGCTGGGCGTACCCGATGAGGTCATCCGGGCGATCCTGCCCCGCGAGGAGGATGCAGATCGCCTGGAGGTCCGCCGCGAGGGCGTCGGACTCCTTGGGGTTGTTCGGGCTTGACTTGACGACCTCGGCGTGGATGTCGGCGGCCTTCACCAGGAGGTCGAGCGCGGGGGCGGTGCCCGCCAGGCCCTGGGTCTGGCCGATCAGGAGGCCGAGGCCGTAGTCAGCCAGGCCGACGGTGCTGCGGTATTCGGGGACGGTGGGGTACCGTTCCATGAGCTTCGACATCCGCTCCGCGACCTTGCGGTAGAGCGCCTCGGCTTCGGCCGGCTTGGTCGGGGCGTTGAGGCCGGCGAGGTGCAGCTCGGTGAGCGAGAGCCGGTACTGGTGGTCGGGGATCGAGGGGAAGTTCTTCGATAGCTCTTCCTGCCGCGCCCGGGCCTGCTGGTAGTCCTTCTCGGCCTCGGCGAGCTTCGGCGGGACGCTGTACTCGTCCAGGAGCCCGACGTTGTTGAGCAGGACCGCGGCCTCACGGCTGTAGTCGGGGACCTTGGGATATTCCGCCGCCAGGGTCTGGAGCAGCCCGAGGGATTCCCGGAGCATCGCCTCGGTGTCGACCGATCGCGTCGCCACGGATTTCAGGAGGGCGAGGTTCGTGAGGATCCGGGCGAGCTGCCAGCGGTGGCCCGCGACCCCCGCCTCCGCCGCGGTCAGGCCCCGCATGATCCTGAGGGCCTCGTCCCAGGACGCCTCGGCCTCCTTCATCCGGCCGGAACTCTTCTGGAGGATTCCCAGGTTATTCAACGACCTGGCGCGTTCGGCCCGGAGGGTGAGATTGCCGGCGTCCTTCGCCGCCAGGTCGGTCTGGGTCTGGAGGGCCTCCTGATAGAGTTCCTCGTCCTCCCCCGACCGGCCCGACTGCTTGGCGAGCAGGGCCCCGAGCTGATAGCGGAGGTCGGCGTAGATCCTCTGATCTTCGGGCGAGGCCCCCGGCGCGGCGGCGACGGCGGAGCAGAGGTCCAGCGACTCCCGGAACGCCTTCTCGGCCTCGACGAACCGATTGCTCTTGCGCAGGAGGATCCCGAGCCGGGTCAGCGTCCGGCCCAGGGCACGGCGGCGGTCGAGGTCGGACGTCGACCCGCTGGACGGGGCTCCGAGCAGGGTCACGGCTTCCTTGTACGAGGGCTCGGCCTGGTCGTAGAGCCCGAGCATCTCCTGGATGTCGCCCAGCCTGGCGTGGGCCCGGCCGGTGTCGGTCTTGAGCTTGGGGTCGTCCTTGCGCTCTTCGAGGAACTTGTCGTAGAACGCCTTCGCCCGGTTGAGCAGCTTGCGCCGGACCCCCTCCATCTGGGGGACGTCGGCCAGCTCGACGTCGCCGACCTCGGTGAGCATCTGCTCGACGGCCGACCGGGCGAGCTGGTAATTCTGCTCCGTCCGGGCCCGCTCGCGATTCACGAGGACATAGCCGACCGCGGTCGCGGCCAATCCCGTGGCGAGCAGGACGAACACCGAGGCGACGGCCGTCCGGTGCCGCCTGGCCCAGCGGCCGAGCTTGACCTGCCAGGGCTCCTCGTAGACCGACACGGGTTCGTCTGCGAGCCAGCGTTCGAGGTCCTTCGCGAGGTCGCGGCAGGACTGGTAGCGGTCGGCGACGTTGAGCGCCATGGCCTTGAGGCAGATGGCCTCCAGGGCCGGGTGGACGCCCGGCTTGACGGCGCGGGGGCGGGGGAAGTCGCCGTTGCGGACCTTGTTCAGCAGCTCAATGATGTTGTTGGCCTGGATCGGGGTCCGGCCCACGACGATCTGGTAGAGCGTGGAGCCGAGGCTGTAGATGTCGGTGGTGGGGCCCAGATTGTCGTTGTCGCCACCGGCCTGCTCGGGGCTCATGAAGGCGGGGGTGCCGACGGTCGTGCCGACCTCGGTGCTGGACGTGCCCCCGGACATCGGCCGCAGGGGCGGCAGGTCGGCGTCGCCGGGCTCGCCGGCACCGATGATCTTGGCCAGGCCCCAGTCGACGACGAGGGTCTCGCCGTACGGCCCGATCATGATGTTGTCGGGCTTGATGTCGCGGTGCAGGACCTTCCGCTTGTGGGCATATTCGAGCGCGTAGCAGACGTTGATGATGCAGCGGATCAGCTCGTGGAACTTGACGGTGGCGAGGCTCCGCTCGGCGGCGGTCTTCGGCTCATCGCCCTTGTAGAATTCCTTGATCGCGTGCTTGAGCGTCTCCCCCTGGATGAACCGCATCGCATAGTACGGGCGGCCGTCGGGGTACTCGTTCATGCCGTAGACCGGCACGATCCCGGGGTGTTCGAGCCCGCCGGTGACCTCGGCCTCGTACTTGAACCGCGCCTGGCTGTCGGGGTGCGAGGCGTACCGCGACTTGATCTCCTTGAGAGCGACCAGGCGGTTCAGCTCGCGGTCGGTGGCGCGGAAGACCTCGCCGAGGCCGCCCTGCGCGTGCGAGGCGATGATGTCGAACCGCGAGACCTGCGGCGCGAGCCCGGAGAAGGCCCGGCCGATGCCCGCCGGGATCTCCTGGCCGGGATGGCTCCGAGCGGAGGCCGATCCGGAGAGGGGGATCGCCTCGGTCGCGACCAGGCTCTCGGGCGCGCCGGTCGCGGCGAGGTCGGCGTCGGCGACGGTCGCGAACGGGTCCTCCGGGCGGTTGCCGCCGAGGGCGGGGAAGGCCTCGCTCAGGCCGCCGGAACTGTGCCCCCGCGCGGCTGCGGTCGCCTCGGGGCCGATCGTCGGTCCGTCCAACCGGGTCTCATAGAGCTCCGCTTCGTCGGCGAGCGGCAGGCTCTGCGCGGTCGCGTAGGGATCCTCGCCGGGCTGGAGCGGCAGGGTCGATGCGTCGTTGAACGCCGGCGGCACGCTGAACTCGGCCGTGGCGTCGGCGTCGGTGGGGAAGTCGTCCACGGGCGAGGCCAGCACCGACGACTGGCCCGGCGGGGACGCGGGCGGCTGAGGCGCCTTCGACAGCGACGCCATCGTCGCGAATGGATCGTCGTCCTCGACCGGCGGGTTGGCGACCGAGGTCTCGGGCGAAAACTGGGTGACCTCGCCGATCCGGCTGCGGACGCTCTGGAGCGCCTGATCGGGGATGAGCTTCAGGGCGTCTTCGAGCCGGCGGCCCGACTGGACCGCCGATTTCACGAACGTGAACTCCTCGGGAGGCAGCACCGCCGGGTCGTCCACCGACGATTCGAGCCAGACCAGCTCGGTCTCGGTGATCAGGCCCCGCTCGCGCAGCAGGGACGACAGCGTCCGCAGCGGATTCTGCGACAGGTCCTCAAAGACCTGCGTGAGCTGATCCCGACTGACGTGGCCGTGGGCCATCGCCATCAAACCGAGTCGCAGGGTCCGCTCGTCCGTCGTCTGAAACATAAATGACGCCCCGGAGGTCGACCTCCGCCGTGTTCCCGCGCCGCGAGGGCAGGCGGTGCCGTCCGGCAAGAGGACCGGACGCGGTCCTCGCCCTGGGTTCAACGCAACGATTCTGGATTCGTGACCGGTCGCAAGCCCCTCCGATTGTAATAGGCAACGCCGCGGCCCGCCAACGGGCGAGGGCGTTGCCCGGCGGCAACCCGGGCCCCCGCATCGCCCCGACCGGCAGAATCGGATCCATCGTCATCTCAGTCGATTTTGACGCGGGCAGGCGCCATGTTAGACTTTCCCGAATGTTGAAGAGATTCCTTCGGGACGGACGCGGACTCCAACGGGGGCGGGCTCGATGCGCAGGCGATCGGATCGAGGGGCCCGGAGGCCCGTCCTCATGCAGCTCGAATCGCGGCAACTCCTCGCCACGTTCCGGGTCACGACCGCCGCCGACTCCGGCCCCGGCTCGCTCCGCCAGGCGATCCTCGACGCCAACGGCCTCGACGGCCCGGACGACATCCGCTTCGCGATCGGCGGCGGCCTCCAGTCGATCTCGCCCCTGAGCCCGCTCCCGGCGATCACCGGCCCCGTCGCGATCGACGGCACGAGCCAGCCGAATGCCGGGGCCCGCGACCCACGGCTGCCCCGAATCGAACTCAACGGCTCTTCGATGGGCAGCGGCCCGGGTCTGAACATCACCGGGCCGGGCGTCTCGGTCCGCGGGCTCGCGATCAATCAGATGCCCGGGGTCGGCGTGTCAATCTCGGGCGCGGGCGGTGCGCTCGTCGCGTCCTGCTTCATCGGGACCTCCGCCGACGGCAATACCCCTCGGGGCAACCGGGATACGGGCCTCTTCATCGACAACGCCCCGAACAACTCGATCGGCGGCCCCGGCCCGTCCGAGGGCAACCTGATCTCGGGCAACATCTTCAACGGCGCGGCGACCTCGGGCAACGGCGTCCGGATCCTGGGGCAGGCGTCCACCGGAAACCTGATCCGGAACAACATCATCGGCCTGGACATCACCGCCGGGGTCTTCCTCAGTAACGGCGGCAACGGCGTCGCGCTCAACAATGCACCCGGCAATGTGATCCGAGACAACATCATCTCGGGCAACAACCTCGCCGGGGTCCTGATCGTCCGGACGGGCTCCACGGGCAACCGGATCGCCGGCAATCTGATCGGCACGAACCCGGACGGGTTGCAGTTCCCCAATAACATCGACGGCGTCGAACTGATCGAGGCGGGGAGCAATACCGTCGGCGGCAACACCGACGCCGATCGAAACATGATCTCCGGCAACGGCGGCCCGGGGATCTCGCTGCGCGGGCCAAACGCCACCGGCAACCTCGTCGCGGGGAACTACGTCGGCACCACCCCCGATGGCCTCCGCGCCCTGGGCAACGTGGGCGACGGCATCCTGATCCAGAACGCCAGCGGGAACGTCATCGGCGGGAACACCCCCGGCGCGGCGAATGTCATCGCCCGGAACCGCACGGGCATCAATCTCCAGACGACCCCGCCCGAGGAACTCCAGGGAAGCGACCTCGGCCGCTTCTTCACCGACGGCCACGCCGATCGCAACGCGATCCTCGGCAACCTCCTGGGGATCGGGGCCGACCGGTCGAGCCCGCTGGGCAACTTGCTGGCGGGCGTCTCCATCATCGACGGCGCGGACAACTCCATCGGCGGGACGTCCGCCGGGGCCCGGAACGTCATCTCCGCGAACCTCGGCGTCGGGATCCAGATCTCCTCCGACGAGTCGACCGGCAACCGGATCGTCGGCAATGCGATCGGCACCGACCCCTCGGGCCTGTCCGCGATCCCCAACGTCAGCAACGGCATCCTGATCGACTCGGCATCGGGCAACCTGATCGGCGGCGACAGCTCCTCGGCCCGCAACCTCATCTCGGGCAACCAGGGCAACGGGATCCGGATCACCGATCCGACGGCCACGTCGAACCGCGTGCTCGGCAACTGGATCGGCGTCGACGCGACGGGCTTGAAGGCGCTGGGGAACTTCGGCGACGGCGTCCGGCTCGACAACGGCACGTCGGGCAATGCGGTCGGCGGCAATGTGCTCTCGGGCAACGGCGGCTCGGGCCTGCAACTCCTCCAGAACGTCGCGGGCAACCTCGTCGCGGGCAACATGCTCGGACTGGGCGCCGATGGCTCGATGCCGCTCGGTAACAACCTCTCGGGCGTGCAACTGACGAGCGGCTCGCACGGCAACACGATCGGCGGGACGTCGGCGGGCGACGGCAACATCATCGGCTCGAACGTGACCGGTGTGGGACTGGCCGGACCCGGGACGTCCGGGAATCTCCTGCTGGGGAACCGCATCGGGACCGATCGATCGGGCTCGCTCCCCCGGGGGAACACGGCCTACGGGATCCTCATCGCCGACCGCGCGTCGGGGAATGTGATCGGTGGTGCCTCGGGCAATATCATCTCGGCGAACGGCCTGGGGATCACGATCATCGGCCCCTCGACCGGCCAGACCCTGATCCAGGGGAACCGGATCGGCACCGACGCCACGGGGACCCGGGCGCTCGGGAATCTGCAGAACGGGATCTTCTTCCGGCAATCGTCCAACAATACCGTGGGCGGCACGACGGCCGGGGCGGGGAACCTGATCTCGGCCAATCGCGCGGTCGGGATCCAGGTCTTCAGCGAGGATTCGACCGGCAACCAGATCCTCGGCAACCGCATGGGCACCGACGCCACGGGTCGTCGCAACGTCGACGATCGCGGGCAGTTCCTCGGCAACGGGCTGAACGGGATCCTCCTCGACAACGCCCCCGGGAACGTGGTCGGCGGCTTAGTCCCCGGCGCGGGCAATTTGCTCTCGGGCAACCAGGGGGCGGGCGTGCTCGTCAGCGGCCTGGCCGCGCGGGGGAACCGGATCGTCGGCAACCTGATCGGTACCGATCCGACCGGCACGCTCGCCGTCGGCAACACTCAGTTCGGCGTGCAGGTGCTCGACGCGCCGGGGACCTCGATCGGTTCGCCGGTCGACGGCGGCTCGAACCTGATCTCGGGCAACCTCGTCGCCGGGATCAGCCTCGGCGGGTCGGGGGCCGTGGGCGTGGTCGTGACGGCCAATCGCATCGGCACCGATCGATCGGGGACGAAGCCGCTCGGCAACGGCCGGTCGGGCATCGCCGTCACCGGCTCGCCCCTGGCCAGCATCGGCGGCACGGCCGCCGGCGCGGGCAACCTCATCTCCGGCAACGGCCTCGAAGGGATCAACGTCGGCGGATCCCGGACGGGCACGCTCTGGATCCTCGGCAACCTCATCGGGACGAATGCGTCGGGGAGAACCGCGCTGTCGAACTCGGGCGACGGCGTCCTGCTCGACGGCACCGCCGACGTCCTGGTCGGGTCATCGAACCTGATCTCCGGCAACGGCCTCGCGGGCGTCCACGTCCGGGGGGCGGACACGCGCCGGATCAAGATCCTCGGGAGCCGCATCGGGACGTCCGCGAACGGCCTGGCCGCGATCCCGAACCAGGACGGCGTCCTGATCGACGACGCGCGTGGGGTGCAGGTGGGCGGCGCGAGGGCGGGCGACGCCAACCTGATCTCGGGTAATCTCGACTCCGGCGTGCAGATCCTCGGCGCGAAGTCGGGGGTCAATTTCGTTCTCGGGAACCGCATCGGCACCGACGCGACCGGCCGGGTTGCGCTCGGCAATGCCATCGGCATCCAGGTCGACGGCTCGCCCGCCAACACGCTCGGCGGGCCGAACCTGAGCGGCGGCAACCTGATCTCAGGCAACGCGCAGGTGGGTGTGCAGATCCTCGGCGATGGGGCGACGGGCAACCTCGTGATCGGCAACCGCATCGGCACCAATGCCGACGCCTCGGCGGCGCTCCGGCTGGCCTCGACCCCGAGCGTCGGCGTCCTGATCAACAATGCGTCTGGGAATCTCGTCGGCGACCCCGCGAAGCCCGGATCCGGCAACGTGATCGTCGGCCACCAGGTCGGCGTCGTGGTCGCCGGCTTCGGCGCCAGGGGCAACGTGCTGGCCGGCAACCGCATCGGCACCGATGCGACGGGCTCGAAGGCGTTGCCGAATACCGTCGGCGTCTACATCAACGGGGCGCCGTCGAACTCGATCGGCGGCGGCGTCGCGTCCGCGTCCAACCTGATCTCGGGCAACAGTTCGACCGGCATCACGGTCTTCGGTGCCCTCTCGACCGGCAACGTCATCGCCGGCAACCGGATCGGCACCGACGCGGGCGGCGGCAAGGCCCTACCCAACGTCACCGGCATCTATCTCGAATCCGCGCCCGGCAATGTGATCGGCGGGAGCACGGCAGCCCTCGGCAACCTGATCTCGGGCAACACCTCCACGGCCGTGTATCTATTCCAGGCCCTGACGGTCGGCAACGTGATCCGCAACAACCGGATCGGCACCAACGCCTCGGGCGGGCCCGGGCCGGGCAACGGGCAGTACGGCGTGCTCCTGTTCAACGCCCCGACGAACACCGTGGACCGCTCGAAGCCCAGCGGCAACCGGTTCTTCGGCAACGGGATCGCCGACGTCCGCGAGTTCACCGGCCGGGTGAACACCTCGAACCGATCCGCCACGGCCGTGCCGCTGGTGACGGCGCCGGCGGGGAAGGTCAGGAAGGCCGTGCCGCAGCCGCCGAAGTTCAAGAAAGGGACACGCCCCGCGGTGGGGCGGGGCGTGTCGAAGCAAGCCGTAGGCAAGTAATCGTCCGAGAACATCACCCGCCGATCATGGTCGGGAGCTGGTTCGGGAGCTGCCGCGAGCGGCCGAAGCGGACGTTGAAGAGGACGACGGCTTCGAGGTCGAACGGCCGGGGCGACGTGATCGGGTTGACGATGCCGATCGTCAGCACCGAGGTCTTGTAGAACTCCATGTTCAGGCCGGCGGTCACGTTCACCACGTTCACGGAGCCGGCGGGGTCGTTGCCGAAGACGCCGCGGTGGTTCATCGGCGTGTTGATGTGGAACTCGACGGTCGGGGCGATCGCGGTGAGGAAGACGTCGGGCGTCGGGGCCTGGTAGAAATAAGTGCCGATGCCGATGTCGTTGTAGAGCATGGTGACGTCGGCCGGATTCATCGGGAATTCCATCGACGTGAACCCGTGGATCCAGAACCGGTTCATGTTGTAGATGTAGCCGACGAAAGGCTGCACGGTCGTGGTGTGGATGTTCTGGAGGTAGGTCGCGCCGGCGAACTGGTTCGGGCCGGTCGGGGCGGACACGACCATGCCGGCCGAGATCAGGCTGCCGGTCTCCTTGTTCTCGCGGAACAGGAACTTGGCGAAGAGGCTGAGATCCCCGAGCGCGGTGCTGGTGCCGCCGGGCTTGGCGAAGTTGCCCTGGATCGAGCTGTCGGACGTGAGCGTGTTGATCGGCAAGCGGAAGCCGACCGACATCCGGCCGTCGTCGAAGGTCTTCTCCGCGCCGAAGATGTGGCGGTAGATCCGGATGTTGCGGACCGGGGCCTCCTGGAAGCGGTTCACGGCCTCATTCACATACGTGAAGTAGTTGAACGAGTAGAACACGCGGTCCTGGGGCCTGGGCGACTGGTTCTCGGCGGCCTTGAAGCCGCGTACGGACGGGGCGAGCGACGACGCCAGGCGAGGATTGGGCGTCGGCGGCGGCTTGGTCGGCGGGAAGGGGTCGGGGATCTGCGGCGTCTGGCTCGCGGTGGCGCGGGCCGACGCGGAGGCTCGGCTGACGAGGAAGGGGCTCTGGTCGCCGAGCATCTGGGGGACGCTGGGGCGTCCGAGCCCGGAGAGGTCGGACGGCGCGCTGCCCAGGCTGGAATTCACCCCGGCGTTGTTGCCGAGCGCGAATGGGTTCGCCGGAGCGGGGGCCGTCGGGCCGGTCGAGAGCGCGCCGCCGGGCGGGCCGGGCAGGGGCGTCGTCGGGCCGGCGGGGGAGGGCAGGCCCGGGGCGGGGGTCGGAGCCGCCGCGGCTCCTGGCCGGGGCGTCACCTGGGCCGGGCCCGGGGTCGCCGGTCGCGGCGCAGGGGCCTGCGCGACCTCATAGGTGCCCTCGGGGACCGGATCCTGCGCGAGCAGGATCGACGGGGCAAGGAGCAGTCCCGGGATCGCGAGCCAGCTCGCGCGACATCCTGGTCGGACTCGATTCTTGCCCACGGCGAAACCCTCCATGACCGTCCGGGATCGGACCGTTGAAACGCGGGGGGACCTCGGCGCGAACGCCGGCCGCGCGATCCGCTCGGGGTGCCCGGGGGCACCTCATTCTGCCCCTATGATCGGCAGGACCCGCAAGGCTTCCCGAGCAAAACCGCCGACCTTGACGGTTTTGCCGGATGGTGGAGCGCCCGCTCAGGTCAGATGCGGGATCGTCTCGATCAGGAACCGCGCGAGGACGTCGGCCGCCTCGACCGCGTGCTCCCGGAGCATGAGCAGGTCCTTGATCGCCGACGGCCGCTTCCAGAGCGACCCCAGCGTCGCCCCCAGGCGGAACCCGCCGGTCGGCCCGAGGATGCTCAGGACTTCCGGCGGCAGGTCATGGCCGGCATCGTCGCTGATGACCCGGATCGAGAGGAATTTCTGGCCACGATCGCCGCAGAACGCCGCGACGGCCGAGGTCTCCATGTCGACGGCCAGCGCCCCGAACTTCGCCGACAGCTCGCGCTTCTCGGCCGACGTGCGCACGATCTCGTCGACCGTCAGCAGCGTGCCGACGGTCGGCCCCTCGGGTTCGGAGGATTTCACATCGATCTGGAACCGATTGCCTTCGATGTTCACGACCTGATCGGCCAGGAGCACCGAGTTCCGGGGCGTCTGCGTGGTCAACGCACCGGCGAATCCGGCCGAGACGACCCATCGCGGGCGGTGGCCGTCGATCAGGACCCGCGCGGCGGCCTCGGCCCGGGCGCGTCCCATGCCGGCGAGCACGAGCGTGACGACCTTGCCCGCGATCTCGCCCTCGATGACCGAGAAGGTCTTCCCGGAGTAGGTCCGCCTCGACCTCATGGCCGCCTTGAACGGGGCCACCTCGATCGGCAGGGCGGCGACGATCCCCACATCCGCCGGGGACGGCGGCGGCGCCACGTACGGCTTGCCGGGGCTGGGCATGGGAGCATCCCGTAGGGTGTGGTGGCCGCGTCTTCGCGGCCTCCGCACCGTCGAGCGGCCCGGGCATGGCCGAGAAGGCGGGGGTTGTCATAGGTTGCGGAGCCTCGCGTCCGGTTGGACAGCGAGGCACCACACCCTACACGGGGCTCAGGCGAATTGCCACTTCACCATCTTGAGGGTGTCGCCGAGCTTGCTGTTGACGCCTAGGGCGGCGGCGGTCTCGTAGCCGGAGTGCATCATGCAGTTCTCGCAGCGCGGGTCCTTGCCGTAGCCGTAGTTGTCCCAGTTGGTGTTGTTGATCAGGTCGTTGAACGAGTTGTGGTGGGCGTCGGTGATCAGGTAGCACGGGCCCTTCCAGCCCTTGATGTTGCGGGTCGGGCTGGCGTAGGCGGTGCAGGTCAGCTCGCGCTTGCCCTGGAGGAATTCCAGGTAGACGGGCGAGGTGTTGAACTTGTACTTGCGGAACATCGCCTCGGCCGCGCGGAACTTGGTGCGGATGTCGTCGCGGGTCATGAACATCTCCTTCGAAGCGACGGCCGAGTAGCCGTAGCCGGGGGAGATCATGAAGCCGTCGACGCCCAGCTCGGTCAGATAGGCGTACATCTGATCGAGTTCTTCCATGTTGGTCTCATGGAAGACGGTGGTGTTGGTGCAGACGAGGAAGCCGGCCTCCTTGGCCGCCTTGATGCCGTCGATGGCGATGTCGAAGACGCCCTCGCGCTCGACCGCGAGGTCGTGCGACTCGCGCATGCCGTCGAGGTGGACGTTGAAGAAGAAGCGATTGGACGGCTTGAAGTCCTTGATCTTCTTGCGGATGAACATCCCGTTGGTGCAGAGGTAGACGACCTTCTTGCGCTCCAGGATCTTCGCCGTCAGCTCGGCGATGCCGGGGTAGATCATCGGCTCTCCGCCGCAGATCGACACAACGGGGGCGCCGCACTCGTCGACCGAGGCGAGGCACTCGTCGATGGAGAGTTTCTGCTTGATCGTCGACTCGTACTCGCGGATCCGACCGCAGCCCGTGCAGGTCAGGTTGCAGGCGTGCAGCGGCTCGAGCATCAGGACCATCGGGAACTTCTTGGCCCCGGTGACCTTCTTCTTGGCGACGTAGCCGGCGATCCGGGTCGTCATCTCGAGCGGGAAGCGCAGTGCCATCGGCGGTCATCCTCCATGGTGACGCCCCGGGGCCATCCGTGCCCCGGGCCGGGGAGCGAGCGAGCGGAGTAGATTGAGCGATGGTTGATGAGTCATGGGTGAACCTTGGCGAAGGGTCGAAGGATGATCCGGAATTCGATCATCCATGGAGCCTCACCCATTCCCCATCTGTGTCACACGTCCGTCGACATTGGCATCGCGGGGATGCGGCTGGCGAGCGGGGCGGTGTGGGTGGCGCGGCCGACGGCGGCCTGGTAGCGTCCCAGGGCCATCAGCGGGAAGTAGATCGCGTACATGTGGTACTTGAGGTAGAAGACCCGGGGGAAGCCCGTGCCGGTGTAGGCCGAGTCGCCCCAGGTGCCGTCCGACCTCTGGGTCTGGATCAGGTACTCGATGCCGCGGTCGACCGACTTGCTCCGGGCGCGGCCGGCCGAGATCAGGCCGAGCACGGCCCAGGCGGTCTGCGACGCCGTCGGCTCGCCCCGGCCCATCCAGGAGGGGTCGTCGTAGCTGAGGCACGACTCGCCCCAGCCGCCGTCGACCTGCTGGGCCGATTCGAGCCACTCGCAGGCCCGGCCGACCGCCGGGTGGTCCATCGGGAAGTCGATGGCCTTGAGCCCCTGGAGCACCTGCCAGGTGCCGTAGATGTAGTTCACCCCCCACCGGCCGTACCAGCAGCCCTCGGGCTCCTGGGTCCGCCAGCAGTAGTCGAGGGCCTTCGCGATCGCCGGGTGGTCGGCCCGGAAGCCGAGGATGCCCAGCAACTCGACGACCCGCATCGTGATGTCCGCGCAGCTCGGGTCGAGCATCGCGTTGTGGTCGGCGAACGGGACCTTCGTCAGGACCTGGTTGTTGATGTCCTTGTCGAACGCCGCCCAGCCGCCGTCCTCGTTCTGCATGGCGAGCAGCCACTCGACGCCGCGACGGGTCGCCGCCTGCACGGCGGGATCCTTCGACAAGTGCGTGCTCTGGAGCGCCAGGAGCACCATCGCGGTGTCGTCGATGTCGGGGTAGAACTCGTTGTGATACTGGAAGTGCCAGCCGCTGGGCTCGGCCCCCGAGACCCGCTCGTGCCAGTCGCCCCGGACGCGGACCTCCTTGTCGAGGAGCCAGCGGACCGCGCGATGGAGTGCGGGGTGGAAGTCGGGCAACTCGGCGTCGGCCAGGGCGATCGCGGTGATGGCGGTGTCCCAAACCGGCGAGACGCACGGCTGCACGCGGACGGTGTCGCCTTCCTCGATGAGCAGGTCGTCGAGCTGGCGGAGGGCCCACTGCATCGAGGCCGAGTCGTTCTCGTAGCCGAGGCAGCCCAGCGCGATGACCGTGTAGATCATCGGCGGGAAGATCGCGCCCAGGCCGTCGGAGTTCTCGAAGTGGTCGAGCATCCAGCGGTGGGCAGCCCGGATGCCCTTCGCCCGCCACGACTTCGGCAGCGTGTTCTCGGCCGCCTTGAGGCAGCGATCGACGCCGAGGAAGAACCGCTCCCACGACAGCCGGGGGTGGTCCTTCAGGAGCCACGGCTGGCGGGTGAGGTCGTCGCGGAAGAGTTCGGCGATGCCGAGGTCCTCGGGGAGCGCCTTCACCGGCTTGAGGGCCGAGATGATCGAGAGGGGCACCACGATCGTCCGGGTCCAGGACGACATCGCTGCGAGGCTGAAGCCGAGCTTGCTCGGCAGCAGGACCAGCTCGGGCGGGACGCAGGGCGTGTCCTCGTAGCCGATCTGGCCGAGCAGGGCAAAGTAGAAGCGGGTGAAGCTGTTGCAACCCTGGGCGCCGCCGGCCGCGAGGATCCGCTCGCGGGCCTTGACCATGTGGGGAGCATCCGTCGGCACGCCGACGATCTTGAGCGCCCAGTAGGCCTTGACGGTGGCCGACAGTTCCATCGGTCCGCCGGGGTAGATCGACCAGCCGCCGTCGGGGTTCTGGAGCCCCGCGAGATACCTCGCCGCCTTGGTGCAGACCGGCTCCCTCTGACGGCCGAGGTAGGCCATCAGCAGGATGTATTCGGATTCGAGGATCGTGTCCCCTTCGAGTTCGCCGATCCAGTGGCCGTCCGGAGCCTGGGCCTCGACGAGGAAATCCCGAGCCGCCTCGATCGCGGAATCCGTCGACTCCCGGTTGAACGAGTAGAAGACGGGGCCGTTCGAGATGTGTGGGGACGGAACCCTAGTGGCTCGACGGGATGCGCCACCATCCTTGTTGGCGATCATGCGGTCCAGGCCCTTCTCGGAAGGAGTAATCCGCGGAATCCATTCGCGCGGCACATCCTAGTGAGGGGTGGGCTTTACGATCAAGGTCAAACTTTGTCGAGAAGACAAAGGTTAACTCCCTTTTTTGCAAATACGTGCCGTCGAGGTTCGCCCATTTTACCAGCGACCCGGCCGGAGGGCCGCTCGACGGTCGTCAATTGCCATTGTGAGCAAGCTCGCGCGACCCAGGCGAATCTCGGCCGCTTGGTCGTCTATCATAATGGTGGGTCCAAGCGGCCGATCCGGCGGAAGCTCGCGAGACGAGGCGAACGGGAACGACGATGGCACGATCGCGCTACATTGTGGGGATCGACCTGGGGACCACCAACTGCGCCCTGGCGTATGTGGACACGAAGGGCCGCGAGCGGCCCTCGGCCGACCTGAAGCTGTTCGAGGTCCCCCAGCTCGTCGCCCCGGGCGAGACGGCGCCGCGTCCGATGCTTCCGTCATTCCTGTACCTCCCGGGCCCGCATGAATTGCCCCCCGGGGCCTCGCAGCTCCCCTGGCGGGAGTCCGCCGACCGGATCGTCGGCGAGTTCGCCCGGATCCAGGGGGCGCGGATCCCGGGGCACCTGGTTTCGAGCGCCAAGAGCTGGCTCTGCCACGCGGGCGTCGACCGCGAGGCCGAAATCCTCCCCTGGGGCACCCCGCCCGAGGCCCGCAAGGTCTCGCCGGTGGACGCCTCGGCCGAGTACCTCGCCCACCTCCGCGACGCCTGGAACGCGACATTCGCGAAGGACGACGAGTCGAACCGGCTGGAAAGACAGGAGATCGTCCTGACGGTCCCCGCGTCGTTCGACGAGGCGGCGCGCGAGCTGACGCTCATCGCTGCGAAGAAGGCGGGCTTCACGCATTTCGTCCTGCTGGAGGAGCCCCAGGCGGCATTCTACTGCTGGATCGTCCAGCACCAGGAGATCTGGCAGCGGGAGGTCCGCGCGGGCGAGCTGATCCTGGTCTGCGACATCGGCGGCGGCACGACCGACTTCAGCCTGATCAACGTCGTCGAGACCCCGACCGGCCCCGGATTCCGTCGCGTCGCGGTCGGCGACCACCTCATGCTCGGCGGCGACAACATCGACCTCGCCCTGGCGCACAAGGTCGAGTCCAAGCTCAAGGGGGCCCGGCTCGACAACGACCAGTGGTCGGCGTTGCGGGCCTCGTGTCGGACTGCCAAGGAGAAACTGCTCTCGGAGACCCCGCCCGAGCGCTGGCCCGTCTCGATCGCGGGCCGAGGGTCGCGGATCATCGGCGGCAGCATCCAGTCGGAGCTGAGCCGCCAGGAGGTCGTCGAGGTCGTCGTCGACGGCTTCTTCCCGATCACCCCGAGGGGCGAGAACCCGGAGAAGGGGGGGAAGGTCGGCCTCCAGGAGTTCGGCCTGCCGTTCGTCGCCGACCCCGCCATCCCCAGGCACCTGTCGTCGTTCCTCCGGCGGCACAAGGCCGAGGTGATCGCCGAGGGGAGCTTCATGCCCGACGACCTCCCCGCGCGGCCGGATTCGATCCTCTTCAACGGCGGGGCCCTGACCCCGACGATCGTCCGCGACCGGGTGATCGAGGTCATCCGCAACTGGTTCGCCGACCAGGAAGGGGGGCAGAACTACTCGCCCCGAGTCCTGACGAACTCGTCGCTCGACCTCGCCGTGGCCTACGGCGCGGCGTATTACGGCGTGGTCCGGCGCGGCGGCGGCATCCGGATCGGCGGCGGCACGGCACGGTCGTTCTACGTCGGGTTCGAGGCCGAAGGCGCGACGGCCGGCAAGCCGTGGCTCTGCGTCGTGCCCCGCGACGCCCAGGAGGGCGACGAGTTCAATATCGAGGCCCACGACTTCGACCTCAAGATGGGCCAGCCGGTCGCCTTCCCGCTCGCGAGCAGTTCGGTCCGCGCGGGCGACCGCCCGGGCGATCTCGTCGCGCCCAATCCCGACTCGATCCGGGAACTGCCGCCGCTCGTCGGCGAGATGCGGGTCGGCCGGAAGGCGAAGGCGGATCGGGTGCCCGTCCGACTCGCCTCGCGGGTGACGGAGATCGGGACGGTCGAGCTGTGGTGCCAGTCCCGGACGGACGAACGTCGATGGGGACTCCAGGTCCAGCTCCGCGGGCCGTCGGGGACGCCCCAGCAGCGGCTGGCGATCACCGGAAATGAGGCCGACGCGGTCGTGATCGAGCAGTCCGAGCTGGACGTGGCGATCGCGGCCGTGCGATCGGCCTTCCAGGTGCCGGCGTCGGCGGCGGGCGATGAGGGAGGGCCGGCGCGGCTGGTCAAGACACTCGAAGAGATGATCGACGCCCCGCGCGACCTCTGGCCGCCGTCGGCGATCCGGGCGCTCTCGGATCCGTTGAAGGAGGTCATGGAGCACCGGCTCAAGGGGCCGAGGCACGAGTCGCGCTGGTACAACCTCGCGGGGTACTGCCTGCGCCCGGGGACGGGGTATCCGCTCGACGAGTCGCGGATCAAGGCCCTCTGGCCGGTCTTCCACGCGGGGGTCAAGCACACCAAGGACGTCCAGTGCTGGGCCGACTGGTGGGTCCTCTGGCGGCGGGTTGCGGCCGGCTTGAACAAGGCACACCACGACGAGATCTGGCGACGGTTGCTGCCGTTCCTGACCCCGACCAAGGGCGTGGGAATCGCCGGGGCGGCAAAGAAGGCGAATCGGCCGAAGCCGGAGCCGCACGAGATTGCCGAGATGTGGCGCTGCGCCGCCAGCCTCGAACGCCTCGGGGCCTCGGTCAAGGAGATCCTGGGCGACACGCTGATGTCGGAAGTCCGGGGCGCGATCCCCAATTACCTGCTCTGGAGCATCGGCCGCCTCGGGGCCCGGGTGCCGCTCTACGGGCCGGCGAACACGGTCGTCGCGAAGGCGAAGGCCGAATCGTGGCTCAAGGTCCTGCTCGAACGCCCGTTCGCCGAGGGTCGCGAGACGACCGACGGCACCTTCGCCCTCATCCAGCTCGCGAGGGTCTCGAACGACCGGACCCGCGACCTGGAGCCGGAACTCCGACAGGCCGTCGCCGAGCGTCTGAGAACGCTCGGGGTCGCCGAGGACCAGGTCGTTCCCGTGCTGGAGTACCGCGAAGCCTCCGCCGCGCAGCAAGGCGAAGCCCTCGGCGATTCCTTGCCTGTCGGCCTGCGGCTGCTCAGTGCGTCGGAATAGGACCTTTTCCGGCCGGATCAGTGATCGGACAAACTGGTCCGAACTGTCTACCAACGGGGTCGGCACTGGACCCGTAGATGAGTGCCTTCGAAAGAAAAAACGGCTCGGCGCGCCCTCTCACACGCCGAGCCGGGGATCAACCCGCGTCAGTGACATCGGGCTAACCTAACTCACTCAGCGACATCCGAGGCCGGTTCGTCCCGGGTTGTTGAAAATTTTTTCGGCTCATGTTCCACCAGCGGTGTTCGGCTTTCTTCCGAGGAGGATGGCCAGGAAGTCGTCGGTCACCGACTTGAGGTTGTGGATCCACTCGAAGATGGCCACGTAGCCGCGCAGGTGGTGCTTGCTCACGCCCCGGAAGGGCCGCAGGAACGTCCGCAGCGCCGCCCAGGTCCCCTCCATCGAGTTGACGTGCACCTCGCGGATCCCGTCGCCGTCGTCGTCGCGGGCCCACTCCTTGATCGCGTGGTTCACCGTCACACGCGACCGCCCGAGCTCCGGGACTCGGTCGTAGCCCGACCATTCGTCGGTGTTCAGCCTCGCACCGGGGCCCGTCGTCGCCTGGATCATGCCATTCAAGGTCCGCTGGTCGGTGGTCGGCAGGACGTGCAGCCGGATCGCGCCGGAGGAGCGGCCGAAGGTGCCGGCGACCGGCGGGCGGTCGTTGGCGAAGGTGCCGTGGCCGCGACGCTTGTTCGCGCGGCGCCGCGGCGGGTCATCGGGCGAGTCGTGCGGGATGCCTTTTTTCCCCCGCGTTGACGAAGGTCTCGTCGGCCTCGCACACGGCGTCGTCGAGGGGCTCGGCCTCCTGGCCGTCCAGGGCCCGCCGCTGGATCCGGTGCCGCAGCTCCAGGAGCTTGACCCGGTCGCAGCCCAGCTCGCGGGCGAGCTTCGCGGTGGGGGTGCCCTGGGCGATGCCGCGGAGGATCAGCAGCAGGTGCGATGCGGGCCGCTGGGTCTTCTGCAGGGCCGAGCCGGTGTAGGCGTTGAAGACGCGTCGGCATCCGCGGCAGCGATAGTCCAGCGCCGGGGCGCGGTGCCTGCGGTGCACGCCGTACTCGCGGCCTCCGCATCGCGGGCAGGCGAGGCCCTCGGGGTGGAGGATCTCGACGAGCCGGTCGTAGCAGGCCTGCTCGTCCATGTACTGGTGGATCGGGAAGTCCATCGCCGGCCTCCGCCTCGGGTCGATCGGGTCACACCCCGATCACACCACACCGAACAGCCTGCCGAAATAGGTCTCCACCGCCGGTGGAACATGAGCCAATTTTTCCGAGAAGTTTCCGACCTCCGGAGGGCCGTCGCCGCAAGAGGTGAAATCACAAGTAATTCTGGCACTGTTGACCTTCAGATGCGGAGGTCCTTCGCGATCCGCTCGGCGGTGATCTTGCCGCTCTGGACCACCATCGGCATGCCCGCGCCCGGCTGGACGCCGCCGCCGACGAAGTAGAGCCCGGGCACATCGGCCCGGTAGTTCAAGGGCCGGAAGTTGCCGCCGATCACGTTGTGCTTGTTCCCGAGCCCGTAGATCGAGCCCCGGAACGCGTGGAACCGGTCCACCCAATCCCCCTGGCCCGTGACCCGTCGGACCTCGGCCGTCGAAGAGATCCCATCGAAGCCGGCCCGTTCCAGCCGGGCGAGGATCTGGTCGGCGTAGCGGGCCTCGAAGTCCTTGTCGGGAGGCTCGCCGGGGCGGAGCGGGGGGGCTCCGACCACGATGAACGGGTTCGAGCCCCCCGGCGGGGCGTCGGCCGGGTCGGTCTCGCTGGTGATGTTCACGTAGATCGGCGGGTCAGCCGGGAAGACCTCGCGGACATAAAGCTCGTCGTAGACCGTCTTCGAGCCGGGCGTCAGCAGCAGGAGGTGGTGTGCCTGCTTCGCCCAGGCTTTCTTGCAGCCGAGCTGGATCGTGAAGAACGACGTCGACGGCTGGGCATCCCCCCGGCGCAGGGCCTCGACCTCGGCCGAGAAGCCGGGGCCGCCCCGGAGCATCCGGTGGGTGTGGACGTAGTCGCTGTTCGAGATCACGACGGGGGCCGCGATCGGCCCCGAACTGGTGGCGATGCCCGTCACCCGCCCGGTCGAGTCGCGTTCGATGGCCTCGACCTCGACGCCCGTACGGATGTCGACGCCGACATCGCGGCAGGCTCTGGCGATGGCGCGCGGGATCGCCGCGATGCCGCCCTCGGAGGGGTACCAGACCCCCTCGCGGAGGATGGTCCAGGGGATGATGGCCAGCGACGCCGGGGCGTGCGAGGGGTCGAAGCCGGAGTAGGTCGGGAAGCCGTAGAGCATCTCCCGGATCGCCGGCGACTGGAAATGCTGGTTGATCTCGGCGGCGTAGGACTTCGTCGGTGGGATCATGGTCGCCGAGAGCATCAAGGGCGACAGCATCACCTGGCCGAAGTTCTCGAGAATGCGGTCGCAGTAAGCGTGGTCGATGATCCGGGCGAACCGATCCATCCGCTCCATGAACTTGACGAAGCCCTTGCCGTCGGCCGGATTCAACGCGGCGAAAGTGTCGCGGACGCCCTCGACCGAGGCGGGGATCGTCAACTCCTGGCCGTCCGAGAGGATGATCCGGAAGGCGGGGTCGAGCCGCTTGAACGGCAGGTAGGCGTCGGGATCCAGCCGGCTCGCCTCGAAGAGGGTGCGGTAGACCCAGGGCATCACGACGATGCTCGGCCCCTCGTCCCAGCGGTAGCCGGCCTCGGTCCGGGTGCTGGCCTTGCCGCCGACCTCGGCGTGGCGCTCCAGGACCGTGACCTCGAACCCGCGACGTCTGAGTTCCAGGGCGGCGGACAGCCCGCCGAGTCCTCCGCCGATGACAACCGCCCTGTTCTCGCTCTTCATCCGGCGTCGCTCCGCAGTCGTGAACGGTCCAACCCTTGCCCAACAGTGTATGCGGCCGGCGAACCCCGGGGCGGCAGGCCGTTCCCTCGCGGGCGTTGGGACGTACAATCGGGCCTGGGGAAGACCTGTCGGTGATTCGAGGGACGGACATGGCGGATGCAGGGTTCGACGGGCTCCGGATCGCGGCGTTCGAGAGCCGCCTGGCGGGGCCGATGGCGGAATTGATCGCCCGCAAGGGGGGCGTGGCCGTCGAGGCCCCGTCGCTCAAGGAGGTCCCGATCGAGGAGAACCGCCAGGCCCTGGCGTTCGCCGACGCCTTGCTGGAAGGCCGTTTCGACGTCGTCCACTTCGAGACCGGCGTCGGCTCGCGCTACCTCGCCCAGGCGATCGAGACGAGCGTCCCGAAGGGGCGGTTCCTCGACGCGTTGAAGGCCCTCAAGGTGACCGTCCGGGGACCCAAGCCAGCGACCGTCATGCGCGAGTGGGGCGTCCCGTTCGTCTTCCAGTCGGCCGAGCCGAACACCTGGAAGGAGTCCCTTGCCGCGTTTGACGCGAAGCTTCCCGTCTCCGGCCTGCGGGTCGCCGTTCAGGAATACGGCAAGCCGAGCACCGAACTCGTCGAGGGCTTGCAGGGCAGGGGGGCCGACGTCACGCGAGTCCCCGTCTACCGCTGGGCCCTGCCCGACGACACCGGCCCGCTCCGGGAGGCGATCCGACAGATCGCCGACGGTTCGATCCATGCGGTGATGTTCACTTCGGCCCAGCAGATCGTGCACGTCCTTCAGGTGGCCGATGACCTCGGCCTGGGGGGGGCGGTCCGCGAGGGCTTCGCGAGTTCCGTGATCGTCGGCTCCGTCGGCCCGACGACCTCGGGCACCCTCCGCGAGCACGGCCTGCCCGTCGACATCGAGCCCGAATACCCCAAGATGGGCCACCTGGTCAACACCCTGGCCTCCGGCTGGCGGGCGACGGGGAAGGTCCGTTCTCGTCCATAATTCCACATACAATCGAAGTTACACGCCTCGACCTGTTTGGAGCCAGCCCGTGTGCCACTCGCAAGGCCAGTGGCACACGGGCTGGCTCCAAATCGAGCGATTCGTTTCTCAATCGCAAGACATCGGAAGGAAATGCCATGAATCAGATTCTGGGGCTCGTTGATCCTCCTCGGCACGCTCTCCACAGACCTCGCCGCGACGGCCCAGGAGGGCGCGGGCAAGGTCCAGTCGGACATCCGCGACCGCGCGGGGCTGTTCTCCGGCTCGGCGGTCCAGGCGGCCAGGTCGGAGCTGGAGCGGATCGAGCGGAACTACAAGGTCCCGGTGACGGTCGAGACGATCGACTCGCTGAAAGGGGAGGGGATCGACGACGCCAGCTTCCGTCGCGCGAAGCAGCTCAATCATCAGGGGGTGTACATCCTCATCTCCAAGGCGGACCGCAAGGCGGAGGTGATCGCCTCGAACCCGCTGGCGAAGGACCTCGACCAGCCGCGCCGGCATGCGATCCGAGACGCCCTCATCAACGAGTTCAAGGCGGGCCGGATGGACGACGGGCTCAAGAAGTCGGTCGAGGCGACGGCCACGCAGCTCGCACAGGTCTTGCCGGGCGTCAAGCCGCTGACGATCGGCACCCCCGCGCCGACCCCGCCCGCCGCGACCTCGACCAGCCCGATGATCCCGACCTTCCAGAAGCCGTCGTCGTCGCCGCTGGTCCTCCGCCAGCAGGTGCGGCTGACGCTGGGCGGCGCGAAGAAGGTGCTGGAGGCGGCCGAGGCGAAGGCGGCGGAGATGAAGTGGAAGATGAACATCGCGGTGGTCGATGACGGTGGTCACATGATCGCGTTCGTGCGCATGGATGGGGCGCGGCCGGCGAGCGTGGCCACGGCGACGACCAAGGCGATCACCGCCGCGACCTTCCGCCAGGCCACCGGCCCCTTGCCTGTCGGGGCCGCCACGCCGGACCTGCTGCTCAACATCAGCGTCCAGAATGCCGCGGCGGCAAGCGGGGGCAAGATCACGACCCTGCTCGGCGGCATCCCGATCGAGGTCGACGGCCAGATCATCGGGGCGGTCGGGGTCGGCGGCGGATCGGGCGAGCAGGATGCGGTCGTCGCCAGGGCGGGGGTCGATGCCCTGCTGGCCGAGCTGAAGAAGACGGCCCCCCTGAGTGGTCAGAATCCGGTTCAATCGGGATACGTCCATCTGTTTTTGGTCTGGGGTTTGCGACTTCTCCGGGCGTGAACCGACGATCCCGGTCCGACGCCGGGATCCGTCGTCCGGACCTCAGACCAGCGGAGGACACGATGCGCACCGTAGTGGGACTCTTTGATTCTCGGACCGATGCCGAAAACGCCATCCAGCGGCTCCAGTCTAGCGGCGTCAGCCGCGACGCGATCAGCGTCGCGATGCGCGACTCCAAGGAGCAGGCGACCCTGACCGACAACACGGGCGCCAGCGACCTGAGCGCCGAGGGCGCAACCGCCGGGCTCGTCTCGGGCGCGGGCGTCGGTGCATTGGTCGGCCTGGCCCTGGTCGGCAGCTCGATCGTCCTGCCGGGCATCGGCGCTTTCCTCATCGGCGGGCCCCTCGCCGCAGCCCTGACCGGTGCCGGCATCGGCGCCGCCTCGGGCGGCCTGGTCGGCGGTCTTGTCGGCGCGGGCATCCCCGAGGACGAGGCCAACGCCTATGCTGCCGGGATCGACGAGGGCGGCGTCTTCGTGTCCGCCCACGTCCCCGACGCCCAGACCCCCACCGTGCGAAGGATCTTCGACGAGGAAGGCTCGACCCGCACCTACGCCCCTTGATCTTCATTCCTCTCCGCGACATCGCGTTCGCGCTGGGCGCGGGTCTCCAGACCCCGCCCTTGCCGCGATCAAAGCTGAGGCATGACCGGGTCCCCAGACCCGTTCCCGTCATGATGGGAACGGGTCTGGGGACCCGGTTTTGTGATACGTCGTGGCGGCGGTTGGTGCGGGGGCAGGAGACCCGCGTACAGCGCTACTGCCCCCTTCGCTCGTTACACGGCCTTGGTGTCGGTCGAGAACCCGTGCTGCTTGCGGTGATAGGGGCCGTCGAAGAATTTGGTGGTCTTGAACAGCTCGAAGCGGCCGTCGCCGGCGACGGTGTTGACGGAGCTTTCGATCTTCGCCCGCTCGTCGTCGGTTACGGGGGTGAAGTTGCGGGCGATCTCCAGGTTCTGTTCCAGGAACTTCATGGAGTCGATGCCGCTGACGAGCGTGGCGATGGGGAGCGAGAAGACGTAGCGGAGGGCGTCGGCCGGCTTGACCTTGGCCTTGGTGATGACGGAGCCGTCGCCCGCCAGGCTCTTCATGGCGATGGGGGCGATCTTGCGTTCGAGGAGCTTCGGCAGGACGTTGTGCTGGAAGCTCCGGAACTGGCCGTCGAGGACGTTCAGGGGCATCTGCACCGTGTCCCAGTCGGGGTACTTGGCGAGCATCTTGAGGTGGATCGCCGGATCCTTGTGGCCTGTGAAGCCGAGGTAGCGGATCTTGCCCTGCTCCTTCGCCTTGAGGGCCGTTTCGATCGCGCCGCCGGCCGAGAAGATCCACTCGGGGTCGTTGTCGTAGACGATCTCGTGGAATTGCCAGAGGTCGAGGTGGTCGGTCTTGAGCCGGCGGAGGCTGTCCTCCAGGTGCTGCTGGGCGAGCTTGGCGTCGCGCCCGCAGACTTTGGTCATGAGGAAGACCTTGTCGCGGCGCCCCCCTTGGGAAATTGCTTTCCCCATGCGCTCCTCGGCTGCCCCATCGTGGTAGTCCCAGCAGTTGTCGAGGAAGGTGATGCCCTCGTCGACGGCCCTCTGGATCAGCGCGATGCTGTCGGCCTCCTTCTCGTGGATCGAGGCGTGGAAGCCGCCGAGGCCGATCATCGTGACGTTCTGGCCGGTCTTGCCGAGCGGACGGAGGGGGATCCCGCCCTCGTTTTTCTGGGGATTCTGCGAGCCTTCGGCGAAGGCGCCGGCCAACCCGACGGCCGCGAGGCCGGCCGCGCTGGCCTGGAGGAATTCGCGTCGCTTCGTGGGTTCCTGCGATGACATCCCGGGTGCTCCTGATTGTCGAGGTCGCTGCGAAAAAACCTGCCCGGGGACGGTGGCAACTCCCGCGCCGGCGGGTTGGGCACGGCGTTCGCTTGAGGGTGTTTTCAGGCAAGCGGGGCGGATGGTTCTTGGGAATGACCATGCGTTCACGCCAGCAAATTCCAGATGAATTCGATCCCTCGACACCCTCGGAGTTCCAGACATGTCGACGAGTGCGACCCCCTCGACGCTGAAGGCCACCGACCTCCTTTCCGTGCGGAGCCGCGTGAGCTGGGCCTCGATCTCAGCCGGCGCGATGATCGCACTGGCGGTCTACTTCCTGTTCACCCTGCTGGGCATCGCCATCGGCTTGGAGGTCGCCGTCCGCTCCGAAGTCCAGCTCGGCGCGGGGGCGGCGATCTACTCGATCGTGACCCTCCTGCTCGCGATGTTCCTCGGCGGCTGGGCCACGAGCCGGCTGGCGGTGGGCGAGAGCAAGCTGGAGGCCGTTCTCTACGGCGTGATCCTCTGGGGTGTCCTGTTCGTCGGGATGTTCTGGCTGGTCGGCGTGGGCGTCCGGGTGGGCTTCGGCGCCATGATGGGCCTGGCCTCGGGAGCGGTCGTCGTTGCCGATGACAACCCCTCGGCCGCCGCGACGACCGGGGCGATGAACCGCCTCGTCCAGCGCTACAGCTCGGAATTTGGCGGCGACAAGTTCGTGGCCGACCTCACCAAGATGGGTGTCGAAGAGGACCGCGCCCGTCGGGTCCAGACCCTGATGAAGGACCGGATCGACACCTTCCGCAACGACCCCTCGGCCCTGACCGCCCAGGTCCAGCAGGACTTGAACAGCCCCGAGTCCCGTCAGGCCGCGACGCAGGTCGTGGACAGCACGCGCCGGGCGAGCTGGTACACCCTGGCAGGCGTGGTGATCTCGATGGCCGCCGTGATCCTCGGCTCGCTCATCGGGTCGGGCGACCTGCCGGTGCCGGTGCCCGTCCTGGGCGTCCGCCGGATGGCGACCGACCCCCGCATGTGATCGTCGCTTGATCCGATCGCCGACCCTCTCCGAGACGGCCGGCTCGCCGGTCCGGGCCCGAAATCCTGGACCGTCGGCCGGCGTCTTCGTTTCCTAATGCCTCCTCAATCCATCGTGCCCCGACTGCCACCCCGAGCGGAGGAGCTCAAACGTGCCCGCGCGTCGCAATACGTTCTCGATGGATCATCCCATCGTCCTGACCTTCCTGATCTTCGCCGTGATCGGCTTCATGTCGCTGGCGGCCGAGGTGCTCAAGCCCCTGGCACTCTCGATCCTCTTCTGCTTCGCGCTCACGCCCCTGGCCCGGTTGCTCGAACGCCGAGGGATCCCGCGGGTGCCCGCCGTGGTGCTGACCGTGGTCATCAGCCTCGGCCTGCTCGGCGTGACGGGCTTCGTCGTGGAGGGGCAGCTCGTCGCGCTCGCCAACAAGCTCCCCGAATATGAGGGGCAGATCCTCAAGAAGGTGAGCGTCCTCAAGCCCACGCAGGAGTCGGCCCTCGAACGCGTGAACAACGTCGCGGAGAAGGTCGCCAGTACGCTCGAGAAGCCGGTCCTGAATCGCGACGTTCAGGAGGTCCGTATCGTCGATCAGCCCTCGTACCGCGAGCGCCTCGAAGGGGCCGTCGGGCCGTACCTGGAGTCGATGGCGGTCGGGTCGTTCGTGCTGATCATCGTCCTCTTCATGATGATCAATCGCGAGGATCTGCGCGAGCGGATGGTCCAGCTCCTGGGGCACGGGCGCATCAGCCTGACGACCAAGACGCTCGACGAGATCGGCTCGCGGGTCAGCCGGTATCTCGCGATGTTCGCGGCGGTGAATACGGTCTTCGGCGTGATCATCGGGCTCGGCCTCTGGGCCATCGGCGTGCCTTATGCCGTGCTCTGGGGGTTCCTGGCCGGGTCGTTCCGGTTCATCCCCTATATCGGGGCGGCGATCGCGTTCACCTTGCCGGTCGTCTTCTCGATCGCCCACTTCCCTGGCTGGGTCCAGCCGCTGGAAGTCGTCGCCCTGTTCGCGATCCTCGAAGTGGCCGCGAACAGCTTCCTGGAGCCGATCATCTATGGCAAGACGACCGGCGTGTCGGCCCTGGGGTTGATCGTCGCCGCGATGTTCTGGACCTGGCTCTGGGGCGGTTTGGGCCTTCTCCTCTCCACGCCGCTGACCGTCTGCCTCGCGGTCCTGGGCAAGTATGTGCCCGCATTGGGCTTCTTCGCGACCTTCCTCCGCGAGGAGTCCGAGATCGACCCGACCGTCCGGCTCTACCAGCGATTCCTGGCGATGGATCAGGACGGGGCGACGGCCCTCGTCGAGGCGGAACTCAAGCAGAAGCCTCGTGCCGTCGTGTTCGACACCATCCTGATCCCGACCCTCTCGATGGCCGAGCGCGATGCCAATCGCCAGGAGATCGACGATCGCCAGCGCGAACTGATCTGGCAGACCTTCGGGGCGCTGCTCGATGACCTGGGTGACACCCCCGAATACGACCTGGAGACCCTCGCCGCCACCAATGAGCCGGCAACCGAGCCCAAGGGTAAGGTCATCGCCATCCCGGCGAACGATCGTGCGGACCTCCTGGTGATCCGGATGCTGGAACTGCTCCTGAAGGCGTCGAACGTGCCGTTCGAGACGCTGGAGCCCAGCGACACGCCTTACATGCACGCGTCCAAGATCGAAGGGGCCGACGCGGCCGTGCTGCTCATCTCGCACCTGCCACCCGACGGCCAGGCGTCGGCACGTTACCTGACGAGGCGGCTGCACGCCCGGTTCGACGGCCTGCCGCTGGTCGTGGGCGACTGGACTGAGAACGAGATCGGCGACGAACTCCGCGGCCGGTTCACGGAGGTCGGGGCGAAGGCCGTCGTGGGGAATCTCGCCGACGCGAAGGAGCAGATCCGCGAGCTGGTCTTCCCGAAGACTGCGACGCCGGTCGAGACGGTCCCGAACGAGGCGAACGGCCTGGCGGTCTCGGGCAAGGCGTGAGGCCGAAGGTGGCTTGCCCCACGGGGCGGCGATTGGCAGACTGGGCGGACCCGGCGCGGCGGATGGACTCGGTTGTCCGCGCCGGGTCCTGCCGTTTCGACGCCGAGCACCAGGGAGCCGCCGCGATGAGAGTCGTACCACGGATGTTGCTGGCCTTGCCCGTCTTCTTCGGGCTGGTGACCGGCCTGAAGGCCCAGACAATGGCCGAGATGGCCCAGACGGCGGAGTACGTCGCCTCGCTCCAGAACCCCGACGGGGGCTTCGGCGCGGGCCCGGGGCAGAAGTCGAACCTCAACGCGACGTCGTCGGGCATCCGGATGCTCAAGTACAACGCCGGCGCGATCAAGGATCCGCTCGGCGCGATCGCCTACGTCCAATCCTGCTTCGATGAGAAATCCGGCGGCTTCTCGGAACAGCCCGGCGGCACCCCCGGCGTCGCCATCACCGCCCTCGGCCTGATGGCCGTGGCCGAATTGAAACTCGACACCAAACCGTTCGCCGACAAGGCCATCGGGTTCTTCCACGAGAAGGTCAAGACGTTCGAGGATCTCCGGATCGCCGCCGCCGGCCTGGAAGCGGTCGGGCGGAAGTCGGACGACTTCCCGAAGTGGATCGAGCAGGTCGAGTCCGAGATGAACGCCGACGGCACCTTCGGGTCGGGCGGCGAGGCCCAACGCGCCACCGGCGGCCGGGTCGCGGCGCTCCTGCGGATGGGCGTCGAGCTGCCGGACGATCGCAAGGCCGATGTCGTCAAGCTGCTCCGCGACGGCCAGATGCCCGACGGCGGCTGGTCGCCCGACGGCAAGGCGTCGAATCTCGACTCGACCTACCGCATCATGCGGTGCCTCTACATGCTCAAGGCCGCCCCGAATCTCACCAAGCTGCGGGCGTTCATCCTCCAGCACCGTCGGTCGGACGGCAGCTATGCGATGACCCCGTTCGGCGACGACAAGGCTGGGACGTACATCTGCTCGATCGTCCTGTACTGGGCGCGGCAGCTCGGCGGCCAGCCGGCGTTCGTCGAGACGGCCGGCTTCACCTCGCTGTTCAACGGCAAGGATCTGACCGGCTGGGAAGGCAACAAGGACATCTGGAAGGTCGTCAACAACCGGATCGTCGGCGACTCGCCCGGCATCAAGCAGAACGAATTCCTGGCGACGACGGCCGATTACGAGAACTTCGTCCTGAAGCTGACCTTCCGCCTCAAGGGGGACGAGTCGGCCAATAGCGGCGTGCAGTTCCGGAGCGTCCGGATCCCCGGGACCGAGATGTCGGGCTATCAGGCCGACATCGGCAAGGGCTACTGGGGCTCGCTCTACGACGAATCGCGCCGCAACAAGGTGCTCGTCCAGGGGAACCCGAAGGCGGTCGAGAACGTCCACCACGAGCGGTGGAATCATTATGTGATCCGCGCAATGGGCAATGAGATCACCCTGACCCTCAACGGCGTGAACTCCGTCACCTACCGCGAGGTAGATCCGAAGATCGCCCGCTCGGGCAAGATTGCCCTGCAGGTCCACGCCGGCAAGCCGCTCCAGATCGAGTTCAAGGACCTCTGGATCCAGCCGCTGCCGTCGCCGACCCCGACCGAGGAACTCAAGCCGGGCTTCACCGTCCGGACCGTGAAGGGCCCCGACGGACCTCGCAAATACACGCTTTACCTGCCGGAAGGCTTCGACTCGGCCAAGACCTATCCGCTCGTGCTGTTCCTGCACGGTTCCGGCGAGCGCGGTGAGGACGGCGTGAAGCAGTCGCAGGTGGGCCTCGGGCCGGCGATCCTCAAGTCGCCGAAGTCGTTCCCGGCCATCGCGGTCTTCGCCCAGGCGAAGAAGGGCTGGGGGGCGGGCACCGACGATGCCAAGGCCGCCCTCGCTGCCGTGGAGGAGGTCCGCAAGCTCGCCAAGGTCGACCCCGCGCGGATCTCCCTTACCGGCCTCTCGATGGGCGGCTTCGGCTCGTGGGAGCTGGCCAACGCCCACCCCGAGATGTGGTCGGCCGTCGCCCCGATCTGCGGGCGGGGCAAGCCCGAGTATGCCTCGAACATCAAGGGCCTGCCGATCTGGACCCTCGTCGGAGACGACGACGGCGTCCAGACCGTCCGCAACACCCGCGACATGTTCGTCGCCGTCCAGAAGGCCGGTGGCAAGCCCCGGATCACCGAGTATCTCTCGGTCCCCCACAATAGCTGGGACCGGGCGTACAACGACCCCGCCCTCATCGAGTGGCTCATCAACAGCCACCGTTGATTTCAAAGGGTGTGGTGGCCGCGTCCTCGCGGCCTCCGCACCGATTTGTCGATGCGATCCGTGTTCGTCGCGGCGAGGCGTATTGATGGTGCGGAGGCCGCGAGGACGCGGCCACCACACCCTACTTCGCCCTTGAGACCCACAAGCCGGGGGCCTTCTCGCGGACCATCATCGCCGCATACTGCGTCCCGAACCAGGCGATCCAGGCCAGGATGATCCAGGCCCGCCAGTCGATCCGACGGGCGTTTTTCTCGCCGTCGCGGACGGTGAACCGGGACGAGGGCCGTAGCAAGCGGCGGGCTCGATGCAGGATTCCAGCCTCAGGCCGCATGGGAGGCCCCCACTCGCTGGAGTCGTGACCACCAACGCAGGGCGGAGCGGAAGACCCGCTCGGGCCGGATGTTGGTCATGCAGGGGTGGTCGGCCAGGGGGCAGACCTTGTGGTGGCAGGGGCGGCAGCCGACGCTCTGCCGGAGGATGAGCGTCCTCCGCGACCAGGGGCGCCACTGCCTCGGCCGGTTCGTGCCGCTGAAGAGGATCACCGAGGGGATCGCCGCCGAGGCCGCGATGTGCCCCGGTCCGGAGTCCGACCCGATGAACAGGTCGGATCGTTCCAGCAAGGCGGCGGTCTCGGTCACCGCGAGCCGGCCGGTCCAGTCCCTCAGGTTCGGGTGCGGGTCGAGCGTCGCGGCGGCGGCCGAATCGTCGGGCCCGCCCACGACAATCACACGCCAGCCCTCGCGCAGGAACATCTGGATCAGGGACCGCCAGTGCGGCAGCGGCCAGCGTTTGGCGAGCGTCCCCGCGCCGAGATGCAGCGTGAGCAACGGCGGCGGCGGCGAGAACTCGCCCGAATCCCCTCCGGCGGCCTCGTGCCAACCACGCGCAGGGACCAGCCCCGATCGAGCCGCGACCCGGGCGGGGGGCTGGATGAAGGCGTGTTCGTAGAGTTGCGCGATGTGCAGGCGGTCGTCGTCCGTGGCGTGCACCAGGACGCGGGCCGGCTCGTCGTCGAGGATCTTCAAGGCATCGAGCAGGGCCAGCCGCGAGGCGACCTCGTGCCGGCCGGGGACCCACTCGGCGACGTCGGTGAGCAGGAAACCGCCGCCGCCCATGATCCAGCCCACTCGCCTGGGGATCCCCGCCAGGGCGAGGACGAAGACGCTGAGGATGTCGCCCCGGACGTCGATCCCGAGGTCATAGCCCTCGGCCTTCAAGGTCCGCCCGAGGCGCCAGACGGCCGAGCCGAGGGCCCGACGGCCGGGCCGGCGGTCGAACCAGTTCCGCTCGGCGACGTGGACGCGGTCGATGTGCGGGTCGGCCAGGAAGACGTCGCGGTTGGAGGGCGAGGCCAGGACGTCGATCCGGGCCTGCGGATAGGCAGCCTTGAGCCGGGGGAAGAGGACGCTGGAGAGGATGGCGTCGCCCATGTGGTCGAGCTGGACGACCAGGATCCGGCGCGGTTCGGGGGGCAAGGCAGGGGGGCGCAGGAGCCGCCAGGCGCGCATCGCGAGTCCGCCCGCTGCGTCGAGCAGGCGCACGGCGATCCGCCACCGCCACTTGGTGTAGCGGTACCGACCGGTCACGACCGGCCTCGGTCTACCTGGCGATCTGGTCATAGGCCTCCGCCGTCTTCCTTGCGACTTCGGACCACGGGTACTTGGCTCGGATCAGGGAGGACAGCCCCGGGTGCGCTCCTCGCTCCCAGGCGGTCTCCAACGCCTTGGCAATCTCCCGGGGCTTCCCCGGACGCGCGTACTCGACGCGGTCGCGGAAGTACTCGGGTGTGCTCCCGTACGGGGTCACGACGACGGCGGTCCCGGCCAGCCCCGCTTCGAGGGCGACGAGGCCGGGGGTCTCGAACCAGCTCGGCAAGGCCAGCACGCGCGAGGCGGCGTAGGCCGAGGCCAGCATCGGGTCGTCGTGCTCCACGCGGGGGAGCCAGCGGACGTCCTTGCCGCCGGCGATCCGGCAGCGTCGGGCGTACTCGTGGTGCGCCGCCGTCGGATCCCCCAGGATCACGAGCGGCAGGTTCGCGATTTTCGACGCTTCGATCAAGCCCAACACGTTCTTCCTCGGCTCGACCCGCCCGACATAGAGCACGAACGGGGCCTTCCCGTACCGCTTCTGGTACATCGTGGGGTCGGCCTGGGCGAACCGCTCCTCGACACCGTTCGGCACGACGCGGATCGATTTGCGGTCGGCCCCAAACCAGCGGACGAGCTGATCGGCCTCGGCCTCCGAGTTCGGGAGGATGGCGTCCGCCAGTTGCAGCAACTCCCTCCGCCAGCTCGGCAATCGGGGCAGGAACCCTTTCACCGTCCAGCGCCAGCGGTTCAAGATCCGCCCGGGCAGGCTTCCTGACAGGGCCGACATCGCCGCCGGCTCGATCCAGCAGATCGTCGACAGGGCCACGGGGACGTCCCGGGCGCGGGCGACCTTCGCGAGTTCCAACCCCTCGCGGGACATCCCGAAGAGGTGCAAAACCCGGGCGCGGTCGAGCTGGTCCAGCCAGGGCGAGAACAGCCGGATGTCCAGACCCATCCGCTCCAGCGACCGACCGGTCTGGAGGAGCTGATTCTCCCCGCCGCCCGGCGACTGGAACGCGGCTGAGGGGGCGTGGAACAGGATCGAACCCTCGACCAGTTCCCCCTGGCTGCGCAAACGAAGCCAATCGGCGTCGCTCACCTCGACCACGTCCGGCTGGACGTCGTTCAAGGGGAGGAAGTGGCCCGACGGCGGAGCGGGGAGGGCTCGGGCTCGGTAGTCTGTCCGGATTTCCACGCTGGCCATTGCGCTGAGACCATCCTTCGTCTTCGAATGTTCCTGTGGGCTCTCAGCCCGGTCTCCTCAGTTGATCCGACCTCCTCGGAAAAGTCCTCCTATTTCCTCAGGATTCTCAGTCGGCGTTTGAGGCGCGTGCGGATTGTATGGGCTGGGAGGTCGTCGATCGGCGTGACCTTCTCCCAGTCGAGGGCCTCGCGGATCCATCGCTTGGGGCTGACACGCTCGCGGACCTCGGTCGGCTCGAAATCGGCCGACGACTCGTCCGGGGCGTCTTCGTAAGGCAGAGAATCCGGTTCGAACTCGACGCGGTTCTCGTCGAGCGGCAGCGTCGCAACCTGATTGCCGCGATGGATTTCCAGCCGAAGGGGGTAGAGGCGGTTGTTGTCGTCGCAGGTCCAGACCATTCCTTGATCGGCCTCGACGAGTCGCCAGGCATGCCGGGATCGCCAGAGCCAGAAACGGGCGAACTCGGTCAGCGTGACCCGCCACAATTCCCGCCGACCCTGGATTGCCCCGGCAATCCGGCTCACCACCTCGGGGAACCGTCCCAGGCGTCGCTCGGGATGACCATAAACGAAGGCCGGCACGCCCGCGCGGGTCTTCCGTTCGATCGCGGAGACCAGGTGTTCGCCGATCTCATCCCCGCCCGAGGCCCCCGCGTCGAGCAACAGCCCCTCGCAGATGGGGTGGATCGGGATCTGGAGCACGGTCGAGAATCGGCCGTCGCGGTGCGGGAAGAAAGGCCAGTCGTCGTAGCCCAGGGAGAAGTCGGATGAGTACAGGTAGCCCAGGCGTTCCAGAGTCCGATCGAGGCCGGCGTTCCACCGCGACTCGGGGCAGGCGAACCCGACGGGGTCGATCCCGGCGTTTTGCAGGATCTCATGGGCCCGGGAGAGATTGCTGAGGTTCGCCGCTTCATCGCGATAGATGAAGTGATGATGCCCATGGGACTGCGCGTCGCAAGCCCGGACGCCCTCGAGCACGTCGGGGCAGTCTCCGTAGGCCGCCGTGCTGATGAAGTGGGTCGAGCAATCGTCAATCGGTCGCCGGGCCCGGGCATATCGGGCGTAGTCCTCGGGGTAGGGCTCGTCGAGGTCGGCGCGGAAGTTGAATGCGGAGGTATAGGGAGCCGGGAAGCGCGAAAGGCGTGCCCAGATCCCCCCGGCGCCCTCGATCCGGCGTCTCAATTCCGTCACCACGCGCCGCCGCACGATCGCCCTTGGGATGCGGCTGACGCGTTCCCGGACCACCCGGCCGCCGATCTCCCAGCGGCCGATCATCGCGGTATTGTCGATGAGTTCGTCCAACCCCGGCAAGTCGGCGACATCGATCGCGACTTGATCGTCCGCAAGGCGTTCGCAGATCTGAGCTTCGGGGATCCGCGAGGAGTCGAACAGCACGAACCGGAGCGAGGGATCTCGGTCGGCTTCGACGAACGGGATGCCCTCGGCGAACAGGGCCGAGGCGAGTCCCGGATGCACCCGGACGAGGAGGAGCGGCAACAGGGCAGGTCGACATCCTGTCGGGACGCTCAACGCGGGGCCTCCGGCTTCTTCGCCGACCAGAGGACGAGCAGCCTCGCCCTCGGCAGTCTGCGGAAGATTGTCCGGGCCGACTCCTTCGGGGTCAATAAGAAGGTCACCCGGACCCGGTTGTATTGCCGCAAGTTGCGAATTTTAAAGACGTTCGGCCAGAACCAACGCTCCCGGACCGGGGAATCCGACGGATACATCCAGCGGCCCCGACGTTCGTCGATCCGCTTCACCAGGAGCGCCGGCAGCCAGGGCCGATCGCTGTTCAACGCCCCGGCATTCTTGTCCACGATCGCCACGATTCCGCCGGGTTTCAGCACGCGGAAGACCTCCGCCAGCGGCCGTTCCAGCGGCCCGAGATGCTCGAAGACCTCGATCGAGACCACCGCCGCGAAGGTGCCGTCGGCGAAGGGGAGCCGTCGCGACGAGCCGAGCACCCGGGGCATCCCGTGGGCCTTGGCCAGCATCGCCCTCGACAGGTCGAGACCGGTGACGCGGTAGCCCCGCTCGATGAGCCGGCGGGCGAAACGCCCCTGGCCGCAGCCGAGGTCGAGGATCCAGCCGGCGTCGGGCGGGGGAAGCACGTCGAGGACGGCATTGAGGCGCACGTCGTCCGTCGGCACGACGGCCTTGAACCGGCCGGCCTGGTCGTCGAACCGGCGACGGACCTCGGCGTCGTGCAACGCCGTCATGCCGACTGCCTCTCGGCCCGGATCATCTCGCGATGCTTCCAGTGCCGGACGGCGACCGAGAACCCCGACAGGAAGCAGAACGCGAAGCCTTCGAGGCCGTCGCGGAACCCTTGCTTGCCGACATAGAGCTTGAAGAACGTCCAGGCCGGGCGCAGGGTGAGGTCGCCGAAGCGGAGCTTCCGCCTCTCTCGCTGGAACTTGATGGCTTCCAGCGTCGTGTACTGGTTCAGCTTGCGCAGGAATGTCTGCATGTCGGGGATGGTGCGGTGCTGGAGGTGGTGCTTGAGGATCCCCATGGACCCGTCGAGCTGGACCGTCTCATGCACCGCGCCCGTCCAACGGCCGGCCCCTCGCCGGAAGAGCCGCAGGGGGCGGTCGTACTGCGTCCCCGAGTAGCGGAACTGCCGCCCCAGGACGACGCTGCGGATCGGGACCTTGAACCCGACGTGGGGGTTCTCCGGGTTCGAGATGACCTCGCGGATCTCGGCCGCGAGTTCGGGCGAGGCCCGCTCGTCGGCGTCGATCGCGAAGATCCACTCGCCCGAGGCCAGGGCCAGGGCCGCATTGCGCTGGCTGGCGAAGTCGTCGAACGTCCGGATAGCGACGAGGTCGGCCCCGCGCTTGGCGATCTGCTCCGTCTCGTCCTTGCTAGCGCGGTCGACGACGACGATGACCTCGTTGGCCCACGAGACCGTGGCGAGGCACCTCGGTAGGTTCTCCGCCTCGTTCTTCGCCAGGATCAGGACCGAGACGCGAGGATATTTACGCATGCCCGCCTGCCTTGCGGACGGCGCCGCCGAGAAAACGGACCGGGAAGTAGACCGAGAACAGGGCGAGTTCCCACTCCAGGAGCCCGAACGCCCCCAGCACGATCCAGGCATGCCAGCGGATGTCCGCATGCCCCAGCCAGTGCGCCAGCCCTCGCACGCCCGACGGGGGCGGGACCGGGCCGGGCCTGTCGGTTTGCTGCGTCTGGGGCGACGGGGCGTCGGCCCAGATCGCATTGCCGATCATGAAGACGTACTTGCCCATGCCGTAGGCCATGCCGAGCAAAAGCCAGGCCACCGAGCCCGTGCGGAGGTACGCAGCCCAGGCGATGCCGGCGTGGAGCGTCATGTCCCCCAGCTCGTCGAAGGCCGCGTCGAGCCAGCGTCCGAACGGCGAGGCCGTCCCCTGGAGCCGGGCCAGGTGGCCGTCGGCCGTGTCGAGGACGAGGGCCAGGGCCAGGGCGAACGAGACCAAGGCGCAGGCGATCGGATGCGACGCGCCGAAGGCATAACCCGCCGACGAGACGAGCACGAGGAGGCCCGCCAGCGTCGTGAGGTGGTTCGGATGGACACGCGTCTTCTGGAGACGGGTCGCCAAAGCCTTCGCGGGTTCGAGTGCCCAGAAGCGGCCGAGCGGCTGGTAGTACCGCCTGCGGTTCAGCTCGTCGTCGGCCCCTTGCAACCCGTGGGGCTGGTCGAGACGCCAGACGACGGCCGACTCGGGGTTGCCGTCGCGGAGCAGGGTCTTTCGCAGCCGCGCGGGGTCGTAGAGCCGGTCGGAGCGGAGGATCACGGCCGACTCACGCGGCGGGCCGAGCAGGAGCCTGTAGCGCCGGCTCGGTCGATCGGCGATGGCCTGGGCGATGGCGTCCTCGTCGCCGTCGCGGACGTGGACGGCGATCTCGCCGGTGTTCAGGCCGTCCGCGAGGTCGAGGAGCTGATCGAGCACGTCCCGGCCGAGCACGCGCTCGCGGGCCAGCGGTCCTCTCGGACCCTGGGGCCGGGCGTCGATCGCGATCGGTCGGGCGGGGCGGGACATTCGCGCCTCCTTGCGCTCCGTCTTGCCTCGGGATTTCGTCGATACGGCAACAAACCTGATCGGAAATCAGGGGCGGGATTCGAAGGCAAATTGTTCGAAGAAGGCGTCCTGCCGCTTCGACCAGTCTCGCCACAGGCCCTTATGCGTCCGTCGCCGCTCCAGGGCCCGATTCCTCAGGCACCAGGCCTCGCGGAAGGCCCGAAGCACGTCGGTCCGGCGCCGGATGAGGGCATCGAGCAACCGGGCGGGCAGCCAGGCGAGGTGTTCGAACAACAGACGTCCGCGGAGGTTCTTCCAGGCGAACAGGAGCGTGTTGCGTACGGCCAGGCGGTCGCAGCCCGACGCCCCGAAGGCCGGGCCGAACGAGCCCAGGCCCTTGTGGAAGGCGACCGACCCGGGGACGTAGAGCCCGGTCCAGCCGGCCATCCAGCCCCGGAAGCCGAGGTCGAGGTCCTCGATCCGGCCGGGGAAGTAGAGCGTGTCGTAGCCGCCGATCGCCAGGAACTTCGCCCGATCCACGGCCAGGATCGGCCCGGCGGAGGCCGTCAGTCCGGGTTCCTCGACGTGGGCCAGGTGGTCGGGCACCCTGGAGAGGCCCTGGACCATCCCGAACCGCGACCGGACCCGAGTCCGCATCCCCTCGTATTCGCGGCCATCGAACGTCCAGCATTGGGGGGCGGCGAACAGGGCGTCGGGATCGGCGTCCAGGGCGTCCAGCAGCGGGCGAATCGCGTCCGGCTCCAGCTTGACGTCGTTGTTGAGCAGGAAGAGGATCCGCTCCGAGCGTCTGGCCAGGACCGCGTTGAACGACGCCAGGCCCCGGTTGGGCTCCCGGATCACCTCGACCTCGGGCCAGTGCTCGGCCAGGTAGGCGAGGGAGCCGTCGGTGGATTCGTTGTCGATGACCGTGACGCCGCAGGGGATGGGCGACCGGCGCGCGGCCTCGGCGAGCGAGGGGAGGCACTCGGCCAGCAACCCCTCGCCGTTGTAGTTCAGGACCAGGATTCGGGTGGAATCGTCGCCCATGGGCTCCATCCCTCGGGCCTCAACGATTGGCGGGACTCTCAGGCGGGCGTACCATACGGGGAAGTCGCCAAACGGTCAATGCCGGCCGAAATGCTTCCCCGTGCCCTCGAAATCGGACGAGACCCGCCCATGGACATGCCCCGCCGGACCTTCCTCGAAGCGGCCGCCGCCGTGTGCCTGGCCCCGAACCTCGCCGGCGCCGCCGCCCCGGCCGGGCTCCCCAAACGGGCGTTCGGCAAGACCGGCCTCCAGGTCTCGATCCTGGGCTTCGGCTCGGGCAGCCGGTTCCTGATGTACAAGGAAGAGGACAAGGCCCTCGAAGCCCTGAACCGGGCGATCGACCTGGGCGTGACCTACATCGACACCGCCCACTCCTACGGCAACGGCCTGAGCGAGGAGCGGATCGGCAAGGTCCTGGCGAAGCGTCGGGGCGAGGTCGTGCTCGCCACCAAGATCGGGGCCCGGACCCGCGACGAGGGGATGAAGCAGATCGAGCTGAGCCTCAAGCGGCTCCAGACCGACAGGCTCGACGTCCTCCACATCCACGCCCTCAGCGGACTGCCCGACCTCGAAGCGATCGAGAAGCCGAACGGGGTCCTCAATGCGCTCTACGAGGCCCGCGAGCAGAAGCTGGCCCGGGCGATCGGAATCACCTGCCACGCCTCGCCCGAGGCGCTCAAGCTCGCCCTGGAACGGCACGACTTCGACGCGACCCAGATGGCGCTCAACGCCGCGCTGGCCCGGATGGTCGACGCCAAGGGGGGGATGAAAGCCACGGCGACTCCCGTCGGCAGCTTCGAGCAGATCGCGCTGCCGGTCGCCGTCCGCAAGAAGATGGGCATCATCGCCATGAAGGTGTTCGGGCAGGAGCAGATCGTCGGGACGGCCCCGATCGAGAAGCTGATGGCCTACAGCCTGTCGCTGCCGGTCAGCCTCACGAGTCTGGGGATGCCGAAGCTGGAGTTCATCACGCAGAACGTCGAGATCGCCCGCAACGTCAAGCCCCTCTCGGACGCCGAGCGGAAGGCGATCCACGACGGCATCGACCAGGAGAAGAAGGTGGCGATGGCCGACTTCTTCCGCGACCACCGGGACGCCTGACCTCGGATGAGCATGACCCCCGACGAATTCCGCAAGCGCGGCCATGAGCTGATAGACTGGCTCGCCGACTACCGCGAATCCATCCCCGATCGCCCCGTCATGGCCCGCACCGAGCCCGGGGAGATCCGGGCCGGCCTGCCGGCGAGCCCGCCCGATCGGCCCGAGCCGTTCGAGGGCATCCTCGGCGACCTCGATTCCAGGCTGCTGCCGGGGTTGACGCTCTGGCAGCATCCGAAGTTCTTCGGGTACTTCCCGGCGAACGCCACCTACGCCAGCGTCCTCGGCGACATCCTCAGCAGCGGCCTCGGGGTGCTCGGCCTGTCGTGGCAGGCGGCCCCGGCCTTGACGGAGGTCGAGGAGGTCGTCTCCGACTGGATGCGGCAGGCCGTCGGGCTGTCGGACGCCTGGAGCGGCGTGATCCAGGATACGGCGTCGACCTCCTCGCTCATCGCCCTGATCTGCGCCCGCGAGAAGGTCTCCGGCTTCTCATTGAACCGCGAAGGCTTGCAGGGGCAGGGGGCCCCGCTGGTGGTCTACGCCAGCGGCCAGTCGCACAGTTCCGTCGAGAAGGCCGCGCTCCTGGCCGGGTTCGGGCGGGACCATGTGCGGTCGATCCCGGTCGATTCGGCCTATGCGATGGATCCGGCGGCACTGCGGGCGGCCATCGAACGCGACCGCGCCGAGGGCAGGATCCCCTGCGCCGTCGTGGCCACGACGGGAACGACCGGCTGCACGGCATTCGACCCGATCGCGGCTATCGAGGTGATTTGCCGCGAGTTTGGCGTCTGGCTGCACGTTGACGCGGCGATGGCGGGCTCGGGGATGATCCTGCCCGAACTCCGGCCGCTCTGGGATGGCATCGAGGGGGCGGACTCGATCGTCCTGAACCCCCACAAGTGGCTCGGCGTGGTCTTCGACTGCTCGATCTACTACGTCCGCGACCCCGAGCACCTCGCCCGCGTCATGTCCACGAACCCGAGCTACCTGCAGACCTCGGTGGACGGCCGCGTCAAGAACTACCGCGACTGGGGCATCCCGCTCGGCAGGCGGTTCCGGGCCCTGAAACTCTGGTTCCTGATGCGGCTCGAAGGGCTCGACGCCTTGAGGGGGCGCTTGCGGCGAGACATCGACAACGCCCGATGGTTGGCCGAACACGTCGCGAGGACGCCGGGGTGGAAGGTTGTTGCCCCGGTGCCGCTCCAGACGGTCTGCATCCGCCACGAGCCCCCGGGACTGGAGGGCGAGGCGCTCGACGCCCACACGAAGGGCTGGGCGGAGCGGGTGAATCGGTCGGGGCTGGCGTACCTGACCCCGGCGATCCTCGATGGGCGCTGGATGGTGCGGGTTTCGGTCGGGGCGGAGGCGACGGAGCGGGCGGATGTCGAGGAGGCCTGGCGTGTGATCCGGGCCGAGGCGGAGTCTCGGCTCGATTGATCGGGGAGGTCGCGCGGGGTATCTTCGCACGATCCCACCGCAACCCTCCCCGCTCGAACGAGGTACGCTGACGACATGGCCGGCCTGGACCATCATGCTCCCGCCCCCGAGGAGGCGAGGGACCCGATCTCGGAGCGTCACAACGCCCGGCTCGGCCTGATCCTCTTCGCGATCTACTTCGCCGGCTATGTCGGCTACGTCGGCATCAACGCCTTCTGGCCCGACCTGATGGACGCGGTCCCGCTCATGGGGCTGAACTGGGCCGTGGTGTCGGGGATGGCCCTGATCCTCGGGGCCCTGGTCCTCTCGCTGGTCTACGCCGCCCTCTGCAAGACGCCGGGGGGGACCCAGGGATGATCCACGAGTCGTCTTCGATCGCGGTCGTGGTCTTCGGGCTGTTCGTCGCCTTGACCCTCGGCCTGAGCATCTACCTCGGCCGCCGGGCCCAGACCTCCGCCGGCTACTTCGCCGCCGGCGGCGGGGTCCCCTGGTTCGTGAACGGGATCGCCTTCGCCGGCGATTACCTCTCGGCCGCGTCGTTCCTCGGCATCTGCGGTATGATCGCGTTCTACGGCTATGACGGGTTCCTCTACTCGATCGGCTACCTCGCAGGCTGGGTCGTCGCGCTCTTTGTCATTGCCGAGCCCCTCAAGCGGCTCGGCAAGTTCACGATCGCCGACGCCCTCGACCGCCAGTTCCAGTCGAAGGGGATCAAGCTGGCTGTGGCGATCAGTACCCTGGTCGTGAGCCTGTTCTACCTGATCCCCCAGATGGTCGGCGCGGGCGTGCTCATCAGGCCATTGCTCGGCCTGCCGCACGCGGTGGGCGTGATCATGGTCGGGGCGGTCGTCGTGTTCATCGTCGCGACGGCGGGCATGGCGTCGACGACGTACGTGCAGTTCCTCAAGGGGTCGCTGCTGCTGTTCTTCAGCGCGATCCTGACGGTGATGATCCTGAACCGGGGCCTCAAGGTCGAGAACCACCCCGACGCCCTCAAGCCGCAGACCATCACCGTCACCAAGGACGGCAAGACGCTCGTGAATGGGCTGCCGCAGGGGAAGGAGACAGGCCAGGCGGACGTGAGGCCGGTGGGGCACATCTCGAAGCTCCCCGGCGGCAAGACCGAGACCGGCCCGCTCGACCCGATCTCGTTCCTCGCCACGCTCCGCGAGAGCGAGGTCATCCTCTGGACGAGCAAGAAGACCACCGACGACAAGGGCTCCACGACCGTGTACAGCCCCGTGGCGACCCCCGGGGCCGACGTGCTCCGCCCCGGCAACAGCCCGACGTTCAAGGGCATCAAGGGGACGTCCGCGTCGGCACGATGGAACTTCGTTTCGCTGATGGTCGCCCTGTTCTGCGGGACGGCGTCGCTGCCTCACATCCTGATCCGCTACTACACGGTCAAGGATGCCGCCGCCGCGCGGAAGTCGACGGTGGTCGGCATCGCGGCCATCGGGGCGTTCTATGTCCTGACGCTCTACATGGGCCTCGGTGCCATGACCGGCGGGGCGATCGACGTCACGAATACCAACATGGCGGCCCCGCTGCTCGCCAAGAGCTTCGGCCCCTGGCTGTTCGCGATCATCTCGGCCGTGGCGTTCACGACCGTCCTCGGCACGGTGAGCGGCCTGATCGTCGCGGCCTCGGGCGCGGTGGTGCACGACCTGATCGGCGGGTTCCTCGGGATCCAGATGGCCGACGCCTCGAAGGTGCGGGTCGGGAAGATCTCGGCGGCGTTCGTCGGCGTGATCGCGGTCGTCCTCGGGATCGTCTTCGAGAAGATGAACGTCAGCTTCCTGGTCGGCTGGGCGTTCAGCGTGGCGGCCTCGGCCAACCTGCCCGCGCTCACGATGCTCCTGTTCTGGAAGGGCACGACCAAGCAAGGGATCATCGCCTCGGTGACGCTCGGTATGCTCAGCTCGCTGGCCTGGATCCTGCTGTCGGCCGACACCTACAAGGACGTCTTCGGCCTGCCTCCGGAGCAATCCATCGTGCCGTTCAGCCAGCCGGGGATCGTGACCATCCCGTTCAGCTTCCTGGTGCTCGTGGTGGTCTCTCTGGCCACCCGGCCGAAGGCGAAACCGGGTTGAGGCGGGGCCAACCTCGTGCCGAACGTCGGGGGGTGATCAGTTCAATTCCTCGATGGAATCGTTCGTTTGATTCTGGAGAAACCCTTGCATTGTTCGGATTTGGAGCTTAAGATCCAAATTAGATGCGAGAGGCGTCCTCCCCGGGACGCGCGGACCCCCCTCCGTCTCCTCCGAGCCGTACACTCGGCTCCCCCCGCCTTCCCGAACTCCCCGACGCGCCCCGCCCTGGACAGGTCGATGATGACTCCCATGGCGCAAGATCCGCTGGAGTCCCCGCGCCCGGCCGTCGAAGGCACGGGGCCTCCCAAGTTCGACCACGGGCTGCGACGCCAGGCCGTGGTCGAGCGACTCCTGCTGGACATCGTCCAGCGCAGGCTCCAGCCCGGCGAGCACCTGGTCACGCAGACCCTCGCCGACCGATTCGGCATGAGCCACACGCCGATCCGCGAGGCGCTGATCGCGCTGGCGGGGATCGGTGTGGTGGACATCCTCCCCAACAAGGGGACGGTGGTGCGCAAGGTCGGCCTCCGCGAGGTCCGCGAGATCTGCAACGTCCGCCGCACCCTGGAATGCGAGACGGTCCGGGGGGCCTGCGGCCGGGTTGCGCCTCAGATCCTGGAGGAGTTTCGGGCCGAGTTCGCCCGGATCGCCGTCGATCCCCAGCCGCTCGACGCGTCCCGGATCCGCATGGCCAGGGAGCTGGACAGCCGGCTCCACGACGCCATCGCCGGGGCATGCGGCAACGACTTCCTGGCCAAGGAACTCTCCCGACTGACCACGCTGTTCCGTGCGTTCCGCGATGCGGCCTGGCAACGTGAGGCAGACAAGGGCGATCCTTCGCGTATCATGGAAGAAGCGAACGAGCACGCCGCGATCGTCGGGGCCCTGATCGCGCTCGACCGCCGCGAGGCGGTCAAGGCGATGGCCCGTCACATCCGGTCCGGCTCCCGGACCTGGTGCGCGATGCTCCGCAAGCGATCCGGCCCGCCCGCCCGAGAAACCCGCCGACCCGATCCCTCCTCCAGGAACCCCAAGCCATGAGCATGACCCCTGCATGGCCTGCCACGGCGAGCCCCCGCGGTCGCGCCCGCGTCCGCTGGGGACTCGCCCTCCTGGCCTGCCTCGGTCTCACGAGCCAGAGCCTCGGGGACGACCTCCAGTACAACCGCGACATCCGGCCGATCCTGGCCGAGAACTGCTTCGCCTGCCACGGGCCCGACAGCGCCAGCCGCAAGGCGAATCTCCGGCTCGATCAGCGCGACGCCGCCGTCTCTGCCAAGGCGATCGCCCCTACCAAGCCCGACGAGAGCGAACTCCTCGCGCGGATCGTCTCCGACGACCCCGAGGAGGTGATGCCCCCTCCGAGCACCAAGAAGACCCTGACCGCCGCGCAGAAGGCGACCGTCCGACGCTGGATCCAGGATGGGGCGAAGTACGAGGCCCACTGGTCGCTCCACGCCCCGAAGCGGCCCGAGCCACCGAAGGTCAAGGACGCCTCCTGGGTCAAGACGCCCATCGACGCGTTCCTCCTGGCGAACCTGGAGCGGAAGGGCCTGACCCCCGCGCCCGAGGCCGATCGCCGCACGCTGGCACGCCGGCTCTCGCTGGACCTCATCGGCCTCCCGCCCGAGCCGGCGATGGTCGAGGCGTTCGTGAAGGACAGGTCGCCGAAGGCGTATGAGGCCTTGGTCGATAAGCTCCTGGCCTCGCCCCGCTACGGCGAACACCGGGCGCGCTACTGGCTCGACGCCGCGCGGTACGCCGACACCCACGGTCTCCACTTCGACAACTTCCGCGAGATGTGGACCTATCGCGACTGGGTCATCAATGCGTTCAACCGCAACCTGCCGTTCAGCCAGTTCACGATCGAGCAACTCGCGGGCGACCTCCTCCCGAACCCGACCCTCGACCAGCGGATCGCCTCGGGCTTCAACCGCTGCAACATCACGACCAACGAGGGCGGCACGATCCTCGAGGAGAACCTCGTCCTCTACACCCGAGACCGGACCGAGACCTTCGGGGCGGTCTTCCTGGGGACGACGGTCAACTGCACGGTCTGCCACGACCACAAGTTCGACCCGCTGTCCCAGAAGGAGTTCTACAAGCTCTCGGCCTTCTTCAACAACTTCACCGCCGGGGCCCTCGACGGCAATATCAAGGACACCCCGCCGATCATCTTCGTCCCGGCCGAGGCCGACCAGGCGCGCTGGACGAAGCTGGAAGGGGAGTTGAACGTCGCCCGCAAGGCCATCTCCGACCGGGCGTCCGCCGCGCGCAAGGACTTCGACACCTGGCTCGCGGCGGCGAAGCCCGAGGCGATCGCCGCGACCCTGCCGGCGGCCCAGTACGAGTTCCAGCTCTCCTCGGCATGGACTGACGCCGATGGGATCGTCGCGGCCCCGGGCGTCTCGATCCAGAGCCGGGAGGCCGGCGACTTCGAAAACAATCAGCCGTTCACCGTCTCCGCCTGGGCCAAGCTGCCCAAGGGCGACGGAGGCGCGATCCTCGCCCGGATGGACGACAAGCACGACTTCCGCGGCTGGGACCTGTGGGTCGAGCGCGGACGGCTCGGAACCCACATCGTCAACAAGTGGCCCGAGAATGCCCTCAAGGTGCTCACCGAGAAGCCGGTGATGAAGCCCGACGAGTGGATCCACGTCGTCATGGCGTATGACGGCTCGAAGAAGGTCTCGGGCGTCAAGTTCTACGTCAACGGCGATCTCCAGTCGAACCGGACGGCGAATGACACCCTGACCGGGACCATCAAGACCCATGCGCCTCTCACGCTGTTCCAGCGGCTCAGCACCTCGCGGATCGACGGCCTCAGGGTGTTCGACGTGCGGCTGAGCAAGGGTGTGCAGCCCCCATCGACGATCGCCCAGACCCTCTACGCCACCCGCGCGGCGAGGCTGGCGGCGACGGCGAAGGACAAGCGGAAGGCGGACGAGGTCAACGCCGTCTTCGACCTCTGGCGTCAGACCAGCGACCCGGCGACGAAGGAGTTCCGCAACAAGCTCCTGACGCTCGAAGGCGAGGAGCAGGCCATCAGGGCCCGAGGCTCGATCGCCCACGTCAGCCAGGAGAAGCCCGAGCCGGCCGTCGCGTATGTCCTGTTCCGGGGCGAGTACGACAAGCGCCGGGACAAGGTCACCCCCGGCACCCCGAGCATGCTCCCGCCCATGTCGCCCGACATGCCGAAGAACCGGCTCGGCCTGGCGCAGTGGCTGCTCAAGCCCGAGCATCCCCTGATGGCGCGGGTGACCGTCAACCGGTTCTGGCAAGAACTCTTCGGCGTCGGCCTGGTCAAGACCGCTGGCGACTTTGGCGTGGCGGGCGAACTCCCCGCCCATCCCGAACTGCTCGACTGGCTTGCCGTCGACTTCCGCGAATCGGGCTGGGACACCAAGCGGTTCTTCAAGCAACTGGTGATGTCCTCCGCCTACCGCCAGGCGGCCGTGGCCACGCTCGAGAAGCCCCAGAAGGACCCGCAGAACCTCGACCTCTCGCGCGGCCCCCGGTTCCGGATGGACGCCGAGATGGTCCGCGACTACGCCCTGGCGGTCAGCGGCCTGCTGGCGGCCCGCGTCGGCGGGCCGTCGGCCCGTCCATACCAGCCGGACGGCGTCTGGGAGGCGGTCGCCATGCCCGAGAGCAATACGAGGATCTACCGCCGCGACGAGGGCGAGGGCCTCTACCGCCGGAGCATGTACACGTTCTGGAAGCGGGCCGCGCCCCCGGCGTCGATGGAGACCTTCAACGCCCCGAGCCGCGAGACCTGCACCGTGCGTCGCGAGCGGACCAACACCCCGCTCCAGGCGCTCGTGACCCTGAACGACCCGCAGTTCGTCGAGGCGGCCCGAAACCTTGCCGAGCGGACCCTCAGGGCCGAGGAATCGACCGAGGCCCGGCTCGACCTGCTCGCCCGCAAGCTCCTCGCCCGACCCTGGCGCGAGGAGGAGAAGTCGGTCGTCGAGCGGTCGATCGAGGACCTCCTCGCCCACTACAAGGCCCACCCCGACGACGCCGCCAAGCTCGACTCCTTCGGCGCCAGCAAGCCCGACGACAAGCTCGACCGCGTCGCCCTCGCCGCATGGACCATGCTGGCGAACGAATTGCTCAACCTGGACGAAGTCCTGAACAAATAATCGGGTGATGGGTGATGGATGATGGGTCATGAGGTGGGGCGAGATTCCGCGTCTTCCCCACCCCTCTCCCATGACCCATCACCCATTTTCCCCCAAAATACGGGGTGAACGATGCAACCGATCGAAGACTGGGTCCGCGCCGAGACGCGCCGGCAGTTCTTCCGCCGGGGCGGGAACGTGCTCGGGACGGCGGCGCTGGCGAGCCTGATGGGCAAGGCGTCCGACGCGTTCGGGGCGAACTCGGGCGGGCCGCCGGGGCCGCATTTCCCGGGCAAGGCGAAGCGGGTCATCTACCTGCACATGGTCGGCGGTCCGTCACAGATGGACCTGTACGACTACAAGCCGAAGATGGCCGAATACTTCGACAAGGACCTGCCCGAGAGCGTCCGGATGGGCCAGCGGCTCACGACGATGACCTCGGGCCAGAAGCGGTTCCCGATCGCGCCCTCGAAGTACAAGTTCAAGCAGCACGGCCAGAGCGGCATGTGGGTCAGCGAGATGCTGCCCCACACGGCCAGCATGGTCGACGACATGACGTTTATCCGGAGCATGAACACCGAGGCCATCAACCACGAGCCGGCCATCTGCAACATGCAGACCGGCAACCAGATCACGGGCCGCCCGTGCCTGGGCTCGTGGATGTCCTACGGGCTCGGCTCCGAGAACGAGAATCTGCCGACGTTCGTGGTGCTCGTCGCCAAGCCGAGCAACACCGAGCAGATCCAGGCGATCTCAGGCCGACTCTGGTCCTCGGGCTACCTGCCCGGCGAGCACGCGGGCGTCTCGTTCCGGTCGGGCCCGGATCCGATCCTCTACATCCAGAACCCGCCCGGGGTGACCCGCGACGTCCGGCGCAAGACGCTCGACGGGCTCAACGCCCTGAACGAAATGACCTACCAGCAGACCGCCGACCCGGAGACCCACACCCGGATCCAGCAATACGAGCTGGCGTTCCGGATGCAGGCGAGCGTGCCGGAGTTGGTCGACGTCAGCGGCGAAACCAAGGCGACGCTCGACCTCTACGGCGACGACGTCCACAAGGCGGGCAGCTTCGCCCACTCCGCGCTCCTGGCACGTCGACTGGTCGAACGCGGTGTGCGATTCGTCCAGATCTATCACAACAACTGGGACCACCACGGCAACCTCGGCGGCCGGATGCCGGACCAGTGCCGCGACGTGGACAGGCCGTGCTGGGGCCTGATCCAGGACCTCAAGTCGCGCGGGATGTTCGACGACACCCTGATCATCTGGGGCGGCGAGTTCGGCCGCACCATCTACTCGCAGGGCGGCGTCACCAAGGACAATTACGGCCGCGACCACCACCCTCGTTGCTTCACCATGTGGATGGCCGGAGGCGGCTCCAGGGGCGGGGCGATCTACGGCGAGACCGACGATTTCTCGTACAACATCGTCAAGGACCCGGTGCACATCCGCGACTTCCACGCCACGGTCCTGCACCTGCTGGGCTTCGACCCCCAGAGGTTCGCGTACCGCCACCTCGGCCTCGACCAGCGGCTGATCGGCGTCGAACCGGCGAAGGTCATCAAGGAACTCGTCGGCTGACGACGAGGGCGAACCACGACGCGTCGGCCGGGGGCATGGATCGCATCCATGTCCTCGGCCGTTGTCGTTTTCCGGTGGCTTTGCCCGGACCCGGGCGGATTACTCGCCGGTCGGGGCGGCGGGGTGGTCGGACGATTCCCAGGCGGCGCGGGCCTCGCGGTCCTCGGCGTCGTGGATCAGCTCGTCGCGGACGACCATGACGTCCGGCGGGGCCTCGATGCCGATGCGGACCTGATTGCGGTCGATCTTCACGACCGTGATCTTGATGTCCGACCCGATCACAATCCCTTCAAACGGTCTGCGGCTGAGGACGAGCATCGCGGGTTCCTCCTTGATCCGCCGTCACAGTACGCTTGGGCCTTCTTGGCCATCCTCTACAGATGCCTTCGCAGCCCAGCGCTTCGGAGCGACAAGAAATCTTCCGGAATTGTAAGAATTGGTGATGACGACCCCGTTTCTTCTGTTCTCACAGGCCCGTTCGATGGGTGAACCGTCAGAATCAAAGCCTTCGGGAGCCTCGCCAGGATCAGTAGCGTAAGTTTCACGCCTGCGCGATCAGCACCGGGCGGCAGAATGCACCAGAATGTTCGAAAAGGTGGATCGGAAGGGCCAGGAACTTCGCCGGCCGGGGCTCCTCGAACGCCTCGGCGGGGAACCTCAGCTCCTCGACGACCCACATGCCGTTCCCGAGAAGGACGGTGTGGGTCTGGCTGTTCACCGGCTCCCGGCTGCCGCCGATGGAGTAGTGATCGATCCCGACCGCCCGGGCCTTCCGGTCCACCAGCCACTGGGCCCCATCGGGGGTCAGGAACGGCGACTGCTTGAGCCACAGCTCGGTCCGGGCCCGCAGGTCGCCCCAGCCGGTGCAGAGCAGGGCGATGTCGCCCGGTTCGAGGTCGCCGAGGTGCTTCTCCAGCAACTCGGGCCCGATCGGCGCGAACGGCTCCAGGGGCCGGAGGTCGGCGATCCGCGCCGGCCCGCAGAACGTCTCCAGGGGAAGTTCGGAGATACTCTTCCCGCCGGCGATCTTGTGCAACGGCGCGTCCAGGTGACTCCCCGTATGGCTGGCCAGCGTCAGGACTTCCATCCGCCAGCCGTGCTCGGGGTGGTCGGCCGTCCGCTCCGAGATCGGATTCGGGTGCGCGGGGCAGTTCGGTGCGTCGTGGAAAAGCGGCTGGGAGAGGTCGATGAATTTCATGGGCAGATGAAACCAGGCGGGTCGCCATCGGACAAGCACCCGCCTCCCGGGTACGCGCGCGAACCTCTCGGTGGTTATGATGAGTCCTGCGCCGATGCGAGTACGCTCCAAACGGTCTGCAAGCTTAAAGATCGGTCGATTCGCACGGAGGACCGTCGGGATGCCACAGGGTTCGGTACTTTCGATCTTCCTCCACCAGAGCGGCAAGGGCGGGCCTCTGACCCCGGTCGAGGAGGCCGAGGCCGTCGCCGGAGCAGGGCTGGTGGGCGATGGGTACTTCCGGGCGGGTGATCCCGACCAGGAGGTCACCTTTATCGAGTCGGAGGCCATCGAGGCGATCGATCAAGAGGAAGGCCTGAGGCTGGCCCCGGCGGATGCCAGGCGGAACGTCCTGACGAGGGGCGTCGCCTTGAATCATCTGGTGAACCGCGAGTTCACCGTGGGCGGCGTCCGATTGAAAGGCGTGAGGTTGTGCGAGCCCTGCTCGCATCTGCAGAAGCTGACGCAGCCGGGGATCCTCAAGGCGCTCCTGCACCGGGGCGGCCTGCGGGCCCGGGTGGTGACGGGGGGCGTCCTCCGGGTCGGCGACGCCATCGAATACGGATCGGAGTGAGCCAGGCATGCCGGACGACGGGCCGTCGAAGCCGCTGGTTGGGGTCGTGATGGGGAGCAAGTCCGACTGGGAGACCATGCGGGCCGCCTCCGAACTCCTCGCGGAACTCGGGATCTCCCACGAATCTCGGGTCGTCTCTGCCCACAGGACCCCCGAACGCCTCTTCGCCTACGCCACCGAGGCCGAGTCGCGAGGTCTCCAGGTCCTCATCGCCGGCGCGGGCGGTGCGGCCCACCTGCCGGGGATGCTCGCGGCCATCACGATCCTCCCCGTGCTCGGCGTGCCCGTGGAAAGTCGGGTGCTCCGGGGGGTGGACTCGCTCCTGTCGATCGTCCAGATGCCCAGGGGGATCCCCGTAGGGACGCTGGCGATCGGATCGGCGGGTGCGGCGAACGCGGCCTTGCTCGCGGCGGCGATCCTCGCCCGGTCCGACGTCGCCCTCCGCGACCGCCTCGCGACCTTCCGCAAGAACCAGACGGACTCCGTGGGCGAGTCGCCCGTATGATGGACAACATCCAGAAACCGGCGATCCTGGTCCCGCCGGCGTCGATCGGCGTGGTCGGCGGCGGTCAGCTCGGACGGATGTTCCTCCAGGCCGCGCAGCGGATGGGTTACCAGGCGGGGGTCCTGACCGAGGTCGAGGATTCCCCCGGCGCCCAGGTCGCCAACTGGTCGGTGGTGGGCCTCGCCGACGACCGCAACGCCCTGAAAGCCTTCCGAGAGAAGGCCGAGGCCGTGACGGTCGAGTTCGAGAACGTCTCCGCCCCGGCCCTCCGATGGCTGGAGCGGACGCGGATCGTCCGGCCCGGCTGGCGGACCCTCTGGGTCAGCCAGAACCGCCTGCGAGAGAAGACCTTCTTGCTCAGGAACGGCTTCCCGCACGCCCCGTGGCAGTCCGTCCGCTCGGAAGCCGATGTGGAATCGGCGGTCGCCCGGCTGGGCCTGCCGCTGATCCTCAAGACGGCGGCCTCGGGATATGACGGCAAGGGCCAGATCCGCGTCGAGCAGGCCGAGGACGCAGTTGGCGCCTGGAAGCAACTCGGCCGGGTCGATTGCGTGGCCGAGGGCTGGGTCGAGTTCGCGGTCGAGGTCTCGGTCGTGGCCGTTCGAGGGGCCGACGGCTCGGCGGTGACCTTCCCCGTCGCCTGGAACCGTCATCGGAAGCACATCCTCGACGTGACCGTCATGCCCGCCCCGATCGGCCCGGCGGTGACGTCGGAGGCGCAGGCGTTGGCCGCTTCGGTGGCGAAGGCGCTCGGGACCGTCGGCGTCCTGACGGTCGAGTTCTTCCTCACGGCCTCAGGTCAGCTCCTCATCAACGAGCTGGCCCCCCGGCCGCATAACTCGGGGCACCTGACGATGGAGGCGGCGGTCTCCAGCCAGTTCGAGCAGCAGGTCCGGGCGCTCTGCGGCCTGCCGCTCGGCGGGACCGACCTCTCGATGCCGGCGGCGATGGTGAACCTGCTCGGCGACCTCTGGGCCGGCGGCGAGCCCGACTGGTCGGCCGCCTTCCGCGCCGATCCGGGCGTCAAGCTGCACCTCTACGGCAAACGGAAACCCGCCCCCGGCCGGAAGATGGGGCACCTGACGGTCCTCGACCCCCATCCGGAAACCGCCGCCGCCCGAGCCATCGCGGCGAGGGCCGCCCTGGTTCGGAGGCCCGCCCAGTAGGCGGGATCAGTCGCCTGCGTCGTCAGGGTCCAGGAGCTGCCGCAGGCTCTCCCGGAGCCGGGTCAGCCTCCCAGCCTGGCCCGGATCGGCCGCGAGGTTCGAAGCCTCCCCCGGGTCGTTGGCCTGGTCGTAGAGTTCCTCGCGGCCCATCGCGTCGACGATGTAGGTCCAACCTCGGTCGATCACGGCCGAGAGCGGCCCACGCTGGGCGGGGACGCGGTCGGGATTGCGCGAGACCTTGGTCCGCACCGCCCCCTCGATCAGGATCGGGGCGACCTGCTCGGAGGGAATCGGGGCCTCGGAAGTCCAGAACCTCGCCAGCGACCGGCCGGGAAACGGGCTGTCGGAGGTGAGGTCGAGTTCATCGACGATCGTCGCTGCGACATCTCGCAGGCTGACCGGCGGGGCGATCCGCGAGCGCCGGGCGTCCGACTTCGGGTTGAGGACGATCAGGGGGACGTGGGTCTCGGAGGCATAGACGCTCTGCCCGTGCAGGTAGAGCCCGTGCTCGCCGAACGCCTCGCCGTGGTCGGCGGTGATCACAACCAAGGTGTCGTCGAGGATCGAGCGACGCTCCAACATATCGAATAGCGTGCCAAGCTGCTCGTCGAGCGATTGCAAGCAATTGTGATACGAATTCTCGGCGAGCCCCTTCTGTCTGTCGGTCACCGACGTCTTTTCCGACTGGTGCCAGCCTCGGAGGAATTCCTCATCGTCCCGGGTCTCGGGGCAGATCCCGCAGGTCCGGCCTCCGGAGGGGGCGGCGAAGTAGGGATCGTGCGCGTCCATGAAGTTCAGGAACGCGAAGAAGTGGCCTCGGGGACGGTTGTCGAGCCAGCCGAGGAAATCGCCTCGGAGCCGGGCGGCGTCCTTCATCCCCATGGCCGAGCCCTCGCGGGCCGTGTCGGCCAGGCCCATCGTCGTGATCAGCTTCCGCCCGAGTGACGCCGTCTCGAGCGCGGCGACGGGCGAGACGAGGATGTTCTCGTTGTCACGGTCCTCGTAGCGGACGAATCCCCGGCCCAGTCCGAACCAGGAGTTGCAGTAGTACGTATTCGCCACGAACCCGGCGGTGGCGTATCCCTGCGAGCTGAAGTACTCAGCGAGTGTCGGAACGCTGTCGTCCAGCGGCGTCTCGTCGGCGATCCCCAGCTCATGCGGCCATCGGCCGGTGAAGAGGCTGGCGTGGGAGGGGAAGGTCCAGGGCGCCGTGGATCGGGCGTTCTCGAAAACCACCCCCCGGGCGGCCAGCCTGGCGAGGTTGGGCGTCGTTCCGAGTTTCGGGTTGTAGACGCTCAGGTGCTTCGCCGAGACGGTATCCAGCACGATCAGCAGGACGTTCTGCCGGGGATGGGCCCCGCCGACGCTCGAGGTCGAGGTCGCCCGCTTCTCGGCGAGCACGTTGCGGTCGTAGCAGACGGCCGCAACGGCGACGAGTGTCAGCGCCTGGAGGCCATATCCCACGGATAGCCAGCCGTCGACGATCCGGTGCCGCTTGCTGACGAGGCTCGAAAGCGTCGTCGCCACCCCGATCGAGAGGGGGATGGCTCCATAGTCATGGAGGCCCTCGACGAGCGCGACGAGAGAGTACACTCCGATGGCCAGGAACATGCCGTAGGCCAGCCGGCGGCGGACGCGGATCCCGCAGAAAGCGAGGGCCGCGATCGGCATGGACGCCGTCGTGAAGATGGCGAACTGCGTCGCCGGGATCATCCAGGGGAAGTGGGCGTTCAACTGGAGGTGCCCGAGCGTCCAGGGCCCCTTGGCGTACTGGACGATCAGGAGCGCGGCGACTTCGAGGAACCCGAACAAAAGCCCGAAGCATCCGGCCAGTCGGAGCAGGGCCGACGCCGACACCTGGCCCCGGTCATCGGTCCGCGTGGATGGCGCGGGGGAATCGAGGGGCTTCGGCGGAAGGAATCGGGTGCGCGGGACGGTCTGGGACGGAATCGACACGGGCGCCTCCTTGCGTCCTGTGGTCGCTCGTGGGCCAGAGGGGTGCCCAGGGTAACCGATGGGCCGGGGTGGTCAACCCCGGGCGGGGCAGCCGGGCCCGTCGGCCTACCTGGAACAGCGTCTGCCGGATCGGAACGACGCGCGAAAACCTCAGTCGCGGGCGGCCGGCGCCCCGAATTTCGGCCTCATCGCCTCCCCGCCCCACTTCCAGGCGACGATCGTCCCGACCAGGATCATGATCAGCGTCAGCGGCTTGAGCGTGTGGATGTGGCCGAGGAAGTAGGACAGGCCGGGGTCGGCGTTGAACGGGAAGTTCGCCCACTCCGAGTAGAGCCCGATCGCCAGGCCGCCGACCCCGGTGATGAGTCCGCGGAGATCCGAAGGGCGGCTCGAGAGCAGGCTCGCCCCCATCCCCACCATCGCGCCGGGGATGATCAGGGGCGTAGAAGCCTTGCTTCACGATCCAGACGAAGAGGGCATACCCTACGATCCCGCCGATGACCGCACCGATCAGCCCGGGGACCAGGTCGCGGACCAGATTCTTCATGAGTTGCCTCGATACCGGAAGTGAGCCCGTGGGAAAGACCTGGCAAGTTGCCTTATGATAGGCGAGCCGTGTCCGAAATCGAACGGACTGACGGACGACTGTCGGAGATCGGGGAGTCGGCGGATGTCCTGGTCCCAACCGGTTGCCCTGGCGCTCGTCTTCCTGGCGCTCCTTCCCCTGCTCCAGGCGTTCCGGAGGCGACGCGCCGCCTGGCCGTCGCAGGTGCTCTTCGCCAGCCTGCCCCGGACCTGGAGGGAGCGGATGTCGGGGCTCCCGACGGTCCTCCGCGCCCTCGTGATCGCATGCCTCGCCGTGTCCCTCGCGGGCCCGAGGCAGGTCGGCGGCAAGACGCGGATCTCGACCCGAGGAGTCGCGATCGTGGCCGCGCTCGACCGCAGTTCGAGCATGAAGGCGGTTGACCGCGACGAGGGCGCCCCGGGCCAGGCCGCGACCGAACGGACCCGGCTCGACGCCGCCCGCGAGACGTTCCGGGCCTTTGCCGACGCCCGTCCCGACGACCTGATCGGGCTGGTCGGCTTCGCAAATTACCCCGACGTCCTATGCCCGCCGACCCTCGACCGCGAGTTCCTGGCTGCGTCGCTGGCCACCCTCAAGCCGGCGAGGCCTGGGGAGGACGGGACCAATCTGGGCGACGCGCTGATCTGGTCGATGGACGCCCTCCGCGTGGTCCCCGCCCGGAAGAAGGTCCTGATCCTCCTGACCGACGGCCGCAACGACCCCGCCGTGCCGAAGCCCGCGAATCCCCGCGAGGCCGCCGACCTCGCGAGGACGTTCGGCGTCACCTTGCACACCGTCGCCATCGGCCGGGCAGGGGGGCAGGTCCGCCGGCCCGAGGGGCGGAGCGGCCTTCCCCTGATCCAGGAAGTCGAAGGGCCCGACCTGGAATTGCTCCGAGATCTCGCGATGCGCGGGGGCGGCAAGGCGTTCGAGGCCGCGAATCCGTCGGCCTTGCCGGAGATCTTCGCCGAGATCGATGGTCTCGAACGTAGCCCGTTCGACGGCGAGGTCCGGCTGCGGTACGAGGGGACGCATCTCCCCTGGCTTCTGGCATCCCTGGGGATCCTGTCGCTGGAACGCGTCCTGTGCGCGGGGTTGCTCAGGCGACATCCCTAGTCGGTGAGGGAGGAGCGTCGGTTGCATTTCGCGAGGCCCGAATACCTCTGGTTCCTGCTGGGATGGCCCGTGCTGGCCTGGTGGTCGAGGCGCGCCTGGCGTGCCTCCGGCGAGGTCGGTGAACGGCTGGGGTGGCTCGGCCGGCCCGGCCGGTCGGGCTGGATCGGTTGCGGGATCGCCTGGGGACTCCTCGTGCTGGCCGCCGGTGGCCCGGAGTGGGGGGCGACCGAGGTGACACCGGACGGGCCGGGACGCGACCTCGTCCTGCTGTTCGACCAGAGCCGGAGCATGGGCGCGGGCGATGCCTTCCCGAGCCGGCTGGGGGCGGCGATCCAGTCGGCGAAGAGCCTGATCGCGAGCCTCGCCGGCGCGTCGGGAGACCGGGTGGCCGTGGTGGGCTTCGCGGGCCGGGGCGCCGTGCGATGCCCGTTGACGGCGAACCTCGACGCGGCGACCGACGCCATAGCCGGGCTGCGGGCCGGCGGCGTCGAGCCCCCCGGCACGGATCTGGGCGCGGGCCTGCTTGCGGCGAAGGATTGCTTCGACGACATCGAGCACGCCGGCGGCCGGACGGTCGTGGTCTTCACCGACGGCGAGGATTTCGGCGGATCGTGGTCGTCAGCCGCCGGGGAGCTGCAGAAGGCCGGGATCGTCGTGCACGCCGTCGCCTTCGGGGATCCGGAGAAGGCCCAGCCGGTTCCGGGGGCGAAGGACGGCGAGACGTGGATCTTCCAGGGCAAGCCCGCGACGACCCGGCGGCAGGATGAGGCCCTGGAATCGGTCGCGGAGGAGACGGGGGGGACGGTCGTCCGGCTCGGCCTCGCCGCCGCCGACCTGGGCTCGCTCTATCGGGATCGGATCGAACCGACCGCGACCCGGATCCGGAAGCTCCGGGCCGAGCATCTCGACCGCCCGGATCACTTCCGGCCGTTCGCGTTCGCGGCGCTCGTCGCGATGTGCTGGGCCTGCTGGCCGAGCACCTTCCGGCTCCGATCGGGCGGGGTGATCCGGCTCGCCTCCATCGGCCTGGTGCTACTGAGTCTGGGGGCGGACTCGTCGCGAAACGAAGCCAACGAGGCCAGGGCGGCCGGGTATCGGTCGTTCCGGGACGGAGATTACCGTCAGGCCCTGGGGTGGTTTGAGCGTGCCCTCGCGGTCGACCCCGACGACACCCAGACCCTCTTCGACATCGCCTCGGTGCATGCTCGTCGAGGCGAGTTCGAAGGGGCGGAATCCGTCTTCAACAAAGCCCTGGGGGGGGCGTCCCCGGTGGCCAGGTTCCGGATCGAGTTTGCGATGGGGAACAACGCGCTCGCCCTCGGCGATGTCGAGGGGGCCATCCGGCATTACGATTCGGCCCTGGCGGTCGAGGTCCCGAATCAACCCGGGAACCGGAGGCTCCGCGAGGACGCGGCGATCAATCGGGAGTTCGCGAGGAACCTTCCGCCGCCCGTCGTCGAGCAGGAGACGCCTCCGGAGGGGGAATCGCCGTCCGGGAAGTCCGATGGGCAAGGCGACGAGGAGCGAAAAGCCAGGTCGAAGTCCCCTTCCAGGTCCACCGCGCCCCCGGAAGGCGACTCGCCGCCTTCGGGCTCGCGGGGGGCCGGCGGGCAGGGGGGGACCGGCGGGGCCGAGCGTCCCCCCGGCAGCCCGGACGAGCAATTCCGCGACGCCCTCGACGCGATCCGCCACGCGCGCGACGGTCGGCTCTCCGAGGCCGACGCCCCCCCTGCCCCTCGGGGCGGCGACCGGCCCGACTGGTGAGGAACTGCGCGTGTTGACCTGCCTCGTCATCATGGCATTGTTGCAGCAGGCCCCGGCCGATCGCCTGGAGGTGATCGCCCGGATCCCGCCGGGCACCTACGTCCCGGGTCAGGCGATCGAGATCCGCGTCGGCGTAGTCGCCAGGGAGGTCCGCCCCGGGATCACGCTCCCCGCGATCGCCGTCGATCAGGGGGAAATCGCCCTGATCGAGGAGGACTTCCGGCAGGTCGGGGCGTCGGGGATCGGGGACGTCGTCGAGGAGACGAATCTTTATATCGGCCGCTACATCGTCGTCCCGAGGCGCCCCGGGACGCTGCGGATCCCCCCGTTTCGAGCCGATCTGGACGGCCGTCGCGGGGCGGCGACGCCCCTCCAGGTCGAGGTCCAGCCGCTCCCCGTCGGTCGGCCCCCGACCTTCCTCGGCGGGGTCGGGTCCGTGGCCGTCCGCGCGTCGGCGAGGCCGGAGCGGATCCGCCTCGGCGAGTCGCTGGAATACACGCTCACGCTCGAAGGCCCCGGTGCGCGAGGATCCCTCCAGGTGCCGACGCTGGACCCATTACTGTCGAAGAACCCGGGCCTGGAGGTGACCGCCGGTCGAGGCACGTCGATGATGAACCCGCCGGCGCGGACGTTCCGCTGGACGCTCCGGCCGGACCGGGCTGGTGAGCTGGTCTTGCCGCCGGTGCTCGTGTCGACCTACAACGCCCGGACGCGGCAGTTTGACACCCGATCGGCCCCCGGGATCGGGGTGACCGTCGCCGACGTGCCGCGCTTCGAGATCTCGGCGTTCGACTACGGCCGGGCGGGCCTGGAACTCGACGCGGCGTGGGCCGGGACGGCCCTGGCGGCGCAGCTCCCGACGCTGCTCGGGATGTCCGGGCTGGGGATCGCCTCGGTCCTGATCCTGCTCGCCCGATGGCGCCGGGCGGGGCGCAGGCCATCGCGCCGGGTCCGCCTCTGGTTGAGGCGAACCCGAGTCGCCTGGGGTTCGATCGAGCCGTCCGAGCGTTCACGCTGGATGCTCGAAAAAGTGGGGGAGTTGTGCCGGCTTGGGGAGGCCGATGGCTCGGGGGCCGGGCCGCTTTCCCCAGGACAGGTGGAGAGCAATCTCCTGGGGATGGGCCTCTCGGACGCCTTCGCCGGCACGATCAGGGGCCTGGTGGAAACCTGCGAGCGGGACCGCTATGGCGAGCCCGCCGGCCCGGAGCTGGAGAGACAGGTCGAATCGCTGTGGCGATCCGACGCGGAGAAGGCCTGACGACCCGTCAGCCGCCGAAGGAGCGATTGGCGACGGTGTTGAAGAGTTCGCGGAACTCGTTGCCGGACTTCTTCTCGCGGTGATAGGCGACGAAGTCGTCGAGCGGGAACGCCGGGATGGTCTTGTTGGCCATGATCTCGATGGCCGTCAGCGGGTCCCCCTGATCGGGGAGGACGAAGGTGACCGCGATCCCGTCCTTGCCCATGCGGCCGGTACGGCCGATGCGGTGCAGGTAGTTCTCGGGGTCGTCGGGGATGTCGAAGTTGATGACGTGGCTGATGTCATTCACGTCGATGCCGCGGCCGACGACGTCGGTGGCGACCAGGACGGGGATGGTGCCGTCGCGGAAGCCCTTCATGACGCGGTTGCGTACCGACTGGGTGAGGTCGCCGTGGATCGTCGAGACGCCGGCGACGCGGCCGCGGAGCTTCTCGGCCAGCTTGTCCGCCCCGCGCTTGGTGCGGGTGAAGATGATGCACTGGCGGGGCTGCTCGCGCTCCAGGATGAACTGGAGGAGCTCGAACTTGCGGTCCTGGGTGACCGTCACGTAGAACTGCTGGATGGTCGCGACCGAGGGCTCATCCTTCGAGAGGTTGAGCTCGACCCGGCTCGTACATGTAGCGACTGGCCAGCTTCCGGACGTCGGGGCTGATCGTCGCGGAGAGTAGGAGGGTCTGGTGGGGGTCGGGGACCCGCCGGAGGATCCGCTCGATGTCGGGCCGGAAGCCGATGTCGAGCATCCGGTCGGCCTCGTCGAGGACGACGTGATAGATGTCGCCTAGGTGGAGGGTCCGGCGTTCGATGTGATCGATGACGCGGCCGGGGGTGCCGACAATGATGTCGACCCCGCGATGGAGGGCGCGGAGCTGCCGTTCGATCGGCTCGCCGCCGTAGATGCCGCAGATCTCGACGCCCTGGCCGTGGGCCAGCTTCTCCATCTCGACGACGATCTGCTGGACCAGCTCGCGCGTCGGCGCGAGGATGATGCCCTGCGGCCCCTTGCTGCGGGCTTCCAGCATCTCGATGAGCGGGATGCCGAACGCGGCGGTCTTGCCGGTCCCCGTCTTGGCCTGCCCGATGGCATCGAGGCCTTCGAGTGCGACCGGGATGAATGCCGCCTGGACGGGGGACGGGGTCTTGTATCCCACCTTCTTCAGGGCCTTGAGCATCGTCGGGCTCAGGCCCAGTTTCTGGAAACTCGGAGGCGGGGCCTCCACCTCAAACTCGGTCAAACAAACCTCCTCTTCGGAACGCAAGTGGTTGTCCGGAAAGGAGGTTCCTCGGCTACGGGTCATCCCCGATGGACCGGTCGATCGCTCTCCAGACGGATTTCATCCAACTTGAGCAATCTTAGCAACTTTTTCGCGTTTCGTCAAAACGAGTTCCTGAGATATGGGCAGACTGGGGGGCTGTCGCGGCCGGACACGGGATTCCGACTGTTCCCGAGGGGAGGGCGTCGCAACGGAACCGGGGGACCGGGGATCCGATGTTGACGGGATCCCACATCCGCCCACGCGGGGAGCCGAGCCGGGCTCGCAAGGCGGGGCCAATCCGGGGGGATTTCCGCAACGCCCGCCCGACTTGAGCCTTTTTCCTTGATTCGAGCGGGAATGGTCCGTTACCCTCATGCCCCATCGGTTGGACTGCTAACTTTGGTTGACAGTCCGGGACCCGACGGGGACCGAGGTACGCCACGAACGGCCACGCCACGAACGGCCATCCCCACCCGTGCCCGTCACCGCACCCGCATCCCGTTCCTGGGAGAGATGTCAAGGATGTCACAGCTCACCACCACCGCCGACGCGACCCAGCTCGAGAAGCTCTGCACCTCGATCCGCGGCAAGCTCCAGTTCATGGACTACCTCGTCCGCGCCGCCGTGGCCGACGTCGAGCGGTTCCAGGGCGAGCCCGACGCCGGCACCAAGATCTTCCTCCGCCAGTTGATCGAGATGCACGCCTCGAACCTGCAGGTCGAGTGCGAGAACATGCGGCTGGTCTCGGAACTCTGCCACTCGCTGGAGGCGACCGTCCACGGCCCGGCCGAGACCCTCGCCTTCCAGCAGAACGGAGACGCCGCATGAGCGTCACCACGACCCGCAGCCCGCTGGGGACCGCCTTCATGCTCGGCCGAGAGACGCCCGCGATGATGACCCTGCCCGACCAGTCGGCGACCCCGGATGTCCCCCCCACCGCCGCCAGCGTCCTGTCCCCCGAACTCGCCCGCGCCCTCTCCGAGGTCAAAGGCCAGGCGCAGTTCCTCCTCTACCTCGCCGACCAGATCGAGGATTCCCTCGAACAGCTGGTCAGCGAGGGGGACGAACGCCAGACGTCGTTCCTCTGCAAGCTCCTGACCATGTACTCGGCGCAGCTTGAGACCAAGCACCAGGGGCTCGGCGACAAGATCTCCGAGACCTGCCAGGAGGTCTACGTGACAGTCCGCGAGTTCGACGGGATCTGAGCGGTTCCCCGATCCCGACCCCGCCGGCATCCATACGGGCCGGTCGTCACACGATGGCGGCCGGCTCGCCCGTTTTGGGGGTCGAGTCGTCCCGAAGCCGGAACCCGCCGAAGAGCCGGCCGACGCCCAGCTCCAGGATGATCTGGAGGGCCTTCACCGCCTCCATCTTGTTGATCTTCGAGTAGCCCGAGCGACGGTTCTCGAAGATGATCGGCGTCTCGCCGAAGGTGCAGCCCGCCTGCTTGCACCAGAAGAGGATCTCCTCCATGAAGGAGTACCCTCGCGAGCGGATCCGGTCGAACTCCAGCCGGCGGAGCTTCGAGACCCGGTAGCAGCGGTAGGAGCCGCTGTTGTCCTTTGTCCTCAATCCGAGCAGCAACCGGGCGTAGAGATTGATGCCCGTGCTCATGAACTTCCGCTTGAAGTTGAACTCCCCCTCGACGCCGCCGCCGGGGACGTACCGCGACCCGATCATCACGTCCTTCGACTTCATCCCCTCGATCATCGCCGGCAGGAACCGCGGCGGGTGGCTGAAGTCGGCGTCCATGTTGATGTGGTAGTCGAAGTCCTTCTCGATGGCGAACTTCATCGCGGCGATGATCGCCGTGCCGAGGCCCAGCTTGCCCGCGCGATGGATCGCGTGGATCCCCGGCAACTCGGCCTTCATTTCGTCGGCGATCCGCCCCGTGCCGTCGGGCGAGTTGTCGTCGACGATCACGACCTCGGCGTAGGGGACGTATCGCCGAATCTCCTCGACGAGCGCACGCACATTCCCCGCCTCGTTGAAGCAGGCGAGGGAGATGAGGAGTCGGGGGGGGGCTCCGGCGCCTTGGCCTTCGAGGTGATGATCAAGCACGCCCTGGCTTCCCTGGGATAGATTGTTGCGGGGCGACTCTCGGAAAGTCGGCCTACTCGCTCAATATACCCACTCGGGCCGGCGTAGTGAACTCCGCCGAATCGCCCGGCGGCGGGGCGACCCGCGACGCGGCCACCCCCGCCGAATCCGACACGCTCGTCGATCGCACGAAAGCGATCACATGCACTCCGACCGCGTCGTAGACAGCAAGCAGATGCCGCCTCCCGGTTGAGGGGAGGTCGCCCGGAGTGAACCGAGCGGCCTGTGCGCTGGGCTGGACCTTCTCGGGAAAAAAGGCCCTCGGGAGCACCAGGAGGCACGAGGCGGCACCTGCTACTGGATCGGAATCACGGGGGCGACGTCGGTCCGGCCCCGCGACTCGTGTCTCACTCTCCATCCCTCATCGGCACAACGCGGCGCCCTGCGTCAAGGTTTCCCACGGCGGGCGTCCGGGAGTGCGAGGGGGAGGATCTGACCGGTTTCAGGACTCCCGCGCGGGTTTGGATTTCTGGAAGATGGGGCCGTAAGGGGCGAATTCCTGCTCGGTCTCCGCCCAGACCTCCTGGGTCCCGTCCCTCCTCGCGAAGGTGGGGGCCGGATCCGGCGGCGTGGGCGTCCGCGACGATGGGCCGGGATTCCGGCTCGACGACTGGTTCCGCGACCACTCCTCCCAGGCCTGGAGGGCGGCATAGCGGTCCTTGACGTCCACGGCTTCCCCCGGCTCGCCTTCTTCCATCGCATCGGCCGGCCACGGGGTAATCGGCGACGAGGTCTGGATCACCAGGGGCGGCACCTCGGGCCGGGCCGAGGGAGGAGTCGTGGCGGCCGGCTCATCGAAGGCCTCTGCGTCCTCCGCCTCGTCTTCCGGGGTCCAGCCCACCTCGACGGCGTTCTCCTGGATCTCGATCGGCGGGCGCGAGTGGCCGACCAGCGGAGCGGGCGAGATCGGCGTCGGGGCGAGGCGCGGCGGCTCGGCGACCGGCATTGCGGTCTCGATCACCGCCCGTTGCGCGAGCGGATTCGAGGATTCTCGCGGCGTGGACAGGCCCACGGAGGAAGGTCGTGCCACGGCCAGCCGATCGAGCAGGGCGGGGATCCCCCGGGCCTCGCGGTGCAGGAGCTCCACCTCACGATCCGTCCAGCCGTGTTCGGGGTGATGCCACTGGAGCCAGGCGCGGGCCTCATCGACGTCGATCGGTGTGAGCTGGATTCGAGCCGACAGCCTAGGCTCCAGGCCGTCGATCCGAGACGCCGCGCGCCTCCGCTCCCCGGCCGCGCGGCCGGAGAGGATCACGGCCCTCAACGCGCCTGTCGGCTCGGCGTCCTCGGCCAGGGCCAGGAGTTCCTCCCGGCCGCTCGGTTCGAGGTGGTGGGCGTTCTCAACGGCCAGGACGACCTCCAGCCCAGCATCCGCGAGGGACGAGAGCCGATCCAGCAGGGCGGCACGCAGCAGGCCGAGTTGGTGCTCGGCCCGACGGGGGAGCGTCGCCCCGAACTGATAGGCGGTCAGGACCAGGAGGTCGACCGCTGTCATCTCGGGCGAGGCGCACACCGAGACCCACTCGCGGCCGACCGGCGATTCGGCCTCCAGCCGCTTCCAGATCCACGTCTTGCCGACACCGGCGGGCCCGCCGATGACGATGGGGCCTCGGGCCCGATCCGTCGCATCCTTCAGGATGGCATAGGCCCGCTGCCGGCTGGGGAGGAGGGGCATCGAGAGGATCGCGGGCGACGAGGAGCCGAGGTCGTGCGAGGGGCCATTCTTCGATCGCTCACGATCCATCACGTAGCCCCTCGATCGTCCCTGATCGCGACGCAACCGGGGATGTCCGCCCGGTCCACTGCCGCGCCGCTGGCGTGACGAGCCACGCCCTCGGCCGCTAACCGAACTATCGGAGGGGATCGGCCCCCGTCTTGAACCTCCCCCTTGGGCCCCGGCGTTTCGGCCGGAGGGTGGGCAACCCGGGGTCACCCGACTAGAATATCCCGCCCCTTCCCCCCAATCGGGAAGTCCGTCGGGCACGGAAATCTCCCCAGGGATCGAGGCACACCGCCGATGGGCGAATGGGCAATCCGGGTCAAAGATTTACATAAGCAATACCCCGGGCGTGATCAGCCGGTCCTGGCCGTCAACGGCCTGAATCTCGAGGTGAGACGCGGGGAGTGCTTCGGCCTCCTCGGGCCCAACGGCGCGGGCAAGACCACCACCGTCGAGATCCTCGAAGGGCTCCAGACGCCGACCTCGGGCGAGGTCGAGGTCCTCGGGCTCGACTGGAAGAAGGATGAGTCGGACCTGCGCCAGAAGCTCGGCGTGACGCTCCAGGTCACGAAGTTCCCCGACAAGTCGACCGTCATCGAGATGGTCAGCCTGTTCCGGAGCTTCTACCGGCAGGGGCTCGAACCCGAGGAGGTGCTGGCCCGCGTCTCGCTCGACGCCAAGGCGAATGCCTTCGTCGAGACCCTCTCGGGCGGCCAGCAGCAGCGGCTCGCCGTGGCGATCGCGCTCGTCGGCGACCCGGAGCTACTCTTCCTCGACGAACCCACCACCGGGCTCGACCCCCAGTCCCGCCGTCAGCTCTGGGACGTGGTCAATGACCTCAAATCCCGCGGGCGTACCGTCGTCCTGACGACGCACTACATGGACGAGGCGGAGAAGCTCTGCGACCGCGTGGCGATCGTCGATCAGGGCAAGGTCATCGCGCTGGGTTCCCCGGCCGAGTTGATCTCCCGGCTCGGCGGCGAGCACGTGGTCGAGTTCGCCTTGATGGGGGCGCAAACCTCGCCCGACGCCCAGGAATTCGCCGGGCTGGCGACCGTCCTGGCGACGCGGTCGGAGGGCGACGGCTACGCCCTCACCGTGGCCGAGCCCCACCGGGCGATCCCCGCCCTGCTGGAGGACCTCCAGCGTCGAAACCATCAACTCGCCCGGCTGACGACCCGGCAGGTGAGCCTGGAAGACGTCTTCGTCTCGCTCACCGGACGCCACCTGCGCGACAACGAGCCCGAGCCCGACGCCGCGCCGGCGGGCCGGGGACGCCGTCGCGGTCGCGCCGCCCGCAGCGGTCGCTGAACATTGGCCGGATCCGATCCATCCCTTCCGAGACCGACCGATGGCCTCCTCGCACTACCACCCCCTGCGCTCGCTCTACCTCTCGCGGCTCCGCGAGTTCTACCGCCAGCCGGCCCGGATCTTCTGGGTCTACGGCTTCCCGACGATCCTCGCGATCGTGCTCGGCCTGGCGTTCAACAGCCGGCCGCCCGAGAGCATCCCGCTCGACCTGGTCCGGAACGCGCATTCCGCCGGGTTCGAAGCCAAATTGAAGGCGTACGACTCTCAGGCCCGGTCGAGCAAGGAGACCGGCCTCCAGCTCAACGTCGTGGACGAGGCCGAGGGCGAGCGCCGGCTCCGGACCGGCAAGACCCCGCTGCTGGTCGTGCCCGTCTCGCCGACCGAGGTCGCGTATCGGTATGATCGCACGCGCCCCGAGGCGAGCGTGTCCCGGCTGACCGTGGACAACGTCCTCCAGCGCGCCCAGGGGCGGCAGGACCTGATCCGGACGGTCGACAAGACCGACGTTCCCCCCGGCTCGCGTTACATCGACTTCCTGATCCCCGGGCTCATCGGCATGAACACGATGGGCGGCGGGCTCTGGGGCGTCGGGTTCCTGCTGGTGAACTTCCGGATCGGCAAGCTACTCAAGCGGTTCCAGGCGACCCCGATGCCCCGGAAGGATTTCCTCCTGGCCATCCTCGGGGCGCGGCTGACGTTCCTGGTCCCCGACGTGGCCGTTCTGCTGATCCTCGGCGTGGCCATGTTCGGGATGCCGGTCCACTGCGACCCGATCCTGTTCGTGCTGGTGGAGATCGTCGGGGCCCTGGCGTTCGCCGGGATCGGGCTTCTCGTGGCCAGCCGCGCCGAGACCACGGAGACCGTCAGCGGCCTCATGAACCTGGTCATGCTGCCGATGTGGCTGCTCTCCGGCGTGTTCTTCTCCAGCGAGAGGTTCCCCGCCGCCGTCCAGCCGATCGTGCAGGCCCTGCCGCTGACCCAGCTCCTCCAGGCCCTCCGCGCCATGCTGCTCGAAGGTGCCGGCTGGGGGAGCCCCGTCGTCTGGACCGCCGTCCTGGTCCTGGGCCTTTGGGCGGTCGTGACCTTCCTGCTCGCCCTCCGTTGGTTCAAGTGGAGCTGATCCCTCGGCATCCGTGACCGGCGGGGGTTCCCTGCGCGGCTCGTACGGGAACTCCCCGATCAGGTTTGGGTGCTTGAAGACGTTGAAGAAGTCGCCCCGGAAGGTGTTCGGGACGTATGTCTCCCGGTCGCCGATCTCCCACCTGGTCTGGAGGTCGGCGAGGGCCGGCACGTCCACTTCGGCCAGGACGTGCCCGAAATACGTCGCCTTTGCCATGACCTCGACGTCGCCGAATCGCGAAGAGGACTGGATCGGGATGCTCCGAAACGCCTCCCAGCGGTGCAGGCGGCAGGGGGAGGCGATGTCCGCCAGGGGTACGGCGAAGATCGTCTTCCAGCCCAGACGCATCAGGTTCCGCTTGAGTTTCCCGGCGATCGACGTCCGCCGCGTCCCGAGGACGTGGTCGACGAAGTCGATCGCCTGGAGCATCGGGGAGAGGTGATCCGAGGTCCAGGGCTCGGTGGCCGTCGTGACGAGCAGCAGGGGCTGGTCGCAGTCCGAAGTCCCCTCGCGGATCGCCTCGGCATACCCTGACAGGCTCAGGTCGACCACGCGGGTCGTGACGGGCCGCCCCAGGGCGTCGATCAGTTCGCGCAGGCCCGACGCGATCCGCTCGCCGGACTCGACGTCGCGATCGGCCAGGACCAGAACCCAGACCCCGGCCGATTCGCCGACGGGGAGCCGCTTCGCGTGCTGGTCCAGCGGATGAATCCAGTCGTCGACCGGCTCCGGCTGCGGTTCGTCGGGGTTGGGCGGCGGAGGGGCGATGAATCGCATGGGGCACCGGTTGGAGGTCGACCAGCAGCGTCGTTGTACACTCAGTGTAGCCGATCAACCGGCCCGGAAGCGTTCCACCGCCGCGCGATAGGCCGACTGGAGCTTGCGGGCGACCGGCCCCGGCTGTCCCGATCCGATCGGCTGGCCGTCGACGGTGATCACCGGCATGACCTCGATGGTCGTCCCGGTCAGGATGACCTCGTCGGCCGCGATGAGCTGATCGAGCGTGGCGCGGGCCTCGACGAAGTGGATCCCCTCGGACGCGGCGATCTCCTGGATCAGGTGCCGCTTGGTGCCCGGGAGGATCTCAGGCCCGTCGGGAGTGGCTTCGAGCCGGCCGTTGCGGACCCAGACCAGGGAGCTGTGGGTCGATTCGGTGACCAGGCCGTCGCGGTCGACGAAGACCGCCTCGAACGCCCCCGCGCGGTGGACCGTTTCCAGGGCGATGACGTTGGCCAGGAGGTTCGTCGACTTCACGTCACAGCGGCCCCAGCGGAGGTCCGGCTGGCTCATGATTCCGACGCCGGTCTGGCGGCGCTCGGCGGTCAGGGTGTCGTCGTAGGGCTTGACGATGATCAGCTCGGTCGGCGGGACCGGTGGCTTCGGGAAGGCGTGGGCCCGGGGGGCGACCCCTCGCGTGATCTGGATGTAGACGATCCCCTCGGCGACCCCGGAAGCGTCGATGGTCGCCCGGATCCGCTCGTCGAGCCGGGCGGGATCGACGGGCTCGAAGTGCATCTTGGCCAGGCTGAGTCGGAGCCGCTCGTGGTGCTCGTCGTGCAGCCAGACCTTGCCCGAGTAGAGCCGGAAGACCTCATAGACCGAGTCCCCGAAGAGGAAGCCCCGGTCCCAGACGGGGACCTTGGCCTCTTCGACCGGCATGATATCCCCGTTCAGGCAGGCGAGCGTCTTCATCCAGCGATCCCCGGAATCAAAATCGACGGAACAAAGCCAATTCCAAAATAACGGCGGGTCCACCCGGCGGAGAAGGGGGTCGTCGGCCGGCTGGAACGTGTTCCAAACCGGCCGGGCGTCCCGTTTTCCATCCGATGGACCCGCTTCGTTCGGCTGCGATCGGCCTCGATCAGTTCTTCTCGCCGCCGAGGGCGACGCCCTTCTCGGCGCCGCCGGTGTTGGCGGAGTAGATCTTCTCGAGCTGGAGCTCCAGGTCGGCCGCGTTCCGGATGCTCCGGCTCAGGACCTTGCCCTGCGCGTCGACCAGGAACATGGTCGGCAGCGAGACAATCCCGTAGTCGAGGGCGAGCTGCCCTTCCATCCCGGCCGGATCGACGATCTGGGGCCAGGGGAGGGGGTTGTCCTTGAGGAAGGCCGCGAGGTCGTCCTTGCGGGTGTCGAGGTTCACGCCGAGGATCTCGAAACCCTGCGGGCTGAACTTCTTGTGGACCTTCGCCAGGTCGGGCAGGTCACGCTTGACCGGGCCGGCCCAGGTCGCCCAGTAGGTGACGAGCAGGGTCTTGCCCCGGAAGCTGGCCGAGTCGAGCGGCTTGCCCGCGTCGGTCGTGCCCTTGATGCTCAAGGGCTTGCCGACGAGGTCGAACCGCCGCAGCGCGCCCGCCGCCCGCTTGCCCTCGGGGGTGTCGGGGAACTGGGTGGCGAGCTGGGTGTACGACGCCTTCGCCTCGTCCTCCTCGGCATTGATCTCGTTCGAGGACCCGAGCTGGAGAAGGGCGTCGGGGGCCTCCTCGGACTTCCCGTAGGTCTTGAGGAAATCCTTGAGGTCGGCGTGCCACTTCTTGGTGACGGCGACGATGTTGGCGCCCGGGGCCTCGTTGGCGAGGGCGAAATCGGCGTACATCCGCCGGAAGGCGGCGTAGGACGCGATCTTGTCACCCTGGGCTTCGAGCTGCTGGAGCACCTTCGCACCGTCGGCGTAGAGGCCGGTGGCGTAGGCCGCCGCGAGGCTGTCGACGATCTGCTTGTTGTGCAGCAGGACGTCATCGGGCTTGGTGCTCAGCTTCACGATCGCGCGGAGGAACTTCACCCGCTCGACGTGATACTGGGCGATGGCCTTCTTGTCGTCGCCGCCGAGGATTGCTTCATTCTGCTTGTCGAACTCGGCCAGCTTCTGCATGGCCGCCCCGAGTTCGGCGGGCACGCCGGCGTCGCCGCCAGCCGCCTCGCCGCCCTTGTAGATCGAGGAGCGGATGCCCCCCTCGATGGCGGCGACCACGGCGTTGCCGCTCGGGTTGATCGCCCGGGGGAGGTCGGCGAACTTCCACGCCTCGCCCACCTTGACGATCTCGGGCGCCTGGAGGAACGCCACCTTCGACGCCGCCGCGCCCTGGTTTCCCGGCGGGCCGGCGAAGATCACGGCATTCTCATACATCAGGACGTCGCCCTTCAGGCCGCTCGCGGCGTCCATCGGGATGACGTGCGGCATCGCGCCGTCAAGCCGCAGCCAGACGGTCGTCTCATTCCAGCCGACTAGGCCAGATCGCAGGGCATTCAGCGTATCCACTCGCTTGGCGGCTCCGGCCGCAACTCGGTCGATCTCCTCGCGCGGGAGGCCAAGAGAAACCATATCCTCCGCCGTCGCCATGATCGATTCGAGCAGTTCGGCGTCGCCTGTGGCCAGAGCTTGGACAAGGATCTTGCTGGCCTCTTCGGCCGAGATCCGAATCCAGACGAGCTTGTTGTTGATGACACGGGCGATTCGAGTGCCGTTGCCGTTCATCCAGCGGCACTCGTCGACGGTCTTGTCCCTGTTCAAGTCACGTTCACGGTAGACCTCGAACCCGTCTTGGTAGTAACTCCATTGGTTGAGCTTGCCGCTGCCATCGACGTCGACGAACCGGCGGAGCAGCTTGCCTTGACCGTCCCGGAGGGCGAATCCGATCTTGGAGCCTTTGGCGTCGAGAACATCCTCGTACTTGCAGGCGGCGACGGCGTTTGCATCGACCGGGCTCTCGTATTCGACGCCCTTCTGAGTCGGTTTGGATTCGATGAGAATCTTGACGTATTTGGCGGCGGCATTGTTGGCGGGGGCCTGCTGCGCCCCGGCGACCGCGGGTGCCAGGACCGCCAGGCTCGCCGCGGCCAGCGACTTCGAGAGCAAGGCCCTCATGCGCATCTCCTTACAGACTCGAATCCTTCGTCCGTCCGACGGGGTCCGCCCGCGTCTCCTGCCAGGCGAGAGATCCGTCTCTTCCCTCAATATCGGCAGAATCGACGCGACGCTTCTGAATCCGTTCGGATTTCGCTCCAGTCGTGCGACATCGGGGAGGGACGCGGGCCGGCTCGGATCAACGTGCGGCCTGGCTGATGGTGACCTGAAACGGGTCGTCCTCGCAGACGAACCCGAGCGACAGACGTTCTCCCCCCTGGGGCCGGAAGGCGAGGTCGTCCCCCTCGACGATCGCCGGAAGGGACATCTTGCAGGGTTCCGGGAGCTGCGACTTGAACGTGCCGGTGACGATGTTCGCCAGCTCGCCCAGGGCGTCCTGGACCTGATCGGGGGTCGTCTCCGCGGGTTCCACCCCGAACATCAGGGCGGCCGCCTTGCGGGCGACGGGCAGGGTGCAGTCGAGCGTGACCGCGCCCTCCCACGCGCCCGTGATCTGGATCGAGCCGCTGAGCAGCGGATCGCGGCTCTGGACGGTCGAGAGCGGATGCCCTGTCCGGGCCTCCAGGCCGAGCACGGTGGCCCAGATGTTCTCGACCGATCGTCGCAGGGTCTCTTCGGCGATTTGCACGGCAAGCCTCCTGGGAGTCACTCGTGGGGCCGGTCCAACCGAAAGTGGCCGGTCGGGCGTTGGGAAGGAGAGGGCGACGACAGCGAGGACGGGGCCGGGCGGACGTTCCGGTAGATGCCGTTCACGCCGGGCACGCTCTCAAACGTGGAGTCCAGCGAGATCACGCTCTCGGACCCGCCCAGGACGAGATGGCCACCCGGGCGGATCGAACGGGCCATCCGGGCCAGCATGGTCCGCTTCGTATCGATGTCAAAATAAATCATCACGTTACGGAGGAAAACGATGTCGAGCGGCGGCATCGGCGGCCAGTTGCCGATCAGGTTCATCTGGGAGAACACCATCATCGAGCGGATCTCGTCCTTGATCTGCCACTCCAGGCCGTCTCGCTGGAAGTAGCGGACGAGGTAGTCCACCGGCAGCCCCCGGTTCACTTCGAGCTGGGTGAACCGCCCCGTCATCGCCCGCTCCAGCACCTCGCGGGAGAGGTCGGTCGCGATGATCCGCACCTCCCATCCGCCCAGCGAGGGGAAGTGGCGATGCAGGAGCATGCCGATGGAGTACGGCTCCTGCCCCGACGAGCAGGCCGCGCTCCAGATCGTCAGCCTCTTGGACATGGAGTTCTTCTGCATCAGCTCGGGGATCAGGGTCCTCTGGAGGTACTCGAACGGGTAATTGTCGCGGAAGAAGAGCGTCTCATTGGTGGTCATCGCCTGGATGACGCGCTCGCGGAGATGGGACGATCCGTCGGCCCGGAGGCGGCTCAGCAGCTCCTGGGACGACCTCATCCCCTCGTGCCGGGCCAGGCGATCGAGCCTCGCCTCGGCCAGATAGGACTTGGAATCCTCCAGCTGGATGGCCGAATGCTGCCGGACGAGGCGCCTGACGTAATCGAAGTCGAGTTCGGAGAGGCTCATGATGCGGTCTCGCGTGGGATCCGTCTGGAGAAGGGACCTGCCGGGCCGGTCCGGGCCGAGGGCTCGCACGCCCGGCGGTCCGGCCGGGCGGGCGCAAACTGGTCGATCACGGGGCAGGGGTCCCCTCCGATAGCGAGCGGTCGTCCATGGTCAGGACGACGCGCTCGAGCTCCTTGGAGAGTTCCCCAAGCTCGTCGGTCGCCAGACGCGACTCCTTCGCCCCCTCGGTGGTGCTCGCCGCCGCCTGCGCCACTGAGATGATGCTCCGGGCGATCTCCGCGCTGCCCCTCGCCGCCTCGCTCACGTTCCTCGAGATCTCGTTGGTGGTCGCCGTCTGCTCCTCGACCGCGGTCGCGATGCTGCTCTGGATGTCGTTGATCTGGTTGATGATGGCGCCGATCTGCCCGATCGCATCGACCGCCCCCTGCGTGTCGCGCTGGATGGCCTCGATCTTCTGGCTGATGTCCTCGGTCGCCTTGGCCGTCTCCTTCGCCAGCTCCTTCACCTCATTCGCCACCACGGCGAAGCCCTTCCCGGCCTCCCCGGCCCGGGCGGCCTCGATCGTGGCGTTGAGCGCCAGCAGGTTGGTCTGGCCGGCGATGGACGTGATGACCTTGATCACCTTCCCGATCTCCGCGCTCGACTCCCCGAGCTTGCCGACGATCGAATTGGTCCGCTCGGCCACCGTCACCGCCACCGTGGCCACCTTGGCGGCCTCGCTGGCGTTCTTGGCGATCTCCTTGATGCTCACCCCCATCTCGTCGATGCCGGTGGCCACGCTCTGGGCGTTCATGCTCACCTGCTCGGCCGAGGAGGACACCATGTTGGCCTGGTGGGCCGTCTGGTCGGCGTTCTGGCTCATCTGGCCGTTGATCTGGGACAGCACGCTGACCGACCGGCCGATGCCGACGACATTCGCCGCGACCCGGGCCAGGACCGTTTTAAGCTGGGATGCCACCTTTTGCTCGCGTTCCCTGGCGTTGTGTCGATCGGTCACAACGTCCCATGAGAGGAGCGGTCCGAGGAACTGGCCTTTCTTGTCGCTCAGCGCATGGACTTGACACTCGATCCGCTCGGGCCCGAACTGGATGGTCGACCGGATCGGCAGGCTGCGGCCGTCCATCAGCTGGGCACGATGCCTCGCCAGCTCGGGGTGGAACTGGTCGAGCGTCGCCGCCCGGAAGTGCTCCGCCGGGATCGGCAGGTGCTCCTCCATGCGCCTGAGGAGCCGCATGGCGGCGGGGTTGATATAGCGGATCTTGAGGTCGGCGTCGGCCTGGATCATGTTGGCCGGGCAGCATTCGAGGATCGAGCGGTAGCCCGCCGCCTCCGATTGGTCCGAGCAGCGGAACAGGATCGCGGACGCGGCCCTGGCGAGGAGCCGGTACGATTCGATCTCGGGGTCGGCCCCCGACCTCGGCCCAGTCCTCACGAACTGGAGGACCATCCTCACCCTGTGGTTGAGCACCAGCGGCAGCGCGAGCGCCTCGGAGATCCCCGCCCGCTTGAGCGCCGCCGACAGCCCCCCCTCCCTCGCCCCGCCCGGATCCGCGCCGACGACCGGCTCGCGCGACTTCCACGCGCGCCCCAGGGACGTTTCACCCTGACCGATCCGCATCCCCTGGATGGCCCCGGCGTACCCTTCCGGGACCGGGCCCCGGACCTCTCCCGCGAGCAGGGAGTGGTCGCGTTCGTCCGGCTCCCACTGGACGGCGCCGTCCCACCCGAACTGATCGATCAGGCCCTCCGAGAGTACTTCCAGCGCCGATTCGAAGGACTCGCAATTCTCCAGGGCCCCGAGCAGGTCCGAGACCCGATGCGCCGACTCGGCCCTCGCGTGCGACATTTCCCGGTTTCGGACGAGTTCCAGCGAGGTCGAGCAGGCCGCGCCGATGTTCCGGAGGAACTGGATCCGGGCGTCGCCATCCGCCTCGCGCTGCCTGGAGAGGAACTCGATCACGGCCACGGGGTGTCCCGCATGCTGGAGAGTGATGGCGATGGCGGAAGCGTAGCCCTCGGACGCGGCCGTCTGGAGCCGTTCGCCCTCCCCCTGGGCCCCTTCGATCAGCTGGATCACGGGCCCGCGTTCGGCCCAGGCCCGGCCGACCGCGTCGCGGGCCGCCCGCCCGCCGGAATCCCTGCCGAGCGAGCGGAGTGATTCCTCGATGATCCCGGAGTGCCAGGTCGGGACAAGCGCACCGGCCGGCTCGTCCCATGCCCAGTACCAGCCGCACGCCCAGCCTCCCAGCCGCTGGACCTCCTGGAGCAGGGCGGGGATCGCCTCGTCCAGGCGGTCGATGCGGTCGGCGACCTGGCGGATCTGCTCGATGGCCTCGATCGCCAGCTCCGCCCTAGCCGGCCAGCCGTTCCTCGCGACCGGCTTGGCACGGGCCTCGGCGGCCACCTGGACCACCCCCCCGTCCGAGCCGACCTCCTCGATGAAGCGGGACGCCCGCTGGATCCGATCCTGGCCATTCTTCACGGCGCTGCTCCTGTGGTCATCGGGTGTGTTAGGGGCCTCAGGCGATCCGGGCGACCGCCTCATTCGCCTGGATGATCCGCTCGGGATCGACGATGAGGATCAGGTTGTCTTGATACTTGTGGATGCCGATCACGAGCTCCTTGATGATCGGCGGCACGGTCTCGGGCGGGGCCTCGAGGATCGACGGGTCGAGTTCGAGGACGTCGCCGATCTCGTCGGCGAGCAGGCTCACGGGGCCGTCGCTGGTCCGGATCACGATGTTCAGGGGCTGGAGGCCCCCCGGCAGCGGCGGCAACCCCAGGCGCTCGCGGAGGTCGACCGCCATCACGATCTGGCCACGCAGGTTGATCAGGCCGCGGACGAGCCTCGGCGCGAGCGGGACGCCGGTGATCTCGTGGAACCGGATCACTTCCTGGACCTGGAGGACCTCGATTCCGAGCAGCAGGTCGCCGACGTGGAACGTGCAGTATTGCTGGAGTCTCGCCACGGCTCAGGCTCCTTTCGCGAGGGCGGGCCCGGAGGAGAATTCCGGGAATTTCGTGTGGATCAGGGCCGGCAGGTCCACCAGATCGGTCACCTGCCCCTGGATGACGGCGCTTCCGAGGATCCCGACCGTGGCGGCACTGCGCTGGACCTCGACGGGGCTCCGCACGATGTCGAGGATCCGCGAGACGACCAGCCCGACGCTCCGACCCTCCTCGGAATACACGACGACCTGCAGATGACCGGCCGACTTCGGGGCGGCGGGGCCGAGGCGCAGGGCCGAGCCGAGCGGCAGGAGGGGCATGATCTGGCCGCGATACTGCACGACGTCCTCGCCGAGGGAGCTTTCCAGCTCGTCGCCGGGGATCTCTTCCAGGCGATCGACCAGCCCGAGGGGCACGGCCAGCCGCTGGCGTTCGCCGACCTGGACGAGCAGCAGGAAATTGCTCTCGTCGACGCCGGTGGCCTTCTCCACCTGCTCGAAGGCGTGCCGATCACGCTGCCGGGCCTGGAGACGCGACTGCTTCGCGATGCCCGCGACGTCGAGGATCAGCGACACGCGCCCGTCGCCCATGATCGTCGCGCCGGCGAAAATCTCGATCGACTTGAGCTGCTTCGCCAGCGGCTTGACGACGATCTCCTCGGTGTCGGCGATGCCCTCGACCACCAGGCCGAACTGGCGGTCGTCGGCCTGGAGCACGATGACGTTCATGCCGTCCCGATCCGCCGACGGCCCCTCGGCTTCCAGCCCGAACAGTCGATTCAGGTAGACCAGGGGCAGGAGCCTGCCCCGGAGCCGGTAGACCGGGGCCCCGTGGATCCACTCGACCGACTTCGCGACCTGCTCGCCTTCCAGCCGCACCAGTTCCAGGAGATTCACCTGGGGGATGGCGAAACGCTGCCCGGCGGACTCGACGATGAGCGCCGGGATGATCGCGAGGGTGAGGGGGATCTTGATCCGTACGGTGGTCCCCTTGCCGAGGCGGCTGTCGATGTCGACCGAGCCGGCGATCTTCTCGATGTTCGTCTTCACGACATCCATGCCGACGCCGCGCCCGGAGATATTCGTGACCTTCTCGGCCGTCGAGAATCCCGGGAGGAAGATGAGCTGGATCAGGTCGTGCGTGTTGAGTCGGGCCGCCGCGTCGGGAGTGATCAGGCCGCGTTCGACCGCCTTGCGGGCGATCCTCTGCGGGTCGATCCCCCCGCCGTCGTCGGAGATCTCGATGTTGACCTGGCCGCTCTCGTGGTAGGCGCGGAGCCGGAGTGTCGCGGTCGCCGGCTTGCCCTTACGCGCCCGCTCCTCGGCCGGCTCGATGCCGTGGTCCAGGGAGTTGCGGACGATGTGGGTGAGCGGGTCCTTGATCGCCTCGATGATGGTCTTGTCGAGCTCGGTGCCCCGACCTTCCATCTCGATCCGGACCTGCTTGCGGCAGATCACCGCGAGGTCGCGGACCAGCCTCGGGAACTTGTCCCAGATCGTGCCGATCGGCTGCATGCGCGTCTTCATGACGCCTTCCTGCAGCTCGGTCGTGATCAGGTTGAGCCTCTGGCTGGTGCCGAGGAATGAGGCATCCTTCCGGTTCGTGGAGTGCTGGAGGATCTGGTTGCGGGCGAGCACGAGTTCGCCGACGAGGTTCATCAGTCGGTCGAGCAGGCTGACGTTGACCCGGATGTTCCCGCCGGCGACCCCCTCCCTCGACGAGGACACCCCCGACCCGGCCGTCGCAAGCTCACGCGGGACCTCGCCCGGCAGCTCGGCCGTCGAGGGGATTTCCTCCGGCTCGACCGGATCTGCCGTCGCGGCTTCGGGGAGGGCGGGCGGGACTTCGTGCATGGCCGACGGCGCGAGCCCGAGGGTGATCGGCCGGGTCGCGGCGTCCGGCTCGCCCTCGCCCGCGGCGAGGAAGGCCTCGAACCGCTCGATCAGGTCGAGGCAGTCATCCTCGCCGTCGGTGCCGGTCGATTCGACGCTGGCGAGCATCCCCCGGATGGCGTCGACCAGCGCCAGCATGGCGCTGGTGACCTCGCCGGACCAGGGCATCAGCCCGTCCCGGATCGCGCTCAGGACGTTCTCGCCCGCGTGGGTGAGCCGCTCGAGCCTGGGGAGCCCGAAGAAGCCGCAGGTCCCCTTGATGGTGTGGACCGTCCGGAAGATCAGATCGAGGCTGGCCCGGTCCTTGGGGTTCGCCTCGATCTGGACGAGTTCCCTGTCGAGCATGTCGAGCCCCTCGTGGCTCTCGACCAGGAACTCCTTCATCACGTTGTCGATGTCGGCCATGGTGTCGATCCCGGAGGAGACCCGTTGGCGCGCGACCCTCTCTGGGGCGCGCCGCCTCGTGTTGTGAGCAACTTGATCCGGCTGTTCTCACCATAGGTCACACTCCGGCGGCGCGATGGGAGGACTCGCGGTTTTTCAGCGCTTCCGCCCCAGGGACGAGAAGTAGCGTATCGTTTCGTTCGAATGGATCCCCGCCCAGTGCGGTTCGGATTCCAGGCGTTGCTCCGCCTCGACGTGGATCAGCAACCCGAATTGATAGACGAGCAGCCAGATGTAGAGGATCACGAACACCGGCAGAAGGCATCGGATGCGGAGCGGCGTGCGGAAGATCTTGTGATTCTGGAGGATCAGCATCAGTGGCAGGCAGAGCGCGGTCAGGACGTACTTGCCCATCAGGAAGGACATCCAGCCGCGGTCGATCAGGTAACGCATGAACGGATTGACCTCCTCGCAACCGAGTTCGAGGAGGTTGAGCGTGAGGAAGCCGTCCGCGAGCGTCAGCGACAGCAGCAGCACGCAGAGCGTGAACAGCGATTGCGGGTAGCGGTCCACGTGGTAGGGGGTGGCCGCTTCCGACGCGCGACGGGCGGTCCCGCGTCGGTGGTAGCCCCGGAAACTGTCGAAGGGGGACGTCGGGGATTTCCTCCGGTCGGGGATCCGGCGACGATCGACGGGATCTGTCGGTTGACTGGACATGGAACCTCCGAGTTCCCGGTGTTTCCGAGGCATTTGCGGGCGGCGCACCGACCGTCGTCGTTGGCGACCCGGGGCCGGGGCTTGCACGGCACGGCCGGTCGTCGTGCCCTCGGGCGGTTTCGTGGCCCACCCCTCCGGACGACCGGTCGCACCGACCAACGATCGGTCCCGGGCCCCCCCGCCGAGGGCAATCGACAAGAGGGCTGTGAGCCCGCATCCGGGGTGCGAGTCGTTCATGTCGTTCATGTCGTTCAGAACGTCGCGGGCATCGGGTCGGGAAGCGACCCGCCGAGCAGGGGTGCGACGGCGACGGACCAGCGATGTTCGTTCGGATCCCCGAGGCGGAGATAGGTGGCCACAAAGGTCCTGTCCCCCATCGAGGTCGGGACCGTCAGGTAGCAGGAATAGGGGTCGATGTCGGTCGCGTTCGGCGGGTCGCCCGTCTCCAACAGGGCGATGGCACGGCCGAGCACGTAGACGGCACCTTCGTCTCGCGCCGCCCGCGCGGATCTCGCGCGGTCGATCGCGAAGGATGCGCTCGCCTGGCGGGCGGCCACGGCCCAGGCGGTGGCGAGGGACGCGAGCAGGATGACCACGAGCATCAGGGCGAAGCCGCGGCGGATGGGGCGTCTCATGGCGGATCCAGTGCGATGAATCGGTAGTTCGATGTGATGCCTTGAGAGGTCAGCCTTAGGTCGATCTGGACGGCGTTGCCCAGGTCGCTCGCGGTGAAGTTCGAGACGTGGGTCGCGACGACGGTGGAAACCCCCGTCGCCTGGTTGAACCGCACGAGCTTGTCACCGTTCTGGGTGTAACTGATCACGACGTCGGGGGCGGCCCAGCTGGCGAGGCCGTCGAGAGGGTCGCCGCCGTCGAAGCAGAGCCACAGGGAGGTGCCCCCGGGCTGCACGCGGCCGACCCATCGGGAACGGTCCCGGGGATCGGAGGTAGACGACGCTTCCGGGTAGTAGCCGGACAGGTCGCCCGCCAGGGTGGAGACGGCCAGCTCGGCCTCCTCGGTCAGTCGCGAGTTGCGGACCGACTCCCAGGCCGATCGCCCGAAGGCGATCCATGTCGTCCCGACGATCATGCTGAGCATGCTCAGCAGCAGGGTGACGATGATCAACTCGGTCATGGAGAAGCCGCGACGGGCTGGTCTTCGGGCTCTCATTGGAGGGTCGGGTCCGTGTTCACGACCGCCGTTGCGCTGTCGTTCGCGGCGGAGTAGGTCCAACTCTCGACGACCTGAGAGTTCAGGGATGGGAGCGAGGCGGCGGGCGGCGAAGGGACCGCCGACTGGACCCTCGCCCTCGCGCCGAACTTCGCGGCCCAGCGGTTGTCGACCGGCACGAGGTAGTACGTCGCGCCCGCGGGGAAGCGTGCCTGCAGCCGCCTGTGCTGCCGGTACTGGGAGACGACCATGGGGGCGAGCCCCGCGAGGACGAAGCCGAGGACGACGAACGCGATCTGGACCTCGACGAGGCTGACCCCGGGACGGCGGCGGCCATCCGGCCCCGGGATCACGGAATTCCGCAACATCTCGCGACTCCTCTCGGCTCAGGGATAGGCCGGGGTGATGGTGTACGGCGTCCCCGGCGAGACGTAGTCGGAGCTGCTGCTCACGGCCCCGGAGATGTTCCCCTCCTGCGTGATGGTGAAGGCCCCCGACCAGGGGCCGCCGGATTTCCGCGCCGCGATCGCCGAGAACGAGGTCAGGAACGAGCCCGTCGGCCCGACCGCCAGGTCAAAGTCGTAACGGCCGGTGGAGCTGGGCTGGCCGGCGTCGAGCAGGCCGGCATTCCGGAGGGTGGCGAAGTCGCTGGCGTAGGTCCGGTTCTCCAGCCAGTAGACCCGCTGGGCCGACCAAATCGAGCGGAGCTGGACGAACGACAGCTCGGCCGCGGAGTTCTCCATCGATCGCTGGAATGACGGGATGGCCATCGAGATCAGGATCCCCATCACGGTGACCACGATCAGGATCTCGACCAGGGAGAAGCCCGCTCGCCGTCGGCCTTCGGGGCCGCCGGTCCTGTCGCGCCTGGGGCGAGTCTGAGGTTTTTCAGGGAGCTTGATTCCGCCAGTTGCGAATAGCATCTCGGAGGGCCTCCGCGGCCAGGTCGATCTCGAGGCAGGTCATTTCACCTTGCCGGCCATCTCGAACATCGGCATGTAGATCGCAAGCATCAGGCCGGCGATCGTGGTCCCCATCCCCATGATGATGACCGGCTCCAGCATCTTGGTGACCTTCGCGATCAGGCCCTCCATCTTCTCCTTGTAATATGGGGCGATCTGCTCCATCACCGTCGCGAGCTGCCCGGACTCCTCCCCGATGCGGACGAGGTTGGTCAGCATCGGCGTGAAGAGCCCCGTGTCGTCGAGCGAGACCGCGAGCGGGCGGCCGGCCGCGACCTTGGAGTGCACCTGGCCCATCGCCTCGCGATAGTACGGGTTGTTCTGGTAGATCCCCTGGATGGTCACCAGCGTGTCCAGGATCGGCACGCCGCTCTTGGTCAGCAGCGCCAGGTTCGAGGAGAACCGGTACATCGCCAGGTTCACGATCAGCTCCCCCACGGTCGGGACGACCATGAGGAAGCCGCCCACGTAGAGGTGTCCCGCCTCCGTGCGCATGAACCTCCTGAAGACGTAGAAGACAGCACCCGTCCCTGCGACGCAGTAGATCCCGTAACTGACCAGAAACGCCGATGCGTCGACCACGAACTGGGTGATGTCCGGCAGCTCGGCCCCCATGTCCTTGAACATCTGGGCGAACGTGGGGACCACTAGCCAGAGCATGACCGTGACGGCGATCACGGCCACGCTCAGGAGGATCATCGGATACGTGAGCGCGGCCTTCACCTTGCGGTTGGTCTCCCGAGTCTCGCGGATCTGCTTGTTCAGTTCGAGCAAGACCTGCCCCATCTTGCCGGTGACCTCGCCGGTCCGGATGACTTCCAGCCAACTAAACTCGAAGATGTCGGTGTGCTCAGCCGCTGCCGCGTAGAAAGAACTGCCGCTCGCTACTTTGGCGGTAATTCCGTCTAGAATAACGTGGAGTTTCGTGCTCTGGGTCTGATCGGAGGATAACTTAAGGGCCTGCAGGAAGGGCGTCCCGGAGCTCACGAGGGTCGCGAGCTGCTGGAAGAAGGCGAGGAGGTCGTCGAGCTTCGCCTTCTTGTGGGGCTTGCTCGAGACCCGAGTGTGGCCGATGACCCATTCTTCGTATGGCATCTGGATTGACCCCCTGGAATCCGGACCAGCCGCCTAGGGTGAAACGATGTCGGGCGGCGCGACCGCATTCGGCCGGCTTTCCGGCCTGGAATCGGGGCGGATTCGGCTGACCGACCCCTGGGGCCGATCCCCGGGGCACCGTCCTGTCCAGGCTCGTCAATCAACTGTAGGCCGCGAAGCACGAGGGTGTTCATTGAAATACGATTGCGATCAAAACAAACCACAGATGATGTTGCCCTTGATGAACGTTCGCATCGAGGCCGTCTCCGAAAGCACACTGGACGGACGAATTTAAGTGGTCATGATCGCGCCGGCCTACTCTTTGTTAAGTTGACGCGGCGTCGGACCCGATCCTTGCGACATGACTCGAATCCAAAGGTCATGACACCCGGGTGATGGACATTCGACTCAGTCCAAAGTCTAGGAAGGATGGGGGACTTGAGTTCCTTAAGGCAGAGTTCGGCGAGTCTCTCGCTCTTGATATGGTTCTCGTTCGGGGCTCAGGCCGCCGAGGCCTTCCGGGCAGAGGATCCCCCAGTTTCGCCCGCGGTCGTACCTGGACGGCCCGCCCGCGTGCGGGGCCGCACGTCCGGCGAGTCGGGGCCCGACCGTCCCGCGACGGAGAAGGTCCGGCTCGTCTCACAGGTCACGCCCGCACCGCCGCGGCCCGATCCATCCGTGGGCGATGCGCCGAGGCGTCAGGCCCCCGGGGCACCTCGCCAGGAGCAGGCGACCGCCCCGAGGCCGGCTCCTGCGCCGTCGTCCGTCCCCTACACGCTCGACCCGCTCCCGGCCGCGTCGAATCCGATGAAGGGGACCGCCCCATCCGGCGATGGACGGGTCACGCTCCACCTGAACGAGGTCGACATCCGCCAGGCGCTCGAACTATTGAGCCGCCAGGAGAAGCTCAATCTGCTCGTTTCGCCGAACGTGAGCGGGACCATCACCGTCAATTTCGAGGGGCTGACCCGGGACCAGGCCCTCGAAGCGATCTTCAACCTCGGCAACCTCAAGGCCAAGGAAGAAAACGGCCTGATCTACATCTACACGGCCGAGGAGTTCGACCAGCTCTCGACGAGGGGCAAGAAGCCGATCACACGGATCTATCACCTCAATTACGTCCGCAGCAATGAGGTGCAGGTCATGGTCGAGCCCTTCCTGAGCCCGGAAGGGAAGATCACCTCGACCCCCGCCAGCCAGGAAGGCATCAATGAGAGCGCCGACTTTCAGTCGGGACTCTCCGGCGGCGGTGGTGGTGGAGGCGGCAGTAGCGGCGGCGGCGGCGGTGGCGGCGGTGGTAGTAGCGGCGGAGGCGGCGGAGGCGGTGGCGCCAGCGGGGGAGATTCCACCGGCGGCAACTCGCTCTCCGGGATGGATTCCCTCGTGATCCAGGACTACGAGGAGAACCTCCAGGTCATCGACGGGATCATCACCCGACTCGACGTCCAGCCGATCCAGGTCCTGATCGAGGCGGTCATCATCCGCGTGACGCTCGACCGTACCCAGGAACTTGGGGTGAACTACGGAGTGCTCGACGGCCTCCAGCAGGGGATCGGCATCGTCGGGAACGGTGCCGAACTGGCGTCGGCGGCGGGCTTCGTCCCCGCGCAATTCCTCTCAGCGGGCAAGCTCGCGGCGGGGACCCCGCTCTCCGCGAACTCGGGTGGCGTGAAATTCGGCTTCATCACGGGTAACACGGCCGCGTTCATCCGCGCCATCGAGACCATCGGCAAGTCGAACGTCCTCGCCAGCCCGAGGCTCCTCGTACTGAACAAGCAGCGGGCCGAACTCCAGTTGGGCGACCGTCTCGGTTACCGGACGTTGACCCAGAACCAGACCAGTACGATTCAGCAGATCCAGTTCCTCAACACCGGCACCCTGCTGAGGCTCCGCCCGTTCATCACCAGCGACGGGATGGTCCGCCTGGAGATCCACCCCGAGCGGAGTACGGGCGCGATCGTGGACGGTGTCCCTCAGCTGAACACCGCCCGCGTCACGACGAACGTGATGGTCCCGAACGGCTCAACCCTGGTGGTCGGCGGGCTGATCGAGAACCAGGACGCGACCAACCAGAGCGGAGTGCCGGTCCTGGGTCGTCTCCCGGTCGTGGGCGCGGCGTTCCGCAACCGTCAGCAGAGCGTCTCGAAGCGCGAGCTGATCGTGCTGCTGACCACGCACATCTGGAACCCGAACGACCCCGAGGGGACCAACTGCATCCCCACGCCGGCAAGGGCCCTTCAGCTCGGCCGGGATGTGTCGCAGAGGATCGAACTCGGGGTCGATCGCCCCCCCCGCGACGGAATCTTCGGCGGGCGACTCCACTACGACACCCCGCGTCGGGCGGAGAAGATCCAGGCCACGGAAGCCGCACAGGGCCGCGACCACGTCGTGGAACGGGGCGAGAACTTCTGGACGATCTCCCGGCAGCATTACGGGACGGGTAAGTACTATCTTGCACTCTGGTCGGCCAATCGCGAGGTCGTGGACGCTCCAGAACGTCTCGCCGTGGGCATGCGACTGCAGATCCCGCCCGCGGCCGAACTCGATCCCGGGATGATCGACCAGGGCGGGCGGTCCATGACCGCGGGCCGATCGAAAGCGGATGCCCTGGACAGCGGAGTCGCGCAGTCCGGATATGAGCCGCAGTCTGGTGCGAGGAAGGTGACCCGGGACGGGTCGGCCCCCGGCTCGATGGCACCGGCCAGGAGGACCGCACCCCGTCGAGACTGATCCGGATCCCGGGATCATTCCTCCTCCGCCATCGTGACGCTGAGGGCCGACTCCAGGCTCGTCTGCCCCTTCCGCACCTTGTCGATGGCGCTGTCATAGAGCAGTTTCATGCCTTCCTCCCTGGCGGCTTTCCGAAGCTCCGCCAGGGGGGTTCGGCATTGAATGAGGCGGGCCATGTGGGGCGTGATGCGGATCACCTCGAACACGCCAACGCGTCCCTTGTAACCGACTCGGCGGCAGTGGATGCACCCCTTCGGGCGGTAGAGCGTCTCCCCGGCGGCCAGGCCGTGCCGTTCCGCCAGCTCATCGTCGCAGAGGAATGGCTCCTTGCAGTTCTGGCACAGCCTACGCACGAGACGCTGGGCCTCCAGCACCCGGAGCGTGCTGGCGAGGAGGAACGCCTCGATCCCCATGTCCATGAGGCGGGTGACGGCCGACAGGGCGTCGTTGGTGTGGATCGTCGAGAGCACGAAGTGGCCGGTGAGGGCCGCCCGCATGCAGATCTCGGCCGTTTCCTGGTCGCGGACCTCGCCCACCATGATGATGTCGGGGTCTTGCCGCAGGAATGCGCGGAGTGCGCTCGAGAAGGTCAGGCCGACTTGTGTCTTCACCTGGACCTGATTCATACCCTTGAACTTGTATTCGACCGGATCCTCGACGGTGCAGATGTTGTGCTTGGGCTCGTTGAGGAGATTGAGGCAGGAGTACAGGGTCGTGCTCTTGCCGCTGCCCGTCGGCCCCGTGACGAGCGCGAGTCCGTGCGGAGAACGGATCGACTCGACCAGGTCGGTCGCCTGCCGCTCGTCGAAGCCGAGGCCGGTCAATTCGAGGGGGATGGCCCCCTTGTCGAGGATACGCATGACCATCTTCTCGCCGTAGACGGTCGGGACGGTGTTCACGCGTAAGTCGATACGTTTATCTTTGTTCTTGAGCGCGATGGCACCGTCCTGCGGCACCCGCTTCTCGGCGATGTCCATCTTCGCGAGGATCTTGAACCGCGACACGATCATCACGAAATTGGACTTGGTGGGCGAGGGGAGTTCGTGGAGCACGCCGTCGATCCGCAGGCGGAACTTGCAACTGTCCTCGAACGGTTCCAGGTGGATGTCGCTGGACCCGTTGCGAAGGGCCTGTTCCAGGATCTGATTTACCATCCGGACGATTCGCCCGCTTTCGCCGGGCGGGGTCGGGGCGTCGAGGTCGAGGACGTTGTCATCCTCCTCCTTCTCCTCGTTGTTCTCATCGGTCTGGGTGAACTCGCCCGCGCTCCCCGAGATGGCGGTCGACCGCTCGTCCTTGAAGAGCGTTTCGAGCTTGGCCTCGATGACCGACAGCGGGGCGAGCAGGGGGCGGACCTCGTACCCGGTCAGGAGGCGGAGTTCCTCCACGAGGCGCATCTCGTCCGGGGATACGAAGAGGACGTCGAGGACGCTGCCGTTCCGCTTCCAGGGGAGGATGGCCCTGTCGTTGCAGAGTTTCTCGGGGATCAAGGGGGCGAGGTCGCGGTCCGCGGCGGCGTTTTCGTACGCGGGCGGCAGCGTGGGTAGGCGGAGTTCATCGGTGAAGGTCTCGAGGATCTCGCGATCGGTGAAGATCCCCGCCTTGACCAGGGCCCGCTCCGCCGGCCCCGAGCTGTTCTTCAGGATGGCCTCGCGTGCCAGGGCCAGCTTCTTGTTGTCGAGCCGATCCTTGCCGGCGAGGAGCGTGAGGATCGTCGGGTCGCTCTCATTCAGGGCGATTGCGGTCTTCATGGCTCAACGCTTCGAGCGTCCTCCCTTTTTCTTGGTGTCGCCGCCATAGAGCGCGGGATCCCCACCGGACGGGGCCGACTTCTTGGCCTTCGACCCCGATTTCGATCCACCCGAGCCTGACTTGGCGGCCCCTCCGTAGAGCGCGGGGTCCCCCCCCGCCGGCCCGGCCGTCGCCTTGGCCTTGGTGCCCTTCGATGCCTTGCCCGCGTCCGCCGCCGCGTAGAGTGCGGGGTCGCCCCCGGCCGGTGCGGCTCCGCCGGCGGCCCTGGCCTTGCCCCGCGAGCCGGGGCGGGCCCCCGCGGCGACCCCGTTGGGATCGACGCGGCCCAGTTGATCGAGCAGGAGCGGGGCCAGGAGGCCCGATACCCCCGACCCCTGCGAATTCAGGAGATTCTGCAGCATCCCGAGTTCCACGGGGGCCTGCCCGCCCAGGAGAGCCTGGAGGGCGGCATTCGCGTCGCCGGCATTGCCGCCGCCGTCATCCGCCGGATCGACCGCTTCGAGCTTGTCGGGGTAGCCTACGGTGAAGTCCTTACCCATTGCATTGAGGACGACCTTCTCGGCGAAGACCTCCTTGATGATAAGCGCGGGCGAATCCGGCTCGGCTTCGCCGACCGACTCGCCCCGTGAATAGACCTTGCCGTCGATGATCGCCAGCCGCTTCTTGCCGTTGAGGTAGGTTCCCCCGAGCGTCATGCCCTTCACGGTCTCGGCGATGTCCTCCAACTGCTGCTGGATTGGGTCCACCCTGGTCTTCTCGACGCGGGTGTTCGTCGCGAGCGTCGCCGCGTTGGGCTGTTCGGAGGAGGGCCGGAACGGGTCCCGTAACCGGTCCGGCCTGGTCTGGGCCGTGAGCGGCCGGGCCGGCGTCTTCATCCCGGCTGAGGCGGAGGAGGGGGGCGCGACGCTCGCCCCCGTCTGCTTGTTGAAGTACGGCCAGAGCACCGCGCCGCAGACACTCACGACGATCAGGGACGGGGCGAATTTCAGGGCCTTCATCATCATGGCGGAGCCTCCCGGGGCCCACATCCCTGGCCATCTCGACAGAGTTCCTTACCCGGCGTGGGGCACGACGTCGGTCAATCCCAGGATCTGGAACTGGGCGGTGACCATCTCCTTGTTCTTGCGATGCGGCTCGATTCGGAGCATGTCGATCCGCATGAGTCGGCCACTGCCCTCGATCCAACGAAGGAATTGGTTGAGATTCGCGTACGTGGCCTCGATTTCGAGTCTCAGGGTCAGGACGGAGTAGGGGCCCTGATCTCTCGGTTTCTCCGGCGCGAAGGCCACCAGCTTGATCGGCTGGTTCCGGACGCCATCCAGGATCGATTGGTAATATTCGTTCGCGTCATGGATCCTGGGGATCTTGTTCGCGTACTTGCCGACGTCCCGGCGGAGTCCGTCGATCTTGGTGGCGATCTCCAGGCGCTTGGATTCGACGCCGATCCCCTTTTCGAGCTTCGCGATCGCCTCCTCCTTGGGCTGATAGAGCCCAAGGTACCAGCCGATCAGGAGGGACGCGCTGATGATCAGCCGGAGGGGATTCCGCTTGTGGAGCAGCTCGGCGGCGGCGCTCGTGGGCTTCGGGGCGGTCTCGGGGGTCTGGCCGCTCATTCGGACTCTCCCGGGGATCAGGTGGGAAGCACAAGGGGAATCCCCTGGCCTCAGTGTGTCGCGGATTCCGGCACGGGGGCGACCTTCTTCGGCCTCGGGGTGCAGACGACGTTGAACGTCGCTGAGGGCACCATGCCCTGTGTGCCCTGGGTCGTCTTGAGGTCGACGATATCCAGGATCGGGAAGTCGGCCGTGACCGCCGGGAGATTCCTCAGCTCGCCCACGAGGTCGTCGACCTCCTTGGGCACCCGGCCCGACGCATCGAGCTGGGCCAGGAAGCGGAAGACGATCGATCGGGCGATCTTCACGGTCGCGGGCTTGCCGACGATCTCCAGCTCGTTCTGGCCGATGAACTGCTCCAGGGTGATCTTCTCGGACATCTTCGATCCGACCGAGTTGAGGACGGCGGACCAGTCCGTGTGGGTCCGATCAAAGCCTTCGATCGCCTTGAGGCGGAGGTCGAGGGCGGCCCGTTCCTTCTCGAGCTCGCCCGTTTGCTGCGTCCTCAGCCAGCTGATCCCGGCGATCTTGGCCCGGAGCGCGTCGCTATCCGCCTGGATCGAGCGATGGAACCCGTCGAGCGAGAGCCAGACCGCGCCGAGGAAGACGAGCTGGAGGATGATCTCCCCCCAGGGGAAGATCTCCGCGATCCGTTCGAGCGGCTTGGTGCGACGGACCAGGTCGAGATCCGGGTCGTCCTCGCCGCAACTGAGGGCCAGGCCGTAGGCGACGGTCTCGCCGTCGAGGTCCGGGCCCGCGACGTGATCGACGGAGTTGACTCCCGCCTGCAGGGCGAACTCCGGCGAGACGGTAGTCGGCCGGAGATCCTCGCGGCCGTGGAGGATGAGCCGATTGGGTTGCTGCTCGCCGAGGAGATGTCTCGATGACGTCCTGAGGAGGCTGACCGCCGCGAGGATCGACGGCCGCTCCTCCCCGTCCTTCCAGTCGAACTCCTTCCAGCTCACGGGCATCCGCTTGTGCTGGAGGACGGCCAGCCCGCGATTCTGGGAGAGGAAGAACCGGAAGCCGAACCCGGAACGGGCGTTGGTCGGGACGTGCAGCTCGCCGACCCTCACGAGCGCGGAGGTGTCCGGCTCGGCGAGCTTGAGCCTGGCGTCTTGCTCGGACAGGGCCCCCAGGAGCGGCTCGATGTTCTTCTTGCGGCAGGCCGTGATCCTCGCGATCGGGCGCTTGCCGATCTGCGTGGGGCGGAGGTCGACTATCATCTCGTCGACCTTGACGGAGGGCGACTTCAGGAGGCTCTCGAGGATCGACTCCGGCGAGGCATCGCGGTTGGAGTTGGTGATCGCGTGCGAGCCGTGGAAGATCATGCGTTGCGGGATGCCGATCGCGACGGGCACGCGCACCCGCCGGTTGTTGGCCCCCCAGGGCCTCAGGCATTCCTGCACGACCTGAGAAATCGGTCGTCCATTGATGTTTTCATGAGACTGGTGGATCCGGACCCGGCCGAACGGGGTCGATCCGATCACGCAGATCGAGACCTCCTGCTCGTTCACGAAGAGGCCGATCGATCGGTGGAAGGCCAACTTTCCAAGGATCGTTCGCATCTCTGGGCGCTCCGCGTCGGGGCCGGTAAGTGTGCGATGGGCGAGACCCGACGGATCAAGGCGGATGGCCGAAGGGGCCATCCGCCTCGGGTTCAGGGCGACGACGCGATCGGCGTCATCACTGAGACAGCGGGTTGATGTCGGTGTGGTCGCTGTCGGCGATGGTGCTGTTCGTCGTGTCGAAGCCGGTCTCGGTGTAGATGACCGTGTAGGCCCCGTAGCCGGCCGACGAGCCCGCACGGGTCAGGGTCAGGGTCCAGGAGCTTTCCAGGGTCCCCGTGCCGCCGGCGCCGATCGTGCCGACGGTGAAGTACTTCGGAGCGGGGAACCGGATGTCGAGCTTGGTCACGCTGTCGGCGTAGGTCGCGTTCTGGGCGTGGTACCGCTCCTGGGCGGTCCGGACGGCGGCGAGGTAGGCGAAGGCTTCCGACGCCTTCGACCGCTCGACGCTCTTGATGAACCGGGGCACGCCGAACGCGGCCAGCACGCCGATGATCACGATGACCACCGCGAGTTCGACCAGGGTGAAGCCACCGCGACGACGACGGACATAGGTGTTGAGAGCCTGCATCTGACGATCCTCCCAATTAACGAAACGTGACAACCTCTGACCCTTGCACTGCCGACGCCGGCGCGATTTCACGCGGCGTAATCTCGGCGCGGACGGGGGACGCGGGCCCCCGCACCAGAGGGCCTGGCTTCCCCGAACGCGCTCTCACCGTGATGTGGTCGGCTCACCGACCGGGCCGGACCAGGCTGCTGGCCGCCCTCGATCCTCCGGGGCGGGGTGTTCCCCGCCGCACCGGCGCCCCGCCGCAATCCCGGTCCGACGCGAGTGGGTTTCGATCCGTCCCTCGCGTCGTCCCGTCGTTTCGGATTCGGTGTCGGGCGACAACAGAACCCTATTTCCGCTTTCGCGACCTGTCAAATTTCGGCCGAAAAGTCGCGTGGCGTTCCGTCAACAGCGGCCCCCGGCCGCCGCGACGCCCTGTTCATCCCGTCGCCGCACGGCAACGAACGATGGCTCACGAAGGCATCATCCTGGTGCACCATCCCGAACCGACTGCCGCGCCGATCGCCCCATCCGACCCGAGCAATTTCGGGTCAGAAGGGGCCTCCGACGGCCGGATTGGCCGCCCGAACGGGTGGCATCCCGGTCAAGAACGCAGCGCGGGCACCCGCTCGTAGACCTGTCGCGTCAGTTCATCGTGGCTTGCGAGCAGCCTCTCGTACCAGGTCTGTCGCGCGAGGAAATGGTCAGCAAGCATGCGACGACTGGAAACATCGTCGCGTGCGGCGCGTGCGATGTCTCGCCTCAGGCCGTCGTCGTCGATGAGCCTCCGGAGCGTCTCGGCCCATTCCGGCTGGGTCCGGCAGAGGAAACCATTGCGTCCGTGCTCGATGGTCCCCTCGTAGACCGTCGGGCTGGCGACCGCCACCGCGCCGACCGCGGCGCATTCGAGGAACTTCAGGTCGGACTTGTGCCGGTTGAACCTCGTGTCTCGGAGCGGCAGCAGCGCGATGTCGCAGGAGCCCATCCGGTCCAGGTAAGAACGATAGCCGCAGAATCCCTCGAACGACTTGCGGGGCGTCCGGATCGCATCGAAAAACCCCGAATCGAAGACGACCCGGAATTCCAGGGTGTCGCTGTATCGGCCCGCGAGTTCGTTGAGGACGGGCATGAGCGGGCGCCAGTCCTCCTCGCGGTTCAGGGCACCGAAGAAGATCCGCACGGGGCCCGCGCGACGCTCGGTTCGCGCGGGGGGGATCGAACGTAACTGGTTGGGGAAGACGGCGACGTTCGGATTCCAGTCGCGGATCAGTTCGGCGAGGGCGTCGGTGCTCGTCTGCACCGCGTGGCATGCGCCGAACGTCATGTGCGAATGCGAAGCGATCTCGGGGAACCGCTCGGGGTCGTCGTCGAACTCGGCGATCACGATGTAGCCTGACTCGATCAGGGCCCGCTGCGCGGCCAGGTCGCCGGGCGACTTGAGGATGTTGCGCTGACGGATGAAGATCTTCTCGCGGAACGCCTGGCCCACGCCGATGTCGGCCGAGTTCTCGCTGGACACGATGTGCACGCCGGGGATGGTCCGCAGGAATCCGTGCGGCTCGTGGATCCTTGGGCGGGCGCAGGCGTGAGGCTCGCCGATGAGGGTCTGGATCAGGCGAGGCTCGATCGCCGGGCCGGGGGGCCGCGCCCTTGCGGTATAGCTCGCGATCGACGAACGATGCAGGAACGGTCCTCGCTCGACGCCGATGGCCTGCAACGCCGGCGTGAGAAGCTCACAGAACGCGTCGAGGTCGTCCGCCGGGGAATATTCCGGCTCGACAGCGAACGGCTCCATTCCCGCCGAGCGGATCGCCGCGGCGAGTTCGTCCACCGTCATCGAATCGGGCCCCGATTTGCCGGCCGGCGACTGCCCGCGGATCATGGCGACCAGCAGCGACCAGTGCAACGCGTTGTCGACCCGGTAGAGGAACTGCCCGCCGGGCGCGAGGCATCGGGCGATCGAGGTGAGGAACTGCGCGAGTTCCTCGCGTTGGCAGCCGCCGATGCGTTCCGCGACGACCACGTCGAGCGATCCCGATGGGATGGTCGCGAGCGTCCGCGCGGCATCGCGAGGCGGGACGACGGCGAAGTTTGCCCTCGCCTGGATCGTAACGAACCGTGAGGTGATCTCCTCGGGCGAATTGGTGATGACCGCGCACCGAAGCGCATTCGGCGGGATCAGCGAGACGAGCGCGTCCCAGCGATCCGGTTCGGGTGTGATCCTCGTGATCATGCCGGGGCCTCCTGCCGTCGGAGTCTGGCGGTTCAGGCCCGTGCGGGCCGCAGGCGATGGCCCAGCGACAGGCAGGCGGGCAGGAGCACCAAATTCCCCAGCGTGCTGCCGGCGGTGGCGATGCCGACCATCAGCCCGAAGTTGCAGAACGGCGTGAACTCGCTGAGCTGGAGCGCACTGAAGCCGATGGCCACTGCGACGCTGGAGAGCAGCACGCCGGGGCCCGTGATCGCGTAGCTGCCCAGGAGGCTCTCCTCGAACGGCCGGCTGGCACGCGCCCGCTTGAACTGGAGCAGGCAGTGGAAGGTGTCGTCCACCGACAGGCCCAACGCCACGCTGGCGACGAGGGCCGTCGCCATGTCGAGCTTGACGCCGGACCATCCCATCAGCCCGAGGACCATCACGATCGAGAGCATGGTCGGCAGGATCGCCAGGATGGCCAGGAGCGGCCCGCGCAGGGCGATCGTGAGCATCAGGAAGATCCCCAGGGCCGACCAGCAGAAGGTCGTCCACTGGGTCAGGATGACCCCCTGCGTGGTCTTGGTCATCAGGTACGACAGCCCGGTCAGGAAGCTGTCGTCGCCGAACTTCGCCCTCCCCAGCCCGAGGGCCTGCCGGAAGATCTCCGACTTCTCCTCCGCCGGCTGCTGCTCGACCAGCCGCACGAGCACCCGGCTCAGCTTCGCATCGGGGGTCCAGAACCCTTTGAGGAGTTCCGACTGCGGCGACGCCAGGATCAGGTCGAGCTTGGTCTTGAGGATACTGTCCCGCTCCGCCGGGGGGAGTTTCAGGATCCGTTCGTCGGGGTCGAGGATGGTGGTGAGGCTGAGCACGGAGGACGCCCTTGGCTTGCCGGCGGGCACGCTCATTAACCCAGACTCGATCATTCGCAGATTCGTGAGCAGCGACGCATCGACGTGCGCCGCGGGGACGATCAGCTCGACCACCCCGATCCCGCCGAGCTTCGACTCGACCCGCTTGTAGTCGACGACGACCCGCGTGTGCGGCCGGAAGGCGTTGATGTAGTTCGACTCATATTCGAGCCTGGGAATCCCCGTGGCGAGAGGGAGGACGACGAGGAGCACGCCGAAGATGATCGGGAGGGGATGCCGGAGGACGCGGACCGTCACGGCGTTCAGCGCGTCCGCGAGCCGCGAGCGGCTGCCGAATCGCACGGGGATCTCCATGCGGAACGGCGGCAGCATGGCGATCGGGGAGATCACGAGCACGAGGAGCGAAGCCAGCAGCGTGCACGTGCCCATGATCCATCCGAATTGCTGGATGGGGACGACGTCGCTGGTCAGGAGCGCGGCGTAGCCGATCGCGCCGGTGACCGAGCACCAGAAGATAGGCACCCAGACCGCGTGGAGGGTGGCGAAGGCGGAGTTCCTCCGGTCGGGATCGAGCCGGCGATGGTCGCGGAAGTGGATCGCCAGGTGGCTGGCGGCGGGCATCGTCAGCACGATGATTTGTGCCACCAGCGGGCCGCCGGAGAGGGATAGCTTGATGTGAAATGTTGCGAGGATGGACTCGGTGACCAGCCAGACGAGCCAGCCGGAGAGCAGGGGCACGAGCGCCCACCAGAGGCTCCGCACGCCCGTGAGCGTGACGACCCCGATCAGGATCATCCCCACCGTGGCGAGCCGCCGGCCGTCGACCTCGATGCTGGTGAACCCGTCCGCGAGCAGCACGGGGGGGCCGACGACGGCCGGCCGGTTCAGGCCTTCCTTCTTTGCGAACTCGTCCGCGACCCGGCGGATCTCGGCGACGCACGCCTTGACGTCGTGGCGGTCGTTCTTATCCAGGCGGACGACGATCGCGGTCATACTTGCGTCGCGGTCGATGAGCGTCCCAACAAAAAGCGGGTGCTTGATCAAGCGATCACGGATCGCCCGCCGCCCCGCGTCGTCGGCGGCCTGGACGGCGGCGCGGATGCTCAGGCTGCTGGCGGCGAGGCTCGCGCCGCTGGATTCGATCTGGTTCCGGATCGTCTTGAGTGCCCGATCGCGGAGGAAGGCCGGGACCTTCTGTAAGGCGATCAGGGCGTCGTCCACCTGCCAGAGCAGGGGCATGGTGTCGAGCGATTCGACCCGGATCACGCCCGGGATCCTGGCGGGCGCGAGGCCGGCGGCGAGCGTCGCGACGCGAGACATGCCGGCCGGGGTCAGGAGCGCCGGGTCGTCGTAGGCGACGAAGATGAAGTTGTCGTCGCCGAACACGCCGGCGCGGCGGTAGTCGACGATCGCCGGGTCGTCCTCGGCGAAGAACGACTTGATCGACTGCTCGTAGGTCACCCGGCGGTCGGCCAGGATCAGCGACACGAGGAGCGCGACCGCGATCAGGGACGTGACGAGCCGGGCCGAGACGAGGAGGCGGATCACGAGGTGTCGGGCTCACGGTGCGCGGGCGGGACAGGGCGGGGCCGCGAACCGGCGTTCCCTTCGCCGACGCCCCCGCGCGGGGGTGCCCTCCCCCGCGTGGGGTCATCGTAGCCATTTCCCCCTGCGTCGCACAGCCCCGGCCATGGGGCACCCGAGCGACATAGCGTCGTAACCCTCTCGGATTACTTGGCTAACGACATCAGGGTCGTGACGATGCTGAAGCAGGCGACGATGCTGATGCCCAGGAACGCCAGCCAGGTGAAGAGATCGGTGAGCTTCGTCGGCCCGACGCGGTCGTCGGCGTCGCGGTAGCGGAGGTACAGGGTTGCGCCGGAAATCAAGGGCAGCATCAGGGCCTGGGCGAAGCCGCCGATGGCCACCAGGCCCTTGGGCTCGGGGTTGATGAAGTAGATGAACAGGGCGCTGGCGGGGTAGATCACGTGGAAGACGTGCCCGACCTTGTCGCGCTCCTGGTGCGTCGTCTGCTTCCAGCCGCCGGTGAGTTCGAGGAAGTCGGCCGTGAGGCGGGCATTGCCGGCGGTGGCGACGTACAGGGTCTTGAACAGGACGCCCCAGGCCCCGATCAGGAAGACCCCCTGGGTCCACTGGCCGAGCGGGCCGACGTACATCTTCGAGAGGGTCTCGATCATCGCCTTGCCCTGCGGATCGAGGTTCTGCGGCTTGAGCACGGCCGCGCCGAGGAGGTAGAAGGCGACGGTCGCGACCGTGAAGACGATCATGCTAAACCAGGCGTCGAGGTGCATGACCTTGATCCAGCCGTTCGCCCGATGGACCCAGGCGGCCTGATCGGACGAGTCTCTCGGCCCGACGTGCCTTGCATAACCCTTCTCGATGCACCAGTAAGGATAGGCAAACAGCTCACTCGCGCCGACACCCGTGATCCCGAAGGCGGAGAATGCTAAGGCCACGCCCATCGTCGGCAAGGAAAATTTGAGCCCGTCGACCATCTGGGCGCCGTCGAGCGGGAAGCTCGTGAAGGGCAGGCCGGCGACGCAGGATACGGTGATCAAGGTGACGCCGGCGACCAGGATTGTCGTGACCTTTTCGAGCCGACGGTAGCCGCCGGAAAGCAGGAGCAAGATGGCGGCGAGGGTGGTGAGCGTCGCCCAGAAGTAATCCGGGTGAGTCGCCAAGGCCTGGCCCCAACCCGGCTGGATCGAGCCCGCCAGATCCGCGACGGCCTTCGATGCGCCGGGGAAGGCCATGTGGGCCGCCTGGCCCACCAGGCCTTCCATGGCGGCGATCTGCGACTGGGTCGTGAGCATCATGAAGAGCCAGAGCCAGCTCAGCCAGGATGTGCCGAATCGGGGGCCGGGGAGGCTATCCAGGGCCGCGAGCGTCGTCTTGCCGCGCGTGATGGCATAGCGGCCCATCTCGGTCTGGACGAAGACCTTGATGACGCAGCTCAGGAGGATGAGCCATAGCAGCGAATAGCCGTTCTTGGCCCCGAGCGAGGTCGTGGCGATGAGTTCCCCGGTCCCGACGATCGAGCCGGCGAGGATCAGGCCGGGGCCGATCTGGCGGAAGGCGTTCCAGAGCGAGTGGGGCGGCTCCTGGATCCCGTCCTTCTCCTCGACGGCGAGGTCGTCCTTGGCGGGCGCGGTGGGGGTGCTCATGTTGTCTTCGGTGGGCCGGGAGGAGAGCGCGGTGGGCTCGTTGGACTCGCACGAGCCGACATGGTAAGGGCCCGGCCGATCGGTTGCAAAGGGTCAGCCCGTCGCCACTTCCCGTCGCGGCCTCAGCGTCTCTCGACCTGCCGCCTCCGCTGCCGCAAGTGGGGCGCGGGGATCGCCCCGGCGTGCTCGCGGCCCGACACGACCTCGGCCAGATATCCCAGCAGGCGCTGGCGGAAGACGGGCAAGGCCAGGGCCTCCGCGCGGCGGCGACGCTCCTCGGTGTTCCCCAGGGAGCCGTCCCGCTCGAATTCATCGATCGCGCGGATCAGGGATTCCTCGGTCGGTTCGGGATACACCCGGCCGACGCCGTCGTCGACCGTCTCGGCGGCCCCGCCGCGTCCGAGGGCGATCACCGGGGCGCCGCAGGCCAGGGCCTCGATCGGGACGATCCCGAAGTCCTCCTCACCCGGGAAGATCAGGGCCTTGCAGCGCTGATAATGCTCGCGGATGACCTCGTCGGGTTGCCAGCCCAGGAACCGGACCGTGGGGCCGGCGAGGGCTTCGAGCCGCTCCCGTTCCGGGCCGGCGCCGATCACCGCCAGCCGACGCCCGGTCGCGGTGCAGGCACGGACGGCCTGGTCGATCCTCTTGTAGGGAACCAGCGCGGAGACGATGAGATATCGGTCGTCGCGGGCGACCTCGGCCGGGCGGTAAAAGTCGGTATCGACAGGAGGCTGGATCACCCGGGACTCCCGGCCATAGCAGCGGGCGATGCGGTCCCGAACGGTCTCGCTGATCGAGACGAAATGGCTGACGCGGGCGGCGGTCGAGCGGTCCCAGGCACGGAGGTGATCGAGCAGGAGGCCGGCGACCATCCGTCTGGCGGGCTTCTCGGTCCAGCCGGCGAGGTAGGCGTCGCGGCCGTCCCAGGCGTAGCGCATGGGGGTGAAGCAGTAGCAGACGTGCGGGATCCCCGCCGGGACCTTGACCGCCTTGGCGACGCAGTGGCTGAGACTGACCACGAGATCCACGTCGTGGGCCTTCCACGACCTCGCGGCCAGCGGCATCAGCGGCAAGAGCTTGCGGTAGTGGGAGTAGATCCCGGGGACCTTCTGGAGGGGCGAGGTCCGGATGGCCATCCGCTCGATGTGGGGGCTCAGCGAACCCCGGCGGTGGATCAAGGTGTGGAGCGTCGCGTCGGGGAAGGCGAGGCAGAGGACTTCGAGGCACTTCTCCCCGCCCCGCATTCCGGTGAGCCAGTCGTGTACCAGCGCGACCCGGAGCCCGTGGAGGGCCGGCGGTAAGGTGGCCGTACGCTCGTTGGTCCTGATCGGTGCGGCGTCCATGCCGTTGCGAGCCTCTCGGGAGAACGTCGCGGACCGCCCCTCCGGGCGCGGAGACCCCGACGCGCCGTAGGCTATCGCAGGGAGGGATTCTCGACAAGCGGACTCGAAAAACGCCTCCCATCAACGCGAACGGCCCGACGCGATCGCGCCAGGCCGCTGGGGATGAGCCTACGACACGGCTTACTTGACGCCGATCAGCTCGACGTCGAACGTGAGGGTCGAGTTCGCGGGGATCGGGCCGCTCCCCTGGGCCCCGTAGCCGAGGTTCGGGGGGATGATCAACTTGCGTCGCTCGCCGACCTTCATGCCGGCGACGCCCTGGTCCCAGCCCTGGATGACCCGGCCTACACCGATGGTGGTCTTGAAGGTCGCCTTGCCGCGCGAGGAGTCGAAGACGGTGCCGTCCTTGAGGGTGCCGGTGTAGTGGATCTCGGCTTCCTGGCCTGGCTTCAGCTCGGGGCCTGTCCCTTCCTTGAGAGTCTCATATGTCAGGCCAGAGGCGGTGGTGGTCGGCTTGCCGATCGGCGTGGCCGGGGCGGTGGCCATCGAGGTCGGCGCGGCCTTCGACTGCGCGGCGACCGCGGCGGCCTGCTCGCCGAGGGCCTGAGCCCCGCCCCCCTCGGGGACCGGCACGGACCGCGTGAGTTCCATGCCCGGCGGGGCGACCGGGACGATCTGAGGATCCGAGCAACCGACGAAGGCCAACAAAGCCAGGCCGGACAACGACTTCCGCTTCAACATCCCAACCTCCGCGTCCCATCGGGCGCGACTCTGCAGGTTCCACTCACGACTCCGAGAGCCGGGGCCACAGTGGGCCGATACGGCTCAACTACGTCGGGAGAGTCCAATTGGTTCGCCCGATTCGAGGTCTCCCGGAGAAAAAACTCCGGAACAAACCCAATCCCGGCTCAACGACCCGGGACCGGGCCCGCCAGGTTCCAGGGGCAGACCAGCGAAACGGCGATCCGGCCGGAGAAGCAGACGTCCACGTCAGAGCCCGGGGCCCGGGGTCGCTTGTGGTAATCGCTCCAGTAATGGGCCCCCTTCTCATCCACAACATAATGGTAGGGAAGGGGATGTGTGTCGACCGGGCACTCCACGACCTCAGGCTCGCCCTCGCCCGGCGCGGGGTGGGGCAGGTTGACATTCCAGAAGGTCCCGGGGATCCATGGCCGCCGCATCAGCTCCGCGAGGATCGGCCGGACCCTCCGCGCGGCGAGGTCCCAGTCGAGCGGCCGCTCCCTCACGATGTAGTGCGAGACCGCGATCCCGGGCACGCCCTGGATCACCGCCTCGATCACCGCAGCGACCGTGCCGGAGTGGTGGATGTCCGCCCCGAGATTGCCACCGTGGTTGATGCCCGAGATCACCCAGGCGGGGGGATCCTTCGCGAGATGCTGGAGCGCGATCCGGACGCAGTCGCCCGGGGTGCCGCCGATCGCGTAGCGGGATTCGCCCCGTGGATCGATCGGGATCGGCCGGTGAATGGTCACCGCGCGAGAACAGCTTGACTGCGGCCCATCGGGGGCGGAGATCACTCGACGGCCCAGGCCGTCGCACGCCGTCCAGAGCGCCTGGATGCCGTCCGCGTCGATTCCGTCGTCGTTGGAGAGGATAACCGTCCGGTCGGGAGAATCGTTCATGGCTACCTGTGAAACGGGTTGCAGAGGCCAGACGCCGCATTCGAGAAATTATTGGAGAAGACGGTCCAAATTTGTCGGATCCATGGGTTTCGGCTTCCATTTCGCGAGGATTCGCCTTAGCATGATATACCTCCATCTATCCAATTCGGCGATCGACGACGATCCCTCCGCGCCCCGATCGTCCCTGCTCTGACCGTTCGCCCACGGCAAAGGGGCCGTCCTCCCATGTCGGAATCCCGAACGTCGGCTGTGGCTGAAAAGCCACGCAATGGTATCGCCGGCCTCAAGCACTGGCGGCACGACCTCGTCGCCGGGCTACTGGTCTCGCTCGTTTCCTTGCCCCTGTCGCTCGGCATCGCCCTGGCCTCGGGGGCTCCACCGATCGCGGGTCTGACATCGGCGATCATCGCCGGCCTGATGATGCCGTTCCTCGGAGGGTCGTTCGTGACCATCTCGGGGCCCGCGGCGGGGCTCGCTCCCGCTCTCCTGGGGATTATGACGGTGCTGGGGGCAGGGGACCTCGCCAAGGGGTATCCGCTCCTGCTCGTCGTCATCTGCCTGACGGGTACGGTTCAGCTCGTCCTGAGCAAGCTGCGGGCCGCCCGCCTCTGCGCGGTCTTCCCCACGACGGTGGTCGAGGGGATGCTGGCGTCGATCGGACTGATGATCATCGCCAAGCAGCTCCCCGCGATCATCGGCCACAAGTATAAGGCCCATGAGTTCTTCGAGTACATCCTGGAGACGCCTCACGAGCTGACCCTGATGAACCCGAGGGTCTTCGGGCTGGGGATCTTCTGCCTGGCCCTCCTCTTCGTGCTGGCCAGCCTCAAGGCCAAATGGGTTCGTCTGGTCCCGCCGCAGCTCACGGTGGTCCTCGTCGGGATCGCACTGGGACGGGTGCTCGGGCCTCGACGAGCAGTTCCTGATCCACCTGCCGGAGAACCCGCTGGCCCACGGCTTCGTGCTGCCGAACTTCCTGGGGGTGTTCAACTCCACCGAACTCTGGCGGCCGGTGCTGATCGGCGTCCTGACCCTGACCATGATCGACGGCGTGGAGTCGCTCGCGACGGCCATGGCGATCGACAAGATCGACCCCTTCCAGCGCAAGTCCGACCCGGATCGGACCTTGTTCTCGATGGGCGTCATGAATATCTGCTCCAGCCTGGCGGGCGGGCTCACGATCATCCCCGGCGGAGTGAAGAGCAAGGTCTGCATCGTGGCCGGCGGCCGGACCCTCTGGGCGAACTTCTTCAACGCCTGCTTCCTGATCTGCTTCCTGCTGATCGGCCGCAACCTGATCAACCTCATCCCCTACAGCGCCCTCGCGGCCGTGCTGATCTATACCGGCTACCGCATGTGCGAGCCGAAGCTCTGGCGGCACATCGCCCACGTCGGACGAGAGCAGTTGCTCCTGTTCACCGCGACCATCCTGATCACGCTCTACACCGACCTGCTGATCGGGATCTTCGCCGGGGTTGGGATCAAGCTCCTGATGAACGCCACGATCGCGACCCGCGCCCGGGCGGGGCAAGCCCAGCATCACGCCTTCTTCCCCAGCCCACAACTCGTCGTCGACCAGTTCCGGAACCCGGTCGGCAAGCGGGAACTGGAGGATGGCGTCTACCGGATGACCTTCGATAAGCCGATCGTCTGCTTCAATCTCATCACCGTGAACCGCGAGTTCGCCTCGGTCCCGCGCGACGCGAAATCTGTGGAAGTGAATATCTCCGAACAGGTTCCGTTGATCGACCACACGTCCTGCGAGAACCTGCTCCACTTCATCGAGCAGACCGAGGCCTCGGGGACACGGCACGCGAGCCTGGTCGGGCTCGACAACATGCGTTCGGTCGCCCACCACACATCGTCGATGAGGCTGGCCGCCGCCGGGGCGTCGTTCGGGCAGGAAGGGGCGTATCCGGATGTCGAGTCGTCGCCATACGATCAGTTGAACCTGGCCGATGCCGCGATGTCGCTGAAGAACCTCTACATGTACGACAGGGGCCGCTTCCGCCCCCTCGATCCCGAGGAGTCGCTCGCGGTCGCCTCGCTCGAAGCGGGCGCTCCCCGGAAGAAGAATCGTCGCGACGACCTCGCCCGTCTCTCGCTCATGGATCCGGACGCCTGACGGAGAGGCGACACGGCCGGGCCGTTCGAGGCGTCATCCTCACGCGAGCCGGCGGAGGATGACGCCTTGCCCGTTGTTCGGCCTCGCGACTAAACTACGACGAGAGAACGAATTGCCTCAATCCGAGGCCGCGTCGTCCCGTTGACTGGAGACCCGCGCACATGCCGCGTCGCAACCTGTTCGCGATCGTGATGGTCGGCGCCCTCTCCTTGCTCTGCTGGCAGGTCAGCCAGGGGGCAAGGCAGAAGGACGACGTGACGGAACTCTACGGCCTCTTCGTCGACGCCATGGAGCAGGTCCAGTCCAACTACGTCCGGCCCGTGACGCGGAAGGAACTGGTCGAGAGCGCCTTGAAGGGGATGCTCCAGGACCTCGACCCGCACTCGCAATTCATCAACACATCCCAGTGGCGTTCGTTCCGGCGCCAGATTGAGGGCCGCTTCGCCGGCGTCGGCATGACCGTCGGTATGGATCCGGACCTCGACCGGCTCAAGGTCATCGCCCCCATGGTCGGCACCCCGGCCTACGAGGCGGGCGTGATGGCCGGCGACCTCATCACCGCCATCGACGGCAAGTCGACCGAGGGCATGACCCCCGACAAGGCCGTGGAGGTCCTCCAGGGCCAGCCCGGCACCCCGGTCAAACTCACGGTCATGCACGAGGGGTCGGACAAGACCGAGGATCTCACCCTCACCCGTGCCCTCATCGACATGCCGAGCGTCCTGGGCGATCAGCGGAGGTCCAACGATCAGTGGGACTTCATGCTGAACAAGGACAAGAAGATCGGCTACGTCCGGATCACCAACTTCGTCGAGACCACCGCCGCCGAGCTCCGCAAAGCGGTGGACGACCTGAAGCAGGAAGGGATGAAGGGCCTGATCATCGACCTCCGCGACAACCCCGGAGGGCTGCTGACCGCGGCCGTCGAGATTTCGGACATGTTCGTCAAGAAGGGCAAGATCGTCAGCACCAAGGGCCGCAACACGGCCGAGAAGGTCTACGACGCCCACGACGACGGCAACGAGGGGGACTACCCGATGGTCGTCCTCGTGAATGAGAACTCGGCCTCGGCCTCCGAAATCGTCTCCGCCTGCCTCCAGGACCACAAGCGGGCCACCGTGATCGGCCAGCGCTCGTTCGGGAAGGGCTCGGTCCAGAGCATCCTCGAACTCGACGACGGCCAGAGCGTCCTCAAGCTGACCGTCGCCACCTACTTCCGGCCGTCGAACAAGAATATCCACAAATTCAAGGGCATGAAGGACTCCGACGAGTGGGGTGTCTCGCCCGACAAGGGGTTCGACGTCCCACTGAACCGCTCGCAGTACATCTCCTGGGCCCTCTCCCGCCGCGACCGCGACTACCAGACCGGCTCCCGCAAGCTGATCGCGCCGAAGCCCAAGCCCAAGGATGCGGCCAAGGCGAAGGACAAGGAAAAGGACGCGAAGCCCGCGAATCCCCACGCCGAGTCGAAGCCCTTCTCCGACAAGGCCCTCGACAAGGCGGTGGAAGTGATCTCCTCGAAGCTGTCGAAGTAACGCCCGAAAAGCGGAAGCCTACTCCCGCTTTCCCGCGGGACGCCTGCCCGAACTGATCGAGGACGTCGCGGCCGAAGGATCTCGAATCGAGATCCTTCGGCCTTTGCACGCGGAGCAAGCTCCGCGAGAACCGAGCGGAAGCCTGCTTCCGCACTCCCCACCTTCGCCCTGGACTTGATGCGACTCCTTGCGCTCGAAACGACATGCGATGAAACGGGCGCCGCCGTCCTGGAAGGCGACCCGGAGGATCCGAAGGGCATCCCGACGATCCTGTCGAGCGTGGTGGCGTCGCAGATCGATTTGCATCAGCGTTTCGGCGGCGTGGTGCCCGAAATCGCGGCGCGTGAGCATGTCCGGCAGATCCTGCCGGTGATCGACGAGGCCGTGACCAGGGCGGGTGTCTCACTCAGCGACCTCGGGGCGATCGCCGTCGCAACGAGGCCAGGGCTGGTCGGGGCGTTGATTGTCGGGCTGACAGCGGCGAAGTCGCTGGCCTGGTCGCTGGGGATCCCCCTGGTTGCCGTCGACCACCTCGAAGGCCACCTCTACGCCTGCCAGCTCTCGCACCCGGATCGCGAGGTATATCCGTGCGTCGGCCTCGTCGTCTCGGGCGGACACACGAGCCTCTATGATTGCCGCGGCCCCATCGAGTCGACGCTGCTCGGCGGCACCATCGACGACGCCGTGGGCGAGGCGTTCGACAAGGTCGCCAGCTTGCTGGGGCTCGGCTATCCCGGCGGCCCGGGGGTCGAGAGGGCGGCGCGGGACGGGAATCCCCGTGCATTCGCGTTCCCGAGGCCCTACCTCCACGACCCCCAGATCCGGTTCAGCTTCTCGGGCCTGAAGACGGCCGTGCTCTACGCGCTCAAGGGGCAGGACACCAGCCCCGGGGAATCGGCCGAGCCCATTCCCGCGCGACGGATCTCGGACCTCGCCGCCAGCTTCCAGGAGGCGGCGTTTGACGTCCTGATCGGCAAGGCCCGGCAGGCGCTGGAGATGACCGGGCACAAACGGCTCGGCGTTGGCGGCGGTGTCGCCGCGAACCAACGGTTCCGGGAGCGGCTCCGGGGGCTCGCCGACGAGCGTGGCATCGAGGTCTTCATCCCGCCGATGTCACTCTGCACCGACAACGCGGCCATGTCGGGCATCGCCTTCGCCAAGATCCGCGCGGGTCAGGTCGTCTCGCTCGACGTCGACGTCGTCCCCGGCCTCGTCCGGCCCGATCGCCGAGCCTGAGTCATTCGCCGAACTCCTTCCTTCCGCATACACTCCCCATGTGCGGAGCGACCAACCTCCGCCACATCTGGAGCCAGTCGCACGCGAACTGGCACCAGCCAGGTCCAGGGTGGTTTTCCTTGCGGGACAATGGCATGACCTCGACCCCGATCCGCGGCGTGCTGCTCGACGCGGTGGGCACCCTGATCGATCCCCTCCCGAGTGTCTCCGATGCGTACCGGGCCGCGGCTGCGCGTCAGGGGGTCGAACTGCCTCGCGAGGAGATCCGCCGGCGGTTCTACGCGGCGTTCACGACCGATGAGTCGGACGAGCAGCGTGGGCCCCTTTCCACCAGCGAGGAGGTCGAACGCCGGCGCTGGTGCCGGATCGTCCATCAGGTCATGCCGGAGATCCCCGACCCGGACCGCGCGTTCGTCGAACTCTGGGAGCATTTCGAGCGGCCCGCGTCCTGGAGGACTTTCCCCGACGTGGCCCCCGCCCTATCCCGGTTGCGCGAGTCGGGCATCCGCTACCGGATCGCCTCCAACTTTGATGGGCGTCTACGGAGCGTGATCAGCGGCCTGCCCGAACTGGCCGATCACCGTGACGAGCTTGTGATCTCGTCGGAGGTGGGGTACCGCAAGCCGCACGCGAACTTCTACCTCGCCGGGTGCGAACTCCTGGAACTCGCCCCCTCGGACGTGCTCTGCGTCGGGGACGACCCGGAGAACGACGTGCGGGGTCCGAGGTCGGCCGGCTTCCGCGCGCTGCTCGTGGATCGCAAGAACGGCGGGGGGCGTTACACCGATCTCCTGGCCCTCGTCAATGATCTCGTCGCCGGCGGCCTGGATTCGGACGGGACCGGCGACCGATAAGGGAAATGTCCCACCCTCTTCGAGCGGCGGACGGTCGAGGCGAGGGGCGTCGTCAAGTGGGCTTGTCGACCCCGGGCGATTGGTATAGCATCCCGAAGAATCGCTGCATTATCCCCCAGGAAATCGGCGTTGGGCCGGTCAGGTCCGTCTCCTTTCAAGGAAGAAAGGACGTCCCGCATGGGCGCCACGTTAGAGCAGCTTGCGAATCTGGTGCGAGGGCGGCTCGTGGGCGACGGGACCGTGCCGATCCAGGGCGCCCGCCCGGTCCAGGAGGCCGGACCCGGCGACATCACCTTCGTCGAGAGCGAGCGATACGCCAAGCTCCTGAAGGCATCGCCCGCCTCGGCCGCGATCGTCGGGCCCCACATGAAGGTCCCGACCGCCCCCGAACTCCCGACCATCGAGGTCGATGACCCGATCAAGGCGTTCCTCGCCGTCCGCACCCACCTCGCCGGCGCGGCCCGCCCGCGATGGTATGGCGTGCACCCGATGGCCTATGTTGCCCCGACCGCGAAGATCGGGCACCAGGTCGCCGTCTACCCGTTCGTCTCGGTCGGCGAGGACTCCGAGGTGGGCGAGGGCACGACCCTCCACCCCGGCGTCGCCATCGGCGAGCGCTGCAAGATCGGCAAGGATTGCATCATCCACCCCAACGTCGTCCTCTATGAAGACGTTGTCCTGGGGGATCGGGTCGAAATCCACTCAGGCACGGTGATCGGCGGCGACGGCTTCGGCTACCGCATGGTGGAGGGGAAGCACGAGAAGGTGCCCCAGACCGGCCGGGTCGAGATCGGAGACGACGTCGAGATCGGTGCCAATTGCACGATCGACCGCGCGACCTTCGAGGCCACCCGCATCGGGGCCGGCACGAAGATCGACAACCTGGTCATGATCGGCCACAACAACCAGATCGGCCGCCACAACCTGCTCTGCGGCCAGGTCGGCATCGCCGGCAGTTGCAAGACCGGCGACTACGTCGTGATGGCCGGCCAGGCGGGGATCAAGGACCACACCGAGATCGGCGACAAGGTCGTCGTCGGGGCCCAGGCGGGGGTCCACCGGAACATCCCGAGCAACTCGCAGGTCCTCGGCTCCCCCGCGATCCCCGTCCGAGAGCAGCGCCGGCTGTTCCAGATGATCGCCCGGTTGCCCGAGATGCACCGCCAGCTCCGCGAGCTGACCTCGCAGCTCACCCTGCTCATGGCCGCCCCGCCGGCCGACGTGCACGAGCCCGAGGATCCCACCGGCTTCTAATGGAAGAACGGACCTGTCGGGTCCGCGATTGCGGTCCGATTCGCCACGGCTGGAACGGGTCCGCAATCGCGGACCCTACCAGCCTCAAGGAGATACTCGCTTGAGTCTCTCTACTGCAAAACGGGGGACGTTCGGCCTCCGACGGCTCATCCCCTCGACGCCCGGGCCCGCCCCGATCGGGCTGCTCGCTGGCTCGGGTCGGTTCCCGATCCTGTTCGCCGAGGCGGCGAAGCGGCAGGGGCTCAAGGTCGCCTGCGTCGGGCTCCAGTACGAGGCGTCGCCGATCCTCCGTGAGCTGTGCGACAGCTACGAGGAGGTCGGGCTCTCGAAACTCGGCGGCATGATCCGGTCCTTCAAGCGCCGGGGGGCCGCCGAGGTGGTGATGGCGGGGAAGGTCACCAAGAGCGTGATGCACACGCCCTTGCGGGCCATCCGCCTCTGCCCCGACCTCCGGATGATCCGGTTCTGGTACGGACGACTCCGCGACAAGAAGGACGACTCGATCCTCCTGGGCGTGATCGCCGAGTTCGCCAAGGACGGGATGACCTTCACGTCGGCCCTCGACTACTGCCCGGAGCTGCTCGTGAAAGACGGCGTACTCACCCGACGGGGCCCCTCGGCCTCGGAGCTGAAGGACATCGAATTCGGCTGGATGCTCGCGAAGGAGATGGGGCGTCTGGACGTCGGCCAGAGCGTCGCCGTCAAGGAACAGGCCGCGCTCGCCGTCGAGGCTATCGAGGGAACCGACCGCTGCATCGAACGCGCCGGCCAGCTCTGCAAGGCCGGCGGCTGGACCCTCGTGAAGGTCGCCAAGCCGCAGCAGGACATGCGATTCGACGTGCCGACCATCGGCGTCACGACGATCGAGAACCTTCACAGGGCAGGGGCCCGCGTGCTGGCGATCGAGGCCGGCAAGACCATTGTGATCGACCAGCCCGATGTGGTCTCGCTCGCCGACAAGCACGGCCTGGCGATCGTGGCCATCGATCCGGGTCGGATCGGAAATGGGTGATGGACGAGGGGTTCGCACGAGTGGTCTCGACCACCCGTTACCCGTCAATCATCACTCATTCTCTGCACTCGTCACGGCGACCTTCGGCGGCTGTCCCGCCTCGACGGCGCGGATGATGATCTCCGAGGCGATCGTCACGCCGAGGCGGTCGGAGTCGAGGACCAGGTCATAGTTGTGCGGGTCGGCCTGGTCGAGCCGGTGCATGGTCCGTATGAACTGGTTCCGTCGCTTGTCGAGGTCATACGCCGCCCGCCTGGCGGTCCGGGTCGAGACGCCCGTGCGTTCGGCCAGCCTCGCCGCCCTGGCCTTGATCGGTGCGATGATCCGGACGCTGAGGATCTCGGACCTTGGGAGCATGAAGTTCGACCCGCGTCCGACGATGATCGCATTCCCAGACCGCCCGATGGCCTCGATCAGCTTGGCCAGGTGATCGAGGTAAGCTTCCTGGGGCGCGTAGTACTCTTCCCGGAGCGGCAGGATCCAATCCTGCACCATGCTCGGGGCGAGCTCGTCCAGGGACTGGACTTCCTCGGGGCTTAAGCCCATGCGCTGGGAGATGGCCTCAAGGATCTCGGAGTCGTACGCCTTCCACCCGAGTCGACCGGCGACCATGCGGGCGATCGTGCCGCCGCCGGCGCCGGTTTCCCGGCTGATGCACACGTTCCGGAATCTTGCGACGGGCTCGGGCGACTTGTGCACGTCGCTCGGGGACGTGCCGCGTCCGAAGAGCCATCGGCCGATCGAGAACGGCCAGGCGGCCTCGGGCCCTGCGGATGGATCGGGATTCGGGGCGGATTCGGGCCATCCCATCATGTCCCCCCTTTCCGCAATGGCGTGCTCTGGACGTGTCGGGAGAAAGGCCCCTCTACCGGACAGTCTAGAATGTCCCCGGGGGAAAGGAAAGCGAGGCTTCGCGCGAAAAGGGGCCGGTCCGGGCGGTCGTGCGTTTTCCGCCCGCGGCTGTCAAGCAATCGGGCCATCCACTCTCACACGAACAGCGAACGCCGTGCGGCGTCGCAGATGGCGATCACCGCGTGATGCTTCAGCTTGCGCTCGACGGAGATCGCGTAGAACCGCTCCCGGACGGTGTCGATCCGGCCCACGACCTGGACGTTGTACTGGCGGACGATCTCCGCCTCGATCACGCTCGACGCCGCGAAGAACCCGACGCTCGCCTGGCCGAAGACCTTGATGAGCGCGCTGTCCTCGAACTCCCCGCGATTATCGGGCCGGATCTGGTTAGACTCGAACCAGTAGTCGAGCGACCGCCGCAGCGAGGTGTTGTTCGTCGGGAACAGGAACGGGGCATCGCGTAGCATCTGGGGGAAGGGGCCGGGGTGGCGTTGGATCAGCTCATTCGTGCCGAAGATCAGGACGCCGCACTCTCCGAGCTGGTGGTTGTACGCCCGCACCTTGAGGTCGGGCCGATAAGGCGAGTCCGACAGCACGATGTCGAGGTTGTGGACCGCCAGCTCGGCGATCAGGTCCTCGGGCTTGCCTTCCTCGCAGACGAGCTGGACGGTGGGCGACAAGGTCAAGGCCGGCAAGAGGATGCGATAGGCGATGAGCTTGGGCAAGGCGTCGGCGACGCCGACGGAGAGGCGGATCGGGCGGCCGGTCGGCCTGCCCTTGACGGTGTCCACCAGTTCTTTGCCGAGCGAAAAAATGTCCTCGGCGTAGCGATACACCACGCGCCCGGCTTCGGTCATCACCAGGGTCCGGCCGGTCCGATTGAAGAGTTTCTCCCCCAGGGCCTTCTCGAGCGACTGGATCTGGGCACTGATGGTCGGCTGCGCGAGCTGGAGGCGTTCGCAGGCGCGGGCGATCGTCCCCTCGCGGGCGACCGTCCAGAAGTAGTAGAGGTGATGGTAGTTGAGCCAATCCATCCGTAACCCCTGGTATTGTTTTTTACGATGGGGACTGCGTGGGAATTCTAATTTTCTTTCGTACCCTATTAACCTATAACGTAATTATGGGACGCGTGAAGAGCCTGGTCGCAGATTTTTCCGTTTTTCCCCGAGACGTCTCGGCATTCGGGAACCAAGCATGTTATTTGACGCATTTGATTTGCTTGATCGGATCGCCCAGACGCTCGGGCTGGAGTCCGACCCTCGGCTGATCCGGGAGTCGGTCCAGCGGATGGGGCGGGAACGCACCGTCGCTGAGGGGGGAATTGGCGAGACCCAGGCCCTCGGCGCGGTCGCCCGCGACCTGGGGATCCGGATCGCCCCGTTCGGGCCCGCGAAGCTCAAGGAGGCCGCCGCCCTGGCGACCCCGGGCGCCCCGATCATGATCGCCAATGCGGCGGCAGGCCCGACCTCCTGGGCGCTGGTCCTCAGCAAGCGCGGACAGCGCGTGCTGGTCGCCGACGCGGAGGGCAAGTCGAGGTCCATCTCCATCAAGGACCTCGCCCGGAGGGTGGGCGTCGCCGGGCCGACCTCGCCCGTGATCGCCGCGCACGTCTTGCAGCAGGCCCCCCTGACCGACATGGCGGAGGAGGCCGCCCGGCACGTGAACATGCCGGGGGCGAACCCGCTGCCGAAGGTCCTCGGTCTGTTCCGGCCGGAGTGGCCCGAGATCCGGATCGTGATCGCCTACGCCATCGCGGTCGGCGTGCTCTCGCTGGCGACGCCGCTCGCCATCGAGTCGATGGTCACCACGGTCGCATTCAACCAGGTCTTCCAGCCGGTGGTGATCCTGGCGCTCCTGCTCCTCGCCGGGCTCGGGCTGTCGGCGGTGATGTGGCTGCTCCAGGTCTACGTTGTCGAGATCATCCAGCGTCGGCTCTTCGTCCGCGTGGTCTCCGACCTCGCCTTCCGGCTCCCCCGGGTCAAGCTCTCGGCCTATGACCGTCAGTATGGGCCGGAGCTGGTCAACCGCTTCCTCGACGTGGCGACGATCCAGAAGGTGTGCTCCTCGCTCCTGCTGGACGGCGTCGCGGTCGTCCTCTCGGCGATGGTCGGCATGACCGTGCTCGCGATTTACAACGTCTGGCTGCTGGGCTTCGACATCCTCCTGCTCATGGCCCTGTCGATCTCGGTCTTCCTGCTCGGACGGGGGGCGATCTCCACCAGCGTGGGCGAGTCGCGGGCCAAATATGCGGTCGCGGGCTTCCTGGAGGAACTCTCTCGGTCGCCCATGAGCTTCCGGACCGAGGAGACCCGCCGGTTCGCCCTCGACCAGGCGGATGGGCTGACTCGCAGTTACTTGAAATTCCGGACACGGCACTTCTCCGTCGTCTGGCGGCAGACGGTCTTCGCGGCGATCGTCCAAGCCGTCGCCAGCGCGGGGATCCTCGGGATCGGCGGGTTCCTCGTGATCGACGGGCAGCTCACCCTCGGCCAGCTTGTGGCCGCCGAGCTGATCGTGGCGACGCTGGCGTATTCGTTCCTCAAGCTGGCGAAGCACTTCGACTCGTTCTACGACCTGATGGCGGCGGCCGAGAAGATCGGGCTGATGCTCGACCTGCCGCTGGAGTACGCGGGCGGCGAGCCGATGGAGGCGCAGGCGGGGGGGATGCGGGTCGAACTGCGAGCCGTCGGCTACGAGTACGCGGCCGAAGTCCAGCACGCCGACCATCACCACGAGCCCCACGCCACCCCCGAGGCCCACCTCCGGGCCTTGTCGGGGCTGAACCTCTCCGTCTCTCTCGGGGAGCGGGTCGCCCTCCGGGGCGCGAGCGGGTCCGGCAAGTCGACGCTCCTGGAGATGCTCCACGCCGAGCGATGGCCCTCGGAAGGACGGGTCGAGTTCGACGGGATCGACCTCCGTGAGCTGAACATCGAATCCCTCCGGCACTCGGTTGCCCTCGTCCAGGAGCCTGGGATTGTGGAGGGGACGATCATCGACAATGTGAGGATGGGCCGGGCGGGGATCTCCCTCTCGGATATCCGCCGGACCCTGGCGGGGCTCGGGTTGCTGGCCGAGCTGTCGGAACTCCCCGGCGGGCTCCGCACCAGGTTGCTCCCGGACGGCTCGCCGCTCACCCAGCGGCAGACCTGGCGACTGCTCCTGGCCCGGGCGCTGGCCGGTCGGCCTCGGCTCCTGCTGGTGGACGAAGGGATCGATCCGCTCGCCCCCGAGGAGAGGGAGCGGGTCCTCGACGAGATCCTCGACCGGACCCAGCCCTGGACGGCCATCGTGGTGACCGAATCGCCCGACGCGATCGAACGCTGCGATCGAACCATCCGTCTGGGAGCGGAGTTGCGGCGCGGCCTGGCCGACGGCCAGCCGGACGTGCGTCCCAGCGGCAGCCTCTTCGATGACACGCCGGGCCACTAACCCTGGCCCGATGGATTTGACGTCGAAACCCAGGCCGATCGCCGAAATCTCCCCGAACACAAGGCTCCTCGACCGGAGACCCTCTCCCATGTCCACGATCACCCCGCCGGCGCCTCCGAGTCCGCACCGCCCGCCGCCGTTGTCCGATCGCCCTTCGGGATCGTTCCTGCCGCCGGCCTTGCCGGCGTTGCGGCTGGTCCCGCCGCCCCACGCCGCGCGACGTGTCGCACGGGTTATGTGGCTTCTCTTCCTGATCGCCCCGGTGATCCTGTACTTCGTCCCGTGGCAGCAGTCGGTGACCGGCATGGGGCGGGTGATCGCGTACGCCCCGCTGGACCGGCAGCTCGTGATCGAGGCGCCGATCTACGGTCGGGTCATGGAGTGGCACGTCCAGGAAGGTAGCCGGGTGAAGCAAGGCGACCCGATCGCCCGGATTGCGGACAACGATCCAAATTATCTCCTGGCGCTCAACAACCAGAAGGCCGCTCTCGAGCAGAAGATCGCCATCGCGCAGGACAAGGCTCGCATCTACACGAAGGTGGTCAACGCGTTGCGCGAAGTGCAGGTCCAGCAGATCCAGGCGGGCACCACCGGGATCCAGGTGACCAAGAATAAGGTTTTGACTGAGGAGCAGGAAGTCCGCATCTATCAGGTCGATCAGACGACGGATCTCGCTCAGATGGAACGTGTTAAGAAACTCCATCCGCAAGGATTGTTCTCAACGCGCGACCTCGAACTGGCCGATCAGAAGACCCAGGCGAGTACCCTCAAGCTGAGGAAAGCGGAGGTCGAACTCGCCTCGGCGCGGAACGAGGTCCAGATCAAGGAAGCGTACCTCGCCGAGATCAAGGCCAAGAGCCAGGCCGAGATCGACAAGAACAACGCCGAGGTCCGCGCGGCCGATGGGGATGTCGCGGAGGCGACCAAGGAGTTGCAGGACATCCAGGTCAAGATCAACCGCCAGCTCACGCAGGAGGTCCAGGCCCCCCGTGACGGCACGGTCCTCAGGCTCCTGGTGAATCAGGGGACCGAGCAGGTCAAGGATGGGGATCCGATCGCGATCCTGATCCCTAACACCGACGAGCTGGCGGTGGAGATGTGGGTGGACGGCAACGACCAGCCGCTGATCCGGGGCAAGTCGCACGAAGGGGAGTCATTCCACGTCGGCGATCCCGTCCGGCTGCAATTCGAGGGATGGCCCGCCATCCAGTTCACGGGCTGGCCGTCGGTGGCGGTCGGTACGTTCGGCGGCCGGGTCTCGCTGGTGGACTCGCACGACGACGGCAAGGGGAAGTTCCGCGTCCTGATCACGAAGTCGCCGGGCGAGGAATGGCCCGAGCTGCCGTATCTGCGACAGGGGGTGAGGGCCAAAGGCTGGGTGCTGCTGCGACAGGTCCCGCTCGGATTCGAACTCTGGCGTCGACTCAACGCGTTCCCGCCGACGGTGGACACGCCGGAGTCCCCCAAGCTGGGCAAGGGCAAGTCGGGCGGCAAGGATGTCGACGCCGGTTCGGATGCCGCGTCCTCCTCGAAGGAAAAGGTCAAGGTGAAGAGGCCCAAATGATCCGAAGGATCGGATACCTGAGCGTGCTCGCGGGGGCGATCCTGGGAGGATCCCGGGTCGCCCCCGCCCAGACCAGCCCCGACGGATCGGGCAATCCCGCCTCGCCGCGGATCGACCTGCCATTTTCGACCCCGCCCGATCAGCTCTCCGGCCCGCCGCGCGCGATGGGCGAACTCTTCCGGGGGGATAGCCAGCCGCCATCCACCCTGCCGGGCAACCTCTTCGGGCCGCCGAGGGCGATGGGGGAGGCCCCGGGCTCGTCGGTCTCGGACTTCCCCCAGGGGTTCCTGCCGCCGATCTTCCGCGGCTCGGGCCCGGGGTCCGGCATGTCGAGCGGCCTGGGCGAGATGCGCCTGCCGTCGATGGGCACGTCGGCGGGCGGCGTGCTCTCGCCGTTCACCGGCAGCTTCATGTCGTCCCCTCTGGGACGACCGGGCCAGGCCCCGAGCCCGACGCTGCCGCCGGCCCTCACCGAACAGCCCGCGAGGCCGAAGCCGAGGAAGGTGCGCCCCCTGGTCGCCGGCGACGCCCCGCCGCTGTCGCTCGACGAGACGCTGGCCGCGACCGAGCAATCGTACCCGCCCTTCCGCGCGATCCTCGAAGAGGCCGCGATCGCCGCCGGCGACTTGCTCTCCGCCCGGGGGGCGTTCGACCTCAACCTGAACATGGACTCGCGGAACTACCCCCTGGGGTACTACCGCCGCTCCGTCCACGACGTCTTCCTCGAACAGCCAACCACCCTCTACGGGGCCAAGTTCTTCGCCGGCTATCGCAACGGTTACGGCAACTATCCCACCTACTATCAATATCTGGAGACGCGCGGGGGCGGTGCGTTCGTCGCCGGATTGGAGCTTCCTCTCCTCCAGAACGGCCGGATCGACGCCAAGCGGGCGAAGCTATACCAGACCGAGATCGAGCGCCGGAAGGTCGAGCCGACGATCGCCAAGGAGCGGGTCTCGCTCTTCAAGAACACGGCCAAGCTCTACTGGAACTGGGTCGCGGCCGGGCAGTCGGCCTCGGTCTTCCGCGACCTCATGGCCAACATCCGCAAGCGGAACGCGGGCTTCGAGGAGCAGGTGAAGGCCGGGGCCCTGCGGAGCCTCGACCTCTATGACATCCAGCGCCTTTTCCTCTCCAAGCAGCAGTCACAGATCGCCGCCGAGCGGAGGTTCCAGCAGGCCACGATCGAACTCTCGCTCTTCCTCCGCGACGCCGAAGGCATGCCGATCATGCCCGAGGCCGCCCGCTTGCCGATCGAGTACCCGGCGACCCCCGCGCCGGACTTCAACCGCTTCAGGGAGGATTGCGAGATCGCCCACCGGCTCCGCCCGGAACTCCGGAGCCTGGCCCTGGTCCAGCAGAAGGCCCAGGTCGAGCGGGAGTACGCCCAGAACCAGATGCTCCCGAAGCTCAACTTCTATATGTACAACGAGCAGAACGTCGGCGACCCGGTCGCCCAGCTCGGCAAGGACAACCGGCCGTACATCATGGAATCGTCGCTCCTCTTCGACGTCCCCATCCAGCGTCGCTACGCCCGAGGCCGCGTCCAGGTCGCGAATGCCGAGCTTCGACAGATCTCGCTCCAGCGGAAATTCGCCTCGGAGCGGGTGACGGCGGACGTCCAGGATGCGTACTCTGCCCTTCAGGCCGCGTATGAGCAGGTCGAGCGTTACCGCGAGTACGAACAACTCACCTTCCGGCTCGAAGAGGCCGAGGCGTCCCTGCTCGCCTCGGGCGGCTCGACGATCCTGGTCCTCGCGTTACGCGAGCAGGCGTCGTTCGACGCGATCCTCCTGCGGGTCGAGGCCGAGGCGAAGTACTTCTCCGCCCTCGCCGAGTACCGCGCCGCCCTGGGGCTCGACGCGGTCCCCGGCGAGCTGCTCACGCCTCGCTGATCGGCAGCGGCTTGCCGTCGCGGCCGAAGTGGGTGTGGTAGCGGCTGTAGCCGAAGTAGATCGCCATCCCGATCGACAGCCAGACGATCAGCCGGATCCAGTTGTCGTGCCCCAGGCTGAAGATCAACGCCCCGTTGATCGCGAGGCCGAGCGTCGCGATCAGCGGCAACGCCTTGACCCGGAACGGCCGCTTCAGTTCGGGATTGGTCCTGCGCAGCATCCAGACGGCGGCGCAGACGATCAGGAACGCGAACAAGGTCCCCGCGCTGACGAGATCGGCGAGGAACTTCAACGGGGCCAGGCCGGCCCCGACGGCGACGACCACCCCGACGAGGATCGTCGACTTCCAGGGGGTCAGGAACTTGGGATGGACCGCGCCGAAGATTCCCATCGGCAGCATGCCGTCGCGGGCCATCGCCAGCAGGATCCGCGGCTGGCTGAGCATGCCGACTAGCAGCGAGCTGGTCACGCCCGCGAGGATCCCGATCGTGACGAAGAACGACACGACCGGCAGATTGACCTGCCGGAAGGCCACGCTGAACGGCGCATCCGGGTCGATCTGCTTGTAGGGGACCATCCCCGTGAGCACCCCGGCCACGGCCATGTAGAGAACCGAGCAGATCGCCAGGGCCCCGAGGATCCCGATGGCCAGGTCGCGCTGGGGATTCTTGGCCTCCTCGGAGTGCGTCGAGATCGAGTCGAACCCGATGAACGCGAAGAAGATGTGGGCCGCCCCCTGGGTGATCCCGCTGAGGCCCCGCTCCTCGTGGAGGAACGGCGACCAGTTCTTGCGATCGACGTAGAACGCCCCGATCACGATCACCACGAGGATGATCGACGCGTTGACGATCACCATCGCCGCGTTGAATCGGGCACTCTCCTGAATCCCGAGCACGAGGATCGCGGTCAGCAGCAGCACCAGGAGGATGGCCGGCAGGTTGCAATACGCCGGCAGCATCTGGGCGGCGCCGTCCGGCCCGGCCACGGAGACGAGCTTCCAGAAGAACTGCCCCTTCTCGACGTCGAAGTCCCAGGGGGAATTGACCCATCGGGGGTCGAGGGTCCATCCGGTCGTCTGCTTCAGGAAGGCCACGAGGTAATTCGACCACCCGCTCGCGACCGCCGACGACCCGATGGCGTATTCGAGCACGAGGTCCCAGCCGATGATCCAGGCGACGAGTTCGCCCAGCGTCGCGTAGGCGTAGGTGTAGGCGCTGCCGGCGACGGGGACCATGCTGGCGAGTTCGGCATAGCAGAGTGCGGCAAACAGGCAGCCGATGCCGGCGATCAGGAACGACAGGATCATCGACGGCCCGGCGTAGTTCACGGCGGTCTCGCCCGTGAGGACGAACACGCCGGCCCCGATCGTCGCCCCGACCCCGAGCGCGGTGAGCGCGACGGGGCCGAGGACCCGGTGGAGCCGTTCCCCGCTCTCCATCTCATGCAAGAGGACCGAGATGGGCTTCCGCGTGAGCGGATTCGATGGCGTCCGTCTGGGTTTCATCTGCGGTCCCCGTGGCGGCCGTCCGGCTGGGACGGGCGGAGTTCGGCGGGATCGGGCAACGTCCCGGAGAGAGGGCAGGTGAACTTACGGGATTTTCGCCGTCGCGGCAAACCTTCCTGCCGCGGGCGGGCCGTCGGGTCATTTCACCCGGATCTCCGCCGTCATAAGATCGGCGCCGCTGTCATCCGCTCATATCGCTCATACACCGCCCGAAGACCTCGACCATGAACCCCGAGACACCGCCCGACATCGGCCCGATCGCGGCCGCCCCGACCGAACCGAAACCTTCACCCGGCCGGATCGTCTCGATCGACGCCTACCGCGGCCTCGTGATGATCCTGATGGCCTCGGCCATCGGCGAGGGGTTCTCGGCCCTCAGCCAGAAGGACCCATCGAACATCCCGCTGAACGTCCTCACCCTCCAGTTCGAACACCTCGAATGGCGAGGGATCACCATCTGGGACATGATCCAGCCGTCGTTCATGTTCCTGGTGGGCGTGTCGCTGCCGTTCTCCATGGCCGCCCGTTCCGCGAAGGGCCAGGGCTGGTGGCGGCAATTCGGCCACGCCCTGACGCGATCACTCATCCTGGTCGCGATGGGCGTCTTCCTCGCCTCGGGCGGGGCGCCGCAGACGAACTGGACCTTCACCAACGTCCTGGCTCAGATCGGACTGGGCTATCCGGTACTCTTCCTCGCCGCGCGCTGGAGGCCGTCGTTCCAGGTCTCTTTGATCCTCGCAATCCTGGTCGGCTACTGGGCCTGGTTCGCGGCCTATCCGCTGCCGGACGCCCGCCTCGAACGCGAGCCCGACCCCCCGGTCGCCGAACGCCCGGGCTCGGGCCAGCCCGAGGACGACCAGCGTCGCTTGCCGTTCGAATATCACTGGGCGAAGCACACCAACGCCGCCGCCCGGTTCGACCGGACGTTCCTCAACCTGTTCCCCGTCCCCGACGGTCGCGTCTTCGAGATCAACCCGGGCGGCTACACGACCCTGAACTTCGTGCCTTCGATCGCGACCATGCTGCTGGGCCTGCTCGCAGGCCAGATCCTCGCCGGCGACACGGACCCGCGCCGGAAGCTGGTGCGGCTCTTCCTCGCCGGCGCCCCCTGTATCCTCATCGGGACATTGCTGGATACGAGCATCCTCGACGTCACGCTCTGCCCGATGGTCAAGCGGATCTGGACCCCGTCGTGGGCCCTGATGAGCGGCGGGGTCGCCTTCGTGGTCCTCGGCCTCTTCTACGCGACGACCGACGCCGTCCGGATACGCTCGTGGGTGTTCCCGCTGGTCATCGTGGGGACGAACTCGATCGCGTTCTACCTGATGGCGCAACTGATCAAGCCCTGGATCCGCTCGACCCTCCGGACGCATCTGACGACCCTGATGTACATCCTCGCGACCGGCGGGGCGTTCCCGAAGGGCACGACCGTCCGCATCGCCCCGTCGGGCATGCTCTTCCCGGGGAACGCCGGCACGCTGCTCGACCACCTCGCGATCACCGCCGCGCTCTGGCTGATCGCGCTCTGGATGTACCGCCGCAAGATCTTCCTGCGCGTCTGATCGGGTTCAGCGGTCGCCGTCCAGCGACTCGATGTCCTGGACGACGATCAGGCGGGCCTTGAGATTCTCGTCGTAGCGGACCCGCCCGTTGACCCCGACCTTCTTGCCGTAGAGCGGCGGCAGATCCAGCCCGACCGGGACCTGGAGGTACGCCAGGAGCTTGCCCTCGGTGTTGATCAGCGCCGGGACCTTCGTGCCCTCGACCCTCATGGAACTCGGCTGGAGGAGCCCCTTCGCCTTGAAACGGCGGTCGGGCTCGATCCGGACCGATTCGAGGATTTTCCGGACGGATTCGACCTCCGCGTCCCGGCGTCGGCTTTCGGCGACGAGGGCCTCGAACTCCCGGGCGGCGTTGCCGGCGCCCATCTCCGCCTCCACCTCGGCGATCCGGCGGTCCAGGGTCTCGCGCATCTGCGGATTCGTCGCCTGGTCGCGCAACTCCCGGTAACGGCGGAGGACGGGCTTCAGGTCCCAGGACGTCAGCGGATCCGAGATCGATGCGCGATGGAACGCGTCCGCGAGCGAGAGGTCCCCGGTCGGGTCGTTGGCCTCCAACGCGTCCCCGGGTGCCCCGGCGCGGATGGTCCGTTCGTCCCGGCCTGGGGCCGGTCGCCTCGCCGTCCCCGGGAGAGGCAACTTCACCAGTCCCGATCGGATGTAACGGCCTTCCCAGGGGGGGGGCTCGATCGCGATCCAGGTGCGGTGCCCTACGGATTGGGGTAGCACCAGCGCGGGCCGCTCGACGAGCCTCAGGGGCGTGCCTTTTCGCAGGGTGACCCCGACGGGACCGGGGAGTTTCGCCCCCGCCCGGCCGAATCGGGTCGGGGCACCCTCCCGGGTCACCCAGGCCTGTCCGTCGTCCGTTGTCTCGATGTCGGCGAGGTCGATCCAGTCGAAGGTGCCCGGCGGAGGGGCGATGGCAATCCAGCCGCGGCCTGGCGTTTGGAGGACTCGCACCCGGGCACCGGCTGGCAGCCGGCCGACCGACTGGGCGGACGGATCGGGGGACTCATGGACCTCCGCCCCGCCGGCCAGGACGATCGCCTCCTGCCCGGGCGCGCGGGTTCCCATCACTCCGAGCAGGAGCAGGGCCGCGAGCAGGGTCAGGGCCATCCTTGGCAGGAGCATCGGGTCGTCCATCGGGCGCGAACCTCGCGCGCACTGAGGGCGCCGGGCCGCAAGAGGGAACCGCCACGGAGTATCGCAATAGGCCGGTTCCGTCAATCCGAACTCAGCGGGCGACCCACGAGTAGACCGCGTAGAGCCCGGCCACGACGCCGATCAGGATCCACCAGGGTTTCGGGGTCCGGGGGACGTCTTCCCGAGAGAGGTATTTTCCGCAGATCGGGCACCGCTCGGAGTCGCCGTAGATCGACGCGCCGCAGTGGGGGCAAGGGTCGTTGCCGTCGTCGTCCTCATCGCCCTCGTCGTCGCCCTCCCAGTCGTCGGGGCCGTCGAAATCGTCGTCGTGGACCAGGTCGACTCGGATACCCATGGCACACACCCCGGACGTTATGAGGACGACAGGTGCAGTCTGACGGGCAGACCTCTCGAATACCAAGAAAAAGCCTGGGAATCGCAGCGACGGTGGCCGTTTCCCTCGCCCGGAATCGTACCCCGCGACTTGACCCGAGGTTCGAATTCTCGATAGCCTCGAATCCGACGCCGGGCGAGGACATGCCCGGTTTTTTGTGAGCCCGGAGTCCGACTCCCCATGAGCCAGGCACCCACGAGCCTGCCCACCGATCGCGACGATGCGCCCGCCGTCGTCCCGATGTCCGCCGGGAGCCCCGTCCTGCCCGATCATCCCGGGGTGTTCCGGACGTTCGACGCTGGGGCGACCCTGGTCTTCCGGACCCCGCTCCAGGAGCACCCGCCCGCCGCCGACACCAAGGCCGCCGCGATCCTGACCGGGTTCGGCCTGATGTTCACGATCCTCGGCCGGTTCGGCGAGGTCTTCAGCACCGAACTATTCGCGACCGGCAACGAACGCTGGCTGCTGATCTTCCTGCTGATGGCCTTCACGGGGATGTCCTTCATCGCGATCGTCCAGGCGTTCCGGACCCTGATCCCCCGGTTTCCGCCGGCCCCGCCGAGTTTGGCGTTCTTCGGCGACATCGCGAAGCTGTCGCTGGAGGAGTATGTGGCCAGGGTCGAGGCGATCAGCGAGGAGGACGCGCTCGAAGAGATGCTCAAGTATAACCATACGCTTTCGACGATCATCGTCACCAAGTTCACCAACCTCAAGCTGGGGATCAAGTACATCCGCGCCGCGTTCGCCTGCTGGATCGTCCTCATCTTCCTGATCAACGCCGGGATGCGCTTCTGATGGATAACCACACGCCCGCCTTCCCGCCGGCGACCGGGCCGCCGTCCCTCGGCGCCCTGCGGCTCGCCTTTTACACTCCGGTGCGCGAGTATCCGCCCCTGGCCGACCGCAAGGCCACGATCCTCCTGGCGGCGAACTCGCTCATGCTCACGGTCCTGCTGTTCTTCAGCGGGGCCGTCGAGCGGCTTTTCCGCGAGGGGATCATCTGGCTCAACATCCTCGGGGCGCTGGAGGTCGGTTGCCTGGGATTCCTGCTGGCCTTCGGCTCTTACCAGGCGTTCAAGGCGCTCGTGATCCCGTTCCCTAAGCTCACCGATTGCGTCACCTTCTACGGCGACATCGCCGCGATGCCCCTGGAGGAATATCGCCGGCAGGCGCGCGGAGTGGACTACCCGGAAGCCCTCCGGGCGATGCTGAGGTACAATCATGCCGTGTCCGTGCTCTGCGTCACGAAGTTCCGGCATGTCGACCTTTCGACCCGCTGCGTCCGCGCGACGTTCGAGCTCTGGATCATCCTGATCGTCATGATCTCGATCTGCCAGCGCATCGTCGTGCACTGAGCGGGTCCGGAGAGCTGGTCGTCGAAAGGCCGTCGCGATGAGCTGGGAGTCGTCCTCGCCGTTTCCGATCCGCCGCCCCCGCCGGTTGCGGAGCCACCCCAAGCTCCGCGACCTCGTCCGCGAGGAACGGCTCACCGTCGATGACCTGATCTTCCCCCTGTTCATCTACCACGGCCGCGAACTCAAGCGCGAGATCGGCTCGATGCCGGGCCAGTACCAGTGGTCGCTCGACCGCCTCCCCGAGGCCGTCGACGAGGTCGTCGCCGCGAAGATCCCCGCCGTCCTCCTCTTCGGCATCCCCGAGCACAAGGACGCCACCGGCGCACCCGCCTGCGACGACACGGGCATCGTCCAGGAGGCCATCCGTGTCATCAAGAAACGGGCACCGGGCCTGCTGGTCATCACCGACGTCTGCTTCTGCGAGTACACCGACCACGGACACTGCGGCCCATTGAAGGAAGGCGTCGGCGGCCAGCTCGACGTCGACAATGACGCGACCCTGCCGCTCCTCGGCGCCCAGGCGTTGAGCCACGCCAGGGCGGGGGCCGACGTCGTCGCCCCCTCGGGAATGATGGACGGCATGGTCCAGGCGATCCGCAAGGGGCTCGACGAGGGCGGGTATCCGAACGTCCCGATCCTGTCCTATGCGGCGAAGTTCGCCAGCGGGTACTACGGCCCGTTCCGCGAGGCGGCCGAGAGCACGCCGAGCTTCGGCGATCGGCGGTCCTATCAGATGGACCCCGCCAACGGCGACGAGGCGATCCGCGAGGTCGCGATCGACCTCGCCGAGGGGGCCGACATGGTGATGGTGAAGCCTGCCTTGGCGTACCTCGACATCGCGAGGCGGATCAAGGAGCGGTTCGCCGTCCCCCTCGCCGCCTACAACGTCTCGGGCGAGTACGCGATGGTGAAGGCCGCCGCCCGCAACGGCTGGATCGACGAGCGGCGGGTCGTGCTGGAAACCCTGACCGGGTTCAAGCGGGCCGGGATCGATATGATCATCACCTATCACGCCCTGGACGTCGCCCGCTGGCTCAACGACTGAACGGCAACGCGTGTCGGCTTGAAGAGATTTTGAGGCAAAGATGAGCAGCAGCAAGACCCCGGCCCGCTCGCGGCCCGATTATGTCCTCGGCAAGAGCCACGACGCGTTCGTCCGGGCCAACAAGTCGATCCCCGGCGGCGTCAACAGCCCCGCGAGGGCCTTCGGCGCCGTCGGCGGCGAGCCCCCCTTCATGGCCAGGGCCGAGGGGGCGTATCTCTACGACATCGACGGCAACCAGTACGTCGACTACATCGGCTCCTGGGGCCCGATGATCCTCGGCCACGGCCACCCCGAGGTGAAGAAGGCCGTCCACGAGGCGATGGAGACCGGCTCCAGCTTCGGCGCCCCGACCTTGCGCGAGGTCGAGATCGCCGAGGCCGTGATCGAGGCCGTCCCCTCGATCGAGAAGGTCCGCTTCGTCTCCTCCGGGACCGAGGCGGCGATGTCCGCCGTCCGTGTCGTGCGCGGCGTGACCGGCCGAAACAAGGTCATCAAGATGACCGGGCACTATCACGGCCACGTCGACGCCCTGCTCGTCCAGGCCGGCTCGGCGGCGACGACGCTCGGCACGCCCAACAGCCCGGGCGTCACCCCCGGCGCGGTGGCCGACACGATCCTCTGCCCGTTCAACGACCTCGACGCCATCAAGGCCGCGTTCGTCGCCCATCCCGGCCAGATCGCCGCCGTGATGCTCGAACCGGTCGCGGGCAACATGGGGCTGGTCCCGCCCCGCTCGGGATATCTCGAAGGCCTGCGCGAGATCACCGAGAAGGACGGGGCCTTCCTGTTCTTCGACGAGGTGATGACCGGCTTTCGCCTGGCTCTCGGCGGGGCTCAGGAGCGGTTCGGGGTCACCCCGGACATGACCGCGCTGGGCAAGATCATCGGCGGCGGTCTCCCCGCCGCGGCCTACGGCGGGCCCTCGCGAGTGATGGACTTCGTCTCCCCCGCCGGGCCGATCTATCAGGCCGGGACCCTCTCCGGCAACCCCCTCGCGATGGCCGCCGGGCTGACCACGCTCCGGATCCTCAGCGACGAATCCCCCTACGAGCGACTGGAAAAGCGCTCCGGACGCCTGGCCGACGGGCTGACAAAGGCCGCCACCGATCTGAAGGTCCCCCACGTCGTCCAGCGCGTCGGGTCGATGCTGACCCTCTTCTTCCACGACGGCCCCGTCCATAACTACGAGGACGCCAAGCGGAGCGACACGGCCCTCTTCGGCCGGTTCTTCTGGGAGATGCTCGCCCGTGGCGTCTACCTCCCCTGCAGCCAGTTCGAAGCCGCCTTCGTCTCCGCCGCCCACACCGACGCCGACATCGACCACACCATCAAGGCCGCCGGCGAAGCCCTGAAAGCCGCCCTCGCGTAACCACAAACCTGGAGTGCGGAAGCTCGCTTCCGCTCTGTTCTCGCGGAACTTGCTCCGCACTCCGGCTGGTCCTGGGCTCGCGCAAGGGCTTGGCTTCCCGAGGAGATGGTCGGCTTGACCATAGTCGGGCTTCCGGCTACTGTCCCGTCGCACGTCGCGACCGCCCAAGAAGTTGGTCGCGGTCCCGGCCTGTGCTCGGGCGATCCCAAGGATGGGGACGCATTCCGGCGCGGGCCTGCAAGACGGGCGAGGGTGGTTCATGGAGGATGTCCCCGCCGGTCCGGCGAGCCCGGAGTTGGTGTCGAGGCCGAGCTTGACGGTCGTGATCCCCGTCCACAACGGGGGCCGCGACTTCGAGACCTGCCTGCGCGCCCTCCGCGAATCGACCTGGACGGATCTTGAACTCCTGGTCGTCGATGACGGTTCCTCCGACGCCTCCGCCCGAGCGGCGAGGGCGTCGGGGGCCGTCGTCCTTTCGAACATCAAGCCGCTCGGGCCGGCCGCCGCCCGGAACCTCGGGGCCAAATCGGCGCGCGGGGACCTCATCTTCTTCCTCGACGCCGACGTCGCCGTCCATCCGTCCACCATCGAGCGGGCTTACCGCCGCTTCCAGGCCGACCCGTCCCTCGACGCCCTCTTCGGCTCGTACGACGACCGGCCCGAGAAGCCCGGGGTCGTCAGCCGCTTCCGCAATCTTTTGCACCATTACGTGCATCAGAGCGGATCCTTCGAGGACGAAGCCCGACCCGCCGTCACATTCTGGACGGGTTGCGGCGCGATCCGTCGCGAGACGTTCCTGAAGCACGGCGGCTTCGACCCCCGCCTCTACCGACGTCCGGCCATCGAGGACATCGAACTCGGAGACCGGATCGTCCGGGCCGGGGGGAAGATCTCCCTCGTCCGGGACCTGCTCGCGACGCATCTCAAACGCTGGACGCTGTTTGAGATGATCCGGACGGACATCTTCCGGCGCGGGGTGCCGTGGATGCTGCTCCTGAAACGCCAGGGCCAGCCCCGGGCCGACCTGAACGTGAGCGCCCCCCAGAAGCTGAGCGTCGCCGCCACGGGGCTGGCGATCCTGTCGGCCCTGGGAATTGGGTTTGTTCCCGCACTTTTTTTCCTGACCCTGATTTGTCTGGGCCTCGTGCTGGCCCTGAATGCGCAGTTCTACCGGTTCCTCCTGCCGAGGCTGGGCCTGGTCGGGACTCTGGCATCGTTCCCGCTGCACCTCCTCTACTTCTGCTGCTGCGGCGCGTCGGTCGTCCTGGCCAATGCCTACTGGTACACCCGGGGCCGTTCGCGACGTCACGTCCATGAGGCGATCCCCAGACCGCTCGGGGCCCTCGAACGGTCGCGGCAACGCACCCCCTCCCGCTAGTTTCAACCCGAGGCGCACCATGAAGATCGGGATCGATGGCGCGTGCCTGGCGAACCGACGCGGCTTCGGCCGGTTCGCGAGGGAGATCGTCGACGGCCTCGCACGGGTCGCCGAGGGGCGGGGGCATGAGTTCGTCCTCTTCATGGATCGGCCGTCTGTCGGGACGGTCGAAGTCCCGCAGGGGTTCCGGGTTCATCCCGTCCCCGTGCGGGTCGCGCCGGCGGAGGCCGCGTCGTCGGACGGGAGGCGTTCGGTCCTCGACCTCCTGGCGATGAGCCGGGCGGTCCGCCGGGAACGCCCGGACGTGATGTACTTCCCGGCCAGTTATTCCTTCTTCCCGCCTCTGGGTGCGAGGCGGACGGTCGTCACCATGTACGACACCCTGCCGCTCGACCACCCCTGGCTGGTCTTCCCGAGCTGGAAGGGCCGTCTGGCCTGGACGGTGAAGGAGCGGGCGGCCGCACGCTGGGCGGACCAGATCGTAACGATGTCCGAGACCGCCAGGCGGGACCTCTGCCGCTGGTTCCCGCTGGAGTACAGGTCCATCCGGGTCGTCTCCGGCGGGATCCATCCCCGGTTCCGGCCGCCCCTGGACGAGGACGAGGGCAGGGCGGTTTTCGATCGTCTGGGGATCCCGGTCGGCACCCGCTACCTGATCGCCGTCGGGGGGCTGAGCCCCCACAAGAATCTCCCGAGGCTGATCCGTGCGTTCGGCCGCACGTCTGGGCCGGAGGATCGGCTGGTCCTGGTCGGCGACCTGGGGGATGTCTTCCTCACCCACGTCCCCGAGATCCGGTCGGCCGTGGCGGCCGGGGGGCTGGAAGGCCGGGTCCATCTGACCGGGTTCGTGAGCGATGAGGATCTGGTTCATCTCTATCAAAGGGCCTATGCCCTGGCGCAACCCTCGCTGATGGAAGGCTTCGGATTGCCCCCGGTCGAGGCGATGGCCTGCGGGATCCCGGTGCTCTCCAGCTTCGCCGGATCTCTGCCCGAAGTCGTTGGTCCCTCGGGGGTCTACTTCGACCCCACCGATGAGGACGCGATGGCCGGGGCGATCCGACGCCTGCTCCGGGACCCCGTCGAGCGGGACCGACTGGCCGGGGCGGCCCTGGAATGGACCCGGCGATACTCGTGGGACCGGACCGCGAAGGCCGTCCTGGACTGCCTCGAAGGCGCGCCATCCCAGCCCGCCCAGGTCGCAAATCCGCCCCATTGGGAACGAAAGTCGAGAAATTTGACGAACTTGGGTCGTCGTCCCTTGATTTGATGCTATAATGTTCGTGCAGTATCGGACGAGTCCGCAAGAACCCCACCGGCTTGTTGCCTGTTTACCCTCGCGAAATTCCTGCCACGTTGGTCTCTTTTGCGCTTTTCCCTGGATCACCTCCGACGCTATCGCAGCGTTCACTTGTTCGGAGCGGATCAAGATTGTCTGGGCGCGAGTAGGCCGACCAGGACCGAGATCCCTGTCCGATGAGACGATCGGCCGCGATGACACGCGGTCGCCGTGCCTCCGCCGCAAGTCGGGGTGTCCAAGGAGCGAAGTTTGTCGACGACTATTGAATCGCCGGAGATCGAGACGTTTCAGGAACTCGGCCTCGACGAGGTCTCCCTGCGCTGTCTGGAACGCGCAGGATTCACCGCCCCCAGCCCGATCCAGGCCAGACTGATCCCCGCGGCGCTAGCGGGGCGTGACTGCCTGGGCAATGCCCCGACCGGGACCGGCAAGACGGCCGCGTTCCTCCTCCCCGTCATCGAGCGGATGGATGAACGCGCCCGGACCCCGCAGGTCCTGATCCTGGCCCCGACCCGCGAGCTGGTGATCCAGATCGCCCGCGAGTTCGAACGCCTCTCCGGCTTCCGCCGCCTCCGCGCGGTGGCCGTCGTCGGCGGCGAGTCGATCTTCCGCCAGCAGCGCCTGATCCACGCCGGCTGCCAGCTGGTGGTCGCCACACCCGGCCGGCTCATCGACCTGATGGATCGCAACTCGATCCGCCTGGACAATGTCGGCGTCATCGTCCTCGACGAAGCCGACCAGATGCTCGACATCGGGTTCCGCCCGGCCGTCGAACGCATCCTCCAGGATGTCCCCACCGAGCAGCGCCAGACCCTGCTGCTCTCGGCCACCATGCCCCCGGCCGTCCGCGAGCTGGCCCACAAGTACCTGAAGGATCCGCTGGACGTCCGCCTCATCTCCGAGAATGAGGACGCGACGATCCCGGCGATCAAGCAGAATTACCTGATGGTTCACCCCGAGCGGAAGTTCGAGCTGCTCATCAAGCTGCTCCAGCGCGAGCAGCCGAAGCGGGCGATCGTCTTCTGCCGCACCAAGCGCGGTGCGGACAAGGTCGGCATGCTGCTCCGCTCGGAGCAGTTCAAGGCCGACACGATGCACGGGAACCTGAGCCAGGCCCAGCGCAACCGGGTCCTCCAGGCCTTCCGCGGCGGCCGCCTGCACACGCTCGTCGCGACCGACGTCGTCGGACGCGGCATCGACGTCCAGGGTGTGACGCACGTCATCAACTTCGACCTGCCCGAGGACCCGTCGCACTACGTCCATCGCATCGGCCGGACCGGCCGCATGGGGAGCGACGGCGTGGCCTTCTCGTTCGTGATCCCCGAGCAGGGCAAGCTGCTCGACGAGATCGAGCGGTCGATTACCCGCAACCTGGAGCCGGACGAGGTCGAGGGCATCCCCGCGCCGCCCCGCCCGTTCTTCCGCCCCCAGCGCCCGCAGGGCGGCGGCTTCCGCCGCGGCGCCCGCCCCTTCCAGGGCCGCAACAACCGCCCCGCCCACAACGGCATGCGGCGCACCAATGGCAACGGCCACAACCACGGCCCCGCCAACGGTCACGGCCATGCCCAGAACGACTTCCGCGGCCGCCGCGATCGGACGCCGCAGGAGACGGGCCGCTGAGATTCTGACGCATCCTGAAAGAAAAGGGCGTCGGCATATGCCGACGCCCTTTTCTTTTAGCCAACTTGCGATCGTCGCATTGGCTGATCGACTCCCTTCGTCGCCAAACATCGAACTCCTCTGCGGAGCCGATGAGATTGTTCACTTGCCGATCGTGACCAGCGAAGGCACCACGATCCGCTCGGCCGACGACCAGCGGGGGCCGGAGCGTTCGACGCGGTGGTAGAGGGTATCGCGCTCGACGGGGATGCGGCCGGCCTCGGTGATGAGGCGGCGGATCTCGTTGACGCTGATCTCCTGCGGGGTCTCCGCGCCAGCCTCGTGGTAGATTGTCTCGTGGACGACCGTGCCGTCGAGGTCGTCGGCCCCGAACGAGAGGGCGACCTGGGCGGTCTTGATGCCCAGCATGATCCAGTACGCCTTGATGTGGGGGAAGTTGTCCAGCATCAAGCGGCTAATCGCCATGGTCTTCAGATCCATCAGGCCCGAGGGCTTGGGGATCTCGTCCATCCGCGAGTTATCGGGGTGGAATGCCAGGGGGATGAAGGTCTGGAATCCGCCCGTCTCGTCCTGCAGCTCGCGGAGCCGGACGAGGTGGTCGATGCGGTGCTTGGCCTTGTCGATGTGGCCGTAGAGCATCGTGGCGTTCGAGTTCAGGCCGAGCTGGTGGGCCGTGCGATGGACTTCGAGCCAGGTCTCGGTCGAGGCCTTGGCGCCGCAGATCGCCTCGCGGACCTCGGGATGGAAGATCTCCGCCCCGCCGCCGGGGAGGCTACCCAATCCGGCATCGACCAGGGCCTGGAGGACCTCCTTGATCGAGAGCTTCGCGATCTTCGCGAAGAACTCGACCTCAACCCCGGTGTAGGCCTTGATGTGAAGCTCGGGGTAGGTCTCGTGGATCCAGCGGACGACGTCCACGTAGTAGTCGAACGGCAGTTTGTGGTGCAGGCCGCCGACGATGTGCAGCTCGGTCGCCCCTCGGTCGTGGGCCGACTTGGCCCGTTCGAGGATCTGGGCCTTGTCCATGACGTACCCCCGCGGATCGTCGAGGTCGGCACGGAAGGCGCAGAAGTCGCACTTGTAGACGCAGACGTTGGTCGGGTTGATGTGGGTGTTGACGTTGTAATAGGCGAAATTGCCGTTGTAGCGCTCGCGGACGAGGTTGGCCATCGTCCCGAGGGCCAGCAGGTCGTTGGACTCCTCGAGCGCGAGCCCGTCCTCGAACGTGAGCCGCTGGCCGGCCTCGACCTTCTCCCGGATCGCCTGCAGACGCCCCGCCTCGGTCGGCATGATTCGCCCCACCTCTCCGCCTCGACGAACCGCGACGTCCCGACCGCATCCCGGCCGGCCGACGTCGGGGCCATCGGGCCCTTTGCAGTGATTTTAGTCGCAATTGAAAGGAGATCAACCTCGGCCGGTTCGGTTCACAACTTCGCCAGTCCGAGGACCCGGACGGTCTCGGCGTAGACCGGGTCGGGGGCCTGGTCTCCGTTGACCGCCAGGAAGCACTCGGCACTCTTCTCGTAGTGCCTCACGACCGGGTCCGTGGATTGATCGTAGACGTCCTGCCTGTGCTCGACCACCGCATGCTTGTCATCCGCCCGACGCTCCAGCGGGGAACGATCGAGATCGCAGAGTTCGCCCGACCTCGGCGGCTTGGCGACCATGTGATAGGTCGCGCCGCATTTCGGGCACACCCGGCGGCCGGTCATGCGCCGGACAGCGGCGTCGCGGCTGATGGCGATGTCGAGGTAGCAGTCGATCCGGAATTTCAGGTCCCGTTCCAGGTGTTCGAGCGAGGGGATCTGCCCGGGGGTGCGGGGGTAGCCGTCGAAGATCAGCTTCGCCTCGCCGGGGGAGGGGAGGTTGGCCTCCAGGACCTGGAGCATCAACGCGTCGGACACCAGGGCCCCGCGCTTGAGGAGTTCGCCGACCTCGTGCCCGATCCCGTCGCCGCGCCGGACGGCCTCGCGGAGCATCTCCCCCGTCCGGACGAGGGAATAGCCGAAGTCGGAGCCGAGTCGCTCGGCGAGGCTGCTCTTACCACTTCCGGGGCGCCCGAAGATCACGATCTTGGAAGGCGGGAGGGCCAGGGACAAGGCGGACGCTCCTCTCAGCTCGGTCGGCGGATCGCGGGTTTCTCGGAGAAACGGCCGTCATCGGCGCTCGGGGAAACCTACATTATGCATGACGCCGCCGCGTTGGAAACCTCCGCGGCGGTCCATTAGACTGAAACCATTCGGCGCGGCGATCCGCCTCGCACCGACCCCCACCCGGAACGCCGGTCCTCGGGAGACCCTCGTCCATGTCCTGGATCGGCCCCGTCTTCGATTTCGAACTGCTCACCACCGCCCGACGCGCCCGCTACTACGCCCTGCGATTCCTTTACGGCGCGGTCCTGCTGTTCATGGTCTTCTGCGTTTATCAATCGTATTACTGGGATCGGGGTGTGGGCACCCGGGAACTCTCGATCGACGAGATGTCGGCCTTCGCCAGCACGACTTTCACCTCCTTCGGCTTCATTCAGTTCTTCACGGTGATCTTCCTCACGCCGGCCCTCATCGCGGGCACGATCGCGGATGAGAAGCAGCGGAAGACCCTGCATTACTTGCTCTCCAGCCGGCTCTCGGGCGCGGAGATCGTACTGGGCAAGCTCGGGGCCCGGCTACTGAACGTCCTGGTGATCATGCTGGCCGGGTTGCCGGTCGTCAGCCTGATGACCCTCTTCGGGGGTATCGACCCCGTCATCATCGTGGCGACCTACGCCGAGACGTTCCTGGCGGTCTATTTCCTCGGCGCGATGTCAATCTGGGTCTCGGTCCACTCCAGGAAGCCGCGCGAGGCGGTCTCGATGATGTATCTCTTCGGCGCGGTCTGGCTGATCGGGTTTCAGATCGTCCTGATCACGATGCCCCAGGCCGACGAGCCGATCAAGACCATCTGGGGCTACATCGCACCCTATTACGAGTGGGTCGCCATGTGCAGCCCGGGGTATCTCCTCAATCCCCGGATCATCGTCCGCCTCAATGGGATGTACTCGGTACTGCCCTGGATCATGGGGAGCCAGTTCGCGTACGGCTCGTTCTTCATCCTGCTGTCGATCCTCCAGTTGCGACGAGTGTACGCCCGACAGGATGATACCTCGGGGAAGCTCACGAAGCTCAGGCGGGCCGTGTTCGGCAAGCGATCGTGGCTGCCCCGCCCGGCCTGCGGCGACGACGCGATGCTCTGGAAGGAACTGTTCGTCTCGAAGACCGGCGGGCTGTCGAAGGTCGCCGGGTTGCTGCTTTCGATGGGGATCGTCGGCCTGATCCTCTACTCCGGCTACGACACCGTCCGGGACGCCTGGCGCGAGCTTCTCGCCTACGGCTGGACCGGGACGGTCACCACGGCGCGCGATGACCTGAACCTCTTCATCCGGGGCGTGAACACCCCGCTCTTTGTTCTCTGGATGCTCGGCCTGTGCGCGACGTCGGCGAGCGGGATCGCCAGCGAGCGGGAGGAGGACACCTGGATCACCCTGATCTCGACCCCGCTGGAGAAGTCGGAGATCCTCCGACCGAAGTTCCTGGCCCCGTTCTGGACGATGAAGCCCGTGTTTTTGATGATGGCCATGCTCTGGGGTGTGGGACTCCTACTGGGCGGGCTGCACCCGTGCGGGTTGGTGCTGGGGTTGCTCGCCCTGGGGATCTTCGGCAGCTTCTTCGTGGCGCTCGGGCTGAACTACTCGCTCGCGATGAAGAACAGCAGCCGGGCGCAGGCGGCCACGCTCCTGAGCCTGATCGTCCTCAGCGGTGGCTATCTGTTCTGCTGCATCCCGTTCAGCCGGGGCGTAGACACCCCCCTCATCTTCACCGCATGCACGCCTTACACGTTCTATTGCTCCCAACTCTCGTGGGAGGACTTCTACTACAACTTCGGACGGGGGGCACAGACCACCCGGTGGCGCTACAACCGCGTGGGCGAGATCGTCCTGACGTCATTCCTGTCTGCGACCATTTATGCGATGGCCGCATTCTTCGCGATCCAGCGACTCAGCAGTGCCTTCAATGTCGCGGTCGGGCGTCCTGACCGACAGTCGCAGGTCGAGGGGTTGTCGATGAACCAACTTGCCGAGCGACGCGCGGCCCTGATCGAGCTTCGAACGACCTCGCAGGATCCGGTGATGATGATCACCGACGAGGACGCGCTGGACGAGCCGGGGCTCGCCTGAACCCCGGCTCCCTGCCGGCTCAATACCGGGCCAGCTCGCCCTGGATCAACTCGGGGTGGATGGCCTTTACGAGGTCGGTCGCGCCCTGAAGCATGAACTTCAGCTCGCTGTTCACGGCGATGAACTGCCAACCTTCGCCGATGCGTCGCTTGGCGTCGTCGATCGAGAAGACGTGCAGGCCGCAGGGGACGTTCTGACGCTTGGCCGCCGCCAGGATTCGCTGCATGACTTCTTCGTGCCGCTCGGGGGAGGGCCAGCGGCCTTCCGGGTCGCGGAGCGAGGCGGCGAGGTCGTTGGGCCCGACGAAGATGGCGTCGATCCCGGGGACGGCGTAGATCTCGTCGGCGATGTCGACTGCGTCGATGTGCTCGGTCTGGATCACGACGAGGATCTCGTCGTCCGCCCGGTCGTAGTACGTCTTGGCGTCGGTGGCGAAGTTCATCGTGTGCAGGCCGCCGCCGACCGAGCGGTTGCCCTTGGGGGGATACTTGCAGGCGGCGACGATCGCCCGGGCCTCGTCGGCGTTCATGACCATGGGCGCGACGATGCCCATCGCGCCGCAGTCCAGCGCCATCTTGATCCAGTCGTGCTTGCCGGCGGGGACGCGGGCCAGGGGGACGCAGCCGGCGTCGGCGATGGCTCCGAACATCAGGGCGGCCGTCTGGATGTCGGTGTGGGTGTGCTCCATGTCGACGGTCAGCCAGGGGAGCCCGACCCGACCGAGGAACCTCGCCCCGACCACGCTGCCCAGCGAGAGCCACGTCCCGACCTGCGGCTTGCCCTCACGCAGGGCCTTCTTCACCGGATTCGTCTTCATTCCCGACATCCCAGCTAGGTGCACGACCGCGTCCGCCGGGGCGGGCGGGCGCCCGCCCCCGACCGAGCCGCAGTGTCCCACGAACGCCGCCTCGGGGCAACGACCCGATCCACCAGAACACCTTCCGGGGCCCCGACTTCCCCCCCACACCCCGACGACACTGATTGACCGAGCCCGTTCGGGCCGATACACTTCGGAGTGAAAATCCCGGGGTGGCCGGCGTACCACCCGATCCCCGCGCGAGCGGGACGCGACCCGACACGAGGGCGACCATGAGCCTGGGCGAAAGCGGCGGCAGCGAGGTCGATTTCGAGACCATGCACGGCCGGAACTGGCCCTCCATCACGCAGTTCTCGGTCTTCCTCGAGAACCGCGTCGGCCAGCTCCTTGAGGTCGTCCGCGCCTTCAACGGCTCCAAGATCCGGATCGTCGGACTGTCGATCTCCGACTCCGCCGACTGCTGCATCGTCCGGCTCATCCTGACCCACCCCGAACAGGGCCGCGAGGTCCTCCTCTACAAGAAGTTGGCCTTCGCCGAGAACGAACTGCTCCTCGTCGAACTCATCAGCGGCCCGCAGTCCCTTGTCGAGATGTGCACCGCGCTTCTCCAGGCCGAAGTCAATATCCACTACGCCTACCCGCTGATCGTCCACCCCCACGGCCGCGCCGCCGTCGCCATCCACGTCGACAACAACGAGCAGGCCGCCGCCACGCTGCACGACAAGGGCTTCGAGATCCTTTGCGAGGCCGACCTGAATCTCTGACCGGGTCGGGCGACCTCGGGTGCTTGCGAATGCCCCGGGCCGCCTGAATTCAAGCGGGCGGCTTGACGCGGTAGATTTTGATGAGAAGATCGGGCGGATTGACCCCGTAGATCGGCTCGAAGACCTCCGGGTGGGCGTCCGCCCAGATGCGTTCGATCGTGAACCGCTCCGCGTCGGCCAGGTTGTGCGGGCCCTCGTCGGGGTTCGCCCGCGCGACGACGAGGAGTTGGATTTTCTTCGTCCGGAGATTGGCGAGCCAGGCGGCGTAGTCCTGCCGTTGGCGGTCCCAGCCCGGCCGGGGATGGTCCCACGTCGGTTTCTCCCCCAGTTCGATCGCCCGGCTGTGATAGTCGTGCAGGAGCCAGTCGGGGTTCTCGTCGACGTTGATGTATTCGACCCGGTGTCGGAAGTCCCGGCCCATGAGGTAGTAGGGTAAATTCGTACCGGCGTAGGCGATGTGGTAGCGATTGCCCCGGGTGCGCTGGTCGAGGTCCAGCCAGGCGTTGTAGTAGTCGCGGAACCCGGGGTAGGGCGGCAAGCGAGTGATCCCCCCCGCCGACACCAGTACGACCCCGATCGATCCGCCGACGATTGCCAGGGCCCCGAGCGCGCCGAGCACGTGCCCGCGCCAGGTCTTCGACCGGAGGAACAGCCAACTCACACCGACCAGGGCGATCCCCTGGACGACCAGCGAAGGCCCGACAGAACCCGTGAAGATCGGGGCGAGCCAGCCGTCGATGGCGTTGGGGATGTAAGGCGACAGGTCCCAGGGGATCGGATAGATCACCTGCGCGAACGGCCATTCCTGGCTCGTGAGCAGATGTGCGGCCAGCAACCCCACACCGAGCCATCGACGCCAACGGGCCGGGTCGAGCAGGGCCCCCAGCGGCACCACGGCCAGGAACATCCCCTGGAACATGAATCGCTGCTGGGTCCGGTAAGGGATTCCCACCCAGTACAGGGCGAGGTTCAGGACCACCAGCCCCGACGCGATCCAGACCCACCCTGCGCGGATCTCCGAACGCCTCGACAGGTTCCAGCCCCCCAGTAGGGAGAGAACCCAGAACGGCACGAATCGCGGGTCGAGGACCGCGAGCAGGATGTCCCAGAACGCCCGCCAGTCGGTCACTTCGAGGTAGTACTGGCTCAGCTTCATGACCTCCGAGCCGTACCAGCCCTGGAAGACCGTCGCCGAGCCGATTTGCACGTGCAACGGGTACAGCGGGTTCCCGGTGAGCCAGGCATTCCGGGCCAGCCAGAAGCCTTCCCCCACGAGAGGAAGGGTGGCCAGGAGGAGAACGTCTCGCACCTTCCGGCTCGGCGTGGTGTCGTGGAGAATCGCGCGGATTGCGGCGAGCAGCAGGATCGGGGGCACGAAGACGATCCCCGTCGGCTTCGTCCCCCAGGCCAGCCCGGCAGCGAGCGCACCGAGGGCCAGCGAGGCTGTCGGCTGTCTGCCCATCGCCCACCGGAGCAGGAACAAACACATCAGCAAATAGCCGGCGACGAAGATCGTGTCCACGTTCGCCTCCATGCCGAAGGCGAGGAAGGGCGTCGAGCTCAGGGCCCAGCAGACCGCGACGACCGCCGCGTCCTTGCCGACGCCGACGTCTCGGCAGAGCCGGTAGCCCGCGACCGCGCAGACGGCGAGGAATGGGATCTGGCCGATCCGTGCCAGGCGGTCGCCGCCCGAAAGCGTCATGAGCCAGGTGAACCAGAGGTCGCCGACCGCCGCGAAATAGGGTGCGGCGTTCTCGCCGAACGGGGTCGGGATCAGGTCCAGCCGGCCCGATTGCCACCACCTGGCGGCGAAATACAGGTGATAGATCGGCCCGTCGCTCACAACCTTGACCGGAAACAGCAGCGACGGCACCCCGCCCCACAGCACCGCCAGCCCCGTCAACGCGACGGCCATCACGCTCGCCCAGCCGAATGTTCCGCTCGTCTCGGGGTTGTGCGAAGGTTCCGGGTCCCGCCCCAATGCCCCTCCGACGATCCCCACGGTCGCCAACGCCGCCGACCAGGCGACGAATCCGCCCGCCCCGATCGCGCCGAACGAACCCAACCCGATGACGCCGACAGTCAGCCAGGCCCAGACGATCACCACCGCCCCGACGAACCGGACCGCCCCCGCCTCCAGCCGGAGGACCCTCCTGGCGAGGAGATACGCCCCGACCGCCAGGCCGAGTAGGCTCGAAACTGTCGCCGCGATCGCCATCGTGTGGGCCCTGGGGATCGACTGGGGGCTCGGATCTCTCGCGACAGTTTACGTCATGCGGTGCCGAGGGTCTGCGCAGCCAGGGTGCCCGCGGGATTTGTCCTCGAAACCCTGTGAATTGGACCCGGCCGCGATGACGGGCAGGGCAGGGCCGGGGTTTCCGAAGGCGGAAACCCGCGGGCACCCGTGTTGCCCAGGCCGAGCCTTTGGGCAGGAGCACCACGGGCGCTCCGCTTCTCGAATCGGCCCGGTGACGCTACACTCGGGACTCACAGCCATCCGGGCCTCCCCGACGACGGCGGGGCCTATAGTTCGCGAGGAGACGACGAGGATGTTGGGTGCCGCCCTGGGAGCCAAGGCGTATCTCGAACGGGTGTCCAAGGAGATCGCGCGGCTCGACCTGACCCAGGTCGAGAGCCTCAGCCAGATCATCGAGGAGGCCTACCACGCCAACAAGTTCGTCTTCATCTGCGGCAACGGCGGCTCGGGCGCCAACGCCTCGCACCTCTGCGAGGACCTCGCCAAGTGCACGCTCAAGGACTTCGAGGACCAGAAGCGCCTCAAGGTCCTCAGCCTCACCGACAACACCGCCGGCATCATGGCCTGGGCCAATGACGAGGGCTACGACCGGATCTTCCTCGAGCAGCTCAAGAACCTCGCCTCCCCGGGCGACGTCCTGCTGGCGATCTCCGGCTCGGGCAACAGCCCGAACATCCTCAAGGCCGTCGAGTGGGCCAACAAGACGGGCATGACCACCGTCGGCATCACCGGCTTCGGCGGCGGCAAGCTCCGCACCCTGGCGCAGCACAACCTGCACGCCGACATCAACGACATGGGCATCGTCGAGTCGCTCCACCAGGTCGTCTTCCACTGGGTCATCGACGACCTCTACCGTCGGATCTCCGGCCCCGCCCCGGCCTCGGTCGCGTCGATTTGACCGCGACCTGAACGAGACGTCCCCCGGTCCCTGCACCGCACCGACTGACGAGCGAGCCCGACTTCGATGGCAGATGCACTCTATCTCGGCGTCGAGATCGGAGGGACGAAGCTCCAGCTCGCCCTCGGCCGGGGCGACGGGCAGTTGCTCGCGCTCGAGCGTCGGGTGATCCGGCCCGAGGCGGGGGCGGAGGGGATCCGCCGGCAGATCGTCGAGATGTATCCCGCCTTGCTCGATCAGCTCAACGCCGGCCCCGAGGCCATCCTCGCGGCCGGCATCGGATTCGGCGGCCCGGTCGACTCGGCACGCGGGCTGGTCTCGATCTCCAACCAGATCCAGGGGTGGAAGGATTTCCCCCTGGCCGACTGGCTGCGGACGAGCCTGGACATCCCGGCCGTCCACCTCAACAACGACGCCGACACCGCCGCCCTCGGGGAGGCCCTGCACGGCGCGGGCGTCGGATTCTCCCCCGTCCTTTACGTCACGATCGGCAGCGGCATCGGCGGTGGCCTGATCGTCGACGGCCAGATCTACCGGGGCAACGGCACCGGATCGGTCGAGATCGGCCACCTCTGGGTGCGCCGGGAACCTCAGGCTCGGCTCGTCCACCTCGAAGAGATCGCCTCCGGCTGGTCGATCGCGGCCGAGGCCCGACGCCAGGTCGAATCCTCGATCCTTTCGGGCCAGGACGGCGGTTTGCTCCACCGACTCAGCTGGTGCGAGCCCGAACGCATCACGACCGCGCTGGTCGCCGACGCCGCCGGTCGCGGCGACAAGATGGCGCTCTCCGTTTTGAAAGCCGCCAGCGACGCCTTCTCGCTGGCCCTCGCCCAGTCGATCAACCTCCTCGCCCCGCGCCGGATCATCCTCGGCGGTGGGGTCAGCCTGATTGGCGACGACCTCTGGTTCGACCCCATCCGCAAGTCGACCGACCAGCTCGTCTTCGCCCCAATCCAGGGGACCTACGACATCGTCCCGGCGACGCTCGGGGAAGAGGTCGTCCTCCACGGCGCGCTCGCCCTGGCCAGTGGCTGATCAATCCAATGCGGACCACTCCCGCGCCGTTTGGGCTCAGTTCCAGGCGACCCGCGCGGCGGGGAAGATCGGGCCTTCGACGCAGACCCGTCTCAGGTCGGTCGTACCGTCGTCTTGAAAGATCGGGGTCACGCAACTGAAGCAGGCCCCGAAACCGCAGGCCATCTGGTTTTCCAGGCTGACGTCGCAGGGGATGCCGAAGCGTTCGGCCACGCGAGAGAGGGCCGCGAGCATCGGGGCGGGGCCGCAGCCGATGAGCTTGTCGGGGCGGTGGCCGTCCTGGATCCGACGCGAGAGCAAGTCGGTGACGAACCCATGATGCCCGGCCGAGCCGTCGTCGGTGGCCAGATGCACGGGCAGGCCGGCCCCGGCGAAATCGTCGAGCCCGGCGGCCAGGGCCACATTTCGCACGCCGTAATACAACTCGCAGGTTGACGGAGACGTCGCCCCTACCGTCTCGCCGTACTCGGCCTGCCCCGCCCACCACTTGCCGAGAGCCAGGAACGGCGTCTGGCCGATGCCCCCCGCGACGAAGGCGACGCGGCCGCCCTCGGAGGGACCGAACCCGTTCCCGAGGGGGCCCCAGACGGAGACGGCATCCCCGGGCTTTCGCTCGGAAAGGGCCCGGGTGCCCCGGCCAATGACGAGATAGACGACATCCAGGGCCGTCGCCGTTCCCGACGCATCCCGGATGACGTCATAGAGAGCGAAGGGCCGGCCGAGCAGCGGGTCGTAGCCCGAGTTCGCGCCGACGGTCCGCACCATCAGGAACTGGCCGGGTCGGATGGTCGAGGCGATCTCGGGGCATTCCACCCGGAGGCGGTAGGTGTCGCGGGCGATGAGGACGTTCTTGATGACCCGGGCGGTTCGCTGGACGACGCACGGAGGGGGTACGGAATCCGCCACGATTCGCCTCGGGTCTCGGGACAATCTTCGGGGAAACGGCCGGACTCAATCGTCGCTGGGCTTCGGCCGCTTGGGGCCGGGCTTGCGAGGGCCTAGCGAGGCCCTCGGGAACGGCGGCTTCTTGAGCTTTCGCGCCGGGGGCGGCGATCCGTCGCCGCGTCCGCCTTCTTCCAGCCCGATCATCCTGCGACGGGGCGGTCCGCCCGCATCCGGCGGCGGGGGCGGACCATAACCCGGACGTCCCGGGGGCCGACCACCACCGGCAGGCCGACCGCCGCCGGGGCCGCGACCCATCCCCGGCCCGCGACCGGCCGGCCCGCGAGGGGGAGGCGGGGGCGCGGGGCGGTCGTTTCCGGCCATCATCAACGGGTCGACCAGGATCTCGGACGGCCCGTCATCGTGGCGGTTCGGGCGGGGCCGCGGCGCCTGGGGACGCGGCGGCTGCCCGATCCTCGGCGGCGGCCCGCTCGGTCGCGGGCCCTGACCGCCCTGCGGCGGTCGTGGGCCGGGCCCGCCCAGCATCGGGCGAGGACCCTGACCACCCTGTTGGGCACGCGGGCCGGGACCGCCCTGCATCGGACGCGGACCACCCAGCTGAGGACGCGGACCACCCTGCTGAGGACGAGCAGCGGGACCACCCTGCTGAGGACGGGCACCCGGACCACCCTGCTGAGGACGAGGACCCGGACCGCCCTGCGGAGGACGGGGACCGGGACCACCCTGCGGAGGCCGGGGCGGACGATAACCGGAGAGGCCGGCCGGGCCCTTGGTGTACGAACCGGGGCGAGGCGGCCGTCCCGGAGCCGGGCGATCCGAGCCGTAAGCGGGGCGTTCCGAACCGTAGGCCGGGCGACGCTGCGGAGGCTGGGGCCCCTCGCCAGCGGGGGGGCGGCCGGGGCGCAGCGGGCGGTCTTCGCCGGCCGCTGCTGGCCGGGGCGTCGGGGCCTTATCGTGACGGGCGGCACCACGCTTCGGGGCACGCGTCGTCCAGGATTCGGCCTTGGGCATCCACGGCATCGGGACGGGCTCGCCCCTCGCGACGCGCTGGAGGAGGTCGATCTCGCGGGCCGAGAGCGACCTCGACTCGCCCGAGCTGAGACCCTTGAGCGTCACCGGGCCGACGGCAACCCGGGTCAGGGTCATGACCTTGTGCTCCAGCTTGGCGAGCATCCGGCGCACTTCGCGGTTCTTCCCCTCCGCGAGCACGATCTCCAGGATGGTCGCGTCGCCGCGCTTGCCGACGGCCTTGACCCGCTTCGCCCGGACCTTGCCCTCGGCCAGCCAGACGCCGTCGGTCAGCTTCTTGAGAGTCTCGGGCGTGGGAGAGCCGGCGACGACGGCGCGATAGAGCTTCTCCACCCCGAATCTGGGGTGGGTCAGGCGGTTGGCCAGCTCGCCGTCGTTGGTCAGGATGATGAGCCCGGTCGACATCTCGTCGAGCCGGCCGACCGTGTAGACACGCTGGGGGATCTCCGGCAGCAGGTCGATGACCCGGGGCCGGCCCGAGGGGTCGTGGTTGGTCGAGACGTAGCCCTTGGGCTTATAGACCGCGAAGTAGACGATCTTCTCCTCGGCGACCTTCTGGCCGTCCACGGCGATCGCCTGGCCGGGGTTCACCTTGGAACCCAGCTCGCGGACAACCTTCCCGTCGACCGTCACGCGCCCCTGGAGGATGAGTTCCTCGCAGGCGCGACGCGACCCGAGGCCGGCGTGGGCCAGGGCCTTTTGCAGGCGTTCGGCCTCCTGCGGGCCACGAGCATGCTTCTTCGGGGCCGGCTTGCCGCCGGGCTTACCGGGCTTGCCCTGGGGACCGCGGGCCTCGGCGGATTTGGGACGGGCGTTCGGCGCGACGGCGGGGACGCGTGCGGTCGTGCGGCCCTTGCCGCGGGGGCCGGGGCCGTACCCTGGGCCCTGACCTTGACGTTTCCGGGGCGGCTGATTGTTCCCACCGCGACGCGGGGGACGTGGGCTAGGCATCTTCGTTGCAGTCCTGCCGCTCAAGAGGTCCAGACGCCGGGAGGAGAGCGGAGCGACCTCGGGGCGGTTCGTTTTCCAAGGGAAATGGTATCGCCGAAGGCCCCGCCGGGACCAGTCAGAATCCGAGGCGGGGCAAGGAATTTCAGGCCGGATCGGCCGACAATGCCGGCTGCTGCTGGGTCATGCAGTGGAGCGTCCCCAGCCCCCAGACCAGGTCGCCGCAGTGGATTCCGACCACCTGACTGGCGGGAAAAAGGTCGGCCAGGATGTTCAACGCGATCCGATCGGCCGGGTCGTTGAATGTCGGGACCAGCACGAGGCCGTTGGCGATGTAGAAATTCGCATAGCTCGCCGGGACCCTCTGGCCCTCGAAGACGAGCGGCCTCGGCATGGGCAACTCGACCACATCCAGGGGGCGGCCGTCCTGGTCGTGGGCGCGGGAGAGCCGCTCGCGGTTGTCCTTGAGCCGGGCGTGGTTCTCGTCCGACTCGTCATGCTCCATCACGGTCACCACCGTGGTCGGGTTCACGAACCGGCAGAGGTCGTCGACATGCCCGTGGGTGTCGTCGCCGACGATGCCCTCGTTGAGCCACACGACGTGCGACGCGCCGAGATAATCGGCCAGGAACCTCTCGATCCCCGCGCGGTCGAGCTTGGGGTTACGGGCCTGGATCGGGCTCAGGAGGCATTCCTCGGTGGTGAGGACGGTCCCCTTGCCGTTGACGTCGATCGATCCCCCTTCGAGCACGACGCGGGTCGGTTCGGCCGCCTCATCCACGAACGTCGGCTTCCATCGGGGGCGGTTGAGGATCTTGCCGATGGCCCTGGGGACCTTGCCGTCGCGTTTGTGGTTCTCGTACTTGGCCCAGCCGTTGAAGACCCAGTGGACCAGGCCGAGTTCCTTGCCATTCGTGAGCATCGACGGCCCGGAGTCGCGGGTCCAGACGCGGTCGGTCTTCACCAGGTGGAGGCCGACATTGTCCATGACCGCCCCCGCGCGAGTGAGCCGGTCGGCGGCGTCGTCGCGGAGTTTTTCGTCCTGGACCAGGATCTCGACCCGCTCGACCCGGCTCAGATGCCGGACGATGTCGGCGTAGACCCAGGGGATGGGGCCGAACTTCCCGGGCCAATCCTCTTTATTGTGAGGCCAGGCGATCCAGGTGGCGGCGTGCGGCTCCCACTCGGCGGGCATCCGGTAACCAAGGCTCGTGGGGGTCTCGTCCGCCATCGGGAGGCTCGCAATCGTCGGCGTTGGACATTGTTCGGGAATCGAATCTTACCAGGATTGTCCAGAGCCCGCCGACATTTTCCGTGATGCCGTCGCTGGCACGCGGCGGGACGCCGGTTCGGTGTGTTGATTTTGGCCCCGTGGTGGGTTAGCGTTCGGGGCGGTTGGCGGGCGCGTTGAGCCGCGCCGCCGGATTGCTGGAAACCCTGCCGAGAGGACGACCGATGGGAGCCGAAGATCGCATCAAGGAACTCAAGCTGGAACTGCCCCCCGCTCCCAAGCCGGTTGCCACGTACCTGACGGCCGTCCGCCAGGGCAACCTGCTTTACGTCTCGGGCCACGGCCCGCTCCGGTCGGACGGCACGATGCACACCGGCAAGCTCGGGGCCGACCTCGACATCCCCGCCGGACAGGCCGCCGCGCGTCAGACAGGGCTCGCGATCCTCTCGACCATCCGGACCAACCTCGGCTCGCTCGACAAGGTCGTGCGGCTCGTGAAGGTGCTCGGCATGGTCGCATGCACCCCGGACTTCGCCGACCAGCCCAAGGTCATCAACGGCTTCTCGGACCTCATGGTTGAGGTGTTCGGCGAAGCCGGCCGGGGTGCCCGGTCCGCCATCGGCATGGTCGCCCTCCCGGGCCACATCGCCGTCGAGATCGAGGCGATCTTCGAAGTGAAGGATTGAGCTTCGCGTCCTCCCCGCGGCACCAACCCGCGCGGCGCTGGGCGCGGGTCTCCTGAACCTGCCCCAGCCTGCGCCTCGCCCCACCGCGTAACGCGGTCTCCAGAGCGGAATCCAGAAGGGTCTGGAGACCCGGTTCGCTGGTCCACTTCGATTCATGTGGGGGCGGGGTCTGGAGACCCTCGCCCAGCGCCTGCGGCCCGTTCGCCAATGGAACTGGAACGAATCGTGCCCCAACGCCGCCTGGAAGGCATGGCCTGCGTCATCATCGGCGGTTCGAGCGGCATCGGCCTGGCGTGCGCGAGGCGGTTCCTCGTCGAAGGAGCCCGCGTCCATGTGGCGGGCAAGACGGATGACTCGGTCCAACTCGCCCGAGCGGAACTCGCCCCCCTCGGCGACGTCCACGCCCTCGCCATCGACGCCGCCGAGGAATCGGATGTCGAGCGATTCTTCGCATCGAGACCCGGACGCATCGATGTCCTGCTCCACGTCGCCGGCATCAGCGGACGCAGGTTCGGCGACGCCCCGCTGCACGAGTGCACGCTCGGCGGCTGGGAGACCGTCCTCGCCCAGAACGCCCGCAGCGTCTTCCTCACCAACCGCGCGGCCATCCGGCGGATGCTGGCCCAGGAGATCGACGGAAACGGCCTGCGCGGATGCGTCGTCAACGTCGGGTCGGTGCTGGCGACGTCCCCATCACCCCGCTACTTCGGCACCTACGCCTATGCCGCCAGCAAGGGCGCGATCGAATCGATGACCCGCATGGCCGCCGCGCAATATGCCCCGGACCGCATCCGTTTCAATGTGCTCGCACCTTCGTTGATCGAAACGCCGATGTCCCAGCGCGCCGTGAACGACCCGACCATCCGGGCGTTCCTGGAGACCAAGCAACCCCTGGCGGGCGGCCCGGGGACGGTCGATGATTGCGTCGAGGCCGCGCTGTTCCTGTGCGAGCCCACCAGCCGATTCATCACCGGGACGACCCTGACCGTCGACGGCGGCTGGTCGGTCTCCGAAGGCCAGTGGCCGGAACCGAAGGGCGACGGATGAGCGACGCGCAGCCGACCGACGTGTTCTCGCAGTACCTGAAGGCCGCCCGGTCGGCCCTCGACGCCATCGAGGCCGATCAGCTAGGCCCCATCCAGCAGGCTGCCGAACGGTTTGCGAAGGCGATCCTGGCCGGTCGGCTGGTCCACGTCTTCGGGACGGGCCACTCGCGGATGGCCGTCGAGGAGATGTTCCCGCGATACGGGTCGTTCCCCGGGTTCCACCCGATCGTGGAACTCTCGATGACCTTCCACAACCCCGTCGTCGGCCCCAACGGCCAGCGCCAGGCGATGTTCCTGGAAAACGTCCAGGGCTTCGGGCCCGTCCTCTGGCGGAACTTCGTCACCTCGCCCGACGACTGCCTGCTCGCCATCTCCACCAGCGGCTGCAACGCGGTGACGATCGACGTCGCCATCGAGGCGAAGAAACAGGGCATGTTCACGGTCGCCCTCACCTCCGTGGCCCACGGCAAGGCCTCGACTTCGAAGCACGAGAGTGGCCGGAAGCTCACGGATGTGGTCGATCTCGTCCTCGACCACCACGCGCCGGTGGGGGATTCGGCGGTCTGGATCGACAACCTGCGCACGCCGGTCTCGCCCCTTTCGAGCGTGACCGGGTGCGCGGTCATCAACATGCTCAAGGCCGAGACGGCCCGCCTGCTGACCGAGGCCGGGCAGCCGCCGCTGGTCCTGACGGCCGCCTGCCACGTCGGGGCGGAAGGGGCGAGGCAACTGTTCGACGCCACCTATGACGACTACCGCCGACGGATCGGCGTGCTCTACCGCTGAGCGTTGCTCGGCACGCCCTGGATGTAGAGACGGACGTCCGGGTGCATGGTATAGAGCCGCAGACCCTCGGGGGCCTTCACGAGGATCCCGCTGGAGTTGTTGGTGGGGACGATCGGGTTCCCCGGGAACTTCTCCCAGTGGATCTTGTCCTTCGACCGCGCCAGGCAGGTCGTCCAGGGCTTGCCAGGGCGGCTCTCGTTGGCGTGGTAGACGGCGTAGTACAGATCACCACGCTTGACCACCTGGTTCATCGCCACGGCCGCCTTGTCGTAGGAACCCGGCCCGAGCCCGATGATCGGCTCGTCCTGGACGTTGGTCCAGACCTTCAGATCCGTCGAGGTTGCCAGCCAGATTCCGAGGTCCTTCCGCTCATAGAAGAGGAACCAGGTCCCATCCTCCTCGATGACAGCGGGGGTGCCATAGGGGCCAGGCTCGATCGGCTTGCCGCCTTTGAGCCGGACATCCAGGGGCCCCTGCTCCTGCCAGGCGATGCCGTCGGTCGAGGTCAACCGATGGGCGACGTCATTCTTCCCCTCGGCGAACATGTGGAACGCGCCGTCTTTCTTGACGATGCACATGTCCTCGACCCAGCCCTCGGTGTGGATTGGATTCCTGGCGTCGCGTTCCCAGCTCAGGCCGTCCTTCGAGGTCGCATGGCCGAGCAAGCGAAGGGGGGATTTGTCGTCGTTGTACCCCGTATACCAGAGGTGGTAGACCCCTTTGTCATCCACCAGGGTGTAGCCCCGCTCACGGATTTTCCTGTCCCAGGTGTCGGTGCCCGTCCCCGCGAATAGCGGCCGGTTCGAGTACGGCTCCCAGCGAGTGAAGAGCCAGGGCTCTTCGGCCCTGTCGGCGGTCGAGAGGATCAAGAAAACGGTCGCGGCGAGGATGCTCATGATGAAGGACTCTCGGGTGATTGGTCGTCGGACGCGAGTGTGACGAACCCCTGCCCTCGGGGCAAGCCACCCGGAGTGCGGAAGCTCGCTTCCGCTCTGTTCTCGCGGAGCTTGCTCCGCGTGCCCCATCGAAGCGAAAAACGCTGTCCGACGTCCCATCTCGGGAGCAAACTCCCACCTCGCGAAAGCGGAAGCGAGCTTCCGCGCTCCGGGTGAGATCCGCCCGCTTGCGTTTCGCGGGGCGAGGGGTTAGGATATCCCCATCGCTGGGGCGGTAGCTCAATTGGGAGAGCGTCGCGTTCGCAATGCGAAGGTTGTGGGTTCGATCCCCATCCGCTCCACTGGCGAACTTGCCCAAAAGGCAAGGATCGCCAATGCCGCAAACTCTGTTGTTCTGGTCATTTGACCACCGTACAATGGGTTTGGGGTTCACTTCGATTGAGCCCGCCGTCGGGGAACTTTGGCGAGTGCGCTCCGACGGCGGGTTTTTCATGCGCGCCCGTAGCTCCCTTCACACCCGAGGTGAAGATGCGGGCACGGCTGTCGCGGTTGAGGTTCCTGACCTGCTTGTAGAGCCGGACCGGGACGTCTACCCTGAGACGACCCTCGGCCACGTCGGTCATCCATCCCCGGTGGAACGGCGTGTAGGGGTGGTCCTCCCACTCGTCTGTGAGCTTGCGGACGGCGGCCTCGATCGCTTCGGGCCCGCACGGGCTGGCCAGGCGCTCGATCAGCTCGACCGTGGTCGGCGGCCTGCTCGACGGCGAGGGGGCCGGCGGGGCCGGCGACGGGCGGGGTTGCACGGGCTCTGCGGGCCTCGGGGGCACCTTCCCCGCGAATTCGGCGGGGAGTCGCCCGGCGTCCTGCAGGCCCCACATCGCCAGCTTTCGGAGCATGGCGGGGGTGCGGGGCCGGGCGAGGTCCGAGAGCCACGCCCGGATCTGATCCTCCGAGGCCACTGGTGGGTCGCCTGGCGGGCCTGAGGCGATCGGCTCGGCCGTGGAGTCGTCCGGGGAGGCCGATGCCTCCTGGGGCCTCTGGGGTGGTCGGGCATCGAGGCTCGGCGAAGGCGGGTCTCCGGCCCTCTCGCCCGCCCGCGTCAACGTACACGTTTTCTGTTCTTGTACGGGTTCTGCATATAAGGGGGGTCCAGGGGGGGGCGCGAGATCTCGCGCCGAATCGCGCGAGATCTCGCGCGGATCGGGACGCGATCTCGCGGGCTCGCGGAGGGCCGGGAAGACCGGCGGCCGGTCCTCCAGCTTCCACGCCAGGACGAAGACCGTCCGGGGCTTGCCCCACATCGTCTCCTCCACCTGGTGGAGCCAACCGGCCTCCTTCAGCCGGGCGATCCCCTTGCGGACGGAGCTCGCCGACAGGCCGGAGTCGGCCGCCAGGTCGTCGGGGGTCCGCCAGTATCGGAAGGACTGGTAACACTTCACGGCCATGAAGGCGGCCACCGTCAGGGGGGCCCCGTTCAGGCGTTTGTCGGTGAACATGGCGATCGGCAGGCAGACCCGGCCCTCATGGGCGGGACGCGGTGCGAGGTCGCCGTAGCGTGGCGGTGCCTTCTTCGGCGCGGGATCGGAATCCAGCGCGAATGACCCCACCGCGCCGCTGGCGGGTGGTAAACTGGGCATAACACTTCGATTGAGAAGACGGCGCTATCTGCGAGTTACTTGGCGAGTGCGTCGCGGATAAGGCCAGGGTCGCGGTTGACGGGAACTCCTCGCGGAACGATCAAAAACGAAGGCCCTCTGGCGGGCTAGCACACACCGCCGAGGGCCTTCGATGCACGGACCATCGCATCGCACCCGATCGAGGTGGCGGAGGCGACGGCCGGTGTACGTTGGGCGGGTGCTAGACCGCTCTCGTGGGCAACGCTATCACCCGGGCGGCGGCGGGTCAACGCCCTCCGCGCCGTTTTCGGGCGGGTGGCCGGATGCCGCCACCTGCGGCGTGCGGGCCTTGATCTTCGCGGCGGCCCTGGCGATCAGGGCCGGGGCGTCGTCGCCGTCGACCTTGTAGGCGGCCAGGGCCTTGAGGGCCCAGCGGCGGGTGCCCTTGCTGAGCGGGATCCTGGCGAAGTCGGCCCAGCACCAGGCCCGGTTGGCCAGGATCAGGCCGATCAGGGCGTGGCGGCGGAGGTGCACCGGGCGGAGGTCGGCGGCGGACCCGGGCGTCGGCACGGCGCGGGCCAGCAGCTCGGCGACCAGGTCGTGCGACTGCCAGGCGAGCTTGGCCCCACTGAGGTCCGCCCCACGGAGGTACGCCCCACTGAGGTCCGCCCCACTGAGGTACGCCCCACGGAGGTCCGCCCCACGGAGGTCCGCCCCACGGAGGTCCGCCCCACGGAGGTACGCCCCACTGAGGTCCGCCCCACGGAGGTCCGCCCCACGGAGGTACGCCCCACGGAGGTCCGCCCCACGGAGGTCCGCCCCACTGAGGTACGCCCCACTGAGGTACGCCCCACTGAGGTCCGCCCCACTGAGGTACGCCCCACTGAGGTACGCCCCACTGAGGTACGCCCCACTGAGGTACGCCCCACGGAGGTCCGCCCCACGGAGGTACGCCTGCTTTGCGACCGCTTCGAGCGCGGCGGACCGGACGTCGGTCGCGGCCTCGCTGGTGTAGGCCGGCTCCAATCGCCAGCGATGGGGGATCGCGATCAAAGGGCACCCCCTTCCGGCTTCGAAGCGGGGCCGCCGCCCAGCCTGCGGAACCGCTGGATGAGCAGCGTGACGAGCTGATCCAGCCTGGTGGCCGAGACCTTCGGCGGGGTCTCGACGGGCAGGGCCACGAGCCGGTCGCCGACGCGGGAGACCCGCCAGTCGGCCCACTCGTAGGAGTCGCCGGCGGCCACGTGGTGGGCGGCGGACCTCGCCAGCTCGTCGGCCAGGTCCTCGGCGGTCTCGAACAGGAGCTGGAAGCGGACGGCGGCCCGGCTCAGGAGGATGAGCGACTTGATCGGGTCGTCGGAGGCCCGGAACGCGGGGTCGCCGGTGAGGACGGCCGTCACCTCGGGGGCGACGTGGTGGAGCGCGTGGCCGAGCTGCTCCAGGTCGGCGGCGACGCGCTCGATGATGCGGTCGGGGTCGGAGGGCAGGTACTTGCCGATGCGGTTGGCGGACATGATCACTCCGTCGTGAAGGGGGAATGGCTAGGGGGATGGATAGGCGCCGTTGACCCGCCGGGCGATCTCCGCGGCGGCGGCGCGACACTGGGCGAACGACCAGGACGGTAGGTGCTCGGGGTAGCCCCTGATGCGGGCCCAGAGCTGGATGTATTTGAGGACCCCGATGTTGTGCTCGCGTTCGAGGTCCAGGCAGAGGGCGTAGAGCCGCGCTCCGGGCAGGTTCATCCGGGGTCCTCAGCCGTTGGACAACGCTTCCTCGTAAGCCGCCCCGCTCCCGGACGCGATCGCCTTGAGCTTGCGGCACGCCTCGCGATGCGCCTGCTCCACCTGGTCGCCGTCCCAGTCGACCATCCGGCCGGGGAAGTCCTGGAGCTTGGCCCAGCCGTTGAGATACTTGAGGAGCCCGACCTGGTGCCGCTCCTCCTGGTCCTTGGTCCAGGCGAACAGGGCCCGGCCGGTGCGGGGCGGCCGGTCGTCGGGCTGGGGCTGCGTCGGTGCGGCCTCGGGCCGCTCGGCGGCCGGGGCCTGGGGCGACAGTTTCGCCCTGTAGGACTCCACCGCGTGCCTGGCCATGCGGGCGATCTCCGACCGCATCGCGTCGCCATGCTCGGCGAACAGCCCGTCGAGGATCGCCTCCCGCTTTTCCGCCGTCATGGGCCCGGTGGCCTCGGCCTTGGGGCGGATCCCCTTCACGGCCGTCCAGCCGTGGAGCCGCCGCTCGAAGTCGGCCAGGTCGATCTTGTCCTCCGGCGCCGCCTCCCGGCCTGCCGCCCGCGCGGCCTCGTCGACCGACTGGTTCGCGAACGCGACCGCGTCGAGGACGAAATCGCGATAGCTCCGGGCGTCCTTGGGGGCCGGCGGCGTGAAGTCGGCCACGCCGTCGCCGTACAGGTACCGGCCGACGCCGAACTTGACGGCGGCCCGCTTGAAGGCGTCGGACACCCCCGCCTTCTCGTCGTCCCCCTCGTCGGGCATGCCGGCGTAGCCGCCGACGTCCGACTTGGTGATCGTCGAGCCGTCGGGGAGGCGGAGCGTCAGCCGGCAGAGCACCGACTTCTCGCCCATGACGACCTCGTCCCACCAGTTCTCGGGCCCGATCACGCCGTCAAGCCGGTTCATCGCGGTCCGGGCGGTGATGTAGGGGATCTCGCGGCCGGCCTGCTTCCGGGTGCGGACCTCTTTGGCGTCGAAGGGCGCGGCCAGCTCGCGCCACAGCTCGGGATACTGCGTCCTGGATGCCATCGTCGTCGTCTCCGATGGCCCGCCCCCTCGCGAGGGCGGGCGGGTCCGTGGGGGATCAGATCATCGCGTTGGCCAGCGTCCAGACGTTGGCCGGATAGGTGGTTTCGAGGATGTGGCCGGCCCACTCGTCGTCGGTGGCGGGCAGGGCGGCGGCGGCCTCGTCGGCGGTGCGGAACTCGACCTCCGACCGCCGCTCGTAACGCTCGCGGGGGTACAGCGGGGGCTCCCAGCCGTCCTCGGCCGAGACCTCCCACAGCTCGTCGATCCACCCCTGATAGTCTCGCTCCTGGCGGGCGGCGAAGCGCGGCAGGACCTTGCCGGGGAGGTAGCCCTCCGTGGCGTCCAGGAAGACCCGGCGGCAGTAATCGTCGTCCAGGCTCAGGAGAAAGGGGTCGATGGGCAGGGCCGGATGTAGTATCCTTCGCGTCAGCATCGCTCACTCCTCGCAGGGTTGGGGGTTGCTCACCTTGGGGGCCTGTGCGAGGGGCAAACTCGCACGGGCCCTTTTTCATTGGTTCAGAACGCGGGCTCGAACGGCTTGTAGGCTTCGAGCTGCTCCGGCGTGAACTCGGGCCGGATCCGGGCGGCGTGGGATTCCAGGATCTCCGCCAGCTTGATGGCGAACTCGGCGTCGAGGCTGCGGTAATAGCCGGCCTGGTCGAGCAGGTAGCCGGCGAAGGTCTGCGGGTCCGCCGCGATGGCTGGGAAGTCGGTGATCGAGACGCGGAAGTCGTCGAACGACTCCCAGGCGTCGGGCTGCGCTCCGGTCTTGGCTTCCGTCGTCGTCGTCATTTCGTCGCTCCTGATGCGAGATGGGCCGCCGCTCGACCCGACACGTCTAAAGTAATACGTAAACTGGTAGATTGTCAATACGCTGGACTTGAAAAATCAGAAAAAATACGGCTATGATGTTTGGGACGACGTAAACCGGATTCGGGTTGAGCGGGGAATGCCCCGGGGTTACCCTCATTAGCCGTTGCGGAGCGAGACATGCCAGCCCTGGCCAAGAAGACGACGATGGGCCGCAAGAAGCGGTTTGAAGACGGCAATTACGAGCAGAACACCACGGTCATGACCGTGAAGATGTCCAAGGAATACGCGGAGTGGGTGGAACGCTTCGCGGAGTTCCGGCGCGTCCGCAAGTCAGACCTCGTCGACCATGGCCTGGCCGAGCTGGCGAAGAGCACCGGTTTCGATCCGCCGCCGAGACGATAGGACCAACCTTTGACTCTGGATGCCCCCCACCATGAGCCTGCGCCAGTGCTCCCACTACTGCGATCGCTGCGACGCCTGGACCCTGCATAGCTCCCCGCAAGTTGGGGTGGGCTGGTTCGTCGTGTTCGTATTCCTGCCCATCGCGGCCGGTTTCCACCCTATGGTGGGCATATGCCTGGCCGTGATCGTCGGCGTATTCGACTGGATCATGTCCGTCGTCCATTGCCAGCGATGCGGCGAATTCCCCGGGTATCGCAGCACCCGGGCCCACCGCGACGCCATGGCGGCCGGGAAGCAGACCCAGCGGGCCAACCGCGCGGCCGCGAAGCATCTCGCCGCCGATGCTCGCCGGCAGGCCCGCGAGGATTACTACCTGTCGCGTGGGATCGAGCCGGGCCCGTTCGCCTGGTTCAAGGCACTGCCGGAGGCGCTCCAGCCCATCCTGATCGGCCTGGCCGTGGTCGCGCCGGTGCTGATCGGGGTGGTGGCGTTCGCGATGCGGCGGAGGTGAGGAGATGTGGACCTTTAGGCCCTCCGGTTACTCGCTGGTAAAGCTCATAGCCGTCTCTCCATGGGACTGCGCCGAGTTCCCCTGCATGATCGAATATCGCGGCCTCATGGTGGACACCGAGATTATCGGAATGAGCCTCCTGCTGGTGTTTCGCGCGGGCATCTTCTCCGGAGTGTTCAATCTGTCCGGCCTCCACGCGCCCGACCGCGACCGGGCCCTTCTGCTCCTGCGTGCCGAGGCCGAGAAATACGTGGCGGAAACCAGATCGGAGATGGTTGCACTCCGGAAGGACGGTGAGGAGCACTCGTCCGCGCACCGGCGTCGGGAAGAATGGCTCTCGGCGGCCATGATCCGCATGGGCGAATACGAGGACGGCAGGCCGCCCGAAGGCGAGGAATCCAGCGCGTTCACGGCGTTGTTCGATTGGGCAACCTGGGACCTGCCCGGCGCCCTGGACGTGAGCCCCGGTGAAGGGCCGCGCGGCGACGAGTTGCCACCTGATGTCGCCGCGCGGCAGTGAGGCCACGGAACTGCTCCGACCCCGGGCGGAAGACGAGGGGTGATCGGCGGGCCCAGGTGGCGTCGCGTGCGATGACTCCCGGTCGTCGCCCCGAGGCCTCTTGATTCCTCACGCCCATACAGTATATACAATGAATCGCCTGTGCGGGTCCTGTGCAGATGACCCGCACCGTCGCGTATCGACGCGGCGTATTCACGCGACGTATCCTGGCCACCCGGAGTCGATGGAATGGTGAAGGCACCGGAGCGGGTTCCCGCCGTGGCGAAGAAGAAGGGCGACCCCAAGCGGCCGACGTACCCCGTGCTCTCGATGCGCGGGTCGATGGAGTGGAAGGAGTGGGTGGACCGCCTCTCCGACCACGTGCGTCTGCGCACGCCGGACGTGGTCGACCAGGCGCTGGTGGAGTTCGCGCAGAGCCGCGGATTCACCGAGCCGCCCCCCAAGCGTTGACCGGATCGGCCGCACGGACACCTATCCACGGAGCATCATCCATGACGACCCTGATCCTGCTCGCCGCCCTCTGCTACGCCCCGGGCGAGACCGCCCGCCCCCTCGGCGACCCCCGCGTCCCGACCGACGGCGTCCGCGCGGCCGAGCTGCCGCCGATCGGCCCGCCGACCTGGCCGACGCCGACGCAGGCCGACCCGATCCGCGCGGCCTTCGAGTTCCTGGCCGCCCACGCCTTCGAGATCGCCGCCGCCTGGGCGTTCGTATTCGGATTGCTCGGCGGGTACGTGGCGTTCCGCCGCGACGCCTCGGTGCCCGAGGGGCTGGCGCTGGGCGCGATGTTCGGGCCGCTGGGGGTGCTCGTGGCGCTGTGGATCCCGCTGCCGGTGCCGCTGGCGTGGCGCCGGGACGCGGGGCGGCTGGCCGGCTGACCCCCGGGGGAGGGATCCTCGATGAAGAGGGGCAGGGGGTTCGCGTCGAAGGCCCGCAACCACGTCGAGATGCGGGACCGCCGATTCGAGAACGGTACCGGCCGCTGCGTCTGCGGCAAGGTCCGATACGCCACGAAGAAGATCGCGGCGAGGCGGGCGGCGTCGCTCGCCGCCGAGCTGGCCGCCACCGGGGCGTTCCCGGCGGGCAAGCGATACGTCAACGTGTACCTGTGCGATCACGGGCGATGCTGGCACATCGGCAAGTCGCGGGAGCCGCGCGGCCGGGCGTCGTCGGCGATCGCGTGATGACCCAAGGGAGCAAACGCGTGATCATCCTTCCCAACGGGGACGCGGTCGACCCGGCTGCGGTCGTCGCGGTGCAATATCTGCCGCGATTCGAGGGCGGCTCGGGCCTCCATTCCGACCGCGTCATGGTGCGAGCCGGCGAGGCGGAGGTGATCCTCAATTACGAGTCGGCCGAGGACGCGATCGCGGCGAGGGATGAGATCGTCCGCAAGATCGACCGGGCCCGCGACCACCAGCAGACCCGCGAGGACGTGCGGGCTCAGTTGCTCCGCGAGGCGATCGCCAAGGGGGTGAGGGCGTGAGCATCGACCTGGCCAGCCCGCCCCGGCGATGCTCGAAGCTGATCATGCTCGGGGGCGAATTCGACGGCGAATCGATCCCGCCCGGACACCAGCCGCCGAAGCGGTTCGTGACCTTCCACCTGACCGACGAGCGCGGCCAGGTGCTCCCCGACCTGCGATACCGGCTCGACTGCATGAGCCGGGACGGATCGATCGCGTTCTACGTCCCCGACGCATCGCCCTCCGCGTGATATGCTTGGGCGGCTCGACGCAGAGCCCACGACGCGACAGCGACGGCCGTGCCGGGTACCTCCGGCGCGGCCGTCGTCGTTTCGAAGCAAACCCGCCTTGCCGGTCTCGGGGCCCCGCGCTAGGATCCCGCACCGGAACGCCACCGGGACGCGGGATCGTTTCCCGCAGCCGCCCGGCCCTTCGACAAGGCCGGGCGGCGTCATTTCGAAGCAAACGTGATACGATGGTGCCCGAGTCGTTCATCGGAGCCCGCGACCGCCCGGCCCATCGCGAGATGACGCCGGGCGGTTCGCGTTTCGGGTCAGACCGGACGGCCGTCGGGCCCGATGGGTCCGGGATAGGGGCAGGGCATCCCGGCGCGGCCGAGCTGCTGCGCCGCATCGGCGAGCTGTCGATGTAACCCGCGATTCGCGACGCGGAGCTGCTCCAGCTCGGCGTACTGGGAGTCGACCAGCTCCCGCAGTCGCGCGCACTCGGCGGCCGTGTAGTCTTCGTCGGCCTTGGCCGATAGCTCATCGTCGTCCGGCGGCTCCCACCCGGCCAGCCGCAGGCCCTGGGGCTCGGGCGGCGGCGTCGAGATCGGGCAGGCCGCCTTGGCGTCGATCGTCGTCACCCAGTCCATCCGCGAATCCTCCCCCGAAGGTCGTCGTCTCGCCCCTCGATTCTACCCCGCGCGGTCCGCCAGGCGCGGGTCCAGCGACGACGGCGGGCACCCGAGCGCGACGGCGGCGCGGTGGAGCCACTCCAGCGACCGGGGCGAGCCGCGCTCGGCGTCCGACACCGATTGCTTGTGCGTGCCCATCGCGGCGGCCAGCTGCTGCTGGCTCAGGCCCGCCGCCTCGCGGGCGGCGCGGAGTCGCTCGGGCAGCTCGCCGCCGGTGTCTAGCGGCATCCAGTGCCCCGCCAATCCCTGGTAGTAGCCCAGCCAGAAAGAGCCGCTGGCCGGCGCCACCGGCCGGAGCGTCGCGAACTCGGACGCCTCGATCAGCGCCCGCGCGGCCTCATTCGCCAGGATGTCGGGCCAGGCGTGCCGCAGGATCATCGGGGCCCGCGCGGGGTCGTCGAAGACCTTGCGGACGGCGCCGGGGGTGAGCCTGTCCTGCTTCGGGTCGTAGGCGGCCAGGGCCTGGCCGAGGGCTCGGAATCGGCCTGAGTCGGTCATGGGTCAATCCTCGATCTCGGACAGGGCCGCGCGGATGATGGCCGCCTGGGCGTCCAGGTCCCGGCTCCAGGCGTTGTCGGCGAGCCACCGCTCGGCCTTCGCGAGCCGGTCCGCGTCCAGCGAGGCCAGCGCGACGCGGGCGGCGTGGATCTCGCGGAGGTCGGAGAGGACCTCGGCCTTCTCGTCGTCGGGCAGGGCGTCGAACTCTCGCATCGGCACGTAATCGCCGATGTCGGTCGCGACGGTGTGGAATTCGCCGGTGCCGGGCCGCTCGCGGGTGCCGGGGGCGACGACGCGGCGGACCTCGGTGGCCAGATAGGTTTCGGCGGACATGATCGCAACTCCGCATGGGGTTCGGGGTGGAGGCGGGCGGTCAATTCCAGGTGGCGGATTCGGGCAGCCAGTTCGCGGCGACGGCATCGGCTTCGGCCAGGTCCGCCCCATCCAGGATCATGCCGGCGGCCTTGCGGGCGGCGTCGGCCTTGCGGTGGTCGGAGGCGGATGCGGCGACCGCAAGGTGTCGGAGGTAGGCGCACTCGCGGGGGTGCTCGGCACGCACGTCGTCGGCGTCGTAGCCGAGGGGCGCGATCCCGATGCCCCTCCGCATCGCGGCGGCGGCGCGGTCGTCGTGGTCGCGGATCGCGTCGAACCTCGCCCGGGCGACCTCCAGGCCGGGGAGGGCGGCGGCCACCCGGATCGCCTCGGGGTCCGGGCCCTTGGCGGCGGCGAGCGCGGCCTTGACCGCGTCGGCCTCGATCTCCTTGAGCGGCAGCTTGCCGTCGACCGCGTGGGTGTATCGCGGGTCCTGCTTGCGGATCAGCGGCGACGACTCGACGATCCAGACCTCGGAGGCCGCATACTCGAAGACCTTGTCCGCGACCTCGAACCGCAGCGTGTCGCCGTCGAGGGTGCAGGTCATCGTCCCGATCTTGCGCTCGCCCGTGAAAACCACCATCTCAAATCTCCGGTCCAGGGGGCCAACCGTCGTCCGCATCCCACAGCAGGATAGTAAGCGATATCACTTACCGAGTCAATGGGGCCACTTACTTTCCTCCTCGATTTTCTCCCGCCCCTCCCCTCCGGCAGGGCTCCCCGGAACAACGTCCGATAATGAGCATTAAGGTCGCTTTGCCGATCCGGCAAGCGGGATGGGCAGGGGGTACCGATAATCCGGGCATAGTGAGGTGGCCGGTTCTTGCCAGGTCGTTGCGCCCGCGCATAACCTGGAAGGGCCGGACAGCACGGGTCCGTGCTGTCCAACCCGTGGACCCCGCGTCAGGTGTCCATGCCCCAGATAATTGCGCCCGCGCACCAAAAACCATTGCGCGGGCGCAACGCGAATTCGCGCCCGCGCAACGTTGCGCGGGCGCAACGGAGGTCGATTCGGCAGGGTCGCCGCCGGGAAAAATAATTGTGCGCGCAATCGGCTATGCGAGGGTCTCCAGCGAGGACCAGGTCCGCGACGGGGTGTCGCTGGATTTGCAGTCCGACAAGATCCGGGGGTACGCCGCGCTCCACGACTGGGAGCTGGTCGAGGTCGTGACCGACGCCGGCCTCAGCGCCAAGAGCCTCGACCGCCCCGGCCTCACGCATGCACTCGCCCGGCTGCGTTCGGGGGACGCCGATACGCTCGTCGTATTCAAACTGGACCGCCTGACCCGCAGCCTCGGTGACTGGTCGTCGCTCATCGACGGCTACTTCGGCGAGCGCGGCGGCAAGTCGCTGGCGTCGGTCTCCGAGTCGATCGACACCGCGACGGCCGGGGGTAGGATGGTCCTCAACCTGCTCATGACCGTCGCCCAGTGGGAGCGTGAAACAATTGTTGAACGCACCCGGTCGGCGGTGGCCCACAAGCGATCGAAGAATGAACAACTGGGGCAGGTCCCCTATGGGTCGAAGCTCGGGCCGGACGGCAAGACCCTGGAACGCGACGACGACGACCTTCGCATCTTTCGCATGATCATGGACATGCGCCGGGATAACTTCACCCATCGGCAGATCGCCGACTACCTCAACGCCAAGTCGTTCCCGGCCAAGCGCGGGGGCCGATGGTCGCACTCGTCGGTTGGTGCCCTGCTCCGCCGATTCTCGGAGACCAACGCATGAGCTTTCGCTTGGAGATTGTCGCGACCAATTCGTATCCCGGCCTCGCGGTCGGGCCCATCGACGGCATCCCGTCCGATGTCCCTTCGATCTGGGCGGATCACAGCGACGGCGAATACTGGTGGATCGTCCATCACGACGGCAATTCGTTCAGGCCCATCGAGTTGATCGTGGGTTCCCGGCACGAGGCGATCGGCGTCGCCTGCGATCACGCCGAATCGATGAGGGTGCCCGTCATCCTGATCGAGCAGCAGCAACCGGACCCCGCAACCCTCCCGCCGATCCTCATCGAGGCCTACGTCGCATGACCCGCGCCCCCGCCCCGCCCCCGCAACGCGACCTCGCCCAGCAGCTCCGCGACGAGATCCGCTCCAGCGGCCAGTCGCAGCACGCCGTGTCCAAGCTGACGGGCGTCAACGCCGGCCAGCTCTCGCGCTTCCTCGCCGGCGACGACATCAAACTGAGCACCGCCGCGCGGCTCGCCGGGCCGCTGGGGATCCGCCTGGTCGTCGCCGGCCGCGAGGCCAGGCGCCGCCCCGGCCGCCCTCCGAAGGCCCGCCCCGACCCTCACGGTTGGTCACAAACGTACACCGACGGCGAGGGCGAATCGGGCCCGTCCGGACAGGGAGGAAATTTTTAAGCGGCTTCCCCCGCAACGATTTCGGCGACGGCAGGGCGGCCGATCCGGACACAACTTGCAGGCGTCACTTATAGGGGCCCGCGATGATCACGCGGCCCCGCAAGCCACCGCGAGACGGGCCACCGATGACGGGCATCACCGAGGGCGGAATCGCGATCGAGGTCCCCGGGCCACGGAGGCGTCGCGCACGCGCCCCCGGCCCGGCCCCCCAGTCCGAGGTGACCCGCGTCCGCGCGGCCCTCGACCGGCTCCTGGCCGAGACCGGATACAGCGTCCGCGACCGGGCCCGGATCCTCTGCGTGCCCAAGTCCACGCTCCACGAGTGGGAGCGGCGGGCGCCGGAGGCCGCGACCGAGGGCGAGAGTTGAGGGGCCTCGGGCTCCCGCCCGGCGCCACGACCCGAGGTCAAAGCTCCGACGGCCTGGAACCCTACTTCGCCCTCCGCCCGCACGACCCCGACGCCTGCGTCCCGGCCGGCTCCAAGCGGCCCTGCCCCACCTGCGGCGGGGCCTGCAAACGCGACCGCTCGATGTTCGTCTGCATGGGCTGCCACGGCGTCAGCCCGAGCCGGCAGAAGAAGTACGACGCCCAGCGGCGCGACGACGAGCTGGCCGAGATCGGCCGCAAGCGGGCCGCGAAGAAGATCAGGTTCCAGGCGAAGCTCAGCCAGAAGCAACGCCGCTCGCTGGTCGCCGAATACGGGGCCGAGGCGGAAGCCTGGCTCGCCAGCATCGACCAGCCGGCCAACGACCGCTGGACGCCCGACTTCCAGCTCGACGCGCTCGACCACGTCGAGCCGCCCCACCCGCACATCGCCGAACCGGACAAGGGCACCGAATGACCCCGATCATCCCCGGCCACAAGTATTCGCTCGCCAACATGGACGGCTCCCCGGAGCAGGTCCTGACCTTCATCCGCAAGGAACCCCGCGATGGGTTCTTCGCGACCGTGGAGGACGGCACGACGAACGAAGAGGTGCTGAAGGTCCTGATCGATCGCATCCAGGCCCTCAACGCCAAGGCCGCCTGCCGCGAGAACGCGATCTGCCTCACGCACCTGGAGACCGCGCTCCTCTGGCTGGAGAAGCGGACCCGGGACCGCCAGGCCCGCGGCGTCGAAGGCACTCCGAAGCCCTGATCGGCCTTGATCCACAAGCCAACACCGCCCCCGACCCGGCTTGAAACCGACGACGCCGGCAACCTCCGGCTCGTCGTCCGCACCGCGCGGCAGCTCAACCGGTTCGACCTGGGCGTCCACGTGACCGCCTATCCGCGCTGGTGGAACCGCCTCAAGCTGCACCTGATGCGGGACTGGATCGCCCTGGAAGACCTCTTCTACCGGGATTCGAGGGACGCCGCCGAGTCCGCCGAGGAGTATCGACGCGACCTCGAATTCGGATATCGACAGGACACGAGGGTTACGACGTGAGCAAGCCTGCCGGGACCGCCGCCGAGGTCACGCAAGTCGCTGCCGCCTACGGCGAGCCGATCGACACCGAGCCGGCCCGGGCCGCGACCTTCGAGGTCCGGGGTTCCGCCCACCGATTCTCGCAGCTCCTGATCGCGACGGTGCCCAAGGGCCGCCACTTGAACAAGGCGCTGCAGCTCGTCGAGATGGCCTACCTCGTCGCCCGCCAGGGCATCGAGACGAACCCGCCGCCCGCCTGAGTTGCGACGTCTCCGCCACGCCCTGGCCGACGCCGGGCTCCACGTGCTCCTGATCGCCGCGGCCCTGGCCCTGATCTTCCGCCTCTGCCCCACGGTGCCCTGGGATGACGACGACGATGAGACCCCTGATCTCGCTGGCCGACGCCCTACGCAGGTCGCTCCCGCTCTCCCTCGGCCTGTACGTGGGCCTGGGCGCGGTGTTGATCCTGTGCGGCGCTAATGCCCTCGTCGCCTGGCCCGCCTCAATGGCGGTCGCCTGCGTGATGCTGCTCTGCGTGCGATGACCGCCCCCCGCTGCGACGGCTGCCTGTTCTACGTCCCCCTCGGGGAGGTTGGCGACCGCGTCGGCGACTGCCGCCGATTGCCGCCCGTCGTCGTCGTCGTCGAGGCCATGTCCACCGAATACCCGCTGGTGCCCGCCGACTCCTGGTGCGGGGAGCACCGGCCGATCGAGCCGGACCCGACGCCCGCGTGGGAGAGGCTGTGGGCGAAGCCCGATCACATGGCCGCCCCATGAGCAGCCGAGTCGCCATCGCCTTCGTCGGCGTGTCCGCCCTGGCCGCGCTCTCCGTCGCCACGGCGCTCGCGTGGGCGACGCTCCGATGATCCTGCCCGGAGACACGCATCCGATGGCCGCCTATCGCAAACGACCCGTCGTCATCGACGCGATCACGTTCGACGAGCTGGTCAAGCACGGCGTCGACAGCGGCGTGCCGACCTATCGGGGCATGCCCTGGTCGTTCAGCTACAACGGCCACCCGGTCACCCACGAGAACGACGACCTGTACCTGATCGGCAACAAGACCGGCACGCTGCGGTTCGGCCGCGGCGACATGCTGATCACCGGCCACGACGGCGAGGTCTACCCCTGCCCGGGGGCGACCTTCGCCCACATCTACGAGCCGTTCATCGAGCCCATCCCGAAGCCCGAGCCGCTCCCCGCCTGGAAACGCCCCTGGCACCGCCTCCGGCTCTGGTTCTCGCTGTTGCCGCTGATCCCCGACTGACGCCCCCGCAATGGCCCCCGCCGCCGCCCGGGCCCCCGCGACCGCTCGCCGTCGCGCCGGGCCGGCGGGGGCGACCACCCAGAGGACCGACCGCGTGAGAGCCCGCACGATCGCCGCCGCCCTGCTCCCGCTGATCCTGGCCGTCTCGCCGATCGCCGACGCGCAGGCCCCGCCGCCGACGCCCTCGCCGGCCCCGGCCGCGGAGCAGCAGGCCAAGGCGGTGATCACGCTGTTCGACGGCCGCCCGGTCCCCGCGTCGTGGCGCCAGGGATTCAGCGTCCCGCTCTCGGCCGCGAGGTCCTCCGCCGGCGCCAAGCCCCGGTCCGTCGTCTGGTACGTCGAGCCCCCCGAGTACGACCAGTACAGCGTCCGCCGCGACGACGGCCGCTCGATCGACATCCAGACCGGCGTCGAGCCCGTCACGCTACGGGTCCGCCTGGCCGTGGCCAAGGGCGACACCTTCGACGAGTCGGTCGCCGAGATCAAGGTGGGCGAGCCCAGGCCGCCGCCCCCGCGCCCTCCCCCGACGCCCGGCCCGCAGCCCGACCCCAATCCGCCCCCGACGCCCCCGCCCAGCCCGGTCCCGACCGACCCGTTCGGCCGCCTGGCCTACAGCTACGGCCAGGCCGTCACGGCCACCTACGCGGAGACGCTCGACGAGTCGGCCTCGATGCTGGCCGCCGGCGTCTCCCGCGCCGCGATCACGTCCGACTTCGAGAAACGCTGGAAGGCCCGCCGCGACCAGGCGTTCAAGGCCATCGCCGCCGAGTACGCGAAGCTCGCCCCCGACGACCGCGAGCCGACCGCCGACGAGAAGGCGAAGCTCGCCCAGGCCTGGCGCGACTTCGCCAGGGGGATGCGCAACAGGTGACCGACGACGCCCCCGACATCATCGACGACGACGCCCCGACCGTGCCCGGCTGGCTGTTCGGCTGGACCGACCACCCCGACCGGCTGGCCGTCGCCGCCGCCGCGCCCACCCTGTTCGGGGTCGAGCCCGGGTTCGCCGCCGACGCCGACGATTTGAAGGACGTCTTCCTCCCGAAAGCGTGGAAGGAAGTCCTCGGGTCCTACCCGGCCTACCCGGCGCAGCAGATCGGCGACTGCACCAGCTTCGGCGCGGGCCACGCACTGGACCTGCTCCAGTGCGTCGAGATCGCCCTGGGCGAGCCCGAGGAATACAAGGAAATCTGCACCGAGGCGATCTACGGCATCGGCCGCGAGGTCGCCGGGATGCTCGGCTCGGGCGACGGCTGCTACGGCGGCGCGGTGGCGAAGGCCCTCACCGACCACGGCGCCGTGCCCCGCGAGGCCGTCGGAGCCTACTCGGGCCAGCGGGCCAAGCAATGGGGCCGCTCCGGCGTCCCCCGCGAGATCAAGGACCTCTGCGGCAAGCAGAAGCTCGGGGCCGCCACCCTCGTCGCCACCAAGGCCGAACTGGACGCCGCCCTGAACAGCGGCTATCCGGTCACCGTCGCCAGCAACCAGGGCTTCACCCAGCCCCGGGATTCGAAGGGCATCTGCTACCCGCGCGGCTCCTGGCCGCACCAGATGGCCATCGTCGGCCGGGCGTGGATCGACGGAAAGCCCTTCTACCTGATCATCCAGTCCTGGGGCGACCAGCTCCCCGGCGGCCCGACCTCCCGCGACCAGCCGGCCTTCTCGTTCTTCGCCCCCGCCGACGCGGTGTACCGCATGATCGGCAACCGCGACTCCTGGGCGTTCAGCCTCTGGGGCGGTTTCCAGCGCCGCGACCTGCCGCCCGGCTGGTCTTACATGGGGATGTCCTGACCATGCCCTCCGATAGCACGCCCGCCGCGACCCCGAAGCCCATCTCCAGGCGCCACGCCCAGGTCGTCGGCGACCTCATCCGGGCCAACCCGAAGATGGACCCGGCGAAGCTCGCCCGGGTCGCCCTCGGCATCCTCAAGGCCCTGGGCTACGACGTGGGCCCGATCGTCAAGCTCCTGATCGACCTCGGCCTCCCCGACCCGACCGCCAAGACGTGAGGGCCGCCGTGAACCCATTCAACTGGCTCCTCCGCTGGAAGCCCGCCCCCGGCGCCGTCCGGGGATCGGTCTCCGCCGGCGACGCGCTGGCCGCGATCTCGGGCGCCGCGATCGCCTTCGCCGCCGCCTGGCCCACGATCGAGGTCGCGCTCCGCTCGGTCCTGCCGGCCCTGCCGGACACGGCCCGGCCGACGGCCTCGCTGCTGATCTCCACCGCCGCCGCCGCCGTGGCGTTCGCGACCCAGCTCTATCGCATGTGGCACCAGGGCGGACCGCCCCCGCCGCCCCCGCCGGATCGGGGGGCGTCGTGAGTTCCATCTCCCTCGCCGCCGCAACCCCACCGGATTCGCCGATGATCGACCCCGGCCACGCCGAAGGCGCCTCGAAGATCGGCGTCGCCCTCACCACTGCCGCCTCCACCGTGGCGTTCGCGGTGTCGATCGAGTCGGTCGACCGGCTCCTGGTCGTCGGCACCCACGCCCTCACCTTCGCGGTGACCTCCGTCGTGGCCTACGCCACATTCGCCCCCCGCCTGGCCAGGCTCTGGGCCCGGCTGCACGGCCGCTGATCGACCCAACCCGACCCCGCCCGACCCAACCCCACCGCCGAGGACCCGCGTGCTCCGCATCGAGGCCGTCTCCGTCTGCGTCGACTACGGCGACATCCTGGCGCACGTGGCGCCCTGGAACCTCGCCGCCCTGGACCGCTGGGTGGTCGTCACGACCCCCGACGACGAGCGGACCCGCGAGGTCTGCCGCCGATTCTCGATCGAGACGCTCCTCTCCCGCGAGCACCGCCGCGACGCCAGCGAGTTCGCCAAGGGCCGCATGGTCGAGGCCGGCCTCCGCCAGCTCGGCAACGACGCCTGGCACCTCCACCTCGACGCCGACATCGTCCTGCCCCGGATGACCCGCCGCATCCTCGAATCGGCCCACCTCGACGAGGAGAAGGTCTACGGCGCCGACCGCGTCATGGTCCGGAGCTGGGAGGGCTGGATGAAGCTCCTCGGCTCGGGCTGGCTCGACTACCACGCCGACTACCACTGCCGCGTCAACTTCCCGCCCGGCTACGAGGTCGGGACACGCTGGGCCGACCCGCAGATGGGCTACGTCCCGATCGGGTTCTTCCAGCTCGCCCACGCCAGCTCGATCGAGTACCGCGGGGTCCGCCAGAAGGCGTACCCGGCCCGCCACGGCGACGCCTGCCGCACCGACGTCCAGTACGGCCTGAACTGGGACCGCCGCGACCGCGTGCTGCTCCCCGAGCTGATCGTGGCGCACCTCGAATCCGAGCCGGCCAGGCTCGGCGCCAACTGGAAGGGCCGCAAGACGAAGCCCTTCGGCCCGCCCTGCGACGGCCGCAAGCCGCCCCATTCGTACTGACGTGTGTCGTCCCAAGCCCACTACTCGCCCGAGAACCTCGCCGAGGCCGCCCGGCTCTCCTCCCGGGGCTGGACCCACGAGCGGATCGCGGCCCATCAGGGTTTCGCCCGCGAGACGGTCTCCAGGCACCTCGCCGAGCACCACCGCCGGGCCCTCGCCGACCTCCGCTCCCGCCGCGCCGAGCTGCTGGGCCAGCAGATCGAGCAGTATCTCGAGCTGATCTACCAGGCCTGGCGCGAGTGGCGACGCTCCCGCCGCGACGCGACGACGACGACGACGGGCCGCGAGGGGACCGAGATGTCCCAGGTCGCCAGGGCCGAGGACGGCACGGTCCGCCTGAAGGAGACGATCGAGGTCTGGGAGGCCGACATCGAGACGGCCTCGAAGGTCGAGGGCCGCACCGGCGACCCCAGGTACCTCCGCGAGATCCGCGAGCTGATGGCCGACCTCCGCAAGCTCGCCGGCGTCGACACCCCCGACCGGATCAGCGACCTCCGCCTCGACGACGCGGCCTCCGCCGACGTCCCCGAGCGGCTCCGGCTGGCGCTGGAGCGCTCCTACCCCGAGACAGGTGAGACCCCCGAGACATGATCGCGACCGTCCTCCGACTCGCCGCCCTCTCCCTCGCCATCCTCGCCGGGCAACCCCCGATGGACCGACTGCAGCAGTGCGTCGACGCCGCCCGCGCGGCCGGCTGCCCCCGCGACCAGGTCGCCCGGTACCTCGCCGCCAACCTCGCCCCCACGCCCCGCCAGTGGGCCGCGGCGGCGGCGGCCCGGCTGTGCGACCTCCCCTCCGGCCCCACCCGGGTCGGATACGGCGGGGCCCGCGGCGGCGGCAAGAGCCACTGGGGCCTGGCCCAGGTCTTCGTGGACGACTGCGGCCGGGTGCCGGGGCTCAAGTTCCTCTACCTCCGCAAGGTGGGCAAGGCCGGGCGCGAGCAGGTCCAGGACCTCCGCCGCTCGGTGCTGCACTCGACGCCCCACGAATACAAGGCGTCCGAGGGCGTGCTGGTCCGCAGGGACAACGGCTCCCGCGTCGTGCTCGGCCATTTCCAGACCGACAAGGACATCGACGCCTACCTGGGTCTCGAATATGACGGGGTCCTGATCGAGGAGGCGACCCAGCTCACGGCGAGGAAGGTCAAGGACATCGCCACCTGCGTCCGCACCAGCAAGCCGACCTGGGCGTGGCGGCCGAGGATCTACTTCACGACCAACCCCGGCAACGTCGGCCACGCCTGGTTCAAGGCCCTGTTCATCGCCCCGCTCCGGGCCGGCTCCGAGCGCGACACCCGGTTCGTCCAGGCCACCGTCCGCGACAACCCGCACGTCAACCCCGAGTACCGGGCCAGCCTGGAATCCCTCACCGGCTGGCAGCGCAAGGCCTGGCTCGACGGCGACTGGGACTGCCTGGCCGGCCAGTTCTTCACCGGCTTCGACCGCGACGTCCACGTCATCCGGCCCTTCGACGCGGTGCCGCTCGCCTGGCGGCTGGCGCTGTCGCTCGACTACGGCTACACCCACCAGACGGTCGTCACGCTCCTGGCCCGCACGCCCGACGGCGTCCGCTACGCGCTGGACTGCCACCGGGGCCGCCGGCTGCTCACGCCCCAGCACGACGCCGGCATCCGCTCGATGCTCGCCCGCAACCGCGTCGAGCCCCGGCGGGTCTCCCGGTTCGTGGCCGGCTCGGACGTGTTCGCCAAGCGGCACGACGGCAGGAGCGTGGCCGAGTCCTACGCCGCGCTGGGGTGGGACCTGGAGGCCGCCGACATGGACCGCCTCAACGGCGCCGCCGAGATCCTCGCCGGGCTGGGCTCGAAGGGGGGCGACGGCGGCCCGACCGTGGCCCCGACCCTGTTCGTCTCCGAACGCTGCCCCGAGCTGGCCGACTCGCTGCCGGCGCTGGAGCACGACCCGAACCGCCCCGAGGACGTCCGCAAGGTCGACTGCGACGACGACGGCAACGGCGGCGACGACGACTACGACTCGTTCCGATACGGGGTGATGGCCCTGGCCGAGAGCCCGTCGATCTCCGTGGGCGTCAACCCGTTCGCGGGATACAGGGGCTGAACCCCGCTTGGGATACCTCGACCGAATCATGACCGGAATCCGCGCCGCCTCCGTCGCCTTCCGCGAGTCGTTCCTGCACCCGGACGGCGTCGACGCGACGGGCATCGTCGCGGCCCTCGGCAACGTCGACCAGTGGTCGGCGTACCAGGCCCGCCGGATGCGCTACGCCGTCCTCTGGGCGTGCTACTCGCGCGACCAGTACCGCGACGGCCTGCACAAGTGGTCGCGGAAGTACCGGGCCGACTACGGCCTCTACCGCAACGCCCGCAGCCTCTACGGCCCGTTCTACCGCCTGGCCGAGATGCACGTCTCGCACATCCAGGGCGGCCCCCTGGACCCGGCGGCCGGCGACGGCAAGGCGGTCCCCTCGGGCATCCCGATCGCCATCCCCTCCGGCGACGAGGCCCTCCGCGCCGCCATCGCCCGGCTCTGGCGCGACTCCCGCTGGCAGTCGAAGAAGGACGTCTGGGTCCGCTGGGGCGCCGTCCTCGGCGACGTGGCCCTGGCCGTCCGCGACGACCCCGACAAGGGCTGCGTGGCGATCGAGCCGGTCCACCCCCGGTCGATCGTCGAGGTCGAGCTGGACCGCCGCGGCAACGTCCGGGCCTACCGCCGCGAGGAGATGAGGCCGCACCCAACGCAGCCCGTCGACCCGGCCGGCAACCCCCGCCTCTGCCTCTACGGCGAGCGTTGCCATCGGGGCGCCGCGAAGGACGAGATCGTCTTCGCGACCACGCTGGACAGCAAGCCCTACGCCTGGAACGGGGTGGCGGCCGAGTGGTCGGTGCCCTACGGGTTCGCGCCGCTGGTGCTGACCCAGCACGTCGACGTCGGGCTCGACTGGGGGCTGTCCGAGGCCCACGCCGCGCTGCCGCTGGCCCGCGAGGCCGACGACGTCGGCTCCAAGCTCAACGACCAGATCCGCAAGCTCGTCGAGGCCCCCTGGCTGATCTCCGGCGTGACGGCCGCCGACCTGGGCGAGGCCCAGCGCGCCGCCCGCTCCGCCGCCGAGGCGTCCTCCCCGCAGGATCGCGAGGCCGACCGCGAGAAGGCCCTGATGCTGTTCGTGAAGAGCGAGCAGGCCCGCGCCCAGGCGCTGGTCGCCGACGTCAAGGTCGAGGAGGTCTCCGGCCACATCGACTCGATGCTGGAGAAGCTCGACGCCGACTACCCCGAGCTGCGGTTCGACCGGATCCGCGCCTCGGGCGCCGCCAGCGGCAACGCGATCCGCGAGGCCAGGAAGCCCGCCGAGACCAAGCTCCGGGCCCGCCGCGCCGCCTACGACGAGGCCATCGTCCGGGCCCACCAGATGGCGATCGCCATCGGCGGCATGCAGGGCTACGACGGCTACGCCGGCTTCGACCTCGGCAGCTATGCCGCCGGGAAGCTCGACCACCGCGTCGCCGACCGCCCGGTCTTCGAGGGGGACCCGATCGAGGACCTCGAAGAGGAAACCCTGTTCTGGCAGACAGCCGCGGCGGCCCAGGCCGCCGGCGTGCCGCTGGCCCTGTGGCTGGCGCGGCACGGCTGGTCGCCGGAGGACATCGCCAAGATCACGGCCGCCAGCCCGGCCCCGACCCAGGTGAATTGATGTTCGTCCGATACCTCCGCCTGCTCCTGGATCCGACGACGACGACCGAGGGCGGCTCGACGACGACCGCCCAGACGCCGCCGCCCGAGAAGAAATCCGACGGCTTCGAGGCCCTGGCCGCCAAGCACTCCAGCGACGGCATCGGCCTGGCCCGCGACCTCTACGGCCAGCTCCAGGCCGCCAACGCCAGGGTCTCCGAACTCTCGGGGAAGGTCCCCGCCGACGGGGCGATCGTGCTCGCCGGCGACGACGCCAAGGCGTGGGGCAAGTACCGCAACCTCGGCAAGCCCGACGAGATCAAGACGCAGCTCGACGAGGGCACCACGGCCCGGGGCGAGGTCGCCAAATACGCCCGCGAGCGGGCCGTGTCGACGGTCGCGAAGGCCGCCGGGTTCGACCCCGACGTCCTGGGCACCCTCGCCGGCGAGCTGGAATTCGAGGTCGCCGACGAGACGGTCAAGGGCAAGCCGGCCAAGGTCGCTTATGTGAAGGACGGCGACAAGAAAACGCCCCTGGACAAGTACGCCGAGGCGAACTGGCCCAAGTTCCTGCCCTCGCTCCGCCAGGCCGAGGCCCCGAAGCCGCTGGGCACCCCGCCCGGCCGCTCGACCACGCTGCCGAGGCCCGAGCCGCAGGGCGAACGGGCGAAGGAGCGGATCCTCCCGCTCGGGCGATTCTGACCCGCCCGCATCGCATCGCATCGACGAATCCCGACCCGTAAGCCCGAACCCGAACCCAGAGGAGGCCCGCCGTGGCCGACCTGACGTCCGTCCCCGCCTCCGTCGCCCTGGTCGACCCCGAGCAGGCCGAGGTCTACACGTTCATCGCCAGCGCCGCGCTGTCGGCCGGCGACCCCGTCTACCTGCTGAGCACCGGCAAGGTCGGGCTCGCCGACGCCAACGCCACCGCCCCCGCGCCGCAGTTCAAGGGCATCGCGCTGCAGACCGTCGGAGCCGGCCAGGCGGTCGACGTGCTCAAGCGCGGCCGCGTCAACGCCGCCGGCCTGGGCGCCGCCTCGCTCGCCTACGGGGCCATCGTCTACCTCTCGGACACCGTCGGCAAGCTCGCCGACGCGGCCGGGACCACCAGCGTCCAAGGCCGGCCAGGTCGTGCCGCTGGCCGACTCGGCGCTCACCAAGACGGTCTACATCGACGCCAACTGGGCCGCCGGCTACTGACCGCCGCCCCGCCCCCGCCGCAACACCCGATTCCACCGACCCGCACACTCACATAGGGGCGTCCGCACATGGGCATCCTCGCCGGCATCCTCGGCCTCCAGGACTCCGACCGCTCGTTCGTCAACACCATCGGCCAGCGCGTCGTCTACGAGGCCGCGCAGGAGATGGTCAACCAGTGGAACGACGAGCTGATGGGATTCATCGGCATGCTCGTCGAGGAGGAGACCGAGAATTACAAGGAACGCTACAAGCTCCCCGGCGGCGGCCAGCTCGAACGCCGCGGGCCCTCCGGCCTCCCGGCCGCCGTCAAGGCGTCGGGCCAGTGGGACGTCGCCTACCCGCTCGAGGACTTCGGCGCCTCGATCGGCGGCGACGACGTGGCGATGGCCTACATGACGATCCCGGAGATGGACCGCCACCTCCAGACGGTCTTCAACAAGGACATCAACACCGTCCGCTTCGAGATGCTCAAGGCCCTGTTCAACAACACCTCGGGCGGCCGGACCTTCGTGGACCCGCTCTACGGCTCCCTCACCGTCCAGCCGCTGGCCAACGGCGACAGCGTCGTCTACCCGCCGATCGCCGGCTCGACCTCCGACGCCACGGCCGACCACTACCCCGAGACCGGCTACCTCGCCTCGGCCATCTCGGACACCAACAACCCGTTCCTGGCGGCGGCCAACGCGCTCAAGTCGCGGTGGGGCACCCCGACCGGCGGCGCGCCCCTGATCTCGTTCATCAACTCGACCCACTACACCAAGGTCGCGTCCCTCACCGACTTCGAGCCCCTGGTCGACTACCGCGTCGTGCCGAACACGGCGGCCAACCGGCTCAACCCCGCGGCCGTCCCGGAGAACTGCCCCGGCGAGGTGGTCGGGATCACCTCGGGCGTGATCACCGTGAGCTGGGACCACATCCCCGCGAACTACATCCTCACCGTGCACCTGGGGGCCCCCAAGCCCCTCAAGATGCGCGTCGACCCGGCGGCCACCGGCCTGCCGCGCGGCCTGGCGCTCGTCTCCCGCGACGACGACCAGCCGCTGGTCAATTACTTCTACCGCCACCGCTTCGGCATCGGCGTCGGCAACCGCCTCGGGGCCCACGTGACCGAGCTGGGCAACGGCGGCACCTACACGATCCCGACCGCGTTCGCCTGATCCTGTGAGCCTGTGCTGATGTGACGACGGGCCGCCCGGGCCATCCCGGGCGGCCCGGCCCTCCCCGCGAACCGAACACCGCCCACCCGGAGCCGCCCGTGGCCGCACCCAAGTTCATCGAGGCCCGCAAGGCCGCCGCGATGGAGTCGCTCGCCGAGCGGCTCGCCGCGATCGAGGAGTTCATCACCGGCGGCAAGCCGCTGGAGCGCGCGACGTTCGCGACGTCCGAGATCGAGCCCATCGGCCCGAAGCTGGACGCCCTCCGCGACGAGATCGCCGCCGAGATCAAGGCGGCGAAGGCCGGCACCGCCGACCTCCTGGCCGACCGCTTCGCGGCGTTCGACGCCAGGCTCGACGACCTGGCGAAGGCCATCTCCGCCGCCGCGACCCCGAACGACAAGGTCTGGCCCGCCGCCAAGCCGGCGAAGAACGCCTGACCATGCCCCTCACCCGAGCCCAGGCCGAGACGCTGCTCGTCGCCCGCTGCGGCAAGCTCCTGGCGGCCGTCGGCCTCGACGGCACGACCGTCGACGGCACCAACGCCGCGCTGACGGACCCGCTGGCCGAGGCCCTCCGCTCGCTGGAGATCGCCCCCGCGTCCCCGGCGGCCGTGACGACCCAGGACCTCGCCGGGGTCGACGACGCCTCCGTGCCCCAGCTCCTCGACGTCGCCGAGCTGCGTGCCCTGGAGACCGTGCTCGGCAACTGGACGGACCCCGACCAGACGGCCGGCCAGGACAACCGCCAGGACCTGGGCAGGCTCCGCGACTCGCTGGAGAAGTCCCTCGCCCGCAAGTCGGCCCGCGCCGAGAGCCTCTACGGCTACGGCAAGGACACGACGGTCGAGGCCGGCCTCCTGACCTTCGGCTTCCAGAGCCGCGTCGAAACCGCCTGATATGCCCCTCCGCCCCTTCTCACCCCGGATGTTCCCGACCACGGTCACGCTCCGGCCCGTGTCGCACTCCGCCGGCACGCGCGGCGGCGACCCCGCCGCGCCCGGGTCCGGGACCACGATCGCCGCCCGCGTCCTGGAGGTCACCCGGCCCTCCCGCGAGGACGGCGACAACCAGGTCTTCGGGGCCCACACCTACGAGGTGACCACGCCCTCCGACCCGGGCCTGGCCGTCGACGACCGGATCGACTGGGGCTCCCGCGTCCTCTGGCGTGATCGCCTCGCCCGTCGACATGGGCCGGCGAGGGCCGCCGCTGGCGCACCTACTGCCGCGAGGTCTCCTGACCGATGGCCAAGATCCACACGCTCAAGCGCACCAGCCAGATCGACAACAACTCGGTCCTGGCCAGCACCCAGGACGTCCAGTCCGACCTCTCCGTCGAGCTGGACGTCTCGATCCCGGCCTCGACGACCAATCAGGCCGTGGCCATCTCGATCAACCCCGCCAAGCTGCGGTCGCTCTACATGCTCGCGACCCAGCAGGGGCTGACGCTCAAGGCCAACAGCACCGGCAGCCCCACCAACACCTACGCGCTCGTCGCCGGGGTGGCGTTCGTCTGGGACTACGACTCGGGCTACTTCGCCAACCCCGTCGCGTCGACCATCACCACGCTCTACGTCACGAACGCGGGCACCACGGCCGCCCGGCTGCGGATCCGCGCGGGGGTGAACTCGTGATCTTCAAGCTCGGCAAGGCCAACCCCCTGGGGCCCTGGCTCAGGGCCTTCAACCCGTTCAACAACGGCGGCGAGGTCGTCGGAGCGATCGAGGCCGACACCGACGCGATGACGGTCACGGTCGCGCTCGGCTCCGGCCAGTTCGCCAGGACGTCGATCAAGCACATGAATTTCTTCCTGCGCGTCGACCCGGCCGCGACCGCCGAATTCAAGCGCGTGTACCCCACCTTCGTCCACCCCCAGGATGCGCCGCCCCCGCCGGTGGCCTGAGCGGAACCAACATGGCAGACCCCAGGATCGTGCAACTCGCGCGGCTCGACGCATACGCCGGGCTCGACGACGCCCAGGCCGCCGCGCTCGCCAACACGCCGTCGATCACGCGCACCGACGCGACCCGCAAGGGCTACGTCCAGATCGCCGTCGAGCTGGGCGACATCGCCAAGGTGACCGCGCTCGACGCGGCCCTCAAGACGGCCGGGCTGGAATGGGTCCAGAAGTCGCTGGGCGGGGCGGGGCTCGACTTCACCCACGCCATGACGATCGCCGCCGTCGACGGCCTGGCCGCCGCCACGCTGATCTCGGCCCCCGACGCGGCCGCGCTCAAGCGGCTGGGCGTCTGGCAGGTCTCCCCGTTCGCCGACCTGGGCGGCGAGGGCCAGGCCACGGCGGAGCAGTTCGCCGAGGCCCGCGCCGCGATCGCGCTCGACGCCGTCCGGGCGTTCGTCGTCGGCCGCTACAACGACGTCGTCGGCGACGTCGACGCCGGCATCGTGACCACGATCGAGGCGGCCCGCGCCGCCCTCGGGGCGAATCCCTGATGGCCACCTGGTACGTCGACTTCTCGGCCGGCTCCAACGGCTCCGGCACCTCGGCCGGCTCGCCGCTCAACTCGGCCGCCGCGATCGTCACGGCCGCCCCGGCGGCCGGCGACGTCGTCTACTGCACCGGCACGCTCGCCGGCACGCTGGCGCTGTCGACCCTGGCGGGGACGTCGCTGGCGTTCCCCATCACGTTCGTCGGCGTGACGAACCTGTCGACGCTCGACATGTCGTCGCGGACGCTGATCAACGCCTCGTCGCAGTCGGCGGCCCTCACCGGCTCGGGCAACGCCCTGGCCTTCCGCAACTTCGACTTCCGCAACAGCACGTCCACCACGCATCAGCACAGCGGCACGTATCTCACGTTCGTCGACTGCGTCTTCCACAAGGGCACGGGCTCGGCCGGTTCCGCCGCGAACGTCTACGACAACTTCTTCCGCGGCTGCAAGTTCTACAACTTCACCTCGACCGCGTTGACCCTGGCCGGCACCTACGGTGCGGCGGTGGAGGAGTGCTACTTCGAGGGCTGCGCGGCCGGGGTCGCCACCGGCGGCTATCGCAACTGTGCGATCAGCAATTGCGTGTTCGTCACCATCTCGGGCGACGCGGTCACCTACCCCGGCAACTCGATCGCCGGCACGCCCTACGGCCTCTTCAACTGCACCTTCTATTCGATCGGCGGCCACGCGATCGTGTTCGACGGCGCCGGCCACAACGACATCCTGGTCGAATTCAACCTGTTCGTGTCCGTCACGGGCACGGCGATCAAGATCACCAACTCGCCCACGTCCACGACGATCGGCGCGTTCGGCAACAAGGCCTATTCGGTCGGCACGTTCCTCGGCGCCAACGTCAAGAACCTCGGCGGGAACGACACGCTCGGCTCGTCGCCGCTGACGTCGCCCCCGACCGACGTCACGGTCACGTCGGCGTCGGGCCTGCGCGGCACGCACTTCAACGGGGCCAGCTTCGGCGGCCAGCAGATCGGCAACGTCTCGGGCGGCGGCTCCGCCGGCCTCTTCCGCGTCTCGGGCATGGGAGGGGGATTCCCCGGATGAAGCTCAAGATCAAGGCCGGGACCACCTCCCGGATCCTCCGCGTGTTCGTCCAGGACAACTCGGTCACCACCGGCGCGGGGCTGACGGGGCTGGCGTACAACACGTCGAACCTCAAGTGCTACTACTCCCGCGTCGGGGCGTCGTCGGCCACGGCCGTCACGCTGGTCACGGCCACGGCGGGCACCTACAGCTCGGGCGGGTTCGTGGCGCTCGACGGCACCAACATGCCCGGCGTGTACGAGCTGCACATCCCCAACGCCGCGATCGCGTCGTCGGCGACGGCCGTGCACGTGATGCTCTGGGGCGCGGCCGGCATGGCGCCGGTGCTGATCGAGATCGAGCTGGACGCCGTCGACTACCAGGACTCGGGCCGGATGGGCCTCACGTCCCTGCCGGCGGCGGCGGCCGACGGGGCCGGCGGGCTGCCGGTCATCGGGACGAATAACAACCAGTTCAGCTCGACGCTCGGCAACGTCAAGCTCGCCAACAACGCGATCAACAACAACACGTTCTCGTCCGGCGCCATCACCGCCGCCACCTTCGCCGCGAACGCCCTGGGCGCGGTCTGGGACGAGGCCACCGGCTCGCACACCACCGCCGGCACCTACGGCCTGGCGGCGGCGTCCGACACCGCCGGCACGACCACGCTGCTGTCCAGGCTCAGCGCGACCCGCGCGGGCTACCTGGACAACCTCTCGGCCGGCGGCGTGGCCACCGCCTCCGCGCTCACCACCGTCGGCGGCAACGTCACGACCATCCTCGGCCAGACCGGCACCACGGGCGTCCTGATCGCCTCGGGCGCCATCACGGCCTCGACGATCGCATCGGCCGCCATCACCTCGGCCAAGTTCGGGGCCAACGCCCTGGGCGCGGTCTGGGACGAGCTGAAGTCCGCCCACACCACGGCCAACACCTACGGGGCCTACCTGGACCAGGCGTCGAGCGCCGCCTCGGCCGACAGCGCCGGCGTCACGACCCTGCTCTCCCGGCTCAGCGCGACCCGGGCCGGCTACCTCGACAACATCGCCACCGCCGCCCCCAGCGCCGCGACCATCGCGACGCAGGTCTGGTCGACGACGATCCCCGGGTCGTTCACCTCGGGCCAGGCGGGCTACGCCCTGGGCAACGTGGCCACCGGCAGCCCGCCGACGGCCGCCGCCATCGCCACCCAGGTCTGGAGCACGGCCCTGCCGGGCTCGTTCACCAGCGGCCAGGCGGGCTACATCCTGCCCAACATCTCGGGCGGCGGCGGCACCGACCCGTGGTCGGTCGCCCTGCCGGGGGCCTACTCGGCCGGCACGGCGGGATACATCGTCGGCAACAACCCGGACAGCGCCGGCATCACGACGCTCCTGTCCCGCGTGACGTCCACCCGGGCCGGGTACCTCGACAACCTCTCGGCCGGCGGCGTGGCCACCGCGTCGGCGCTCACCACCGTCGGCGGCAACGTCACGACCATCCTCGGCCAGACCGGCACCACGGGCGTCGTCGTCGCGTCCGGCAGCAAGACGGGGTACTCGCTCACCCAGTCGTTCCCGGCCAACTTCGCGAGCCTCTCGATCGACTCCAGCGGGCGGACCGTCCTGGCCCCGGCCGGCCTGGATGCGATCGCCGTGGAAACGGGCGTCAACGTGAGGCAGGCCCTGTCGCCGATCCTCGCCGCGGCGGCCGGCGTCCTCTCCGGGGCCGGCACCGGCACGATCGTCGTCAAGGGCGGAAACGTGGCGACGACCCGGATCACCGCGACCACGGATTCCAGCGGCAACCGATCGTCGATCACCCTGAGCCTCCCGAGCTGATCGGCCCATGTTCGCCCCCACCTACTTCCCGGCGTCGTATTTCCCGGCGACCTACTTCCCGGTCGGCGGGGACGACGTCGCCCCGGACCTCCCCGCCGACTTCGCGGCCGCGCTGGTCGCCGCCTTCAAGGGCGATTCCCAGCTCTCGGCCGTCGCCGGGCCCTACGACCGCAGGGCCCCGGCGAAGACCTCGGGGACCTACGCCACGTTCACGCTCTCCGGCGGCGGCGAGGTGCTCCGCACCGACTCGACCAGGGTCTACGAGCAGTCCATCCGCTGGCGGGTCTCGGCCCCCGACCTGGACGCGGCCTGCGTCGCCGGCGAGCTGCTGGCGGCCCGGGTCAAGGCGTGGGGCTCGCTGGCGTTCGACGCGGGCTTCTCGCTGCCGATCCAGGAGCGCGGGCGGATGCCGGCCGAGGAGGCCTCGAAGCCCGGCCCCAACGCCCTGCCGCGCTACTGGTTCGAGTTCACCTGCTCCGCCCGCGTCCACCAGGCCCTCTGAGCGACGACGACGACGACGACGGATCGATAAATGCCCGACCGCAAATACACGATCGAGTACATCGTCGACCCCGGGGCCGCGCTCCGCGGGCTCGACGCGATCGCCGCGAAGCTCGCGGCGGTGGACGCCGCCGTGGACAGGCTCTCGGCCAAGCTGAAGGACCTCCCGAAGGCGCTCGCCCCGGCGAACATGACCGTCGCCGCGTCCCAGATGGCGACGGCCCTCGACCAGATCGGCGGCCGCGCCCGGGCCGCCCGGGACGCAACCGCCGGCGTCGGCCAGAACACCTCGAACATGAACAACGCCGCCAATCGCGCGGCCAACCTCGCCGCCAACCTCGACAAGGTCACGGCCAGCGGCGTCGCCGCGGGCGCGGCCGTCGGCGGGGTCGGGGGCGGGGGAATCGGCGGCGCCGGGGGCGCCGGAGGCAAGGGGGGCGCCGGTGCAGGAGTGATGGCCTCACTGACCCGCCGGACGGCCTTCGCCGTCCTGCAATCGGGCGTCAACGCCGTGCGCGAAGGCGCCGAACAAAGGAAGCTCAGCCTGGAGAATGCCGCCAAGAATTACAATGACTTCCGCTCGGAGCTGCGGGAGATCGCAAATCTCCAGGGCAAGGGCGACGTCACTCCCAGCCTCATCCACGACCAGATCCAGTTCCAGAAACAGACCGGGATGAATGCCGACGAGGCGATCAACTTCCGGGAGCAATTCCTGGGGGCCGTCGGTGCGGGCAAGACGCGCGGGAATATCGACGACGCCACCGCAGAGGCCCTGGAGAAGCAAGCCGCCCAGTTCGCGATGAGGTACTCCATCGACCCGGCCGTCGCCGGCAAGATGGCGGGCATCCTGCCCGAATATATGAAGATCCCGAATGCCGATGCGGGGGCGTCCAAGCTGGCCGCCATCGCGTATCACCTCAATTACTTCGGCGTGGGCAAGGTCTCCGAAATGGCTCGGGCCCTCACGGGGACGCAGGCCAAGCTCCTGGACGAGAACGGCGGGCGATTCACCGACGCGGAAACGCTCGCGTCCAGGCTCGCCCTCACGACGCCCCACGCGAGGAGCCCCGCCGAGGCCGGAACCCAGCTCGTCCAGGCCAATCGCCTGCTCCGGCGGTTCGACCGGATGGACGTCGAAGGCGCCCCGGGTTACGCGCTGAATCAGCTCGGGATCACGCCGGCAGACGACTTCGAGACCGCGCTCCGCAAGATCACGCCGAAGATCAGCGGGCCGGACGGGGACCTGTGGTTGAAGGCCAACGGATTCAACAACTCGACGGAGATCGCGGCGGTACGGATGCAGGCGTCGATCACCAAGAATGTCGACGCCGCACTAGGCAGGACCGACCCCAAGGCCAGGGCCGCTATCGAGGCGATACGCAAGAATGCGTCGTCCGCGAACGCGGGTTTCCTCGGCTCCGAAATCGGGCTGCAACGCACGGCGGAGAACCGCGCGTTCGAGACCGACATCGGCATCGGCCAGAAGCAGTCGCGATTCGAACGCTCAAGGCTCGAAGCCGAGACCCGCCTCCGGGCCAGGCGCGAGATCGACCAGCCCGACGTGTGGATGAGCCACCACTACCAGAGCATGATCAGCGGATTCATGCGATCCGGGCGCGATGATGCGATCGAGTCCGAGATTTACAACGACCTCATGCGACGCACCGGCGTGAATGAGGATCAGATCGCCGCGAAATTCCCCGAATTCAATTCCATCTATCGCCCCAAGCTCGCGATCACCGGCGCCGTGCAATATGGCCAGGAGGATCGAGCCGCATTGCTGGAGAATGTCCGGAGCGAATTCGACCCGTCCTACCCCGGCGGCCAGGCAGCCGCCAAGCACCTCCAGCAGGCCCAGCAGGCGCTGGGGGCCGCCGCCCAGGCGCTCCAGCAGAAGCCCGCCCCCAGGCCCGGCGGCCCGCCCCCGGGCTTCGTCGCGGGGAGGCCTTGACGTGCCCGCGAAGGTCAAGGGCCGGTCCGAGGTCCACGCCGACCTGGCCGCCTTCCGCCGCCTGTTCGACCTCACGAGGAACGGCCTGGGCGCGACCCTCTGCGGGATCGCCACCGACGGCGTGATGGACAACCTCGCCGACGAGAAGGACGCCGACGGCGACCGCTTCGCCGACCTCTCGCCCGACTACGCCGCCTGGAAGTCCCGCCACTTCCCCGGCCAGGGGATCGGCCTGTTGCACCACCTGATGGCCGACCCCGCCCAGGTCTCCGGCGTGGTCGACGTCACGCCCGACCGGGCCGAGGTCGCCTACGGCGTCTCGGCCGAGGCCGTCCAGGAGGCGTCGTGGTTCATCGAGGGGGACCCCGCCCGCAACCGCCCGCCGCGCGACTTCTGGGGCCTGACCCCCGAGGCCATCCGCCTGATCGACGAGACGCTGGAAGAACGCCTCAACTCCGTCCCCTGACACCGACCCCCACCGACACCGGGAGCCGACTCGATGCCCCGCACGAAGCATTATATGAACTGGAAGGACGTGACCGTCGTCTACGGGTCCGGCCCGACGACGATCACGCTCACCGAGATCACCGACATCGCCGTGCAGCGCGGCGAGCAGTGGATCTCGTTCAAGGGGGACGGCAACGTCTTCGCCACGGCGATGGCGCTGGCCGACTCCAGCCGGTCCGTGCGGATCACCGGCGGCGACGTCGGCAAGCTCCTGACGATCCCCAAGAACACGGTCTGCACGGTCAACTTCAAGCTCTACGACGCCGTCAACCAGTCCGCCTCGGGCGCCGGCACCCTGTCGTTCGTGCTCTCCAACGCCGTGTTCCTGGGCAACGCCCCGGGCGGCGGCCAGAACCAGTACATCATGGACTCGATCCAGTTCCAGGCCTACTCCAGCGACGGCACCACCGACCCGCTGGCCGTGAGCGAGGCCTGAGATGGCGTCCTACGCCGGCACCGACCTGGGCGTCGTCGAGGTTTGCAACACCTCGGCCGCGCCCAAGGAACGCCAGGTCAACGCCTACCCCGGCGTCAACGGGCTCCAGCTCCTGGACCACGGCAGTCGGGGCGGCATGACCGCCGCGCGGGGCCACCTGATCGCGTCGGGCAAGGCCGCGCTCGCGGCCCTGGTCGACACCTTCCGGGGCTACCAGCTCGCCGGCGGCAAGGCGTCGCTGGTGGACACCTACGGCACGACCTGGACGGGGGTGATCCTGGTCCAGTTCCGGCCGACGGGCCGGTATTACCCCATGCCCGGCGGCTACTTCTGCCAGGCCTACGAGGCCGAGTTCCTGCACCCCGACGTCTGAGCATCTGAGGCCCCATGCCCTCGAACCCCGACGCCGACTGGATCCTCCCCGGCTCGCTCCAGGCCGCCGCGACCATCGAGGTCTATCGCTGGACGGCCGACGGCGGGGCCGAGCTGCTGCCGCACGTCCAGTGCCTCTCGATCCGCCGCGGCGAGGGCCCCGACCCCGGGTCCGCGACCTTCCGGTATGACCTCAGCGTGACCGACGGCACCTCGCCGTCGACGATCGAGGAGGCCCTGGGGACGCAGTACTCGGGCGGCCAGATCGTGGAGCCGGGCGACAACCTCTTCGTCCGCGCCACCTCGCCCACCGGGCACGCCGAGTCGCTGTTCGACGGCTTCGCGCTGGGCTTCTCCGGCGGCCTCGGGCCCGGCTCGGAGGAGGTCGCGATCGAGGCCGAGGGGATCGCCAAGCGGCTCTGGGACACGCCCCTGTCGGGCTCCGTGTTCCGCAACGCCAACGCCCCGTTCGCGGCCACCTCCAACGTGACGACCGAGGTCCCCGGCCACTTCAACCCGGCCGGCGTCCCCAACCGCACGCCCGACGGCGCCGAGGCCAGCGTCGAGGGGTACGACGACTACAAGTACCCGGTGTTCTTCGACCAGGACGCGGCGCGATCGGAGGACGTCCGGGCCTACTGGGACCTGGCCGGGGCGGTGAAATACCTGCTCTACGTCCACAACGACGAGGCCTGGGTCCTGAACCCGCCGCCGGAGGAGCTGGACGCGCTGTCGGCCGCCGGCGACCCCGTGGACCCGATCGACCCGGTGCCGACGGTCGTGCCGCTCACGGTCCCCGACTACCCGTTCGAGGGCAAGGACCTGCCGGGCACCGTCTTCGACCTGGTGCGCGAGTACGGCTTCGCGATGGAGTTCGCCATCGCCGACGACGCCGGGGGGATCCCCGAGACCACGATCCGGTTCTTCGACCACCAGACCGGCGACCTCAAGGACGTCTACCTGCCCCCCCGCGGCTCGGCGTTCGACCCGTTCGCCTGCAACGTCGGGGCCGCCTCGCTCCGCCGCAGCCTGTCCGAGGTCGCCAACCGCTGGGAGGTCGTCGGGGCCCTGGAACGCTTCGAGCTGTCCGTCGTCCTCGCCCCCGGGTTCCCGTCGCAGTCCTCGGACGGCAGCCCCGGGAACCTCAAGAACTACGACCGCTCGGGCGCCGCCTTCGAGGCCTCCCGCCGCGACGACTACCGGGCCTGGGTCTTCAACGAGGCGGGCGACGGGTACTACGCGGCGGCCTCGACCACGAAGCTGCTGACCATCCCGTCGCTCGACGACGTCCTCGACCCCGACGGCGACACGCCCTACGTCCACCGCCGCCGCCGGCCGCTCGCGGACCTGATCAGCGTCGGGCCCGACCTCCGGCCGCTCAAGGCGCGGCTGGACATCTCGACCGACTACGCCGGGGCGTCCCCCGGCCTCTGGGACGGCACCGGGACCTGGCAGCGGGTGACCACCTCGACCTGGCAGCTCCTCCGCGACCGCCTGGGGATCTGGATCTCGGAGGATCACCCCAACCGCTGGGCGATCGGCGAGTCGTCGGTCTCCGGGCACCCCTACCGCGGCGGCGTGGTCCGGGCGGTGGAGGCCATCTCCGGGTCCGAGTCCACGATCCCGAAGTTCTACCTGCGGCTGACCTGCGTCATCGAGGGGGACCGCCGCCTGCGGGGGGTCGCCGACCGCCGCGACCGCTCGCCGCTGTCGACGACGATCGCCCGCCACATCGACGCCGGGGATCGGTTCCGGCGCGACACGATCGCCGCGAACTCCTGCTACGGCCTCGGCTCCGACCCGGCCGTGGTCCGCGACGACGAGGACAGGGCGAAGGCCGAGGCCGAGGCCCGCCGCGCCGCGTCCGAGCTGGGGGTGCTCGACGGCGGCATCACGATCCCCTACATCACGACCCAGTACAAGATCGGCGACCGGATCCGCTCCGTCGCCGGCCGCAACCTGGGGCTGCGCACCGACGCCAGCGCCGAGGAGGGGGAGGAGACGGACCCGGCCACCTACCCGGTCGTGACCGGGGTGTCGTGGGCCACCGCCTACCCGCAGTCGACCACGCTCCAGCTCTCCGACGCCGGCACCGCCCGGTTCAAGTACGCCCGGCGGATGGTCCGCGCCGGGATGGACGCCTGACCGGCCGATGCGCGACGACGACGAGATTTACCGGCTCCGATCCCGCGACGACGACGACCGGGCCGGCCGCGCCGTGCCCCCCGGCCAGGCGTCGCGCGGGGCCCCGACGATGGTCGGGCGCACCAAGACGGTGGGCACCTATCCCACGGCGGCGGGCAAGTTCTACGCCTGCTCCCCGGTGGGGGTGACCGGGGCCGAGACCGAGGGCGCGTCCGGCACGACCACGCCCGACACCTCGGCCACGATCTATGCGTTCAACCTGGGGTCCGCGATCCCGGCGAGCGGGACGGACGTGCTGCTGACGTTCGTCAACTCGCGCTGGGTCTTCCGCTGGGACTGAGGCTCAGCGGATCGGCTTGCCGGCCTTGTCCAGCAGCGGGTGCATCCGATCGGACGGGTCGAACGTGTCGATGTGGGCCGCGTGCGGGGCGTCCGAATGGACCCCCATCTGGATCCGCCCGTCCGACTTCGGCCCCATGATCGACAGGCCCGGCCCGACGGCCTGGCTCACGCCCATCGCGATCCGGCCCGCCCCCTTGGCGTCGAACATCATCATTTCGGGCCCGTCGTCGTCGGCCGCCATCACGATCCGCTCCCGGCCTTTCTCGTCGACGATCGTCAGCACCTCGACCGTCATCCGCTTCGGCCCCGCCTGCGGCCCCACGGCCCCGACCGGCCGGGCGACCGCCCACGCCAGGGCCAGCAGCCCGGCGGCCCGCCAGGCCCACGCCGACCGCCTCAGCTTCCGCACCTCCGCCCTCAGCTCACGCACCGCATCCGCTTCGACCATCGGGGGGACTCCTGATAAGGCCGGACCATCCCGGCCCGCCCAGCGTAACCCGGCAGACGACGCGAAACCACGACGACGACGACGATCATGAGCGACGAGACACCCGACGACCAGGCCGACGACCAGGCCGAAGACCCCCGGCCCCTCACGCCCGCGGCCCGGCGCCTCGACTTCGCCGACGCCCCCGGCGGCGTGCCGCTGGAGATCGCGGGCGAGGCGTGGACGCTCCCCCTGATGCTGACGCACCCGGGGATGGACGCCCTGCGCGAGCGGGTCCTGGTCCGGGGCTATCTCCGCGAGAGCTACCCCGCCGAATTGCTGGAGGAGGTCGGGGCCATCCTCCTGGGCTCCGCCTACGACCTCTCGGGCCCCGAGCAATGGCTCCTCGCGGCCTCTGCCAAGCTCGACGACCTCCGCGACGCGGTCGAGGAATGCCTCCTGGCGCAGTCCGACCGCCCCCGGGGCTACCGCGACTGGGTCCGCTCGTCGCTCCTGGCCAACGGCCTGGACCCCGACGCCATCGCCGACGCCGACCTGCCGCACGTGCTCCACCAGCTCGTCGCGACGAACCGGGCCATCCCCGCCCACGAGTTCCTGGACGTCGCCCTGGCCGGCGCCAGGCGGGCCGCGCTGCTCTCGGGCGTCACTGTCGCCAAGGCCCCGCCGGCGGCCCCCGCGCCGTGAGCGACGACGCCCTGCGGCTCCTGGCCCGCCGCGACGGTCGGGCGCTGGCCCGGCTCGACGCCCTGGCCTCGGCCGGCTCGCCCGCGATCATGGGCCGGGTGACGACGTCGTCGGCCGCCCCGGGGGCGTTCTTCAAGCTCCAGCCGCAGGTGGTCGCCGGCGGCGAGTGCGAGGGCTGCGACGCGACGTTCGCCGACGCGGCCTCGCTGGGCCTGGTGGCCTACAACCTCGGCCCGGCCACGCTGGCGTCCGGGGACAAGGTCGTCGCGCGGTTCGTGGCGTCGCGGTGGGTGGCGGGGCGCAAGGCCGGTGGCAGCGGCGGCCCCCCGTCCGGCTGCGGATGCACGGGCCTGCCCTCCGTCGTGCGCTGGACGCGGCAGCTCACCAATCCGTTCACGGGCATCACCTACGTGTCCGTGACGACGATGACCTACGCGGCGACCAACACGGTGGGCTGCGGCTCCCTGGGCGCCGGCTGGCTCGGGCCGCTGGACGCCTTCCCCGCCGCCGCGACGGCCCCGGGCCCGCCCTGGGATCCGCCCGTGACCGAGAGGTATGTGTTCATGCAATTCTATTGCACGGGCACGACGCTTCCGGCGGCCGGGTTCCGGCTCCGGTTCGTGACGGGCTCCGGCTCGACTCTGCCCTGCACGGCGTCGGGCGAGTGGGTCTACACGCTCGATCCCGTGTTCACGCGCAACACCTGCTCCCCGTTCTTCCTGATCGACCGGGCGACCGGGGCGAACCTCGGGGTCATCACCGGATGAGCTGCTCCAGCCCGTCGTGCCCGAGCGTCGTCGTCAACGGCCGCCTCTGCGACCTCATCGACTCGGGCGGCCCCGACTACGACCCGGCCTACCTCGACCCGGCGTGCGATTACCCCGGCGACATCGAGGCCGATTTCCCCCCCGGCGAGTGCGGATGTTTCGCGGACGGCGACACGCCGGAGACCCTTTCGTGGACCTACGTCGGGCGCCGCTGGGACCCGGACAGCTCGTCGATCGTCACCCTCGGGACCACGTCGGGCACGCTCAAGTTCCGGATCGGGATCCCCTACGGCGACTGCGTCCTGCCCCTGGCGGGCTGGGCAAGCGACTTCTCGTTCTACACCGAGGGAGCGCCCCCCGACACGGGCATCTCGTCGCTGCTCCTCAACCACTGCTCCACGCTGCGTCCGGGCGGGACCTCCAGCGCGTCCCGATGCCTCTGGCTGGCGCTGACGTGCGGGCCCCACGCCTCCGGGTCCTACTCCGGCGGCTACGCCGACCTGCTCTGGCTCACGACGATCTCCGGCGACTCGACCTGCTACACGGCCGCCGTCGGGACCGCCAGCATCGACGGCATCGCCGGCGGCCAGGTCTCCGGCGGCACGTTCACCGCGGGGCCCGTCGACGGCTGGCTGGATCTGCTCTGCGCCTCGGGGGCGATCGAGGTGTCGTTCCCGCAGCTCTCCGGCGGCGGCGCGATCCTGGCCCGGTCCACCCTCACGATCTCGATGTGAGCCCCCATGCCCGGATTCGACGACTGCGAATCCTGCGAGTTCCGCGACCGCCCGGAGACCTGCCACGCCCTGGCCACCGGCCACCGGCCGTTCTGCTCGCCCCGCTGGCGGGCCTTCGTCCGGGCCCGCACCCTCGGCCAGCCCCCGCCGCCGCGCCCCGCCTCAGAACAGCCAGCCGTCGCCCGGCGCGTCTCGCCCGAGGACGAACGCCGGCTCCGGCTCCACGGCCGGATGCTCGGCTGCCGCTTCCGGCGCCCCGCCCCCGGCAAGTGCGTCGACTGCGAGGGGACCTGCTCCCGCTCCGGCGAGCCCGTCGCCGTCCTCGCCGCCGCCTGCCGCGCCTGCGACCTCATCGCGGAGCCGCAGGCCATAGACGCGGCTCTTGCTCCAGGAGCGGAGCCAGAACGCATCCATGACGGTCGGGCCGGGCAGCCCGATCCCGGCCAGGTGGACGCGCAGGAACCGCTTGCCGCCGGAATGGACCCAGGCTGAGCCGGGCGGGACCACGCACACCGCCGTCGGCTCCGGGCACGGGTCCACCTCGACCCAGAATCCGCGCTCGCTCATCGCCGCGTGGGCCGGGATCGGGTCGAACGACGCGACCGACTGCCGCGACATGAGCTGGGGCTCGCGGCCCTGGATGCGGAGGATCACCCTCCGCTCGCTCTCGTAAACCGGGACGTCCATCGTCTCGCCTCCCTCCACTCCGCTGAATATGCGGATGGTCAGATCGTTCCCGTCCGGCTTGTTTCAGGCCGGATCCTTGCCCGGACCGGCCACGCCCATCTCGGCGGCGAGCGTGGCGTATTCCCGCGCGATGTTTTCGAGCATCGAGATCGGGAGCCGCATCTCCGCGTCGCCGTGGTCGAGGTCGCCCACCAGCCGCACATACGGCACCCGGTCCTCGCGGTTCATCTCGACCGCGACCTCCCGGATCCGGATGTAGCGGGTCTCCACACCCAGGGCCTCGCCGTCCTCGTCGTCGAAGTCCTGATCGCGCGGCGGGATCAGCCCCTCGTCGTCGACGTCGCGCTCGATCGGGCCCCAGAACTCGTCGATCTTCCGCATCGTCTCTTCCACGCCCATCGCCCACCTCCGGTTCGGATTCAAGGTCCCATCCACCGCCGCCGATACCTCTTGCGCACGGATCGCGAGCCGGCGGCCCATGCTTCGCATCGAGTCGAGTGCTGCTGTTGCTGTGTGGGACACTCCCGGCACGCGCCATCCTTGGGGCGGCCGGGAGGGGGCCGGCGTCGCGCGGAGGGGGTACATACCGCCGCGTGACGCCGGTTTGTTGCGCCTGCTAGGTCAACGGGATGGGCGTCGCGGACGCCTCCACATACAGCGGGTGCCAGGGCTGGCCGTTCTTCGCCAGCTTCAGGCAGGCGGCCTGCGGTGCGCCCGGCAGATCCCGGAGCATGTCGCGGACGATCCTGGCCCGGTCGCGCAGGCCGCCGTGCTGGCCCCACGCATAGACGATCAAGTCGGCCTCGCTCGCGACTCCGAGGATGTGCCGGTCGTTCTCGGGCCCGATCGGGTCGTCGGCGAAACGCAGGTCGTCGGGGTCGGTGGCCCGGAACGCGAAGAGATTGGTGACGACCAGGCGGTCGTATCCCCAGTCGGCCGCGAACCGGCGGCACCGGCGGATGGTCGGGTCGTCTCGGGTTGCGTCGGCCGTGCTCGGGTTGAGCATGATCCAGTTGACCATCCGGCCGGCCGAGGGATGGAAAAGTGTCGCGGTCTCACGCATGAGGCGGTAACGATACTTGCCGCATGGGCTGATGTCGGCCCCGCTCACGCCCCACCCCCTTCGCCCTCGGGGTGCCCCAGGCACAGCCCGTGGTTGTCGTGGTTGTCGCACATCGGCTGGTAGATGAATCCCCGGGTCATCAGGCTGACGATGATCCGCGTGCCTGCCTCATTGGCGAGGTTCAAGGACTTCATGATTCGGAGCTGATCCACCAGCTTCTGCGGCTCGCAGAACCGGAGCGGCACGGGCTCGGGCTCGGGCTCGATCGGGTGGCCCTGGCATCGGCCCTTGTCGTCGTGGTTGTCGCAGACGGGGACACTGTCGAAGCCCCTGCCGGCGAGGATCGTCAGGTGCTCCCGCACCTCGGCGGCCGTCAGCTTGCGGCCCGTTGTTTTCTCATACAGGCATCGCCCCAGCTCGTCGTCGCCCAGCTTCCAGAGATAGGCGATGTCGAATGAGACGCAGTATCGCATTGCTGTCGTGCTCATGCCCTCACCTCCGCATCCGGGAAGTTCAGCGGCGTCTTGAGCCCCAGCTCCCGCACCTTGGCGTCGCGGACGCGGGCGGCCTCGATCGGGTCCGCGAACGCCCCGAGCCAGATCGTTTCCAGCCCCCGCGTGACCTGCGCGCGGAAGATGCGATCCTTCTTGGAATAGCAGACGCCGATGAGCTTCGGCGCGGCCAGGGCCGCCTCCATCGGCACGATCGGGTGGAGCCGGGGGCGTCCGCCCTTGTTGCGTCCGGCGGCGCTCATGCCTCCACCGCCTTCCCCGCCGCTCTCCGGTAGGTTTCGAGCCGCTCCTCGGCATTGGCGAGCGAAACGCGGCATCTGACGACATACGCCTCGGCCGCGGCCAGACGGGTCGAAAAGACGTCCCCGCCGGACACGAAGCCCTCGCCGATGTCGAAAAAGTTACCGTTCCACGGCGAGGCGCCGAGCACCTCGACGACGTGGCGCTCTACCCCTTCGATCGTGAAGACGGTCATGTCCGGCACGATCTCGACCCCGTCCATCGTCTTCATCGGGCCACCGCCTTCCTGGCCTTCGAGCCCTTGCCCCCGCCCTTCGCCGGCACCTCCCGCGTCGGGATCGCCAGCAGCCGCCGCACGGCGTCGAGCAGGTCCTGGCCGGAGATCGCCGGCTCGACGCCCCGGCCCGGTTTCTTGCCGCCCATGAAGAACTCGGGGGCCGGGCCGGGGCAGAAGTAATAGCCCGCGCGATAGGTCGTATCGACGCCGCCCATCATGAAGAAGCGTTTGTTGATCGCGTCGCGGAGTTCGGCGTCGGTCGCGCCGGACGCCCGCAGCGTCGCCCAGAACCCGGGCGCGTCGCCGACCCGGAATGCGGCGTAGGTCAGCTCCTCATCGAGCCACGAGCCGTCGGCCACCATCCGGGAGGCCCGCTCGCCCTCCCATCGCAGGACGCGTTGGCGGATGTGCTTCTCCTGCTCGTCGCTGAGCAGGCTGTCGAGCGGCTCCACGTCCAGCTCGTCCAGGAGCTGACCAGCCAGCGTGACGCCCTTGGACTTCACCAGCTCCAGCACCGGCTTGCGGAGCCCCAGCTCCTCCACCGGCAGCGTCGCGAGCGGGTCGCGGGGCGCGGCCGTGGGGTATGTCCGGACCTCGGGGTCGGCGGGTCCGGACACAGGGGCGGGAGGTCCGGACACAGCGTCCTCATCGGGCCACAAATCCAGCTCGAACTCCTCCCAGTCGGGCAGGCCCAGGGCGCTCACATCCTCGTCGTCGAAGAGGTCGATCTCGTCGAGCTGGTCGTTTGTCAGGCCCATGCCGATGCAGTCGCGTGCCTCGTCCGTATCCCCCGCCACGATCGTGAACAGCCGGCGGGCGGTCGGGCGATGCACCGCGACCAGCGTCCGCGGGGCCGGCGTCCAGAACGATTCGAGATGCGAATCCTCCAGGTCGTTGAGGTGCGCCAGATCGGGGAACGACTCGCGGAACGCCGGCACCACGCCCAGCTCGCGTCGCACCAGCTCGACGCCCCCGAGGCCCTCCGGGAACCGCAGGGCCGCCAGTGCGTCGACGTGGGCCTCGTCCCGCCCGGCGAGCCAGAACCGGGGCTTGCCCTTCGCCCAGCCGATCGCGAGGTAGGTCGCCGGATCTTCGAGGTCGGCGGAGGCCGGTGCCTCGATAGTGACCGCCGGGGTGGGCTTCGCGGCGGGCTTCGGACGCTTCGCCGGCGCGGGCACTTTGGGGTGCGCCTCGTCGGCGCGATGCAGGTCGCAGGCCTTCAGCGGCGAGCCGTCGGCGTTGACCTGGGGCACGCCGTATCCGTCGCAGAGCTGGCCGGGCGACATCGAGGCCTGCAACCCCTTGATCGTGGCCTCCTTCCAGTGCTGGAAACACGGAAGCTTGCGTTCGGCCGCCCACTGGGGCGTCACGGCCTGGAAGCGGAAGCCCCGGTCGGGGAAGACCCTCGCCACCTCGCGGATCGCCTCCGCCTCGTTGCAGGCCTCCAGCGTGAACAGGGGGTTCCGCCCGGCGAACGCGGCGTAGGTGTCTCGGGTCGCCTCGACTTGCGTCAAAGGGGGCTCGTCGCAGGCCTTCTTTTCGTCGGGGGGTTCGCCCGGATTCGAGGCCTTCTTTTCGTCGTCGGGGCCGGCCGTCTCCAGCACCCCGCAGAGGTCCAGGATCGGCGTCGGCTTCGGGGCCGGCTCGGGGGCCGGCGGGGGCGTCATGGCCTGGCGGCGCATGTCCTGGCTCAGCGTCTGGAGCGCGGACGACAGGCGGGGCAGCGCCGGGCCGATGCTCGCGATCAGCTCGTGGTCGACGCCGACGATGGCGTCCTCGAAGTCCATGCCGAGGACGGCGGCGGCCTTGGCCAGCCGGAGGAACTTGTCGGCGGCCTGATGAGGGGGTCGGGGCTTGATCACCTTGGGGGTCCTACGCGAGCCCTTCGGCCCGCAGCTTTTCGAGCAGCTTGACCACGGCCTGGTCGAGGTCGTTGCCCGACGAGGCCGTCCGCATGGCTTGCTTGGGCCCGCCGCCCAGCCCCAGGGCCAGGTCGGCGAGGTGGATCCGCCGCTCGATCTCCACGACGTGGGCGAGCTGGGCGATGGTCCGGTTCGAGGACGGCAGCGGCATCGTCAGCCGCGGCGGGCCCTCCGCCGGCGGGGCGAGCCCGCCGGCGGTCCGTTCGGGCTGGCTCATGTCGCCTTCACCGCCCTCCGGCCGTCGCAGCCGGTCGCCTTCGACCACGTCTCGCGGAGGAGCTTGATCCGCTTGCCCAGCGGCCCCCGGGTCTCGACCCAGACGGCCGTCGCGGACGCATCGATCCGGATCCCCGGGCCGCCGTTCATGGCGGCCAGGGGCGAGCGGCAGTCGAGGCCGTCGAGGTACGCGCAGCCGTTGCACAGCTCCAGCGTCCCCGGGTACGGCTTGTTGTCGACCAGCTCCTGGAACTGCCACTCCAGCCGCACGTCGGACTGGAGGTCGGCCGCGCACCGCTCGCACAGGACGATCGCGCGGGGCCGGTCGGAGTCGTCGTCCTTCTCCAGGTAGCGGAAGCGGTCCAGCTCCCGGGCGGACCTCGGGCCGTCGCAGCGCGAGCAGACGCGGGGGTGGCGGCGGCCAACCAGCTCGTCGACCAGGCGGACGGATTCGATCGCGTCGGTGCTCATCGCTCCGGCCCTCCGTCCCGCGTCTCGGCCCGGCCGATGCGGGCGTTGGCCCGGGCCTGGAAGATCAGCCCGGCCGCCAGGATGCAGCCGCCGAAGAGGGCGACGACGACGAGGATGGCAATCCCGATCTCGGTCGGCATGCTATCCATTGCGGGCCCCCTTCCCGGCGAGGGCGACCCAGCACGACCGGCCGTCCTTCAGGCCGTCGGCATACTCGGGGGCCGCCAGGTCGCGGAGGTTGTGGGTCGAGGCGCAGTCCCAGCCCCAGGCGAACCCGGCCGCGTACAGCGGGGGAACGCCGATGGCGGCGGCCAGGTGGGCGTAGCTCGTCTCCCCCGGCAGCGGCCGGCGGGGGATGCCCCGAGCGGCGGCCAGGGCATAGAGCCCGCAGCAACGGTCCAGCGGCTGATCGAGGCGGCCCACCGGGCTGGGCCCGAAGGTGTGCTGGACGGGCCGCATCCCGGTCTGGGCGAAGGCGGCCCCGACGATCTCGGGGGTGAGGCGGTTCACGAGTCACCGCCTTTCCCGGCTTCGGCCGGCCGGGTGGTCGCGATCCGGTATCCCTGCCCTTCCATCTCCGCCAGCCGGGCCCGGATGTCGTCGGCCTGCTTCCCGTCCACCGCCTCCCGGATCGTGTACCGGAAGCCCCACAGTTCCACCGCGATGATCAGTGCGTTCGGCCCCGGCTTGAGATCCTCCAGGCCGACCGCAATTTTGGCGTCGATCGTTGCCATGAAATCGCTCCGTCGTTGAGGGTGCGCGGGGGGCGAAATCGGCGCGACATTTCGCGCGGTTTCCTCGCCCGTTTCCGCGATGGTTTCCGGTGTGGTTTCGGCGTCGTTTTCGCGCGGGAATTCGCCCTCGATCCCGAGCAGCAAACGACGCGCAAATTGCTGCTGGCTTGCCGTCAGTTTTCGCGAGGGTTCTGGGGCCCAGAATCGGAGCACGGGGGGGACTCCTTTTCGCTCAGTTCCGAGAGCAGTTCTCCGAGCCGTTTCGCGTCGGTTTCCGCCGCGCGCATCGCGGTCCGCATCAGCTTCAAATTGCTGTTGAAGCTGGCCAGGATCTCCGCCGCGCGCCGCTCCTTGACCTCACGCGCCGACAGCCGTTGCTTGCGTGCCATGCGACCGCACTCCCCTGTCCGTGGGTTGGTAGGTGATCCCGCGGAGGGCGGCGCGGAGGTTGGCCACGTCGGCGTGGCGGTAGTGGCGCTGCGTCGCGAGGCGGGTGTGCCTCAGTTGCCGCTGGATTTGCAGGTCCGTGAGCCCCCAGCGGCCCTCGGCCATCGTCGCCCAGGAGTGCCGGAGCGACTGGAACGTGAACCCCGCGACGCCCGCCCGCAGCCCGGCCGCCTTGAGCTGGTCGAGCGGCTTGTGGCCGGGGGAGCCGTTGCGCCAGGGGGAGGCCAGGTCGAGCGTCGGGAACATCCAGGTCGAGCCGTCGGCGTAGGGGATCCAGCGCCGCAAAACGACGCGCAATTCCTCGCACGCGACGACCGGCTGGGCGCTGCGCCGCGTCTTGCAATTCCGGCGTCGCGGGTGGATCTCCAGCACCCCGTCGGCGTCGCGGAAATCCCGCACCTGGAAGTGCAGCGCCTCGTCCTTGCGCACCCCCGTCAAAGCCACCGTCGCGGCGAGCGCGAAGAGCCGGTGGTTCTTCCACGATTCGTGACGCTCCTCTTCGAGCATCGCGAGCACGCGGAACACGTCGTCCGCCGGGTGGAATTTCGACGCGAATTCCTCGTCGTCGTCGTAGTCGTCGGGCAGGGGGGATTCGCGCATCCACTGCCGCCGGAACTCGAACGGGTCGCGGCCGAGGTAGCCCTTGAACACCGCGTAGCGGCAGAGGGGCGCGATGTACCCCAGCATGCCCCGCACGGTCTCGGCGGAACGGCCTGGATGCGCGGCGATCCAGCGTGTTATAAGTTCGGGCGTCAGGTCGGCGGTCGTCCTCCCGCCGGCCCCTGTCAGTTCGGATAGGACCTGCCGCGCCTTGTACCACGCCGCCTTGCTCCTGGCGGGGGGCTCGTACAGGGCGAGGGCCTGGATTGCGAACGCTTCGAACGGGATCGGGGAGACGTCGGTCGTCGACATCGGTGCGCGGTCCGAGGGGGAAGAATCGGATCCCCGGGCAGCCTTTGCCCAGGCATCAGACTCTACCCGCGCGTCCGGGTCGCAGACCCTCGCATCCCCCGGATTCATCGGCGCGATCGCTTCGACCGCAGCCCCTCGCGTTCGCAATGCGAAGGTTGTGGGTTCGATCCCCATCCGCTCCACTGGCCTGACCCGTCCAATCGAGAGGATCCGCCCGGCGGGTCCTCTTGTCATTTCCGGCGCGAGTGATTTTCTTGGAATCCAGCGATTCCGACGAGACCATGAGCCTCGACCCCGCCATCCTCAAGTGGGTGTTCGGCGGCCTGGGCTTGCTCGCCCTGGCCGGATTCCTGGTCTTCCAGATCGCCAAACGCCCGGCTACTCCTCCGCCGCCGGATATCGCCTCGGATCCGGTCCTCACGCGCGGCCGGGAGGTCTATCTCGACCGCTGCGTCAGTTGCCACGGCCCCCAGGGGCGTGGGGATGGCCCTGTGGCGAAGATCGTCCAGGGGCCGCCGGTACGGAACTTCGTCGAGGACCCCTGGAAGCACGGAGAGGATCCCGAGAAGGTCTACGACGTCATCGCCAACGGGGTCCAGAACACCCAGATGCCCGGCTGGAAGGCCAGCTACCGCCCCGAGGACCTCAGGGCGGTCGCCGCGTATGTGTATTACCTCGGCAAGAAGCCGATCCCGGACGCGCTCCGGAAGCCCTGACGATCAATGACCGACGATGGCATCGGCCTCGACCTCGACGAGGGCGTCGGCCGCGACCAGCCGGGGCGACTGCACGAGCGTCGTCGCCGGGCGGATCTCGCCGAAGAATTCGCCGTGGGCCTTGCCGGCCTCTTCCCAGCGGGTGACGTCGGTCACGTAGATCCTCGTGCGGACCACGTCCGAGGCCGAGCCGCCGAGGGCCTCAATGGCGGCGAGGATGATCGTCAACGCCCGGCGCGTCTGGCCGGCCATGGTCGGGTCGAAGCTGCCGTCGGCCTCGACGCCCAGCGTGCCCGACACGGAGATGAACGCGCCCGCGCGCACCGCCCGGCTGTACCCCACGACGGGCTCCCACGACGAACCCGACGACGCGAACGTCCGGCCCCCACGCTGACTCGTCGTGACGTGCACCTTCGACTTCATCGCGACTGACTCCTGAGCAGATCGGGACTGGATCCGGACGGACCATTCCGTCCGTCGGGCGAATCGGACAGGCTAGCTCAGGCCGGCTCCCCGGGCAATGGGCGGGAACCCTTTGCCGAGGACTGGGGGCCCCGACCGGCGAGTGCCTTCAAGGCGCCGGATCGATGGGTTCGTCCTCGGGGATCGGCGGTCCCGTCTGGATGGGGCGTCCGGACGCCAGGTGTTCGTAGACCCGGCTCCATTGATCCGAACTCCTCGCCAGGCGGAGATAGCTCGCGACCCGTGAGGAATCTCCATGGACCTGGGCCCGGTGCGCCATCGCCAGGTACATCGCCCTTTCCGCACGGTGTTGCTCAACCTGGGCCTGGAATGCGCGGAGGCCGCTCCGGGTCGCCACGAGACGGAAAGCGGCCAGAGTGACGGCGAGCAGGACGACCCACAGGAGGAGCGTGCTCAAACGGATCTGCCGGAATCGATCGCCAACCATCGCATGACCTCGCTTCGCCGGATCGCGGGGTTGCCGATTTCGCGCCCGTCCGGATCTCGTACAAAAGATTTCCCGGAATCCCGCACGGATTCAATGGCCCGCTCCCACTAACAAGGGAAAGGGCGATCGACTATCCGCCGTGAGATCGAGGGACGCCATGCGACTGACGCTCCGGACGCTGCTGGCCTGGCTGGACGACACGCTGCCCGCCGCCGAGGTGAAGGCAATCAGCCGGCAGCTCGAAGAGAGCCCCTACGCCAAGGAACTCGTGGCGAGGATCTCCAAGGTCACCCGGCAACGGAGGCTGCTCGTCCCGCCGTCCTCGGGGGCAGACGCGATCGACCCGAATCTGGTCGCAAGTTACCTCGACAACGAGCTTGACCCCGAGAAGGTGGCCGAATACGAACGGCTCTGCCTGACGTCCTCGGTGAATCTCGCCGAGGCGGCGAGCGTGCATCAGATCCTCAGCCTGATCGGCCAGAAGGCGAAGGTCCCGCCGGATGCGCGGTTCCGGATGTACAAGCTGATCCGGGGCCGCGAGACCACCCCGCGTCCGGCACCCGCCCCGACGAATGGCTCGGCCAGGAAGCCGGTCCCCTCGCGCACCCAGAAGTCGCCGCTTCGCGAGCCGATCACGCAGCCGATCCCGACCTGGGGCCCCGAGCCGCGTCCGACCCGCAACTGGCTGGAGACCTACGCCCCGGCGGGCATCGTCCTGCTCCTCGTCGCCATCCTGGCGACGACGGCCGCCATCAGCCTTTCGGGCGAGGCCGGTAAGTCGAAGCCACCGCAGGTGATCGCCGCGAACGGGGTCAATCCCGAGCAGGCCAAGCCCGCCGCGCCGGACGTCAACGCGGTCGAACCCACGCCCGTCACCCGCGAGCCGGCCCCGAAGCCGATGCCCACCGAACCGGCCCCGACAGAGCCGGCCGCGACGAAGGACGCCAAGGCCGCCGAGCCGGTCCCCGGTCCCGCCGAGTTCCCCGCCGGCACCGTCGGCGCCCTCCCCGTGATCCAGGGCGCGGTGCTCGTCGAGGGGGCGGAGGCAAAGACGTGGGAGCCCTCGAAGGCCGGGGCACCGGTGAAGGAGGATGCCCATCTCCTCAATCTCGCCCCGTTCCGGAACACGCTCAAGCTCCGGGACCTCAGCCTGACGCTCGTCGGCGGGACCGATGCGGTGTTGCACAGGACCGAGGGTACGGACGGAGCACGGGTCGATCTGCGGCGTGGGCGTCTTGCCTTCAAGGGGGCCGAGGGGCACCCGCTCTCGGTCAAGGTGGGGATGGGCCTGGTCGAGTTCAAGCCGGCCGCCGATGCCCCGGCCGGGGTCGAGCGGAACGGCTCGAGCACGCATTTCTACGTCGCGAAGGGCGAGGCCACGATCAAGATCGGGACCGACGAGCGCAGCGGCGAGGGGCCCCTTTCCTGGGTCGTCTCGGCCGACGGCAAGCTGAGCGACGTGAAGGAGTCGGAGATCCCCGCGTGGGTCAGCGACGATGCGGCACCGGCTCAGGAGGCCGCCGCGGGCGAGTCGTTCGGCAAGTACTTCCGGGAGGGCCGGCCGCCGCTCGCCTCACTTGTCGAGGCGCTCGACGATACGCAGGACGGCGTCCGGTTGCTCGCGATCGATTCGCTCGTCGCCCTCGGCGACATGGAGATGATCGTGCCCGTCCTGAACCGTCCCAGGGATCCGGCCGTCCGCAAGGCCGTGGTTGAGCGCCTCCGGGGCGTTCTGGAGCAGGGTGCGACCGAGCCGGCGCAGTCGGTCCGTCGGGCGCTCGAAGGCGAACTCGGCGACCCCTGGGGACCGGTCGCGGAGAAGCTCATCCTGGGCTACAACCGAGACGAATCCATGAACGAGATGCTCCTCGCTCGCCTCGTCTCCTACCTCAAGGACGCCCCGTTCGTGGGGGTCCGCGAACTCGCCCTCGACAATCTCAAGCGGCTCACCGGTCGCGACGGCCTGGAGTACGACCCAGAGAATCCGATGGGCAAGGGGCTCAAGGCGTGGGAGGATCTGCTGACGAAGAAGGATCTGACCAAGGATGGCCGAAACGGTCGCAAATGAGCGGCCCCGACCGGGATCCCACGCACATCGCGGGCGGCCCTTCTTACCGGGGGGCCGTCCGTCCTCTTTCACGGAACCGACCGCGAGGATCGATTGAGTCACGACTACTCCGCCCACCTCCAGGCCGCCGAGGACGCCGCCGCCTCGGCCTCGGAACTCCTGCTCACGCTCTACGGCAAGGTCGCCGCCCGGGAGAAGAATCCCGGCGATCTCGTCACCGAGGCCGACCTCGCCAGCCAGGCCAGGATCGCCGAGGTCCTCCTCCGACATTTCCCCGACCACACCGTGCTGGGCGAGGAGGTCGGCCTCACCCTCGATCCGTCGAACCCCTGGCGCTGGGTGGTCGACCCCATCGACGGGACGATCAACTTCGCCCACAACTTCCCGTTCTGGTGCGTATCGATCGGGCTGGAACATCTGGGAAAACCGGTCGTCGGGGTGATCCGTGATCCGCTGAGTGGCCGGATTTTCCGGGCCGGTGTAGGCCTCGGTGCCTGGCTGGACGGACGACCGATGCGGGTGAGCTCGGCCTCGAAATTGTCCGAAAGCCTGATTTCAACAGGGCTTCCAACCAGTTTCGCGAGAGACGCCGGGCGACAATTGGCTTTGTTCCGTCGTTTTTCCGAGGGGACGCATTCCGTCCGCCGGACCGGCTCGTCGGCTCTGAACCTGGCGTACGTCGCTTCCGGCTCGCTCGAAGTCTTCTACTCGACCTCGGTCCACCCCTGGGACGTCGCGGCGGGGGTCGTTCTGGTCGAGGTCGCCGGCGGCACGGTGACGGATCTGGACGGCTCGCCGTATCGCCTCGACTCTCCCGGCATCCTCGCGACCAACGGCCTCGTGCACGAAGAGGCCCTGGCTCGACTTCGCGAAGGGCTTGATGGGGGTCTGGGTAGATCAGGTTGACCCGATCGATAGCCGGAGCCCGGGGGGCGCGTTATAATCTGTCAGGTTTGACCCGGCCTGCCGCCCGCGATGGGGCTGGTGAGCCGGAACGAACTGGCGACCATGGCGAAGCCCCGATGTGAGGCGCGACTTGATCTCGGCGCGAGGTACCGGCATCGTTGTCCTGGTGCACCTCTGGCTGGGGGCCTGTCCGCCCCTGGGCTGGGGGCAGGGGATGTCGGTCGGCCCGCCGCGTCCTCCTACCGCCCTGGCCCGACCGCTATCGAGCGGGCCCCAGGAATCCCCGCGCCCGCCGGTCCCCGCCGTCGAGCCGCCGATCCCCATTCTCCTGGGCAGCCCGAACGATCTGGCCGACCTGTTGAAGCGTGTCGACCGACCGGATTTTCAGCTGATCCGGGGGGGCGACCCAACGACCCCGGGCGGGCAACTTCCGCCGCCGACGGTCGCGAATCCGGCACCGGTGGTGACCTCGTTCGCCGTCCGAGGCGAGGTTCTCGGCGAGCTGGCGCACCTCACGATCCAGGCCGAGTGCCGCCTCGATCACGATGGGCCCGCGTGGATCCCCCTCCGGATGGACGGCCTGACGGTCAACGACGTCCGCGAGGGGACGTCCACGATCCCTTCGAGGACGGATGCCTCGGGGACTTCCGTCGAGGTACGCGGCAAGGGGCCGCATCGCATCGAGGTCGACGTCCGGCTCCCGACCCTGACCCTCTCGAACGGGCACTCGCTCGCGATGATCATACCGGCGGTCGCATCGACCTCGGTGGCGCTCCGGGTCCCCGGCGCGGTGGAGACGGCGTCGGCAGGCCCGAACGAGTCGCTCGCCTGCGTCCCGGTCGAGGCCGGGCACTGGACCCAGATCACGAGTCGCCTGAGCCCGAGGTCGCGTCTCCAGGTCGAGTGGCGGGTCAAGTCGGAATCGGCCACGCTGCCGGCGTTGCTGTCGGTACGGGGCGAGATCGCACTGGACGCCGACGTCGGCCTGTTGAAGGCCCGCTCCAACTGGTCGCTGTCGGTCCTGCGGGGACAACTCGACCGGCTCCGGCTCAGCCTCTCGCCCGAGGATGAGGTCCTGGACGTCGAACTGGACGGCCGTCCGGTCGCCGTCGCCGCCGAGTCGGAGAAGTCCCGAGGGACCCTCGAGATCCCCCTGGTCGAGCCGCTCCGTCCCGGCACGTCGCGCACGCTTTCGGTGTCTTCCCGACGCACCCTCTCGACGAAGCCCGGTTCGCTCACGATCTACCGTGGGATCGCCTTCCAGTCGGCGGCCGATCAGGCGGGCGTCATCGCCATCACCCAGAATCCCGGGGTCTGGCTGCGGGCCAATCCTCAGAGGGGACTGAGGCGGATCGATCCGAGGGTCGATCTCCCCCAGGAATTGCGGGCTCGCCCTTCGACATCTCAGGCGTTCCGCTTCAATGATCTCCCGTTCGACCTCGAAATCGGTGTCGATCTCGCCGCCCCCCGGTTGCGGACAGAGACACGGACCACGATCCAGGTCGAGCCCGGTCGAGCGAGAGTCCACTCGGATGTCCACTACGAGTCGAGCCGGGGCCGTCCGCAGGAACTCCGGATCCGCCTGACCGACGGCTTCCGGGTCGATCGCGTGGGGCCGGCCCAGGTCGTGGAAAATTATCGGATCAAGGAGGCTCAGGGGCCTGGGCCGTTGACCGGCCGCGTGTTGGAGATTCGCACAGGCCGGTCGCAGGGCGGGGCGGAACTCCCGGAGGAATTCGACCTGATCGTCGAGGGGACCGCGACGATCCCCGTCGAGGGCGAGGCCCAGCTCCCGCTCCTCCGGCCCGAGGGGGTCTCGAACGTCGGTGGGAGGATTGCGCTCCTGGCCGCCTCGGAGATCTGGGTGAGCCCCGAAGCGGCAGCCTCGGAATCGTTCCGGACCGTCGCCGCCCCTCCCGCGGGCTGGGCCTGGCCGAGCCGTGAGGCCGAGTCCTCTGCGGCTTCCGCGTCCTGGTTCCGCCACGATGCACTGCAATCCGCCTTCCCGGTCCTGATCCGACCGCGCCCGATCGAGTTTCGCTCCGAGACCAGGACCACCAATCGCATCGGGAAGGACGGGGTGGATTGGATCGCCGAGGTCCGCCTGAGCGTGGACCGTGGGGCGCTGAGGTCGCTCGAAATCGAACTCCCGGAGGGTGTCACGGACTGGCGAGTGGCGGGCGTGGAATTGCTCTCCGACAAGGGCGGAGATCGCCCGGCACCCGGAACAGAAAGTGATCCTCGGCGACATCGTCTCGACTTCAACCGGAGCGTCTCGGGCAATACCAATCTTCGCATCCGGGGAAAGATCGCAAGGGCGCCGGGGACTGACTGGAGAGAACTGCCGGAGGTCAAGGTCCTGGGCGGCGTCGACCCGGGCCGGACGCTCCAGTTCGAGGCAGGGCCCGGCATCCAGCTCCGGACCCGGACGAATGGTTGGGTCGAACGGGCTAACGACGCCTCAGCCCCGCGAGCGGTACCTACGGATGCGGTTGAACGAGACCCGGCGCAATCCCGGATTGTCCAACTTGAGCATGTGCCCGGCGCCGAGGGCGCTCCCGAGTACCTGGCCGAGCAGGCCGTTGCTCCGAATCTCCCGGCCGCGTTGATCGCGCGCTGCTGGATCCGGACCCGGCCGAACGACACGGGGGGGCGGATCACGCAGGTACGTTTCCCGCTCACGACCTCCGGCGATCACCTCGACTTCGCCTTGCCGACCGGGTCGAGGTTGCTGAGAGTCACGCGCGGCGGCGATCCCGTGTCGCTATCCAGGACCGTCACCGAGGGGTCCGAGGCGTTCCGGATCGCCCTGCAATCGGAGCTGGAGGGGAGGGATCTGCCGTTCGAGATGACCTACGAGGAAACCGTCACGGGGAGCGCAGGCCTTCATGAGCCGCCCCGTTTCCTCGGCGATTGCGTGGTCATGGAAGCGGCCTGGGAAGTGATCGTCGGCGACCATCTGACCGGGGTGGGGGTGCCCTCGGGCTGGACGGATGAGAATCTGTGGGTCTGGTCGGGGACGCATTTCCTCAGACGGCCCGCGAGGAACGGCGCGGAACTCCTCCGGTGGGTATTCGATCCGACGACCTCCTCGGGGCTAACCGACAGCGATGAGGTCCTCGGCCATCACGGCTACCTCTTCGGGCGCGCGGGTGGTCTCGTTCCCCTGCGCTTCAGGACCGTGTCGCGGGTTGCGGTCGTCAGCCTCTGTTCGGGGACGACGCTGATCGTGGGGCTCCTCCTGGTCACGCTCCGGGCCCCGGGGATTGTCGGGCTGCTGCTGGTGACGCTCGTCAGTTTCCTCCTCGGCTGCGTCGCCGAGCCGAACATCGCCCTCCTGATCGTCCAGTCCTCCTCGTTCGGATTCGCACTCTCACTGGCTGCGGCCGGGCTTCACCGTTACATGGAACCGACGGGGCGTCCGGTATTCCCCTCAGGCGAAATCTCCGCGACGTCCATCCCGTCGCGCACCGGTTCAGGGACCGCAGGCGCCGAGCTATCAGGCTCGTCCCTGGGGCCCGAGAAGGAGGTCGGCTCGACTGCGATCCGCCGGAGGCCGCTGCCGTCGACGGCGGATCGGCTGATCCTCGCTCCGACCCAGCCTGTCCCCGACCCCTCGTCGCCTCCCTCCGAGACCGGTCCGGTGGCACCATGAGGCGGTCGAACCTCCGGACTCGATGTCGTCTCTGGCTTCTGTTGTTGCCTTGGCTTTTTCCGGGATCGGTCGAGGCCGACCCTCCCCCCCGTATCGTCCGGGTCAGGGTCCCCGCGTCGAAGGTCGATCAGTATTTCCCGGCCGGAACGCCGGTCACGAGCCTGCCCCTCGGCGAATTCGAGGCCCTCGCCCGGGCCGCGGACGCCCCAGCCGAGTCGAAGCAGACGACCCCCAGAATCCTCCGTGCCGTGCACGAGGCCCGCTGGTCGGACGGGGTCCTGATCGGCGAGTCGGAGTTCCAGGTCGAGAAGGAGGGGCAGCGACCCGCGTTCGTCCCGCTCGAACCGTGGACGCCCGCGGTCGATGTCTTGGCCGGGGGACCCCAGGTTGTCCGAACTGACCCCTCCGGACGGATCGGGCTGCTCCTGGAGAATCGCGATTCCGGCCCGATTCGCCTGACGTGGCGTGTCCGCGCGCGGCCGGGCTCGGACGGCAAAGTCTATCTGATCGGTCTGCCCCGGGTGCCAATCGGGGCACTCCGCCTCGAACTGCCCGAGGGGTTGGTCCCCGATGGCCTCCCGGGGATCCGCTCGGGCCCCGAACCGGGATCCCGGCCCGCGACCCGGCGGTGGCGGTTCGATGATGCCCGGGGCGCGATCGAACTCCGCCTCCGTCCGGCGGGAGCATCCGTCGAACTGAACGGCACCCAGGGGATCTGGGGCACGAGTGAGACCGATGTGATTGTCGGGGATCGCGCCGTCGAATGGCGGTCGGACTGGAAGCTCGACATGGGCGCCAGCTCCGGAGGCCGGCTGCTCTTCGAACTGGATCCAAGGCTTGAGCCGCTCCAGGTCACGGGCGACGGTGTTCTCTCATTCGAAACGCAGAAGGGCGAGGGCCGGACCCTCCTGCGGGTCCGCATCGCCGACCCCGGCCGCCCGACCACCGTCGCGTTGCGGATGACGGCGATGAGCTCCGCCCCCGAATCGGGGAACTGGTCGATCCCCTCGGCGAGGCTTGCTGGCGGGACCTGGACTGGCGGACAACTCACCCTTCGCTCGAATGCGTCGCGGGAGATCCTCCGCCTCCGGGAGCGCAACGGTCGACGCGTCCAGGTGAAGCCCGAGAAGGACCGGCAGGTCTATCGATTCGAGTCCTTCGCCGAGGGCTCTGTGGCCGAGGTCGATTTCGGATCGCCCTCGGTGGAGTCCGGTGTCTCGATCCGGGGCATGCTGTTGCTCGGCGAGAGCGTGCCACGCATCGATGCGAGGGTCGACTGGTCGGTGACCCGGGGGAGCATCCAGGGCGGGTCAATCTCGCTCCCGAAAGGCTGGGCCGTCGAACGATTCGCTTCGGAAGTCCCCGGCGAGAGCCTGAGCTGGAATCTCGCTTCGTCTCCCGACGGTTCTCCCCTCCTCGTCTGGTCCGCGACGATCGGCCCGGGCTCAAAGAAAGGGCCGTTCCGTCTGGTCGCGTCCGCCCCGGGGGCGGGTATCCTCGGGATGATCGACGTTCCGCGCCTGTATCCCGCCAACGCCACGGTGGTCGAGGACCGCTGGATCGCCGTGCCCGGTCCCACCCTGCGGCTCCGGCCCGCGCAGGCGACGGGGCTCGACTGGATCGAGTCCGATCTGGCGACGCTGGGGCCGGTCCCTCCGGATTCGCTCCGAGGGGCGATCGCCTGGCAGTGGCTTTCGGGTGAGGGCGGCCTTCGGGTCGAACGCAGTCTCGCCACCACGCCGGCCCGTTCGCAGATGAAGCTATCGGCCGAACTGCGGAAGGGACGACTCCACTGCAACTGGGACCTTGAGATTGACGGGGGAGCGTCCCAGGCCGCCCGGCTCACGGTCTTCACGGGCGACCTCGTCCCCGGCCCGATCCGCTGGATCCGGCCGGCCCAGTCGTCGCCGGGCGTCGAGGTGAATCCTTTGCCCGAGTCCCGACGCGCGGAGGAGGGGATTGCGAATGACGCGACCGCTTGGGAGATCACGCTCGGCGGCGCCATCGCACGTCCCGTCCGGCTCCGCGCCGAAATGGACGTCCCCTGGAACGGCGAAGGGGTGATCCCGATCCTCCGCCTGCCCGAGTCCGTGCCCACGCTGAGCACCGTCCGACTCCGATCCGACATGACCCTCAGGCCCAGCGTCCGGGCCACGGGCCTGGAACGCATGGGCACCCCTCCGATCGGCGGGGAGGAGCCCATACGATCGGTGGCGTCTGCGTCGCTTGACCAGGATTTCATCGTCACGGAGCCGACACCCCAGCTCTCAGTGACGACCTCGCCCACCCGGGAGGTGGCGTACGATCCCATCGTCGACGAGGCGATCTTGCGGACCGTGGTTCACGGTGCCGGCCCGCGACGCTCCGACCTCTTCATGCTCGTCAGCCCGGGCGACGACCGCCCCTTGAAGGTGAGAAGTGCAACCGGGCAGCGGCTGATCCGTTGCGTGGTCGACGGCCGCGCGTTCACACCGCCCGCCGTCGGCGGTTGGATCGAGATCCCCATGCCCTCTGACGGCCCCCGCCGCGATCATGTGGTCGAGCTCCGCTATCGCTCGGATGCCGATGCGAACCAGGTCGGAGGGGCAAGCGAGGACATCCGTCCTGACCTGCCCGAGATCGCGGCCGTTTGCCGGTCGTTCGTCTGGGAACTCGACGGGCCAGCGGGCCGGTCCGTGGGGGGAGTCCCCCCCGGTTGGTGGGTCGAGTCCTATGGGGGGGTGACGACCCCGGCCTGGTTCTCTTCGATCAGCCGCGGCCGGCCAGGGCCCGTCGCGGACGACCCGGCCACGGTCGCATCGAAGCTGGAGATCAGGCAACGACTGGCCGCGACTCCGCGAGGATTGCCTCTCGGAGACATGCTCATCCGATTGAGCACCGAGAACCGCCCGCTCCGGATCGACCGGCTCGCCCTCGCCGCGACCGGGACGACCCCCAACACCAGGCCCGCCGAGCAACCCGCCGGGGCCGGTCCACCCGAGTCGCTGGCCGATGCACTCCGACCTTTCGGTCTTGCGGAACGCTGGGGCGACGGGCAATGCGTCATCACTACCTTGCGCGAGGCGACCCGGCCCATCCCTACCCCCGGGTTTCGACGGCGGCCGACGGCATCGGCCGAGTTCGAAACCAACTCACTCGTCCTCGTCGATGATTGGATTCGATGCGCGAACTGGAATCATCCCATCGGTGACGTCGAAGCGCCATTCGTCCGGCTCGCCCGACTCTATCGCTCGGGATGGCCTCAGGCCGATGAACCCGGGGTGCGTCTCGTCGATCCCTTCGCGGGATGGCCCACGGTCGCCGGCACGACGGTTGGTCTCTTCTCACTTGCGTTGGCCTTGGCGCGACGGTCGCGGCGTCTGCCCCTGGTGATCCTGCTCGCGGTTGCCCTCGGGGGTATGGCGGGCGACGACGACCAGCTGCCCTGGATCGGACAAACCGGCGTCTCGGCGTCGATCGCGATGGCGTTGCTCGGGATCTACTGGGCTGGAGGAGCGTTCGTCCCCCGGGATCGCGCGGGGATCCGATCCCGACTCACGCCATCCGCATCCGGGCGATCCGCCACGTCGGGTCGGCTCGCGGTCCTCCTCGTCGCGGTCCTCTTCCCCGTCCCCAACGCCGATTGCCAGTCTCCGCCGCCGCCTGGACCCGGCGAAAGCCCGATCGTCGCCTTGTATCCTTACGAGGGGATGCCCGACCCGGACCAGAAGCCTGACAGGGTACTCCTCAGGCGTTCCGACTACCTTCGGCTCCGAGATCTGGCGGCTGCCGCGTCCCGACCGGTCTCGTTTTCCCCGACCATCCTTGCATCGGCGGCCGGGCATCGCGTGACCCGGCCCGACCCGATGTCGGTCGCGGTCGAGAGTGCTTTCGACCTCTGGGTACGTGGCCCCGGGCCCGAGGCCTGGATCTGCCCCATCGGTGGCGCGACCGATCTCAGTGCCACGGTCGACGGTCAACCCGCGGACGTCCTGATCTCCGAAGATGCCCGGAATGCGTCGATCCGGATCCGGGGTGCCGGGCTGCACCAGCTCCGATTTCGTCGGCAGTTGCCGATCCGGGACGCCGACGGCTCTCTGTCGATCGATCTGCCCATCGGCCTCGTTGCCAACGCCCAACTCCAGGTCGAGAAGTCGCCCGACTTCGATGCCGCGGACGCGGAAGTCGAGGAGTCGCAGGGCCCGGTCGCGGTCGAATCCGGTCGCATTCAGGCCACGCTCGGCCCGATCGGGCGCATCGCCGTACGCTTCCCTTCCCGTCGCGGCCGGGCCGAGGCGAAGCCCGCGAGAGTCGATGCGGTCGTGCTGTGGGATGCCACGCCCGCCGGCGACCGTTCGCGCATCCGATTGAAGGTCCGCGATCCCGGTTCCTCGTCGTCCATGATTGCGTTCCGGCTCGACAAGGGGATCGCCTTAAAATCGAGCCGGATCCCCGGAGTCGTGGACCTGAGCCGCGAGGATCTGGGCGATCGGGGGACCGTCTGGCGAGCCCGGGTGGCCCCGCCCATTTCCAGGGACGCCGCGCTGGAACTCGAACTCTGGAGGCCCCGACTCAAGGCCCCGGCCCCGATCGCCAGCCCATTGCCGCTGGTCCTCGGCGACGCGGAGGTGCGCGGTTTGATCGGCCTGAGGCGACCTGGAGACTGGATCGGCCGACTGAGTGATCCGGCAGAGATGCTCAATGAGAATGTCGAGGAGGCGTTCGTCGAGGCGTGGGGCGATCTCCCCGACGAGCCGCTCACCCTCGCCGGGGCGGCTCATTGGAATCCGAACGGGCCGGTCGTCGCCGACCTCGTCAGGAATATGCCGAACGTGGAAGTCGCCACGAGCGGGCGAATCACGCCCGAGAACGGCAGGCTGCTCGCTCGATTCGACACGGTGCTGAGCGATCCCAGCGGTATCTGGGGCGAGTCGAGGTTCAGGCTGCCCGTGGGGTTTGACGTCTGGCGTGTCGAGGGCGACCTCGTGTCGGGGTGGTCGCGGCTCGAAGACGGCGAATTCTCGATCCGACTCGGTCCGGGGCCCCGGACGGCTCGGGTTCGAATCCTCGGATCGCTCGCCGCCCCGACCGACGGCATCGACCGCCAGGTCCGCCGTTTCCGGGCCGAATTGCCCTGGCCCCGATGGGCCGTGGCGAGTGAGGCGAATGGGACGCTCGTCATGCCGGGGGACCATCCGCTCCAGGTCGAACCCCAACCGGTCCCGGCGGACATTTCGAGGAATGCCGACGGTTCGATCGCCTTGACCGTCCGGCCAGGGACGTCGACCGGCACGCTCAGCTGGTCGAGCGACCCGCCGCGCGTGGATATCGAGATGGCGAACCGGCTCTTCTTCTCCGCGACCCGGGTCCAGTGGAGCGTCTCGCTGAAGC
>CBDIHP010000040.1:0-295179 GCA_965279195.1 Isosphaeraceae bacterium
GGTTTTTCGAGGGGCCCACCTGGGACCCGAAGACCGGCAAGCTCTACTTCACCGCCTTCGGGAAGGACAATACCCAGATCCTCCGGCTCGACGGGCCGGGCAAGGTCGCCGTCTGGGCCGACAGGACCGAGGGCGTCAACGGCACGAGGCTCTCCATCGACGGCCGGCTCCTCGGGGCGCAGGCGTACGGCCATCGCGTGATGAGCTACGCCTTCGGGCCCGACGGGCCGGCCGATACCAAGGTCGTCTACTTCGACCCCAAGCTCCACCAGCCGAATGATGTCTGCCAGACCTACAACGGCGACATCTACTTCAGCGATCCCGACTTCAAGGAGCGGAAGACCAGCGCGGTCTACTTGCTGAGGGGCGGCAAGGCGACGAAGGTCGTCACCGACATGCCCCTGCCCAACGGCGTGATCGCCTCCAACGACGGCCGGACGCTCTACGTCGGCGACAGCGGCCGCCGGCACTGGCGGTCCTACCCCATCCGGGCCGACGGCACGCTCGGGCCCGGCAAGCTGTTCTTCGACCCGAAGGTCGAGAACCGCAACGAGCCCGACGGCATGACGGTCGACGAGCTCGGGAACCTTTATCTGTCCGGGCGAGGGGGCGTCTGGGTCGTCAGCCCCGAGGGCAAGGCCCTGGGACTGATCGAGATCCCCGAGTTCTGCTCGAACGTCGGATTCGGCGGGCCGGAGGGGACGACCCTCTACCTGACGTGCAGCAAGAAGGTCTACAGCCTCGCCATGCGGGTGAAGGGCGGCCGGCCGAAGGCCCCGGCGGACACCGGCCGGGTCGAGGTCCGGGGCGTGTACGGCGGTTCGCCGACCATCCTGCTGGAACGGGGCCGGACCTACACCGACTTCGGCATCAACGCCGTCTGGATCGGATCCGGCGGGCTGTCGAAGGAGGTCATCGCCCTGAACAGGCAGCAGGGGGCGAAGGTCTTCGCCGAGTTCAACACCCTGCACGACGGGTCGTACGTCAAGGACCACCCCGACGCCGCGCCCGTCGGCCCCGACGGCCTCCCCTGCCCCCCGCCCGACGGCTGGCAAGGGGTCTGCCCGACCCACCCTGAGTACCGCCGCGGACGGATGGCGGACTTCCGTAAGGCCCTGGCCGACTTCGAGATCGACGGCGTCTGGCTCGACTACCACCACTCCCACGCGAGCTGGGAGCAGGCCGAGCCCAACCTGCCGGACACCTGCTTCTGCAAGCGTTGCCTGGCCGAGTTCTCGAAGGCGACAGGGACGAACCTCGGCGACCGCCCGGTGCCCGAGATCAGCAGGGACCTGCTCGGTCCCTCGAATGAGAACTGGGTCGCGTGGCGCTGCGGGGTCTTCACCGACTGGGTCCGCGAGTTCGACGCGATCCGGGACGAGGTCCGGCCCGGGGCGCTCCTGGGGACGTTCCACTGCCCCTGGGGCGAGTCCGACCGCGACGGGGCGATCCGCAGGAAGCTTGCGATCGACCTCAAGGCGCAGTCGAAGTATGTGGACGTGTTCAGCATCATGCCCTACCACGCCCGGTTCGGCCACGCGAAGGAACCGGCCTGGATCTCCCGGCAGACGAAGGCGCTCGGCGGGCTGCTGGGCGTGACCGGCGAGCCGGGGGAACGGATCAAGATCTGGCCGATCGTGCAGCTCTCGGAGTGGGGCGAGAAGGTGCCGCCGGGCCAGGTGCGCGAGGTCCTGGAGCACGGCACGAAGCCGCCGGCGACGGGCGTGACCCTGTTCATCTGGGGGGCGATCACGCCGGAGTGGGAGAAGGTGGAGTCGATCGGGACCTTCTACCGCCAGGTCAGCGGCTTGCAGGCTTCGCCGGCATCAGCTGCATCATCGGCACCGACTTCCTCGAGCCCGAGGCGGAGGCCATGAACGGCGTGCCCCGCTTGAGATACTGCCAGAGGTGGAACCGGAACGGCTGCCACCAGCGGTTTTTGGCGGAGGCCATCATCTCGCGCAGGTGGTAGTTCATGTCGCGGATGGCGACGTCCCGGGGCTGGATGATGTTCATCGTCTGGGGGCCGGGGAGCTGGGCCGTCCAGAGGTTGACGGTGCCGTCCCACTGGTTAGCCAGGATCCGTGACCCGTCCGGGCTGAACGCGACCCTGGGGTGGAACATGAACTCATCCGGCCTCCGCAGCCCGACCCGGGGTAGGGACATCAGGGCCCGGCCGGTGTTGGTGTTGAAGAACTCGACCTTGTCGAGCCCCGCGACGGCCAGGCGGGCGTTGTCGGGGCTGAAGGCGAGGCCGTGGGGCCCGCCGGAGGCCCGCAGCTTCCTCGGCTCCAGCCCCGGGTGTTCGAGGTAATGGAGCCGCACCTCGCCTTGCTGGTCCGAGACGGCGAGCAAGCGGCCGTCGGTCGAGAAGGCCAGGTTGCTGATCCCGCGGGCCTTCGGCTCGACGTCGCGGATCGTGTGGCCGTCCTCGGTGTCCACGAGTCGCACGACCTGCTCGGCGATGAAGGCGGCCATGATCGGCTTGTTGGGGTGGAAGGCCGCGCGGAGCGGCGGGGGCTCGCCCTTGCCGTTCACGAGGATGTGGCCCGAGTCGATATCCCAGATGAACCATTCGCTCTCGACGCCCCGCCCGTCGGCCGAGGTGTCCCACGCCGCGGACATCGCGACCCGGCCGTCCGGGCGGAGCGCCACCGCCCGGACGTTGAGCTTGTGGTCGGAGAAGACCCGCCGCTCGCGGCCGGAGGCGACGTCCCAGACCTTGACCTCGTGCCGGTTGCCGGCGATGCCGAGCAGCGTCGTCGAGTCGGCGCTGAAGGCCGCGAGCTGGTTAAGGCCCCGGATGTCCCGGATCAGGTCGATGTCGCGCGCCTGCTCGATCTGCCGCCGTGGCATGCTCCATTCCTTCAAGGCCGAGCCGACATTGGCCCCCGCGCTGTAGAACACGAAGCCCTTCGGGTCGAACGCCAGGGCGTCGAGGTAATACCCCGAGCTGGCGTAGGGGACGGAGCGGTGGTCGGTGGTGCAGTCGAACATCAGGGTATCGCCGTTCTGGAGGCCGGCGGCGATCTTCATGTTGTCGGGGCTGAAGGCCAGCGCCCGGATCGTGGCGGTGGGGCCGCGGAAGTCGACCGGCAGCTCGCGGCTGGCCAGGTCCCAGATCCGGATGACCGGCTCGGCCCCGCCGGTGGCCAGGTGCCGGCCGTCGGGGCTGAAGGCCAATGCGTTGATCTTGCCGTCGAACGTCAGTTCGCGGACCCTCGACCCGTTGCGGAGGTCCCAGACGATGACGGGGTCCTCGAAGTGGGCCTCGCTGGTGGCGAGGTGGCGCCCGTCCGGGCTCAGGGCCATCGCGGCGATCTCCCCGGAACGGATCCTGCGGAGCGTCCTGCGGGCGAAGGGCGCCAGGATGTGGATCCCCGCCGGCTCGGAGGTCGCGCAGGCGAGGGTCTCGGAGCCGGGCGTGAACGCGGCCGAGGTGATCTTGCCGTCGGGGAGCGTGAGCCGATCGAGGAACTTGCCGTCGCGTGCGTCGAGGATGCCGATCGCGTCCCGGCCGACGGCGACGATCCGCGACCCGTGACGGCCGAACCCGACCTGGATGATCCCGCCCAGGTGGGTCTCGACCCGCCAGATCGCCTTGCCGTTGGAGCGGTCGACGAGGATGACCGAATCGTCGAGGCTGCCGCTGACGGCCAGCGGCTCGGTCGGGTGCTGGGCCAGGCTGGTGATCAGGTGGGAATGGCCGGAGATGGTGAACTTCGGCTCGTTCGCCTTGTTGGGCGCCCAGATCTTGAGCGTGGCCCCCTTCGGCTCGCCGGAGGTCTGGTAGAAGGGGTTGCCGCCGCTGACGGTGAGGAGCTGGCGGCCGTCGGGCGCGAACTGGACGGCGGAGACCCAGAAGTCGCCGTTGCGCGGCTTGTAATTCACATAGCAATGGAAGAGCTTGTGGAGGTAGAACCACTCCCAGCCGAAGATCGAGGTCGGCTGGCCCGCCTCGAGGCAGTCGCCGAGGGCGAGCATGCCGGCGTAGGGGTTGTCGTTGGCCCATTCGAGGTAGGCGCGATTGATCCGGCTCTCGTAGAGGTTCTGGCTTGCGGTGGCGAGGTTGTGCTCGGCGAGCTGCTTCTGGGTCCTCGCCTGCTCGGCCTCGCGCTCGGCCTCCTGGCGGAGCCCCTCGGCCGCCCGGGCGTTGGCCTCGGCCCGCTCCCGCTCGCGGGTGGCCTCCTCGGCCGCCTGCCTGGTGCGGAGCGACTGGTGCTTGAGCGCCTCGGCCTGGAGCCGAGCCTCCTCGCGGGCGAGTTCGGCGTTGCGGAGATTCCAGAGGGTCGTGGCGAAGCCCGTCAGGGTGATGATGACGAGGGCCGTGGCCATCGCGGCGATGACCGGCGACCTGCGGATCCGCCGCCCGAGCTGCTCCGCGTGTCCGAGCGCCCTCGCCTTGATCGGCTGCCCGGCGAGGAACAGCCTGAGGTCCTCCGCCAGCTCGACGGCGGTGAGGTAACGCCGCCTCGGGTCCTTCTCCAGGCACTTCAGGCAGATCGTCTCCAGGTCGCGCGAGAGGTGCGGCCGGAGCTGCCGGGGGGGCAAGGGCTCGGCGTTGATGACCTGCTCGATCGTCTGCCAGGATGTCTCGGCCTGGAACGGCGGCCGGCCGGTGAGCAGCTCGTAGAGGATCGCGCCCAGCGAATAGATGTCGGCCCCGGGGCCGATCTCGGTGCCGTCGGACCGGGCCTGCTCGGGGGCCATGTAGCAGGGTGTGCCGATGAGGCTGTCCGACCGGGTCGGGTGCGAGTCGCTGTCGAGGAGCTTCGCCAGGCCGAAGTCGGTGAGCTTGGGCGTGCCGTCGGTCCCGAAGAGGACGTTCGAAGGCTTGAGGTCGCGGTGGACGACCCCCCGGTCGTGGAGGTACCCCACCGCCCTGGCGACGGTCTCGACCCACTGGGCCGAGGTCCGCTCCGACTGCGGCCGGCCCATCACGCGCTGGGAGAGCTTGCCGCCGCCGATGAGCTCGAGGACCAGGAACGGCCTGCCTTCGTGCTGGCCGACCTCGTAGATCTGGACGATGTTCGGGTGGGACAGCCGGGCGATGGCCTCGGCCTCGACCATGAACCGCTCGTTGTGGTCGGGCCGGGAGTCGCCGACCGCCTGGATCATCTTGATGCAGACCTGGCGGTTGAGCCGGATCTGCCGGGCGCGATAGACCACGCCCATGCCGCCCCGGCCGATCTCGCCGAGGATCTCGAACCCCGGGAGCGACCCCGGCGCGATCGGCCGGACCTCGGGCGGATGGGCGCTGCCCAGCTCGCGGAGCCCGTTGGAGAACTCCCGGTCGATGAGGATCTGCATCCGGAGCGTGTCGGCATGCTCCGGGAACCTGGCGGCGTATTCCTCGATGCCGGGGGCCTCGCCCCGCTCCTCGCGCAGGAGGAACTCGCTGAAGATCAGGTCGACGGCGTGCTCGGGGCTGGAGGCGACCCGGGGGTTCTGGTGGAGGAGGTCCTCGGCCAGGACCGGCTCGTCCATCATCCAGCGCCGGCGCTGCTCCTCCTGGAGGTCCCGCACCAGGTCCTGGAGCGGGACGGCCTCCCGGGTCAACTCGGATTCGGGTTCCAGGCGTTGTCTCATCGTGGAGGCGTCCCGGGGCAACCTCGCCCGGACTTGGGTGGCGGGACCGTCCGATCGGGTCGGGTCAGCCGATGTGATTGAGGCGGAGGTCGTCGGCGACCCGGCTGATCGCCCGCGAGAGCTGGACGCGCCGCGAGTCGGGGGTGCCGCCGACCTGCTCGGCGATCTCGTTCCAGGAGTAGCCCTCGTTCCTCAGCTCGACCAGCCGGCGCTCGTCCTGGGTGAGCCGGCGGCGGAACTCCTCGGTGAGGTCGGCCCGGGCGACGACCTGGCTGGGGGTCTCGTCATTCCAGCGGCCCGCGACCGTCTCGGCCGAGTCGAACGACTCGACCCGCCGGTAGTCGCGGCGGTCGGCCTTCAGGCTGCGGACCTCGTGGGCGAGCTTCTTGCGGGCCATCGCCACCAGCAGGCTCACCAGCTGCGCCGGGGATTCGAGCTCGAACTGCCCCAGCGACGCCCTCACGCAGAAGCTCGCCATCACCGACTGGCAGATGTCGACCGAATCCATGACCCGCCGGACCCGGGGGTCTCGGATCCGCATGCGGATCGAGCGTCGGATCAGGGGCTCGTAGTCGCGGACCAGTTCCGCCATCGCCGATTCGTCCCCCGCGCGGATGCGGCCGAGGACGATCGAGAATCTGGATAGGTCTTGGCTCATGGCATCCTCGGGCCGGGTGCGGAGCTGGGCGATCGCGGGGGCGACATGCACAGGCTCTCTCTCCATCGTCTTGGGCGGGTGGGGGGGAGGGATTGCATGCTAGGGGGGATGCTCTTCGGGGCATTTACTCCCCCCGTGTGGGATCGTGACAACCTCAGTGTCTCACTCGGGAAGACGTGCCGCCCTAGCGCGTCAACGTGTAAAGGTTCATGTGCTCCAGCATGTCCAGAACCCACGGGTGGCTCCAGGGCATGCGCCAGGCATATCCGACAGAGAACACCGAGGCCGCGAGCGCCGCCAGCGACAGGCGGCGCGACCATCGGGTTGCGCCCGAGCGCTCCAGGCCCCTCGGCAGCAGGATCAGCCAGAATGGGATCAGCCAGAACAGCCAGCGCAGGCCCTGCGTCGAGCCGCCGTAGTTGCTCGTCTTGTTCTTGTAGAAGGCATAGAACCCGTAGAAGAGCACCATCAAGATCGTAAGGCACAAAGTCAGGAAGGAAACCCCCCGCAGCGTCGCGCCTCGCTTTCCCACCGTCCGGCCGATGGCTAGCATCGAGTAGATGAAGATCGGCGTGAGAGAGAAGACCCCGTGGTGGCCCAGGAGCATGTGGAACAGGTACACCGGCCGGCTCTCGGGATGGACGCTGAACCAGTCCATCTCCAGCGGGGTGCTCCAGTAGGCCCCGTCCCAGTTGTAAGCGTCGCCGCCGAACTCGGTGTAGGCCGGCTTGATCGTCCCCAACGCCAGGTACTGCGTGACCATCAGGCCGATCGACGGGATCGCCGCCGCCGGCACGAACGCCCGGATCGTCCGCCTCGGGTCGGCGTAGAGGACCATCCCGAACAGGGCCAGGCCGAAGAACGCCGCCGGCAGCTCATTGGCCGCGCAGAAGGCTCCCCAGAACCCCGCCTGGGCGAACCACGACGACCTCCGCTCCGCCCCCGGCGTCTCCAGGATCTTGAGCAACCCGTCCAGCGCGAAGAAGGCCGAGAAGGCCGCGACCGTGTGGTTATTCAGGGTCGTGAGGAACGGGTTCAAGAGAGTCCCGTACGCCGCCGCCGCCAGGCTGAGCATCCAGGCCCAGTCGTCCAGCGCGTAGCGGTCGAGCATCCGCGCGAACAGCACCAGGAAGGCCAGGAACGGCACCACATTGAGCGCGACGACCGCCGGCTTGAGGTAGTAGATCATCACCGGCCAGGGCACGGGCGCGGGGGTGTCCACCTTGTAGCCCCTGGGGCTCTTGGGGTCCGGCACGTTGCGGGGGACGCGCGGCTGCGGCACGCTGTGGTCGAGCGGGACGCCGGTCAGCTTCCGGAAGGGGTACACCGCGCCGGCGATCAGGGTCGGCAGGAGCGGCGGCTTGCTGGAGTAGAAGTGCTTGGGGGGCTCCTGCCCGGGTTCGACCTTCGCGAACGGGTCGGGCAGTTTGACCTTGTCGTTGGTCTTGATCTGCCAGGGGCATTCGTCGATCTGATAGGTGCCCCGCTCGACCAGCGACCAGACGGTGCACCAGCGCGAGATGTCGTTCACCTCGAGCTGCGTGGGCATCTTCAGGGTCGCGCCCAGGGCCTGGGACACGGCCGAGACGATCACGATGGCGGCGAAGAACTGCCGCGCCCGCGGGCGCTCGGCGCCCGCCCCGCCGGGGAGTTCGGATTCGTTGAGGCTCATCGGGTCGGCGAACCTGGACTGGAGGGATCGAAATTGGGGAGATCCCTGGATCGGATCCCCCCGGAGAGTCCCTCCAATTTAACCCGCCCGTCGATCCCGGTCGAGGGGCTGAGGCCCCAGGGCAACGCCCCTCGGGTTCAGCCCTCCCGCTCCGCCCCGATCCGCTCGGCCACGCTGTAGGTGTCCTCGGCCTTGAGGTTGTACGACGTGATCAGCTCGGCCAGGATCCCCAGGCAGAAGAGCTGCGTCCCCACGCCCAGCAGGGTCTCGGAGTACGACAGCAGCGGCCTCGGGCCGATCGGGCGGTCGCCCACCAGCCAGAGGATCGCCATGAACAGCATCCCCAGGCCCCCGACGGCGATCAACGCCAGCCCGATCCCGCCGAAGACGTGCAGCGGCCTCTGCCCGAACCGCGACAGGAACTGGACCGTCATCAGGTCCAGCAGCCCCTTGAGGAACCGGGTGAACCCGTACTTGGAATGGCCGAACTTCCGGGCCCGGTGGTTCACCACCACCTCGGCCACCCGGAACCCCTTGGCGAACGCCAGGACCGGCACGAACCGGTGCAGCTCGCCATAGATGAACACGTCCTTGAAGACCTCGCGGCGATAGGCCTTGAACCCGCAGTTGTGGTCGTGGAGCCGGCAGCCGGTGAGCTTGCTCACCAGGAGGTTGAACACCCGGCTCGGCCCGACCTTGTGCCAGGGGTCGTGCCGGCGCTTCTTCCAGCCGGAGACGACGTCGAACCCCTCGTCGAGCTTCGCCAGGAAGTTCGGGATCTCGGCCGGGTCGTCCTGGAGGTCGCCGTCGAGCGTGAAGACGATGGCCCCCCGGGCGGCCTCGAAGCCCGCCGTCAGGGCGGCGGCCTTGCCGAAGTTGCGCCGGAACTTGATCGCCCGGACGCGGGGATCGGACGCGGACAGCTCGCGGACCACGCCCCAGGAGGCGTCCTTGCTGCCGTCGTCGACGAAGATCAGCTCGAACGAGCCCGAGGCGACGCGGTCGAGGACGGCGGCCAGCTCGGCGTGGAGCGTCCGCAGGCTCTCTTCCTCATTGTGGATCGGGACGACGACGCTCACGCTCAGCATGGTTCGGCACGCTCCTCGGGCCGGATCAACAGACGCGGGCGGACCGCCATGACCGCCGCCGAGACCAGGATCTCCGCCGCGATCCACGCCAGCCGCAAGGCCAGCGCGGCCACCACGGCGAGGTCGGCGTCGATCGTCGACGCCAGGGCCGTCCAGAGCACCCACTCGCGGACCCCCAGGCCCCCGGGCGAGATCAGCACGACGAATCCCGCCACCGTCGCCAGCGCCACGCTCCCGATCACCGCCGGCCAGGCCGACGGCGCCAGCCCCCCCGGCAGGAGCGCATCGATCACGATGACCTGGCTCAATCCCAGGAGGATCCAGCAGGCGACCCCCCAGGCCACCCCCTCCCAGAGCAGCCTCTGGGACAGGTTCAGCACCGGGCTGTCGCCGATCCCCTTCAAGGGCTTCTTCAGGAAGGTCGCCACCGACACGAACACGCCCGGCCAGACCAGGACCAGGAACCCCAGCCCGACCGCCAGCCCCAGCAGGGCGAGCGGCACGTCGAGCGTAACCCCCGCGATGGGGCCGAGTTCCACCGTGGAGCGAGGGGAGATCCCGAACGCCACGGCCGAGGCGAACCCGCCGGCCGTCATCATCACGAACGTCTCGTAGAGCGTGCCCACCGCCGCCGTCGCCGGCCGGACGCCGTACGGCGCGACCAGCCCGGCCCGGATCACGACCGCCAGCGCTTTGCCCGGGACGTACTTGCCCAGGTGGCTGACGTAATACGCCCGGATCGCCGAGTACCAGCCGGTCGGCGACGGGCTGGCCTGGAGGATCCTCGCGTAGAAGGCCCCCTGACAGCCGATCCCCAGCAGGTACACCAGCCCGGAGAACGCCAGGACCCCCCAGCGGAGCTGGAGGTGCAGGCCCTTCGCCTGCATGTCCTGCCACGTCCGGCCGACGTGCCGGCCCACGGCGTAGAGTACGATCGACGCCACGACCAGACGGATCGCGACCTTGAGGAGGCCCACCCAGCGTTTCTTCTCACTCATCCTGGCCGCGTCCCCGGCGCGGGCGCCGTGGCGACGGGGGGCTGGAGATCAGGCCATTCGGCTGCGATCATCGGGTCGTCCTGACGAGGATCCATCCTGGAGAATGCATCGGGCATGCCGCGCCTCACACTAACCGTTCTACCCCGACCGCTCAAGCCGACCATCCCGACCCTCGCCCTCTGGGGGGCCCTGATCGGTTTTGCGGGAACAGACCCGATCGCCGCCCGGGCCCAGATGGCCGGCGCGGTCCCCGACTTCACGATCGCCCCCGCCCAGGTCGACAACGGCCCCCCGCTGACCTGGCTCGGCGGCGACGTCGGCCGGATGATCGTGCTCGACGGCAATCGCACCCTCTGGTTCTTCTCCGACGCCTACATCGGGCCGGTCGGGGCCCGGGACCGTCGCGCGGCCTTCCCCAAGGTCGTGAACACCGTCGCCCTCGGCGAGGTCGTCCCCGGCGCCTTCCCGCCGTTCCGGATCCAGCACCTCGTCAAATCCGCCCGCAACGGCAGCCCCCGGCACTTCTTCGAGGACCCCCTGGGCGGCAAGATTAACCCCGAGACCGGCAAGCCCTTCGACACCAAGTTCTGGGCCTTCAAGCCCATCGTCGTCCGGGGCGTGCTGTACGTCTTCCTCAACCGGATTGTGGGCCTGAGTTCCACGAAGTGGGAGACCAAGACCAGCGTCATCGCCCGGGTCCGCAACTACCGCGACCACCCGTTCCGCTGGAACATCGAGTACATCGACCTCTACCGCGACGCCAACCCCGCCTTCGGCTACGAGGCGGTCGAGGACGGCAAGCACCTCGTGATCTACGGCACGATGAAGGACCGGGGCATCAAGACCATCGCCGTCCGGGTCCCCATCGACGTCCTCGAACGTATCCCCGCCGGCGAGACGCTCGAAGGGGTCGTCGAGTACATGAACACGGGCTACCACTGGACCCGGCCCGATCGCTCGGGCCCGAAGCCCTCGGTCATCGACGGCATCGCGAATTGCTGGGACGCCGACATCCCTTCGACCGCCGGCTTCTCCGTCCGCTACAACCCCGGCCTGAAGCGCTGGCAGGCCGTCTACCTCGACACCTTCACCGGCTGGCCCTGCGGCGTGCCGAAGGTCGTCCAGGCCAAGATCTCCAAACCCGGCGCCGGCCCGCTCGGCCCCTGGGAGCCCCCGGCCGAGATCTATCGCCTCCCCGAGCTCGACCCCGAATCGGCTGTCTTCCGCCCGGACGCGTTCGGCTACATGACCCACGAGGTCCCCGAGTTCTCCCACGACCCCACGCGCAGGATCATGTTCACCTACTGCAACAGTTTCGCCCCCTGCAGCAAGGTCGCCCCCGAGTGGCACCGCACCGACCTGAACTACTACCGCGTCCGCGCCGTCGAGGTGAAGAACCCGTTCGCGAGGTGAGACTTCCTGGAGTGCGGAAGCTCGCTTCCGCTCGGTTTTCGCGAAGCTCGCTTCGCGTGCCGGACCGAAGCTTCAGGCTGGCGATTCGAGGCGGTCTCTCGGGAGCAAGCTCCCGCCGTCCGACAGCGGAAGCAGGCTTCCGCACTCTGGGCGGTAACCGGATCGAAGCGCAACCAGCACCGGCGGGAGGATTCGAACCTCCACTCGTCGCCTTAACAGGGCGCCGCCCTACCGTTGGGCCACACCGGTCTTGAGGGAGTCACGATCTCCCCAGTGGGTCGGGGGGCGCTCGAATCCCCGTATGCGGCTTTTCAGACCGCCGCTACTCCGTCTCAGCTACCGACCCGTCACTGTCGTCGTCCTGATGGACAAGCCGGGCCGTTTTTGAGTTCGCGGAGAAAACCAAGACGCCAAGTTCGCGGAGAATTCTCCGCGTCCTTGGCGTCTTGGCGGGTCAATTCCTCGATCCCTCTGCGATCAAACCTCGAACTTCCAGGGCGACCGCATCTCGCGCGAGAGGTACTTGTTGGCGTCGGCGTCGTCGCCGAAGTTCTGGGCCTTGGGGTCCCAGTTCAGGGGGCGGCCGATCTGGAGGGCGATGTTGGCCAGGTGGCAGACGGTCACGGACCGGTGCGCGATGGCGACGTCGCAGATCGGCGCCTTGCGAGTCCGGATGCCGTCCATGAAGTTGCCCATGTGGTTGTCGGAGTGGTAGAGGCGCACCGCGTCCTTGCCCAGGGGCTCGTCGAGGAGCTTCTTGTCCGACGCGGCGATCCGGCTGCGGCTGACGAAGATCCAGCCCTTGTCGCCCACGAACCGGACGCCGTTCTCGCCCATGCTGGAGCAGTTCAGCACCGCGCCGCTGGCGTACTGGAACGTCGCGGTGAAGTTCCTGGGGTGGTTGTAGCTGTTGGGCTTCTTGGCGACCTCCTCGCCGACGGCCGTGACGGCGATCGGGCCGGACTCGTCCATGCCGAGGCCCCACTGGGCGATGTCGTTGTGGTGCGCGCCCCAGTCGGTGAACTTGCCGCCGGAGTACTCCTTCCACCAGCGGAACTCGTAGTGGCAGCGTTCCTTGACGTAGGGGACGTCGGGCGTCGGCCCCTGCCAGAAGTTCCAGTCGAGCCCTTCGGGGACCTTCGCCGTGGGGAACGGGCCGCCCTGGGGATTGTCGCCGATGCGGGCCTCGACCACCTTGACGTTGCCGATCCGGCCGTTGCGGACGAGCTCGCAGGCCAGGCGGAAGCGGGCGTCGGACCGCTGCTGCGAGCCGGTCTGGAAGACGCGGTCGTACTTGCGGGCGGCCTTGATCATGTGGTGACCCTCGTCGATCGTGAGGGTCAAGGGCTTCTCGCAGTAGACGTCGCACCCGGCCTTCATCGCGGCGATCGCCGTGAGCGCGTGCCAGTGGTCGGGCGTGCCGATGGTGACGGCGTCGAGGTCCTCCTTCTCCAGCAACTCGCGGAAGTCGTTGTAGAGCTTGGCCTCGCCCTTGAGTTCCTTCTTGTTGACGTTTTCGCGGTGGGAGGCGTCGACGTCGGCGAGGGCGATGACCTTCACGCCCTTCTGCCGCATCGCCGCCTTCATGATCCCGGTGCCCTGCCCGCCGACGCCGATCGCCCCCATGACGATCGTGTCATTCGGCCCGATCTTCCGGGGAGCCGCGGCGTCCTTCTCCAGGTTGAGCGCCAGGGTCTCCTGCGCATACCACAGGGGCAACCCCGCCCCGACCAGCCCCGTGAGGGTCGATTCGAGGAATCCGCGTCGGGACATGTTCGACGGCTTCTGCATGGCGTGAGTTCTCCCCGTGCGAGGCCCTTGCGGGGCGCTCGCGAGCGTGCTTCGGCAGGTCCAGTTCAAGGCGGAGATCGCTGAGGCAGGCCGGCGCGGCACGACCTCGCCATGGCCGCCGGTGTGAGCCGATCATAATGCCGTCGGGGGCACGATGATAGGCCGTCGACGGGATCGATGACCTGCAAAAGGGCTGGGGCGATGCGGCAGGGCGCGTTTTCTTGACCTATGCTTCCCCTGGGGGAGCGGGCAACCGGCGGGCGATGGATGGCCACCATCGTGGGACGATCCTGCGAGGCTGGGATCGATCGACTTCGATCTGGAGTGTTATCATGGAATACCGAGGGCGGTTTCAGGCCCAGGGCGGAGGCTTGGAGGCGTCCGAGTCGTGGGCCCAGGGTGAGCCGCTCGCCGCCCTCCTCGGCCATCATCTTCTGAGCGGCCTCGCCCTCAAGATCCCCTCCAGGGAATTTGCCATCCGGACGGATGCCTTCCTGAAGGCACACCGCTTCATCGATTCCGGCATGTCGTCCGGCGGAGTCGGCCCATGCAAGAAAACGTAACTGGTCCGAGGGAGTCGGGATCGACGGGTGGACATCGAAGTCCAGCGGGGCCTGGCGTTCGCGTAACTGAAAAAGGGATTCCATCATGGCGGACGTCCTCTTCCCTCGGTTCCTCGACGAACCGTTGCAGTATCGAGACGCCGAACGCTACTGGCAGGGCGTTTGGAGCAGGATTGAGCCGACCGATCGCGAACATACAGGTTGGCTCATCCCCTGGCTGAACACCGGCTCCCTCGAGATCCGCGACGGGAATCCAATCTTCAGCGCCTGGTCGCCATCGCTCGGCCGGGGCATTCGGGTGAGGCTCAAGGTGGATTCCGGGGTGATGGGGCGTTGGGTCGCCGGATGCGGTAGGATCGGCGGTCTCGGACGACCTTGACCTCCTTCGCGAACGGGCACGCGAGCCGGGCACCATGGTGAACATCCAGGACCTCTTCGACGACGCCAAGTGCTTCCAGACCGTCCGCGATCTGCGGTGGCCGGACGGCGTCGCCTGCCCCGCGTGCGGTTCGACCTCGGTCGTCCGGAACGGGCGCGACGACACCCAGCCCGACCGCCAGCGGTACGAGTGCAAGGCCTGCCGCAGGCGCTTCGACGACCTGACCGACACGGTCTTCGCCGGCCATCATCGGCCGCTGCGCACCTGGATCGCCTGCCTGTATTTCATGGGGCTGAACCTCTCGGGGCTGCAGATCGCCCGCGAACTCGGCATCGACAAGTCCGACGCCCGCGACATGATCGCGGCCCTCCGCCGGGGCATCGTCGACCGCAGCCCGCCGGAGCGCCTCTCGGGCGAGGTCGAATGCGACGAAGTCTATGTCGTGGCGGGACATAAGGGCCACCCCGAGGCCGTCGAAAAAAAGGCCGGCCCGGGCGGCGACGGCGCCTGAAAGGGGCCCCGGGCCGGGGGACGCTCGAGAAGGAGAAGCCGCCGATCTTCGGCATGCTCCAGCGCGGCGGCCGGGTCGTGATCCGGATGCTGGCGGACGTCAGGCAGGCGACGATCCGCCCCCTGATCGAGGCGACGATCGCCCCGGGGTCGCTCGTCCACACCGACGAGTACGACATCTACAGTCGGCTGGAGGAGTGGGGATATCGGCACAAGACGGTCTGCCACGGGAAGGGCGAGTACGCCCGCGACGAGGACGGCGACGGGTTCCACGAGGTCCACGTCAACACCATGGAAGGCTTCTGGTCGCTGTTGCGGAGCTGGCTGCGCCCCCACCGCGGAATCTCCCAGGAATCGCTGACGCTGTACCTGGCGTTCTTCCAGTTCGTCCACAACGTCCGAGCCCGCGGGAGGGCCTTGCTCGGGGCACTCATCACTCAACTGGTGGCATCACCCCGGAATCCATCTTGAGCCTCGGGTGATTCAGGAGGAACCCGCCGGGGATGACTCGGATTTCCATTCCTGGTTGGACACGTTCGGGGGAGATCGGGGGGAGCCCGGGGTCATTGAGGAACTCGTGATCGCGTGCGTGCTTACGGAGGCGAATGCCGAGCGGGCGCTCGGGCTCATGGGCCCTTGGACGCGAGGCGAGGCCGGGGTGGGATCGAACGGGATCCTGTCCGAGACCGGGGTGATTCCTGGGCCCGGTTGAGGGGGAGTGGCTTCGGCTGAATGGCGCGGCGGGGTGAATGCTCGATGGCTTGGCGGGGAAGCGCGGCAGCCGCATTCCAAGGGTCAATGTACGACAATCCAGGGCATGCCGGGCCGGTCGCTGCGGACGTTCCGGTAGGTGACGAGGCGGAGGCCCCGGGACGCGGCGGGGAAGACGGGGTCGACAATGCCCAGGCCGGCGGCGTCGCCGACGGTGGTGCCGGGGGGCAAGGGGGTGCTCTTCCAGAGGACCAGCTCGCTCGCGTCGAGCACCCGGGCGATCCGGGCCGAGATCGAGTCGGTCGTGGCCGACCAGCTCCGGGGCAAGACGTCGTCGGACTCGATGAACGGCCGAGGGGCCAGGATGGGTGTGCGGCCGGAAGTCCAGATTTCGTCCAGCGCGTCGAGTGTCTCGACCACGACGAGGTTCGGGACCAGCCCCTCGACGACCCGGGCGGAGACGTCGAGCGCCCGGAGCGCCAGGAGGTGAGATCGCTCCTCGCCGATGGCGTGGACGCGGTCGAGGTCGCGGATTGCGTCGGCCAGCGCACCGCCGCCGATGATGAAGACCCTCTGCGACGGGGACCCGTCGACCTCCTCGCGGAGCCGATCGGGCAAGAGTGGCCAGTCGAGCAGGCTGCCGCCGACCTTGATCACGACGGGGCCGCTCATGGCACCTGCTCCGAGGCGAGTTGCACCAGCGCATACGCGCAACCGGCACCCGATGCGACGGGCCCCCATGCTTCCCGGAGCGGGACGATCGGGCTGCCCTCGGGGAGCATCCGGGCGGCGAGCCGACGGGCCAGGAACTCGCCCGAGCCGGAGACCACGGCCGATCGCGGCACGCCCGCCGTCGCGCGGCAGGCCCGCAGGGCGGCGGATTCGAGGCGAGTCAGCAAGGCTTCGTCCGCCGCGCGGGCGAAGGCGATGGCGTCGTCGGGCGTGAAGCCGTCGCGGTCGGCCCCGATCATCCGGGCCAGTCGGTCGTGCGCGGCGTCGACCGTCGCGGGGCGGCCGTCTGCGGTCGAGAGGTCCTTCGGAGCCTCGGCGATCTCGCCCAGCATCAGGTAGATGTCGAGCGTCGAGGCGAAGATCTCGGCCGCCAGGCCCGTCGGCCGGCCCCGGAAGGGAAGCTCGGTGGCGAGGGCGCAGACGGGCGTGCGGCGGACGCCGGCGTAGACCAGTTCCCCGCGCTGGAGGCGTTCGGTGTCGGTCCGCCCCTCGGCCCGGACGGAGCCGATCTCCAGGGGGATGAGGTCGGTGGTGGTCGTGCCGATGTCGATGAGGATCCCCGGGGCGAATTCGCGGGGGATGAGCCGCGAGGCCATGCCGGCGAGCGCCAGCCAGTTGGCGGCGGCGGCGAGCATGGGGCGCTCGCGGATCGATTCGGGCGTGTGGAACCGCTGATCGGTCCCCCAGACGCACAGGGGCCGGCCGCTCGCGGCCGAGAGCGTGGCGTCGAGCACCGCGTTCACGCCGACGGACTTGGTCGGGTAGCAGTCGCAGAGTTCGGCCGTCATGGTGAGCGCGAGGCGGTCGGCCGGCGGGAAGGTCGCGACCAGCCCGATGAGGATCCGGGGCAGCTCGTCGTGCCGCTTCCAGAGTTCGAACGGCAAGGATCGCGCCTGGCCGTCCGAGTGGGCAGCCTTGATGTTCGCGCCCCCGACGTCGAGCGCGAGCCAGCGGGGAGAGTGCTGGGGGGGCGTCATCGTCGTCCTCTCATTCGTGGTTCAATCGAGGATGGTGCCGTCGGCGAGGAAGCCCACGGGGGGATGCGACAGGACCTCGTCGAGCAGCCCTTCCGTCGCCCGATGCTCATCGAAGGCACCCAGCCAGGCGTCTGCGATGGTGCCCGCGCCAAGGATCCAGGTCAAGCCGACCAGCGAGGTCGTCGGCCTCGAGTTGATCTCGATCACCACCACGCCGCCGTCGGCCTTGAGGACGAAATCGACCCCCACGAACCCCGCCAGGCCGGGCACCGAGCGGATCGCCCGCAGGCCCTCCGCTAGCCCGGGGCCGGGCGCCGGGATCGTGCCGCCCCGGTACGCCAACTCGCCGTCCGGGCCCGCCTCGATCGTCTGCCGGCCGAGTCCGAGCGGGATGACCGGATCGCCCCCCGGCCGCACGATCCCGCAGAAGCTGCGCGACTCCCCCTCGACCCACTCCTGCGCGATCATCGGCGAGGTCCAGTCGGTTCGGACCGGCCAGTCCCCCGGACGATGGATCCGGAAGGTCTCCAGCGTCCCCGCGCCGTCGAGCGGCTTGAGGATCGCCGGGAAGGTCAGGCCGACCGGGATCGAGCCGTCGGGCGGGAGGGCGAAGGTCGCGGGATGGGGGATGCCCCGGGATCGGAAGTGGTCGGCGAGCCGCAGCTTGTCGGACGTCAGGGCGATGGCGGCCGGTGAACTGCCGAGCGAGCGGCCCCCGGACTCGACGATCCAGCGCGCCCGCTCTTCGAGCAGGCCGCCGGACTCGGGTGCGACGATCAGGCTCCAGTCGGCCCTCGCGGATTGCTCGCGGACGATCGACTCTTCCCGGCCGGGTCCGACGCGGATACGCTGCACGCCCGGCTCGTCAGGCTCGGGGTCGAACCGCTCGCCGAGCGTCGTCACGACGAGCGTCTCGTCTGGCCGGTAAAACCCGTCGATGAGCGCCTGCCGCATGGCGCGACCTTCACGCACCCAGCTCATCGGCAGGGGTTGGTCGGCGAGCCCGAGCCCGCCGCCGAGGACGTATTCGTGGAGGAAGATCACCCTGCGCCTGGAGCGGTCCATGGCCATCCGCGTGATTCCCGTGCTCGACCTCAAGGGCGGCGTGGCCGTCCGCGCCCGCGCCGGCGACCGCGATCATTATGCCCCGCTCTCCGCGACCTTTCACCCCGGCTCCGACCCGGTCGAGTGGGCCTCGGCGTTCCGGACACGTCTCGGCCTCGACACCCTCTACCTCGCCGACCTCGATGCCATCACGCGCGGTATGCCGCAGCTTGCCCTGATCCGTCGGGTGATCGAGACCATGCGCGAGGTCTGGCTCGACGGCGGCTTCCGGGTCCTCACGTCGGTCTCGCCCTGGCGGGATGACCCCCGCGTCTGCCCCGTGCTGGGGCTGGAGACGATCGCGGGGCCGGAGGCCGTGAAGGCGATCGTCGATGCGTTCGGGGCGGGTCGCGTGATCTTCAGCCTGGATCTCCGGGACGGCGTGCCCTTGGCGGATGAGAGGCGCTGGGGGGCTCTGGATGCGACGAGGATCATCGGTCAGGTCATCGACGCGGGCGTTCGCCGCGTGATCCTGCTCGACCTGAAACGCGTCGGCGTCGGCCGGGGGCCGGGGACTCTGGATTTGCTCGGACGGTTGGCAACGCACCATCCGAACATCGAGTGGACCGTCGGCGGCGGGGTCTCGACAAAGGCCGACCTGGACCAACTGGCAGAGACGCCCGCGTGCGCGATTCTCGTCGGGACCGCAATCTATGATCGAACTTTGACGTGAATCTGGAGTGCGTCCGCTAGCTGACGCTCTGTCCTCGCGGAGCTTGCTACGCGTGCCCATCAATGCTGAAGGCTCCGAACCGATCCCCAGTCTCGGGAGCAAGCTCCCACAGGGTGAGAGCGGCAACAAGCGGACGCACTCCAGAGTTCGCTACCTGGGATCGGCGGCGGTTGTCAGTTCGCCGCGCAGGACGGTCACAGCCCGGCCGGAGAGATGGACCCGGTCGCCGACGAGGGAGACGCGGATGACCCCGCCGCGTTCGGAGATCTGCTCTGCGACGAATTCGGCCTTGTTCATGAGGGCGGACCAGTAGGGGCCGAGGGCGCAGTGGGCGGAGCCGGTGACGGGGTCCTCGTTCACGCCGGCGGCGGGGGCGAAGAAGCGGGAGACGAAGTCGACGCCCTCGCGATTCGATCGGCTGGTGACGATGACCCCGCGATGCGGCAGGGCGGCGAGCTTGGCCATGTCGGGCCGGAGGGCCTTGAGGTCGGACTCGCGTGCGATCTCGCAGAGCACGTCGAACGCCGTCTTGCCGGCGTAGCCGACCGCGATCCCGAGTGCGTCCGACAGCACCTCGACATCGGCCCGCTCCTTCGGCGGGGTCGCGGGGAAATCCAGGGTGATCCAGTCCCCCTGCTTCGTCGCGACGAGCCGGCCGCTGCGGGTGTCGAAGAATGCTGGGGCGTCGGGCGTCAGGTGGCCTTCTTCCCAGAGGGCATGGGCCGAGGCCAGCGTGGCGTGGCCGCAGAGGTCGACCTCGATCGTCGGTGTGAACCAGCGCAGGCCGAACGAGTCGCCCGCGTCGGACTTCAGCAAGAACGCCGTCTCCGAGAGGTTCATCTCGCGGGCGAGGTCCTGCATCCATCGCTCGTCGCGGGGGCCGTCAAGAATGCAGACGGCCGCCGGATTGCCCGCGAACGGGCGATCGGTGAAGGCATCGACCTGGGTGAATCGCTGGGGACCGCTCAAGGGGAAGCTCCGGGGGTGGTCGAGTCCTGGCGAGCCGTTGCCGACCTGATCCTGTGTGTCATCAGACCCGCGTCGTGATCTTGCCCATCCGGACGACTTCGAGGTCGCGTCCCTTGACGCGCTTGAGGGTCTCGATCTGGGCGTCGTCCCACTTCGGGCTGGGGCAGCCGGTCATGAACCAGTCGCCTCCGTTGTCGGCGAGGATCATGCCGTAGGTCTTGAGGGCCGTCAGGATGATCCGGGCCTGGGGTGGGAATTTCGCGATGTCGTAGTTCCCCTTGAGCCGGACCCGCATGCCCATCGGGGGCAGGTTGGGGTCGGTCCTGCTGCTGGCGAAGTGGCGGGCGGGGTGGACGAACGCCCGCCGTGTCCGGACGCAGGTGAACCGGATGGCGTGCGGGATCGCGCCGAAGTGCTCGACCTCGTCGTATCGGATCAGGCCGGGGAACACCGGCAGGCCGGCGGCGTCGGCCGAGGTCCAGCCGAGAGGGCGGTCGGCATTGGATTTGAGGTCCCAGACCGCCCCCGAGTCGGCCTTCCAGTGGCCGGCGGCCGGGTCGGGGAAGGCGCGGAAGAGTTCGTAGAGCTTGAGGTTGTCGCGGTCGATCACCAGCACGTGCCGGTCGCCGTCGCCGTTCGGTCCGCCCTCGATCGGGGCGTTGAGGGGGATCGGATAGGGGCCGGGGTCGCTCTCGCCGACGTAGGTGAATTTCACGGGGACCTTCGGCTCGGTCCCGGCGACCACCAGGTACGGCATGCCCATCGGGCCCTTGCCGTCGTAGTTCGAGAAGAAGTCCGGGTGCAGGCCCTTGCCCGCGCCGATGGAGGCGATGAGGGCGTCGGAGTTCGGATCGACCCGCGACTTCGCGATGTCCAGGTTCCACGGGTTCGTCGTCGGGAACGGCCGGTAGCCCCGCATGCGGGCGACAACCCCGAGGTCCGGCTTCGCAGTCGTGCCCTTGGGTTCCTGCGCACGGGCGATCGACCACCCGCCGCAACCCAGGGCGAGCCCGGCCACGGAGGCGAGGAAGTCGCGTCGTTCTCGCGAGATCTGGGGACCGTTCGGCATCTCGGGGCCTTCCTTCCGGGACGACGCAGGGCGGACACCATCCGGGGCCGTCGGGTTCAGACCTTCCGGAGCCCGAAGAACTTGGCGTAGATGTCCAGCTTCTCGACCAGGCCCGGCGGGCGGTCGCCCTGGCCGTTCTGGCGCAGGACGATCAGCGTCGAGTCGTCGTCGGCCGGGGCACCGCCTCGATAGGCCGCGACCCGGTCGAGGATCGCGCGGCCGAGATGCTCCGGGTCGGAGGGGTCGAGGACCCGGATGATGTCCAGGAGCGGAGATTCCCCGAGGAGTTGCCCGGACGCATCGGCGGACTCGATCAGTGCATCGGTGTAAAGGACCAGCACGTCTCCCTCGGACAACGGGAACTCGCCCGACTCGTACTCGCCGTCGTCGAGGATCCCCAGCGGCAGGTTCGCGGCGTCGGCGGACTGGTCGCCGAGCACCGCCCAGGAGTTCGTCTCCGCGCGGTAGAGGAACGGACGGGGGTGGCCGGCGTTGCCGATCTGGACCGTCCGGGGTCCGGCGAGGTAGGTCATCACGACGGCGGTCGCGAACCGGCCGGAGGCGTCGAGCGCGGAGAAGGCGCGGTTGAGCTGGGCGAGGAATCCGTCCTGCCGCTTGGTGTTGATGTGCTTCCGCATCAGGTCGCGGAGCGATGCACCGAGCGCGCCGACGTGCTCGCCGTGGCCGGAGACGTCGGCCAGGACGACCCGGCTGACGTAGCCGCCGCCGCAGACCGAGACGTAGTGCACGTCCCCGCCGCGCTTCGAGCCGGCGTGGGGGAGCGTGGTGAGCCAGATGTCGAGGCCGGGGGTGTCGAGCCGGTGCGTGGCGGCCTCGGTGCCGCCGCGGATCTCCATGCAACGGAGGGCCGACGATTCGGCCGAGGCGCGAGGCGAGGTCAGGGCTGTTGCGGGCATGCTGCGGACTCCGAGCGACCGGAGCCTCACGCCCGGACGGGGCGGTCGGCTCTCAATCGATCGTATCCGCCCAGGCAATGCCTGCCCAGGCGCGGAGGGCCCCGCGCGGGATCATTCGACGAACGGTTCCAGGGCGTTGGCGACGTCCAGCGGCGTCGGGTACCGATCGTCGGACTTCTTCCGCATCATCTTGAGGATGATGGCCTCGAGTTCGATCGGCAGGTCGGGGGAGATTTCCCTCGGCCGCTTCGGCTCGGACATCAGATGGGCGTAGAGCTTCTCGGTCTGGCTCGGCACCGGGAACGGTACCGTGCCGCAGACCATGTGATAGAGCGAGCAGCCGAGCGAGTAGATGTCGCTCCGCGTATCCACCCCGCGCGAGTCCTTGGCCTGCTCCGGCGAGAGGTAGTCGAAGGTGCCGACCGTGACGCCGTCGCGGGTGACCTGCCCAGCGTCCTCCAGCACGATCGCCAGGCCCATGTCGGTGAGCTTGGCGACGCCGCTCTGGGTCACGAGGATGTTGTAGGGGGTGACGTCGCGGTGGATCAGACCTTTGAGCCGGGCGTGGTCGAGGCCTAGGGCCACCTGGCGGGTAATCCGGGCGGCGACCTTGAGGGAGAGCCGCCCCTCCTCGCGGATCATCTGGCCGACGTTCTTGCCCTCGACGTACTCCATCACGATGTAGCGCTGGCCCTCGCACTCGCCGTCGTCGTAGATCCGAACCAGATTCTCCTGCTCGAGCTGGGCGCCCACGCGGGCCTCGCGGAGGAATCGGGCGATGGCCCGGGGGACGCCATTGCGCTCGGAGGAGAGGACCTTGATCGCGACCTTGCGGCCGAGCTTGGAGTCCCTCGCCAGATAGACACGCCCCATCCCGCCCTCGCCGATGCGGTCGAGCAGCACGTAGCGGTCGATCACGAAGCCCTCATGCTTGCCCGCGAGGAGCTGCTGCGACTGCCAGACGGTGAGCTTTCCGGCGAGGACGACCTGGCGTGCGAGCCGGCGTTCGGCGGCCTCGACCGGGAGCCGCTTGTCGGGCGGGATCGCCTGCCAGCAGGCCTCCAGGGTCGCGCGGTCGATCAGGTTGCTGGAGAGGGCCGCCTTCCAGAACCGGGAGTTCCGGGGGGCGGTGAGGTCGGGCTCCATGACCCGGGTCGGGGCCGACTGCACGGCGGTCGCGACGGCCGCCGCGGCCGGCACGGCCTGCTCTCGCGAGACCCCGGGCCGGGATCCGGGAGGGGTCCGCTGGACGGGGACGGCGGACGACGGCGGCGTGACCGGCGTCGGGCGATACGAAGGTTGGGAGCGGCTGTTGGCCGGGGTCGTCGGCGGCGTGACCGGCGTCGTCCCGCGCGGCAGGTTCCCGCCGGGGACGAGGTCGGAGCCCCAGAAGCGGTCGTGCGAGGCCATGGGGTCCTCGACCGCGAACGAGCCGACCATCTCGACGTAGTCCCAGTGGCAGTCGGGCATCTCGGGGAATTCGGAGCCTTCGGCGTCGTAGAGCGCGGTCACATTCCCGAATTCGTCGAGCTCGACGTAGCCGAAGCCCTCGTGTCCTCGAGTAAAGACGACCTTGCTCAAGGTTCGCATGGGACAAGCTCGTCACGTCTGGCCTGGGGATGACCACGCCCCCGCACGGCGTCGGCCGGACGCCCGCGGGGTTGAGACTGCATCGTCGGGTCGGAGCCGCGGGGCCACTCGCATCCTCTCGCCCTGGAGGAGACCCGGGGGGGACCGGGCCACGAGCTTCCGCTCAGTTGCTACGAAACTCCGCTTCCCGTCTCAGGGGAGCAACTCACATGCCGCCACCCTCCGGGACTCCCCCCATTCCGCCGGCGAGGCGACCGACGTGCATCAGACTCGTGACGCGAATTCCCGGGATCCTGCCCCCGCGACTGTCCAACCTCGACAACGCGTTCAGGAGTGTCAGGCCATGTTGACAGTCGCAGTGACACTTTGCTTGCCACCTGGCATGTCGGATTGACAGGGGTTCTCTCGTCTTGAGACGAGGCTGTGAGCGAATCTCGGCACCTCAGGGGTTCTGGAAAAGGTCCTCCTGCGACCGAGGCCAGCCCTCGGGATGGGGCCGGAGAAGCGATTCGATCGGCCGGATCACCGTCGTGGAGGAGTCGCCTTGGACCCGTCCCAGGTGGCGCAGCGGACGGGTGCTGGTGCGGATCACGACGGCCCCGTCGGCCCAGGGGAGCGCCTTGAGATTCTCCAGAAACGCGCCGAAGGTCCCCCCCTTGATCAGGAAGTATTCGACGTCCGAGATGTAGAGCACTCCGACTCGCATCGAGCGGTCCTTCAGCCAGCGCCCCAGCGCCGGCATGGCCCGGCCGCCGACGACGTTCGCCACGATCGGCACGAGGCGGTCGCCGAGCTGGATCGCGCGGAGGGTCGCGTAGGGGCGATCGTCCGAGAGGAAGTGCGCCGGCCAGCCCGAGCGGTCGCGGGCGACGAGGAAGGAGCCGAGCGTGGGATACATCGGCAACGCCAGGAACCTCGCGTTCAACCCCGGCCCCGCGAGCCGGCGCTGGAGGGTGGCGATCTCATCGAATTCGGCAGGTGTGAGGATCTGATAGGGGCGGAGCACCTGGGCGACCTCGCGGACCTGCCGATCGAGCAGGGCCCGATCGAGTGGCGCCTCCTTGAAGACCGCGACGAGATCCTCCGCCGACAGCGGACCCGCCTTGACCGTTGCGGGCGTTCGCGCCAGGAACCTCGACAGGTAGCCGACCCGATCCGCGGAAAGCATCAGGATGGCCTTGTGCAGCAGGTGGACGAGGGCGTTCCTGCGGCGGTAGTCGGCGACGAACGCCAGCGTCGGGTCGATGTGGGCGGCGTAGGTCAGGTTCTGGTCGGGGCCGACGCCCAGGTACACGCTGCCTTTCGGCGCGAGCCGAACGAGCTGGTCGACGACGCGGGGGTAGGAGTCCTCGTTCGACATGAGGTTGTCGGCGTGCGGGCCCGACTCGGGCTCGGACACGTCGCGCAGGACGGCCCCCAGCGAACGGTCGCGCGCGGGGAAGGCGACGTCGGCCAGGTAGCGGATCGTCATGTGTCGGGATCCCGATGGTTGGCGTCGTGGCTGCCGGATTGACAATTTTCGCAGCGAACTTGCATTCTATGGGGACCACGGGGCGGCGAGATGCCCCGGTTAGACGGGTGTTGAACCCGTCGGCAGCGATCGAATCGGACCCGGAGCGTGGCATCGATGAGCGTGGCATGGCGGGGCGTGTTTCCGGCGGCGACAACCCAGTTCAAGGCGGATGAGTCGCTCGACCTCCCCACAACCCTCGCCCACCTCGACGCGATGATCGAGGCCGGCGTCCATGGCATGATCATGCTCGGCACCGTGGGCGAGAACTGCTCGCTCGAACCGGCCGAGAAGCTCGACGTGCTCAAGGCCACCGTCGATCATATCGCGGGCCGCGTCCCCGTGCTCACCGGCGTCGCCGAGTCCTCCACGCGGGTCGCCTGCAAGTTCGCCGAGGCGGCGAAGAAGGTCGGCGTCGACGGCCTCATGGTCCTGCCGGCGATGGTCTACAAGGCCGACGGCCGCGAGGCGATGGCCCACTTCCGGGCCGTCGCGAAGGCCACCGACCTGCCGATCATGATCTACAACAACCCCGTCTCCTACAACGTCGACATCACCCCCGAGCAGTTCGCCGAGCTCGCCGACGAGCCGAAGTTCGTCGCGATCAAGGAGTCCTCGGAGGACGTCCGCCGGATCACCGACCTGCGGAATGTCGTCGGCGACCGCTACATCCTCTTCTCGGGCGTCGACGACCTCGTGTTGGAGAGCATCCTCCTCGGCGCGGAGGGCTGGATCTCGGGGCTGGTGAACGCCTTCCCGGCCGAGAACCGCCTGCTGTGGGACCTCGCCACCGCCGGCCGCTGGGACGAGGCCGTGAAGGTGTATCGCTGGTACACCCCCCTGCTCCACCTCGACACGCACGTCAAGCTCGTGCAGTACATCAAGCTCGCCGCGCAGGAGTGCGGGTTCGGGACTGAGATCACCCGCGCCCCCCGCCTGCCCCTGGTCGGCGAGGAACGCGAGCGGGTCCTCGGGATCATCCGCAAGGGCATCGCCGCGCGGCCGAAGGTCAACTGATTCATCTCGGCTGTGGCACCCGAACTGGCTCCCGATGATGTCAAAGGCCACTCGTTACTGGATCGGTTGTTGTAGCATGAGGCGAGCGGCCTCTCCGGGAACAAATCCATGAGCGCGCGGGTCTTCGAGCGGGTGACGGTGATCGACACGCACACCGGCGGCGAGCCGACGCGCGTGGTGGTCGCGGGGGGGCCGGAGCTGGGGCGGGGCTCGCTGGCCGAGCGACGGGCCCGGTTCCGCGACGAGTTCGACTCGTTCCGATCGGCCGTCGTGAACGAGCCGCGCGGGTCGGACGTGATGGTCGGCGCGATCCTCGTGCCGCCCGACGATCCGACGTGCGTCGCGGGCGTGATCTTCTTCAACAACGTCGGCTACCTCGGCATGTGCGGCCACGGCACCATCGGCGTGGCCGTCGCGCTGGCGTACCTCGGCCGCATCGCGCCCGGCGTGCACCGGCTGGAGACGCCCGTCGGGATCGTGACGATCCATCTCGAAGAGGCGAACCACGTCTCGATCGAGAACGTCGAGAGCTACCGCTCGGCGAAGGACGTGGCCGTCGACGTCCCCGGCCTTCGCGCCTACAAGGGGGACGTCGCATGGGGCGGCAACTGGTTCTTCCTCGTGAGCGACCACGGCGAGGAACTGACCCTGGCGAACGTCGACCGCCTGACCGAGGTCACATGGAAGATCCGCCAGGCCCTCAACGCGTCGGGCATCACCGGCGACGACGGCGGCGAGATCGACCACGTCGAGCTCTTCGGGCCTCCGGGCGACCTGGACAATGACAGTCGGAGCTTCGTCCTCTGCCCCGGCAAGGCGTACGACCGCTCCCCCTGCGGCACGGGCACGAGCGCCAAGGTGGCCTGCCTCGTGGCCGACGGCAAGCTCGCCGAGGGGCAGGTCTGGAAGCAGGAGAGCATCATCGGGTCGAGTTTCGAGGCGTCGGCGAAAGTCGTCGACGGCAAGATCCGGCCGAGGATCCGGGGCTCGGCCTACGTCAACGCAGAGTCGGTCCTGATCCTCGACCCCGAGGATCCGTTCGCCATGGGGATTCGTGCATGAGCAAGCGGGTCGTGATCGTCGGCGGCGGGGTGATCGGGACCGCCTGCGCCTGGTATCTCAGGCGGTCGGGCTGGGACGTCGCGGTCATCGAGAAGGGCAAGGTCGGCGGCGGGAGTTCGTCGGGCAACTGCGGGCTCGTCTGCCCGAGCCACGTCCTGCCCCTGGCCGAGCCGGGCGCGATCGGCAACACGCTCCAGGCCCTCTTCAAGAGGAACTCTCCGTTCGTCATCCGGCCGAGGCTCGACCCCGCGCTCTGGTCGTGGCTCATCCAATTCGCCAGGCGTTGCAATCGCCGCGACATGATGAAGGCCGCCGTCGGGATTCAGGCCCTGCTGGAGACCTCGCTCAAACTCTACGAAGGGCTCGTTGAGCACGACGGCCTCGCCTGCGAGTGGGAACGCAGGGGCTTGCTATTTGCCTACAAGTCGCGCGAGGCCCTGCTCTCCTACCGCGAGACCAACGACCTGCTCCGCGACGACTTCCACTGCCCCGCGCACCTGCTCGAAGGCGACGCCCTGACCGACCTCGAACCCGCGGTGCGGCCTGGCCTCGCGGGCGGCTGGTACTATGACGACGATGCGCACCTGCGGCCGGACGTCCTGATGAAGTCGTGGCGTTCGAGGCTCGAAGCCGACGGCGTGGCCTTCCACGAGGATCAGTCCTTCAAGGCGTTCGCGGCCGATTCGAAGGGCCGCGCGTCGGCGGTCGTCACCGATCGCGGCGAGTTCTCCGCTGACACCTTCGTCGTGGCCACGGGGGCCCTGACGCCCCTGCTCAACGAGCACCTCGGCTGCGGGATCCCGATCCAGCCGGGCAAGGGCTACAGCCTGACGATGCCGCGCCCGGCGGTCTGCCCCAAGGTCCCGATCATCTTCCCCGAGACCCGGGTCGCGGTGACTCCGTTCCAGAGCGGCTACCGGCTCGGCTCGACGATGGAATTCTCGGGCTACGATGAATCGATCCGGGGCGAGCGACTGCAACTGCTCAGGGACGGGGCCCTGCCCTACCTGCAGGAACCCTTCTGCGAGCCGGTCGAGGACCGGTGGTACGGCTGGCGGCCGATGACGTACGACAGCCTGCCGATCATCGATCGCAGCCCGGCGCACGAGAATGTCTGGATCTCCGCCGGCCACAACATGCTCGGCCTGAGCATGGCCCCGGCGACCGGCCAGCTGGTTTCCGAACTGCTCGACGGCCGCCAGACGACGATCGACCCCGAGCCCTACCGGGTGTCTCGATTCGTCTGAATCCGTCGCCTTCTCGCGACTCGGCCGGAGCGGCACCTGCTTGCGCGCTTGACATCGTTCTGCCCTGCGCCCCATAGTCGGGTCCGTTGCGCACCTGGGAGGTGAGACGGATGCGATTCGGCCCGCCGCGTAGATCGTGCGTCGTGATCATCGCCCTCGGGTGGCTCGTCGGCCTCGCGACGGGACGGGCCGAGGATCCGAAACGCCTGGCGATCGGCGCGACGGTCCCCGACCTCGAATTCAAGGACATCCGCTACCTGCCTCGCTCGCTCGACGACTTCGGTGGCAAGTCGGCCTTCGTCATCGTCGCCACCAACACGACGTGTCCCCTCGCCGCGCGTTCCTTGCCGAAGCTAGACCAACTCGCTCGCAAGTACGAGGCACGCGGCGTCCAGTTCGTGTCGCTCAACGTCGGCCTCGACGACTCGATCATGGACATGGCCGAGCAGTCGATCGACCTCAAGATTGCCTCGGACATGCCCTTCGTGAAGGACGTCGACCTCGCGTGCGCCCGGACGCTGGGCCTCGACCGCACGCCCCAGGTGGTCGTGATCGACGCGAAGCGCCGCCTCCGCTACCGGGGCCGGATCGACGACCAGCACCGGCTCGGCGGCTCGCGGCCTGTTCCCTCGACGCAGGAACTCGTCGACGCCATCGAGGCTGTCCTCGGCGGTCGCGAACTCGTCGTGTCGGAGACGCCGGTCGACGGCTGCAAGATCACGATGCCCGCGAACCGACCGCCCGACCGGATCCCGACGTTCGCCGAGCACGTCGAGCCCCTGCTCCGCAAGCAATGCCAGGACTGCCACCACCCCGGCGGCGACTCGCCGTTCTCGCTGATGAGCGTCCGCGATGCCGAGGGGCAGGCCGAGATGATCGCCGAGGTCGTGCGCGATGGCCGGATGCCGCCGTGGTACGGCAGCGTCCATGACGGCGACATCGTCCGCTCGCGAAGCCTCAGCGACGCTGAGCGCGAGACGATCCTCGCCTGGGCGTCGAACGGCCGCCCGCGTGGCGACCTGAAGGCGATCCCGCCGCCGCGAGCGTTTCCGAAGAAGACGTGGACGATCGAGCCGCCGGACCTCGTCGTCCGGATGCCCTTCGATCATCAAGTCCCCGCGCAGGGGTTCGTGGACTACCGCTACGTCGTCCTGCCGCACATCTTCTTCCAGGAGACGTGGGTCGATCAGATCGAGATCCTGCCGGACAATCCCCGCGTCGTGCACCACTGCAACATGGCCTACGTGACCGCCGGGTCGCAATTCTCGAACCAGAACTTCATCACCGGGAAGGTCCCCGGCGGCGACCCGATGGTGCTCGACAAGGGCACGGCGTATCGCATCCCTGCGGGTTCGCTGCTGGCGCTCCAGATCCACTACACGACGACGGGCAAGCCCGAGCGGAACCGGATCTCCGTCGGATTCCGCTTCCCGCGCGAGGTGGTCAACAAGCGGCTGTATCACTCGCAGGTGATGACCGGCCGGTTCGCGATCCCGCCCGGCGCCGCCGCGCACGAGGTGACCGCGCGACGGACGCTCCCCTTCGACGCGACGGGCGTCGGGCTGTTCTCGCACATGCACGTCCGGGGTCGCGACATGACGTTCCTGGCGAAGAAACCCGGCGGCGAGGCCGAGACGCTGTTGCGCATCCCCAACTACAACTTCGAGTGGCAGCAGTCGTACCGCTGGACGCCCGCCACGAAACGCTTCGCGAAGGGCACGGCCTTCGAGGTCGTCGCGCACTTCGACAACTCGCCATTCAACCCGTACAACCCCGACTCAAGTGCGACGGTCCGCGAGGGCGATCAGACATTCCAGGAGATGATGTATGGATTCTATTTTTACACGCGTGACGACGAGCAATTGAACTTGAAGGTCGACCCGCGCGACGGCCGCGCCCGCTGATGGGCCAGCGATTCATCCCGCGGATCGAGCCTCGCACCTTTTCAACCGCGTCTCCCGGAGAAACGCCGATGCCGCAGGTCGACGCCTTTTCTCGGGACTACGTGGAGGCCCGTCGCCGCTTCGTTGAGGCGTCGCGGGAGCGAGGGGCGAGGCTGACCAGCGTCGACTACGGCGGCATGGCGCCCGACGGCTCACCGCTCACCGTCGACATCGCCGAGCTGGGCGACCCGACCGCCGACCGACTGCTCGTGCTGTCGAGCGGCCTGCACGGCGTCGAGGGATTCGTCGGCTCGGCGATCCAGCTCGAATGGCTGCGATCGGGGCGCGACCTTCCCGCTGGTGTGCGCATCGCGCTCATTCACGCGGTCAACGCCCACGGCTTCGCCTGGCTCCGACGGTTCGATGAGGAGAACATCGACCTCAATCGCAACTTCCTCCCCGAGGGCGAATCGTTCGATGGGAGCCACGCGCTCTATCGCCTGCTCGACCCGATCCTGAACCCGCCGAGGCCGCCGCGACGATTCACGGCGTTCCCGCTCTACACGCTCTACTACTTCCTGAAGTACGGCCCGGGCGCGGTGCGGCAGGCCGTGGCGGAAGGGCAGTACGACTTCCCCAGGGGCCTGTTCTACGGCGGCAAGGAGCCCGCGAACGCCCATCGATTGCTGGGCGAGTATCTGCCGAGGATCGTCGCCCGGGCGCAGCATGTGCTGCACCTCGACGTCCATTCGGGGCTCGGCTCGTGGGCGCATCTGGTGCTGCTCCCCTCGCTGCGATCGGGGGAGTCGCACGTCCTCGATGCGCTCGGCGATCTCGACGAATTCCTGGAGGATCGCTTCGCCGAGGATGAGGCGTACGAGGTGCGCGGAGACCTCGGCGGCTGGTGCGCGGGCCGGTTCGAGGGCCGCGATTATCTCTATCTCTGCGCCGAATTCGGCACCTATCCGGGGCCGACGGTGCTCACCGCGCTGCGGGCCGAGAACCAGGCGCAGCACTTCGGCGCGGGCGAATCGCTCGCGCGATTCGTGAAGCGTCGGATCCTCGAAGTGTTCGTGCCCGAGGGCGAGCAGTGGCGTCGCGACGTGCTCGCGCAGGGCACTCGTGCGCTGGCGATCTCGCTGGAATCGCTGGCTTCGCTGAAGATGCTCGCGCCCTCGCGGATGCGCTGAGCGGGACCGGCCCCGTCGAAAATCTCGAACTTTCCGGACAAATCCGCGCCGATTCGCGAATCGTCGCGCATGATTACGGTGTGCATCCCCGGAGAGTCGGCCCGGCTTCCCAGCATCGCACCCGCCCCCTCGCGGCGTGCGGCCAACGAGGCGGGGCCTGCGATCAGGGTGATGTTGCGAAATCGGCGAGAGAGTGTATCGTGTCCGCGATGGCACCTCTCGGAACGCCCCGATCACGCCAGTTCTCACTGGAATCGAGAGTCCGGAACCTTTGGATCTATCGATGCGGCGACGATGCCGGTCCTGCGATCGGCGCGACGCGGCGTCGGATGAGCCTGGTGACGGAGTCCGCGTTGGATCGAGGTCGACCGCGGCGGGCGGGTCGCGATGCCGTCGGATGTCGCGCTTCGGGTGGCCCCGGGGTCTCGACGCATGCTCGGACGATGGTCCGGCGATGCGATGGACGTTAAAACCGGGACAATTTACCAACACCTGTGCATGATGTTCGCGAATTGCCCTTCACCTCGCCTTGCCAACCAAACTATCATTTCCTAATATCTGTTACCGGGATCGTCGGTTCGATGAATCCCGACTCGATTCCCACTCATGTCGAGGGTTGGACGCAATGGCGGTGAAGAAGACCGAGAAGAAGAAGGACGACGCGGCCAAGCCCGCGAAGGCCGCGGCGAAGGAAGCGACCCCGAAGGCCCCCAAGGCCAAGAAGGCCGCCCCCAAGGCCAAGAAGGAAGCGGCCGCCCCGCCCCCCCCCGCCCCGGTCGCGAAGGCGGAACCCAAGCCCGAGCCCAAGGCGGAGCCCAAGGCACCCAAGAAGGCCGCCGCCCCGGTCAAGCTCACCTCGAGCCAGACCGAGATCCTCAAGAAGATCAACGACGCGGCCGAAGGCTACGTCGTCGAGAAGAAGATCGAGCAGCGCACCATCGACGCGCTCCTCGAGCGGAAGCTCATCAAGAAGGGCGGGAAGAAGGACGGCAAGCCCGCCTTCCTGATCTCGAACGTCGGCAAGAAGCACATCGCTTCCTGAGCGACGCGGCCTCGCCGCCCCCCGACACGACGGCCTCGACATTGCGAATCGAAAGACCCGTCCGCTCCAACGGACGGGTTTTTTCGTCGACATCGCGACGCCATGACGGCTTGAATTTCACGCCCTTGGCGCGGAAGATCATCGCCGAACACTCGCCACTCCCCTCGCCCACGCGAGCCGACGATCATGCGCTTCCGAATGGGTTTCCTCCCGCTCTTCCTCCTGTCGTGCGCCTTCGCAAATCCCGGTGCAGACGCGCAGCTCGCGGGAAACATGGCGAATTCGAAGCATCTCATCGAGTTTGGCTGGGACGAACCTGACACCGCCTTCCTCCGCCGACACCTTGCGCAGGTCGAGTCGACGCCGTTCGACGGCTGCGTCTTCCACGTCGCCTCGCGCTCGAAGACAGGCCAGGTCGAGGACCTCCGCTGGCTCGCCTGGGGCACGCGCGCCTTCTCGCGCGAGGAGGTCGCGCATGCGATCGAGGACCTCCGCACGCTCAAGCCATTGCGGCCCCGGCACGACTTCCTCCGCTTCAACACCACCCCCGGCACGCTCGACTGGTTCGACGACCACGCGGCCGTCCTCCAGAACGCCAGGCTCATCGCGGAGATCGCGAAGCAGGGAAATTGCCGGGGGATCCTGCTCGACACCGAGCAGTACGAGGGCAAGCTTTTCCGCTACGCCTCGCAGCGCGATGCGCGAACGAAGCCATTCGCGACCTACGCCGCCCAGGTGCGCAGGCGCGGCGCCGAGGTCATGCGCGCGTTCCAGCAGGGCTATCCCGGCGTGACCATCCTGCTCACGTTCGGACACTCCTACCCGTGGGACCTGATGCACCGACAGCCGCCGATGGCCCTCGAACAGACCGACTACGGCCTGCTCGCGGCGTTCGTCGACGGGCTCGTCGACGGCGCCGAGGGATCGACCCGGATCGTCGACGGCCACGAGCGATCCTATGGATATAAGACTCGCGCGCAATTCGAGATGGCCCGCGAGGCGATGACCTCGGGCGTCATGCCGATCGTCGCCGACCCCGAGAAATACCGACGCGTCGTCCGCCCCGGCTTCGGCCTCTGGCTCGACTACGACCGCGAGAAATACCCCTGGAACGTCGACGACCCGTCGAGGAACTACTTCTCGCCCGAGGCCTTCCGCGGCAGCCTCAAACTCGCCCTTGAACATGCCGACGAGATCGTCTGGGTCTACTCCGAGACCCCGCGCTGGTGGACCGAGCGCGGCGTCGCGGAGAAGCTGCCGAAGGTCTACGACGAGGCCATCCGGCGCGAGATCAGGCCTTGACCGTCGCCGCGATCCGGTCGAGGGTGACGATCTCCGCGCGGCCGTTCGACTTTGCCACGAGGTCGCAGATCATGTCGATCGCCCGGAACTTCGGGTCGGTCACGTGCAGGCACGAGGGGTGCGAGAGGAAGTCGTAAACGGTCCGATTCTCGATCGCCCACATCACCCCGCGTCGGACGCCTTCGAGGAACCCTTCGAGCGGCCACTGCGCCGACCGCATCGTGGTCACGTCGCTCACCGGGCTCATCGGGATCTCGACCAGCCCCGACTCATAAATGAACGGTTGCGCCTGCGACTGCGCCTTCACGGTCGCGTCGAGCACGTCCTCGGTCGGCATCGCGCCGACCTTCCCCGAAGGGTGCGCGGGGTACTTGCTGCTGACCCACGAGAAGCCCTGTCCCCGGATCAACGCCTGCACGTCGGCCCGATCGACGAGCCCGTCGGCGAATCCGCCCGGCGTTCGGAAGCCGTTGGGCGCGATGCCGAGGCGCGACTTCATCGCCAGGTTCGTGAGCCTGATGTTCTCCGAGATCACCTGCGCGGGCGTCTTGCCCTCGATCAACCAGGGGGCCCGCTGGAACCGGAACTGGAGCTGATCGGTCGTCTTCGCGCCGACGTTCACATGGTCGTAGGTGTGATTGCCGATCGCGTGCCCCTCGCCCACCAGCTCCTTGAGCCAGTCGACATTCTCCTGCTCCAGCACGCGCCCGACGCAGAAGTAATGGATCCGTCCCCCCTTCGCCTTCACCCGCCGGCCGGCCTCGACCGAATAGGCTTTCGTCGGGCCGTCGAGGTTGCCCTTCTCGTAATCCCAGTGCATCTGGTCGCGCGTGGGATACTGCCGGCTCATCTCCAGGTCGAGCGTGATCGCGATCAGCGAGCGATCGAGCGGCTTCGCGACGACGGGGCGCGACGCGCCGAGCGCCAGAGCGGCGGAGGTGGCGAGGAACTGTCGGCGGTCGAGGTGCGTCATGGGCGGGCCTTGACCCAGGAGGTCTGCGTGATGAAGAGGTTGAGCGCGGCGAATGAGACGGCGGTGGTCGTCGCGTGGCGAGGGTTGGGATTCGCCGGGAACGTCGCGATGGTGGCGTCGCCCACGAGGAACACGTCGAAGTCCCTCGACAGATTCTGGTAGCCCGCCGTGGTCGAGCAGACGCACATGTCCGTGTTGTACCCCGTCAGCAGGACGTGGCGGATCCCCTGCGACTTCAGGTACGCGCGCAGCGGGGCATAGCCCTCGGCGTCGTAGATGGCGACGTCGCTGAGCGCGATGTCGATCGACTTCATCACCGGGATCGGCAGGTCCCAGAAGCCTTCGTTGTTGTACTTTGCGGTGGCGTCGAGCCCGGGGAACGCCTTGAAGTAGTCGATCGTCGGCCGCTCGGCGTCGACCGGGATGAACTTCGGAAGGGCCTGGCCCTTGTAGTCGAACGACTTCAGCTTCGTATCGAGTTCCTTCAGGCCTTGCTTGCGATCGGCCTCGGTGGGTTGGTTGCGGAACGAGCGGTAGATCTTCTTGCGGATCGGGTCTTCCTTGTACGGGGCGCTGAAGGCCACGAGCTTGACCTTGCCACGCCACGCCTTGAGGAAGGGGTTGATCACCTTGCCGCCGTGGTCGATGACGATCCTGTTCTTGGCGGGCGTGCACTGGAACGCGACGCCGGCGGGCTCGGGCGAGTTCCACCCCTGGCCGTCGTCGATGCCCCAGGGGTGCACGACGATGATCGCCGTGCGGTCGAGCCGGAGGCGGTTCGGCACCTCGATGATCGCGCGGGCGTTATACGAGAAACGCCAGGCCCGGACGTCGAGTTCCGCGCCAGGGTCGTCGACGAGCACCGGGGCTTCGAGGCGCGCGGTCTCGCGGATCGGCTCGACGAATTCGGGGAAATCCGCGAGCAAGGGTTTCGGGTCCTTGATCGCCGTGAGCGTGTTCTCGTAGGTCTTCGGGCCGTCGCCGGCGTGGGCGGTTTGCCAGCCCAGGAATGCCAGGGCGGCGAGCCGGAACCATGTTGCGCGTCGCATGCGAGTCTCCGTCGATGGAGGCGGTTTCAGCGCGGGCCGTCGCCCTGGAGGTAGGAGAAGAGGTCGCGCAGTTGAGCAGGTGTGAACTGCCTGTCGAGACCCTCGGGCATCAGCGACTTCGGGGAATCCTTGATGTCCTCGACCTCGTCACGCGAGAGGGTGAGCTTCTGATTCTTCGCGTCCACGAGCGTGATCGACGTCGGCGTCTGCTCGACGATCAGGCCGTTGAGCACGCGGCCGTCCCTGGTGGCGACCACGAACGACTGGTACTCCTTGCGGACCACGCCGCTGGGATCGACGAGGCTCACGAGCAGGAATTGCCGGTCCTTGCGGTTGGCGTGCGTCAGCTCGGGGCCGATGGCGTTGCCCTCGCCGAAGAGGTTGTGGCAGGTCGCGCAGTTGGCCCGGAACAGCTCGCGGCCCTTCCTCGGATCGCCGTCGCCCGCGCGGACGTCGTTGTTGAGACGGCGGACCACGGCGAGCTTCTCCTCCGGAGTCGCCGCCGCCACCGAACCCCAGCGCGCCTTGACCATCGCGTCGAGCCGCTCGTCCTTGTGATCGGCGAGCCGCGCGACCTCGTCGATCGTCACGTCCTTCAACGGCCACGTCGCCCGGTTCGCCGCGTCGATGAAGGCCCTCGCCGAGTCGGCCCGGCGGAAGACGACGTCGCGGGCCTTCGCCTGCCAGCTCGCGTCGCGATCGGCGTAGACGGCGATGAGTTTCTCCGCGACCGAGGCATCCTGGAAACGCGCCAGCGCGTTCATCGCCACACCCTGGAGCACCGGCGGATTCGGCCCCGTCGCCAGCGCCAGCCAGTCCGACCGGAGCGTCTCATCCCGCGATTCGCCCAGCAATTCGAGCGCGACCCTGCGACGGTCGGTCGGCTGCCTCGTGTCGAAGCCGATTACCATGGCTTCGTGCAGCGCCGGTGAGACGCCCACCCGGCAGGCCAGACGCAGCCGCGTCGTATCAGTCTTGCGACCTGACCACAGATTGGCGATCGCCACCTTCAGCGCGGACGGAACAACCCTTGGTTGCGCGATCGTCTGTTCGAGCGATTGCAGGAGCATCTCACGCGAGGAATCATCGGGCGCCGAGTTGAGCAAGGCCACGCACGCATCGCCCCCGTTCGACTCGGACGCATACCGCCGCAGCAACCGCCCGAGGATGGCCTGTCTCGCGAGCGACGATTTCCAGGCCGCCTCGTTCGCGAACGTCGCGAGCGTCGCCGCGCGATCCTTCACCGCGAACGCCTCGACGCCCCACCACAGCATGAGCGGCAGGAACGGGTCGGAGCCGTCCAGGTCGCGGAGGACGAGCGAGCCGAGGATCGGCAACCCTTGCGAGGCCGGTAGACGCCTGGCGGACGCGGCGAGCTGGAGCCGAACGTCGACGCTTGCATCAGACGTCGCCAGCGATTGCAACGGTGCCACGAGCGGATCGGGGACGGCCTTGCGATCGCCAATGAGCCGCACAGTCCAGGCGCGAATCTGGTCATTCGGATGGGCCAGCATCTTCGCGGCGAACTCGTCCGGCAGTCCGGCCGTCGCGTGGATCGCCCAGAAGAGTTCGAGCTGCCGGATCGCGTCGGCCTCGGCGTCGAGCCGCTTGCGAAGCTCGGCCGCGACCGCGGGTTCCTTCCGCTCGCCGAGGATCCGACGGGCCTTGCGCGCGATGGTCAGGTTCGCGTCGTGCAGGCGATCGACCAGGGCGGGCGAAGGCAATCCCGCGAGATCGACCGGCGGCTTGCGAGCCCCCGTCGGGCTGGCATTCGAGATCCGGTAGACGCGGCCGTTGGAGCGGTCCCAGTCGGCGTCGGGGTCGGGGTGGGCGGTGCGCTTGTCGTGCCAGTCGGACACATACACCGCGCCGTCGGGCCCGACGGTCAGGTCGCAGGGGGCGAACCAGGGGTCGTTCGATTCGAGCAGGATCCCGCCGAACGCGCCGGCGAAGGTCGATCCCCTGGGGGAGATCGTGTGCCAGGCGACGTTGTGCGACAGCAGGTTCCCGGCAAGATATCGCCCCCGGAACTCCTTCGGCAATTCATCGGCCTGATAGAACGTGCCGCCGGTCGAGACGTGTCCGCCGCGCGCACCGGTGTGCGGGATGTGATCGAAGTAGCCGAATGTGTAGGGGTTGTGCAGCGGGCCGTGCTTGCCGAACGACTTCCAGTAGTAGCCCCCCTGCACCGCGTGAAGCATGACGAACCCGCCGACGTTGGTGCTGACGAACAGCCGCCCCTGTCGGTCGAAGTCGAGCCCCCACATGTTGCCGCCGCCCTCGGCGAACAGCTCGAATTCCTTCGTGATCGGATGATAGCGCCAGATGCCCTGCTGGAACTCGATCCCCCGGATGTTCGCCGTGACCGTCGAGCCCTGGAGCCCGTAGAGCCAGCCGTCGGGGCCCCACGTCAACGAATTCGCGACCGAGTGCGCATCCTCCATGCCGAACCCGGTGAGCAAGACCTCGGGGTCGTCGTCGGGCACGTCGTCGCGGTTCTTGTCGGGGTAGAACAGCAGATACGGGACCTGGAGCACGAACACGCCGCCGTGGCCGAAGGCGATGCCGCTCGTGAGGTTCAGGCCCGTGGCGAAATCCTTGGCGCGGTCGGCGACCCCGTCGTTATCGGTGTTTTCGAGGATCGTGATGCGGTCGTTGCCCTTGGGCCCGCGCGGCGGGGGCTCGGGGCGACGGTCGTAGATGGTCCGCGAGAAGCGGTCGACCTTCACGCGCGAGAGCCCGGCGGGGTTGGGATACTGCAGGTACTGGATCGCCCAGAGTCGGCCCCGGTCGTCGAACTCGATGCAGACCGGCTGCGTGATCAACGGCTCCGACGCGTAGGGCGCGACCCTCAATCCGGCCGCCGGGGTCATCCGCTTCGCGGCGGCTTCGGGCGAGTAAGCCGAGGTCCTGTCGAGGTCCTGCGCGGGAATTTCCGGAACCATTGAGGGGACCAGGACGATTCCAGCAATGAACATGCGAACGAGGCGCATCACGGGGCGGCTCTCCTGTGACGGCGGTCGCAGGCCGTGGGACGGCCGCGCGGCGGATCCGCGTCATGGTTGGAGCTTTGTTGTACCCCGCGCGTGGCGGGGCCGCAACGAGATAGCGAGGCGGCCCCGGCTCAGGCTTCCGAGACGAGGATGATCATCGAGCGGGACTCGACCAGGTACGTCTGGAGGATCTTGACCTCGGGCCCCTCGTCGAGGCCGACGGCATCATCGGGCGAGGGCAGCGCGGTGTCGATGGTCCGCCGCCACTTGCGGCCGGTCGGGGACGCGGGGATCTTGAATTCGACGGGGGCCCAGTGCGCGTTCAACGCGACGTAGAAGTCGCGGTCGAGGACGTTGCGGTCGTTGCGGCGGCCGTCGAGCGCGAAGGCGATCGAGCGGCTCTCGGGGCTGAAGTCCGGCATGCAGGGCTCCGCGCCGTGCCAGACGATGTCCGGCACCTCGCCCGGATGCTGGTTCAGGAACGTCTTCCGGCGCAGGACGACGTGCCGCTTGCGCATGGCGATCATCTGCCGCACGAAGCGGAGGAAATCGGCGTTCTTCTCGGTGAGCGACCAGTCGATCCAGGAGATGGGGTTGTCCTGGCACCAGGCGTTGTTGTTGCCGTGCTGGGTGCGGAGCATCTCGTCGCCGCCCAGGATCATCGGCACGCCCTGGGAGATCAGGAGCGTGGCCATGAGGTTGCGGGCCTGCCGGCGGCGGATGTCGTTGACGACCGGGTCGTCGGTCGGCCCCTCGGCGCCGTGGTTCCAGCTCCAGTTGCAGTCGCAGCCGTCGCGGTTCCCCTCGCCGTTCATCTCGTTATGCTTATGGTTGTACGAGACGAGGTCGTTGAGCGTGAATCCGTCGTGGCAGGTGACGAAGTTCAAGGAGTGCAGCGGCCCCCGGCCGTGATACAGGTCGTCCGAGCCGCAGAGCCGGGTGGCCAGGGGCGAAGTCATGCCCGGTTCGCCGCGCCAGAATCGCCGGATGTCGTCGCGATACTGACCGTTCCAGACGCTCCACCTCGGCCCGCCGGGGAAGCTGCCGACCTGATAGAGCCCGCCCGCGTCCCAGGGCTCGGCGATCAGCTTGGTGTCGGCCAGGAGCGCGTCTTCCGAGATCGTCTCGATGACCGGCGGCTCGACGAGCACCTTGCCCTTGGGGTCGCGGCCGAGCACGCTCGCGAGGTCGAACCGGAAGCCGTCGACGCCCGCCTCGGCGACGGCGTTCCTCAGGCAGGAGAGCAGCAGCGAGCGGACGACCGGGTTGTTGCTGTTCACCGTGTTGCCGCAGCCGGTGAAGTTCAGGTAGTCCCCGTGGTCGTCGAGCATGTAATAGAGGCTGTTGTCGAGCCCGCGGAAGTTGTAGGTCGGCCCGCGCTCGTTGCCCTCGGCGGTGTGGTTGAAGACGACGTCGAGCACGACCTCGATGCCGGCGTTGTGGAACGCCTTGATCATCCGGCGGAACTCGTCGTTGGGCGCCCCGCCCTCCCAGTTGCTGGAGAACGCCGCCTTGGGCGCGGCGTAGGCGATGGTGTTGTAGCCCCAGAAATTCCGCAGCCTCTCGCCAGTGAGCGGGTTCACGAACGGGCAATCGTTCTCGTCGAACTCGTCGATCGGCAGCAATTCGACCGCCGTGACGCCCAGCGCCTTCAGGTACGGGATCTTCTCGATCAGCCCCGCGAACGTCCCCGGGTGGCGGACGCCCGCGCTCGGCGAGACGGTGAAGCCCCGGACGTGGAGTTCGTAGATGATCGTATCTTCACGGCTGATGCGGGGATTGACGTCGTCCTGGCGGTCGCTCTGGTTCCTGGTCAGCAGGCTCCGGCGCGGGACGGTGCCGGGCGATCCCCAGGGGCGTCCGCAACTGAGGGCGCGCGAGGCCGGATCGATCAGGATGATGCTCGGGTCGTAGCGGTGCCCGTTGCCGCGAGGCCCGTCGACGCGGTAACCGTAGCAGAACTCGTCCGGCAGCCCCTCGACGCGGACGTGCCAGTGGTCGCCGGTGCGGAAGAACTTCGGCCCGAGCGGGATCTCCGTGAGGATCTCGTTCGAGCACGACTCCGAGAGCACCAACCGCACCGAGGTCGCGTGCCGGCAGATGAGGACGAAATTGACCCCCGATCCGATCCGGCAGGCGCCGAGCGGGAGGGGATGCCCGCGCGTCACCTTGAGCGCATGGCCCCGGAAGGTGTAGCGGGGGGTGATTTCCTGCGTCGAGATCGGCATATTCACGCGGGCAACTCGTCTCGGGACCCGGTCAGGCTGGCCTTGGCGCAGGTCTCCGCCCGCGGCGCGGTCATCGCGCAGTAATACAACTCCTTGATAGTGCAATCCGCAAAATCCGGCAAGCCGGTTTCGTTCGCCTCGACGCCGAGTGTCAACTCCGCCATGATCCCGACCGTCCGAAGGAATCAACCCTGGTCATCATTGGGAGCCAGTTCGGGGTGCCACTGGCCCAGCCAGTGTGACGGGTGGATCGGCCGTGGGAAGCAGCCCGGACTGTCCGTGACGATGACTTCGAGGCCATCTCCCCCTGCCCATGCACCCCAGCACTGGCCGAGCCGGTGGTACCCCGAACTGGCTCCCAATGAGGTCGATGCGTGGTCGGTTTCATCTTCAGCAATCCATGGACGTAATGAAATGCGATACATCCGCATCGGCACCGCCCAGTTCGAGCACCGGGACGGCGACAAGGCGTACAACCTCGGCCGGATCCGTGAACTTACCCGGCGGGCGGCCGAGAAGGGGGCCGAGGCCGTCTGCTTCCACGAGTGCAGCGTCACCGGCTACACGTTCCTCCAGCGACTGGACCGCGAGGCGTTCGCCGCGATCGCCGAACCGGTTCCGGACGGGCCTTCGACCCGGGAACTGATCGCGATCGCCCGCGAGGCCGGCGTCGTTGTGATGGCCGGGCTGATCGAGGCGGGGACGGATGGGAAATTCTACAAGTGCTACGCCGTGGTGGGTCCGGATGGTTTCCTCACCCGGTATCACAAGCTGCACCCGTTCATCAGCCCGTTCCTGACGCCGGGCTCGGGCTACAACGTCACCGAGATCCTCGGCGTGAAGATGGGGTTCCTGATCTGCTACGACAACAACCTCGCCGAGAACGTCCGCGCGACGGCCCTGCTCGGGGCCGAGGTCATCATCATGCCCCACGTCACCTGCGGCACGCCCTCTCCCATGCCGGGACGCGGCGTCATCCCCCGCGAACTGTGGGATAACCGCGACCGCGACCCGGCGCGGCTGCGGCAGGAATTCCTCGGACCCAAGGGACGCGCCTGGCTGATGCGATGGCTGCCGACCCGCGCCTGGGAGAATGGCATCTACGCCGTGTTCAGCAACCCCATCGGCGTCGACGATGACACCGTGAAGCCCGGCCTCGCGATGATCCTCGACCCCGACGGCGAGGTCCTGGTCGAGAGCAACGCCCTCGGCGACGACGTCGTGGTCGCCTTGCTCACGCCCGAAGGCTTCGCGCGGGCCTCCGGCCGTCGCTACCTCGCCGCGCGTCGGCCGGAACTCTACGGCAAGCTCGTCGAGCCGCACCCGCCGGGCCACGAGCCCATCACCAAGCCCGGCTGGGGGCTGGCCCACGAGGAGCCGAAGTGATCTCGGGGATCACTCGTCGCGGCGGTCTCGCTCGCCGGTGATGAGTCTCGCCCCGCGCTCGTAAGTCATGTAGATCCAGGCCCATTCGCCCAACACGAGGAGGCGGTTGCGGAAGCCGATCAGGAAGAAGACGTGGATGAGCAGCCACGCCAGCCAGGCGGGCATCCCCGAAAGGTGGACCTTGCCGATCTGCGCCACCGCCGACGCCCGGCCGATGGTCGCGAGCGAGCCCTTGTCCACATACTGGAACGGCTTGCATGCCTCGCCCCGGATCTTTCTCAGGATGCAATCCGCCGCGTACCGCCCCCCCTGCATCGCCGCCGGGGCCACGCCCGGCACGGGCTTGCCGTCCTGCATCAAGGAGGCGAGGTCGCCGATCACGAAGACCTCCGGCGCACTGGGGATCGTCAAATCCGGCCCGACCATCACCCGACCCGCGCGGTCGATCGGTGCCCCGAGCGTCCTGCCCAGCGGAGAGGCCGCGACGCCCGCCGCCCAGAGGACAGTCTCCGAGGCGATGCGGCCCGCCCCGGTCGTCACCCCTTCCGCGTCGATCCCGGTCACGGCCTCGCCCTCTCGGACCTCGACGCCGAGGGCTTCGAGTTGCTTGCGGGCCTTCACCGAAAGGTCCGGCGGGTAGGCCGAGAGGATCCGCGGGCCTCCCTCGACGAGGATCACCCGGGCCTTCGCGGGATCGGTCCGGCGGAAGTCGCGCGAGACGACGTGCCGGGCGATCTCGATCAGGGAGCCCGCCAGCTCGACCCCCGTCGGACCACCGCCCACCACGACGAACGTCTGCCAGGCCGCCCGCCGGACCGGGTCGGCCTCGCGCTCGGCCTGCTCGAACGCGATCAGGACCTTGCGGCGGATCGCGAGGGCGTCTTCGATCGTCTTGAGGCCGGGTGCGTCGGCCTCCCATTCGTCGTGGCCGAAGTACGCGTGCGATGCGCCTGTGGCGACAATCAGGTAGTCGTAGGGCACCTCGCCGTCGGCCAGGATGACCTTCTTGCCCTTGGTGTCGACCGAGGTGGCCTCGGCCATGAGCACGGTGGCGTTCTTCTGGCTGCGGACGATCCGACGGATCGGGCTGGCGATGTTGCTCGGGTTCAGGGCGGCGGTGGCGACCTGATAGAGCAACGGCTGGAACAGGTGATGATTGCGGCGGTCGATCAGGATCACGTCCACCGGCGCCTTGCGGAGTGCCTGGATCGCCGTGAGGCCGCCGAAGCCTCCACCGAGGATGACGACGCGGGGCCGCGAGTTCGCTGCGGGATCATTCATGGACGTCATTGCTGAAGGGCTCTGGGCGGTGGTACTTCGATCGAATGTGACTGGATTTTCGATGGATGGATCCTCGTGTCAAGGTGATTCGTGATCCAGCTCGACTGTCCCGATTCCCGGACTTCTGGTACAAACCGCGCGCCCGCCGGCTCCCCCTCTTCGGGACCGGGCGGACGATCCGTTTCAGGAGGGGACGCGATGGCGAACCGAATGGCACATCGGATTGGCTTGACCCTGGTCGTGTTCGGGCTGTCAATTGGCACACAGTCATTCGGGCAGGATCTCGGCGGGTTCTTGAAGAAGGCCGCCTCGGACACGCTCCGCAAGCAGGTCGCCCCCGAGAACATCGAGAAGCTGGCCAGCGGCCTGGTCCAGGACAAGCAGGGCGAGCCTTTCACGGTCAAGACCCAGGACGGCTGGACGCTCGTCGCCCACCGCTACCGCCCGACCGTCGCCCCCAGGGCCGGCGCGGCACCCGTGATCCTCTGCCACGGGCTAAGCTACAACGCGATGTTCTGGGACCTCGACCCCTCGTGCTCGCTGCCGAACTTCCTCGCCGCGAAGGGGTATGACGTCTGGGTCGTCAGCCTCCGGGGCTGCGGCATGAGCCAGAAGTGGGTCTGGAAGATCGACGAGGCATCGAACGTCGTCATCGGCTCGATGATCCGCAAGCTCTCGCGCGGTAAGCTCACGCCGACGGGCTATGCCACCACGGACCCGAAGTCCGCCAACTGGACCCTCGACCACCACATCGCCTATGACGTCCCCGCGTTCGTCCGGCTGGTGCGCCAGCAGACCAAGGCGCCCGAGGTGACCTGGATCGGGCACTCGATGGGCGGCATCATCGCGCTCGGGCACCTGACGCGCTACCAGAATCCGGGCATCGGCAAGCTGATCACCGTGGGCAGCCAGATGACGATGCCGCAGGGTCAGCTCGTGATGCAGCTCACCCGGGAGTTGCTGCTCACGCGCGAGTCCCAGCTCGCGGGCCAGCTCGACAGCCGGCAGTTGATGGAGCAAACCAAGACGAGCGTGAACAACCTCTTCTTCAACGAGCAGCACGTCCTGCCCAAGGTGTACGAGGCGCTCTCGACCTATGCCAAGGACGTCCCCGCGATCGGCCTGCTCCAGCAGTATTCGGTGATGGGCCAGACGGGCGAATTGCTCGACGGCCGCAAGCAGTTCAATTACGCCAAGAACCTGGCGAACGTGACGGTCCCCATCCTCATCTCCTGCGGCGAGGCCGACCAACTCGCCCCGCCGGTCGTCCAGCGCTTCCTCTACGACCACATCGGCTCGGCCGACAAGTCCCTCGTCATCATCGGCAAATCCGGCGGATTCGCCGTCAACGCCGGCCACAACGACTCGCTCGTCGGCACCACCTCACGCCAGCAGCTCTACCCCATCCTGGTTCGCTGGATCGAAGGCGCTCGTTGAGAGATTCGGGGAATGGAACCGCCAGGACGCCAGGATCGCAGAGAATTTCTGTAGGCCGCGCTGCACCGCGGCCGAGCGCGCCGCGTCCACCGCACCCACGCGAGCGTATGGTCGAACGCCCAGCCTCGGCACAAGGTCCGGAAAATGGCCCCGCATTTGACTTTTGGGGATTCGAAGGGGACTAGAAATGTGGAAACTTGTGGATTCTGGCGATCCTTGGCTCTTTGACAATTCGGGTGGCTTTGGTTGCTTTGGAAATGTTGATCGTTAAGACATGAAGGCGTAATCAGTTCGGGCGAATTGGCTTCGTTTCGTCAAATCGCATCTCGCGGAAAGTGACCGGGAATCGGGGTAGCACGCGGTCGAACGACTCGAGAAACGTCCTCGACCAAACGAACCCACCTGCCAGATTGGCAGTCGGAGCGAACTGGAATCTGGAGCGCGGATGCTCGCTCCGTTGCGTAGGGTGCGCCACGACGCGGACGTTCGTCCGCGTGGCACGACACGCTACGGTCTTGGTTCAGGAACGAACACCTTGTCGCGGATCGTTTCCAGCCGTTTCGGGCCGAGGCCCTCGACGTTGGTCAGGTCGTCGACCGTCGCGTAGGGGCGGCCTTCGATGATGCGCTGGGCGAACTTGGGGCCGATGCCGGGGAGCGTCTGGAGTTCTTCCTGAGAGGCCGTGTTGAGGTCGATCAGGCCGGCGTTCGGATCGGCGGGCGCGGAGGGTTTGGCGGTGGTTTCGGGTGGTCCGCGAACGGGCTCGTTGGGATCGACGACCCGCCAGCGGCGGCCGTCGGTCTGGATGTGGATGGTGCCGTCCTGGTCGGTCCGACGCAGGGGGATCCCGGTGCGCCGGAGGACGGCCAGGGTCTCGGCGTGCGGGTGGCCGTAGTCGTTCTTCGCGGCGAGGCTGGCGACCGCGAGTTTGGGCTTGGAGATCAGCAGCCAGGGCAGGCTCGTGCCGTTGCGGCTGCCGTGGTGGGCGAGCTTCAGGACGGTGATGTCGGCGCACAGCTCGGGCACGTTGTTCAGCCAGAACCGCCGCTCGGTCTCCTCGGCGTCGCCGGTGAGCAGGATCGAGAACGTCCCGTACTGGGCCCGGATCCCGACGCTGTTGTTGTTCTCCTCTTTCTTGTCGAAGTCGGCCTGCGGGAGGATCGACAGCCGCATCGAGCCCAGGTCGATCCGGCGCGCCGCCGGTCCGGTCGTCAGCACTTGCGCATCCGAATCCTTGAGCGTCTCCAGCAGAGTCACGAACTGCCGGCTGGTCTGCGGCGAGCCCGAGTCGAGGAAGTACTTCGGCTTGAATGCCTTCATGACCGCGCCCATGCCGCCGAAGTGGTCGAGGTGGTGGTGGGTGACCACGGCGAGGTCGAGCGACTCGATGCCGATCTTGCGGAGCGTCTTCACGACGTCCTTGCTCGGACCCGCGTCGATCAGGGCGGTCTTGCCCTCGGGGGAGCGCAGGAGGATCGAATCCCCCTGCCCCACGTCGAGGATGTAGATGTCCGCGATCCTGGGCTTCGGCTCCTGGGCGTCCGCGAGCGGGGCGAACGCGAGGAACGCGACGAGGAACCTCGGCCAGAATCGAAGAATCATATCGAGATGTCCCCGCCCGGGTCGCGCTTCCTGAGTTCGGCCCTCAACGCGTCGGTCTTCTCCTGAACGGCCTTGGTGGCCTTCGTGTCGCGGGCGAAGGTCAGGGTCAGGATCTCGCCGGCCTTCACGCCCTTCGGCAGCAGGTCGCGCGGGACGTTGATCACGCGGTCCTGGTCGTCGATCAGGACCGCGATCTCCTTCGACTTCCCCTCGAACCGATCGACGGTCAAAGCGATTCCCATGCGATCACGCCTCGCGGTTCCATTCCACGGTGGCCGACTGCCCCGCGCACTCCTCGACCTCGACCCGCATGACCTCTGGCAGCGTCAAGCCCCTGGCCGCGATGGCGTCGCGGAGCCGCTGGCCGATGTAGTCGGCGACGAGTTCGGAGGTGGTGTTGGGCACATCGAGCAGGACGCAATCGTCCTTGGGGAAGCTCCAGAACCGCTCCTTGTAGCGGAGGATCCAGTTGGACCCGGCGTCTTCGAGCCGGATCAAGGGGCTCTGCGTGGGGACGAGCATCCGGTGGTCGAGTTCGTCGACGATCGCGCGGGTGAGGTCGCGGAGGGCGATGAAGTCGAAGACGTAGTGGTTCTCGTCGAGCGGCCCCTCGACCTCGACGGCGGCGCGGTAGTTGTGGCCGTGGATCCGCTCGCAGTGGTCGCCGTCGTAGGTGATGAAATGCCCCGAGCAGAAGACCAGGTAATCCTTGGTGACGCGGACCTGGAAGCGTCGCGAACCGGGCACGGCGGGCCTCACGAGTCGGGCGATGGGTCGAACGGGTCCGAGGCGGAGAGTTCGGGCAGGGACCAGCCTCGCGGCCCCGCGTTCCTCGGCAGCACGATTGTCCCATCGCGGAGCGCCACGAACAAGGCGGCCGTCACGAGGTCGGCCGTCGTGCCCGGGTTCCGCCGGTGCCCCTCGGCCCGGAGCCAGGCGTCGAGGTCGGCGAACGACTCGCGCCCGGCCCTCGTGTCCGGCCAGCCCCGGTCCATCACCGCGCGGGCCAGCCCGGTGGCCTCGCGGGCGGTCGCCTCGCCGCACTTCCGCCAGATGAGCGAGTCGAAATGCGTCGCCAGCAGCGTCAGGAACGTCCCCTGGATGGTCGTCTCCAGCGGGTACCCTGCCCGGAGCGCCTTGCGGACGGCCGGCACGGCCAGGGTGAAAATCTCGTTATACTGATTCACATATTGACGCGCAATCAGGTCGCGGACCGACGCCAGCCGCATGGCCTCCAGCAGGGCGACCGTGGGGGCCTGGCCGACGTCCTGGTCCTCGACCTTCCCCAGGCCGCCGGGGCTCGCCAGGCGGATGGCCTCATAGACGTCGGCCGCGTCCGAGACGGTCGTCCCCTCGACGACCCGGCGGACGCCGGAGCGCAGGTCGTCCTCGCCCGACGCCGCCGCGAGCGGGGCGAGCAGGAGGATCATCCCGAGGTTCGTATTCGTGTTGATGAATTGCCGGGTCGATCGGACGGCGTCGAGGATCGTGGCGCCCAGGGGCCGCGTCGGGGCCAGGTCCAGCGGCCCCCGGATCGCCAGGGCGCTGAGGGCGAAGTCGAGGTAGTGGGCGTCGTCGAACGCGTGCTCGGGGTGGACGTTGCCGGGCTTCCGGGCCGTCGCTTCGAGCAGGCAGGCGAGCTGGGCGATCGTGCCGGGGGAGAGCGGGCTCATGCGCAGGCCCCCCGGAACTCGTCCAGGATCTGCGTCGCCACGTCCAGGCCGGTCGCGGCAGAGAATGCCTTCCAGCCCGGCACGGCGTTGACCTCGATCACGACCCAGCCGCGATCCTCGGGCAGCAGGTCCACGCCGCAGACCTTCGCCCCGACGGCCTCGGCCGCGCGGATGGCCAGGCTTGCGGCCCGCTCGTCCAGCTCGACCGCCACCGCCCTGCCCCCCTGCGCGACGTTCGCCCGCCACTCGCCCTCGGCCGCCTGGCGGCGGATCGCGCCCAGGGCCCGGCCGTTCAGGACGAAGACCCGCAGGTCGTGCCCCGGGTTCGGGAGGAACTCCTGGAGATACAAGACTCCGCCGATGCGTTCGATGGCCCGGAAGACCCGCGAGGCGGTCTCGGCGTCGGTCAGCCGGGTCAGCCCCCGCCCCTCGGAGCCGAACAGGGGCTTCAGGATCACGTCCCGGCCGAGCGACTCGAAGGCGGCCATCGCATCGGCGGACGATTCCCCGACCCAGGTCGGCGGCACGGGCAGCCCGGCGGCCTCGATCCGGGCGAGCGACAGGTACTTGTCCACCGCCGCCTCGACCGCCCGGGGCGGGTTCCAGACGGGGATCCCCATCGATTCGAGCGTGTGCAACGCGTCCATCCGGAAGACCACCTGCTCCAGCGAGCCCGGCGGCATCATCCGGATCAGGACGCCGTCGGACGCGGCCAGGTCGAACTCGCCGGCTCGGATCGTCCGCCCCGCCCGGCCCACGCCGGCCGCGATCGTCGGGAACGGCACGGCGTGCAGGCGGATCGACAGCCCGGCCGCCGCCCGCAGGAGGTCCTGGACGTGCCAGCCGTGTCCCGAGACGAGCGCGACGAGATCCTTCATATCAAGAACGGGGAGCTGAGGCACTGGCGTCGGGACATATCAGTATCCGAAGGAGGCGGCGAGGACGTCGGGGGCGAGCCCGCCGAACGCGTGGGTCCGGCCCGTCTGGATGTTCTGGAAGACGACCTCGGCGGGGCTGAAGAGCATCTTGTCCACGGCGTAGAAGTCGTGGTTGTACCGCTTGAAGATCGCGGCGAACGGCTCGCCGTGGTCGGGCGAGGCCGACGACGGGACCTTCGGGCCGATCTCCGCGAGGCTCTCGTCGTCGCCGGTCACCTGCAGGACCACCCGGCCGCCGTAGAGGATCGCGTCGTTGGTCCGGCCGATGGCGGCCATGTCGTGCTTGGCGACCGGAGGCAACGGGGCCGATCCGGTGGCCGAGACCAGCCGGGAGAGGTCGAACTTCAGCTCGTGGAGCTTGTGCAGGGCCGTCTCGACCGACCGGGCCACCACCTGCAAGCCTCCGGCGATGCTGGCCGTCGGGGCGATCAGGAGGGTCACGCCCGAGGTCGGCACGCGGCAGGACTCGGCGACCTTCGCCATGATCTCGGGCGTCGGCAGGGTCCGGCCTTCGAGCACCCCGACGACGGCGGGCACATCCTCCCGGATGCCGATCTCCCCGAAGATCGGCTCGTGGGCGTAGGCGGCCCGCATAGGCCCGGAACCCATGGCGAAGTACGAGTCCGACGAGATCGCCCAGCCGGCGTACTGGCTCCCGAGGCAGGCGGCGACCGGCTGGTCGGTGGCGACGTGGACGATCGGGCAGCCCTTGCCGGCGACCTCCCCCATCGCGACCGAGATGGTGGCCAGGTCGGCCATGCAGATCCGGGCCAGGAAGAGCCCGGCCTCGAACCCGCCGAGCGTGCGGATCCCGCAGTCGACGACCCGGCCCCCCTTCTCGATCGGGAGCGCGGCGACGCGGCGGTCCTGGGCGTGGGTGAGGAGGGACTCGACGAGCCAGAGTGCCCGGGAATTCAGGGTCATGGGAACCTCGGCGACCGACCGGAGCGACTCAGACGGCCACGAGCAGTTCGCCCTGGCCGCCGGCCGCGAGGTCGCCATTGTACCGCAACGGCGTCGCCCGGTCAGCGGCCTCGGGGACCTCGAACCCCCAGGCCGCCAGTTGCCGCAGGTAGATCGTCAGGATGGGGGGGCGAGATCGCCCGGCCGGGAGGAAGGTCGGCAGGACTTCCCCGGGCCCCTCGCCCAGCGCGAACAGGCTCCCCCGCTTCATCCCCGAACCCGCATGCCGGCCCATCGCCCCGAACCCGAAGATCGAGCCGGCGATCATCGAACGCCCGGCCCGCTCGCCGATCCGGCCCCGCACGGCGATGACCCCGCGGCGCATCAGGAGCCCGAGGTCGTCGCCCGCGTCCCCTTCGACCAGGATCACCCCCTCGCGCATCCCCCGGCGGCTCCCCGGCAGGGCGGCACCCAGGAGGTCGCCTGCGTTCCCCCGGATGAGCATCCGGCCCCCGAGCATCTCGGCCCCGGCCCGGTCGCCGACGCATCCGGTCACCTCGACAGTCCCCCCGGCGAGGCCCTCGGCGAGGCGGTCTCCGACATCCCCCTCGACCACCAGCCGGCCCGAGGTCATCCCCGATGCCAGGCCGTGGACGCGGGACAGATCGCCTTCGATCCGGAGGTCGCCGTCCGGCTCGCCCTCGACGTGGAACAGTTCCCCCAGCTCGACCGTGGCGTTCCCGACCCCGATCTCGGTCCCGTGCCCGAGGTCCGGGTTGTCCGGCCGGATCGGGCGGCCGTCGATCGGCAAGGTGGCGTGCGAACGCACCCGGAGCACGAGGGGCATGGTTCGGGGACTCCGCCGGATGCGAGAGGACTGATCGGTGACAGGTGAGGAATGGTGTGGGATCACGACATCGCGGTGTCGTCAGCCGCAGGAAATTTCAACCATTAACCATGAACCACCTCCCGGCTTCAAGATATGGGCTATCCTGTGAGTTAGGGGCCGTCATCGTTCGATGGCCTCCCTCGGAGTGTGGCCCGGTGACGAAGCCCAGCGACCCACTGAAGAGGGACCTGCTCGCCGCGGGTCCGGCGGATTGGCTCTGGCTGGCCGGCTGGCCCGCCCGGGGGCCCGTTCGTCTGGTGGAAGAGCCGGCGAGCCCGACGACCGGGGAGGATACGTTCCTCTGGGTGGACGAGCCCCAGCCCTGGCTCGCCCGGGTCGATTTCGAGGCATCCCAGGACCGCTGGCTGGCCGATCGCCTGCTCCGCGAGAACGTCGTGACCGGGTCGAAGTACGAACTGCCCGTCCGGAGCCTGGCCATCCTGCTCCGGCAGGAGGCGGAGGTACCCGGCCTGAACGGGAAGGTCGAGTGGCGCTGGCCGGGCAAGGTCACCTACCTGACGTTCCTCTACGACGTCGTCCGTGTCTGGACGATCCCGGCCTCGCGGATCCTCGAAGGCCCCCTGGCGCTCCTGCCGCTCGCCCCGCTGGCGAGGGTCTCGGTGAGCGAGGCGGCGAAGGTCGTCGCCCGGATGCGGTCCCGGATCCGGGCCGAGGCGTCGCCCGAGGAGGCCGCGCGGCTCTGGTCGTCCATCAGCATCCTGCTGGGCTTGAAATACTCGGTCGAGATGGCCGACGTCCTTTTGCGAGGGGTCAAGGAGATGGAGGAATCGTCCACCTACCAGGCCATCCTCCGTAAGGGCGAGGCCCTCGGCGAGACGAAGGGGGCCGCGATCGAGGCCCGGCGGCTCATCATCAGGCTGGGCACCCGCAAGCTCGGCGACCCCGACCTGGCGATCCGCGACCTGCTCGACTCGATCGACGACATCGACGCCTTGGAGCGGATGATCGACCGGCTCGACCCGGCGAAGCAGTGGTCCGACCTCCTCGGCCCCACCCATCACGAGCCCGACCCGGCGTAGCGGCCGAGGACCTCCCGCAACCGGATGTGGAACGGCCCGAGCTTGCCGCCGTAATTCCCAGCGGTGATGGCGACGATCCCGTCCAGAGCACCCGCGCGAAGTCCCGCCACCGTCGCCCGCTCGACGGCGTCCAGGGTCAGGCCGTCGATCACGATTTCATAAGCACAGTCCGCCCCGTCGGGGAGGTCCGAGGGGACCAGGCCCCGGAGCGTCGGGGCGAAGGCCGTGTTGGTGCTGGCCCGCAGGGCCTTGTACTTGCTGCCGACCTTCGAGCCCGACCGGGCTATCCCGCCGGGGAACGGCAGGATGATGTCGGGGCAGGCTCGCATCGCGGCCACGGCTGCCTCGGTGGCGCGGAGGGTCGTGGGGCGGTCCCGGCCGAGCAGGATGATGTTGCCGCCGGCGACGCCCTTGGTGGTGCCGAAGGTTTCCTCGCAGGTGAACTCCCCGTCCATCACGGGGATCCGCCAGTACCGACGGCCTTCGAGCCGCTTGGAGATCTGCCAGCCGTCGCCGAAGTACCGCAGCTTGCCGCCGACCTTGATCGACTTCTCGCCGACCGGCAGGCCGTTGTAGCAGGCGGTCGTCGGGCAGGTCATCACGCACTGGCCGACCCGGTTCGTCAGGGCCTTTTCGAGGGCGTCCCGGCTGAAGGCGAACACCAGGACGCTCACCCCGGGGCGGCCATCGGGGGTCTCGTCGGGGTTCAGCGTCTTCTCGATCGACGCCTCGGCGTCGCAGGCAATGACGCTGGTGGCGTAGCCCGACATGGTCCGGCCGGCGACCTCGGCCCAGGCGGGGGAGTCGGCCGTGACGATCGCGCGGGCCGCGACCATCGGGAAGGCCTCGGCGAAGGTGTCGACGATGGGTATGTTGTTGATGTGTTCGCTCATGTGCCCCCGGCCTCCACCTCGACCGGGCCGGCGACCTCGTGCGGCCGGACGGGGAAGTTCGCCGGGTGGACCGTGGACGACTTCGCCAGCCAGTCGACGATGTGCGGCCGGGCGTCGTCGTCGACCTCCGGGGCCACGAAAAGGGTCCGGCCGTCGTCCCAACGCCTCAGCTCCCCGTCGTCGAGGATCGCTCGGCCGCCCTTGATCAGGTAGCGAGGCAGGGCGAACATCCGCTCCTTGTCATCGTCGGGCGAATAGATCGTCACATCTCCATCCGCACCGATGCCGAGGTGCCCCTTGTTCTTCAAGCCGAGCATCCGCGCCGGGCCGGCCCGGGTGATGATGGCGATCTCGGAGAGGCTGTACTCGCGGGCCAGGTCGCGCAAGGGGGCGTGCTCGCGGACGGCCTCGGGCAGGGTCGCCAGCACGTCGGCCCGGTGTCCGCGATCCATCAACAGGGCGATGATCCTCGGGTAGGCCAGGAACGAGCCGCCGTTGGGGTGGTCGGTCGAGAGGGCGACCTGCCAGGGGTCGTCGACCTGGAGGAACCACTCCAGCCCGATCGCCCACTGCCAGGCGTGGACCACGTTCTTGTTCTTGTACTCGATCGGGACCACGCCGCAGCCGGTCTCCAGCTCGACGTCGTGGCTGACCCACTTCCGGCCGGTGACCCGGTGCAGATACTGCCCGACCGCGCCGTCGGCCGTCATGCTGGTCGTCTCGCCGAACATCACCTGGCCGACGTCCAGGCTCAGGTTCTTATGGGAGTTGACGTATTCGGCCAGGGTGCGGACGTCCGACCCGAAGGTGTTCAGATCCGCGACATCCCCCGCGTAGCTGTGGAACTGGATGTGGGCCATGTGGGCGCGACGCCCGTCGACGGCGCGCATGGTCTCCAGCGTAATGGCCGCGTTCCCGGGCAGGCCGAGGTTCAGGCCGTGGAGGTGGACGGGGTGGGGCAGTCCGAGTTCATCCACCACGCCCGTGAGTTCATTGATGATTTGACGGGGTGTGACGTCAAACCCGGGGACCGCGTCGTCGAGGGCGGCGATCTTCTTGCCGCCCTGCTTCCATGTTTCGACGCCGCCGGGGTTCACGACCTTGATGCCGTAGGCCCGGGTGGCTTCGAGGATCCAGGCGACATACGCCCTGAGCCGGCCGCGCTCGCCTTCGCGGATTCGGTCCATCACATAATGATTGTTGCCCAGCAAGGTCAGGAACGCCCGGTCGAGTAGGGGCGTGTCGCGGAACTCGTGGTGGACGTGCCGGGCCGACGACGGCGGGATGGCGGCGTCGACGGCCGTGGCGTAGCCGAGCCCGGCGTACTTCGCGGCGGTGCTGAACGTGCTGGGGATGCTGCCCAGCGTGCCCGACCGGCTGGCGAATTCCTCGGTGCGGGGGTAGCCCCGGCCCCGGGATTCCTCGGGCCGCATCAGCCGCGCGGCGTTGACCTTGGAGCCGGCGATGTGGCAGTGGACGTCGACCCCGGCGGGCATCACGACGAATCCACGCGCGTCAATCGTCCGATCGGCGCGAGTGTCGTGATCCTCAGGTGCGGCGACGACCTTGCCGTCCTCGATCCAGACGTCGGCGACCGCCTCGACCCCGTTGGCGGGGTCCACCACCAGGCCCCCCGCGATCTTCAACCGGCTCATGCCCCGGGCCCTCCCTGACCGTTGCCGTGCTCTCGCGGTCCCCTCGCGAAGGCGGTGATCCCGTTCAGGTGCGTCAGCAGCCCGCGCAGGACGGCGTGATCGGGCGGGGCGTCGCCCTCCAGGACCGGCCGGAGGGGCAGCATCATCCCATCGGCACGCGAGTACGTCCCGCCCGATTCGAGCCCGGGGATCGACGTCCGGATGGTGACGTTGCCCTCGCCGGGATCGCGTCCCACGACGACCTTCGGCAGGCGTTGATAGGTCTCGGCCGCGTCGGGCGGGAGGTCGCCGAGCGGCACCTCGCCGAGCTGCAGGAGCACATCCGCCTCGCCTCGCGCGAGGCGAGAGACGGCCGAGGCCTCGCCGGGCCGATAGGCGGGAGATCCCGAGGCGAAGTCGACCGCCCTGCCCGCCCCCGCCTGCCAGCCGAGCACCGACTCCGCCCCTCCGGCGTTATCGGCCGATCCGAGGGGCAGCGACACGAATCGCCGGTCGTCGGCATTCAGGTCGATCACCAGCCGCGTCAGGTCTTCCGACTGCACCGGGGCGAAGATCGCCCCGTAGCGGGCACGCTTCAAGATTTCCACAAGCGAGTCGACCTGTTCGAGCGTCAGGCCGGTGGCCTCGCGGATCCGGTCGGGGTCGAGCGAGGCGCCTCGCAATCTCGCCCGCATCACGGAGAGCGTTTCCCGTTCGCGGCCTCCGGGGACGAGGTAAATCTGGTCGGCAATCGCGGCCGTTGCCGTCGTCACGCTGTCGATCACCACCACCGTCCGCCCCGCCCTGCCCTGGGGTTGGAAGCGTCCGACCGCATTCGCCGAGTAGCGATCGAGGTGGCGAGGATGTGTCGTCGCCGGATCGACATGCCAGTAGACGATGACGTCGGCGCGGTCCTTGACTTCGCCGAACGTGGCCGAGACCCGCCCGACGCGTTGGAGGGCGTCGAGCCCCACGGCGGCCTTCGCGGCGTGGCCGACGTCGATCGTCGCCCCGAGCCGGTCGGCGATCGAGACGGCCGCCGCCTGGGCCTCGAGCGTCATCCCGTTCATCCCCCAGACCAGCGGCGAACGGCTTGCCGCGAGCAGCCCGGCCGCGCGGGCGAGGGCGTCGTCGAGCCGCGAGGGCACCCCGTCGATCGTGGCGACCGGCGATTCCGGGTGGCCCTGCTTGAACCATGCCTGCCCGATTTCGCAGGCGTTCCGGGCCTCGACGATGTTCCCGCCCACGACCGTCACCCGCGATGTCATCGCAGAGGCACCCGCAGCCGAGGCACGTGACCGCCTCGGTGGTCGTCGGAGCCTCGGGATCATCGAGGGCGGAGGACATGGGGAAACTCGAAGGATGGGTGATGGTTAAAGAGGGATGGGTGATGGGTGATTGCGGAGGGCGGCGCGGGGAGTCTTCCTCACCCATTCACCATCACCCATCCTTCCCTCAATGGTGCTCCGGCGGCGGGATGGCTCCGGCCTCGTTGGGGGTGACGGGCTCGGCGGATCCGCGGAACCAGTCGCCGAGTCGTTCGCCGAGGACGTAATAGACGGGGATCACGAACCGGCCGAGGATGGTCGAGATCAGGATCCCGAAGGCGATCACGATGCCCAGCGAGTTGCGGCTGTACGCCCCCGCGCCGGTCGCCCGGGCCATGGGGACGACGCCCATCACGAAGGCGAATGATGTCATCAAGATGGGTCGGAGCCGAAGCCGGGCGGATTCCTTGGCGGAATCCAGGATGCTCCGGCCTTGATGCCTCAGCTCGACCGCGAACTCGATGATCAGGATGGCGTTCTTGGTCTCGAGGCCGATGAGCATGACCAGGCCGATCTGGCCGAAGACGTCCAGCGGCAGGTCGTACCACCAGAGGCCCACGATGGCGCCGAACATCGCGAGGGGCACGGTCAGGATGATGACGATCGGGCGGATCCAGCTCTCGTAGAGGGCGGCCATGAACAGGAAGACGCAGACGATCGACATGGCGAAGATGTAGGTCGCCACGTTGCCGGTCTTCTGCTCCTGGTAGGTCGTGCCGGTCCACTCGTAGCCGAAGCCCTCGGGCAGGTCCCTGGCGAGTTCCTCCATCGCCGCGATGGCCTGGCCCGAGCTGAAGCCCGGGGCGGGGGCGCCGGTGATCTTGGCCGTGTTGAACAGGTTGTAGTGGGGGACGTTGAGCGGCCCGTTGATCTGCTTCACCTCGCCCAGGGCGCTGAGGGGGACGAGCTCGCCTTTGCGGTTGAGGAGGCGGAGCGAGAGGATGTCGTTGATGTTCGCCCGGCGCTTGCCCTCGGCCTGGAGCATGACCTTCCAGACCTTGCCGTAGAGGTTGAAGTCATTGACATACACCCCGCCGAGGTTGGTCTGGAGCGCGCTGAAGACGTCGGAGACGCGGACGTCGAGGGCCCGGGCCTTGGTGCGGTCGAGGTCGAACCGGAGCTGCGGCACGTTGGCGGTGAACGGGGTGTAGAGCGACATCAGCTCGGGCCGCCGCGACGCGGCCACCATGAACCGTTCGAGCACCTGGGCGAGGACCTTCGGGCCCTTGCCCTGGCGGTCCTCGAGCATGAACTCGAACCCGCCGGTCGAGCTGAGGCCCTGGATCGGGGGCGGCTGGAGCACGATCACGACCGCGTCGCGGACCGTCTGGAAGACCTCCCTCTGGAAGGCCTGCACCAGGGCCTGCGCCCGGAGGTGCGGCTCCTCTCGCTCGGACCAGTGCTTGAGGATGACGTAGAAGGCCCCGGAGTTCGGCTGATTCACCTGGGTGATCGGGTTCAGGCCGTCGAACCGGATGACGTCGCTCACCCCATCGAGCTTCTGGACGAGGCCGTCGACCCGGTCCATGATCTTCGCGGTCGGCTCCTGGGTCGTGCCGTCGGGGGCCTGGACGGTCACGATGAAGTAGCCCTGGTCCTCGGTCGGGATGAAGCTCTTGGGCCGCTCGACGATCATCCAGCCGGTCAGGGCCAGCAGGCCGACCGACGGGATGACGATCGTCCACCAGTGCCTGGCCGTATATTCCAGGAACCCGTCATACGAGTTCTCGACCCAGCGCAGGCCGGCGTTGAACCAGCGGAACAGGAAGAACTTCACCTCGCCGTGCTTCTGCTTGAGGATCAGCCGGCACATCGCCGGGCTGAAGGTCAGCGAGTTGATCGCCGAGAACAGGAAGGAGAAGACGATGGTGAGGGCGAACTGGTTGTAGAGCCGGCCGGTGAGCCCCGGGATGAACGCCACCGGCACGAACACCGCGCCCAGGACGAGGGTGATGGTGATGATCGGGGTGGTGATCTCCGACATCGCCCGGCGCGTGGCCTCCAGCGGCGGGAGCCCGTGCTCCAGGTGTTTTTCCACGTTCTCGACGACGATGATCGCGTCGTCGACCACGAGGCCGATCGCCAGCACCAGGCCCATGAGGGTCAGGGTGTTGATCGAGAAACCGAACGCGGCCATGAGCCCGAAGGTCGCGACCAGCGAGACGGGGATGGCGATCATCGGGATCAGGGTCGTCCGGACGCCCTGGAGGAAGATGAACACGACGATGAGCACGAGCCCGAAGGCTTCGAAAAGGGTGTGCTCGACCTCGGTGATGTTCTCCTCGACATACTTGGTCGTGTCGAAGGCGATCTTGTATTTGAGCCCGGCCGGGAAGGTCTTGGAGAGGCCCTCCATGAGCGTCTTGACGTCCTCGACGATGTTGAGGGCGTTGGCGTCGGCGAGCTGATAGATGGGCATGGTCGCGGCGGGCTTGCCGCTGATGTAGCCGGCGGACTCGTAGTTCTCCGAGCCGAGCTCGACCCGGGCGACGTCCTTCATGCGGACGATCTTCGCCCCCGGGCGGGCCCGGACGATGATGTCCTCGAACTCGCCGACGGTCTCCAGCCGGCCCTTGGCAGTGATGGGGTACTCGAACCGCTGCCCCGGCGGGACGGGGGCGGCGCCGACCTTGCCGGCGGCGGCCTGGTGGTTTTCTTCCTTGATGGCCTGGACGACCTCGTCTGGCGTGATGCCCTCGTTGGCCATGCGGTCGGGGTCGAGCCAGATCCGCATCGCATACTTGCGCCCGAAGATATTCACGTCGCCGACGCCCGGCACTCGCCTGAGCTGGTCGACGACGTTGATCTCGGCGAAGTTGTCGAGGAAGGTCGAGTCGTAGTTGCCGCCATCGGCGAAGACGCTGACGACGCAGACCATGCTCGTCGAGGCCTTCTTGCTCTCGACCGAGAACTGCCGGACCTCCTCGGGCAGGAACGACTTGGCGTTCTCGACCTTGTTCTGGACGTCGACCGCGGCGATGTCCTGGGGGTAGCCGACGTCGAACGTGGCCACGATCCTGGTCAGGCCGTTCGAGGTGCTGTCGGAGGAGAGGTAGATCATCCCCTTGACGCCGTTGACCTTCTGCTCGATCGGCGTGGTCACGGTCTTGGAGACGGTCTCGGCATCGGCGCCGGTGTAGGTGGTGGTCACCTGGACCTGGGGCGGCACGATGTCGGGGTACAGCGAGATCGGCAGGATGAAGATGCAGATCCCGCCGATCAGGATCATCAGGAGAGCCAGCACCGTCGCGAAGATCGGCCGTCCGATGAAGAAATGGACCATGGTGGTCGGATCTCGGCGGGAGGGGATGTTGTGGATCGGACCGGGTCAGGACGTCAGGCCAGAACCCCGGCGCCGATTGGGGCCAGTTCGTGTGCCACCGGCTGTTCCGGTGGCACACGAACTGGCACCAGACAGGTCAAGGGTTGTGGATCACTTGGGCCCGGCCGCGGGCGGGGTGGCCACGGCGGGGGACTTGGGCTTCGGGTCGAAGGGGACGGCCTCGGGGGCGACCTTGAGCTTGTCGCGGACGAGCTGTACCCCCTCGATGATGACCCTCTGGCCCGGCTTGATGCCCTCGACGATCTTGAGGCCCTGGTAGGTGTCGACGTCGGTCACGAGGGTCCGGGCGGTGTTGTCCTGGTCGTCCACGACGTAGACGAAGCTGCCGTCCTGGCCGGTGAGCATGGCCTGCTCGGGGATCACGGTCGCCCCCTGGCGGGTGCCGAGGTAGGCGATCGACCGGACGTACTCGCCCGGCAGCAGCGACTTGTCGGGGTTGGCGAACGACGCCTTGAGCAGCACCGTCGAGGTGGACGGGTCCACCTGGTTATCGATGAAGAAAACCTTGCCAGTGGACGGGTGGATGCGTTCCGTCTTGTCCATGCCGGCCTGGAGCACGAGGTCCACGAACAGGCCGGTCTTCACGAGCTTGGTGATGTCGGGCAGGTAGCGCGAGCTGGGGCGGAACTCCGCGCCGATGGGGTCGAGCTGGCGGACGTTGACGAGGTCGGTGGTGTTGGGGTCGCCGACGAGGTTGCCGACCTTGACGAAGAGCTGGCCGATGCGGCCGTCGATCGGGGAGGTCATCTTCGTGTAGCCGAGCTCGATCTCGGCGTCGCGGACGTCGGCCTGGGCCTTCTCGACCCCGGCTTTGGCGGCCGAGATGTTGACGTCGTAGTCGGCGATGGTTTGCTCCAGGTTGGCCTGGCTGGCGGCGACCTCGGCCTCGTTCCGCTTGCGGACGGCCTCCTTCTGGTCGACCTCCGACTGGGGCGTGGCGTTCCTGGCGAGGAGGGACCGCTCGCGGCGTTCCTCGATGGTCGAGAGGTTCAAGGTCGCCTGGGCGAGGCCGACCTGGGCCTTGGAGACCTCTCGGGCCTTCGACTGGACCGACTTGGCGAGCTTGGCCTGGGCCTCGGCCTGGGAGGCCTTGGCCTGGTCGAGCTTGACCTGGAACGGCTCGGGGTCGATCTCCAGGAGGAGCTGGTCCTTCTTGACCAGGGCCCCTTCCTCGAAGTGCTTGCGGACCAGGAAGCCCCGGACCCGGGCCCGGATGGTGACCTCTTCGAGGGCGACGACCGTGCCGATGCCGTTGGCCACGAGGGGGACGTCGACCGATTTGGCCGCGACGACCCGGACGGGGGTGGGGGGCGGTGCCGACTTCGCGGCCTGCCGGTTCTGGCAGCCGGGGACGGCCGCGAGGGTCAGGACGGCAGCGATCCCGCCGAGGAGGCCGGGGATCCGTCGGGGCCGCTCGGCCGGGGAGGATGGGCTCATGTTGGGCATCTGAAGGTCAATGTTGGCCGGGCTTTCCGCCCCGAGCCGAAGGCCGCGGCGGCTCGAAGATCCGTCGCCCTCCTGGCCCCGACATGGTACGCACCGACGCGACGGGTTGCAATCGCCGGATCGAATCCGGTTGGCGGGGGGGTGGAGGGTCGCCACCCCGTGTTCGATCGCATAGAATACCCATATCCGCCCGACTGGTGTCCCGGCCTGAGCCTGACGATGGCCCGCCACACCTCCTCGAGTGCCCCGCCCGAATCCGGCCTCGACCCGACGGCGGGGCCCTCGCGACGACGCGATCCGGGCCGACCGCCCCGGGTGAGCGAGCGATCGCCCGCCCCCGACCGGCCGCCGGGACCCTTCGGGCCCGTGTCCAGTCTCCGACCGATTGCCGTCGAGACGAGTCGTCACCCTTGCGCGGCGAACGCCCCCAACCTGTCTTCGAGCCCCGGGTTTTTCCTCGGCGGGAGCCCCGGCCCGACCCCTTCGCGCTCGCCGCGCGTCCCGCACGATGTCCCGCCCAGCCGTGGAGCGAGAGAGCGAACGATCATGGCCACCGCCACCACCGGCGCATCGCCCGCGCGTAGCGGGCTCGCGTCTCACCCCGTCCTCCGGTTCTTCTCCACCGCCATCGGCCTGAAACTGATCATGGCCGTCACCGGGGTGATGCTCTCCGGGTTCGTCTTCGTCCACATGCTCGGCAACCTCAAGGCGTACGAAGGGGCCGAGGCGCTCAACGCCTACGGCAAGCTCCTCCGCGTCGAGCCCGCCATCCTCTGGGCGGCCCGGCTCGGGCTGATCGGGGCGGTGACCCTGCACATCGTCGCCTACCTGGCGCTGACCAAGCGGAACCTCTCCGCCCGGCCGATCGGCTACCGCGAGAAGAAGGTCCGCGAGTCGACCTACGCCTCCCGGACCATGCGGTTCACCGGCCCTCTGCTGGCCCTCTTCATCGTCTACCACATCCTCCACCTGACGACCGGCACCCTCCACGGGTCGTACGAGGAGGGGAACGTCTACCACAACCTGGTGACCGGCCTGGAGTTCCCGCTGGTGGCCGGGTTCTACGTCCTGTCGGTGTCGGCCCTCGGCTTCCACCTCTGGCACGGCATCTGGAGCATGCTCCAGACGCTCGGCCTCTACCAGTCGCGCAAGGGTTCCCTGGGCAAGAAGCTCTCGATCGGCTTCGCCGTGATCGTCGCCCTCGGGTTCATGTCGGTCCCGATCTCGGTCCTCACCGGGCTGGTCAAGTAATTCAAACGATCCGATTCGGGAGCCTCGCGTAAGATGGAACTCAAGTCGAATTGCCCGACCGGGCCGATCCAGGAGCGCTGGTCGAAGCACAAGTTCGAGATGAAGCTGGTCAACCCGGCGAACAAGCGGAAGTACTCGGTGATCGTCGTCGGCTCCGGCCTCGCCGGCGCCTCGGCCGCCGCCACGCTCGCCGAGCTGGGCTACAACGTCCGCTGCTTCTGCTACCAGGACAGCCCCCGCCGGGCCCACTCGATCGCCGCCCAGGGTGGGATCAACGCCGCCAAGAACTACCAGAACGACGGCGACAGCGTCCATCGCCTCTTCTACGACACCGTGAAGGGCGGCGACTTCCGCGCCCGCGAGTCGAACGTCCACCGCCTCGCCGAGGTCTCGGTCGACATCATCGACCAGTGCGTCGCCCAGGGCGTCCCGTTCGCCCGCGAGTACGGCGGCCTGCTCGCCAACCGCTCGTTCGGCGGGGCCCAGGTCTCGCGGACCTTCTACGCCCGCGGCCAGACCGGCCAGCAGCTCCTGCTGGGGGCGTATCAGGCCCTTGAGCGCCAGATCGGGCTCGGCACGGTCAAGATGCACACCCGGCACGAGATGCAGGACCTCGTCCTGGTCGATGGCAAGGCCCGGGGCATCGTGGCCAGGAACCTCGAGACCGGCCACATCGAGTCGTACGCCGCCGACGCCGTCGTGCTCGCGACGGGCGGCTACGGCACCGTCTTCTACCTCGCCACCTACGCCAAGGGCTGCAACACCACGGCCATCTGGCGGGCCTACAAGAAGGGGGCGGCGTTCGGCAACCCCTGCTACACCCAGATCCACCCGACCTGCATCCCCGTCACCGGCGACCACCAGTCCAAGCTGACCCTCATGTCCGAGTCGCTCCGCAACGACGGCCGGATCTGGGTCCCCAAGAAAGTCGACGACAAGCGGGCCCCGGGCCAGATCCCCGAGGACGAGCGCGACTACTACCTGGAGCGGAAGTACCCGAGCTTCGGCAACCTCTCGCCCCGCGACATCTCCTCCCGCGCCGCCAAGCAGGTCTGCGACGAGGGCCGCGGCGTCGGCCCGACCGGCAAGGGCGTCTACCTCGACTTCGCCGACGCCATCAACCGCCTCGGCGAGGACAAGATCCGCGAGCGCTACGGCAATCTCTTCGATATGTACGAGCGGATCACGGACGAGAACCCCTACAAGGTCCCGATGCGGATCTACCCCGCCATCCACTACACCATGGGCGGGCTCTGGGTCGACTACAACCTCATGAGCACCGTCCCCGGGATGTTCGTGCTCGGTGAGGCCAACTTCTCCGACCACGGCGCCAACCGCCTGGGGGCCTCGGCCCTCATGCAGGGGCTCGCCGACGGCTACTTCGTCGCCCCCTACACCATCGGCAACTACTTCGGGTCGAACAAGTTCGACAAGGTCACCACCGACCACCCCGAGTTCAAGAAGTCCGAGGCCTTCGTCGCCGAGCGGACGAAGACCCTCCTCGGAATCCAGGGCAAGCGGTCCCCCGACTCGTTCCACCGCGAGCTGGGCAAGATCATGTGGGAATTCTGCGGCATGGCCCGGAACGACGCCGGCCTCCGCACCGCCCTGCAGCGGATCCCCGCCCTCAAGCAGGAGTTCTGGGAGAACGTCCGCGTCCTCGGCGACTGGGGCGAGGTCAACCAGTCGCTGGAGAAGGCCGGCCGCGTCGCCGACTTCCTCGAACTCGGCGAGCTGATGTGCCTCGACGCCCTCGAACGCAGGGAGTCCTGCGGCGGCCACTTCCGCGAGGAATACCAGACCGAGGACGGCGAAGCCAAGCGCGACGACGAGAACTTCTGCCACGTCGCCGCCTGGGAATACACCGGCGAGGGCAACAAGCCCAACCGCCTCGTCGAGCCCCTGGAGTTCGAGAACGTCCACCTCCAGACCCGCAGCTACAAGTAAAACCATCGAGGGATGGTCGCTGTTCGATCGATGCATCGGCCATCCCTCCCCACACGATATCCCGCCCGATCCGGCACGAACGAGACGAAGGACCAACGATGGGTGGTGCGAATTCCCACGGCAGCATGACCCTGACCCTGAACGTCTGGCGCCAGAAGAACCGCCAGACCGACGGGCGATTCGAGACGTACGAGGCGAAGGGCATCAGCCCGGACATGTCGTTCCTGGAGATGCTCGACGTCGTCAACGAGGGCCTGATCGAGAAGGGCCAGGAGCCCATCGCCTTCGACCACGATTGCCGCGAGGGCATCTGCGGCCAGTGCGGCGTGGTCGTCAACGGCGCCCCCCACGGCCCGCGGCGGGCCACCACCACCTGCCAGCTCCACATGCGGAGCTTCAAGGATGGTGATGAGCTCACGCTCGAACCCTGGCGGGCCGGCGGCTTCCCCGTGGTCAAGGACCTGATGGTCGACCGCGGCGCATTCGACCGCATCATCGCGGCCGGCGGGTTCGTCTCGGTCGCCACCGGCAACGCCCCCGAGGCCAACGACATCCCGATCGGCAAGGACGACGCCGACTACGCCATGGACGCCGCCGCGTGCATCGGCTGCGGCGCCTGCGTCGCCGCCTGCCCGAACGCCTCGGCCATGCTCTTCGTCGCCTCCAAGGCCGGCCACCTGAACGTCCTCCCCCAGGGCGAGCCCGAGCGCTACCGACGCGCCCGCGCCATGGTCGAGCAGATGGACCGTGAGGGCTTCGGCACCTGCTCCAACCACGCCGAGTGCGAGGGCGCCTGCCCCAAGGACATCCGGCTGGAGTTCATCACACAGCTCAACCGAGACTACCTGAAGGCCGGCCTCTTCGCCCGCAAGCCCAGCACCGCCGGCTCCGGCGCCGGCTGAGTCGGGCGGGCACCGCACACGACACCATTCGCTGACTTTTAGACCCTTGCCGTTTCACGACGGGCCGTGGATCCCGATCTCGGGTTCCACGGCCCGTTGATATTACCATGATTGCCAATGTTGCGGTGGGCGAACCCACCCTACCGCTTCTTCCTCAGGTTTGTCGCGAGGGATGCTTCGGGGATCGCCGGGGTGATGGTAGGGGCGATCGTGCCGGCCGCCTTCAAGGTCGAGGCCTTCTGCGTGGCCGCGCGGGCGGCGGCGGTCTTCGCGGCCATCGACACCGACGCCGGCTGCACCGCGTCGGGAGTGGCCACCGCCACGTCCACGCCCGGCTGGCCGAAGTCCCGCACGTAGGCCCCGTCCGACGATCGGAGGATCAACCAGCTCGCATGCGTCGGGCGATAGACTGCGAAGTCCGAGCGGCCGTCGCCGTCGTAGTCGAGCGCGGCCGGCAGGTCCACGCCCGGCTGGCCGAAGGCCACCACGCGTTCCGCCTCCCCGGCCGTCGGCGCGATGAACCAACGGGCCGACGACCTGCGGTACACCACCAGGTCAGCCTTGCCGTCCCCGTCGAAGTCCGTCGTGACCGGCACGTCGCCCGACTGATAGGTATAGCCCAGCGTCTGGAACGACCGCACAGCCGTCGAGCCGTCGGCCCTGAGGATCAGCAGCTGACCGGTCGACGGCCGGAAGACCGCCGGCTCGGCCACGTTCCCGCCGTCGTAATCCCCCGGCACGGGGATGTCCCCCGGCTGGCCGAAGGCCACCGCCGGCACGCCGTTCGAACTCCCCCGGATGTACCAGGTCCCCGTCGTCGGCCGCCAGACCGCCAGGTCCGTCCGGCCGTCGCCGTCGTAGTCGGCCGGCACCGGCTGGTCGAGCCCCCCCTGCCCCAGCGCGACCGGCACGCCGACCCCGTCGCTGCTCCGGATGTAAAACCACTGCGCCGTGGCCGGCCGGAACACCGCGATGTCCGTCCGGCCGTCCCCATCGAAGTCCGCCGATATGGGAATGTCCGAATTCGCCTGCCCGAACGCCTTGAGGAAGGTCGAATTCGTGGAGGGCGTGAGCACGAAGAACGTGGACGACGTCGGCCGGAACGCCACCACGTCGGCCTTGCCGTCCCCCGTCAGGTCCCCGATCACGGGCGCCGCCGCCCCGGCCACGACCGGCTTGAACGGGTCGGCGATCACCCCCCAGGCCGACGCCTGCGCGGTCGAGCCGTCGGCGTAGGTTACGACCACCACGTACTCGGTCGTCCCCTTCTCGGGACGGCCCGGGTCGGGCTGGAGGAACAGGTCCGCCGTCGACGATCCCAGGCCCCGCGCTACCTGCATCGTCAGGTTCTTGCGAACCGATGTCCCATTCCATTCATAATGATTATATCCATACGGATAGACGTCGATCGACCTCAGCCCGACGTCGGTCCGCAGGCCCACCAGGGCGATGTGCAGGTCCTGATAGCCGTCCGGCGGCGAGGTCGCATACGTCCCCGGCGACGTCCCATTCACCAGCGCGAACCCCGCCCGGTCGGACCCGTCCTGCCCCACCGCGATCGCATCCAGCGCCGAGGTCCCCGGCGCGGAGGTTGCCAGCGACAGGCTCGTATTCACGGTTTCCTTCGCGTTGATCGTCGCCGAGCCGACGACGATCGAGAGGCTCGCGGCGCCTGTCCCGGACGGCCAGTTCACCCAGTTGCCCTGGACGCTGAGCAGGATCCCGACCGGGTCGGCACCCCCGCTCGGCCCGTAGGTTAGCGTGCCGTCGGAGTTCCTCCGCGTCCAGAATCCCGGGCTGCCGACCACCATGCCCTGCGGGTTGGGGTTGGCGGCGAGGAACGCCGAATCATACGAGTATCTCGTCCGGGTCACCCCGCCCGATATGTACACCCGGCCGACGTTCGCCCGAGTCTGCCACCAGTTCGTCATCGAGACGGTGATGCCCGACCGGCTGTTCACCACCGCGTTGCCATCCATCACCAGCCCGAAGATCGCCCCGCGCGACCAGCCCCACTGCGGCGGATACAGGAAGTTCGCCGGGTCCTCCGGCGGCCCCTCGGTCGCCGTCGCCTCGATCCGGATCGCCTGGCCCGAGATCGGGTTGCCGTTGCCGTCGATCAGGACCCGGTCCCCGCCCACGAATGTGTTCGAGACGACCTGCGTCCCCCAGTTGTTCCCCGTCAGCACCAGACCCGTCGACATCGTCCCCCGCAGGTCGATCGTGTTCGACCGGTAGACCGAGTTCGTGAACCCATCGGCAATGGAAATGTTGTAAGAACCCTGGGGCAACGGGTCGTCCATCAGGTACGTATTGGCGTCGATCACCTGCGCGATACGGCGATACGTCCCCGCATAAGGCCCGTCGAGGATCGAGACGACCGACCCCGTCGACGCCGGCTCCCCGCGCAGGGTGCCGATCGAGAGGACCCGGCCGTCGGATGAGATCGACCTCGGCTTGCCCTCGTAGTGCGGCAGGTACGACTCCGTGAGGATGACCTCGGGCGCGTTCGGCGGCCCGCCTCCCTGGTCGTAGGTCGTCAGTTCGCCGATGCCGCCCGAGATCGAGTTCCCCTCGACGGTCGTCTGGAACCCCCGGCGGTCGAGCACCAGGAACCGGTACGTCGGACCCACGGCCCCCTTCGACCCATCGGCGTTTACCGGATGGACCAGCCTCGCGACGTTCCCCCGCACCAGGAGGTCGTGAGTGTAGTGCGCGGCGAATGCCGCCTCGGCGTGCGTGCCGGCCATCGCGCCGACATATTGATTGTCGATGATCGACCATGGACCGTTGCGGATGTCCGTGATCCCCCCCCGGAGGGCGTTGCCGACGATCTGGCCGCTGTCGTTGTCCCCCATCCGGATCAGGAACCCGGAGTCGACGCCCACGTTCCCGCCCGGCTGGTTCGAGCCGTCTGGGACGGGCACATGCCCCCAGATGTTCAGATCCTTGAGCGTGATGTCGACCTTCGGCGAGGCATTGTCCGCCGTGATCGTCGCCGGGTCGTAGCCCCCTCCGAGCGTGTCGACCTTCCCGAACCGGACCGCGTTCGCATAGCGGATCGAGAACCCCGCCAGCGTGATGTGGCTGGCGTGGATCGCGATCCCTCCCTGGTAGGTCTTCGATGCGTCGAACTTGAAGAGGACCGTCGCGCCCGGGTCGGCCGAGATCGACACCGCCTTGTTCAGGTGGATCGTATTCGTGACCGTGTAGGTCCCCGCCCGCAGGCGGATGCTGTCGTAACGCCCCTGGCCGTCGACGGTGTTCGCCAGGTTTGCCAGCGACGCCGTGGCCGCCCGGTTTGTGATCGGATCCACATACGAAACCAGGTCATTCCCCGCCGGGCTGACGTAGATCGCCGACGCGGACGCGTTCGGCTTGAGGTCGCGGAGATTCGGGTCGCTCGCCCCGCCGGTGAACTGGGTGTAGACCGAACTGCCGTCCTTGAACGTCAGGCGCAAGGTCAGGGTCGAGCCCGCCTCGTTGCGCACGGCCGGGAAATACAGGTCGACCGCCCGCTTCAGCGACGGCCGGTCGGCCGTCGCGGGCGACCTGAGGATCAGCCACTGCGACCGGTTCGACGGCGACGTCAGGCTCCAGCGGTTCCCCGCCTGGTTGCTCAAGTCGGCCCCGACGATCGTCGCGAGCGACTGCCCCGTCGGCAATGCGCTCAGGCCTACGTGGATGTCGCCCGCGTAATGGCCGTTCGCCGCCGGATTGTCCGACGGCTGGTCCGTCGCATACTGCTCGAACCACGTCACCGCCCCGAACGCCGTGACCGTCGGCACCGACGTCGGATAGGTCACCGCCGCGCCGGCCGAGAAGGCGCCGAGCGAGACAGTCCCGGACGCCGACGACCCATCGGCATACGCGACCTGCACACTCAAGGTCTGCCCGGCGGCCAATCCCGATGGGACTCCGAGAGACAGCCCCGCCGTCGCGGCCGTGTCCGAGTTCCGCCCCGGCGACGATTGCCGGACGACCTCCGCCAGCATCCGGTCGTCGGTCCCCGGACCCCACCCCCATCGCAGGGCGGCCGACGGGCCGTCGACCTTCAGCGAGGTGATCCGGCTCGCATTCAGGCCCGAGAGATTGATCAACAGGTCCCGGATCCCGTCCGGCCCCACCGCGCCCGTGGTGTTCACCAGGTCGAGGTTGACCTGCCCTCCCCAGCTCAGGCCGAGCGTCCCCGCCATGAGGGCGCGGAGTTCCAGCGTCTCTAGCCGGAGTTGACCGGGAAATCCGCCGGAGTGGCCGGGGAAAAAGCGGTGCGCCTGGTGGCGGCGTGCGCGTCGTTGCGACATCGTGGAGGCATCCTCATGTGCTCACGCCTCCATGCCCCTCTGCGACCGCCAACCCTTGAGGTCGCCGGGACCCTTTACGGTCCCGTGTTCAGTTCGTCGGACGCCGCTGTCAGCCCCGCGCTAACCTTTCGAGGCGCGCAAGGGTCGATCGCGACGTCGGGCAGCCTTCGCCCGGCTCGTCACCATTTCGGTCACGGACCATCCCTGAGGAGGTCGCACCCGGGGCCTGGGTGCACCACCATTGGCACAGCTCGTCGTTGCATTTCGCGAACGGTGCGAAAGTTCCAGCGGACGGAGCTATCTGGAATCTAACCCATGTTTCGGGCCTCGGTCGGAATTTTGTAAAATTGTCCTGAAGTCCGGCCGACTTACGGCCGACACTCGCAATTTCGCGACGACCGGAGGCGGATCCGTCCCCCCGGTGGCCCACTCCCGGGAGTCGAGAACCCGCCCATGACGACTGCGTCCGACGAACTCCGGGGGACCCGTGCGATCGTCCTGGGTTCCACCACAGGCATAGGGCGTGCCACGGCGCTCCGGCTCGCCGAACTGGGGGCCGACATCATCGTCCACGGCCGATCCTCGCGCGACGCCGCCGCCGACGTCTGCTCCCGGATCCGCGCGATGGGCCGCCGCAGCGACGTCCTCATGGCCGACCTGGGCGACCGCCGCGCGGGCGACGAACTGGTCGAATCCTCCTGGCACCTCTGGGGCGGTCTCGACGCCTGGCTCCACATCGCCGGCGCCGACACCCTGACCGGCGACGCCGCCAGGCTCCCGTTCGACGGCAAACTCGACCTCCTCTGGCAAGTCGACGTCGTCGCCACGATGCGGCTATGCCGGGCCGTCGGCCGGAAGATGGTCGAGAGAGGCTCGGGCTCGATCGTGACCGTCGGCTGGGACCAGGCCGAAACAGGGATGGAAGGCGACTCGGGCGAACTCTTCGCCGCGACCAAGGGCGCGATCATGGCGTTCACCCGGAGCCTGGCCCTGAGCCTGGCGCCGAACGTCCGCGTCAACAACATCGCCCCCGGATGGATCAAGACCGCCTGGGGCGACGGCGCCTCGACCGTCTGGCAGGAACGAGTCCTCCGCGAGACCCCCCTGAAGCGCTGGGGGACCCCCGACGACATCGCCGACCTCGCCGCTTTCCTGATCAGCCCCCGCGCCTCCTTCCTCACCGGGCAGACCCTCCGCTCCAACGGCGGCGCCATCCGCTAATCTGGAGTGCGGCCGTCCGGCTGCCGCCTTCCTGAAGAATCAATATTTCTAAAGATCCTGCATAATATTCGCCACCACAGGCCCCCATGAACCAACTACTCGACTGGTTCCACACCCGACCCCCCGCCGAGGCCGCCTTCTGGCTCCTCATCGAGAACCTCGCCCTCTTTGGAATGTCGCTGGCGCTGGGTACCGCCATCCTGCGGCTCTCCCCGAGGCTCCGCCACATCGGCGGCCCGCCCGACCCCGTCGACCGCACCGAGATCCTGCTCGCCGCGACGACCGTGCTGCTCAACTGGGCGATCACCTTCATCGGCTGGATCCTTTGGAGGGCCGATCTCATCCGCATCCGGACCGACACCGGCCCCTGGGCGTGGCTCGACGTGCTCTGGCTGCTCCTGATCATGGATCTGGCCATGTACATCCTCCATCGCGGAGCCCACCTGAGCTGGTTCTACCCGATCCACGAGATCCACCACCGCTACGACCGCCCCCGGCCGCTCGACCTGTTCGTGCTGCATCCCCTGGAGACCCTGGGCTTCGGAACCCTCTGGCTCCTCGTCGTCCTCGCACGCCCGTGGTCGATCCTGGGGATGTCCGTCTACCTGACACTGAACCTCCTCTCCGGCACGATCGGTCACCTCGGCATCGAACCCCTGCCCGCCCGACTGCGCCGCCTCCCCCTGCTCCGATCCATCGGCACAAGCACCTTCCACGCCCAGCACCACCAGGACGTCGCCCGCAACTTCGGCTTCTACTCCACCATCTGGGATCAACTTTTCCGCACTCTCAAATCTCATCCGTAGTGGATTTCTTTCCTAGGCTAGCAAAGTTTCATTGAGCAATACATCTTCGATCGACCTGAGGAACCCCTCGGGGTCCTTGCGGAATCGGCGGCCCTGGGTGCGGGTGAGTCGGCGGGCGTCGAGGTCGCGGCGGAGTCCTCGCCAGGCAGCCGGGTCGGCCGGGATCAGCTCGGCGGGGGCGATCGGGCGGAGCCGCGTGGCGGTCGAGGCGACCAGGCGCACCGAGCCGCGGACGACCATGCCCGGGCTCGCCGCCTTGCGGCCGCAGCAGCGACGCTCGTGGTGGCGGTACGAGCCGAACAGCTGCTCCAGGTCGTTGTTGGTCCGCGGCAGGTCCTTCACGTCGCGCCAGCGGAACAGCCCCGGCCGGTAGCTCGCCGTCACCTTCCGCAGGTGCGCGACCTCGGCGGCGAGCGGGCCCCGCGCGATCGGGTCGCGGCCGAGCCCGTCGATCAGCGCGTCGAACGCACGGCCGGCCTCGGCGGAACTCTCCTCGGATCCGAGCGCCGAGGCGATGCGGTGGACCCAGCCGAACGCCTCGCGGATCGCAGGCCAGGCCCCGGCGGTGGCCTCCAGGCCGCGGGCCAGGATGGCGCGGAGCCGCTTTAGCGGGCCCGGTAGCCCCTTTTTGACGCCATCCGGTCCAGGCTCTCGGCCACCGCCCCGAGGCGGTCGCGGAGATTCAACCCCGAGGCGTCCAGGGGCGGACGGCCGTCGTCGGTGAGGGCCGATCGCACCGCGGCGCAGTAGGACCGGGCGGCCTTCGCTTCGGCGTCGTCGCGGCCCTCCAGCTCGCGCTCGATCGGCCGGACGCCCCGGACCTCCTTCTTGAGCTGCACCTTGGCGTGGCGGTCGGGAGACGCGGGGACATGCAACGCATCAAAGGACTGATCAAATCGGCCCAGCCTGCGTAGTTTCCCCATTTGCCCGCAGTTGCAACGCATGTCCCCGCGTTCGCCCGTCGCGGACCACGCGCCCGGCCCATCGCGGATCAATCTCGTCCAGGGCGCGGCGCAGGTCATTACCGATAAGCTTATTGATCCGATCCGAATGGACTCGCCGTGAAACCGGCCAACACAATACTTCTCCCTTGCTTTCATGGAAGAATATGCGGACCATACCGGTCGAATCCGTTGCCACGGGATAGTGGGGAATGTTCCGGACAGTCGCCCCCCTCAAGACTGCAGAATTCCGAAGATTGCTTCTGTACGCAGATCAAATGTCCATGCCATTACCTCATGAAATGGGCCGTCTCATGAAAAAGGAAGTTCCGTCGCGCTTGGCTGATCCACTCCGGCAGGAACTGTCCGCCCTCAGGTCCAACCCGAATTCGATCCTGATCCTGGGCGTGGTCTTGGTCGTTCTGGGAACAATCTTGATCGGGTCGCCGATCGCCGCCAGCCTCGGGTCGATGATGTTCCTGAGCACCATGCTGATCATCAGCGGCATCGGACAGCTCGTCGGCGCGTTCTGGGTCCGCCACTGGAGCGGGGCCTTTCTTCAACTGCTCGCGGGGATCCTCTATCTCGTGCTCGGCGTGCTGACGTTCGAGCGCCCGCTGGAGTTCGAGATCACGCTGACGCTCCTGATCGCTTCGTTGCTGATCGTCGGAGGGACCTCCCGGCTCGCGGCCGCGATTGCGTTGCGGTTCGAGGGCTGGATCTGGCCGGTCGTCAACGGTGCGATCTCCCTACTTCTCGGCGTGATGATCTGGCGGCAATGGCCGCTTTCCGGCCTCTACGTGATCGGCCTGTTCCTCGGCCTCGAAGTTCTGTTCCAGGGCGTCGCCTGGATCGCGCTCGGCCTGGCCGTCCGACGCATGGTGAACCCCGCCGAGTCCCGCGAGGTCGCTCCACGCGAGTTGCCGCCAAGAAGGGGCCCCGATCTGGCGCCACACGTGGTGCCGGAGACCAGGAACCCCGATGCTCCGTACGAGGTGCCGGCCACGCGAGTTCCTTAGCCCCGCGAGCACGGCCGTCGTCGTTGTCGATGTCATCGATCGTTCGGTGGCCTCATCGCCTCCCCCCCCGTCGTCGCCGACCGGAGCCTCGCCGATGGCCTCGAACGACCGCGCTACGTTGCTGGCCATGCTGGCCTATCGGAACGGCTTCATCGACCAGGAGCGGCTGGTCGCGACCCTCGACCTCCAGTCCGCCGATCCTCGTGGCGAGGTCGCCGAGGTGCTGGCAAGCCGGGGCGGCCTGGGGGCCGAGACGATCTCCCTGCTCGAAGGCCTCACCGACCACCAGGTCCAGGTCCACGGCGGAGCGTCGCAGGGGCTGGAGGCCCTGACCACGAACGGCGCGGCCATCGAGTTCTTGCTCACCAGGCGGCCTGAGACCGCGATACCGCCGAGCCTCCCGCCTCTCGACGGGACGACCACGCCCACGGATTGTCGCTATCGCTCCCTGGAGTTTCATGCCAAGGGGGGTCTCGGCAAGGTCTTCATCGCGATCGACGAGGAGCTGAAACGCAAGGTTGCGCTCAAGGAGATCCAGGACGACAAGGCCGACAACCCGGCGCTCCGCTCGCGGTTCGTCGCCGAGGCCGAGATCACCGGCCAGCTCGAACATCCCGGCATCGTTCCGGTCTACGGCCTGGGCACCTACGCCGACGGCCGGCCGTTCTACGCCATGCGGTTCATCAAGGGAGAAAGCCTGAAAGCGGCGATCCGCCGCTACCACGCCGAGCCCGACCCCGATGCGTCGCGGCGAGCCGTCCAGCTGCGCGGCCTGTTGCGGCGGTTCCTCGACGTCTGCAACGCGATCGACTACGCCCATGCGCGGGGCGTCCTGCATCGCGACCTCAAACCCGACAACGTCATGCTCGGCCAATACGGCGAGACCCTGGTCGTCGACTGGGGCCTGGCTCGCGTGATGGACGCGCCCCAAACCGACGCGTCGACTCAGTTCCACGACGAGGAGTCCGTGTATCCCTCCGGCTCGCGCGACGGGTTCGCGACCGTCCAGGGCAGGATGATGGGGACCGTGGGCTTCATGAGCCCCGAACAGGCCGCCGGCCGCCACGACGAACTCGGCCCGGCGAGCGACGTCTACAGCCTGGGGGCCATCCTCTACTACCTCCTCACGGGCCGAGCCCCGATCACCGGTGGCGGCGCCGACGACGAGATCCTCTCCAAGCTTCAGCAGGGCCGGTTCCCCTCGCCCCGCCAGCTCGTCCCCGGCACTCCCCGCTCGCTCGATGCCATCTGCCTGAAGGCCCTGGCGATCTCTCCCGGAGACCGCTACCCGTCCGCACCTGCTCTGGCGACGGACCTCGAACGCTGGCTCGCCGACGAGCCGGTCTCGGTCTATGAAGAACCCTGGCACGTGAAGCTAGCCCGCTGGGGCCGGCGGCACCGCACGGCCGTGGCGTCGGTCTTCGCGCTCCTCTCCACGGCCCTGGTCGCGACCCTGGTCGGCTACGTCCTCGTGAATCGCGGGAAGGCCCGGATCGAGCAGAACTACCAGCTCGCCCGGTCGGCCGTCGAGCAGATGCTCACCGAGGTCGGCGACGTCGAGCTGGCCGACGTCCCCCAGATGGAGGGCGTCCGGCGCAAGCTGCTCGACCGGGCGAAGGCGTTCTACGACAAGTTCCTCGAAGAGCGCAAGGACGACCCCAAGCTCAAGACCGACACCGGCCGGGCCCACGCCAGGCTGGGCGACATCGAGGAGATGCTCGGCCAGTACGGCGACGCCGAGCCCTCCTACAAGGAAGCGATCACCCTCCTGGAACAGCCCGCCGCAGTCGGGGCCGCTGCTGAACTGGATCGCAAGCGAGCGCTGGCCCGGACACTCGGCCGGCTCGGGATCCTCTACCGCAAGAGCAACCGCTTCGTGGACTCCGAGGCCTCGTTCCGCAAGGCCCTCGAACTCCGGAAGGAACTCGCCGCACGGCCCGACGCCACGCCAGACGACCAACGCGGGCTGGCGGACGTCCGCTACCAGCTCGGTGCTTTGCTCGCCCGCCAGGGTGGACGCGAGGGCGAGGACGAGCAGCTTTATCAGGAAGCCATCAACGCCCAGACCCAGCTCGCATCAAAGGATGCCGGCAATCTCGCCCTACGTGCCGAGCGAGCGAGGTCGCTGAACAACCTGGGGATCCTCCAGAAGACCTCCGGCAAGTTCAAGGAGGCCGAGGCCACCTGGAACGAGGCCCTCAAGATCATGGAGGGCCTGAGCCAGGCCGAGGCGGGCGTCGCCGGGCACCGCTGGCAGTTCGGCCGCATCCTCACGAATCTCGCCCTGATCAAGGTCAGCACCAACCGCTCCGCCGAAGCCGAGGCCGACTTCAAGCGTGGGCTGGGCTACCTCCAGCCCCTCGTCGGCGAGTACCCGAGGGTCCCCGAGTACGCCAGGGACGCGAGCGTGATACTCAATAATCTCGGGCTCTTGGTGGAGCGCGGAATCCCGGCCAGGCCCGAATCGGCCGAGAAGGACTTCAAGGAGGCCCAGGCCTTCCAGGAGCAACTGGCGAAGACCTACCCGACCGTCCCCGACCACCGCCAGAAGCTGGCGCTCACCGAACTCCACCTCGCCGGGCTGTATGAGCCGACCAAGCCCACCGAGGCCGAGGCGCTCTATCGCCAGGCCATCGACCGTATGGCGAAGATGACGACCGAGTACCCGAGCGTCCCCGAGTACAAGAGTTCGCTCGGGCTGACCTACTACAGCCTCGGCGTCATGCTCGGCAAGTCGATGGAACCGGGGAAGACCCGCGAGGCGATGGACCTGCTCCGCAAGGCGGCCGAAAACCACGCCGCCGCCGCCAAAGCCAGCCCGAGGAACTTCAGGGAGCCGGACAACCTGAGGCTGGACCTCCAGGTCCTTTGCATCCTCCTCGTCCAGCAGGGCCAGACCGACGACCTGCTCAAGACCGTCAAGCAACTCGCCGACGTCCGGCCCGAGGACCCCGACGGCTACGTCCTCGCCGCTTCCTTCCTGGCGAGGGCCGCCGGAGGCGCGTCGCTCAACCTCAAGACCGCCGAAACCCTCGGGGCCCAAGCCGTCGAACTCCTCGGCACTGGCGCGAAGAAGGGTCCGATCCGGGCGGGTGCCCTCGACGAGGCGATCTGGAAGCCGATCGAGGCCCGCCCAGACTTTCAGGCGATCCGAGATGAAAATGATCGCTTACGGGCAAGGCGGGGACGCACGCCGCGCAATTAGGGCCAACGCGGGCAGGTAACGCGGGGACAGGCAACGCATCCGGGTCGGTCGGGATTTGACGCCCGGCCGAAGTTGACCCAGGGTTCTCCCGGAGAGGGGGGCCGACGATGACGATGGCGCGGTCGAAACTGGTGGATCCCGAACTCACGCGGGTCGATCACGGCGTCTCGCGGTGCGTCCGCAAGGCCTTCCTCATCCGCGGCGAGGACGGCCGGCAGCTCGACCATGCGCGGTGGCTGGAGGCCCGGCTGAAGGAGCTCGGCGAGACCTTCGCGATCTCGGTCATCAGTGATGCGGTGATGAGCAATCACCTCCACGTCCTCGTGCGGCTCGACCCGAGCGCGCCCGGGCCTGGTCCCCCGAGGAGGTCGCCGGGCGCTGGGCCCGCTTCTACCCGCCGAGGGACGCCAGGCGCAACCCCGTCCCGGTCACACCAGAATGGCTCGCCGGACGCGCCAACGATCCGACATGGATCGAACAGCTGCGTGGCCGCCTGCAGAGCCTGTCGTGGTTCATGAAGTTGCTGAAGGAGCCGCTGGTTCAGATGGCCAACGCCCTCGACGGCCGGTTCCGCTCGCTGGCCGTGCTGGACGAGGCCGCCATGCTGGGCGTCGCCGCGTCCTCGAGCAGGGCCCGATGTCCGGGCACCTCTTCGTCTTCACCAACCGCAGGCGCGATCGGATCAAGGTCCTCTACTGGGACCGCGACGGCCTGGCGATCTGGATGGAACGCCTCGAGCCCGGCCGCCTGAGATGGCCGGCGTCCGGGGCGGGCCGGGTCGAGTGGCCCCCGCCGAGCACGCCGGGATCGACCTCACCCGCGACCGCAGGCGGCGACGCTACTCGGCCCCGTCGGCAACATGAATTGCCCAGGATTCTCGCCAACGCACTATTATGTTTTCTCATATATTGGGGCATGGGCCGCGACGATCCATCACCCGCCGCAGACATCGAGGGCGCCCACGCCCTGATCGCCGAGCTGGAGCGGATCGTCCGCGACCAGGGCCGGCTCATCGCCCGGCTCCAGCTTCAGCTCGAGCAACTCCTCCGCCAGAAGTACGGCAAGAAGCGGGAGGCCGTCGACCCCGGCCAGCTCCTCCTCTTCGCCCCCGACGCGGTATCGCCCGCGGCCCCGGGCCCCACCCCGAGCCGGATCCGCCGAAGCCCCGCGACGTCGGCCGCAAGTCGCTGCCGGCCAGCCTGCCGCGCCGGCGGATTGTCCACGACGTCGCCCCCAAGGATCGGGCCTGCCCCGAGTGCGGGCGTGAGCGTCGGGTGATCGGCGAGGACACCCGCGAGCAGCTCGGGTACGTCCCCGCCAGCCTGATCGCCCTCGAACATGTCCGGCCCAAATATGCCTACGCGTGCTCTCGGGTCCGCGTCGTCATCGCCCCCAGGCTCCCCGAGCCGATCGAGAAGGGCTTGCTCGGCGACGGACTCCTGGCCCACGTCGCCGTCAGCAAGGTCTCCGATCATCCGCCGCTCGACAGGCTCGAGGGGATCTTCCGGCGCCACGGCGTCGAGCTGGCCAGGTCGACCATGTGCGACTGGATGGCCACCGTGGCCGACTTGCTCGGGCCGATCGTGCGGGAGCTGACGCGTCGGGTCCCGGGCTCGGCGGTGGTCGGCACCGACGACACGCCGGTGAAGGTCCAGGATCACGGCGGCAAGGGGGTGAGGACCGGTTACCTCTGGGCCCGTGTGCGTCGGAAATCCCACGAGTGCCGGGCCAGCGACCCCGGGCGATCGCACGCGGCGATCGCGCGGATCGGCCGGCTCCACGCCGTCGAGCGCGAGGCCCGCGAGGGCTCGTGGGATGACGACAGCCTGATGGCGGTTCGCCGCGAACTGTCGCGGCCGATCCTGGATCAGTTCCAGGGCTGGCTCGAAGGTGAGTCGAAGAAGGTCCTGCCGCGGATGGGGCTCGTGTCAACCCTGGGGATGGTCGGATGGATACGACCCATGGGCCGTGTGTAGGCCGCGGCGCGGTGGGCCGAAGTCGGGTCGGTTCGACGCGGAACGGGCGGACCGGATGCCGAGGGTTCGAAATGGCCGCGGCCCGCGTCGCCCGGTGAGGGACGACGCAGGCCGCGGATTGTGAGGATCCGGCGATGACCGACTTTCGCGCGTAAGCACTATCATAGGCCTGGCGGGCTTAACGGCCGTGTTCGGAATGGGAACGGGTGTGGCCCCGCCAGTATGGTCGCCGGAAGACGTCCGGGGGGCGGTGAGGCCCCGCCGGACGTGATTCGGATGGTCCGCATCAAGCAGCAAGTGGATCGTGGGGTGGGATGGTGGTTCTTGGCCTCACACGACCGCGACCGAGGTGGATCCGTGCGGATCGTTCACCGAAGTTTGGCGGCAGATATGGGCCGAGGTGGATGCGTGTGATTGAGCACGTCCGATGTCAGGGCCGAGGTTGTCGGCGATGACGGATCGGGGTGGTCAAGCTTCTTGGCTGTTAGGACCGGTCGGCTGCGACGGTCGCCCGTCGTGCACTCCCGGCCTATCGACCTGGTCGTCTTCCAGGAGCCTTCAGCACGATTGTGCATGGAAACCTGGTCTTGGAGGGGGCTTCGCGCTTAGATGCCTTCAGCGCTTATCCGGTCCCGACCTGGCTACCCGACGATGCCCTTAGCAGGACAGCCGGCACACCAGAGGTCGGTCCTCCCCAATCCTCTCGTACTAGGGGAGACGCTCCTCAAGTTTCCTACGCCCACGGCAGATAGGGACCGACCTGTCTCACGACGGTCTGAACCCAGCTCGCGTACCGCTTTCATTGGCGAACAGCCAAACCCTTGGGACCTTCTCCAGCCCCAGGATGCGATGAGCCGACATCGAGGTGCCAAACCTCCCCGCCGCTATGGACGCTCGGGGGAGATCAGCCTGTTATCCCCGGAGTACCTTTTATCTGTTGAGCGACGGCCTTTCCATCCAGCACCGCCGGATCACTAAAGCCGACTTTCGTCCCTGCTCGACTGATGAGTCTCGCAGTCAGGCACCCTTCTACTTTTGCGCTCGCGTTGCCCGATTGCCGACCGGGCCGAGGGTACCATTGCACTCCTCCGTTACCATTTGGGAGGAGACCGCCCCAGTCAAACTGCCCGATGAGCACGGTCCCGATCCGGGCCACGGATCGGTGAGGATCAACGTCCATTCAGGGTGGTATTTCACCGATGGCTCCCCGACGGCTGGCGCCGCCGGATCACAGCCTCCCACCTATGCTACACAGAATACACGCTGAGCCAGTGCCAACCTGCAGTAAAGGTTCACGGGGTCTTTCCGTCTGACCGCGGGTACGTGGCATCTTCACCACGGCTACAGTTTCACCGGGTCCCCCGTGGAGACAGCGCTCCAGTCGTTACGCCATTCATGCAGGTCGGAACTTACCCGACAAGGAACTTCGCTACCTTAGGACCGTCATAGTTACGGCCGCCGTTTATCGGGGCTTCGGTCGCCAGCTTCCCTTTCGGTCACCGGCTCCCTTAACCTACCGACACCGAGCAGGCGTCAGACTCTATACGTCCTCTTGCGAGTTGGCAGAGTCCTGTGTTTTTGATAAACAGTCGCTAGAGCCGATTCTCTGCGGCTCACCTTGCGGTGAGCACCCCTTATACCGAAGGTACGGGGTCATTTTGCCGAGTTCCTTCACGAGGGTTCTCCCGAACGCCTTCGGATGCTCGCCTAGCACACCTGTGTCGGATTGCGGTACGGGCCGATGTGTCGTCCCCGCGGGGCTTTTCGAGGCCGGGTGAAGAATGGCTTCCAGATCGAATGCTGTCGGCCTTGCGGCACGGGGGTATCTAGCGCCCCGACCATTCAGTTCCCGGCGTCCTCCGCGGTTCAACCTTCACATGCGGGTGGAGGAATATTAACCCCCTGCCCATCGACTACGCCCTTGGGCCTCGTCTTAGGTCCCGACTAACCCTGGGCGGATTGACCTTCCCCAGGAAACCTTGTGCTTTCGGCGGATGGGCTTCCCACCCATCTTATCGTTACTCGTTCCGGCATACGCACTCGATATCGCTCCAGCGGTCGTTCCCGTCCGCCTTCGCTGCAATATCGACGCTCTCCTACCAATCTAAAAGATTCCGCGACTGCGGCTCGACGCTTAGTCCCCGTCATTTTCGGCGCGGGATGGCTCGACCGGTAAGCTGTTACGCACTTTTGAAATGGTGGCTGCTTCTAAGCCAACATCCCGGCTGTCACGGCGATCCCACTTCCTTTGCCACTGAGCGTCGCATTGGGGGCCTTGGTCGGCGGTCTGGGTTGTTTCCCTCTCGAGCGTGAAGCTTATCCCCCACGCTCTGACTCCCGGGGTCGCAAACTGCGGTATTCGGAGTTGGGTTTCGACGGGTAGGCGGGAAGCCCCCCGATCGAATTCCGTCGCTCTACCCCCGCAGCAGAAAATTCCCGAGGCTGGCCCTAAAGCCATTTCGGAGAGAACGAGCTATCTCGAGGTTTGATAAGACTTTGACTCCTCCCCACGGGTCCTCCCCCAGTTTTTCAACACTGGTGGGTTCGGTCCTCCACGGCCGGTTAGGGCCGCTTCAACCTGCCCATGGGTAGTTCACCTCGTTTCGCGTCTACTGCGCCCGACTTCGTCGCCCGGTTAAGACTCGCTTTCGCTACGGCTCCTCCCCTGAAGGGATTAACCTGGCCGGACACAGTAACTCGCCGGATCATTATGCAAAAGGCACGCGGTCAGGCCGGTATAAATACCAGACGCCCTCCCACCGCTCGTAGGCACGGGGTTTCAGGTTCAGTGTCCTCCCCTGATAGGGGTTCTTCCCACCGTTCGGTCGCCCTACTGGGTTCGCTATCGGTCGTCATCGAGTACTTAGCCTTGGGGGAGGGTCCCCCCAGATTCAGGCCGGGTTTCTCGTGCCCGACCCTACTCGGGTACCAGCTAGGAGAGGTCATCCTGCCACCTACGGGGCTATCACCCGCTCTGGCGCGCCTTTCCAGGCGACTTCGGTTAGGACTTCCTCATTCCATATCGCCGGCCCCACGACCCCGGATGGTGTCCCACCCGGTTTAGGCTTGTCCCCGTTCGCTCGCCGCTACTGAGGGAGTCTCGGTTGATTTCTTTTCCTACGGGTACTGAGATGTTTCAGTTCCCCGCGTTGCAGAGGTATTCCGGGGTCAACGCTCGTTGGGCAGCTCACCCGGACATTTCGCAGCCTTCCACGCCTCTCATCTGATGACGCCTAGGCATCCCCCCCGTGCCCTTGGGAGCTTGACCACGCCGATCCGGCACCGACTCCGCCCGATCCGAGGATCGGACTTCAACGGCCCTGATCTCACACGGCCCATTTCTCCCGCTCTTGGAGTGCGGCCCGCGTCTCACGACGCTGCGCCCACTCGCTCCGAGTAACGATCCTCACGGCCCATGCGGTGATGGTGATTGCTCGCCATCGCCCGACGGCCGCGGATCCAAAAGGTCCACGTTCGTGGATGATTTGAAGATTGCCACGATCCCACCTAACTCTCTACTTGAGTTGGTGCGGACCACCGAATTGTCAAAAAGCGGACGGGGGACGGCATCGCTGCCATGCCCCGTTTCCCGAGCCGCTGGCCGGGGGGCGACACCGCATGCCAGCAACGCTGGCGTCGGTCCCGCCCTTCGCCCAGGAGGGGGAGAAGGGACGACCCGGGCCGGAGCCCGGGTCGCGTTGGTCGATCGTTGTGAGGACGAACCCCCGTGGGAAGCCGGCGGAGCACGTCGGGACGTGTCACGTCGGGGCCGATGTCGCCTCGAAACTCACGGCCCCGGTGGGTTAGTACCGGGTTTGGAATGCCATGGGTCGCGGGCGAATTTCCAAGGTAATCCTTAGAAAGGAGGTGATCCAACCGCAGGTTCCCCTACGGTTACCTTGTTACGACTTAGTCCCCATCACGGGTTTCATCTTCGGCGCCTGCCTTGCGGCTCCGGCGACTTCGGATGCCCCCCGCTTTGGTGGCTTGACGGGCGGTGTGTACAAGGCTCAGGAACACATTCACCGCGGCATGCTGATCCGCGATTACTAGCGATTCCAGCTTCATGCGGGCGGGTTGCAGCCCGCAATCCGAACTGAGGAACGGTTTTTGCGATTTGCTAGGCCTTGCGGCATTGCGTCGCTTTGTCCGCCCCATTGTAGTACGTGTGCAGCCCTGGGCATAAGGGCCATGAGGACTTGACGTCGTCCCCGCCTTCCTCCGGCTTAACGCCGGCGGTCCGACTAGAGTTCCCGGCATAACCCGTTGGCAACTAGTCGCAAGGGTTTCGCTCGTTACGGGACTTAACCCAACATCTCACGACACGAGCTGACGACAGCCATGCAGCACCTGTGCACGTTGTACCTTTCGGCCTCACCGACGTTTCCGCCGGCTAATCCGTGCATGTCAAGCCCAGGATAAGGTTCTTCGCGTAGCCTCGAATTAAGCCACATACTCCACCGCTTGTGTGAGCCCCCGTCAATTCCTTTGAGTTTCAGCCTTGCGACCATACTCCCCAGGCGGAGCACTTCACGGTTTCCCTGCGGCAGGGAGCCCATCGGCGAGCCCCCTACCCAGTGCTCATCGTTTACAGCCAGGACTACCGGGGTATCTAATCCCGTTTGCTCCCCTGGCTTTCGCGTCTCAGCGTCAGAAAGGGTCCAGGACCTCGCTTTCGCCACGGGCGTTCCTTCCGATCTCAACGCATTTCACCGCTCCACCGGAAGTTCCAGGTCCCCCTACCCCCCTCGAGACGGGCCATCTCGACGCCAGTTCCCCGGTTGAGCCGGGGGATTTCAGCGATCGATGCGCCCATCCGCCTACACGCGCTTTAAGCCCAGTGATTCCGAATAACGTTCGCACGGTTCGTCTTACCGCGGCTGCTGGCACGAACTTAGCCCGTGCTTCCTCCAGGGATCGGTCAAGCTTACGCCTTCCTCCCCCTCGACAGGAGTTTACAACCCGAAGGCCTTCGTCCTCCACGCGGCGTCGCTCGGTCAGGCTTGCGCCCATTGCCGAAGATTCTCGACTGCAGCCTCCCGTAGGAGTCTGGGCAGTGTCTCAGTCCCAGTGTGCCGGGCCACGCTCGCACGCCCGGTAGGCATCGCAGCCTTGGTGGGCCGTTACCCCGCCAACTAGCTAATACCACAACGGCCCGTCCCAGGACGCCGGAGCTTTGGTGTCAGATCGATGCCGATCCGACACATCGCTGGGGATTACCCGCAGTTTCCCGCGGCTATACCCATTCTTGGGGTTGGTTACCGTCGCATTACTCACCCTTCCGCCACTGGCCTTGCGGCCCGTTCGACTTGCATGCCTAATCCACGCCGCCAACGTTCATTCTGAGCCAGGATCAAACCCTTCGAGATGTGGCGAGTGGAGTCGGGATATTGCTACCCCTCGTCCCTCGTCTCCCCAATCCCATTCGGATCTGAGGATACTAACTGGTCGGGGTGATTCCGTTGCGACCCGGGCCGGAGCCCGAATCTCCCGCGAATCACCCTTGTTCTGCGAGTCCGACGCGACCTCGCTCGATGGCTTTGACACCACCTTCGCGACGCCCACGCCGCACCACGCCGGCTTCCCTCAAGGGTTCATCACAAACAACGATCGACCGAATTGTCAAAGAGCATCTGCGTGTGGAGCATCGTCCCGGGGAACCATCGTTCCCTGATCCGACGCAATCGACCGGGGTTGTGAGCCTTTCGGCCACCACTCCGGCCTCATCCCGCCCGTATTCGCGTCCTGCTTGGAGCGGCCTCCTGCTGAACCATAGTCCAGCGAATCCGTCCGGTCAAGACGTGTCGCCGTCGATCAACATCGACGACGAAAGGCGACTCATCAGTGAGTCGCAGGGCTAGCTGCTCGCTGAGTTGCTGTCGCGTTTGTTTTCGCGTCAGTCGTTGTCATCAGCGGCGAGAGTCATAGTACAGGATCCTGAGCGAAGGTCAACAAGCTCGTCCGGTTTTTTCTCGGTTTGCTCATCCAAGCGACATGCCAGGTGGGAGTCTGGGACCATGTGAGGGACGCTTCCGTGCGTCCTTGACCCTGTCTGTGCCGAGACTTACGATGTGTTTCCACACTTCTAGAATGTCGGGTCGTGCGTGGAGTTTGTTCATGATGAATCGTCGCATTTTCGTCGGCTTCGTGGCCGCCGGTCTGGGATTCCTGGGGACCGGTTGCGGCGATTCCTCGCCGACTCCGAGCCCGGCGGGGCCCTCCCCTGTCCCTTCGACTTCTCCTGTCGCTTCGGCGTCTGCCCCCAGAAGAAGGTCCTCCTGGTCGGGTTCGACGCCAGCTCGGTGCTGATCGAGGCCCTTTCGACGAGGAAGCTCCAGGGGACGGTGGTCCAGAATCCGTTGAAGATGGGCTACATGGGGGTGAAGACGCTCATCGATCACCTGGAGAAGAAGAAGGTCGAGCCGTCGATCTCGACGGGCGAGACGCTCGTGACGCCGGAGAACCTCAAGACGCCGGAGGTCTCGGCGCTCCTGAATCCGCCGAAGGTCGACCCGAAGCAGTATTCCTCGGTGGTCGGGCCCAAGAAGAAGGCGTACCGGATCATGGTAATCCCGAAGGGGACGACGCACGAGTTCTGGCAGACGATTCACGCGGGCGCGCTCAAGGCGGCGGAGGAGTCGGGGAACGCCGAGATCATCTGGCAGGGGCCGCCCAAGGAGGATGACCGCACGGATCAGATCAAGCTCGTTCAGAATGCCATCTCGATCGGTGTGGACGGCATCGTGTTGGCACCGCTCGACTCCAAGGCGCTCGTGAGCCCGGTCGAGCAGGCGATCGAGAAGGGGATCCCGGTCGTCATCATCGACTCGGCACTGGAGTCGAAGAAGATCGCAAGCTATGTTGCCACCAATAATTACAACGGCGGTGTGCTGGCGGCGAGGCGTCTGGGCGAGCTGCTGAAGGGTGAGGGGAAGATCATTTTGTTGCGTTACGCGGTGGGTTCGGCGAGCACGGACGAGCGGGAGAAGGGATTCACGGATACGATGGAGAAGGAGTTCCCGAAGATCTCGTATGTTTCCAAGGACCAGTACGCGGGGGCGACCTCGGACTCGGCGCAGCAGAGGTCGCAGAGCCTGGTGACGCGGTTCCGTGGCCAGTTCGATGGGGTCTTCTGCCCGAACGAGTCGAGCACGCTGGGCATGCTTCGGGCTCTCGAGGGGGCTGGGATGATCTCGGAGGCGAAGTGACGGAACCCCTGCTCGTGATGAGCGATGTGGCGAAGCGGTTCGGCGCCTCGAAGGCGCTCGACGGGGTGAGCATGTCGCTGGGGGCCGGGGAAGTCCACGCCCTGATCGGGGAGAATGGCGCGGGCAAGAGCACCCTCATGAAGGTGCTCAGCGGCGCCATCCGACCCGATCGGGGCTCGATGACTCTGGGTGGGTCGGCCTACGCGCCGAGGGGGCCTCGCGAGGCCCTCGCGTGCGGGGTGGCGATGATTTACCAGGAACTGACGATCGCACCGCACCTCTCGGTCGAGGCGAACATCCTGCTAGGCCAGGAGCATTCGCGGTTGGGGATACTGCAACATCATGAACATCGGCGACTTGCGACGGAGGCACTGGCGCTGCTGGATCACCCGGATATCCGGCCGGAGACGAGGGCGGGGAGCCTGAGTCCCGGGGCGAAGCAGCTGATGGAGGTGGCCAGGGCGCTGGTGTCGGATGCCAGGGTGATCGTGTTCGACGAGCCGACGAGTTCGTTGACGGAACGCGATGCGCAGAAGCTGTTTGAGGTGATCGACCGGCTCAAGGCGCGTGGGATTTCGGTCGTGTATATCAGCCACTTCCTGGAGGAAGTCCGGCGGGTGGCGTCTCGATATACGGTCTTGCGGGATGGGAAGTCGGTGGCGAGCGGGGAGGTCCAGGGCACGCCGTTGTCGCAGATCGTGCAGCAGATGGTGGGGCGGGACCTGACGGAGATGTTCCCCAAGGTGCCGCATGTTGCGGGGGATGTCTTTCTGGAACTGGATGGTGTGGCAGGAGTTAAGTTACCAAGGTCGGCGAGCCTGGGCCTCCGTCGCGGGGAAATTCTGGGAATTGCCGGGCTGGTCGGGGCGGGGCGGACGGAACTGCTCCGGGGGATTTTTGGGCTGGATCCGGTGCGAAAGGGGCGAGTGAAGGTCGCCGGTGTTTCGAGCCGCAATGCCTCGCCGCACAGGAGGATCTGGCAAGGGCTGGGGTTGCTGAGCGAGGATCGGAAGACGGAGGGGCTCGCGCTGGGGAGGTCAATCGAGGACAACCTGACCTATTCGGCGTTGGGGCGGCACGCCCGGTGGGGGATGTTGAATCTCAAGGCGAGGCGGCAGGACGTCCGGCGTTGGATGGAGTTGCTGCGGGTCAAGGCGGCCGGACCCGGCCAGGTGATAGGGGCGCTCTCGGGGGGGAATCAGCAGAAGGTGGCGATTGCCCGACTGTTGCACCAGGATGCGGACGTGCTGCTGCTCGACGAGCCGACCCGGGGGATCGACGTCGGCTCGAAGGCGGAAATCTACAAGCTGATCGGCGAACTCGCGGCGACGGGCAAGGCCGTGCTGGTGGTCAGCTCGTATCTTCCGGAATTGATGGGGATCTGCGACCGGCTGGCGGTGATGTCGCGCGGGGTGCTCAGCGAGGCGAAGGCGATCGGCGAGTGGACGGAGCATGGGGTCATGGAAGTGGCGACGAGCAGGAGGTGAGAGGCCGGGGACGACGCGAATGGCGTCGCCCCCGGTTCAGGCTCGGGCTCAGGTCGATTTCGGCGGGGGGCTGCTGGGCTTGCTGGTGGTTCGCTGGTAGGCCTGGAACGTCCCCATTTTGCGGAACTTGGTGTAGCGCTGACCGTCGAGTTCCGCCTTGAGTTCGCTGATGTTGGCGAGTTCCTCGGACACGCTGGCCGAAGCGGGGAGCGGTGCGCAGCAGGCGACGGCCATTTCGAGATGGCGGGCGGCGCCAGTGACGTCGCCGCGATCGTATGCCTGGATGGCTTCGCGTTTGGCGCGGGTGGCCATGAGCAGGGCGACCTGTTCCTGGACGCTGACGTCCTCGCCGAGGGAATCCCAGCGGTCCTTCGTCACGATCGGGAGCCGGAGTGGAATCAGGACGGACGGACGGCCTTGCTTGCCGGGCTCGTCCCAGGCGATCCGAACCTGGCCGAGCTCGACCGGCTGTTCGGAGGTTGCCCCCTGGGCCGGGACCCTGAGCCGGAGGACCCCGAGGATCGGATTGCCGACGACCAGGTTGGGCAGATTCCAGCGGCCCTGATCGTCGCGAGGGAGGTCGTTGAGGAAGTCGGACACCGTCACGCTGCGCGGGGATTGGCCGGCGGGGGCGTATCCCAGAGTAACCTTGGTGCCGAGGGTGGCGACCAGCCCCTGGAGCTCGGTCTGGAAGATGTCGGCGAGCTGGACGGGGTCGGAGATGAAGTAGTAGTTGCCGTCTCCGTACCTGGCCATGGCTTCCATCAGGTCTTCGTTATAGTCGTCGCCGACGCCCAGCGTGGTCGTCGAGACGCCCTTTGCGTTCATGCCGGCGACCTCGCCTGAAATGGCGGTCGGGTCGGTCAGGCCGACGTTCGCGAGGCCGTCGGAGAGCAGCAGGACCCGGTTGAGCCCGTCCAGCACCTTGTGCTCAAGCGTCTGCCTCGCGCCGATCTCCCAGCCCGCGTGGAGGGCGGTCGAGCCGCGGGGGCCGATCGTTGCGATCTTGCGGAGGATCTCCGCCTTGTTGGTCACCGGCCCGGCCGGGACGATCATGTCGATCTGGTCATCGAAGGCGATCACGCTCACGCTGTCGTTCGGCAGCAGTTGCTCGACGGCGAACGCGGCGGCCTTGCGTGCGTAGTCCATCTTCTTCTCGGCCGCCATCGAGCCGGAACGGTCCAGCACCAGTGCAAGGTTGAGCCGAGGGCGGACGAAATGGACTTCGGGGGCGGGCGGGACGATCCGGACGAGCAGGTCGAGGTGAATTTCCTGATCGGCGCAGACGGCAGGACGGACCGGGATCAGGTCCACGCGGGGCTCGGACATCGGGAGGCTCCTGAGGGGGGAACAGTTGGGGAGGTCGGCGTTTTGGTGCGGGTCGTTTTGGAAGGACTTTCAGGTGTGCGCTTCGATGTTTTGTACGACAGTCCGGGATCCGGGTGACAGCCCGGGCCTCAGGAAAAATCCAGGTGTCTGGATGCATTCGGGCTTGCTCAGGGGCGAGCATGGGACGGAGCGATGGCGGCGGCCCTGGTCCAGGTCACGTCTCCGGGGGGTAGGCCTGTGGCCCGGAGGATGCTGAGCCGGAGCCGTTCATTGCGTTCGTGATCGTTCGTGGTGAAGCCGTAGAGCGTCGGTCCCCAGGAACTCTGGCCGACGCCGTGCAGGCCGTTTGCCCTCAGACACGCGACGATGCCTTCGAGTTCGGGCCGGGCGTAGATGCCCCCCTGGGCCGGGGCGAAGGCGGTGCCGACGCGATCTTGAAGCTCGGACAGCGCCGCGCCGAAGCCGGCGAGGTCGCGCTCGGCGACGGCCGGGAGCATATCGAGAAGGACCAGGCGGCAGAGGCGATCGGTGAGGCTGTCGGGGAACGCCGGCAAGGCTGCGAACGCCGCGCGTTCCTGGGGGCCGTGCACGCTCGGGGTCCGGCCGGGGATCACCAGCAGGATCGACCAGTCGTCCGGGAACGCCAGCCGAGAGATCAGGGGGGCGACGCGGATATCTTCCTCGGCCGTCCGGTGGCCGCCGTCGACGATCAGGCCGCCACTTTCGAACCCGTGGATCCCCACGCCCGAGCGCAGGCCGCGACCGGTCAGGCCCGCGAGTTCGATCGGGGAAAGTTCCAGGCCGACCCGGCGGGTCAACGCCCGCGCCACGGCCAGGGCGAGCTGCGTGCCCGACCCCAGCCCGACGTGTTCCGGCGGGGCCTGTTCGATCACCAGGCTCGCCGGAGGCACGGCGATCCCCCGCGATCGCAGGCGGTCGGCGACGACCGTCGCCAGTTCGAACGCCCGCCCCGCGCCAGGGCCCTGGGCCTCGAAGCGGGAAGACACGTCGAGCCGGAGCCGTAGGCCCGGATCCTCGATCATCAGGCCGACGCTGCCGAACCGTCGGGGGCCGTGGTGCCCCCAGGAAAGCAGGCCGAAGTGCAGGCGGCTCGGTGTCCGGACGACGAGGGGGCTCATTGGGCGGGCTGCGACGCTTGGTTGTGATAGAACGTGTTCACGTGATCTTGCAGGAGCGAGAACGCCTCGCGCTCGGCGGGCCCGGCGGTCTTCTCGACCAGCGGCACGAGGCGGCGGAGCGCGTCGAGGATCTCCTCGCGCGGCAGGAACGCCAGGCGGGTCGCGAGGATGGCCGCCTCGACGACGGCGAACTGCGCCCGGTTCAGGCCGAACAGGTCGCGCTGGCGGCCGATGTGGACCGTCTCGGCCACGATGGTTGTCCGCTCGGCCCGGTCGTCCAGCTCCACCACGCGGAACTCATGGTAACGCGCCGCCGAGAGCAAGATACGCCCCCGAACCACCTCGGCCGGTCGGGTGGGGGCGTCGTTGACCTTTGAAATGGCCGCGCGGGCGATCAGGAGCACGTCGTCAGTGACGTGCAACACCCCTTCCCCGTGCCCCTTGAGGTTCCGGTACGTGGTCGAGGTCTGATAGGGCCGGAGCACGAACCGCGAGGAGTCGCCGGGATCCTCGAACTTCGGGCCCATCGGCGCGACGTTCAGGGTGCCATCGGGTCCGAGGGTGGTGACGACGCCTTCGAGGATCACGGTTGGTCCTCGCGCCGGGCCTGTTTTTTGCGTTCGCGGTGGCTGATCTCGGGCACGGTCAGGAACCCCCAGTCGAGGGCCTCGTCCTGGCGGTAGACCTTGTGCAAGGTGAGCGCCGTCTTCGCCTTCATCAGCTCTTGGCCGAGGTAGAAGGCGTGCGAGGGGTCGTCGACGCCCATCCGGTCGAAGATCTCGAAGGGGTCGTCCCCTTCGAGGAAATGGTCGCGGTTGAACGCGATGATGCGGCCGTCCTCGGCGTAGATCCGCCAGTTGGCGTCCTTGATCCGCGAGGCCATCGCGCGGAGGGCCTCGCCGCCGAATCTCGGCAGCTTCGGATCCCGCAGCATCACCAGGTTCGGCTCCACACGCTTGGGGAGCGTCTTGTTCGTGACCGCGTGGTAGACCAGTCGCCGGGCGAGGTCGATCTCCTTCACGGAGGACCGGGCCCAGTTGATCACCGCCGTGGTCAGGACGCTCCGGATGCCGACCTCCTGGCAGAACCCGATCAGGAGCGTGTTGACCCCGGCCGAGTCGACGTCCGTCAGCTCGGTCAGGTTGCCCACACCCATCATCATCGGGGCGTCCGGGTACTTCTTGCGTGTCTCCAGATACCGGCCCAGGGACGCCGCGAAGCCGAAGCCGATCGGCTCCAGGATCGGGTCGATCCGGAACGGGACGCGTTGGCTCTCCAGGAATTCCAGGGTCTCATCCAGGCCGTCGAGCGTGCCAGGCTGGTCGGGGATGGCGACGACCTCGACGCCCCAGTCGGGGGCGTGCTCGCGGTTGGTGGCGTTGACGCTCAGGACCAGCGACGCCCCCGCGCGGGCGGCCGGGGCGATCTCCAGGGGGTCGAGGCTGTCGATCGACACGGCGTGGCCGTCGTCGACCAGCGCCCTCACCGCGCCCGCGACCCCCTCCCAGGGCCCGCCGGGGTCGCAGCCCAGGTCGATGCGGTCGGCCCCGTCGTCGCGGTGGCGTCGGGCCTGGTCGAGGATCTCGGCGGTCGTCAGCCTCGGGGCGTGGTTGATCTCGGCGAGGATCTCGATGTCGAACGCGCCATAGCCCTTGAGGCGGTCGGACTCCCCCTGCCCCAGGAACCTGGGCAGGTCGCGGAGGTCCTCCGGCCCCAGCACGACGGGCACCCCTCCGCTCTTCTCAAGGACCGGCGTCAGGTCCCCCCGGCAGTGACCCGGCAGGACGACCCGGTCGACCCCCTCGGGGACCTCCAGGTGCCTCGCCACCCACTTCGGAGACATGAGCGCCGCCACCGTGATCGGCAACACCGCCACCAGCGGCTCCACCCCCCCCGCCCTCGCCACATCCTCCAGCACCCGCCGGAGCGCAAACTCCGCCAGCCGCCCGGTGACGAACAGGATCCGAAGTGGGGAAACGCCTGGCACGGTGGACCTCGACCGTAGGACAAACCCCCACTCTAACGCCTTGAACCACAAGAACGAAGCGGCTATCGGTAGGGTATGGTGCCCCGGCGGGTGAATCCGACCCGTCGAAGCTGCGCACCGACGGACGCGATGGCCGGCCCGAGCCGCCCCACGCCACCGGTCGCCCCGAGAGATTCCTCCCCGAACCAACGAGGTCTCCATGCCGAATGGCGGATCCGACTGCTGCGGGACGTGCTGGTTCAATGCCCGCAACAAGGGCGAGGCCGGGTACGAGCATCAGGACGACCCGGAGCCGGATGTCTGCATCATCCGCAACTTACCGCTCTTCGAGGCGTTCTGGACCTATTGCGCCAACCACCCGCGCCATCGCCCCGAGCCCGACCCGATCCCGATCGGCCCCGTCTTCGTCAACGAGAACGATGGTCGCGGGAGGCTGTTGTGGCAACCCTCCCCCGACACGGAGATCATCCGCTGTCACCTCCTGGATCTCCTCCGCGAGATACCCGAACTCCCCTCGGAGGACTACCCCCTCAGCCTCTCGACCGAGGAGCGGGTCGTCTGGCAACTGGGAGAGTTCCGCGAGACCCGCGCCATACCCGACCTTCATCGCATCACCGCATTCGTCCCCGACGTCAAATCCGGCCCATACGGTCGCGCCCGCCAGAGCCTGATCGCCGCCGCCAGGGAGGCACTCGGGAAGATCAACGAGCAATGATAGCCTACGACAAAAGTCGATAATCAGATGCCCTTGAGTGGATCTCGTCTCCACGCGAGGCGATCTCGGGAAAATCTGCCCCGAGTTCTTGCTCAAGCTCGGTTTCGACGGCCTGCCAGCAATCCTCTGGCACGATCAACTCACCCAGCACGAAGATCGGCTGTTCGGCATCGTTCAGGTTGTTCCCGGAGTTGCATGATTCGTCGAAGTCCACCAGATGCATGGGCCGCCTCGATCCGCCTTGAGATTGCCCTCAAGGTAACGCATGGGCCGCATCAGGAATAGTCGGATACGAGACGAGGTGGGAACCGTCCTCGACGGGATAGCATTCAGGACAGGGCTGTCATTCGGGACATTCAACACCATCCGGGGACTGGATAGTGTTGAATGTCCCCTTTTCCGCCCCCCTGGGATTGGGCTCCCCTTTGTGGCATTCTAGGATGTCCCCAGTTGCGCTTCTGTTAGGAGAGGGCATCGGGAGGCTTTGCTGAGGCAGGAAAGGAAACCGCGCCGCTTGGGGACGGCCGCGCCGCTTGGGGACGGCCGCCGTCACAGTGTTTGTCGTCGAACCGCGCACGGGGAGGACCTGATCCTTTTGAGACAGCACATACCGCTGGGCGCCAGGCAGACCCTCACGACCTATCGCAAGATCTCGATCGCCAGCTGGAACCACCCGCGCGATCCGTCGACCTACGGATGGTGCGACCTGCCGACCGGGCCCGCCAAGGCCTACCTGAAGGCGCAGGGCGGCCGGCCCGCGCCGACCCTGACGCACTACGTCGCCAAGATCGTCGCGCACTGCCTCGAGAAGCACCCCGACCTCAATCACCTCCTGCGCGCCGGCAATCTCTATCGCCGCGCGCACACCGATGTCTTCATCACCACGCTGATCAAGACGCGGGTCGGCCAGGACCTCTCCGGCTTCACGCTCCAGGGCGTGCCGGAGCGGACCCTGGGGGAACTGGCGCAATTCTCCCAGGGAGCGGTCGAGAGGCTGCGAAAGGGCGATGATCCGCTGACCCAGCAGACCGACGCCGTCGTCCGCCGACTCCCGACCTGGGTTCTGCGCGGGGTGCTGGGGGTCCAGAGCTTCGTCCAATATACGCTCAACCGGTCACTGCTAGCCGCCGGCATCCCGGACGACCGCTTCGGCTCGGCGATCATCACCAACTACGGCGCGCTCGGGATCGACTACGGGCTGGCGCCGCTGTCCCCGTACAGCCGTTGCCCCCTCGTGATCGGCATCGGGCACGAGCGCCCGGTGCCCATCGTGCGCAAGGGCGAGGTCGTCCCAGCCGACTGCGTCGCGATCAGCTTCACGTTCGACCACCGCTATGCGGACGGCGTCCATGGGGCGCTGATGATCCGCCTCTTCCGCAAGATCTTCCTCAGCCCGGACCAGTATCCCGATGTCTTCCACCCGAACTCGGCGCCTGCTCCGGCGGAAGCAGGGCCGGATGAATCAACGGCCTAGCATCCGCTATAAGGGCAACGCAGAGACATGCGCCGCATCAGACACCAGACCGCCGCGCGCAATGCATGTCCCCGCGTTGGCCTCGTCAACGAGAACGATGGACGCGGGAGGCTGTTGTGGCAACCCTCCCCCGACACGGAGATCATCCGCTGCCACCTCCTGCATCTCCTCCGCGAGATGCCCGAACTCCCCGCGGAGGACGATTCGCTCAGCCCCTGGACAGAGGATAGGGTGGTCTGGCAACTGGGAGAGTTCCGCGAGCCCCGCGCCATCCCCGACCTCCATCGCATCGCCGCATTCGTCCCCGACGTCAACTCCGGCCCATACGGCCGCGCCCGCCAGAGCCTGATCGCCGCCGCCAGGGAGGCACTCGGGAAGATCAACGAGCCATGATGGCCTACGACAATTGTCGATAATCAGAATGTCCCCTTTTCCGCCCCTGTCCCCGTTTCCGCCCCGAGTCTTGATTGCCTCAGCCGTTATTGTAAAAATCAAATTCGGATGTCAGTTCCAAGTCGCTCGGAAAGCGACGGATGTCGCGAATTGGCAATATCATCGATTGTTTGAAAGCGGGAGCGGTTGACGATGCAGAGCGACGCGAATACTGGCGGTTATGGTGAAGAGGATAGGCAGCCCTCCGAAGCACAAAACCGGCAAACATCGCATTCCATCACGGCGCATGATCCAGACCGTGGAAAACTACATAATGAAATAAACCAAATCAATAACCAAAGATTTCTTATTACTGGTGCTGCGGCAACGGCATTCCTTTTGCTTGTGGTGTTGCCAATCCCTGGCAGCTTGACAGAAATTGATAGCTTTGCTGTCGGTGCGTCCATAAGAGTATCGCTCTATTGCGCCATATCGTTTGTTTTATTTACGCAAAGTTTTTACCTAAGAAGAATGATGCGAATCTATACTGCCTATTTAATTGAGAAAAAATGGTCTGCGTGGGAAATGGACTGGGACGTTTTTCGAGAGGATGATTGGTTGAAGAAACGAGTTAATAACAAGCTCCTCGTTGTTTTTGACCTCTTAGCTCACGCTTCAATTTTTGCATCTTTGGCAGTGGTCGCAGTAATCGCCCTTGCCGTGATTGCGGCTTATCTATCTACACTGCCAGTTGGCGAACATAGACAGACTTGGATTGCATTGACATTAGCGCTGGTACTCTGCGTTGGAAATTTGTGGTATGTCCTCGTCTATGGCAGAGATGACCCTGGATTTGAGCGCGAATGTCGGGAACGCTGGAAGGAAGTATTGAAGCAAAAGAGAATGCCTAGAAGGTAGCTTTGCACCTCGGTGTAACGGTGAATGAGATTCTGGCACACGCGAGTTAGGGCATTCTTCGGGCATCCGTGCCCGGGTTTCGTCATTCCTGCGGCTGCAGTGCATTCAGGAAGTCGCTAGCCTTCTGGGCGGCGGATGCGGCCAAAGGCGGAAAAGGGGACAAGCGGAAAAGGGGGCAAGGTGGGAAAGGGGACATTCTACTTTCCGGCAAATAAAGTGGAATGTCGCCTTTTCTGCTCCCCTTTTCTGGGTGGGAAAGGGGACATTCTACTTTCCGGCAAATAAAGTGGAATGTCGCCTTTTCTGCTCCTCTTTTCTGCTCCTTGTCCCCTTTTCTGCTCCTTTTTCGCTATTATCCGTGGACCAGAAAACCCGGGCGCAGCTCAAATGGCCCCTTTGATTCCCTGCTCCGCGCCCTTTGCTCCCTCTGTGCCCCCTTGAGCCTCCCGTTAGGGCGTCCATTTGAAGTTATTGAACAGCGAAAACAAGAGAAGAAGGATCCATAAAAAAACAATCATGTACGGAATTTCTTTTTGGCACTTGAAGCTTTCGACTTGGTAGGGATCCTTGCTGGCTTCCCCCCATTGGCGTTTAATGTCGTAGGCCGCGAAGTAATCCTTCAATTCCTTGGATTCCTCGGCGTCGGTAAAAACCTTCCTTTCCAGGATGTGCCAACGGTCGATGACATCCTCAGCCTGCTTTATGGCAATTCGGATGCGCCATGCAATTAAGGCAGAACAAATACACAAAGCCAGAATGAGAAGACTTCTGCTGTCCCTCGTCGTCTGGCCGCCACTAAGGGCGAAATAGACTGCGAAAAGAAACCCCTGAGACGAGAGCAGCCAAAGCATTCGATAGTGCATTAGCGTGCATTCGTGTCTGTCTTCTGCGCGGTAAAAATCCAAACGCATTTTGAGTTTGGCGGCTGTAGCGGCAACTTCGTCGTTCATGGTGTTCGGATCCATGGTGTTCGGGTTGGAGGCTAGTGGCCAAAGGAATAGCTCGGAGGACCGGCCCGCCGAGAGTGACCTCGACATTACCAAAAACTGGGGCGGGAAAGGGGAAGGGGCGGGAAAGGGGACAGGGCGGAAAAAGAGGGCGGAAAAGGGGCGGAAAAAGGGACATTCTACTTTTCGGCAGTTAAAGTAGAATGTCCCTTTTTCGCTCCTGTCCCTTTTTCGCTCCTGTCCCTTTTTCGCTCCTGTCCCTTTTTCGCTCCATCGGCATTTACGCGCCTGATTGTGACACAAGAGGTTGCAAATGGCTGACCGCCCGGTAGACTTTTACCTGTACAGAATGATAGTAGATCATGGCGGTAACGTCTTTGGGTTCATGGGGCAGCCCGCTCAGGGTGACAACGATTTGATTGAAATTCTCCGTCGGTCAGTGGGAGCCGAGCTGGACGTTACGAAAGATGCGCAGGTTAACCAGTATAAGTACAGCGCGCGAGAATTCGTAGAATACGATAGTGAGGGGGTTTCTGCCTCTCCCATCGTGGGGTTGAGTTTGGCGCGTTCGGTTGTGCAGCAACAGGGGCCAATCGTCACCGACACAGGAATTATCACCGGCACTTCAACGCCCGATCCGCCGATTGCCACCGCTACGAAAATCATCTTCTTTATGGAGCGTCACATCGCGGCGGTGGGGTACAACGGGAGCATGATGGATTCCCAAATGTGGCGTGCATCCCTGCATGATATTTTCGATGGCGCGGCCAAAACTCTGGATATTTCTTCCAGCCTGCGATTAGAGCCGATACCGAAAAACTCAGAAGTGATGGAAGCCTTCCGTTCTTTCTCGCTGCTCACCAGGCTGAAGGTTCACCTCAAGCTGCCGAATCCTGAGCTTTCGCGTTACACCAAAAGTCTCTTCACCCAAATGCGTGAGGGTGGTATCCGCGATTTCCTCCAAGATATGCGCAACAGCGAAGGCCTTAGCCAGCAGGCGGGCAAGCTTCCCTATGCGGCGGTGGCGATGGCGGATGCAGGCTACAAGGAGGGCGAAGTGCATATGGAGGGGATGCGCAACGGCCACAAGGCGGAAGTGACGACAGGGCAATCTGCTGCGAAAGTACAGGTGTCCATGGAAAATGTCAGGGAGTTTGTGCGAGGCACGGCGGTTTTGGCTAAAACTCAGGAAGGCAAAGCTCTAACCAAAGCAATTTTGGATCAGATCAACCGTGAATCCCCTCCGCCGCAGGCAGACGATGGGCAAGACGGCGAGCAGGAAGAAATATGAGCAAATTCATAAACAAAGATGTTTTCCAGGGATATGCTATAGAGTTTATTGGCACCGCAGCGGCCTATGGGTTGATACGCGTTGTCTGGAACGGGAAACAGGTAACGGATTTTGTGCATGCAACTTGTGATGAATGGAATGACCTCACCGGCATTCTGTTCTCGGCGGCGTTGGCGGTGTGGCTTACGTTCATCAACATAAGGGGTAGTCTTTTCGGTGATTACCTGGCTCGGGAACAAGGCGACGCCGTGTTTTCACGGGCCTTTCTTACCGCAATGATTGGATTTTTCCTCGCCACCGCATCCATGATAGTAACGCGCGGCATCAAATCCGATTACATGGCACATGCCGCAATGCTGCTTCTGATTTACAGCGGTTTCAATCTAGTTTCAATGATGAGCAACGCCACCGATCTCATAAAACTTTACAGCGAGTTCAAAAGAGTGTTAGAGATCGAAAAAGCGAAGCTAGACAGACAAGCAGCCGGTCAATCCACTAACGTCCCTCAATGAATAGATTGAGCAGGTGCCCTATGATCCGGGGAATCTGCCGCCTCTGCCTTGAGGAGGGGAGGAAAAGGGAGGGCGGAAAAGGGGACATTCTGGAGTAGCAAAAAGTTTAGCGCAAACCTCGAGCCCGTAAGAGCTTGCGGCTGATAACGAGGTAATCCGATCGTCAATAATACAAACAAGAATACGACAGGGGCTACAAAATCTCTTCGATTTGCAGCCAAATGGAGTACCGTACATGTCCACATGGCTTTCAGTTCGCGAAGTGGGGCAACGTCGTAAGTTATTTTCGGGAATCAGATTGTAGCTTAACTTTATGCCATTCGGGACATTCTGATTATTGGCATTTGTCCGAGGGTTCGGTCGCCCCGTGCCGACGATACGAGGCCCCTTGGTTTTCACGATCCAGTCACTGATCAGTGAACTGTCAGAAAGCCCATTAAGCTCGTTGAAATCACGACTTGCGGCGGCTAAGCTCTGGTGAAACGGAGCGCCGCTTGCCCTATTCATGGTAGATGGATTGTTTCAACCGCGAGCGAGGCCCGTCCCCGGAGCGATTGGGTTCGTTTCGTCGAAGTGGGGTGATGGTTCCTGGCCGGAGGCCGGGGCGGGGATTGGGTTCGTTTCGTCAATTCTGTTGCGCCGGGGGCTGGTTGATGGCTTGAGGGATGGGGGAGTTGGTTTGGTTGGCGCGGGATTGCTTGATGACGCGGTGAGGAGGGTTGGGAGGCGGGTGTTCGTACGGGGTGGTTCTGGGTGGTTCGGGAGTATTCATGATTAAGCTACTGGTGGAAAAGGGGTTGCGGCGGGTTGGGTTCGTTTCGGAAATTGGGGTTTCGGGGGTTGGGGTGGGGGATTGGGTTCGTTTCGCGGGTTTCGGACGCGGGTGATGATGCGGCGCCTCGCGTGCCGTTGGTCCGCGCGGCGCCGCACCCTACGGGGTTGTGGAATGGGGGGTGGTGGGGGAGACTGGTTGCGGTGGGGTGGAGGTGGGGGGATTGTGGGGTCAAGGGGGTGGTCGTGGGCGAGGATGTGGCGGCGGGTCGGGGTGGGGTGGCGCGGGTGGTGGGGTCGCTCCGGTGGCTGTGGACGCTCCTGGCCCCGTTCCTGGGGCTGATCCTGATCACGGCGCTCTTCGGGTACCTCACGCGCGAGTCGGGGACGTTCCTGGACCCCTACAACTGGCGGACGATCGCGGTGCAGACCGTCGTCGTGGGCGTGGCGGCGCTCGGGATGACGATGGTGATGATCTCGGGGGGGATCGACCTGTCGGTGGGCTCGGCCGTGGCGCTGGTGACCGTGGCGGTGTCGATCCTGGTGCGCGACTACAAGGTCTCGGTGGGGGCGGGGTTGCTGGCGGGGGTGGTGCTGGGGGGGCTGTGCGGGGCGGTGAACGGGTCGTTCATCACGGGCCTCCGGGTCATCCCGTTCATCATCACGCTGGGGAGCCTCAAGGTGTTCCGGGGGGTGGCGAAGTGGCTGTCGTCGAACACGCCGGTCTACATCCCGGGGGACGCCAAGCCCTGGTGGTTCAAGCGGATCCTGGCGATCGAGTCGACCCCGTCCGACTGGGCCGCGAAGGTCCCCGGGACGGGCGGCCGGATCCTCCAGGAGATGACCATGCTCGCGCCCGGGGTCTGGATCCTCCTGGGCCTGAGCCTGGTCGTGGCGATCCTGTTGCGGTACAGCCTGCTGGGTCGTTACGTCTATGCGATCGGTTCGAACGAGGCGACGGCCCGGCTCTGCGGCCTGCGGGTGCCGCGGATCAAGATCCTGACCTACGGCCTGGCGGGCCTTGCGACGGGCCTGGCGGGCGGGTTCCAGCTCATCTACCTCGACGGCACCGGCGACCCGACCACGGCCCCGGACCTGGAGCTCCAGGTCATCGCGGCGGTGGTGATCGGCGGCGGCAGTTTGAGCGGGGGCGAGGGGACGGTCCTGGGGACCCTGATCGGCTGCCTGATCATGTCGGTGTTGAACAACGGGTGCGTCCACGCGGGGATCTCCAACGCCAGCCAGGACATCATCATCGGCTCGATCATCGTGGCCGCGGTGGCCCTCGACCGCCTGAGGCGCGGGCGGGCGTCGTGAACGGCTGCGGTTGACAGCCCGGTGGGGGCGGACTACCATCCTCGCCCGGGCAACCAGACTCCAGAATCGCCGAGCCAGGATGGTGAGGCGAAAGGGTGCCCGAAGAGGCCCCGGCCCTCTCCCGCCGGAACCTCGCCCGATGCCCCCTCCGACCGGCCACAAGGACGTGCGACCGAGCATGGCGAGATCCCCAGCGAACCGACGCGCCGACCCCTCGGGCGTCTCCGACTCCCGGCGGGTCGCCCGCAACTTCCTGGCCCTGAGCCTGGCGGAGGTGGTCTGTCGCGCGACGTCGGTGATCATCACCCTGTCGCTGGCCCGGACCTTGGGCGCCTCGGGCTACGGCCGGGTCGAGTTCGCGTTCCACGTCGCCTTCTGGCTGGTGCTGATCGTCCGCGACGGCTTCGAGGTGATCGCCGCGCGTGAGATCGCCCGCCACCCCCGCCTGACGCGACCCGTCGCCGGCCAGACCCTCGCCATGAAGGGACTGGTCGCCCTGGGCCTCTTCGCCGGGCTGGCGCTGGTGACGCTGTTGCCGGTCGTCGATGAAGTATTGCAAGGGCTTTTACTGCTTTATGGGTTGATGCTGCTGACGACGGCCTCCGGCCTGGATTTCGTGTACCGGGGGACGGAGCGGATGGGCCGGATCGCGGCCTCGCTGTGCCTGCGGACGGCGATCTACGCGGGGGGCGTGTGGTGGACGGTCTCGGGGGTGGGTCGGATCAACTGGGTCCCCGCCTGGCTGGCGCTGGGGGAGCTGACGGGGATCGCGATCATCTGGGGCTGTTATGTCCATGAGTACGGCTGGCCGAGGCTGTCGCTGTCGGGCCGGTTCCCGGCGGTGGTGGCGACGCGGGGCCGGTCGATCCTGACGATCCAGGTGGCGCAGACGGTCCTGCTGTCGGTCGACCTGATGTTGATGGGTTTCCTGAACCAGTGGGGCGACGTGGGGCTCTATGGGGCGCCGCACCGGATGGTGACGGCGATCCTGACCTTCGGGATCATCTTCCAGCAGGTGATCTTCCCCTGGCTGTCGCGTCGCTGGCGGGAGAACCCCGAGTCGGGTCGATCGCCGCTGGACGCCTCGGTGCGGGTCCTGCTGTCGGGCCTGTTGCCGCTGGCGGTGGGGGCGACGGTGCTGGCCGATCCCCTGGTGGCCTTCCTGCTGCCTTCGGAATACCACGGAGCGGGGCCCTTGCTGGCGATCGGGGTCTGGCGTGCACCGTTGCTCACACTGGCATTCCTGATTCAGTCGGCCCTGATCGCCTGGAGTCGGGAGGAGCTGGGGAGTCGCTTGTTGTTCCTGGGGGCGATCGGGTCGGTACCGCTGGTCCTGGGTTTGCACGCGGCGTTCGGGCTCCCGGGCGCGGCGGCGGCGCCGGTGATCGTGGGGTTCGGGCTGGTCCTGCTGGGGCACGCCTGCCTGGCCAGGATCGGCCGGGCCCCGAGGTGGGGCGAGCAACTGGTTCGACCCTTGCTGGCCTGCGGGGTCATGGCCCTGGCCTGCCGGATCCTCTTGCAGGTGCACGTGCTGGCGGCGGTGGTTGGCGGGGCCCTGGTGTATGTGCTGGCGCTGGTGGCGGTGGGCGGGGTCACGCTGGGCGAGGTGAGGGCCCTGCTGCGCCGGCCGGGGCCGAACCTGGCGGGCCCGCACCGGCCTAGGGCGGTTCGGGGCCAAGTCGAACTGGATGCCGGGGGCGAATCGTGGTAAGCAACAGCCGGTCGTGTCGTCGGGAATCATCGGCCCCGTCGGATCCCGGCCGACTCGCTTCGCGGATTGGACAAGGAGGCCGCCGTTGAAGTTCTGCATGGTCACCACGTTCTTCGGCGCCCACAGCTTCGGCGGGGATGCGGCGTACGTGGATCGACTGTCCCGCGCCCTCCTGAGCAAGGGTCACGAGGTTCACGTTTATCACTGCGTGGATGCATTCAACGCGGTCCGGGGGGACCATCCGCTCCGCCCCTACACGCCCCCCGAGGGGCTGCACATCCACGCGCTGGAGAGCGGCCTGGGGACGATCTCGCCCCTGGCGACGCAGATGACCGGCCGGCCGTACTTCAAGGCCGACGCCCTCCGCGAGCAGCTCGAAGCGATCGACACCGACGTCGTTCACTTCCATAACATCTCGCTGATCGGTGGGCCCGGCGTGCTGGGCTACGGCAAGTCGGCCGTGCGGATCATGACGGCGCATGAGCACTGGCTGATCTGCCCGATGCACCTGCTCTGGAAGTACGACAAGCAGCCCTGCGACGGCCCGGATTGCATCCGGTGCAGCCTGTCGGGCAAGCGTCCGCCGCAGATCTGGCGATACACCGGGGCCCTCGACCGGGGCCTGCGGCAGCTCGATGCCCTGCTCTTCCCGTCGCGGCATGCGCTCGAGGAACATCGCACGCGGGGCATCGGGGCACCGCTGGTCCACCTGCCCTACTTCCTGCCGGACGAGTGGTCGAACGGCCTGGAGGACGAGGAGCCGGTCCCGACCCCGCGGCCCTATCTCGCGGCGGCGGGGCGGTTCGTCGGCATGAAGGGATTCCAGCGCCTGATTCCGATGATGGCGTACTTGCCCGAGGTCGACCTGCGGATCGCAGGAACCGGGCCGTTCGAGCCGCAGCTCCGCGAGATGGCGAAGGGCCTGCCGAACGTGCACTTCGAGGGCCTGCTGGGCGGGCCGGACCTGGCGAGGCTGTTCCACGGGGCGAAGGCCGTCGTGGTGCCGTCGCTGTTCCCTGAGACGTTCGGGTATGTGGTGCTCGAAGCCTTCGCGGTCCGGACGCCCGTGGTGGTGCATCGCGGCGGCGGGGCGCTGGAGGAAACGGGCGTGTTGAGCGGCGGCGGGCTCGGATTCGAGACCGACGCCGAGATGCTCCTGGCGCTGCGACGGATCGTCCATGACGAGGACCTGCGGGAAGAGTTGTCCCATCGTGGATTTCAGATGCGGAAGGGCGAGTGGTCGGAGACGGCCCATCTCGACCGTTACTTCGGGCTGATCCAGAACCTCAAGGCCGGCCGCGCGACGAGCGGGGCGCCCCGGCCGAAGTTCGCGGACCTGGCGGCCCGGAAGGCCGCGGGCCAGGTGCCGCAGGAACTCTGAGGCGTCCCTTGATATGAAGATCCATCGCCGCGACGGACTGGCCCTGCTGGCGTTCGCGGCGACGGCCCTGGTCTGCTTCGGGCGGCTGACGCTGTCGCCCGGATCGTTGATCGTGGACCCTGACCGGCCGGCCGTGGATGTGCGGACCCGGCTGGAGGTGCCGACGGTCGGCAACGACCTGACGCGTCTATTCTTGCCGCATCACCTTTGGGTCGGCCGGAATGTGCGGACGCTGGGCCGGTTGCCGCTGTGGGACGACCGGGGGTTCGGTGGCCGGCCGCTGGTGGGGAACCCCCAGGCGGGGGTGTTCTATCCGCCGGTCTGGCTGGTGTGGTGGTCGGATTCGCCCTCGGCGCTTTGCTGGCTGACCGTGGCCCACGTCGTCTGGTTGGCCCTCGGGACGTATCGCCTGGCGGATACGCTGGGTCTGGGCTTCCGATTCTCCTTGTTCGCTGGGCTGTGCGTCCAGGGCTCGCCGTTCGTCCTGGGGCATGTGTTCGCCGGGCATCTGCCGCACGTCTGGGCGGTGTCGTGGTTTCCCCTGGGTGTACGAGGCGTTGGTGCGGGCCCGGCGGGGGAACCGGTCGGGCTGGCTGGCGTTGCCGCCGCTTCTGGCCCTCTGCTTCGTGGCCGGGCATCCGCAGGAGTGGTACCTGCTGGTCCTCGGGATCGGGGCGGTGGCCCTGCATGATTTGATGAAGACCCGGGATTGGCCTCGCGGGCTGGCGTGGGCCGGGGTGATCGCCCTGAGCCTGGGGCTGGTCGGTCTGGAACTGGTGCCGATCTTGAAAGCGCGTCCGTGGACCGCCGGAAAGGCGGGCGGGACCCTGGCGATGGCGGACCGGTTCCACCTGGGGCCGGCGAACCTGGCGCAGTGGGTCTCGCCGAATGCGCTGGGGAATCCGGCCGGGTATGTCGGGCCGGGGAACTGGTGGGAGTCGCAGGCGTCGGTCGGGCTGGTGGTGGGCGTGCTGGTCCTGGTGGCCGGATTCGGGCCACGTCGACGGCCGCTGGTGCGGGGGCTGCTTGCGGCTGTGTTGATGTGTGGGGTCTTCGCGGCGGGGCGGTCGTTGGGGGTGTTTTCGGTCTTGTTTCACGTGCTGCCGGGGATGGGGGAGTTCCGGACTCCGGCGAGGGTATTATTCCTGGCGCAGCCGCTGGTCGCGGTGCTGGCGGCGGTGGGGTTGGAGACGGTTTCGCGGGATGGGGGGTGGTTTCGTTGGGGACGGTGGATTGGGTTCGGAGTGGTCCTGGTGGTGTGTGCGTGGGGGTTGGTGGAGGGGGTTACGGTGAGCCGTCCGTCCGGGCATGGTGGGTTGGCGCTTCCCTCCGGTTCGCGTCTGCACTCCAGCCTACCTTGGGTGATTCTGTGTCAGCCGGGGTTCTGGATCGCGGTGTCGGGGATGGGTCGGCGGGGGGCGATAGTCTGGGCGGTGGCGGCGGTCGCGGAGTTGGCGGTTTACGGGGTGGACCTGATCCGCGTAGCGCCGCCGGAGCGGTTCCTGGCGGCGGGGCCGATGGATGGGGTGCTGGCGAGCGACGTGGGAGTCCGGGTTCGGGCCAGGGATTGGTTCTATGAGGATGCGATGGCGGCGCGCCTGGGGCTGTCGAAGGCGAATGTCGGCGACGGGTTCCAGGTCCGGCATGCGACCGAGCTGGTCGAGCGCCTGTATCCGATGTTCCACCCGGCCTGGGACGTGAGGGGCGAGGCCCTGGATGAGGCGGTCGAGGCGGTGCGTCGGCTCGACAGGCAGGCGATTCTGGATCGGTTGGCTGTGGGCTGGCTGGTGGACGAGGGCCCGCCAGATCCGTCATTGCCCTGGGACCCGGTGGCGACGGGGCCTTGGCGTGGGACGAGTTATACGGTCTACCGGAATCCCACCGCCCTGCCCCGGGCGTATGTCGTGCCGGGGGCCGTTGTCGATCGCGACTCGCGGCGGATCCGGCTTCACGACCCGCGCCAGGTGGTGATGATGGATATGGATCCGTTGGGGCAAGTGGCGGGGCCGAGGCAGGCGTTCCGGCCGGCGGAGCTTGATGCGACAGATCCCGACCGGAAGCGGATCCGGGTCCGGACGGAGGGGCCCGGGCTGCTCGTGGTGGCCGACACGTGGATGCCGGGGTGGTCGGCGACGTTGGATGGAAGGCCGGTCGAGATCCTCCTGGGGAACCGTGCGCAGCGGGTGGTGGCGATCCCGTCGGCGGGTGAGCATGTGATCGAGATGGTCTACCGGACGCCGGGGCTGGATCTCGGGATGGCGATCTCGGCGGGGGCGCTTGTGGTGTGGGCCGGGCTTGCCGCTCGGTGGGTAGGGTGTGGTACGCCGCGGACCAGCGGGACGCGGGGTTCCGCACCGAGGGATGCCGACGACACGCCGGTCAACCTGGACGGCGGGGCGGGTTGACGGTGCGGAGGACGCGAGCACGCGTCCACCACACCCTGCTCAGGCCCAACCTTTGGCCTTGCGGAGGGCCCATTCGAGGGTCAGGAGGGTGGTGAAGACGAGGAAGAAGGGCCAGTTGTCCCAGACGCGATGCTCGGACTGGGTGGTGTATTCTGATGCGTCGGGGCCGAGCTTGGCGAGCTGCTTGCCGACGTCCTCGGGGCGGATGACCTCGCCGCCGGTGATCTCGGAGATCTGCTTGAGGAGGGCGAGGTCTGCGGCGGGGCGTTCGAGCTCGCGGTTGTCCTGGTAGACCATGAACCGGGCGGTGTCGCTGCCGAGGGTCTTGCCCTGGCGGGTGCCCTTGACGCTGACGGTGTATTCGCCCGGCTGGCCGTTGGCGAAGTAGGAGCCGGTGAAGTCTTCCCCCTTGAGGAAGAGTTGCAGGGGCTCGGGCTTCGCGTTCGGGGCGTTGAGGGTGACGGTGGTCTCGTACTGGACGTCGGTGACGGGCTCGTTCTTGGAGTCGCGGGCCGAGGCGATGACCTCCAGCTTCTGGCCGACGCCCATGCGGCGGCGATCGAGCTTGAGTTTGACCTGGCTCTCGCCGTTGTTCTCCTTGTGGGCGAGCCAGAGGATGGCCTGCCGCCAGAAGCGTGCGTGGGAGAGGAGCCCCTCCGAGGACGGATCCAGGATCGCCGATCGGACCCAGGGCCAGGTCTCTCCGCCGAAGGCGATCGATCGGCCCCGGCCGATGTCGATGCTCAGCATGACCGGCTCGCGGCCGGCGGTGAGCAGCAGGTTGGCGCTGGCCTTCGGACGGCTGAACCGGTTGGTGCCCATGATGGGCGCGAGGCCCTTCCAGAGCCGCTCGGACTCGGCCCGGTCGGCGTTGAGCCGGAGGACGTAGTTGTCGAGCGCGGCGGGGTTGGGCGTGAGCTTCAGCCCCTCCTCGGGTTCGAGTTGGCCGTCATCGGGGTGCATGTCGACAGGGAGGATGGCGGACAGCTCGGTCGTGGCCCAGCCGCCGGACCCGAAGCTCGATCGGCCGCCGAGCATGAGCAGCCCTGCCCCGTTGCGGACGTTCAGCGCGAGCTGGCGGATCTGGGCCTGGGTGAAGTACTCGGCGGGGATGTCGCCGAGGATGTAGACGTCGTACGCGTTGGGGGTGAAGAGGCCGTCCTTGAGCAGCCCGGTGTCGCCGTGGGCCGGCTCGCGGACGACCTCCAGGTCGGCGTGGATCTCCTTGGCGGCGTCGAGCGCGCGGGTCAGGAAGCGGTACTCGTGCGAGAAGTTGGAGCCTTGGACGTACAACACCTTGAGTCCGCCGCTGAGGACGGTCATGTAGGTGCTGATCTCGTTGTTCGAGGTGATCAGCTCCCCGTCGCGCGGCTTGACCTTGAGCGTGACCCGCTTCTCGCCGGCCGTCTGGGGGATGTACTTCAAGCCCGTGATGGGGATCGTGTCTGAGGCCTCGGGCGCCTTGATCGTCCTGGTGGCGACGGGGTTATTCGGCTCGCCCTCGACGTGCAACTCGATGTCGAGCGACTGGTTGGCGAACCCCCGTGCGGTGATGACACCGCGGATCTCGGGCTGGTTCTTGACGAAGACGACTGGGCCGGCGACGAGGTCGCGGACGGCGATGTCGCGCGACGAGGCTGCGGCGTTCTCGGATCCGACGGGGACGGTGTACACCGGGATCTGAAGGGCCTTGAGCTGCTGCGCGGCGTCGAGCGGAGGGCCGCCGCCGTTGTTGCTGCCGTCGGACGTCAGGATGATCCGGGAGATGCGGGTCCCCTGGAGTTCCTTCACGACGCGGGACATGGCGGTGCCGATGGCCGTCTCGGCGCCGGTGGGCTTGTCGGTATCCGCCTTCTTCGCGACGACCGGCGCGGGTGCGGGTGCAGCCTTCTTGTCGTCGGGATTGGCGTCGGGCTTCGGCTCGGCCTTGGCCTTGTCGTCGGTGGCAGGTTTGGGAGTCGCCGCGGACTCGGAGGCTTCCTCCCGGAGTTCGCGGTCGAACTGGTAGACCTTGAGTTCGAGCTGGCTCTCCTTGCCGCCGGTGATGGCCTTGCGGGCCTGCTCGACCGCCTTGCGTGCGACCTTCCATCGCGACTGGCCGCCGACCTCGTCGGTGATGTTCATGCTCTCGGTGGCGTCCACCAGGACGACGACCGACGCATTCTCCTTGCGTTTCTCGTTGATGAGGACGGCGGGCCGGAGCGCGGCGAGGAGGCAGAGGAGGATGGCGGCGAGGCGGAGGGCGAGCGCGACGTATCGCCAGCCGCCGCGCGTGCCCTTGAGTCGTTCGCGGTAGGCCCAGAGGGTCAGCCCCGTGACGATCAGCGCGGCGATCGCGACTACGGGCCAGGGGCCGATCGGCTTGAAGCTGATGTTCATGGGGTCAGACCTTCACTTCCCGGTTGAATCGGTTCGCCAGGAGGTTTTCCAGGGTGATGACGACCAGGATCAGGAACATCAGCCAGGGAAACAGCTCGGATCCGTACATGACCAGGTCGAGGGCCCGCTTGAGCGAGTCGGGGTCGTCGGCGAGCTGATAGAGGTCCTTGCCGAAGAGGTTGTCGAGGTCGGCCGTTTCGAGCGCGACGACCTCGGCCTCCTTCGGGGACGGGTTCACGCTGAAGCCGAGCCTGGTCTCGGAGCCGTCGGGTACGGTGCCCTTCACCGACCAGTTGCCGGGGGTCTCGCGGCCATAGATGCGGAGCGTGGGGTCGGTGACCGGGGCGGAGATGGTGTCGGAGACCGGGGGGTCGTCGGGGCTGCGTACGACGAACCGGCTGGCGCGCCGGGCGGGGTCGAGCGGGAGCAGGACGTCCTCGCCGGCCTCGTAGTTCAACGTCTCGCCGGAGGTCCCGGCGAGGTAAGGTACGGTCTCCAGGGCGAGTTCGAAGAAGGCGTAGGACTGCGGGAACTCGTTCCAGGCGGCGGGGTCGTTGCGGTCGGGCCGGCGCGAGAGGGGCGTGGTCCAGAGGAGGACGTGGCCGGCGCGGCTGCCCTGGAAGGTCCGCTCGATGAGGGCGGGCGAGCCGTCGGTGTACTTGATGAGCACGCGCGAGGCGTCGCCGGGCTTGGCCTCCCAGAACCGATAGATGGGGGTCGAGGCGAGGAACGACTCCAGCTCGCGCGGGTGACGTTTGAGGAGCGGGTGGTCGTACTGGGCCTCGCCGAAGAACGTGGCCTTCTCGGGCGACTTGGGGCTGAGGAGGGTGGCGGGCATGAGCGACGCGGCGGCCCCTCCGTTGAACTCCTGCGCGACGGTGCGGTTTCCCGCCGCGATCACCAGGCCGCCCCCTTCACGAACATACGTGTTCAGGCGGCTCCAGACCTCGTCTCCCAGGCGGTCGACGTTGAGGACGAAGATGGTCGCGTAGTTCTTGAGCGACGCGGGCGACTTGCTGGCGAACTGGGCGGGTCGGATGGTCTCGACCTTGAAGGGCAACGTCAGGCCCGGCGGAAGGTCGGCGGCGTCGGGCTGGAGCGCCTTCTGGATGAAGGTCGAATCGATATTCTCCTGGGAGATCAGCAGGACCTGATAGGCCGGCTGGACGCGGAAGGAGAAGTACCGGGCGTCGTCGAATTTCATGAAGTCGGGCTCGCCGGTGAGCCGGACCTCGCCCTGGTGGAGGCCGACGTCGAGCTTCGGCGGCGCCTGGAAGGTGACGTCGATCTGGCCGTTCTCGGGGACGTCGATGGGCTTCTTCTCGCGAGGGACGCCGTCGACTCGGAGTTCCAGCACCCGCGAGGCCTTCTTGCCCGAGGCCCGCACCGTCGCGCGGATCTCCAGCGGTTCGCCCTGGGTGGCGACGGCGGTGGCGGGCTCGGCCTTGACGACGGCGACGTCCTGGACCTCCTTGGGGGTGAGCCGGAGGACGTAGGTGTTGACCTTGTTCTTGCCCTCGGCGACCTTCTTGACCTCCTCGGCGACCTTGGGGGAGGTGAGGTCCCAGGCGGAGCGGGCGAGGTCGGTGAGGACGTAGACCTCGCGCCTGGTGAGGCTGCTGGCACCGACGACGGCGTAGGCCTGGAGCACGGCGATGTTGATGGGCCGGTTGGCCGCGCGGAGGTTCAGGGCGTCGATGCGCTTGCGGGCGGCGGCGGGGGTGAGGGCCGCCTGCTTGACCGGCTCGGCGGTGTCGAAGACGAAGATCTCGCTGTTCTCGGTGGTCCGCTTGAGGAGGTCGAGGGCGCGGAGTTTGGCCTCGGCCAGGCGGTTGTTGCCGCGCTCGGTGTACTCCATGGACAGGCTGGTGTCGAACACCAGGGCCATGGCGGTGGGGACCTCGGCGTCGCCGATGGGGGTCTGGGAGTAGATGGTCGGCCGGGCCAGGGCCAGGGCCATGAGCGCGATGACGGCCATGCGGGCGAGGAGGAGCAGCCAGTTCTTGATCTTGAGCTTCTTCTTGGACCGCTTGTGCCGCTCCTTGATGAGGCGCAAGGCGGGGAAGATGATGTGCTTGGGCTTCTGCTTCATGAACAGGTGGAGGATCACGGGCAAGGCCGCGAGGGCCGCCCCGGCCGCCAGTCCTGCGTGGAGGAGCGAGATGTCCATGAGGTCCGCCCAGGTTCGCCGGCGCTCGGCCGGACGGTCATTCGGTCGTCTTCAAGTTGATCGGCCAGGATGGGTGGCTATCCGCGTGCCTGACGACTGTGGAGGTAGCTCATGAGGGCCTTGTCGAACGGCATTCCCGTGTGGAGCGGGACGTAGTCGATCCGCGCGCCCCGGCATTCCTTGCGATAGTTGGCCTGGAAGGCGGCGACCTCGTCGAGGTAGTCGGCCTTGATGGCGTCGGCGTCGACCTGGAGGGTCTCGCGGGTCTCGTTGTCCTCGAGCTCCACCATGCCCTCGAATGGGAAGAGGGCCTCGGCCTCGTCGAGGATGTGGAACAGGATGACGTCGTGGCCGGCGTGCCGGAGCCGGTGCAGCGCCTTGAAGATCGGCTCGGGTTCGCCGAGGAGGTCGCTGAACAGCATGACCAGGCTTCGGTGCCGCATCATGCTGGCGACCTGGTGCAGGCTCCTGGCGATCTCGGTCTCCCCCTGCGGCTTGAGCCCCGCGAGCATGGAGAGGATGTTGCCGATCTGGGTCCGCTTGCTCTTGGGGGGGAGGCTCTTGGACACGGCCTTGTCGAATGAGATCAGCCCGACGGGGTCCTGCTGGTGGATCATGAGGTACGCCAGGGCCGCCGCGAGGCTGATGGCGTACTCGAACTTGGTCAGCTCCTGGCGGTAGGTGTAGCCCATGGATCCGGAGAGGTCCATGACGAGGTAGCCGGTCAGGTTCGTCTCGGCCTGGAACTTCTTGATGTAGAAGCGGTCGGTCTTGGCGAAGACCGACCAGTCGATGTCCGAGATGTTGTCGCCGGGGGAGTACTTGCGGTGCTCCGAGAACTCGACCGAGAACCCGTGGAACGGGCTGGCGTGCAAGCCGGAGATGAAGCCCTCGACGATGAACTTGGCGCGCAGGTCGAGCCGGGAGACCTGTCGGATGACCTCGGGCTTCAGGTACTTCTCGGCGGTGCTGGCCATGTCGCCTCAATCGTGGAGAGGGGGGCGGGTGAGGTCGGACTCGGCCCGCTCAGGACTTGGCGTACTTGGGGATCTCGGGCTCGCGGATCTCGGAGACGAGCTTCTTGATGAGGCTATCGGTCGTCTGGCCCTCGGCCTGGGCCTGGAAATTGGTGCTGATGCGGTGCCGGAGGACGGGGATGGCGACCTTGCGGATGTCGTCGAGCGAGACGCTGAAGCGGCCGTCCATCGCGGCCATCGCCTTGGCGCCCAGGATCAGGTTCTGGCCGGCGCGGGGGCCCGCGCCGTAGTCGACCAGGTCCTTCATGAACTGGGGCGTCATCGGGTCGCTCGGCCGGGTGGCCCGGACCAGCCGGGTGACGTACTTGATGGCGTAGTCGGAGATCGGCACCGAGGTCACGAGCTTCTGGAGGTTCAGGATCGCCCGGCCCGAGAGCACCTTCTTCAACTCATACGACTCGCCCTTGGTCGTGGCCGACAAAATCTTCTCTTCTTCGTCGAGCGTGGGGTAGCCGACGCGGATGTCGAACATGAACCGGTCGAGCTGGGCCTCGGGCAGCGGGTAGGTGCCTTCCTGCTCGATCGGGTTCTGGGTGGCGATGACGAAGAAGGGTTCCGGGAGATTCAAGGTCTCCTGGCCGACGGTGACCTCGCGCTCCTGCATGGCCTGGAGGAGGGCCGCCTGGGTCTTGGGAGGGGTCCGGTTGATCTCGTCGGCAAGGATGATGTTCGAGAAGATCGGCCCGGCGACGAACCGGAACGACCGCCGGCCGGCCTCGGGCTCCTCGAGCACGTTGGTGCCCGTGATGTCCGAGGGCATCAGGTCGGGGGTGAACTGGATCCGCTTGAACCCGACGTCGAGGATTCTGGCGATCGAGCTGACCATGAGGGTCTTGGCCAGCCCGGGCACCCCGACGAGCAAGACGTGCCCGCGGGTGAAGATCGCCGCCAGGATCAGCTCGATGACCTCGCGCTGGCCGATCACGACCTTGCTCAGTTCGGTCACCATGATGTCGCGCGAGTGGCGGAACTCGTCGAGGAGCTGGCTGATCCGGTCGCCGGATGTGGACATGTGCCCGACCAATCCCTTCCATTCAAGATCAAGAGCCGCGACCATCCCCGACCGGAACCCGCTCACCCGGCGTCCACCCGGTCAATTCGGGCAACGGCCTGCGCAGCGACTCCGATACCCTTCGGAACGCTTGCATTGTAGTGGCCCCGCCGCGTGGGATTCAAGGATAGCGAAAGCACTGGGGCAGGTAGTGCACGAAGCAAAGAAAAATGGGGGTTCTGGGTGTTTTGCAGGGTGAACAGTGACGCGTCTTCGCGTCCACCGCACCGGCTATGCAACCTGCCGCGCAGGCGATTTGATCGAGCTTTCGCCCCCGTGGGTGCGGTGGACGCGGGCCCGGGGGCCGCGTCCACCGCACCCTATTCGGCGATTGATGTTGGGTCGGGGGTTCGTACGGGGCGGCATCGGGAGTTGCTCGCCCAGCGAGGTCTTCTGTCAGCGGGGGCCGGGGTTAATCGTTGGCGTCGCGATCGTTACGACCGGTAGAAGCGGCTCGCTGGCGGTTTTCTCGGGCGGATTCAGCGGTCGGGGCCGGGCTCCGCATCGATAAATCGAATTAAGGAAGCCGCTGCGCCGCGGGTCGTCGCGAGGATCGCGAGCCCCGCGTGTGCCGCAGGAGGTTGGATTGACATGATGTCGAAACGCTGGAGCCTCCCCAGGCCGGGACGCGGGATCGCGGGCCTGGCACTCGCGACTTGCCTGGTCGCCGGCTCCTGGGCGTCCGCCCAGAGCCCGAGCATCGAAGTGGGCAGCCCGCCGGGCCTCTCCGGGCGGGAGAGCCTCCTGGGTCGGCCGATCGGCTCGGCCCGGATGGGTGGCGACGATTCGGCGCCCGGCAATCAGGGCCGCCCGATCGGGGGCCGCCCCGGGCCGTCGTCCAGCCGCGCACCGGTCGGCGGGCTCAACCCGCCCGGCGGCCCCCCGCCGAACGCCTCGATCCGATCCCCCCTCCCCGTCCCGCTCGAGCCGCAGACCATCCCGAGGCTCGGCGAACTCGACCTCCCCTCGACCCCCGAGGAGGCGGGGCCCGAAGGCGGCCTGACCCTGGATTCCGCGATCGAGACCCTCCTCAGCCAGAACCTCGCGCTCATGGCGCTCAAGTTCGAGATCCCCATGGCCGAGGCCGACGTCCTCACCGCCAGCCTCCGCGCCAACCCCGTCTTCTACGCCGACAGCCAGCTCGTCCCCTACGGACACTACTCGAACGGCCGCCCCGGCGGTCAGACGCAGTACGACGTCAACATCACCTATCCCCTCGATTTGAGCCGCAAGCGGATTGCACGAACCGTCTCGGCGCGCAAGGCCAAGCTGGTCACCGAGGCGCAGTTCCAGGACGCGATCCGGCTGGAGATCGACAACCTCTATACCGCGTTTGTCGACGTCGTCGCCTCCCGCGAGACCCTCCGATACACCCAGACCTACGCCGAGGGCATCGAGAAGCTCCTGATCCTCAACCAGGACCTCTACAAGCAGGGGCACGTCACCGTCTCGTCCGTCGACGCCCTCAAGTCGCTGGTCGAGCAGGCCCAGCTCCAGGTCCGCGAATCCCGGCTGGCCCTCGGCAAGACGACCCGGGCACTGGCGCTCCTCCTGAACATCCCGCGAGAACAGGCCGAGTCGCTCAGCGTCAAGGACACACTCCGCGACGCCCGGGCCCTGTCCCAGGACACCGACTCGATCCTCAACCTCGCCGTGGCCAACCGGCCCGACCTCGCGGCCTACCGGCTCGGGCTCGACCGGGCCAACGCCGACGTGAAGCTCGCGAAGGCGAACCGGTTCTCGGACGCCTACCTGCTCGTCCAGCCCTACACGTTCCAGGACAACCGCGCCATCGGCCTCAAGAGCGCCTACTCCTGGGCCGTCGGCGTCACGGTGCCCATCCCGGTCCACAACCGCAACCAGGGCAACATCGAGCGGGCCAAGCTGAACGTCTCGCAGACGCAGGTCCAGCTCTCGGCCTACGAGCGCAGGATCCTCAGCAATGTGGATGAGGCGATCCGCGAGTTCCAGCAGAGCCTGGACGCCATGGTCGAGATCGAGACCGAGATCATCCCGGCCTCCCGACGCGTCAGGGATTCCGCCTTCCGACGGTTCCAGGGGGGCGAGTCGGACGCGATCGAATATCTGAATGCGCAGAAGGATTACAACGAGGTCGTCCGCCAGTACCGCGACGCCCTAGTCCGCCACCGCCGCTCGATGCTCGACCTGAATACGGCCGTCGGCGTGCGGATCCTGCCCTGATTCGATCCGAGGCGAGGCCGTCGGGACGGATCCCGACCCCCATACGGTCGCCGGCCTCTCCGCCGGCGCAGGAGATCCTTCGATGGGAATTCCGCAACAGGGCAGACGCCCGCGCCGGGCGACCGTTCGGGTCGAGTGCCTCGAAACCCGCGAGGTCCTGAGCACCACGCTCGGGGTCGGCCTGGCCGAGCCGGCGGGCGTCCCCGCGTCGGCGAAGATCGTCTCGATCCGCTCGCTCCGGACGACGGTCCCACTGCCCTTCACCGCCAAATTCGCGGGCGACTACAACACGAGCACGAAGAACACCCTCCCCGGCACCACCAAGACGTTCCTCAGCGGCGGGGGCCTCTCGAATCGCTTCCTCCACGGCGATTACCAGATGCTCGTCGTCGACCCCGGCACCGGCAGCGCAGACAACGCGACGGCCACGGCCGCCCTGTTCGTCAAGAACGTCTCGAACTCCGGCAATCTCCTGGTCCTCGACCTCGTCGGCGACCCCGTGTCGCGAGACGCCGCCGGGCGTCTCACCCGTTTCACCTGGACGGTCAACGACGGCAGCGGCGGCACCTTCAGCGGTTCCCAGGGGGCCGGCACCGCCACGATCCGCTACCCCAAGGTCGGGGCCCGTGGCATCGCCCCGCGCAATGGTTCGGCCCGCATCGCCTTCACCGGCACACTCGCCACCAACGGCGGCGTGACCGACTCCGTCACGATCTGATCGATCGGCCGCCCGGCGCCCTGCATCGCGGGGCCCCGGGCGGCCCGCATCCGTGTCAATTCGACCAGTTGCCCAGGAGTTCCAGGGCGAAGTCGATCGCGGCCAGTTTCCTCCGGTTCGTCCCCGTCGTAGCGGTGGCCGAGACCTGATCGACCCCGGTCAGCTTGAGGCTGCCCGTGGCCGACGAGAGGTTCAGCACGCCGCCGGACCCGGTCAGGACGTCGTCGCCGGACGAATCCGCGATCGTCGCCTTATCCGTGCCCCCGTTGATGGCATTGATCTCGACCTGACCGAAGCCGGTCCCGCCGATCGTGAACGCGCCGTTGGTCACGCTCGCCTGGCCGGGCGTGGCCGTGATCAGGTCGTCGCCGGCCGAGTCGGTCAGGGTCAGCTTGTCGTTGCCGCCCTGGGTCGAGCGTGCGTCGAGGATGTCGAAGCCGCTGGCCCGGACCTGGTAGCTGGTCGCGTACATCCGAGCCGAGTATGGCGCCGCCTCGACGGTGTCGCGGTCGGCCGAGTCGAGGAACACGGCCGTGTCGTGGCCGATGCAGGACGCGCCATTGGCCGAGACCCACGGGAAGGCCAGGGCGGTGACATCCATGCCCGGCCCGACCAGATGCGAGGAGACAGAGGACGCGGTGAGCGTGTCATCCCCCTGGGTGCCGGTCAGGTAGGCACGGTCGGCTCCGCCGGCTCCGCCGTCTCCGACGACGGAGGCGAACCCGGCGGCGTGCAGTTCGTAGCCCGCGCCCGCGAGTTCGTTGTCGTTCGGGCTCAGGCTCAGCCTGTCGTCCCCCTGGCTGCCGCTCAGGGCGGCGCGGTCCTTGCCGCCGGCGGACGCGATGCCGTCGATCCGGGCGAAGCCGGAGGCGTTGAGCGTGTATCCGCCGCCGGACATCTGCGCCCCGGTCGGATTGCCGACGAAGGTGTCGTCACCCGCCGAGTCGAAGAGATAGGCCCGGTCGCTGCCCTGGCCGGTCGAGGTGCCGGTGACGCGGTCGAATCCCTTCACGTAGCTATAGAAGCCGTTCCCATAGAGCCGCGCATCGGTCGGCGTGGCCTTGAAGGTGTCGTCGCCGGCCGAGTCGGTCAGCGTGGCGGTGTCGTCGCCGCCTGCGTTGGCGTAGCAGTAAACGCGATCGACCCCGGATGTCGTCACGTCGTACTCCGACCCGACGAGGTGCTGGAACGTCGGCGAAGCGTTGTAGATGTCGTTTCCGGTCGAGTCGTACAGATAGGCCCGGTCGCCCGCTCCTCCCTGGAAGACCACGGCGGCGTTTCCGTCCAACTCGGCCCGGAGGAGCGGGGAGACGAAGGTCGTCGAACCGGGGGCGGCCCAGAACGAGTCGGCACCCGCCGATCCGACGAATTTCACCAGGTCGTTGGTGTCGAGCTTCTCGAACGAGACCAGCGTCGCGGTGGTCGCGTCGAGCTTCGTGACGACGCCGTTGAGCGTGATGGTCCGGGCGTTGGCGTCGATCACGATGAGGTCGGCGGCCTTCGTGCCGGCGAGGTCGATCTCCTTCTTGTAGGAGGCCTCCGTCGCGGCGGATTTCCACTCGCCGAAGTCATACTGGTAGCCGTCTTCGCCCGGACGCAGCGAGATACCCGAGAAGATATCATTGCGCACCGTGCCGTTGCGGTCGATCGGGTGGGCCTGGCCGACGAACGAGCCGGCAGATTCGCGGCCGTCGAGGTAGTCCGTCGGCTGGGTCTCCTGGAGCCGATACGTCCCCGGCCGGAGCCCGGCGAAGTTGTATGTCCCGTCCGCGAGGGTCTTTGTCGAGAGCGAGACCGAGGCGCCCCGGTCGTCGGTGCCCGTCAACTGCACGACGCCGCCGGGGATGCCGGCCTCGCCGTCCTGGTAGCGGCGGTCGTGGTTGTCGTCGGCGTAGATCCGACCCCGGATCGTGCCCGGCTGGACCCGACCCAGGGTGTAGTCGGACGCGTTGTCGCCGGGCAGGATCGTGATGTCCGAGACCGAGCCGAGGTACGCCGAACCGCCCGACGTCCCCGCCGACGATCCGCCGACGAGTGTGCCATTCGTGCCGTCGCCCGACGCGATCCGGTACTTCCCGGCCGGGACGTTCTCGAAGAACACGCAGCCGTGGCCGGTCGAGGTCAGGGTCTGGTTGACGGCCTTGCCGTTGAAGCCGGTGCCGGTGAGGGTGATCGCGACACCCCCCAGCGAGGGGTCGGCCGAGTCGATCTGACCGTTGGCATTCTTGTCGAGATACGTCGTAACGCCGATGCGAGCCGCCTTCGGCGCCGGTGCGACTTCGGTCGCCTTGACGGACGAGCCGCCGAGGTCGAGCACGGTGGAGCCGAAGGCGACGGTGACGTTCGAGGTCGTGCCGGGCGAGGTCGAGTAGAGCGAGGCGGCGTCGGAGGTCGTCGCATTTGCCGAGACGACCGAGCAGCGGACCTTGCTCGTGCCCGTCGAACCACTGCGGCTGTAGAGCCCGAAGATCGTGCCGCCGTCGACGTCGAGGACGGCGTAGGAGTCGCCGGCCGCCATCGCATAGGTCTTCCGGCCGCGATACGAGCCGCCGGATTCGGTCTGGGACGCCTCGAACGCGTCCGAGGCGATGATGTGCCCGAGGTTGGTGTCGGTCAAGGCCCGGCGGGCGGCCTCCTTGTTGAACGCAGGGGAGCCCGGCTGGAGGTACTCCATGCCCTGGAGGCTGACGATCGCGACCTCGCCGCTGGTCTTCGCATCATCGCGCAGGTAATTGACCTGGACGCCCGGCGTCGAGCCGACCTTGAGCACGCCCGAGCCGAGGGCATTGATGGCCGCGGCCGCGTCGGCCTGCTCCTTCTGCGCCGCGTAGGTCTCGATCGACTGGTAGGCGGTTGTCGTCAGGATGTTCTTCTGGGGATTGTAGACTTCCGAGACGGGCGTGGCCTTGCCGCGTGCGCCCGTCACCTGGAAGATCATGTCGTTGTAGTCGCGGTCGCTTGATCCATCGAGGCGGAGGTCCTCGAAGGCGAACAGGCTGCCCTGGCCGTCGAGGTCGCCGACCTGGCCGAGGAGCTGGGGCGTGATCGTGTACGGATTCGCGGCCGGTAGCGAGAACAGCGGCCGGAGCGAGCCGGTCGCGCCGGCGGGGTTGGTGGCGACCTGCTCGAACGTGCCGCTGGGCACCAGGATCGCGGCGAACGTGTCGCCGGGCGTCATCCCTACCGTGTGCACGCCCTTGTATGTGCCGGTGTTGAAGTTCCCTTCCCAGGGCGTCGTCGCGGTGAACTTGGCCGCCTCGGACTGGACCCGGATGGCGACGTGTCCCTGGGTGGTCTCGCTGAGCACCCGGCGCGTGGCTTCCTTGATGTAGTCGACCGAGCCGGGTGTGAGCTTCTCCATGCCGGTGAGGCTGAAGATCCCGAGCTGCCCGGCGTACCCCGCACCCCGGTACAGATAGTCGATGCCGACCTTGCCGTTCGAGCCGACGCGGAACTTGCCGACCTCGGCCGCGGCATCGGGCGCGTTATAACCGGGGCTGCCGACCATCAGGCTGGTGTTCACCACGCCGCCGCTGGTCGTGGTCCAGGTCGAGGTGGCGGTCGTCTTGTTGACGAACAGGTCGGTCCCCCCCTTCCCCGAGTAGGTCACCGCCTTGACCGAGCCGGCCGCGAAGGTCTTCTCGATCGCCTGGCCGCTCGGCTCGCACTGGACCCGGGCGACGATCGTCGTCGTGTCGCTCGCGGTGACCGGCAGGCCGTTGGCGTCGAGCGTGGTCTTCTCGGCGTAGTTGACCGTGGCCCTGTCCGCCCCGGTGTCTCCGACGATGGCGAGCACGCCGTTGGAATTCAGGGTGATCGACGCCGCCAGCAACTGACGGCCTTCCATCGTGTCGAACCCGGGGCGCTTCGATGTCCTGCTGCGCCGGTTGCGGAAGAGGTAGCGGATTCGACGTTGATCGCAATGCATGAGGTCTTGTATCCGGTAAGTTGATGAACAAACTTAGACAAATTTACTGTGTCGGGGCCCGATGGCCGCGTGGCGCCGGGCGCGGGTCTCCAGACCCGCCCCAACCGTGAGACGAGGAATCGCCCGATCGGGTCTCCCGACCCGTTCCTCGGGATACTCCCGCACGGGTCTGGAGACCCGGTTCGGTGGCGTGCTTCGTTTACCGTAGGGGCGGGGTCTTGAGGCCCGCGCCCGCGCGGACTCGTGGGGACGCGTGAGGGGCGAGTGCGGCTGGATGAAGGGATTCTGACTTCCATCAGCTATCACCCATCACCCATTGGCCATCCCTCTCCGCATCCGCTCCGGCAGCCCGGTCGTCGCGATCAGGGCGAAGCCCACGATCTCGGCGACGACCTGGACGAGCCGCCAGGCGAGGGCGACGGCGATGGCCGTCTCCGCCCCGATCCAGGGGGCGAGCAAGGCGGCGAGGCAGGCCTCGCGGACGACCAGGCCGCCGGGGGCGAAGATCGCGAAGAATCCCGCGAGCCAGGCGGCGGCGTTGGCGGCGAGGATCGTGACGAGCGGGCACGTCGGGCCGCCGGGGACGCTCCACACGATCGGCGCCAGGGCCAGTCCGTTGAACACGGCCATCGCCGCGAAGAAGGCGAACGGGGCGATGAGCCGTCGGGGCCGGAGGTGGCTCGCCCGCAGGGCGTCGAGCCGGTCCAGCAGCCCCCGGAGCTTGCGGCGGAATGGTCCGCATCGGAAAACCACGACCAGTCCGGCCAACGCCACGCCCGCCGCGACGGCGAGACGGGCGGGCGTGGCCAGGCCGACCAGCCACTGCGGGGCCGGCGGCGGGCGGAAGTCGCCGAGGATCCAACCGAGCGCTGCAAGAATCGCCCAGGATGCGACCGTGATCGCAAGTTCCAGCACCACGCTCGCGGCGACAGTCGGCCCGTGCAGCCCGCGGCGGGTCGCGAGCAACGCCCGGGATCCGAACGCCCAGACGCTCCCCGGCAGCCAGCGGCAGGCCTCGGACGCCAGCCAGATCCTCGCCCCCGCGACCGGCTCCACCGGCTCGCCCAGGGCCCCCAGCACGAGGCCCCAGCCTGACGCGTTGATCGCCCGGTAGGCCAGGCTGAGGATCAGCGAGACTCCCAGCGCCCCAAGACTCATGCGCCCCGCCGCCTCGACCATGGTCCCCCCATGCGTCGCGAGCCCCCTCGCCATCATCGCCGCGATCCCGAGCCCCACCGCGATCACCGCTATCCGAGTTCGCATCGCTCCCCCTTTCGGAGTGCGGCAGTTCAGCTGCCGCTCTGGAACATCTGAGCTAGCCGTCACAGCCGGATGAACGGTCGGTCAAGCGCTGGGCGCGGGTCTCCTGACCCCGCCCCTGGACCGAGGAGCCGTACCACAAGGGTCGGGTCTCCAGACCCGGACACTCCGGGCCTCAACGAACAGGGCTCTTTGGACAGGGGTCGGGAGACCCCGGTGTTGTGGTACCGAGCGGCGTCGGTAGGGGCGGGGTCGGGAGACCCTCGCCCAGCGCTTCGGCCGATTCGGCCGCGTCGCAGCGCACCCTGCAGATGTCAGCCGTTCGAGAGGCTCACCAGGCGGCGTTGGGCCTTCGAGAGGCCCCGCTCGTCGATGGCGGCGCGATAGATGTCTTCGAGCGTGTCGGTGATCCGCTCCCAGCAGAAATGCTGCCGGGCGTAGGCCAGGCCCGAGGCGGCAAGTGTCTCGGCGCGGGCGGGGTCGCCCAGGATCTCCAGGATCGCATGGGAGAGCGCTGACGGGTTCTTCTCGGGGACGAGCAGGCCCGTGTGGTTGTGCTTCACGACGTCCGTGATCCCGCCGACGCCGCAGGCCACCACCGGCCGGCCGTGGCAGAAGGCCTCGATCGGGCCGACGCCCAGGCCCTCGGTGTCGCCGTTGTCGTCGATCACGGACGGGTTGATATAAACGTCGCAGGCCGCGTAGAGCGAGTCGAGCGTGTCCTGATCGACGAACCCGTGGAACTTCACCGCGTCGCCGAGGTTGAGGCTCTTCGCCAGGGCTTCCAGCGTCGCCTTCTGGTCGCCGCCGCCGGTGATTTCGAGGACGGCCTTGCGGGACTTGAGGATCTCGGGCATGGCCCGGATCAGGTATTCCACCCCCTTCCTCTGGATGAGCCGCCCGGTGAACAGGATGCGGGACACCTCGTTGCGCGGCAGCGGGCTGGGGCGGCCGAGGACGGTCGTGCCGTAGGGGACGACCGCCGACTCGCAGCCCGAGATCCCCTTCACCTCATTCGCCGTGTGCGTGCTGTTGCAGATGATTTTATCCGACCCGACGAGGGCCGAGCGGAGCAGCGGGCGGACCCACTTCTTGCGCCGGGCCAGGGCGAACTCGGCCCCGTGACAGTTGGTCACCACCGGGGCACCGCCGGCGAGCCGGGCGGCCGCGGCGATCGCACCGTGCGGGAAGGGCCAGTGCGAGTGGATCACGTCGAAACTTTCGCGGACCGCTAGTTGCGCGGCGGCCAGCGAGCCCATCGCGACGTACGGCAGGCCGAGGACCTGCTTGAACGGGTTCTTGAGCTTGTTGGGCGCCCCCTGCTCGTGGGTCAGGTTCTCGTACCCTTTCGGGGCGTAGCGGAAGCGGTTGACGCTCACGCCGTCGATCTCGTGGCTCTTCATCCCTTCATACGAGGGGGCCAGCACCGTGACACGGTGGCCGCGATTCGTGAGCCGGCGGACCGACTCGCGGAGCCAGGGCACCGCGTAGTCCCCCTCGTGCCGGGGGTAGGTCGAGCCGATGACGCAGACGTTAAGGCGGGAGGTCTTCTGCGGAGTCTTGGAGCAACTGGCCATGTGCGGGTTCTTCCTGAATGGTCGAGGCGTGGGGCGATCGCATCGGCCCGGTGGAACGCCCGGGCCGGCTCACGAGTGTCATTGGAGGATGGTCCGACTGGCCTCGCTTCAGCGGGCGAGGTAGCTCGTCGGAAGGGTGGTCGGCCGGGTCTCGCCCTCGGGCCGCGAGGTGTCCTCGACGATCGGCAGGGTCCAGGAGGTCTGGAGCCCGCCGCGGATGACCATCTCCGAGAGCAGCCCGCAGACGAAGCTGATCAGCCCCGCCTGGAGGAAGATCAGCCCCGCGACGATCCCCATCGCGCCGATCGCCGGGTTCAGGAACAGGCCGACGAAGCCCGCGAGGAGCGTCGGCACGCCGACGACCGTGCAGCCCGCGACGATCGCGCCCAGGAAGTGCGACGGCCGCTCGCGGTACTTCCGCAGGAAGCCGACCGTGATCATGTCCATGAACCCGCGGATGAACCGCTCGATGCCGTACTTGCTCACCCCGTGGACCCGCGGGTGGTGCTGGACGACGATCTCGGTGCTCTTGAACCCGTTGATGGCCGACAGGGCCGGGACCATCCGGTGCAGCTCCCCGTGGAGCGTGAGGGCCTTGGCCACCTCGGCCCGGTAGCACTTGAAGCCGCAGTTGTGGTCGTGCAGGTTCACGCCCGAGAACTTGCTGAGCATCCTGTTGAAGACCCGGCTCGGCAGGACCTTGTGCCAGGGGTCGTGCCGGACCTTCTTCCAGCCGCTCACCAGGTCATACCCCTCGGCCAGCTTCTCGAGGAAGCGGTGGATCTCGGAGGGGTCGTCCTGGAGGTCGGCGTCCATGGTGAAGATGACCTTGCCGTTGGCCGCCCGGTAGCCGGCCGTCAGCGCGGCCGCCTTGCCGCAATTCCGGCGGAATCGCAGGCCCCGGACCCGCGAGGGGTCGCGTTCGACCAGCGACTCGATCACCTGCCAGGAGTCGTCCGTGCTGCCGTCGTCGATGAACAGGTACTCGATCGTCGTCTCGGGCCCGAACTCGGCGGAGATCCTCTCGTAGAGTTCGACGATCGACTCCTGCTCGTCCTTGAGGGGGATGACGAAGCTGACGTCGACCGGCCGGGTCCCCGCCTGGGCGACGTCGCCGCTGTGCCCTTCCTCCTGGAAGAGCATCACGCCCTCCTTGCCGATCCCTGAGAATCCGTTTCCGTTGTAGCCGAATCCATTGAGTCCGTGATCCATGGTGGTCGTCCCTTGCTTGACTGCGTCGTCGAGATGCCGGGCCGTCGTTGGCCTGCGATGAAATTCGATAATGGAAACGCAGTGCCGAACGCCCCGGGCACGCCGCAACAGCGGTCTTGCGTCGTTGCCCTGAGTCAACGAGGGCCCTGAACGGCTCGCCGGTGCTCTGTGCCTAAGTCGCTTGCTGGAAGAGGCCTGGGGCGATTTCGACTGTTAACTCACTCGCCCGGACTGCAAGCGGCCCGCGTCGCTCGCGTGCCTCACAGCCTCGTTCCGATTGAGAATCTTTCGAGCCCGGATCTCAATCCGATCCGTGGATACCGAGAATGAGAAAATCGGCCTCGGGCGATTCGGATTCATGTCTGAGAATCTCCGGGGATCGCCGCCCGAGCATTTCGGGGCCGGTGTAACGTCCCGCGAACTCGGGCGGCCGGGATAGGCCGATCCGGTGGCTTCGGGCCGCACAAGGGGGATCTTGGGACGCCCGCCGCCCCGCTCCTGGCCCAACCTGGCGAGGTGTTCGGAGCCAGAAACACCGCCACGCAGTTGCTCGCGATCGGAGACGGCGAATTGGCTCGCCAGGTCCATCGATAGGTCTATTCGCATCGGGTCATCGTTCAGCCCCGGGCCCAGTTGTGCCCATTTCTCAACCTGCCGGCCGGATTGCCTCAGTTCGAGACGGCGGGCCCCCTGCGATTTCGCGGTTTGGGCCCGCCGCCGGGGGGAATGGGCGAGCATGTCGCGATTTCGCCACGAATCCGACGGGAGTGAACACCCGGATGGCAGGAATCCTCGGGAAACGGTCCCATTCGCACGCCCGGGGCACGGGGTTTGTGTTGAAGGGAATCTCGGAACGCGCGCCGGGGCAACGAGGCCCCGGGCGCACGACGACGATGTGGACGCCGGAAACCGACGATGACCCTTCGATTCCCACGATCCTGGATGCGGCTCCCCGCGCGGTCGCTCTCGGCGACGACGCGCCTCGTCGCGCGGGGGATCCGGAGCGCCTGGGATTTCGCCGCAGAGAATGCCTGGCTCTCGCTCATCGCGATCACCTCGGCGGTCATGGCCGTGGCCATGCTGATCGTCATCATCCTGCCGGGCTACACTTCGCCGATGAGCCGGATCTCGACGTCGAAGTTCGGCTACCCGTCGCTGTTCCGGAAGATCGGCAAGAAGCTCCCGGTGACCTCCACGCGCCCCGAGCGTCGGCGGCTGAGCTACTCCGCCCTCGGCGAGGGCCTGGTCCGGTCGGAGCCGACCGTGATCTCGATCGTGCCGATGGGCAAGATCGCGAAGGTCCTGGCGAAGGAGGGGGACTTCGTCAAGAAGGGTCAGCTCGTCGCGGTCGTGGACGACACCAAGGCCACGATCAAGGTCAACGCCGCAAGGGCCGCGCTCGAAACGGCCAGGGCCGAGCTGGAGCGGGTCAAGATCGGCTCGGCGTACGTGCTGGAGAAGGAACGCCCCGAGCGCGACTCGATCCGTCTCGAAGGGGCCGAGAAGGAGGCCGAGTACCGCCGACAGCTCATCGACATGGAGATGGCGCTGGGCCAGAAGGGTTACGGCTCTCGGGCCAAGATCCTCGAACAGAAGATCACGCTGACGCAGCTCGAAGCCTCGATCCGCGAGGCCCGGTTCAACCTGGGGATGTCCACGAAAGGGGTGGCTCAGAGCATGGTGGTGGCCGAGTCCGCCGTCCGCGAGGCCGAGCTGGCCCTGGCGCACCGCCAGGTCGAGCTGGCCGACCACAAGGTCTACTCGAACGCCGACGGCATGGTCGAGCGCAGCCTCATCCGCGAGGGTGAGTACAACCAGGACCCCGGCAAGCCCGGCTTCCTCGTCGCGGCCGGCTCCTGGTTCGAGGCGAACTTCGACCAAGGGGCGGTCGACCGCGTGGCCGTCGGGGCGACGGCGAAGGTCCGGCTGGAGGCGTTCCCGGATCGCGGGTTCCCCGGCAAGGTCGAGTTCATCCACCCGTTCGTGAAGTACGACCTCGGCGGGCCCGAGTCGACGCGCCCGATCCGGCCTCTGGGGACCGGGGCCCCCGAGTGGCCCGCGACGTTCGCCGTGCGGATCCCGATCGAGCAGGGAGACGCCCGCGTCCTCCCCGGAATGACCGGCTTCGCCATCATCGAGTCGTCGGTCGACACCCTCTGCGTCAAGCGGAACGCGGCGACCGCGCTCACCGGAGGCAAGGCGATCGTCTACAAGGTCGTCGAGGACCGATTCCAGCCGAAGGAGGTCACGGTCGGGATCGTCGACGGCGACTGGATCCAGATCAAATCCGGCCTGGATCCGTCGGACGAGCTGATCCTCGACGGATACCAGGTGCTCGACCCCAGGGACCGGATCGAGGTCAAGCGTGACTCCCCGGCGAAGGAGGCCCGCTGATGCATTGCCTCGCCGCGCGGGGGATGGCGGCCCTGGCAGCCTTGCTGCTGCTGGCCGCCCTCTGGAAGCCCTGGATGGAAGTGCCCATCGACATCAGCGAACTGCCCGATGGGACGGTGAAGTGCGTGATGAGCCGGCCGAGGTCGGCGTTGCCGTTCCGGATCGCCTGCGCGGGCTTCGCGCTCGTGATGGGGGCCGGGCACGCCTGGCACCGCCGCACCAGCGACCGCAAGGCGATCCTGGCGGGGGCCTTCCTGTCGTCGCAGCTCTTCTTCCCCAACGTCGTGATGGCGTGGGAGCCGCTCTACTCGGCCCGGGCCAGCTGGATGCAAATCCAGCACGAGAACCTCGTCTGGCTCGGCGGCGACCTCTGCACCAACCTGGAGTTCAGCCGGAAGTCGTGGAAGGATCAGATCTACATGGTCGACACTCCGCGGCAGATCAACGTGATGCGGATGCCCTCGTCCGGCCTGGGGGCATTCCAGTTCGGACGCCTGATGACCTGGTTCGAGAACCTCGGCTACTCGAACCGCTTCTGCCAGTTCGTCCGCATGGGTTGGATCTGCGCCATCATCGGGACGTTCATCCTGATCGTGTCCGAGTGCCTCCCCGGCGGCAAGCTGAACCGCCGCCGGATGGCCCGCGCGGGCCTGGCCGCGATGGCCGTCTTCCTGATCGGCTCGGTCGTCGCGACGGTCCCGATCGTGTTCACGTCCCTGGAGCTGGATGCGTGCCGAGACGACGTGGCGCGCGGACGCTACGACGCGGCGGCGGAGCACCTCCGCAAGGCGGTGAAGACGCTCCCTGCGTTCCAGGAGGACACCTTCTACGTCGCGCAGATGGGCCTGATCGACCACCGCCGGGGCCGGAGGGATTCGGATTTCTTCAAGCTCTTCGAGGCGAATCTGAGGGAACGCCAGGGCCGCTACGCCCAGGCGATGGACGGGTATCAGGAGGTGATCCGCTCGACGCCGAAGGACAGCGCGGTCCATCGCGAGGCCCTCCGCGCGGTGCTGCGGGCGGGGCTCCACGCGTTGAACGGCCAGAAGAACGAGCAGGCCCGGGTGCTCCTGGAGCAGGTGCTCGGCGAGGAGCCTTGCAACCTCAAGGCGAATTACGCCCTGCAGCTCGCCTGCCTGCGGACCGGGCGGCGGTCGGAGCTGGAATGCCTGGTCAAGCGGCTGGTCGCGACCTATGGCGCGTTCCAGATGCCCACCAAGGCCATCGTGATGGCGTCCAGCTACGAGAACGCGATGATCGCCGCCCTGCGCGAGCACGACATCGCGGCGGTCGAATCCTACTCGGCGAAATCCAAGAAGCCATGATGCTCACTGATGAGTCGGCCGAGACACGTTCATCCCGCCGCGACGCCCTGAAGGCCGTCGGCGTGCTCGCCGCGCTGGTGGGCACGCTCGGACTGCTTTTCGGCCTGGCGTTCGGCCACTGGCGGTCGAGCCCCGGGCCGTTCATGCGGCCGCTGGCGATGTCGGGGCGCTGGATCACCGCGCCGGGGGATCCGGGCTACGCCGGCTATTTCCGACGTCGCATCGACATCGCCGGGCCGGTCAAGCACGCCTGGGTCATCGTCGCGCCCCGAGAGGGGTTCGAGGTGTGCGTGAATCAAAACCCCTGCGCCCGTTTCTACCTCTGGCGGCCGACCCGCCCGTTCCAGACCGGCCTGAGCGAGCCGGGGCAGCTCATCAACGCCAGCCCGGCCACCCTCGCCTTGAACTTCCCGCGCGAGTATCAATGGTCGTCACACCGCAATGACTGGCTGCCGACCATCGTCGACATCACGCCGCACCTCAGGCCCGGCAAGAACGTCATCAGCGTCGAGGTCGAATCCCGCAAGGCCCCCGCGATGTTCCGGCTCGACGGCGAGATCGAACTCTGGTCCGGCGAGCGGATCCGGTTCGACAGCGACGACCGCTGGCTCGGCGAGCCCGTCCCACCGTTCGACGTCCGCCACGACTGGACCGAGCGCGACTACAACGACCACGCCTGGCGGAACGCCGTCGACCTGTCGAGATCCCTCGGGGTAGACGCCCTGCCCGACTTCCACTTCCAGTCGTTCGACCACGACGTCCTGACCACTCCCCTCTCCGCCGACTGGCTGCGACACCCGACGGCCCGGTCGGACGACTGCGTCTGGTTCGAGGGGACATGGGACCTCCCGCACGAGGCCGACGACGCCTGGATCCGGTTCGCGACCAATCGGCATTTTGATCTGTTCGTCAACGACCGCCGCGTCTCCGTCCCCCTGCTGGGCAACCCCGACCTCGACTCGGGTGACTGGGTCCTGGGCACCCAGCGCGGATCCGACCTGCCCGCCTCGCCCGAACTGCTCGACCCCGACGAGGTGGGCTCGCTGTTCGTCGGCGACCGCTTCGAATCCCCCCGGCACGGCGACCCGAGCGCCATCGCCTTCAAGAGGAAGGAAAACACCCTCAACGTCACCCGAGACAAGGAGCGGGCGACCACGCGCAGCGACCTCCCCGGCACGTATGATCCGATCAAGCCGGAAGATCAAGATGTGATGCCGCACGACGCCGTCCCCTATCTGCCCGAGGTGCTCGACCCGAAGGCACTCGGTCGCGACCGCGCCGTGGGGACGCTGGTGGCCTACAACATCCGTTCGATGCTGCATGAGGGCCGGAATACCATCGCCGTCCGGACCCTGGCCCCGCTCACCCCCGACAGGCTCAACTGGGCCCCGCAACTCGCCCTCGACGGCGAGGCGTGGTTCCGCGACGGCTCGCGAGTCCGGATCGAGACCGGCAAGTGGCACCCCTGGACCTGCCGGTTGCAAGGCCCGACGGGCGACCTCGGGCCGGATGTGCCCGCGTTGATCGAAGGGGCCGCGCGGGTGCCGGCCAAGGGCTGGCCGGCCACCTCCTATCGCGGCATCGCGCACTCGCCGTCGCAGATCTTCCGCGAGAAGCTCGGATGGATCCTCGGCTCGATTGGCGGGTTCGCCCTGCTATCGACGGCCATCGTGGGTTCGCGTTACCGACTGCTCAGGAGGGCGAATCTCGATCCGTGGGCCGCCGTCGCGCAGGCTTCCAGGGAGGCCGGCCGCTGCCTGCTGCCGCCGATCTCGATCCTGCTGGCCGCCTTGCTGACCGAGGCGTCGTGGTCGGAGCGGCATGAGGCGATCCTGTTCCGCCTGCCTCGCGTCTGGCCGGCGATCTTCCTGGTCACGTCCCTGTCGCCGTTGCTGCTGGCTGTGCCTTGCGTGAGGCTCTTCGCGACGCTCTCCGACCTGCCGAGGACGCGGTACTGGACCCCGATCCTCGCCGTCGTGCTCGTCGCCTGTGCGGTACTGCGGATCTACAAGCTCGACTTCCAACCGCTCGACGACGACGAATATGCCTCGTGCCAGGCCATCGTCTCGATCGCCAACACCGGCGCGCCGGGGTTCGTGCCCAAGGGGGTCTTTTACACGAGGAGCCCGGCGTATCATTACTTGATCGGTGCGATCGTCTACGTGTTCGGCGAGAACCTCTGGGCGATGCGGCTGCCGTGTGCCGCGTTCGGGGTGGCGACGGCGGTGCTCATGTACTGGATCGCCTCCAGGATGCTCCGCCGGCCGTGGACGGGCCTCGCTGCGCTGATCCTGTTCACGCTCCACCCGTTCGCGATCTACTCCGCGCACCTCGTGCGGTTCTACCAGCAGCAGCAGTTCTTCTCACTCCTGGCGTTCGTCTGCTTCTGCAAGGGGTTCCTCGGCAAACCGTCGCAGAAATACCGCTACTGGACCGTGATCGCCTTCTTCCTGGCGGTGATCAGCCAGGAGATCACCGCCATCATGGCGTTCCAACTCGCGGTCGGGGTGTTCTTCCTGGGCCGTGAGGCGGGCTGGAAGGCGAACATCCGGCTGCTCATCGTCGGCGCCATCGCCATCGGCTTCATCGTGCTCGACCTGCTCGTCTTCCAGGCCCTCTGCCTGACTCGCACTGAAGGCGTGTCGCCGAACGTCGAGGCCAGCATCAAGCCCCACTTCTGGGATCCCTACAACCTGATCTCGATCTTCCTCGGCTACTCGCGCCTGCATGTGCCCCCGAGCCTGATCTTCATGCTGGCCATGCCCTTGCTCGTGCGGCGCGGCGGGCGGGTCGTCTGGGCGATGCTCTTCTTCCTGTTCTCGGGCGTGATCCTCACGAACCTGCTCGTGAGCCACGTGAGCTTGCGCTATCAATACTGGATGATCACGCTCTGGCTACTCCTGGCCTGCCGTGGCCTCGGCCTGCTCGCCGAGCGGCTGACTTCTCGAACTCACGTCGGGCCCCCAAACCCGCCGGAATCCCGCGGCGTCGCGGCCCTCCTGGCGACTCCGATCTTCCTGGCCTTCCTGCTGGCATGGTCCCCCTGGCGGATCGTCGACTCGTACGAATGCAAGATCCTGAATGATTCGACGGGGGCCTTCCGCTACGTCCGCGGCCAGCTCCGACACGGCGACGCCATCGCGGCCAACGAGCCCCACCCGCACGCCGCCCACCTCGAAGCCGGGCACGTCAACTACGACCTCACCGTCCCCCTGCTCCAGGACTTCGTGATGCTCGTCGACGGCCGCCTCATCGACCGGAACGGCGGCGGCGAGGTCATCTCCTCGCTCGACGAGCTGCTCGCCGCCTGCAAGAAGCACGAACGCCTCTGGATCGTCGTGAACCGCGAGAAATTCCGCACCCGGGGCAAGAACCTCCGCTGGGAATACCCCGCCGCCCGCATCGAGCTGTTCTTGCGCAAGAACTGCGAGATCAAGCATCGGACGTACCTCTGGACCGTCTTCCTCTGGGACAAGTCGCGCGGGCAGTTCCGGCAATTCCGCGAATAGCGGACATCATCGGGGATTCCACTTCGGATATTCGGCGTCGATGAGCCTGCGGGGCCAGGTGCCGTACCAGGGGGTGCCGGTGCGGCGCTCGCGCTCGATGCGGGCGAGGTCGTATTTCTTGATGGCGTCGCGGCCGGCGAAGACGGGGCGGCCGGTGCCGATCTCGTAGTGACGCGCCCAGATCGGAGCCGCCTTCTGGTCGGCGACGACCACCACGTCGAAATCGGCGTCGTGGCCCTTGAAGGATTCGCGGGTCGCCTTCACCTTCTCGACCCGGATCCCCGACAGTTGGACTGACTTCAGCCAGGCCACGGCCGAGTCGACCGCTGCCACGACATCCGGCGAGGGATGCTTCAATCGCATCAGGAACCGGGCGATCTCGGTCGTCTCCTGCGGGCAGATCGACGCGAGTTCGAACGTCCTCGCGGGGCGTGCCTCGAAGGTCCGCTCGTCGTGCTGCTGGCACCAGCCCGTCCGCTTGCCGTCGACCTGGATCTGGCACTTCAAGATGCAGCCCACGCCTCGCTCGACGGCCCGCTTCGCCTTCTCCTTGCGCTCCGCGTCGAGCCAGGCGAAGTGGGACGCCCCCTCGGCGGCGTCCTGCAACAGGTTCAGGATGCCGATCATCACCCCGTCGTTGAACGTGATGTGGGCCGCGTACCCCTTCGGCCCCGGGAACCGCTGCGGGAACCCGCCGTTGTCGTACTGCGATCGGAGGATGAAGTCGAACCCCCGCAGGCACGACTCCTTCCAGGACGGCTCGTCCACCTGCGCGACGGCCCGCGCGAGGTATCCGACCTGCGAGTGGATGTTGCCGTTATCATACGACGAATCCTGCTTCGATCGGGTCTCGATCACCTTGGCCCGCTGCGCGTCGGTGAGCACGGCGGTCATGTCGTAGTCTTTCGGCCAGCCGCCGTTAGCGCGCTGGAAGAGCAGTATGTTCGCGGCGATCTCGCGGACCTGCGACGGCTTGTACGACGGCTGCCCCGGCTCGACCTTGATGAATCGCGACTCGTCGCGGAGCTGCCGCCAGTGCTGGATGCCGCTGCCGAAGGGCTTGACGTCGATCGGGCGGAGCGGCGGGGGATCGCCATTGCCGGCGAGGCCCATGAGCAAGATCGCGGCGCAAACCGTCGTCATCGCGGAGTCTCCGGGAACGGAGGTAGGGGCGCTGCGACGCGTACTCGCGTCCACCGCACCGACGGACACGGTCGATTCGCTCTGAACGCCTACGCGTCGGGGCACATATCTGGTGCGGTGGACGCGAGTACGCGTCGCAGCGCACCCTACTGGGGACGAGCGCCCGAAATCAACCGGCTGGTTTCGCGAAGGCCAGGATGCAGCCGAGCAGCCCGGGGAAGATGGTCTCCAGGTCGGGCCGGAGCGCGACGTAGCAGCGAGTCCCTTCCTTGCGGTGCGTGATGATCCCCGCCTCGCGCAGTGCCTTCATGTGGTGGCTCAGGGTCGAGGCGCAGACATCCACGTCGAAGTCGCCCCAGGGGTGCTCGCCCTCGGTCCCGGCCAGGACCGAGACGATCCGCAACCGCACCGGGTCGCTGAGCGCCCCCAGCACCCCTTCGAGCGTGATCTCCCCGGCCTCGGGGTGCCGGAGTTGCCTCATGGACCCCACCTCCCTATGATGTTCGATGTTCGTCGAACGATCGAATTGTAACGGCCCGGGCTTCACAAGACAGCCCGGCTTCGGATTTTCCCCGCGCGATCGAGGGCCGCCGCCCGACGGCCCGATTCGCCGGCCCTTGCTAGAGGTTCCGTCCCGCGATGCCGAGCCTATTCGACCCCATCGTCGTCGGCGACCTGCGCCTTCCGAACCGGATCTTCATGGCCCCCCTGACCCGATGCCGGGCCAGCGAGGGCCGCGTGCCCAACGCGCTCATGGCCGAATACTACGGGCAGCGGTCCACCGCCGGGCTGATCCTCACCGAGGCCACCTCGGTCGACCCGATGGGCGTCGGCTACCCGAACACCCCCGGCGTCTGGAGCCCCGCGCAGGTCGAGGGCTGGAAGCTCATCACCGACGCCGTGCACGCCAGGGGGGGGCACATCTTCCTCCAGCTCTGGCACGTCGGCCGCATGTCGCACTCGCTGTATCTCGACGGCAAGCTGCCGGTGGCGCCGAGCGCGATCGCCGCCGGCGGGCACGTCAGCCTGGTCCGGCCGATCACGGCGTTCGAAACGCCCCGGGCCCTCGACCGCGACGAGATCCCCGGCATCATCGAGGCGTACCGCAAGGGGGCCGAGAACGCGAAGGCCGCCGGCTTCGACGGCGTGGAGATCCACGGCGCCAACGGCTACCTGCCCGACCAGTTCCTCCAGGACGGCACCAACAAGCGGACGGACGACTACGGCGGCCCGATCGAGAACCGGGCACGGTTGTTGCTGGAGGTCACCGACGCCGCCATCTCGGTCTGGGGGCCCAACCGCGTGGGCGTCCATCTCGCCCCGCGCGGGGATGCCCACACGATGGGGGACTCCAACCCCGGCGCGACCTTCGGCTACGTGGCGACCGAGCTGGGGCGTCGCAAGATCGCATTCCTCTGCGCCCGGGAGTCGCTCGGGCCGAACCGACTCGGGCCGGAGCTGAAGAAGGCGTTCGGCGGCACCTACGTCGCCAACGAGAAGTTCGACCAGGCCAGCGGCGAGCAGGTCGTCGCCTCGGGCGAGGCCGACGCCGTGGCCTTCGGTGTGATGTTCATCGCCAACCCGGACCTCCCGAAGCGGTTCGCCGAAGGGGCCCCGCTCAACGCGCCCGACCCCTCGACCTTCTATGCCTCGGGGCCGCATGGGTACACGGATTACCCGGCGCTGGGGGCGGCGGTGGCGAAATCATCGTGATGGATTGATTTGTGGTTTTGCCGTAAACCTTGAATTGGTCCGCGATCGCGGACCCTACGGGGGACACATGGAATACAGGCAACTGGGTGCGTCGGGGTTCAAGGTGCCGGTGCTCAGCTTCGGCACGGGGACGTTCGGCGGCGGCGGCGAGCTGTTCAAGGCATGGGGACAGACCGACGTCGCCGAGGCCAGCCGGCTGGTCGACATCTGCCTCGACGCCGGCCTGAACCTGTTCGACTCGGCCGACATCTACTCCGCCGGCATGGCGGAGGAGATCCTCGGCCAGGCGATCAAGGGGAGGCGCGACAGGGTCCTGATCTCGACCAAGGCGACCTTCCGCGCCGGGACAGGGCCGAATGACGTCGGCTCGTCGAGGCACCACCTGATCCGGGCGGTCGACGGCAGCCTGAAGCGACTGGGGACCGATTACATCGACCTCTATCAGCTCCACGGCTTCGACGCCGTGACGCCGGTGGAGGAGGTGCTCTCGACCCTCGACGACATGGTGAGGGCGGGGAAGATCCGCTACATCGGCTGCTCGAACTTCTCGGGCTGGCACCTGATGAAGTCGCTTTCCGTCTCGGAACGCTACGGTTACGCCCGCTACGTCGCCCACCAGGCGTATTATTCGCTGGTCGGCCGCGACTACGAGTGGGAGCTGATGCCCCTGGGGCTCGACCAGAAGGTTGGCGCGGTGGTCTGGAGCCCGCTGGGCTGGGGCCGGCTGACCGGCAAGATCCGCCGGGGTCAGCCGTTGCCCGAGTCCAGCCGGCTCCAGAGCAAGAAGGTGGTGGACGTCGGCCCGCAGGTCCCCCAGGAGTACCTGTACAACGTGGTCGACGCCCTGGATGCCGTCGCGGCCGAGGTCGGCAAGACGGTCCCGCAGGTCGCCCTCAACTGGCTTCTCCAGCGCCCCACGGTCTCGACGATCATCGTCGGGGCCCGGAACGAGGAGCAGCTCAAACAGAACCTGGGGGCCGTCGGCTGGAACTTGACGCCCCAGCAGGTCGCGACACTCGACGCCGCCAGCGCCGTGCCCCTGGCGTATCCTTACTGGCACCAGCGGGGCTTCGTCGAGCGAAACCCCGCCCCGGTTTGATCTTCGGTCCGGAAGGTCTGCCTTCGCCCCTTGAGCGATCAGGGAGCGAAGGTGGGCCTCGGGCCGTGGTCGAGGTCCTTGTTGGCGATCGCCCAGAGTTCGGCCAGGCGGTGCCACAGCCTCGTCGGCCAGGGTTCCCGGGTGGCCTCGACCTCGGCCGCGAAGGCGATCACTGGCTCCAGGTCGCGCGGCATGTGGTGCTCGGCGACGGCGTGAACGGCGTTGCGGAGATCCTCGGCGTCTCCATGCCGGAGGCAGGCCTGCAACTCGGCGGGCCTGAGGAAATAGTTCCGGCTGAGTAGGAGGGCCGCGAGTTGCTGCTCGGCCTTCCTCGCCTGCCGGTCGTTGCGGGCGAAGCGGATCGCGACGATCGCGGCCGCGTAGGCGCTCGCCAGGTCCGGCTCGCGGCGTGCGGCGTGGCGGATGGCCGCCGGCGAGGGGAAGGTCCAGAACTGGGGCCCGGCCAGCCGGAGGCTGTCGCCGGACAGGTGATCGGCCCGCCTGAGTTCGCGCTCGGTACGCATCGCTGGCTCCTTTCTCCGGCGTTCAGCACGGTTGGAGGAACCACGACAGGTCGACCCGCGCCCCCTGCGGTGCGAGCATGAACGACGCGGCCGGGGTCCCTTCCAGGTCCCTGCGATGCACGTCGTCGACGCCTTGCTTGACACCGTCGAGGAAACCGACGGCGAAGACCAGGGCGAGGAGAGCGAATGTCATGAGCTGACGGACGTGGACTTGCGATTCAACTCGGGGTTTCATCGGACACCTTCCTCTTCCCTTCTGACTCCCCGCGCGACGTCGGGCGGGGAGATCGTTCCTCGTCGGGATGGGACCCTCGGTCGACTCGACACATGAGAGGCTCCCGACATCTGCATTCTTCCAGATCCCACCTGTACGCTTCAACGTCCGTCGGAAAAACAAATCGGGGCCGTCGCTTCCATGACGCAATCCATGTTATCACCGGCTGTTGCCGATCGCGCTTGTTGATTCCATGCGCAAACCGAGGTGGCAACGCCGGCCATTTCCGCGAGACTCCGTCGATCCCGCGTCACAACATCGACCCTGGACAGGTGAATCGGAGCGGCCGGTCCACCTCGGTGGCGGGGGATCGCGGTCACGTTCGCCCTCGCAATCGTTTCGAAAGCCTATCTCGGCACCTTCCAGAACCGGATCACCCCGTCCTCGCCGGACGAGATCAGTTCCTTGCCGTCCGCCGAGAAGGCGACGCCGTGGACCGGGCCGTCGTGGCCGGTGAGGGGGATGGGCGAGGAGTTGGGGTCGCGTAGGTCGATCAGGTGGAGTTCGCCGTATCCGTCTGCCGGGGCCGAGCCGGCGACGGCGAGGAACCTGCCCTCGGGTGAGACCGCCAGGGCCCGCGCGGGGGCCTGGAGGGTCCCGATGCGACGGGAGACGCCGCCCTCCGGGAACGTGCAGAGCAGCAGGTCGTGCGACCCGCCGTCGTGGTTCCGCTCGCCGATCGCCAGGGTCTTGCCGTCCGGCGTGAAGGCGATAGCGGTGACCTCGCGGACGCCGGTCGCCGCCGGGATGGGCAACTTCACCGGGGGGACGACCTCGCGGGCGTTGGACTCCGGGTCGGTGAGCGTGCCCGGGACCTTGCCGCTCTCCACGTCCGTCCCGTGGAAATAGACGGTCGCGTCGCGCTCGCCGTCGTGGCTGGTGGCCAGGAGCCGGCCGTCGGGCGAGTAGGCGATCGAGCCGATGCGGTAGACCAGGAAGAGATTGCGGATCTCCCCGGTCCGCGGATTCCAGCCCTTGGTGAAGTTGTCGCGGAAGCTCGCGACCACCTCCTCGCCCCTGGGCGTGAAGGCGATGGAGAAGGTCGTCACGTAGGGGCGATCGAACGAATGCAACTTCTTGCCCGTGGTGACATCCCAGCCCACCAGGCGTGCCTCGGTGCCGGAGGACACGAGGGTCCGGCCGTCCTTCGAGAACTTGAGGTCGACCACCACCGCGTCGTGCCCCTGGAGCCTGGCGCGTTCCGTCCTCGCGGGGAGGTCATACAGCGTGACCAGACGGCCGCTCGCGGCGGCGAGGGTCCTTCCTTCGGGCGAGACCGCCACGCAACGCGCCGGCTCATCGGCCCTGATCGCCCCGGTGCTCGTGGAGACCCGGGATTGCAGTGCGGACCCGAAAGCGCCGGGCTGGAAGTCCCAGACGCGGACCGCCCCTCCTGCGCCCGAGGTCACCAGCCCCCTGCCGTCGGAGTTGAACGCGAGGTTGTTCACCGGCAGGCTCCCGGCGATCCGCAGGTACGGCCGGCCGGTCGCGACCTCCGAGATCAGGGTCTCGCCCGAGTTGGGGATCCGGTAGTACGAGGCCGCCGAGGCCAGCCACTTGCCGTCACGCGAAAAGGCCAGGGCGGAGACCTCCTCGGTATGCTGCCCGACGGTGCCCAGGCGGACCCCGGTCGCGAAGTCCCAGAGCTGGACGAGGCGGTCCTGCCCGCCGGTCGCGAGGGTCTTGCCGTCGGGGGAGAAGGCCAGGCACACGGTCCCGGTGCGGTCCCCCCGGATCGTTCGCCCCTGCTTGCCGGTCTCCGCATCCCAGAGGATCACGCTCCTGCCCGGCTCGAAGCTCATCGCGGTTGCGAGGGTCTTGCCATCGGGCGAGTAGGCGAGATTCCGGACCTTCGCGGGATGCTTGAGCACATGACGAACTTGTCCCGTGGAAAGATCCCAGACCCGCGCCGTGGCGTCCCACGAGGCGGAGGCGAACGACTTGCCGTCGGGCGAGACGGCGACCTTCCAGACGGGGTGCGACCACTCCGAATCGTCGCCCTCCTTGTGGGCGACCAGCTTGTGACGGAGCTTCGCCTCGGGCAGGTCCCAGACGGTGATCGACCCGTCCCAGCAGCCGACCACGAGCGTCTTGCCGTCGGGCGAGTACGCGACGCTCGAGAGGTTCCGGAACCACTGATTGTCCGACACCGCGGCGAACTTGCGGATCGGCTCGACGGCGCCGATCGACCAGATCACGATCTGCTTGCCCGACGCGGCGATCGACTTGCCGTCGGGCGAGACCGCCATCGAAGAGACTTCCGGCAGGAGCTTCACCGCGAACAACTGGCCCAACCCCGGGGTCGCGCCCGGGGCCTCCAGCGGCTCGAGCACCTCGGGCGGGAAACGGGTCACGCGGTCGTCGTCCCCCAGCAGCAGGCCGAACCAGAAGATCGCAGACATCGGGATTAACATATGAGAATTTCGCTCCTGTCCAGATCAAGAATCGAGACGACGGGTCCGGGCAAAACCAAGGCTTGGAGTCCACTCGCACTGCCTGTGGCGCGAGTATGGCGGGCGTTGACAGGGCCTCCTCGGGCGCTGGCGGCCGGTGGCCAATCAATCGGCACCGAACGACTCGACACGCTTCGGATCCCGGCGCGGGCGATCACGGCAGCGTCCCGAAATCCTCGGTCGCCGCGCGAGGTCGGAGATGGTTGCCCCTGGTCATCCGGGGCGACCCTTGAATCGCGCCGGACCGCTCCCCGGCGGGGCGACGATGCTCCCGCGTGTCGACCGCGGGCGATGGCGGGATGGCCCGTCCCTCCGCCGGGAGTTTCGTGGATTCCTTGATCCGTCTCTCCAGACGTTCGACGATCTCCCGATCGCCGCGGAGTGGCCCGGTCTTGATCCGCTCGTACTCATCGAGGAGCGCCCGGTGCGCCTCCGGGAGGGATATCCCGGCCGTCGTGTCGGGCGTGGCGCGACCCGGAAGCAACCCCGACGCTGCCTGGGGCGTGCTCGGGGGCGGGAGGGTGTCCCGGCCGATCCGGGCGACCGACTTGCCGCCCCGGCTGATCGAGAGGAGTTGCTCGTAGACCGGCACGCCGTCGCGGGTGGCGGTGATGGTGTGCGAGCCGGGTCGGAGCCGGATCTCGTGGACGCCGGCCCCTTCGATCCTCACTTCCTCGGTGTCGCCGTCGACCCTCACACGGACCGCCGGGTCGTCCAGTTGGAGCACGAGGGTCCCCTGCCTTGTGGGGATCCGGAGGATCGTGGCGACTGCGTCGGACACGCGGATCACGTCCGCCGCCTCGGCCCAGCCCAGCCCGGCCAGGAGCGTGAGCACCGCGATCGCCGCGGCCGACCAACGCCTGTGACGCGACCGGTTGTCGGGGCTCGGTTCCTCGAACGCTGCGACGTCCGAACTCGCCTGGAGTCGGGCCAGTCGGCTTTCGAGGAGCTTCGCGACGGCGGCGGCGGACTCGTGGCGGTCGTCGGGGTTCTTCGCCATCAACTTCTGGACGATCTCCACGAACCAGGGGGGGATCTCGGGGTTGACCTCGCGGATCGGCCGGGGCTGTTCGTCGCACACCCTGCGCAGGACGGCGAGGGCGTTCGGGGCCCGGAACGGCGGGCGACCGACGCACATGGCGTAGAGGACCGAGCCGAGGCTGAAGAGGTCGGTGCGGTGGTCGATGGGCTCGCCGCGGGCCTGTTCCGGTGACATATACTGCGGCGTCCCCGCGAGGATGCCGGTCTCGGTGAGGCTGGCGTCGTCGAGCGAGCAGGCGAGGCCGAAGTCGGTGAGCTTGACCCGCTCGACGCCGTTCTCCAGCAGGATGTTCGAGGGCTTGACGTCGCGGTGGATGATCCCCTGGGCATGGGCGGCGGCGAGCCCGGCGGCGGCCTGGGATCCGATGCGGAGGATCTCGGCGACGCCGAGCGTGCCGTCGCGGTCGATGCGGGCCTGGAGGGACGTCCCGGCGATCAGTGGCATCACGAGGTATGGCAGCCCCCTGCTCTCCTCGACGGCGAAGATCGGCACGACGTGCTCATGGCTGACCGCGGCCGCGGCCCTGGCCTCGCGGGCGAACCGCTTCCTCGCGGCGACCTGTCCGGCGAGTCGTGGGGTCAGGAGCACCTTGATCGCCACGAACCGGTTCAGCTCCGGGTCGAGCGCCTTGAGCACCATCCCCATGCCGCCGCAGCCCACGACCTCCAGCACCTCGTATCGCGCGAGCCGGCCGAGCGAATCCGGACGGCTCGACGGTTCGAGGAATTCCAGCCGCAGCGCCACCTCCTCGGGGTCGAGTGAGGGTTCCTCCCCCAGCCGGGATCGGAGCTTGCGGAGGACGGCCCGCTCGCGAGGGTCGGACGGGGGGCCGTCGGCGAGTAGGGGGGCCATTTCCAGGACCGAGTCGTTGCCGCCGGCGGCGCGTTCGAGCCGCTCCCGACAGGAGGAGCACTCGTCGAGGTGGGCGGTCAACTCGGCCCGCAATTCGGCGGGCAGGTCGTCGCCGAGGAGGTCTGCGAGGTCGGCCGGGTCGGGGCATTCGGATGATTCGTTCATGTCGGGATTCCTAACGAATCAGGTTGTTTGAACGTCCGATCATCCGAGTTCCTGTTCGAGTTCGGCCTGGACCGATCGGAGCCGGGCGAGGACACGGCTCTTGGCGATGTACACGGCGCCGATCGACAGCCCGAGCGTCTCGGCGGCCTCCCGCGCGGGGCGGTTCTCGACGGCGGTGGCCCAGAAGGCGGACCAGGTGGATTCCTCGAAGTCGACGCGGGCCCGCTCGGCGGCGCAGAGGAACCGCTGCCGACGATATTCCCGCTCCCAGGCATCCTCGTCGTCATCGCCCGGTGCGGGCACGTCCTCGAGCCGCCGCTGGGCTGAGCTGCCGCCGCACCCCAGAGCCGGCCGCCTGATGCGGGCGTTGATCAGGGCATTCCGGGTGGCGGCGAACAGCCAGGTGCGGAAGTTCCCACGGGCCGGGTCATATTCGAGCCGACCGATGGCCCGCGAGACGCCCCGGAGGACATCCTGCACCACATCCGCCGCGTCGGCGTCCTGCAAACCCCCTCGCCTGGCGAACCGGTAGATCAGCGGGGCGTAGAGCGAGACGAACTCGTCCCACGCGGCCCGGTCGAGCGGGTCGCGGATCCGGATCAGGAGGCTCGGCCTCGTCGGCGTCGGGCTGGGCAGCGGCATGGGTCACCCTCTCCGACGGATGATACACGGCAAGATCCGGGTTCTTTCAGAAAACCGGGAACGGGCGCCGAAATCCGGGCGCTGGGCCCGAGGGCTGCATGTCCGTGTTTTCACTTGTCGCGGCACGCGGTGAGGCTACGATGGGCCCGGTGCTCTCCCTTGGGCTGGAATCGGAAGCGAGACGGACATGACCTCGTCCCTGATTGTCGCGGCGTTATTCATCGGCCAGGCGGGTGGTGGTGCGCCGGCGGCGAAGCCGAAGGCCGAGGCGCCTGCGAAGGTCGTCGCCCAGACGCCGGAGGAGGCGTACCGCGGGTTCATCCTGGCGATGGTCTCGCGCGACGAGAAGGCCCTGCGGGCCCTCTCGATCCCGGCCCCTGGGCTGGAGACATTGCTGGAGCGGGCGCCGAATGCGAAGGTGCCGCCGGTCGATTTCGTCAAGAAGATGCTGGAGAGTCAGCCGATCGAACGGCTCAAGCCGGGCGATGAGGTGACCCTGCCCGGCGGGCGGAAGATTGCGGTCGCGCCGAGCGAGGTCTCCGACACCCGCGCTGTGATCCGGCCCGAGGGGGACCCCGTCCCTTGGCGTTGCCACCTGATCGACGGGACCTGGAAAGTCGACCCCCGCCCGATGATCGCCGCCCGCCAGGCCGCCAGGAAGGCTCAGGAGCGCAACAACGCCGCGAAGGCCAAGGCGACGCCGAAGTCTCCTTGAGGCGGGGAGGCATGGTGTCGCGTTCGGTCCATCGGATTTACCTACAGAGCGTGACGTTGCGAGGACGGACGTATGATCTCGACGAGGAGACTGGCCGGCATGCCGGGGATCGAGGATCTCCGCCGGCTGATGCAGTCGATGGCGCTGCTGGATGCGATCCTTTGCCCGGACTGGTCGTCTCGCTACTACTCCTTCAACCAGAATTGGGCCTCGGGCGAGCAGTTGGGTTCGATGCGGGATGGCTGCGGGAACGAACTCTTTGCACACTTCGGGCGAGGCGGCTGCTGGATCAAGGGATTCGTCCACGATTGCGAGATGGCCCTCCCCGGCCAACGGGGTCGGGAGACGGTCGGAGCGATCTTGGCGGGCGTCCCCGTTGCGTTCGCGGGATGCATGGAGGAGCCGGCGTTCTCGGTGGGGGATGTCACGTTCTGCATCTGGCGCGAGCCGGCGGATGCGGTCTGGCGGCGGAGTCCGGTCGAATTCCCTTCGCGGGACTCCGATCCGGATGGATCCGAGCAACTCCTCTCGGCCTACGACGGTTTGCCCGAGACGTACGCCGCCTGGGCATCGGATTCCTACGGAGAAGAACTCGACGCCGAGGCTGTCGCCGCAGTCTACCGCCACGAACCGCTGACGCCGGCGCTCGTGAAACGGCTGAACCCGGAGTTGGGCCTCAGGGACCTCGCCGAGGACCTGAGCGAGATCGGCTATCCCCTCGCCGGCAAGGCGTGATGGGTTCGAGGGGACACTCCGGGGGAATCGCGACTGCCGATTCCGGGATCGAGCGGAATCCCGGGGAGGCCGAGAGGAGATTGGAGGTCGTGAGGGAGACGGCTCATGATCGGGCAGGCGCCCTCCTGACGGGTTGCAATCCTTTCGATTATTCCCGCGAGTCTTCCTCCTTGAAGGCGTTCCTGGCGGATTGGATCAGGGCCTCGCCGATCTCGGCGGTCTGGTCGGCGGGGAAGAGGAGGCCGGTCGCCATGCCGCCCGCGCGGAAGGCCAGCATCACGGTCTTGTGGTCCTTGTTGTGGAGCGTCCGCCACTGGTCGACCTGGATCGGATCGTAGTTGGTCTCCGACCCGACGCCGAACATTTCCTTGAAGCGCTCGGCCCATTCGCTCATGGTCGTCGTCCGATTACGAGAAGAGGATCGGCCGGCGTTCGCAGGCTCCGGCGAGTACTCCACGGGCCGTCGAACTTTACCACACGCTGGAGCCCCGCTCGTCGGACCGGCATGTCGTGGGGCGGCGGCATTCCCTTGCGAGGATTCGAAGGCGATATCCGCGGGCACCCTTCCGTATGCTCTCCTGAGGACGTCGGTACCGGAGCTGTTCAAGACGGAATCCGGTCGGGCGTCCAGCCGAAGGCTTGTTCCGTCCGGGCGAGCGTCGCGGGGTCGTCGGGGTGACCGCAGCGGCAGGGTGGATTCGTGGATCCATCCGCATCCGCCGCATCGGATCCGCGCCATCGGTCCCTCCAAGCGTCGTGGTCGATGGTCTGATTGTGACGGTCGGGCAAGAGAATCTTGAGGGGAATTCACCGCACGATCCGGGGGCCGCGTCGTATTCTCACGGGTGAAATCGCCAGATTGGACGCATGTTGATTTTTGGTGGTTTCGTGAGGTTTCGGAGTGTTGATGGTTAACCACTGACCGGGAGTGGACTTCGGGCGAATTGGGTTCGTTTCGTAGATTGGGTAATCGATCATGTTGAGTGCAGGCTGAGTCGATGATGCGGGTCGGAGAGGGTTGTAACGGGAGCCTCTCAGTAGATGGTTGAGGTTGCTCGGATTGGTGCAGGGGTTGCCGGGTTCTGCAGCGGGGGTGGTCGGTTTACGAGTGTGAAGAGATCGAGAATAAGGTTGGTGGAGGAAGGTTCGATCCGACGGGGTCGGATTTGCCTAAATGCCGGGAGAAACCCGGATTGGGACGCCCGATTTTGTGTCGGTGGAGCGTGGTTTTTTCGCCTCCGGGGGTCAGTCCCAGGGAATTTCGACGCTTTGGCCTGTCGGTTGCTTTGATTGTAACCCGAGCACCGAGATCGACTCCGAGGGACAGGTGTCCTGTCCTGGCGGGTCGGGTGAGGGCTCGGGAAGGCCGGCCGCGAGCCGGCGGGCCTTCTCAGGACGGACGGCCTAGCCACCCCCGCCACTCTCCCCCGCGGCCCCCCGGACGCGGTCTTTCCCTCGGAGATGGCCGTCCCGTCGAAAATTCCCCCGGATCCAGACACGAACCGAGAGACATCGTCCGGCCAGCCCACGCACGCCCTCACGTTGGAGCCCACACGTCCTCGATGTGATCCGCATGTGATCATGTCGAGGGATGACGGATCGGCTCCGGCCCGCCCTCTCGCGGCGGGGGCGTTCGCCGTCCGCGCCGTTGCGTCCGGCGGCTGGCCCCATGTTCGAGGACCGTGATGCGCTTCTCCTTCAGCTCGCTGTTCCGCCTGATCGTGATCTCCGCCCTGGCCTCCGCGACGGCGGCCGTCGTGGTCTCCCGGCTCGACCCGCCGGCGCCGAGCTTCCGCCTGGCGCAGGGGGTCAAGTATGCGGGGTTGTCCGGCTTCTACTGGGCGTCTGGCCGGGCCGAGGTCCGCTGGCTGGACCTGGAGACGGGCACGCTGGCCGATGCGCCGATCGCCCCGGGCGAGACGCTCGACACCGCCAGCATCTCCCCCTGGAAGGATGAGAAGGGGCAGTCGCAGATCGTCGGCCGCTGGTCGAAGAAGGAACCGGGCACCGAACCCGTGAACGGCCTGAGCAACCAGTTCGGGCTCGCCCGCTACCGGTTCCCGTCGGGCGAGCGGATCGATCACGTGACCACCGAGATCATCCCCGCCGGGCCGGTCTCGTGGTTCCCCGGGAATGCCGGGAAGGTGATGTTCAACGGCGGCGACGGCAACCTCTATCGCTTCAGCTTCGATCCGAACGAGGCGACCGGCGAGCCCGACACCGCCCCGGTGAAGGTCGGCCTCGCGGAGGGGAGCCCGATCGCGGAGCAGCTCGACGGTGCGTTCCTCTGCGACCTTCACTGGCCGACCGACCCGAGGCTGGGCGGCCTGGCCGTGCTCTCGCTCCGGATCCGGACGCCCATCAATGTCGGCAACTGGGAGCGGGCCCGATACTCCCGCGGGCAGGTCTGGTGGGTCCGGTTCAACCAGGAGGGATCGCGGATCGTCTCCGGCGGCCGGCTGTTCCGGTCCGACGACCGGGCCGACCTCGATGAACGCGCCCCGACCCTGGCGGTGGGGCCCGATGGCCAGCCGCTGGTGAGCTTCAAGCTCAAGCGGCCCGGCCACTCCGGCTGGGAACTGCGGGTCGCGGACCTGTCGCGCGAGGCCCTGGCCGCCGGCCCGAACCTGCCCCTGGACGCCAGCCGCTTGATCGCCGCGCACCATTCGGCCAGCCCGGCCCCGCTCTCGCCGGACGGTCGCCGGATCTACTCGCTCACCCAGGAGCCGGGGGCCAAGCAACCCTCGCTCAAGGCCTTTCCGGTCGAGCGCGCGGCGGTCGACGGACTGGCCGGTCGGCTGTCGCACGACGGGAGGCGTCCGGGCCCTCGCTCCTGATCGGAGGAAGGGGACAAAAGTCCGAGACTTTTCGTTGGGGTCGCCCGGTTCGGGTTGCCGATGCGGATGAGGCGTGACACAATTTCACTGGAATGGAATGCGTCACGTCCTCGGCCCGACGGGCCGGGGCCCCCTCGCCTCGAATCGCGGAGCGACCCCCAATGTCTCGGTGCCGAACGCTCTGGCGGGCCTGGCTGACTTCGCTCCTGATCGTCGGCGGCCTGGTCAGCCTCGCGCCGTCGGCGAAGGGGGCGGTGACCCGCGAAGAGGTCGAGCGGGCGATCCGCGAGGGGATGAGCTACCTGCGCAAGCAGCAGAAGCCCGACGGGTCCTGGCAGGAGGTCGACGACGACGCCCGCACCGGGACCACCAGCCTGGCCATACTGGCGCTCCTCACCGCCGGCGAGAGCCCCGACAGCCCCGAGATGCGCAAGGCCCTGGAATACCTCCGCCGCTTCGACGCCCGCACGCTCGACAGCGTCTACGCCGTCTCGCTCCAGACGATGGTCTTCTCGGCCGCCAAGCCCAAGGAAGACATCGTCCGGATCACGGCGAACGTCGCCTGGCTCGAAGAGGCCCAGATCAAGCCGGGGGACCGGACGCAGTGGCCGGGCTCCTGGTCGTACAAGATGTCGAAGATCCGACCCGGCGATAATTCCAACTCCCAGTACGCCCTGCTCGGCTTGAACGCCGCGTCGGAGGTCGGCGTGCCGGTCAAGCCGGAGGTCTGGAACCTCTCGCGGCAGTACTGGGAGAAGTTCCAGTTCCGCGACGGCTCCTGGGGCTACACGCCGGACTCCAACGGCGGCTCCACCGGCAGCATGACCTGCGCGGGGATTTCAAGCCTGATCATCTCGGGCCTCAAGCGGATCCAGGGGCAGGAAGTCCTGGTCGGGGACCGGATTGAGAACTGCGGCAATGCGACCGCGAACGTGCCCCTCCAGCGCGGGATTGACTGGATGGCCCGACACTTCCAGGTCGGCCAGAACATCAACGCCGGCCAGCAGTGGAAGTATTATTATCTGTATGGCCTCGAACGCGCCGGCCGCCTCTCCGGCGTGCGGTTCTTCGGCAGTCACGACTGGTATCGCGAGGGCGCCGAGGAGCTGGTGCACGACCAGGACAAGCTCGAAGGCTTCTGGGTCGGGGCGCAGTACGAACGCTACCGGGTGATCTCGACGAGCTTCGCCCTGCTGTTCCTGGCCAAGGGGCGGGCGCCGGTGCTCGTGAACAAGCTCCGGCACGGCCCGGCCCGCGACTGGAACAACGACATCGACGACGTCCGAAACCTCGTCGGGCTCGTCACCCGCGACTGGAACCACCTGCTCACCTGGCAGGTCGTCGACCCCGACTCGGCCTCGATCCAGGACATGCTCCAGGCGCCCATCGCCTACATCAACGGCCACGAGCCCCCGGTGTTCAGCGAGGACGGCAAGCGGAACCTCAAGGAGTTCGTGCAGCAGGGCGGCTTCATCTTCGCCGAGGCCTGCTGCGGCCGAAAGGAGTTCGACGCCGGGTTCAAGGCGCTCATGAAGGAGATCTTCCCCGAGGCCGACCAGGAACTCCATCCCCTCTCCGAGGACCACCCCGTCTGGCGTGCCAAGTGGCCGCTCAACCCCGATGTGCACCCGCTCTGGGGCATCGAGCAGGGGTGCCGGACCGTCGTGATCTATTCGCCGGATGACCTCTCCTGCTACTGGAACCAGATGGAGGCCCGGCCGGATCACCCCCGGGTGATCAAGTCCCAGCGCGTCGGTCAGAACGTCATCGACTACGCCACCGGCCGCGAACTCCCCGCGGACAAGCTCTCCACGCCCGACGTCAAGGATTTCAAGCTGGAGCCCCCCAAGCGAGGGGCGCTCCGGATCGCCAAGCTGCGGCACGCCGGCGAGTGGAACATCGCCCCGCTGGCGATCCCGAACCTCACCGCGACCCTCCGCGACAAGCTCAAGTTCGACGTGGTGCTGAGCCAGAAGGAGCTCTTCCCGCGCGACCCGAATCTGGTCCACTACCCCCTGCTCTACATCCACGGCCGGGCGGCCCTGACCTTCTCGGACGAGGACCGAGTCGCCTTGCGTCGTCACCTGGACCCCGGCGGCGGCACGATCTTCGCCGACGCCGCCTGCGGCAGCCCTGCGTTCGACGGGGCGTTCCGGAAGTTTGTCGCCGAGCTGTTCCCCAACAACGCGATGGTGCCGATTCCGCGCGACGACGAGATCTACACCGCCAAGACCCATTACGACCTGAACGACGTCCAGTACAGCAAGGCCGCCGGCGGCGGCAAGGACCTCCCGCAGCTCGAAGGGGTCAAGATCAACGGCAAGTGGGCGATCATCTACTCCAAGCTCGACCTCGGCTGTGCCCTCGAACGCCACCAGGGGCTCGACTGCAAGGGCTATTCCTACGAGAGCGCCATGCGGATCGCCACCAACATCGTGATCTACTCCACCCTCCCGTAGTCTCCGCGATTGCGGACCAAATCGTTTCAATATGTAAGAATGGTCCGCAATCGCGGACCTTACGGTTCTGAATTTTTCGGCCCGACCCGGCGTGGTTGTCGCCTAATTGTTTCGGCGGCACTCTCCATCGCCGGGAGATCCCTCTCTCCCCTGCGACGCCCGCGGATTGTTGATCCGGATCGTGGCACCCTTTCGGGCTCGCAGGGATGGCATTTCCTACGTCGGCGGATCCCACCGGGGATCGGTCGGATGACCCGGCCGCGTGGTCCGACCTCGGCATGTTTCTGGCCGCGAGGGGTCAGTTGGCCGAGTCCCTCCGCGCATTCGATCGCGCCGTCCGGCTCGGCCCGGAGATCGCCGCAGCCTGGTCCAACCTCGGCGAGGCCCTGAGGCGCGCGGGGCGGTCGACCGAGGCGTTGGCATGCGCGGATGAGGCGATCCGGCTCGAACCGGCCTCGGCCCTGTTCCACTACAACCGGGGTCGCATTCTCCACGACCTGGACCGCCTCGAGGCGGCCATCGCGGCCTATGAGCGGGCGTTGATGTTGGAGCCGGGCCTCGCCTCGGCGACGCTGGGTCTGGCGGCGGCGCTGGAGGCCATCGGCGAGATCGGCCGGGCGCTCCGGGTCCTCCGCGAAGGATTGGTGGCGAGCCCCGGCCATCCGGCGCTCCTTTCGGAACTGGCCACGAGGGCCCGGCAAGATCTCGAACCGGCCTACCTCAGCGAGGCCGAGGCCGCGCTCGGCCGGGACGACCTGATCCCCCGAGACCGCTGGGCCCTGCACTTCGGGCTGGCCCACGTCCACGACGGCCTCGGCGACGCCCGTCGGGCCGCCTCGCTCGCGACCGAGGCCAATGCCCTCCGCTGCCAGGATCTCCGGAATTCGGGCCGGCTGGCTTCGCCTTCCGAGCACGTGCAGGCCGTTCGGCGGATGATCGAGGCCTTCGGCCCGGGGCACTTCGAGTGGTTGAGGCAACTCGGCGCGGGGCTGGATGCGCGGGAGCCGGTCTTCATCGTCGGCGTGCCGAGGTCGGGGACGACCCTGGTCGAGCAGATCCTGGCGAGCCATCCGCAGGCGGTCGGCGTAGGTGAGTTGCGGCTGGCGCAGCAGGGATTCACCCGGATGGCCCGGCTCGTGGGGGACGTCGCCACCCTGCCCGAGGCCCTCCATCGTCTCGATCGCGGAGCGGTCCAGACGCTCGCGTTGGAACACCTCGGACGGCTCAGGGACCTCGCGGGCGAGGGGCCGACCCGCATCGTCGACAAGATGCCCGGCAACATGCTCTTCGTCGGCTGGCTGGCGACGCTGTTCCCTCGCGCGAAGTTCCTGGCCTGCGATCGCGACCCCAGAGACACGGCCCTTTCCCTCTGGTTCACCAACTTCAGCGACCTGAACTGGGCGTTCGACGCCGAGAACATCGCCACACGCATCGAGATGAATGCGATCCTGTTGCGCCACTGGCAGGCCACGCTGCCCGATGCCATCCGGGTCGTCTCGTATGAGCAACTCGTTTCGGATCCCGAGCCCGTGATCCGGTCGACGCTGGAATTCCTCGGCCTGGACTGGGATGACCGCTGCCTGGAGTTTCACCGCACGCGCCGCGTCGTCAAGACCGCCAGCCTGGCCCAGGTGCGGTCGCCGGTGCATCAGAGATCCGTGGGCCGATGGAGGCGGTATGAAGCCTATCTCGAACAGCTTTTTGGGACGGGTGATGCGTGATGGGTCAAGGATGACGGTTGATCCGGAGCGGTTCTCTTACCCGTCTCCCATCTCTCATCAAAACAGGCTCCCCTGCTCCAGCGACCGGACTCGTCGGATGTAGCCGTCGGAGTCGAACTTGCGGCGGGTGCTGTCGTAGCTCATGAACCGGACGGTGCCGAAGATGGGGCGCTCACCCCAGGGCCGGTCGTGCTTGCCGCCGATCGCCCAGGCGACGCCCGTGTACCCGTTGGGGTCGCGGCCGTCCATCTCGTAGCGGTCGTTGAGATCGAGCGCGACGTCGAAGGCCGTCGAGGCGTCGGGCGACCATTCGAGGATCTTCTTCGCCCAGTACATGCGCAGATAATTGTGCATGCGGCCCGTGATCATCATCTCCTTCTGAGACGCGTTCCAGAGCGGGTCGTGCGTCTTCGCTTCCTCCAGTTGCTTGCCGCTGTAGAGGTGCGGACGCGGGTCGCCGGCGTGCTTGGCGAGGGTCTCGAGCGCCCACCTGGGGCACCCCTTCAGGCTGTCGTAGTTCGGGTTGCGGGCGACGAAGTTGATCGAAAGCTCGCGCCGGACGATCATCTCTTCGAGAAAGGAGTCGACCGACTCCTGCGGCCCGCCCGAGTCCCTCACCGCCAGGGCGAGCCTGAGCGGGCTGATGTGCCCGAAGTGGAGATGGGCGGAGATCTCGCTGGTCATGTACGGGGTCGGCTCGTTCCGCTCGGTGTCGTAGCTCGCGAGCCGCTCCTTGACGAACAGCTTGAGCCGCCTCTCGGCCTCGCGACGCCCCCCCTTGTAGCTGGCCACGGCCCCCGCTCCGCCGAGCGAGAGCATCCCCAGCAGCGACTCCACCTCGACTATCTCCCCCTCGAACCGGATCGACGACGGCCAGGGATTCTCGACCTCGGCGTCGGGCGACTCGACGAGGTAGTCCTTCCAGACCCGGTGGATCTTGGGCCGGATGGTCCGCGCGGCGAACTCTTCCTTGGGGAACAAGGCACTCGGGACGACCACGTCGGCGTCGACGATGACGTAGGGGACCTTGATCGACCGGGCGACATTCTCCTGCCAGGCGCGGGCAAACCTGAGCGGGTTCTCGTCGCCGACGACGTAAGCCGGTCGCAGTTCCTTCACGGCCTGGAGGCAGACCTGGTCCGGCCGGCCGATGCGGACGCCGAAGCCGACGTGGCGTCGGGCGAGGTCCTCGGCGACGTCGACCAGGCCCTCGATCACGAACCGCTTCTGCCGGGTCTGGCTCCCGGGGAACCCGTCCCAGAGCCCGAAGACGCAGGCGACCGGCTTGCCCGTCTCGTTCCCCAGGCGAATCGCCGCCTCCAGGGCCGGGTTGTCCCGCCCGCGCTGGGAGCGTTGCATCCAGTAGAGGATGCAGCGGCCGTCCGCCTGCAAATCCCCGGTCCGGGCGGGCCGATAGAAGGGACTATTCTCGAACCCTCGGGCGGCGTCGGACATGGTTGAGACCCTCCCCGCGAGATCCGGCCGCGGTTGAAGTGAGATTGTAGTCCGTCCGGACAGTCCGGGAGGTCGCCACAACGTTGCCGGGAGGCATCAGGGCCGGTCGCGGCCGATCCATGGCGGCGATTTTAAGGAATCTTCACAGATCCTTCATTCTTTGGATGCTATCATATTTCCGGTCGTTCGCGGGTAACCTCGGACGACATGGTCGACAGGATGTCTGCCCGGCCCGGCGGCCTCTCCCGGCCGCGGGCCAAGGTTCGCGTCGCCTGAGCGGGCCGGTCCCTGACCTGGGGTTGGGGCGGGGCCCGTCGTGTCGGGCTGCGATCGCTCCCGGCCTCTCCCCGGAATCGGGGATGGATCGACTCCGGCATGAAGGCCTCGCCACGGTCGGGGCGCTCGCCGATCGCCCGTACATTCGTTGGCCGTATTGGCGCCTCGCCCCGCCGGGGCGAGATCGATCGGCCGGGTCTCATCTCATTTTTCCGAGGATCCCTCGCCCCATGTTCTCGACCCCCGCAAAGGCCAAACGCGGCTTCACCCTGATCGAATTGCTGGTCGTGATCGCGATCATCGCGGTCCTGATCGCGCTGCTGCTCCCGGCCGTGCAGAGCGCCCGCGAGGCGGCCCGCCGGACGCAGTGCGTCAACAACATGAAGCAGATCGGTCTCGGCCTGCACAATTACCACAGCACGTACAACTGCTTCCCCCCCGGCCGCATGACCCCCGACTACGTCCTCAACGGGAACATCCAGACCAGCTACACCAACTACAATGGCGGCGACGCCGGGACGCCGGGCACGTGGATGGGCACCTACTCGGTGCACTGCCACATCCTGAACTACATGGAGCAGACGGCCGCCTACAACGCCATGAATTTCTCCGCGCCCAACTCGGCGCGGCTGATGACCGGCGGCGGCAAGGTGGTGAACTCGGCCAATTACACCGCGTTCGCCCTGGCCCAGAGCACGTTCCTCTGCCCGTCGGACCCGTACACCACGGGTGGCGGCGTGAGCGAGAACAACTACCGCTACAACTTCGGCGGCAGCACCCCGTACGCCGGCGCCACCTCGAACACCGCGCAGACCGACACCACGGGCGTCGCGGCCGGCAACGGCGCGTTCACCATCGGGCCGGGGATCTCGATCGCCGGCATCACCGACGGCACCTCGAACACGTCCGCATTCGCCGAGCGGACCAAGGGCACCGGCGCGACCTTCCCCACCCCGCCCGGCCCGTCGGACCACGTCACCTGGGCCAACCGCGCGTCCGGCCTGGTCAATATCGATAACCTCTTCCGCGACTGCGCGACCTTCCGCTCCGACTCGTTCAACTTCTACGCCCCCGGCCGGTTCCTCCCTAACACCGACTTCTCCGACGGCTGGCCGTTCGCCTGGTACATGTCCTCGATGTACAACCACGTCGCCCCGCCGAACTGGAAGGGCCAGGACTGCGGCACCTTCAGCTCGATCCCCGACACCCCCGGCGAGCATGCCATCGTCTCCGCCCGCTCGCTCCACCCCGGCGGCGTGAACAGCCTCCTGGCCGACGGCTCCGTCCGGTTCGTCAAGGACTCGGTCAACGTCCAGACCTGGCGCGCCCTCGGCACCCGCAACGGCGGCGAAGTCATCAGCGCCGACTCCTACTAAATCCTTGCGGCGCCCACCTGGCTCGACCCGTCCCCGCACGCCGGGGACGGGTCGAGCCTTTTCGATTTCCCCACCGAGGTCCCTTCCTCCGATGTGCACCCCGTTCTTCCAGGCTGCGGCCCTGTCCCTCCTCGCGATCACCCTGGCCGGTTGCGGCGGGTCCGGCGGCGCGACGACCGCGAACCCCGACACCAAGTACGGCCCCCACGGCGGCCTGGCGATCGCCCTTCCCGACGAGAAAGGCTACGCCGAGGTCGTCGCCGAGACCTTGCCCAACCCCAAGCCGAACGCCGAGGGCGTCATCGCCGTCTATTTCCTCCAGGCCGACCTCAAGTCGCCCCTGACCCCCCTCCCCACGGGCGTAACCGTCAAGGTCAAGCTCCCCGGCACCGACGAGGCCAAGTCCCTGACCCTGACCCCGCAGCCCAAGGCCAAGGACCCCGCCAGCAGCGGTCGCGTCGCTTCCCCCGCCGGCCCCTACGCCCTCGACCGCGTCGAGGGCGAGTTCTCCGCCAGCGTCGGCGGCGAGACGTTCACGAAGGAATTCCTGTCGGGGCGTTGAGGCCCTGCGGCAACGCCCGCACACGGTCGAGCGCGCTGGGCGAGGGTCACCAGACCCCGCCCCTAGCCTGATCGGAGGGGACCACCGAATCGGGTCTCCAGACCCGTTTGGGCAAGGCCTCCGGATGATCGGTATGGAGACCCGCGCCCAGCGCTTTCAACAACGCCCAGCGCTTCGACATTGCGTCCCTGTGGCGGCTCACGCATCGAGGAGCTGGACCGGATCAATACGGCCTCCAGCCCTCCGACAGCGGCGGCAGTCCGCGTCGGCCGCGGCTGGCGGCGACGGCGGCGGGGTCGTTGACCGGGTTGAGCGGGGCCTTGCCGTTGAGGACCCCGATCACATCGATGGCGACCTCGGTGGCCATGTTGGTCAGGCCCTCGATGGTCTGGGCCGCGCTGTGGGGCGTGAGGATGCAGTCCTTGCGGCCGATCAGCGGGTGGTCGGGCGGCGGGGGCTCGACGTCGAACACGTCGCCGGCGTAGCCGAACATCCGCTTCGCGTCGAGGGCCTCGGCCACCGCCTGCTCGTCGACCACGGGGCCGCGGCAGGTGTTGATCAGGACGACATCCGGGCGCATCTTCGCGATGGCCTCGCGGCCGATCATGCGACGCGTGGTCGCATCCAGGGGCGTGTGGACGGTGATGTATTCGCAGGTCGCGATCAGCTCCTCGAACGAGACCTTGCTCGCCCCGGCGATGGCCTCGACCTCGGGCGGAGCCTGCACGATGTCGTGGTAGACGACCTTCATGCCGAAGCCCGCTTTCGCGATCGCGCCCACCCGGCGGCCGATCCGGCCGAAGCCGACGATGCCCAGCGTCCGCCCGAGGATGTCGCGGCCGACCAGCTTCGTGCGGTCGTTGTAGCGGCCTTCCACGAGCGCCTGCGACTGCCCGGGGAAATGCTTCGAGACCCCGATCATCATCGCGAAGACGTGCTCGGCGACGCTCTCGGTGTTCGCGCCGGGGGTGTAGACGACCTGGATCCCTCGCTCGGTCGCGGCGGGGACGTCCACCTGGTCGTACCCGACGCCGTGGCGGCCGATGACGCGGAGCTTCGGGGCCGAGTCCATCAGGGCACCGTTGATGTCGCCGGCGGTGCGGATCACGAGCGCATCGGCGTCGGCGATCTCGCGGCAGAGGACGTCGTGCCGGAGCGACGAGGCCATCCGGACCTCGCCCGCCTCGTGCAGGCGGTTCATCCCCGACTCGTGCATCGTGGTCAGCGAAAAGATGATCGGGCGGGCGGCCATGGGCGGTCGCGACCTCTCGGGACCTGGTGGTGGAGCCGACGACGGCGAAGGTCGCCACGTTAACAGAACCGCAAGCCCCTTGGTATGATGGGCCGGCTGGAAAGGGGGCGCCGTTGGCCTGGGCGGGACGATTTTCGAACGGTCGCGGGCCCATCGCCCTGATGGTCCTGGCCGCCCTCGTGCGCCTGGCGCTCATCGCCGCCGACCGGGCCCGGTTCGACGACCCCGACAACTACCTGCCCCTGGCCCGCACCCTCGCCGAGGGCCGCGGCCTGGAGATGGACGGCCGGCTCACCGCGTACCGCCCCCCCCTGTATCCCATCGTCCTGGCCCCGATCGTCCTGGCGCTGGGGGACCACTGGCGATGGGGCGTCGCCCTGCTCCACGCGGGGCTCGGGGCGGCGACGGTCTATCTGACGTCCGAGACGGCCCGACGGCTCGGGTCGGGAGGGCGACTCCGGCTCCTGGTGGGGTTCCTCGTCGCGTTCGACCCCGTCCTGGCGATCCAGGCCCGTTCCGTGATGACCGAGACCCTGGCGGCCTGCCTGGTGGCCCTGACGCTGCTCGGGCTGGCGATCCCGGGCGTCCCGGGGGGGCTCCTCGGCGGCCTGGGCTTCGGGCTGTCGGCGCTCTGCCGGCCGAGCCTCCTGCCGGCGGCCGGGTTGTCGGCCCTGGCGGAACTCGCCCTGGGGCGGTCATCGCCCCGCGAGCGGATGCTCCGGTCGGGGGCGATCGTGCTCATGACCTCCCTCTGTCTGCTCCCCTGGGGATGGCGGAACAGCCGGGCCGTCGGCGAGTGGGTCTGGACGACGACCCACGGGGGCTACACGCTGGCCCTGGCGAACAATCCGGTCTACGCCGCGCAGGTGCTCGACGGCCCCCCGGGATCCGTGTGGTCGGGGCCCGAGCAGACGAGGTGGCAGAACGAGATCGCGCGGGACACCATCGGCCTGCCCGAGCCGGTGGGCGACCGGATGTTCCGGGACGCGGCGATCGCATACATCCGGGCCGAGCCGTGGACGTTCGCGAGGGCCTCGGCCGCGCGTCTGGGCCGGTTCTGGGGGCTCGCGCCGGCGTCGTCGGTCTATCCGACCTGGCAGAGGTTGGCGACGGCTGCGTGGACCTTGCCGTTCTGGTTGTGTGGGCTGCGCGGATTTTTCAAGCGAGAAGCCTGGTCGGCACCTCGATTTCATCAGGTGATCATCATTGTGTGTTTGACGCTTTTGCATGCTGTGTATTGGACAGATTTACGCATGAGGGCCCCTCTGATTCCGGCGCTCGCGTTGGTGGCTTCTGCGGGGTGGCGCGGCCGGCCCGAGGCTGCGGATTGACGGCCGATTTCCGCTTCAAATTGAATCGAAAGGACCGAACGGATCGACGTCCGGGGCGGCGGAAAAAAAACCGAAAAAACGGCGAACTTCTGCTGTTCAAATCGGGGCGATCGGTTAGGCTAATGACTGCCGCGCGGGCGGGTTCCCCATAGCATCGCCGTTTAGGACGCTAGCCTCGCCAGAACGCAGCATTACACAGAGGGTGACAGTGGCCAAGAAGCTCTATGTCGGCAATCTGACGTACGACACCACCGAGGATAACTTGGTGGAAGTGTTCAGCGAGTTCGGCGAGGTCCTTTCGGCGCAGATCATCATCGACCGCGAGACGAATCGCTCGAAGGGATTCGGCTTCGTCGAGATGGCCAGCGGTGCCGACGAGGCCGCCGCGGCCCTGAACGGCCAGGATTTCCGGGGCCGGAACCTGACGGTCAACGAGGCCCGTCCCCGCGAGCCGCGTGACAATCGCGGCGGCGGCGGCGGTGGTGGCGGCCGCGGTGGCTACGGCGGCGGCGGCGGTGGCGGTTACGGCGGCGGCGGCGGTGGTCGCAGCGGCGGCGGCGGTGGCTACGGCGGCGGTGGCGGCGGCTACGGTGGTGGCGGCGGCGGCTACGGCGGTGGCTACGGCGGCGGCGGTGGCCGCGGTGGCCGCTATTGAGAACAAGCCGGTGAGGACACGTCGGGCCGCTCGTTCGACATCCGCGGTGTTCGGTCGGCCCGTTCCTGTTCGATCCAACTCGAGGCCGTCCCTCTGAAGGGATGGCCTCGTTGCGTTTCGAATCTCCAGATCCATGTCGGCGGTCTGGGAGGTCTTCGGGGGATGCGCTGAGTTTGCTGTGCCTGCGCCGAATACCTTCTCGCATTCGTGGTTGCGGCGATGGGCTGGCCTGCTACACTAAATCCAATCAGCGCGCGTCACGACCGGTTGCCTGCGTCGAATTCCTTAAGGGTTGGACTGCGCCCTGTCGACGAGGACCCCCCTCCCATGTCCGAAATCGAAGCCGAAGCCCTGGCGAAGCACGCGGTCCTCTGCGGCGTCGTGACCCGCGATGAGGCCAAGGAGGCCAAGCAGGACGCGGAGGACGGGTCGCTGGACGCCCTCGTCCGGTCGTTCGAGAGCAAGGGGCTCCTCACGAGCTGGCAGATCGACAAGCTCCGCAAGGGGGACGACGCTGGCTACTTCTACGGCGGCTGCAAGGTCCTCTTCCACATCGCCGAGGGCACCTTCGCCCGCGTCTACCGCGGAACCCGCGTCTTCGGCGGCGGCGAGCCGGTCGCCATCAAGGTCCTCCGCCACCGCTTCGCCGAGAACCCCGCGCACGTCCAGCGGTTCGTCGCCGAGGCCGAGGCCGGCCTCAAGCTCATCCAACCCAACATCGTCCGGATCTTCGAGCACGGAGAGGACCGGAAGCAGTACTACATGATAATGGAGTATGTCGAGGGGGCAAACCTCCGCGACTTCCTCCGGCTCCGCAAGAAGCTGACGCCGGCCGAGGCGTTGCCGATCATGCTCGGGCTGGCCGAGGGACTGGCCTTCGCCATATCCTGCGGCATCGCGCACCGCGACATCAAGAATACGAATATCTTGATATCGAACCAGGGCCAGGCGAAGCTCGTCGACTTCGGCCTTGCCACCCTGGCGTCGGACGACAAGCAGATTGCCGCCAGCGGCCAGCGGACGGTGGACTACTCCGCGCTCGAGCGCACGTGCGGCAGCCCCAAGGGGGACCCCCGGTCGGACATCTTCTTCCTCGGCTGCGTCTTCTATCAGCTCCTCTCGGGCCAGCCCGCCCTGCCCGAGGCCGAGAGCAAGGACCCGCTGGCCAAGATGCTCAAGCGGGGCATCAGCACGATCCGCCCGCTCGCCGAGATCGCGCCCGAGATCGACCCGGGCCTGGCCCGGATCGTCGACACGATGATGAAGGTGGATCTCAGCCGCCGGTTCCAGTCGATGGAGCAGGCCCACCGGGAACTCGAGGCCTACAAGTCCGCCAAGGACAGGCCGGCCGAGGAGTTCGAGTTCGAGGACCCGTTCGCGAAGCCCCAGACCGGCCCCCCGCCGGCGAAGGAGAGCCACAACGAGCCGTCGTTCGTGGACGACTCCGACGAGTTCTTCGAGATCCACAAGATCTTCGAATCCCCGGCGTTCCAGCACAAGCAACTGCTCTGCGTGGAGTCGCAGGAGGAGATCCGCGAGGCCTTCCGCCGGACCTTCCAGAAGATGGGCTACCGGGTCCTGCTCCTGAGCGACCCCGAGCACGCCGCCGAACGCTACCAGGAGAAGGCGACCGACGCCATCGTGTTCGACGTCGACGGCCTGGGGTCGTCCTCGTTCGAGCACTTCCTCGCCATGGCTGAGCACGCCCGCGAGGAGCGCCGGGAACTGAACGCCCTGGTCCTGCTGGGCCCCCGCCAGAAGGCCCTGGCCGATCGCCTGCCGACCGATCAGAGGATCGTCGTCATCAACAAGCCGGTGAAGATGCGGCAGATCCAGGAGACCGTCGCCAAGCTCTGCCCCGCGCACCCGGTACCGTAGGGCCCGCTACTGCGGACCGGTTTTCATGTGTTCAAGTCAAACAATTGGTTCGCAATGGCGGGTCTTACTTCTTGGGGACCTTCAGGCCCATCGCGAGCATCAGCATCTGCAGGTCTTCCCAGGCCTCCTTCTTGGCGGCGGGCTGGCGGAGCAGGTAGGAGGGGTGGTAGGTGGCGATCGTGGGGATGCCCCGGTAGCGGTGCCACTTCGACCTCAGGCGCGACATCGGCAGCGCGGTGTTGAGCATCGCGGTGGCGGCCGTCTTGCCGAGCAGGCAGAGGAACTCGGGGTGGACGACCTCGATCTGGCGTTCGAGGTAGCCGAAGCAGTTGGCCATCTCGTCGGGCTCGGGCGTGCGGTTCTCGGGGGGCCGGCACTTGAGGACGTTGGCGACGTAGACGTCGTCCCGGCTTAGGCCCATCCCCTTGGTGATCATGTCGTTGAGGAGCTGGCCGGCCTTGCCGACGAACGGGATGCCCGTGCGGTCCTCGTCCGCGCCAGGGGCCTCGCCGATGAACATGAGCCTCGGGCTGGCCGTGCCCGACGAGAAGACCGTCTGCGTCCGGGTCTGTGCGAGCTGGGGGCACTTCGTGCAGGCGGCGACCTGCCCCGCCAGCTCGTTCAGGATCGGCAGCCGCTGATCGATGGGCACGACGGCCTCGCTCCCGAGCGGGGTGTCGTCGAAGAGCGAGGCGGCCAGTGCGGGGACGCGACTGGGCGGAGGAGGCGGTGGGGGCGTCGCCGCGATGGGCTGCGGCCTCGGAGGTGCCGGCGGTGTTGTTGCGATGGTGGGGGACGGCTGGGCTGCGACGGGTGTCGAGGGCGCGGCGGGGCGTGCGGGCCGGGGGGCGGACCACTTCGGGGTCGGGATCCGGTCGATCCCCGACCGCGACAGCCATTCGAGCCTCTGTCGTGCGATCCGGATCAACTCGGCGCGTTCGTCGTGCATCGATCACCTGGCGTCCGTGTCCGCTCGATTCAATCGTATCGGGGGCGTCGCTCGGCGGCGAGGTCGCGGAGCGAGGGCGCGTCCCGGTCCTTGGGCGCGAGGATCGGCTCCTTCACCGGCCATTCGATGCCGATGTCGGGGTCGTCCCAGACCACGCTCCCCTCATCCTTCGGCGTGTAGAAATTCGTGCACTTGTAGAGGACGGTCGCCGTCTCGCTCAGGACGACGAAGCCGTGTGCGAACCCTTCGGGGATGTAGATCTGATGCTGGTTCTGGTCGCTGATCGCGTAGCCTTCCCACTGGCCGTAGGTCGGCGACCCCTCGCGGATGTCCACGGCCACGTCCCAGATCTCCCCCTGGAGGGCCGTGACGAGCTTCCCCTGCGCGGTCGGCCACTGGAAGTGCAGGCCCCGGAGGACACCTTTCTTGGAGTGCGACAGGTTGTCCTGCACGAACGGCACCGGCAGCCCGAGGTCGGCGTACTTGCGGTGGCTCCAGACCTCGAAGAGGTAGCCCCGGTGGTCGCGGTAGACGTCGGGGGCGAACAGGAGGACGCCGGGGAGGCGGGTGGGGATGACGTTCATCGCTGGGTCGCGTCCTTCGGCAGCCCTCGGAGGTAGTTCCCGTACTCGTTGCGGAATGAGTCCGCCAGCCGACCCAGTTGCGCCTCGTCGATGAAGCCCATCCGGAAGGCGATCTCCTCCGGGCAGGCGACCTTCAACCCTTGCCGCTGCTCGATGATCTGGATGAAGTTCGACGCCTGCTGGAGCGCCTCGTGCGTCCCCGTGTCGAGCCAGGCGATCCCCCGGCCGAGGATCTCCAGGCGGAGCTGCTTCCGCTCCAGGTAGGCGACGTTGACGTCGGTGATCTCCAGCTCCCCGCGCTTCGAGGGGTTCAGCCCTTTCGCGATGTCCAGCACCTGGTTGTCGTAGAAGTACAGGCCGGTGACGGCGTAGGACGACTTGGGTTCCTTCGGCTTCTCCTCGATCCCGACCACATTCTTGTTGCGGTCGAACTCGACGACGCCGTAGCGTTCGGGGTCCTTGACGTAGTAGCCGAAGATCGTGGCCCCGTTCTGCTGGCCGTGGGCCCGCTGGAGGCTCTCGGGGAAGCCGTGGCCGAAGAAGATGTTGTCGCCGAGCACGAGCGCGACCGAGTCGTTGCCGACGAACTCGCGGCCGATGAGGAACGCCTGGGCCAAGCCCTCGGGCCGGGGCTGCTCGGCGTAATGGAGGTTCAGGCCCCAGGTATGGCCATCGCCGAGCAACTCCGCGAAGCGCGGGAGGTCGGTGGGGGTGGAGATGATCAGGATGTCCCGGATCCCCGCGAGCATGAGGGTGCTCAGGGGGTAGTAGATCATCGGCTTGTCGTAGATCGGCAGGAGTTGCTTGCTGAGGACGCGGGTGAGGGGGTGGAGCCGGGTGCCGGCCCCTCCCGCGAGGATGATGCCCTTCATGACCGATCCAGCTCCGACGCCTCGGGGTCCCGCCGTCGCGTCGGGGCCGAAGAGGGTTCGGGGCCGCGCGGGGCTGGAAGGGAAACGTAACCCGTCCCGCCATCAACCGCAACGGCGATCGGTCCGGAATCCGAACCGGGGCCGTTCACGGCTGCGGCACGCGCCTGGCCGGGACCGGCTCGGCCCGGAACTGGGTCTCGACGAACCGCTTCCAGGTCGGGATCTCGTAGCCGAAATCCTTGCCCGTCAATTTGATGAGGGCCTGCAGGACCTCATAGTTCTGGCGAGGGACAGCCACCATCTTGGGCGAGGGCCCGCGGCCGGGGATGTCGGTCCCGGCTCCGACATTCATCGGCGTGACACCGGTGTAGGTGCTGAATGGCACCGAGGTTGCGCCGAAGGCCACGACGCCCGGGCCGACCGCCGGCGGGGTGAGGACGGGCACCGACGGCCCATATCCGTTCATCATCCCGAACGCCGTGCCCGGGATCGCCGGCCCGACGTTGTTCACCGCGCCCGGGTCGACCGTCGGCTCGACCATGATCATCTGGTAATCCACCGAGACGAGCGCGGGGACGAGCTTGGGCACGGCGGCCTTCGCCCCGAGGTTGCCGAGGGCCCAGGCCGCGCGGTTGATCACGGCGATGTTCCTGGCGGCGAGGGCGTTGGTCAGCTCGGGGACGACGTTGGCGTCCTCGCGCTTCATCAGGGCGTTCATGGTCGGCTGGCGGACGGCCGGGTCGGGCTCGTTGAGGATCCGGTTCACGAGCGCCGAGGCCGCCTCGTGCCCGGGGATGTTCGCGAGCGCCTGGGCGGCGAGCGAGCGGATCTGGGGACTCTCATCCGACCCGAGCGTCCGGAGGATCGGCCTCACGGCGACCTTGTCCTTGATCGCCAGGACCTGCGCCTGCGCCTCCTCGGATCGGGCCGGGTTGCCGTTCAGGATGGCGTTGCGGAGCGTCCGGAGCCGCCGCGACCAGCCGGTCTGCTCGACGTTGAGCGTGGCCGACTCGTCCATGCGCTCCTTCTCTTCCTTGCTGATCCACTTGCCCTTGACCTTCACCAGCCCCTGGGCCTCGCGGACCTGGTCGACGGTCAGCCACTTCTCGCCGTACTGCACGTGCCCCAGCTTCTGGTGGGCCTCGGCGTGCTTGTCGTCGAGCTTGACCGCCTCCTCGAAGTGGATGTTGGCCAGGTCGAACAGCCTCTGCTTCTCGCACCAGGCCCCCAGTTCGAACTCGGCCTGCGGCGTAGGCTGGAGCTTCGACTTGCGGTCGAGGTACTCGTCCAGGGGGCCCTTCTCGGGGATCACCTGGAGCACCTGGTCTTTCTTGAAGGTCAGCGGGGTCCGGCCCCTCTCTCCGAGGACGACGACCAGCCCCTTCTGGGCCGAGGTGCCGGGGATCACCTTCCCCTTGACCGACCCGCCGCCCCGGAGGACGATCCGGTCGCCGAGCGCGACTCCCGAGCCGAGCGACAGGGCGAGTAGGGTGACGGGCAGTCCGGCGAACCGCGCGACGCGACGCCCCTGGGGTTGAGCGTGGGCCATCAGTCCGAACCTCCAAGGGGCGAGCGGGAATTTAACCCTCACGATCCGCCTAGCCAAACGAAGCCACGGTTCCACTTTGACGGAATCGGTTCGCGAACTCAACGCGACGGATCGTGATTCGCTCATTTGGTAAAGCTGCGTGAATCCGGGGTCTTCATCGACTGGGAAGGTGGCGGGGATGAGCGAGTCTGTGGTCGAGCATCGGGCGAAGGGGGCGAAGTCGTTCCGGCTGGCGGTCGTGACCGTGTCGGACACCCGGACGATCGAGACCGACACCGGCGGGGCCCTGGTGATCGAACTGGCCCGGGGGGCCGGCCACGAGGTCGTCGAGCGGGCCATCGTGCCGGATGAGCCAGACCGGATGCGGGAGGCCCTCGGACGGTTCCATGCCCTGCCCGACCTCCACGCCATCCTGATGACGGGCGGCACCGGGATCAGCCCGCGCGACCAGACCTACGAGACCGTCTCCGCCCTCCTCACTAAGCCGATCCCCGGCTATGGCGAGCTGTTCCGGATGCTCAGCTACGCCGAGATCGGCCCCGCCTGCCTCCTCAGCCGCGCCGTCGGGGGGCTCTGGGATGACCAGGTGGTTCTCGTCATGCCCGGCTCTCGCGCGGCCATCGAACTGGCGATGACCAGGATCATCCTTCCCGAGCTGGGCCACCTCGTCACCGAGGCCCGCAAGCGTTGACGCTCCGGGCGGGGTGATTATTCGATCCCCAGGACACTCGCCCGGCGCCTACAAGCCACTTGCCCGCTGAATCTGCGGGGCTATTCGGCGGGGGAAATCCTCTGCCGCCAGGCATAAAGTGCGATGGCGCTGGCGGTTGCGGCGTTGAGGGATTCGACGCCCTCGGCGATCGGGATCCGGCGCCGGGGGCCCTGGCGGAGGGCGTCGGTCAGGCCGGGGCCCTCAACGCCGACGACCAGGCCGAAGCGGTCGGGGAACGGCTCGGCGTCGAGAGTCGGGCCGTCGGTCGCCAGGGCGATCAGGGGGGCCGACGTCTCGCCGGGGAGGTCCTTGATCGACGGGCCTTGCAGCAACGGAACCTGGAAGAGCGCGGGGCCAGCCGCCCTCGCCGACTTGGGGTGGAAGGGGTGGGCGGCTTCCTGCAGGAGGACGACCCGCGCGGCCCCGAACGCCGCCGCCGATCGGAGTGCGGCGCCGACGTTCTCGGGGTCCTGGAACGGGACCAGCAGGGTGCAGCCCTCCGGCCAGTCTCCCTGCGGTTCCCACCGGGCGGGCTCGGACACCCGGACCATGAGCAAGGGCGAGTGCGTGCCGGCGACGTCCAGCTCCTTGAACAGTGGGTCGGCCAGGCGGATCCAGGGGAGTTGCAACCCCCCGTCGGTCGGCGGGGGTGTGCCCTTGGTGTCGGTGAGCCAGGCCGAGACGCGGTCGGGGAACTTGCTGAGGATCTCGCCGACCACACGGCTGCCTGAGATCAGGGCCAGCCCCTGCTTACGGATGCCCTTGCCGGTCAGCAGGTCGCGGGCGAGCTTGAAGGTCGGATTGCTGTCGCTGGTGACCTCGCGGACCTCGCCCTCGTACGCCCGCACCGGGGCCGCCGGGGCTTCGCCTTCGAGTCGCTCGTACACGACCAGCCGGCGATCGTGCGGCGTGCCGGGGATCTGGTATTTGTGGTCGGCGACCAGCTTGAACAGGTCCTTGTGGGTGGTCCCCGCCTCGACGATCTCGTCGTCGCACTCGGGCCCCTTCATCAGGAGCATCTTGCCGCCCACCTCGATGCACCCGGCGACCCGGTCGAGGGTCTCGGGGATCGAAGCGACCGCCCGGGTGATGACCCCTCCCACCTTGCGCGGGAAGCGGGAGTTCACCTTGTTGGCGTAGACCTCGACCTTCTTGAGCCCCAGCCGTTCCACGACCATCTGCAGGAAATCCGCCCGCGCGCCCCGGGGCTCGGCGAGGATCATCTCCAGGTCCGGCCGGGCGATCTTCAGGGGAATCCCCGGCAACCCCGGCCCCGAGCCCATGTCGATCAGCGGGCCCGGCAGCTCTTCGAACTGCAGGACCAGGAGGCTGTCGACATAGTGCTTGAGCACCATGTTCTCGAAGTTGTGGATGCGGGTGAGGTTCAGCTCCTCGTTCGCCGTGCGGAGCAGCCCGTGGTATTCCCAGAGCCTCTCATACGCGGACGGTTCGAGCCGGATCCCGCAGTCCTCGATGATGCGCTTCAGGAATGTCTTGCTGGGTGTGATGGACATGGGTGGGGTGCGGGAGAGTTTGAACCGCAAAGACGCAAAGAGTGCAAAGGAAGCGAATTGAGCCACAGAGAGACGGAGGGCACAGAGAATGAGAGGGGAGAGGTAAGGGAGTCGATTTTAAGTCCAAAGATTCAATGATCTTCTCGTCTCACTCCGTGTTCTCTGTGTCTTAATTCGCATCCTTTGCGCTCTTTGCGGCTTTGCGGTTCAATCGATTTTCATTTCAACTACTGGCACTGCGATACGACCGCAGGGCGTGCTGGAAGAATTTGCGGCTGACCCAGAACATGGCGACGGTGGCGACGAGGGTGAAGCCGACCATCCGGAAGTCGAGCAGCCGCACCATCGAGGCGGCGGGGACGTTCACGACGACGAGGATCGGCATCACGAACGTGAAGAAGACCCCGACGGGCTGGAACACGGTGCCCCGGAAGATCTCCTTTGGGTAACGCGCCAGGCTGGAGAACAGCCACCACATCTCCATCAGGCTCTGGTTCCGGACCATCCAGACCGAGGCCGAGGTCAGGAGCAGCATGAAACTGTAGCAGATGATCGTCCCGCAGGCGAAGGTCAGCAGGAACGTCGCCAGCCGGACCGGGTCGAATGCCCAGCCCAGGCGGTAGAGCGCCAGTAGCATCACCCCCGCGCCCATGATGACGTTCGGGGCCGTGGCCCAGTCGACCTTGCGGCAGGTCACCAGGAACTGCTCGTCGACGGGCTTGAGCAGCAGGAAGTCGAGGTCCCCGGTGCGGACGAGTTCGGTGAACTCGTTGCAGTTTTCGAGGAACAGCGTCTCGATCAGCCCGTTCATCGCGAAGAAGCAGCCGACGAAGAACAGGTACTCGTTCTCCGGCCAGTCGGCGACGGTCTTGGTCTTGGCGAAGACCGTGGCGTAGAATGCCATCAGGATCCCCAGCCAGATGACCTCGACCGACACCTTGACCAGGAAGTTCCCCCGGAAGGCCATCTCCCGCGCCAGCGTGTAGCGGGCGAGCGAGCCGAGGAGTCGCGGGTATTTCATGGCACTCATGGTCGCTCAGCCTCCGTACGCGCTGTAGCGCTTCAGGCCCAGGCGGAACAGCGTCCGGGCCAGGACGATGAAGAAGACCGACCAGAGCAACTGAGCGATCAGCGCCCACACCAGCGCCGTCCCCTTGACCTTCCCCAGGAACACCACCGCCGGGAAGTACGCCATGTACTGGAACGGCAGCGACTTGAGGATCCCCGCCCAGGGCTCCGGCAGGAGGTCGAGCGGGAGCATGTGGCCGGAGATGAAGAAGTTCAGGGTCATGACGATGTAGAGCAACGACGTCACTTCCAGGAACCAGAACCCCACCATCCCCACGCACGTCTCGAAGAAGAAACCGACCACGAACGCCAGCACGAGCGAGATCAGGAAGGCCACCCAGGTCATCGCGTCGGGAAGGCTGTCGAAGTAGTGCCGGCAGAGGAAGAACAGGATCCCGTACGGCAGGGCCGAGGTCACGATGTACGCGACCTTGTGGGCCACACGGTAGGCGACGAGGTAGCCGATCATGTCCAGGGGCTGGATCAGGTAGCGTTTGAGCGTCCCCTCGCGGATGTCGCGGGCGATGCCGCCGGCCAGGCCGGGCATGCTGGAGAACATCCGGCTGATGTTCGTCAGCAGCAGGTACGCGATCATCTCGTTGTACGTAAACCCGTTCAGGCTCGACTGCCCCGAACCCTGGTAGATCGACTGCCAGAGCAGGATCGTCGTGACCATCGGCAGGAACCGGAGAAACGTCCCGAGCAGGAAGTCCGCCCGGTAGGTCATCCGCTCGACCAGCGAGGCGCGGAAGATCTTGAAATACTTCCGGACGGTCGCCACCGGCCCGGGGGATCGGGTGGGGTGGTTGGTCGCGACGGGGGCGAGGGCGGCGGCGTCAGGCGGCGTCATTGCTGGCCTTCCCCTCCTCGAACACCCGGGCGATGATCTGCTCCAGCGGCGGGTCGACCACGCTGACGTCCTCGACCACGTTCCCGTCCAGGATCGCGCCCAGGACCTCCGCCACCTTGTTCCGCGGCACCTTCAGGTCGGCCGATGGCCCCTCGGTGCGGGTCACCTCGCCGTAACGCGCGAGGTCGTCGGGCAGGCCGCCGCCGAACCGGAGCTTCACCAGCTTGTCGTTGCCGAACTTGTTCGTGATCCCCGACAGCGGGCCGTCGTAGACGAGCTTGCCGTGGGTGATGACCAGGACGCGGTCGCAGAGCACCTCGACGTCCCGCATGTAGTGGCTCGTGAGGAGCATGGTCACGCCGCGCCTGGCGTGGTAGTCCTTGAGGCACTTCTGGATCGCCACCTGCGCGATGACGTCCAGGCCGATCGTCGGCTCGTCCAGCAGCAGCAGGCTCGGCCTGTGAAGCAGGGCGGCGATGAGTTCCATCTTCATCCGCTCGCCCAGCGACAGCTCGCGGACGGCCTGCCTCGTGAGCTTCTCGACGCCGAGGAGTTCGGTCAGCTCGTTGAGCGTCGCGTTGAACTCGGCGGCGGGGAGCGAGTAGATCTCCCGGTGGAGCTGGAAGCTGTCGGCGGCGGGGAGGTCCCACCAGAGCTGATTCTTCTGGCCCATGACGAGGGCGAACTGCCTTCGGTAGGCGTCCTGCCGCTGCCAGGGGGTGAATCCGAGCACCTCGGCCGAGCCGGCGTTGGGATAAATCAGGCCCGAGAGCATCTTGAGCGTCGTGGTCTTTCCCGCGCCGTTGGGCCCCAGGAACGCCACCATCTCGCCGGGCTCGATCGTGAAGCTGACCCCGTCGACCGCCCGGACTTCCTTGTACTCTCGATTGTACAGGCCCTTGAGGGCCCCCAGGATCCCTTCCTTCTTCTGGAAGACCTTGTACGTCTTGGTCAGGCCCTCCGCCCGGATGATCGGCATCAGTCTCCCCGCTCCTCGGCCATTGAAGCCCCGTTGCTCCCTCGTGCGAGCATTCTAGGCAATCAGGGTACAAAACGACAGAGGAACCGGGCCGGGTTGGAATTGTTCAACGGGGCCGGAGGCCCTTCAGGATCGGGTCGGCGTCGATCTCCCGGGCGTGATCGGGGTCGCGGAAATAACCCGTCTCGGCGGCCTTGGTCACGCAGTAGGTCGCCAGCCCCCGGAACCGCTCGGCGGCCGGCTTCCCCTTCGCGGCGTCCGCGGCCAGCGCGAACAGCCGGGCGTAGAGCAACTGGACCGTGGCGACCATCGCCCCCGATTTCAAGACCGATTCCGCGACAGGGCCCAGCGCCAGGGCGTCGGCCTCCCGGACGGTTTGACCCCGTTCGAGCCGCTGAATCGCTTCGATCAGCGGGCGGAGCGGCGGCGGGATCTTCGCCACGGCGAGTGGGGCGAGGCGGTCGGCCTCGGCCTTCGAACCGAGCCGGATCAGGATCGAAACCCGGCCGCAGGCGCAGACGGCTTCCGTCAGCGGCAACCCCGGCAGGGCGGCCCGCTCGCGGTCGCTGACCGACTTGAGCGTCGCGTCGATCCGATCGAGCCGGGCGATCGCCTCATCCTTCCGCCCGGTCTCCGCGAGGGCGTAGGCGTCGTTCAGGAGGAGGATCGCGAGGATCGGCTTGTGCGCCGCGTAGCCGTTGGCCTCGTTCCGGACGCCTTCCATGGTCCGCAACGCCTCGTCCGCGATCCGATGCAGCTCCTCGAACCGGCCGGAGGCGTATTCCACCAGGCCCAGGGAGGTCAGCTGGCCGACCAGTTCGAGCCGGTAGACATCGACCTGGGGGCTCTCACGCACCAGCGAGCGGACGAGGTAGGCGGCGGCCGTGATGTGGGTCCTTGCTTCCTCCAGCTTCGCCCTGGCGAGTTCACCGGTCAGGGGCGCCGAGTGGGCGAAGTCCACGCTTCCTCGGCGACCCTCATAATAGGCCAGGGCGAAGCGGTATTCGAGCGACGCGGGGTTTTCCTTCACCAGCACCCGGGCGGCGTTGAACCCCTGATCGAAGGCCTCCTGCGCCTTCGCCGGCTGGTTCGCGGCGAAGTAGGCCTCCGCGAGCATCCCGGCCGTCCGGGAGAGGTTCCGCAGATACGCCGCCCGACCGGGCTGGAGCCAGAGCAGTTCGGAATTGGCCTCGATGGCACGCTCGTACTCGGCCGCCACTTCGGCCGCGGGCTTCCTCTGCGCATTCCAGACCTGGGCCCGGGTGTGGTGCGCGGCGTAGAGGCACTCCGGGGGCACGCTCGCCGACCGCCGGCGCTTGAATTCCTCCTCGGCCTCGGCGATCTGACGTTCGAGGGTCCGCGCGCAGTCGTCGAGCCGGGAGTCGCGGAGCTGGGTCGCGGAGATGCTGGACAGGCACGTGAGCCGACCGTCCCGCGCGGCGAGATCGGAGGGTGTTTGCCGTACGATCGCGTCGAACTCTTCCAGCGACCGGTTCAGTTGCGACATCGCCTCGTCGTATGTGCCGACGATGGCCGTGACCGACGCCAGCCGCATCCTCGCCCTCGCCAGCTCCGCCCGGATGGCCGGGTCCCCGGGCCGCTCGCGCAGGAGGGCTTCATAGGACGAGGTCGCCGACGCCAGCAATTCCTTCCGCAAGGGTTGCAGGCTGGGGACGTCGAGCAGGCGGTTCTCGCCCACGTTCGTGAGGTAGCCGTCGATGGTGTCGAGCGCCCGGCCCAGATACTCCCGCGACTGCCTGGCATTGGCCTCCGCGCGTCGCCACTGCCAGGCGATCCCCGAGACGCCCGCGATCAGCGCGACCATCAGCGAGAGGCTCAGCAACGACGCCACCGGCCGACGTCGGGCGAGTTTCCACGCCCGGCCGATCAGCCCCGAGGGCCTCGCCTGGATCGGCTCGCCCGCGAGCCAGCGGCGGAGGTCGGCCGAGACGTCCCCCGCACCGCGATAGCGCCGGGATGGATCCTTCTCGATCGCCTTGAGGCAGATGGTCTGGAGTTCCCAGGGGATGCCGTCGTTCAGAGAGCGCGGGGGCTTCGGCTCGTCGTCGAGGATCTGCCGGAGGATGCGGTGCGCCGTCCCCCGGAACGGCGGCTCGCCGGCCAGGGATTCGTAGAGGCTGATCCCGAGGCTGTAGACGTCGGCGAGCGGCCCGACCTGGGCCTCCCCCCTGGCCTGCTCCGGGCTGAGGTACGCGGGGGTGCCGGCGACCGATCCATCCTGGGTGAGATTGCCCTCGTCGTCCGCGACCCGGGCCAGGCCGAAGTCGCCGATCCGGGCCCGGCCGCTGGCGGAGTCGATCAGGATGTTCGCCGGCTTCACGTCGCGGTGGACGAGCCCCGCCGCGTGGGCCGCCGCGATCCCCTCGCCCACCTCGGCGATCACCCGGGCCGCCGTCCTGGGATCCAGCGGGCCGGATTCCCGGATCCGCTCGGCCAGGCTCGGGCCGTCGATGAACTCCAGGACGAGATAGGGCGTCGCTTCATCCGGGTCGCTGGTGCCGTAGAGACGGACGATGTGGTCGTGCTCGACCGTCCCGGCGGCGCGGGCTTCGAGCAGGAACCGCCGCCTCGCCCGGTCGTCGACCAGGTCCGATCTCAGAACCTTCAGGGCCACGACCCGCCCGATGTGTCGGTCCCGGGCGCGATAGACCGTTCCCATACCGCCCCGGCCGATCTCGGCCTCGATCGCGAAAACACCGAGCGACGCGGGGGCCTCGGCCGCGCGGAAGGACTTCCGGACCGATTCCCTCGCCGCGCGGGTGGCGTCCGGCCCCGCCCCGTCGAGCCACGACGCCAGCGCCGGGTCGTCCGAAAGCCGCTCCAGGGTCGCGAGGCAGCCCTCGCAGGTCTCGACGTGGGCCCGCAGCCGCGAGGCCCGGTCGGGCTCGCTGTCGCCATCGAGGAGTTGCCGGATCTCTTCCGCGGAAGGGCATTCGATCATGTTCGGCCCCTCCAGCCGGGCCGGCGTCAGGTCGGGGGCAACGCCCGGGGCAGGTCGTCCGCCAGGGCGAGCACCTCGTCTCGCAACCTCTTCAGGATCCGCGACTTCGCCGCGTACACCGAGTCGATGGCTAGGCCGAGCGACTTCGCCACCTCGACCGCCGGACGCTCCTCGGCCCAGACGAGGACGAACGCCTCCCAGGTCGCCGGCTCGAACGAGGGCCGGACCCGGTCCAGGGCGGTTTCAAGGACCCGGGCATGGAACGCGGCCGTCCACTCGGGGTCGTCCCCCGGGGCCTCGATCGACACGATCCGCCCGTCCACCGAGTCCCCTCCCGCACCTCGGACCGTGTCCGCCTGGGCCCGCCAGAACCGGCCGATGCGTCGCCGGGTGATCGTCCCGAGCCAGTCGCGGAACCGCCCGCGTTCGGGGGTGTATTCGAAGGAGGCGATCGAACGGGCGACCTGGGCCAGCACGTCCTGCTCGATGTCGCGGGCGTCCGCTTCCTGCAAGCCTCTCCGCAGGGCGTAGGCCCGGATGATCGGGCCGTAGACCTCGACGAAGTCCGACCAGGACGCCGAGTCGGAGGCGTCCCGGATGCGCAGGAGCAGGCTGGGTCGGGTCGCCGCCGCGTCGGTCCGGGCCATCGTCGTCTCGCAGAACGGATAGGCGTTCCCACGCCGGTTCTGACTCAGGATCGTCGATTTTTTCGAAGGTTTCAAGCGGCCATGCGTTCGGATCGGCATCCGTTGCCTTTTGCCCACGTCCCCGGTGGACTCGCGTCAACCTTGGAAACGGCCGGGGCCCGGCGGACCATCACGATGGTCCGCCGGGCCCCTGGGGTGTTTTCTGGACGTCAGGCCGACCTCAGAGTTCCTCGGGATTGGTCCCGGTCCCCTCGGCGGAGGCGTTCTGGGGGAGTTTCTTGGCCCGGGGCTTGCGCTTGACCTTGGGCTTGGGGGGCGGGGAAGGCGCCTCAAGCTCCGCGCCCATCATCGCTTCGTCGAACGTCTCGGCCGAGGATTCCAGCTGCTGGACGAGCAGCATCAGGAAGTGGAGGCGGGTCCCCTGGGTCTCCAGGAACTCGTTGAACAGGAACCCGCCCTCGAGGAGGTCGTCGGCCTGCGACAGCACATCCTCGGCCAGGCCCTCGACGAGGGCATCCCGCCCCTTGGAAAGGACCTCGACGGCCGCGCGATATTTGTTGAAGCGATGGTCGGACATGGGTCACGGCCTCCTTGGTCGTTCTGGGGTGAGGTCAATCGCGGGTGCGGGAGGGGGATCGGTTCGGAGCGACGGCGGGAGGGCGCGCGGGGGCCGGCAGGGCCCAGCGGCCGGAGAGCCAGGAGACGATGCGGGCGTCGAGCCAGCGGCGGTCGCCGTGGACGTCCTCGCGATGCAGGAATCCTAGATGGCCGCCATGAGGGATCAATTCCAGTGCCACGGATCTCGGAAATTCGACCTCGCGGAACGGCGTCGCCGGGATGAACGGGTCGTCCTCGGCGTGGATCACCAGCCCGGGGACCTCGATCTTCGGCAGGAACCACCTGGCGCTGCAGCGTGTGTAGTAGTCACGGGCGTCCCGGAATGAGTTCAGGGGCGCGGTGAACGCCTCGTCGAAATCGAGCAGGGTCTGGACGTGGTCCAGGGGCACGGCTGCGAGTTCGGGGAAGACCAGCCGCAGCCGGCCGACCTCGAACTTGAGCTGCCGCACGAAGTTGCGGTCGTAGATCCGGTTCCGGGGCGACTGGATGGCGCGACAGCACGCTTCGAGGTCGATCGGCGGGTTCGACGCCAGCACGCAGTCGAGCCCGGCCAGCGGCTCGCTCGCCGCCTCGCCCGCCAGTTTGAGAACCAGGTTCGCCCCGAGGGAGTACCCGATGAGGGCGATCGGCGACCCGGCCGCGCGCGCGGCAATCCATCCGGCCGCCGCGCGGACGTCCTCGGTCTTGCCGGAGTGGTAGAACTTGCGGGCGGCCCCGAACCCCGAGCCGGCCCCCCGGAGATTCATCCGGATGACGCGGACGCCCCTCGCGACGAGCTTCGCCGCGACCCTCGACACGTAAGGCGACCGGGCGCAGCCACCCAGGCCGTGAACCATCACCGCCGCCGGATCGCCCGGCCGCCACGAATCGGGCCGGGAGTCGAGCAGGCTCAGGCGGTCGCCATCGGGGACATCGATCTCGACGTAAACCGTGGGGAGCGGCAACCTTGGGCCGGGCAGGTAGCGGCCGAGGATCGTCTGGATGTGGGGATCCCGGAGCCACCGGTGCGGCTCGAACGGCGGCAAGGCCGAGGAGGCGGTGTCGGTGGCCGAGAGGGTGGTCGCCATGGTGCGTCCGAGCGATTGTCGCGGGGGCCCTGGTCCGGGAGACGACCTGACAATCCATCCTATCAGCGCAGTCGAGGCCTCGTCGAGAGCCGACGTTCAGATGTCCACCAGTGCCCCGAGGAGGGTGGGAGGAGCCGCTTTGGCCAACTCCACCAACCTCACGCCTGGCAGGTCGGTGGTCGGGCGCGTCATCCGCGGCCGTCGGTGGGGTTGACGCGGCCCCGGATGGCCGCTTCTGCACCCTACCCTACCCTACCTATTTTACCCGACGGATGCGGTGGTTCTCGGTGTCGCCGATCACGAACGAGCCGTCGGGCGCGATCGCGACGCCGTGGGGGCGGCCGAGCTGGCCCTGGAGCGCGGGGCCGCCGTCGCCGGCACCGCCGCGGCGGCCGCTGCCGGCGACGGTCTTCACGGTCTTCGACCCGGCGTCGTAGAGGCGGATGGTCTGATTCTCGGTGTCGACGATCCAGACGTTCCCCCCGGCACCCACGGCCATCTCCTTGGGGCCGTTGAAGGTGGCTTCGAGGGCGGGGCCGTCCTTGGCACCCTTCTTCCCGGTCCCGGCGATGGTCCGGATGATCCCGGTCGTCGGATCGACGGCCCGCAGGCTGTTGCCCTGACGCTCCAGGATGTAGACCGACCCGTCCAGGCCGACCTCGACCGCCCGGGCGCCGAAGATCGAGCAGCTCGCCGCCGGGCCACCGTCCCCCGCCCGCTTGCCCTTGCCGTCCCCGGCGAAAGTCGAGATCACGCTCGTCTTGAGGTCGACCACGCGGATCCGGTGATCGGCGACGTCGGCGACGTACAGGCGGGTCTCGCCCGGGTCGAGGGCCACGCCGTTGGGCTCGACGAGCCCGGCCTGGTCGCCCGGCCCGCCATCGCCCGAGTAGGTCTTCCGCTCCGACCCGGCGACGGTGGTCATGATCCCCGTCTTGCCGTCCACCTTGCGGACGCGGCGGTTGAGCCGGTCGGCGACGTAGAACGTCCCATCCTTCGCCATGGCAACGCCATAGGGCTCGTCGAACGCGGCCTCGGTGGCGGGCCCGCCGTCGCCCGAGAAGCCCTTCTTGCCCGACCCGGCGACGGTGGTGATGACCCCCGTCTTCGCATCCACGCGCCGGATCCTGTGGTTGAAGGTGTCGGAGAGGAACAGGTTCCCGGCCGCGTCGTAGGCGACGTCGAACGGCTGGTTGAGCCTGGCCTTCGTGGCGGGTCCGCCGTCACCGGAGTCGCCCTGCTGGCCATCGCCGGCGACGGTGTCGATCACGCCATCCGCGACAAGCGGGCTGAGCAGTAAACTTCCCAGGAACAGGAATGCGATCGGCATGGTCGGGCCTCGGGTTCTCGGGCGGTGGATCTCGATCGGGTTGTCCACAATCTCCTGGATGCGAACGTCCACTTCAACCGGGCAGTCCCCTTCGTGCACCGTGGCCTGAAAGTCGCTAGAGAAACGGGGATGAGTCGACTTTCCTTCCCAAACCGAACGGATATGATGCAGCCCGCCCATCCCCACGCGCGTTGCCCGTCCGGCGCACGTCGCACCTAGCTGGAGCCTCCCGGTCATGGCGGACATCGTCATCATCAACCCGCGGTTCGAGATCTCATTCTGGGGGATGGAGCATGCATTGCCGTTCATGGGCAAGCGGGCCAATCTGCCCGTGTCCTGCCTGCCCCTGCTCGCCGCCCTGACCCCGGAAGAGCACACGGTCACGCTCATCGACGAGAACGTCGAGGCGATCAACTGGGAGCGTTGCGCCAAGGCCGACATCGTCGGCATCACGGGCATGAGCGTGCAGCGGTTCCGGATGAAGGAGATCCTCGCCGAGCTCAAGGCGCGAGGCTGCTTCACCGTGGTCGGCGGCCCGCTCGTCACCGTCAGCGAGGACTACTTCGACGGCCTGGCCGACGTCATCTTCATCGGCGAGGCCGAGCAGACCTGGCCGCAGTTCCTCAATGAGTGGAAGCAGGGCCTACATCAATATCGGTATGAGCAGATCGATAAGTCCGACATGAGTTTGGTGCCGACGCCCCGATTCGACCTGCTGAAGATGCGCCACTACGCCTTCGGCAGCGTGCAGTTCTCGCGCGGCTGCCCGTTCCAGTGCGAGTTCTGCGACATCATTGTCACGTTCGGGCGCAAGCCCCGGATCAAGACGGTCCCCCAGATCATCGCCGAGCTGGATGCCCTCCACAAAGAAGGCATGAAGATCGTCTTCATCGTAGATGACAACCTGATCGGCAACAAGCGAGAGATCAAGAAGGTCCTGCAAGAGGTCATCGCCTGGCAGGAGAAGGAGGGCTATCCGCTCACCTTCTTCACCGAGGCCTCGATCGACCTGGCAGACGACGAAGAGCTGATGAGGCTCATGACCGACGCCAACATCATCTCGACCTTCATCGGGATCGAGAGCCCCAACGAGGCGTCGCTCCGCGAGACCAAGAAGTTCCAGAACGTCCGATCCGGCGGCAGCATCCTCGAGAAAATCCACCGCATCCAGGACGCCGGCATCGAGGTCTGGTGCGGGATGATCATCGGGTTCGACAACGACGACCACACCATCTTCGAAGCCCAGCGCCAGTTCATCCAGGACGCCCGCATCGGCTTCTCGATGACCGGGATGCTCCACGCCATCCCCAAGACGCCGCTGCACGCCCGGCTCATGGAAGAGGGCCGGCTCGACCCGTCGGACCAGCCCGAGTTCGGCACCAACGTCATCCCGCTCCAGATCTCCCGAGAAGACCTGCGCGACGGGTATGTCCATGTGATGACCTCGCTCTACGAGCCCGAGGCGTATTTCTCCCGCATGGAGGAACTCTACCTCAAGGCGAAGCTCGATTCCGGCCGGGGCCGCTCGCGGTACTGGAAGACCCACCCGATCACCCGGATCAAGACCGAGGGGGCCTTCCTGATCCAGGCCATCGCCCTGTTCCTCCGGCTCATGGCGGGCGTGCCCGAGAAGTACCTCCGCGCGGAGTATCGCAAGCGGATGGTGCGATTCCTCAAGCAAAGGCGCGACCCCGGCGGTATCCTGCTCTACGTCGTCGGCTTCGCCATGCACTACCACGCCCACACCCTGGCCAAGCAGATGCAGACCGGCCGGACGCAGATCGTGAACTCCTTCTGAGCCATCGAGCACCATGAGCGACGCCCCGCCCCGCGTTCCCGGACTCGTCCTGATCGTCGGCGCGGGGCCGGTCGGCCTGACGCTCGCCTCGCTCCTCCACAGGCAGGGCCTCGCCTGCCGGATCATCGACAAGGCCCCCGAGCCCACGAGGACCTCCAAGGCCCTCGTGATCTGGGGCCGGACGATGGAGATGCTCGACGACCTCGGACTCGTCGACCGCTTCCTCGATCGCGGCTTCCCGCTCCAGCGGGCCCGGATCTTCGGCAACACGTCGCTCCTGGTCGAGATCCCCTTCGAGGTCGAGGGGACGCATTACCCGAAGCCGACCATGCTCTCGCAGGCCGTGACGGAGGAGCTGCTCACCGAGCACCTCGAATCGGTCGGGATCCCCGTCGAGCGGCCGGTCGAGCTGCTCGGCTTCGACGACCTCGGCGACCACATCCGGGCGAAAATCCGGTATCCCGACGGCGGCGTCGAGGAGTCGCGGTTCGACTGGATCGTCGGCTGCGACGGCGCGCACAGCACGGTCCGGCAGCGACTGGGGATCGAGTTCACGGGCGAGGCCGAGCCGAACGACTGGATCCTGGCCGACGGCCACATCTCGGGCTCGATCCCCCACGACAAGCTCAGCCTGTTCTGGCACGACGAGGGGGTGCTGGCGGTCTTCCCTTTCGAGAACGACCGCTACCGGATCGTCGCCGACGCGGGCCTGGCGAAGGGGCTGGATAAGCCGCACACCCCGACCGTCGAGGGCGTCCAGGCGATCCTCGACCGTCGCGGGCCCGGCGGGGCGACGTTCCGCGACCCGGTCTGGCTCGCCGGGTTCCGGATCCACGAGCGGAAGGTCGCGACCTACGGGCAGGGTCGGGCCTTCCTCGCAGGGGATGCCGCGCACATCCACAGCCCGGCCGGCGGCCAGGGCATGAACACCGGAATGCAGGACGCCTACAACCTCGCCTGGAAGCTCGCGTTCGTCCAGTCCGGCCGATTCAACCACGCCCTGCTCGACACTTACACCATCGAGCGGGGCGCCGTCGGCGACATGGTCCTGAAGCGCGCCGGCGCGGGCACCCGTCTGGCGACCTTGCGCAACCCCGTCGGGCAGTTCCTGCGAAACAAGGCCATCCGCCTGGTCGGGCAGTTCCCCGGCTTCCGCCGCACGTTCGTCCGCGAGCTTTCCGAGACCGCCATCGCCTACAACGACAGCCCGCTGAACGGCAGCGAGTTGTCTCCGGGCCAGTCCGGCACCCTCCGGCCGGGCGATCGCGTGCCCGATGTCGAGGGATTACTGTTCCAGGGACAGCCCGTCCGCCTGCAACGCATCCTGAGCGGGCCGCGGTTCACGCAGGTGGTCGTTCCAGAGTCGGGGGCGGATCTCGGGGAACTCATCCGCCGGGTGGAATCCGAATTTCCCGGCCTGTTTCGCTGCGTCATCCTGGCCGGGGAGGCCGCCGGGGCCGTGGCGGGGGCCGACCTCGTCATCGACCCTCGGGGCGACGCCCGGCGGCTATTCGCCGCGAAGGCCGCGACACTCTCGCTGGTCCGGCCGGATGGCTACCTGGCGTTCCAGTCGCCGATGGCCTGGTCCCCGCTACGCGGCTGGCTTGAGACCTATCTCCGGTAGGGTGGTGTGAAGACGCGGCCTCTCGGGCCCGCGTCAACCCCACCGACGGGGGCGGATGCCGGTCCAAACCGTCCGACCGACCGGGCGTGTTGTCAGTGGGGTGACGCCTCTCCTGCGGGGCGACGTCTTTACCCCACCCGACCCTGGTGAGTGGCCCGTCTCCGGCTCAGCGTCCGGCGGCGAGGGGCTCGCCGCGGAGGAAGCCGGCAAGGGCGTCGGGGTCGTCGAGGTCGATCTCGGACGAGACCCAGGTGCCGGTGGACTCGTCGAGGACGGCGGCGATGGTTCGTCCGTGGGGCGGGCTGCCGGCGTGGCACCAGATCAGGTGGTCGTCGGCGTTGGTGAAGCCGAGTCCATCCCACTGGCCGATGCCCCCGACGGCCTCGCGGAGGGCGGTGCGGACAGCGTAGACGGCCTGGAGCGCGTCCGGGTTGTCCCCCATCGTGTCGGGGTAGATCCGGATGGCGTAGATCGCGCGGGTGCTTTCGAGGTAATCGGCCAGCCAGCGGTTGGCGGAGGGGGGCCCGCCGGCTTCGAGGCTGTCGATGAACTCGGCGACTTCCTCGGCGCCCAGGGTATTGGGGCCGACGGGGTTGCGCTCGACGGTTGCCCACAGGACGGTGGTGTCGTTGGGATTGGGGCCGATCGCCAGGTAATTGCCGAGCGTCCCCGGGTGGTCGACGGACCAGACCGACGCCACGCCGGCGGCCGCCGCACGTTGGATGTCAGCCAGCGCGATCGGCCGGTCGGTGACGGTCAGCAATCGAAGGTAGTCACCCATCGGCCGACTCCGTCGCGAATCGCCCCGCGTACGCGGTGGAACGCCGAACACCGTCGCCCCTCGGGGTCGGAACCGTCATGGTTTCGGCGACAGACTCGCGAACCGCCTTCGTCGCGTGCGAAGGAAATCCCAGGTAAAAGAAGAGTAGCAGTCCGAGGTTAATGAGGCAAGGGATGAGAAAGACCGCCGGGTAATTGCCCCCCGTCCGGCTCACCACCTCGCCCGCCAGGAGGCTACCCAGGAGCGATCCCAGCCCCGAGGTGACCACCATGTTGAGCGCCTGGGCCGATCCGCGTCGCTCCCGCGGGGCGCGCGTGTCCATGTACATCTGCCCGGCCACCGTGAAGCATGCGATCCCGATGCCATGCAACGGATTCCCCAGGAGGGCCAGCCAGAGCGGCGGGTTCAAGGCCAGGCTCGCGTAGCGGACGAGCCACGCGGCGATGCCCAGCATCAACGTCGCCTTGTAGCCGAAACGCACCAGGATCCGGGTCAGGAACGCCAGCGCCACGACCTCGGGCCACTGTCCCAGCGTCATCGCCGTCGCCGTCCAAGCGCGCGGCAGGCCGATCGACTCGAAGTAGGTCGGCATCACCTGGAAGACGTATGGGGTCGTCAGGCTCACCCCGAAGGCGGTGAACAGGTAGACCCGCATCTCCCGCTGGCCCAGGAACTCCCGCGCGGCCGCCAGCCCCAGCCCCCGTCCCGGACCCCCGGCCAGCGGCGGGGTATTCGGGAGGGTCAGGCAGTACCCGGCCATGATCGCCGAGAGGACCACGCTGACCCAGAATGCCTCGTAGGCCCCCTGCCCGCTCCCCCTGGCCGAGCCCGACAGCAGCATCACGACCGACACCGCCCAGCCGACGATCATCCAGCCCGCCGTGCCCCAGAGCCGGACCCCGCCGAACTCGTCGTCGGGATTCCGCAGGTTCCGGAACGCCAACGCATTACAAAGCCCGTAGCTGGGCGCCAGGATCAGCCAGAGCAACAAGAAGAGGCCGAACAGCCAGACCAGTTGCGTCGTCACCCCGCAGGCGAAGACCAGGAGCAGCCCGGTCCCCAGGGCGTAGGTCAGAGCCAGATAGTTCTGGATCGGCATGAGCCGGTCCACGAGCTGCCCCGCGCCGAGCGGCATGGCGAACGACGCCAGGGCCAGCGTCGCGAAGATCGACCCCCGGCCACGACCCGTGATGCCGAGGTCGGCGAGGTGGAGCGACAGGATGGGCCAGAACGCCCCCTGCACCGCGTAGACGAGCCCCATCATCAAGGACAGACGCGCCCGCGTCGCCCCATTGCCAACGTCCATGAATCCCCTCTCACCCCCGCGCCGCCGTGTCGCCCCACATGATTGTATCGGACCGAGGATTCCGCCCAACCCCAGTTGCGCGCTTTCCCCCGTTGGAGTGCGGACGCAGAACGTCCGGCTTTCCGACGGCGCGTGATGTGGCTGGGGAGATCCGCGTTGGCTCGGGATTTGTCCGATGGGGCACGCCCCGGTCCGTCCCCGCTTGCCGAAACCGGAAGCTCTGCGTCCGCACTCCAAAAAGGTATCGGTCGAGTGTGCCTTTTCCGTAGAATGGGCCGGGCAGGGACGCGAACTGCCGACGTCGAGCCGACTCCTTCGAGGAACCCGCCATGCCCGACACCATCCCCAGGAAACGTCGCTGGCGGAAGATCGCGCTCATCGTCCTCATCCCGATCGGACTGGTCGCGCTGGCCATCGCGCTGTTGCCGGTGGCCCTGGGAACCGGCCCCGGTCGGGAGTTCGTTCTGGAGCGGATCAACCGGGGCTTCGACCCCGGCCGGGTCGACTTCCAGGGGCTCGAACTCTCCTGGTTCCGCCCCACGAAGCTGACCGGCTTCTCGCTGAAGGATCCCAGGGGGACGACCGTCGCGGCCTCGGAGCAGGCCACGCTCAGCCCGAACCTCTGGCAGCTCATCACCGATGCGCCAAAGCTCGGTACGCTCACCCTCCACAAAGGGAAGCTCGACATCGAACGCTCGGCCGACGGCACCATCGACCTCTACGAGGCGCTCCGGTCGGTCCTCCAGAAGCGCAACCCGGCCCGGGATCTGACGATCCGGGTCGAGGCCGGCACGTTGCGGCTCAGGGATCCGGGCTTCGCCGAGACCTTGAACGCCGATCCGGCCGAGGTCGAGGTCCGCATCCCCCAGGCCCCGCACCCACTGACCTGGCACGTCCAGCTCGTCCAGACCCGGGACGGCAAGCCCACGCGCCTGGAGATCAGCGGCGACCTCGACCGCTGGGGCACCAAGCAGGGGGGCAAGCTCGACGACCCCGAACTGCACCTGGCCGTGATCGCGAAGGAATGGCGGCTGGCCGTGAACCGCTCGGGGGTGGTCGTCCAGTCCAGCGTCGACGGCTCGATCGACGCCCTCCGACGCGCGGGCCGCTGGAGCACCCAGGGGGACCTCAAGGCGGGCAACACGCTGATCGGCGGCGACCGCTTGGGCGGCGAGAGCCTCGCGCTCGAACGCCTCACCGCCGCTTGGACCCTCGGGCAGGAGGAATCCGGCTGGTCCGTCCGCCGGCTCGACGTCACCAGCCCCGTCGGGACCATCCGCTCCTCGGGCACCCTCAACCTCGATAAGGACGCCAGCGGACACCAGACCATCGAGGCCAATCTCGACCTCGCCGCGCTGGCGAAGAACCTCCCCCACACCCTGCGGCTGAGGGACGACCTCGCGCTGGAGAAGGGCACTGCCAGCCTCAAGCTGGATGCCGAACTCCGCCCCAACTCCGACCTCGCCCTCCGGCTCGACGCCGGCCTTCGAGATCTCTCCGCGAAGCGAGCCGGCCGCACGCTGTCGCTCCGCGAGCCCGTCCGGTTCGACGCCAAGGGGGGCCGATTCGAGGGCGTCTGGCGGCTCGACACCCTGGCGTTCCAATCGTCGTTCCTGAACGTCGAGGGGAGCGGCCGGCCGAGCGAGGCCGTCGCCTTCAAGGGCTCGGCCGACCTCCGGGCCTTGCAGTCGCAGGTGGGCGACTGGCTCGACTTGACCGGCGTCGAGATGTCCGGCCACTCCACCTTCGAGGGGACCTACAAGGTCACCGGGCCCGATTACGGCCTGGACCTCAAGACCGACCTCCGCGACCTCCGGGTCGAGACCAACAAGCTCCCCGCCATCGCCCGGCCAACCATCGCCCTGGAGACGAAGGTCGGGGGCCCGGCCGACGCCGGCGGCCTCCCGAGCGGCTGGACGACCGCGACCGCGAAGATCCGATCGGCGGACTACGCCGCCGATTTCCAGGTCCGGCCGAAGGACCAGGCCCTGAACGTCGTGGCGAGTGTGAAGGCCCCGCTCGGCTCGGGCGAGAACGCACCCCGGGGCGAGATCGGTCTCGACGCCGATTGGGACCGGGCCGACCGCACCGTCCGGTTCGCCCGCCTGGATCTGGGCGCCAGGGCCAATAACAAGGGTGACCGTCCGACGTGGGCTGGCCTCTCGACCTCCGGCGTGCTCGACCTCAACAAGGGCGAACTGAGGCTCAACGGCGGCAAGTCGGACGCGCCGAGCCTGATCGCCCTCGGGCCGGACGGCCTGCAGGTCTCGGGGCTCGGTGGGCCGGCGACGGAGCTGCGCATCGACGGCAGCCTCACCGGCGACCTCGCCGCGCTCGAATCGGCACTTCAGGAATGGGCAGATCGCGTGCCCCGGCAGGTCACCGGGCGCTGGACGCTCCTGGCCCAGGCCGGCGGGGCGTCCGACGGGACGAACATCAGCACCAAGCTGCATGTCGATGCCCTCAACTGGCCGTCGAAGGCCGGCGAGATCGGCGAGCCCTGGCCGCGACTCACGCTCTCGGCCCAGGCGGTCCACAACCGCGCGGAAGGCCGGGTCGAGCTGACCGAACTGGCCGCGGTCACCCCCGTCGCCGTGCTCCAGGCGTCGGGCCGGCTGGATCTCAAGGAAGACGCCCGCTACATCGACCTCAAGGGGACGCTCACGCCCGACTGGGAGCAGTTCCAGACCCGCTTGACCCAGCGGCTCGACCCCGATGCGAAGTTCCGGGCTGCCATCAAGCCTTTCTCGGTCCGGGGCCCGATCCGGGACGGCTCGACCTGGACCGAACGGCTCCGCTCGCTTGACGCCGACCTCGCCCTGGACCTCCAGGAACTCGACGTCTACGGCCTCCGCATGGGGGCGGCCCCGATTGCGGTCAGGTCGCGCGATGGCAAGGTGCAGATCGAGCCCATCGTCACCACGTTGAACGAGGGCCACGTCCGGCTCGAGCCCGAACTCGACCTCGACGCCCCCGAAGGACCGACGCTCCGGCTCGGCAAGAACTCGATCATCCGCGACGCGGAGATCAACGACGAGGTCTCGCACCGGTTCCTGCGATACGTCGCCCCGGTTCTCGATCAGGCGACGAAGGTTAACGGCATGGTGACGATCGACATCGACCGCGCGGAGTTCCCGCTCGGGCCGGGGTTCGGGCGCAAGACGCTGGTCGAGGGGGCGATCGTTTTCGACAACGTCGAGTTCGGCCCCGGGCCGATGATGGACCAGCTCCTGACCATGATGGGCCGCCGCGAGAAGGTCGTGAGGCTCGACGAGCCGGTGCACCTCTCGATCGCCGAGGGCCGGATCCGCCAGCGCGGGTTCGCCCTGCCGATCGGGAACGTCACCCGGCTGGAGATGGAAGGCTGGGTCGACTTCCAGCGCAACATGGCGATGGTCGCGAGCTTCCCCATCACCCCGACGATGCTCGGCAACAACAACCTGCTGGCCGACATCACCGCCGGGGCGAAGATCCAGGTTCCGATCACCGGCACGCTCGACAAGCCCAAGATCGACGACGACCTCTTCAAGAAACAGCTGGCCGAGACCGGCAAGGGGATCCTGATGCGAGGCGGCCCGAGGCTCGCGGCCGAGATCCTCTCGCGGATCGCCAACCGCCCCGCCGCCGTCCGCGCCGTCCCCCCTCCCCCCCTGCCCGAGATCGTCCCCGCCGACCCCGGCCTCAAGAAGGCCGAGGGCGACGAGAACGCCAACGCCCCCAAGGACCCCCCCAGGATGACCGCCGCCGAGCGCAAGGCCAAGCAGCTCGAAAAGCGCAACGAACGCCGCAAGAAGCGAGGATTGCCCCCCCTCCCGTAGGGTCCGCTATTGCGGACTAATTTGTATGTTCGTATGTTGTCTGTGTCATGCGGAGCAACCAGGATCCGGTCCTATTGGGAGCCAGTTCGTGTGCCACTGGCTGTGCCAGTGCCGGGGACGACCCTCGGATGCTTGCTCGCGCCGGTACTATGTTCCCGTGATGGCTTTTGCCACCGTCCCACCGGAACAGCCAGTGGCACACGAACTGGCTCCAAGCAGGTCAGGGTTTGACGCTTCCTGTCGCACGTTGAAGGAGGATGGTCCGCGATGGCGGACCCTACGATGAGCCGCGTTGTCCTGGCGATGAGTGGGGGAGTCGATAGCTCGGTGGCCGCGCACCTGCTCAAGGAGCAGGGGCACGAGGTCATCGGGCTGTTCATGCGCACCGGGGCCCACGGTGACGAGCCGGCGCGCCGTTCCAAGACGTGCTGCAGCGCGACCGATGCGGTCGACGCCCGGGCTGTGGCGGACCGGCTGGATCTCCCCTTCTTCGCGCTGGATTTCGAACCCGACTTTGAGCGGATCATCGACCAGTTCGCGGACGAGTACGTCGCCGGCCGCACGCCGAACCCGTGCGTCATGTGCAACATCTGGCTCAAGTTCGGCAAGCTCTGGTCGTATGGCAAGCAGGTCGGAGCCGACTTCGTCGCCACCGGGCACTACGCCAGGCGCGTGACCGACGATCAGGGCCGCCCGAGGATCGCCCGCGCCCAGGATCGCTCGAAAGAGCAGTCCTACGTCCTGTTCGGGCTGCGTCATGAGTTGATCCCCCACATCCTCCTTCCCGTCGGCGAATACCCCAAGGCCGAGATCCGCCGGATGGCGAAGGACCTCGGCCTGCCGGTCCACGACAAGGCCGACAGCCAGGAGATCTGCTTCATCCCCGACGACGACTACCTCGCCTTTGTCCGCAAGCGACGACCCGAGATCGACAACTCGGGCACGATCGTCGACGAGGACGGCCGGGTCCTCGGCCAGCATGAGGGGATCGAAGGGTTCACCATCGGCCAGAGGCGCGGGCTGGGCGTGACCGTCGGCGAGCCGCGCTACGTGGTCCAGATCGAGCCCCTGAGCAAGACCGTGACCATCGGCAAGCGGGAGTCCCTCGACCGCCCCGGCCTGATCGCCTCGAAGTTCAACTGGCAAGTCGAACCGCCCGCAACGCCGATATCCTGTCTTGCCCAGATCCGCGCGCAGCACAGGGCGGTGCCGGCGAAGGTCGAGCCCCTCGATGGCCAGAGGGTGCGGGTCGCGTTCGAACAGGCCCAGTCGGCGGTCACCCCCGGGCAGGTGGTCACCCTGTACGAGGGGGACCTCGTGCTCGGCGGCGGCTGGATCGACCGGTCCCTCGACGCGGGCGAGCTCTCGGACCTTCGCCTCGACGCAAAGATTGATTCGGCAATGGTTTGAAGTGTGTCTATTCTCCGCGGATGCCGTCGCTTTCGGACAACGCCGCCCCTGCCCACCCACACTCTCGCGACACCGGAAAATTCGACATGACCACCGTCGGCATGTACTATGATGTGATCCCGGAGAAGGCCGAAATCTTCCTGGCCAAGTTCCGGGCGGTCGTCGAGGCCTTGAATGCCTTGCCCGGCCACAAGTCGACCTTCCTTTATCAGAAGGTCGAGGACCCGTACTCGTACGCGGTCCTGAGCGAGTGGGACGATCCCCAGGTCTTCCTCGACTTCGTCCGCTCGGCCGCGTTCCGCGAAGTGACGGCCTGGGGCCGCGAGGAAGTCCTCCGGAACCCGCCCCGCCACAAGATTTATCCCCGGGCCGAGGACCTCGGCCGGCCGGCTCACTGAGCCGAACCGGTCGTCCGCCACGCCTTTGCCGTACATCGTTCGCCACGCGGGAGAGTTGGATTCATGCCGACGGTCAGCCTGATCTTGCTCGAGTCCGAGTCGGCCCCCAGCTCTCCCGATCGCGTCGAATCCATCCGAAAGGCCCTGGGCGACGCCGGGCATGAGGTCCAGGTGCTCCGCGTCGCCGGGCCGACCGACGGCGCCGGCCCGGCCATCTCGACCGACTCGGACGAGACCGACCTCGACGACCCCGTCCTCGCCCGCGGCCGCGGCCTGTCCGTGGCTGCCGTCGCGGGGCTCCTCGCCGCGCGTGGGGAATCGCTCGTCGTCCTCGACGCCGGCATGGAGTACACCGCCGAGGATGTCTGCCATCTCGTCGCCCGGCTCCTCGCCGGCGACGCCGAGCTGGTCGTCGCCAGCCGGAACGCCGAGGACGGCGTCGACGACCGGGGCGGCCTCATCCGACGCCTCGCCGCGCGGGCCGGCCGGCTCGCCCGCCCCTGGCTCGGCACCTCCGACCCCTTCGGCGGGCTGATCGCGCTCGACGCCGAGCTGGCCCGCCGCACCGTGCGGACCTTCCGGCCCGTCGGGTCGAAGTTCACCCTGGAGCTGATCGTCCGGAGCAAGTGCAGCAAGGCCGAGATCCCGGTGGCGCACGTCGTCGGCTCGAAGCGGACGACGCCGATCCTGGACGAAGTCCGGCAGTTCAAGCGACTGGCCGATGACACGTTCGGCAACATCTCCCGCCTGGTTCAGTTCTGCTTCGTCGGTTTCTCCGGGATGATGGTCGACCTCTCCTGCTACGCCCTCTTCCAGTGGATCCTGAAGCGGACGGGGCTGGTGAACTCGACCGTCTCGTTCCTCGGCTACCACACCACGCTCGACCTCGTGGCCGCCGCCGCCGGTGCCATCGGCCTGGCCCTGACCTGGAACTTCTACCTCAACCGCCGGCTCACCTTCAACGACGCCCGGCACGGGTCGATCCTGCGGCAGTACCTGGCCTACGCGCTGAGCAACGCCCTGGGGATCGCCTTGAGCTTCTCGCTGCGGCTGTTCCTGCCGATGAAGTTCGCCTTCTTCGCCGACCACAAGCTCGCCGGGGCCGTCGTGGGCATCGTCACGGCCACGGGCCTGAATTTCACCATGTCGCGCTGGCTGGTTTTCAAGAACCACGGCCAGTCGAAGTCCGAATCGCCCTCGAACGCCACGCTCGCGAGCGAGCCGAGCGTCTGAGGTTTGTCACGGGCGAGTCGCCCGACCATCCTGGCGAGGTCGTCCCCCCGGTCGAGTGACCGAATCGGGGCGGCCCGGGGGGCAGTCGCGTGCAACCCGAACGGCACCATGTTCTGTCGTCGTATGTCCCCGGCCTGTTGAACCGGGCGGCGATCGAGGACGCCAGGCTCGCGGGGCTCCGCGATCCCGGCCGGCCCGTGAAGGCCGCCGCGCTCTTCGTCGACCTCAGCGGCTTCACCGCGCTCACGGAGCGGCTCGCACGCTCCGGGCCCGAGGGCGCCGAGCGTCTCTCGGCGATCCTCAACGCATACTTCGACCCCCTCTTCGACCGCATCGGCGATCGGGGCGGCGACGTCGTGAAGCTCGCCGGCGATGCGCTCGTGGCGCTGTGGGAATCGGACGAAACCCACCTCGGCCACGCCGTCCGCGAGGCCTCGGCCTGCGTGCTGTCGATCCAGGCCGACCTGTCGGGGAAGCCCGAGATCCTGCCCGGCATCCGCCTGACCGCGCGGGCCGGGATCGGTGCCGGCGAGATCCTCCTCCGCGCGGTGGGGGGCGTCCGCAACCGCTGGGAACTCCTCGTGGCCGGCGACCCCCTCGCCCAGATCGGCGAGGCCGAGCATCATGCCGAGCCCGGCGATGTGGTCCTCTCGCCCGAGGCCCTGGAACTGGTGGCCGACGTCGCCCGGGGTACCCCGCTGGACGGCGGCTACTTCCGTCTCTCGGGGATCCCAGGCGCCGACCGTCCGTTCGTCCGGCACCACTACCACCGCGACGATTTCGACGAGACCTGCCTCCAGACGCTCGGCGGATTCGTCCCCGCCTCGATCCGACGCCGTCTGGCCGAGGGCGACCCGCGATGGCTCTCGGAGCTGCGGGCCATCTCGCCGATCTTCGTGAATTTCCCCGGCCTGGGCGAGGGCGACGCCGAGGCGCCCGGGCGGATCTTCCGGACGTTTCAGGAGGTCGTCTACCGGTTCGAGGGGAGCGTCAACAAGCTCAGCGTCGACGACAAGGGGATCACCCTGATCGCCGCGATGGGCCTGCCCCCCCTGGCCCACGACGATGACCCCGCCCGGGCCGCCCGCGCGGCCATGGCCCTCGATACGGCCTTCCGCGAGATGGGCGTGACCTGTTCCGTCGGCGTGACGACCGGCCGGGTCTACTGCGGCGAGATCGGCAGCCCGCTGCGTCGCGAGTACACGATGATCGGCGACGTCATGAACCTCGCCGCCCGCCTGATGATGTCCGCCCCCCCGTACGGCGGCGTCCTCTGCGACCACGCCACCGCCCGCGCGGCCGGACAGGTGCTCACATTCCGACCCCTCGAACCGATCCGGCTCAAGGGCAAGGCCGACCCGGTGCCGATCTTCATCCCCTCGCCCGAGCCGCCGCAGTCACGGAGGGGCTCGGTCGCCCGAGCGGAGGAGCGGAACCGATTGATGGTCGCCCTCGCCGACCTCCGCGATTACGGGCGGGGCGGCGCGATCCTGATCGTCGGCGAGCCCGGCCTGGGCAAGTCGCAGCTCGTGTCGGACCTGCTCCACAGCCCCGAGGCCCGCGACGTCGCGCCCTTCCTCGGCGGCAGCGACCCCATCGAGTCCGGCATCCCCTATCACGCCTGGCGGCCCGTCCTCGAACAGCTCCTCGGCCTCGACGGGGCGAGTCTCGGCGAGGAACGCCGCGAGCGCGTGCGACGTTACTTCGACGGCCGCCCCGAACTCGGCCGGCTGGCCCCGCTGCTCAACGGCACGATGCCGCTGGACCTGCCCGAGAACGAGCACACCCGGGCGCTCCAGGGAGACGCCCGCGCGGGCTCGACCCAGGAACTCCTCGTCGAGCTGCTCGGATCGGCGGCGACCTGCACGCCGACGTTGATCGTCCTGGAGGACACCCACTGGTTCGACTCCGCCTCGTGGGCCCTCGCCGAGGCATTGATCAAGCGGGAGTCGCCGGTGCTGCTCGTGCTCACCAGCCGCCCGCCTGCGCCGGAGGACGGGCCGTCCTGGTTCGACGTCTTGAACCTCCCCCCGTTCGGGCGGGACGACACCCTCGCGCTCGTCCGGCTCCGGCTCGACGCGGAGACGGTCGAGCCCGGGCTCGTGGACCTGATCGATGCCAAGGCCCAGGGCAATCCGTTCTACGTCGAGGAACTGACCTACGCCCTGCGCGAGTCGGGCCTTCTGGTGCTCGAATCCGGCCACGCCCGCCTGGCGGACGATCTCGACCGCTCATCGGTCTCGCTCCCCGACAGCCTGCAGGGGGTCGTCCTGAGCCGGATCGACCGCCTCGATCCGCCCGAGCAGGATCTGCTCAAGGTGGCCAGCGTCATCGGCCGCAACTTCGGCGTCCGGGTGCTCCGCGACGTCCATCCCGAGGACCAGGAGAAGCCGCGACTGCCCGAGCGGCTCGACCGGCTGACCCAGCTCGAACTCACCGAGCGAGACGAGCCCGAGCCCAACCTGTCGTACTTGTTCCGTCACGTGATCACGCGAGATGTCGCCTACGAGTTGATGCTGTTCGCCCAGCGTCGCGTGCTGCACCGCGAGGTCGCCGACTGGTACGAGCGGGCCCACGCGGCCGACCCCGGCCCCTGGCACGCGATCCTGGCCCACCACTGGTCGCGGTCCGACCGCCCCGGCAAGGCCATCGCCCACTTCGCCTCCGCCGCCCAGCGGGCCCTGCGGAACGGCAACTACCGCGAGGCCGCGCAGGGGTTCCGCGACGCCTGGCAGCTGCACGATCGGCTGGCCCTTGAGGAGCCGTCGCTGGCCGCAGAACCCCTCACCCTCGCCCACTGGGAGCGGCAACTGGGGGCGGCCTTGCTGTCGCTCGGGCAACTGGCCGAGGGGGCCCATCACGTCGACCGGGCCCTCGTGCACCTCGGCAAGCCGCCGGCTCGCGGCCTTGTGGCGCTGGTCGGCAGCGACCTCGCGGCGATCGCGCGTCAGGCCGCGCACCGGTTCTCGCGGCGGGCGCCGGGATTGCCCTCGCCCCCAGGCGACGCGATCGACCCCGACCGCGAGGCGTCGGCCTGCTTCTCGCTCGTGGCGTATCACGCCTACCTCACGCAGTCGTTCCACGTCGCGACAAACGCGGCGATCCGCTCGCTGAACCTCGCCGAGCGGGGCATGGCCCGGAACGGCGTGACGACCGAGCTGGTCAAGGGCTACGCGGCGATGGCCGTTGCGGCCGGGCTCGGCCGGATCGACCGCCTGGCCGAGCACTACGCCGGCCTCGCGCTCGACGCGGCGGGGCTGGTGCAGGACCAGTCGGCGCGGACGTATGCCTATCTGCTCGCGGGCATCTACAGCCTCGGCATGGCCCGATGGCCCGAGGCGGAGTCGAGGCTGACCCGGGCCACAGACCTCGCGCGGGAGATCGGCGACTGGCGGCTCTGGGAGGAAGCCCAGGGCGAGATCGCCCGCTACTACCACATCCGGGGCGAGTACGGGCGGAGCCTGGAAATGTTCCGCGAGCAGGAGGAATTCGCCGAGCAGCGCGGGCATCAGCAGGTCCGGGGCTGGGGCTTCCGCGGGCAGGCGAAGAACCTGATCCGGCTCGGGCGGTCGTCGGAGGCCCTGGAGTTGCTCGACGCCTCGATCCACCTCCCGGGCGAGCCCCCCGTCGGGGCCGACGCGATCCTCGCCCACGGCGTCCGGGCCCTGGCGCTCCTGTACCTCCGCCGCTTCGACGAGGCACGGGCCTCTGCCGAGGAGGCGCTCCGGTGGATCGTCGGGTCCAAGCCGATGGTCAGCTACGGCTTCGAAGGCTACGCCGGCACGGCGGTCACCCTGCTCTACATCCGCCGCCGGGTCGTCCGCCCGGGCACGCCCGAGGCCCGGATGATTCGGGGTCTCTCGGATCGCGCCCTGTCCGGTCTGCGTCGGTTCGCGAGGATCTTCCCCCTGGGCCGACCCCGGCTGGAGATCCTCCTCGGCTGGTCCGCCGCCCTCGACGGCCGCCCGCGCCGGGCGTCCCGGCTGTTGAACTCGGGCCTTGCCCGTGCGCAGCGGCTCGGGATGCCCGTCGAGATCGGCACCGCTCACGTCGTCCTCTCCTCCCTCGCCCCGCCCGACTCCCCCGAGGCCGAACGCCACCGCGCCGCCGCCCGTGCGGCCGGCTGGCAGTCGGGTTCCATTTTCGAGGAATGATGCGGTTGGGCGGAGAGTCGGGGTTGTTGTGGCGTGGACTGGGATGCTTGTCTGGAATGAGCAAGTTTTTGTGTGTCACAACTCTACGATTGCTCGCCGTCGTCCTGATTGTCCTGACATCGCGAGAGCCTTCGTCGCTGGGCGCGGGTCTCCAGACCCCGCCCTTGCGAAGAGCGGGTCCGGAGACCCGGTTCGCTGGTATGGCGAGGCTCGGGGCGGGGTCGGGAGACCCACGCCCAGCGCCGGAGGCGTCCCCCGGGTTGTTCGAAAGGGGCGGAAATGACGCGAATCGGAGTGTTGATATTTAACGCATGTTCCAGAAACGACTTGCGACGGATTGGCTTCGTTTCGCAATTTCCGGGATCGGGGTTTTCGGGCGTCCGGGGTGCGGGAATTGGGTTTGTTCCCTCGATTTCGAATCCCTGACCTACGTTCGGGAGGTGGCGATGAGTGATCACCGACCGGACCACACCGCGATCTGGAACCGAACCAAGGCGATCGCGGGGAGCGTCCCCGCCTACCTGTTCTTGCTCATCAGTTCAGGAATTGCATTCTTGACCGCGGCGTATCTTTTTGCCAGGTTGACGCGCCGGCATACCGTCTACCACGGCGGCATCGAGATCGACTTCCGGCGCGAGCCGCTCGTTCTCTCGGTCGGGATCGTTGCCGTCCTGGCCTATTGCTGGGCGATCTGCACGATCGGCTGGCGCCTCAAGGCGAAGGAGGCAGCGTCAGCCTCCGTGCCAGTCGGATTCGTTGCCGATGCCGAAGTGGCCCCGGAAGATGTTCAGGTTCGAGCGTCGGCCGAGGAGGACGATGGTGTCGCCGACGGTGAAGGGCTCGTCGCCGGAGGGGGGGAACTCGACGCGGCCATCGGCGCGCTTGACGGCGATGACGAGGACGCCGGTCCTGCGGCCGATGTCGGTGTCGCGGAGGGAGTGGCCGACGAGCGGGTCGTGGGCCCGGATGGGGACCTCGTCCATCTCGATCGCCAGGCTCGACCGGTTCGTGACCAGCTCGGCGAACTCGACGGCGGAGGGGTTCGTGAGCAGTGAGACGATCCGGTGGGCCCCGATGGCGGCCGGGGTGATGACGTGCCGCGCTCCGGCCTGCTTGAGCGTCTTCGCCGTCCCCGGGTGCTCGGCCCGGGCGATGATCTGAACTTCGGGCGCGAGCTGCTTGGCCGTCAGGCTGATGAAGACGTTCTCGGCGTCGGTCGGCATCACCGCGATGAGGTGAGAGGCCCGGGGGAGGCCGGCGTCGGTGAGAGAGGCCTCGTCGGTGGCATCCCCCTGCAAGTAAAGATATCCACGGCGTTCGATCTCAGGGATCCGTTCAGTGGACTTCTCGATGACGACGAACGGCACGTCGGACGCGGCGAGTTCGTCGCAGACGAGCGAGCCGACGCGGCCGAAGCCGGTGATGATGGTGTGGCCGTCGAGCGCGTCGATCTGGCGCCTCATGCGGGTGTGCCCCAGGAGTTGCTGGATTTCCCCCTCGGCGAGGAACTGGACGAAGCCCGCGATCATGTAGCCCATCACCACCACGCCGGCGGCGATGACGATGATGGTGTGGACCTTGAGCTCGGGCGTGTTGATGGGCCGGACCTCGCCGTAGCCAACGGTGGAGAGGGTGGTCACGACCATGAAGGCGGCGTCGCCGAACGGCCAGCCCTGGAGCATGTACCCGGCGACGCCGTAGGCGAAGACGACCTGCACGGCGGCGAAGGCGAAGACGAGCCTCTGGACCGACTTCCGCCTCCAGAAGTTCCAGGCCGCCGTGCCGAAGTGCTCGTGCCGGGGGGGCGGCAGGGCGATGTCGTCGGAGTCCTCGTCGTGGTCGATCATGGCCCCTTCGGCGTTAGCCGCGCTGGACCCGGAACCGCTGGTTGAAGGCCACGGCCAGCACGACGACGGTCCCCAGGACGAGGCCCTCGATCTGGGTGCTGTCCACGCCCCGGACGACCAGGCCGGTCCCCTTGATGACCACCTGGATCAGGATCAGGCCGAGGACCGTCCCCTTGATCGAGCCGACGCCCCCCGACAGGCTGCAGCCGCCCACGACCGCCGCCGTGATGGCATAGAGCTCGTAGGAGACCCCCATCGTGCTCTGCCCCTGGCCGCTCTGCCCCGTGAACAGGATGCCTCCGAGGGCCGAGAGCATGCCCGAGATCCCATAAGCGATCGTCTTCAGGCGACGGGTCGGCAGCCCGCTCAGCCGGGCGGCGGCCTCGTTGCCGCCGAGGGCGTAGAGGTGCCGGCCGAGGACGGTCATCCCCATCATGATCGCCGCGACGACGGCCACGGCGGCGAACAGCGGCAGGGTGTAGTACGGGTCCCGGCCCCACATGCGGTAGGACTCGAAGGGGACGTTGATCGAGCGGTTGTTGCTCGCCAGGCTGGCGACGCTCCGCAGGCCGGCCATGGTCGCCAGGGTGGCGATGAACGGCGGCAGGCGGAAGATGTTGATCATCAGCGAATGCAACAATCCGACCACGAGCCCGAGCAGCAGCGTCAGCCCGATCGCGGCGACGACGAGCCCCACCGACGGCGGCCCCTTGGGCGTCGCGCCGGGGAGCCACTCGGTGATGAGTTTGGCCGAGACCACGCTCGCCAGCGCCACGACGGCCCCGACCGAGAGGTCGATGCCGCCGGCGATGATGACGATGGTCGCCCCCACGGCCAGGACGCCGAACCGGGCGACCTGGTGGAACATGTAACGCTGGCTGTCGGCCCGGAAGAAGGCCCCGCCCGAGGTGTTGCCCTGGGCATCGGCCTTGATCGGGTCCAGGGCATAGATCACCAGCAGGACCGCGATCAGGCCGCCGAGCAGGCCCCACTCGGGGGACCTGGCCAGCCGGCGCAGCAGGCCGTCACGTGGCCCCGGGGCGAACTTCGCGGCGGGGCTCGCGAACTCGGCGTCGTTCGGGCTCGTGCTCATGAGGACTTGAGGCCCTTGCTTTCGAGCCACTTCTTCATGTCTTCAATGGTGATGACGTTGTCGCCCTTCACCGGCGAGTCCTTCTTGGGGACGATCACCCGGACGCCCGTCTCGATGGTCCTGGCGCCGTTGGGGAGCATCTCGTCGGTGGTCTTCTTGTCCTTCTGGATCAGGGCCTTGAGCAGCCGGACGCCCTTGTGGCCCATGTCGTAAGGATTCTGGCAGACCGAGGCGTCGATGTTGCCCTTCTCCAGGTGGCCGACGGAGAGCTCGTCGAGGTCGAAGGTGACGACCGAGAGCTTCTTGCGGAGATCGGCCGAGGCGCCGACCTCCTCGGCGATCCGGGGGGCGTTGTACGACCAGAGGCCGAGCAGGACGCCGAGGTCGGGGTACTTGGTGACGGCGGTCTGGACGTTGGTCTGGACGCGGGCGAAGTCGTTCTGGTCCTCGAACAGCTCGGCCTTGGTGAACTTGCCGCCGGCGCCCTCGAAGAAGCCCTCGGACCGCTCGATGGCGTTGGCCGCCGCGCCGGTGCCGACGAAGATGGCCGTCTTGCCCCCCTGGGGCCGGATGGCGGCGGCGGCCTTGCCGGCGGCGATGCCCGCCTTGCGGTTGTCGGTGCCGATGTAGGCGCTGCGGGCGTCGGCGGCCGAGGAGGTGATGTCCGAGTCGATCGCGATGACGATCTTGCCCTTCTTCTGAAGCTCGCGCATGGCGTCGGCGATGCCGGGGGCCTCGGCCTCCAGCACGCTCACGGCCACCCCCTGCACGTCGGCGAGGCTGGCGGCGGTCTCCAGGAGCAGGATCTGGCCCTGGGTCTTGCCGTCATTGCGGCGCATCTCGACCTGGCAGCCGAACTCCTTGGCGCCGTCCTGCATGCCCTTCTCGACGGCGTTCCACCAGTCGGCGTTGCTGTTGGTGATGAACAGCAGCCGCGGCGGCCCGGAGGGCGTCGTCGCCGGGGCCGGCGAGCTGGAGACGGCCGGGGCGGGGCTGCCCGAAGGGGCCGGGGAGTTCGACGGCGAGGGGCCCGACGCCGGCTCGCCCCCGCAACCGGCCAGCGTGGCACCGAGCCCGAAGAACAGAACGAATCCGCGGAATCGCGCGCGTTTCACGACGACGTCCTCACCCCTGGCGGCAATGTGTCGGCAACGAAGTCGGAGGCCGGATCCCAGGAAAGGCGCCCCCGCACCGGTCGGACTCAGGACGAGCCGACCGACCCCGGTCCGATGTTACCCGACTCCCCCGCGCGACGGAACGGCTTGGCGGTTGGACCCGTTATGTCGTCAGGGATGCAAATCGCCCGGAGGATCGAGGCCGGCCGATCAACCCCTGGCCGGGGCGACCGTAGCGCGGCCGACTTCGAGGCCGCCTCGGGGGCCGTTCGACGTGGAGCCCGCGGGATCCCGGCTGGCGCGGATGGCGACGAATGCGGTCAGGGCCACGAGGATGAGCGTGGCCGAGAGCATGGATCGGATCGGGAATGACCACCGGGCCGCCGGTCGCGGGGCTTCGCGGAACCGCAGGGGGATCCGTGTGCGATGCCGGCCGGCGCGCGAGGCGCCGAGCGAGGTAAGTTGCCCGCAACGGAGGCAGACCTCGGCGTGGTGCGGCAGGGCCGTCCCGCAGGCGCCGCAGCCGGGGACCGGCAACGACTCGACCGCGTCCGGGGGAGAAGCGGGCATCGCCTGCCGGGGGGCGGGGACCGTCTCCTCGACGAATCGCCGGGTCGGTCGACCCGGTCGATAGGGTGGACGTCGGAGGCCTGACGGGCGTTTCGGGGTGGATCGCACGGCAGGAGGAGGCTCGGGGGCGATCACTTCCCCCGGGCTGGCCTGCCCCGGGGCCCGGACAGCTTGCCTCAACCTTGTCTCTTCCCAGTCGACCGCCCGGAGCAACAGGCGGGCGGTCCGTCCGAGGTCGTCCGAGGACGCATCGGCGAGCAGCATCCCGACCAGCGACATCCGCCCTGTCGCCGTCTCGGCGTGGGGGCCGGCGACCAGGAGCACCGCCTCGGGCTCGTCGCACGCCTCGGCCGAGGCGTGCCGGTCGCGCACCGATTCGTAGAAGCGGCGGCGGTCCGGATCCGGCTCGGTCGTGCCGAGCGTGGCCGCCGCGTCCCGCGCGATTGTCGCGGCGAGGCGGATTCGATCGGGATTGTAGCCTCGCCCTGCCATTTGATGCCCCTGGCCATCAGCCGGGATTCTCGAGAACGAGTCGGTGCGAGGGGGTATGCATGATCTTATCCCCGCAAGGTGCGAGGGTGGAACTGCGTATCAGCGGAGTGACACACGCTCGTTCACATCGGGCGATGACAGGTGTCATTGACAGTCCCGGCGGTGACACCTGGACAACCCTGGCCGGCGGACGCCCCGGTCTCCCGCCGAGGGGGGGCCCTCGCCCGACCGCTGGGATCGGCAGCGTTCGGCTCCGTGCGTGGTATTCGGTTCAGTTGATGGAAAAACGCCACGCGGCCTGAGGACTTTTCCGGATTTCGACAGTTCGTGTCCGCCGGTGACAGGATGTTGTCACAGCGGCGGCCTACATTCGGAACAGACAACACGACGCGTGCCACAACGCCCGATGCGCCAGGGACGGTCCGACCGGGCAGGCCGACCGACCACCCCCCCTCCCGGAGTTTTTACACCTATGGATCACCTCCCGCACCCCGCCAACCAGGTCGAGGCCGCACCCCGGGGCGAGATCCAGTCCCCCGATTGGATCCGTCCCAAGGCGTCCGCCAAGGCCAGCCGCGCGGCCTATGCCCGCCGCGACAGCGGCCGGCGCCGGTTCGTCGACCCGGCCACCTGCGAGCGAGACTACAGCGACTCCGAGATGGAATTCATGAAGGCCATGGAGGAGTACAAGAAGCGGAGCGGCCGGCTGTTCCCCACCTGGAGCGAGGTCCTGGAGGTCCTCAAATCCCTCGGCTATGAGAAGGGGGACCTCGGTTGAAAGGGATGGGAGATGGTTCAGGATTGATGAGTGAAGAGGGCATGAGGGGCGAGGCGGTCCGAAACGCCATCCGCCCCGCGTCCTCAACCATCGACCATGCCCCTCACCCATCTCGACCGGGGCCGCTGGACGCCTGGCCCGGTTGACAGCGCGGGGGAAACCGCCTATCGTGAAGCCCGAATTCACGATGACATAAGCGGTTTCGATCGCCGAAAGCCTGACGCCGACACCATGAGCGTTCGCACCCGATTCGCCCCCAGCCCCACGGGTTATCTCCACATCGGAGGGGTCCGGACGGCCCTTTTTAACTGGCTGCTCGCCCGCCATTCCGGCGGGCAGTTCCTGCTCCGGATCGACGACACCGACCAGGAACGCCACGTCGAGGCCGCCGTCCAGCTCATCCTCGACGGATTCCGCTGGATGGGCATGGACTGGGACGAGGGACCCGAGGTCGGCGGCGACTTCGGCCCCTACTTCCAGTCCCAGCGCCGGCCGATCTACGCCGCCGCCGCGGCCAAACTCGTCGCCTCGGGCCACGTCTATCGCGACTACTCCTCCAAGGAGGAGCGCGAGGCCGAGAAGCTCGCCGCCGACAAGGCCAAGATCGCCTACCGCTTCCGCCAGAAGCCCCTCACCGACGAGCAACTCGCCCGGTTCGAGGCCGAAGGCCGCCCGTACGCCCTCCGGTTCGAGGTGCCGCTCGGCCGCAAGGTCGTCGTCAAGGACCTGATCAAGGGGGACGTCGAGCAGATGTCCGACGAGATCAGCGACTTCGTGATCGTCCGGCCCGACGGGATGCCGCTCTACAACTTCGCCAGCGTCGTTGACGACGCCGAGATGAAGATCACCCACGTCGTCCGCGCCGAGGAGCACCTGGCGAACACCTACTCCCAGATCCTCGTCTTCGAGGCCCTGGGGTACGACCTGCCGAACTTCGCCCACGTGCCGTACGTCGCGGAACCCGGCTCCAAGAAGAAGCTCTCCAAGCGCTTCGGCGCCGTCGGGCTGGACCACTTCATCGGCGAGGGCTACCTGCCCGAGGCGATGATGAACTACCTGTCCCGCCTCGGCTGGAGCCTCGACGCGACGCAGGAGATCTTCTCTCGCGCCGAACTCATCGAGAAATTCACGCTTGAACGCGTGAACAGTTCCCCCGCCAGCCACGACCCCGACAAGCTGTTCTGGCTCCAGGGCGAGTGGATGAAGAAGGTGCCGCTCGACACCAAGGTCGAGGCGGTGCTGCCGTACCTGGCGAAGGAGGGGCTCGTCCCCGAGCCGATCACGCCCGAGTTCAAGGCCCGCGTCGCCCGCGTCATCACCGCGCTCGGCGACCGCCTCAAGGTCTACTCGGACATCGTCAAGCTCGGCCGCTACTTCTTCACCGAGACGCTCACCCACGACCCCGACGCCGTGAAGAAGCGGCTCAAGAAGGACACCGTGCCCGGCATGCTCGCCGAGCTGGACCAGCTCCTGGCGACCGTCGAGCCCTACGACATGCCGACCCTGGAGAAGGCGATCCACGAGTTCTCCGAGACCCGCGGCATCAAGATGGGCGATGTCGTGAACCCCCTCCGCGTGGCCACCACCGGCCAGGGCGTCGGCCCCGGGCTCTACGACTGCCTCGAGATCCTCGGCCGCGAAGGCTGCCGGGCCCGGATCGCCAAGACCCTCGAAATGCTCAAGAATGGGTGAGGGGTCCTGGGTGAAGGGTGAGGAATTGAAGAACTCCTGACCCTTCTCCGTCCCTCTTTGCCCATTACCCATGTCCCATTCTCCATCTCCACCTCGGAGAGGCTCCATGTCCCTGCTCGTCGTCGGCTCGATCGCGTTCGACTCAGTCCAGACCCCGCACGGCGTCGTCGATGACGCCCTGGGCGGGTCGGCGACCTACTTCTCCTACGCGGCGAGCTACTTCACAAAGGTCCGCCTCGTGGGCGTCGTCGGCGAAGACTTCCCGATGGCCCACAAGGAGATGCTCGAGAAGCGGGACATCGACACCGCCGGCCTGATCGTCGAGAAGGGCGGCCAGACCTTCCGCTGGCGTGGCAAGTACGAAGGGGACATGAACTCGGCCGAGACCCTGGAGGTCCAGCTCAACGTCCTCGGCACCTTCAACCCCGACCTGCCCGAGCACTTCACCGACACCCCCTACGTCTTCCTCGCCAACGGCTCGCCCAGCATGCAGCGCAAGGTGCTTGCCCAGTCGAAGGGCAAGAAGCTCGTCGTCGCCGACACGATGAACCTCTGGATCGAGATCCAGCGGGACGAGCTGATGGAACTCCTCAAAGAGATCGACGGCCTGGTCCTCAACGACGGCGAGGCCAAGATGCTCACTGAGGAGGTCAACCTCGTCCGCGCCGGCCAGAAGATCCTCGACCACGGCCCGCGGTTCGTGATCATCAAGAAGGGTGAGCACGGCTCGATGTTCCTGAGCCGCGAGACCACCTTCGTGATGCCCGCCTACCCCGTCCCCGACGTGGTCGACCCCACCGGCGCGGGCGACAGCTTCGCCGGCGGCTTCATGGGCTACCTCGCCTCGACCGGCAAGACCGACGCCGCCAGCCTCAAGGCCGCCATGGCCTACGGCACGGTGGTCGCAAGCCTGAACGTCGAGGACTTCAGCCTCCGACGCTTCCAGCGCACCGATCGCCAGGAGATCGACCGCCGGTTCGAGTCCTATCGTCAGATGATGAGTTTTTGATTCCAGGAGGGTCGCGGACGGGCCGGCCTCCCCAGGACCGGCCCGGACTCCGGGCGCCTGACACAGGCCCGAGCCCAGTCGCCTTGCCGTGAGGGGCCCAGCCTTTGGCGCGAACGACCCGCACCTTCATCGCCGTTCCCCTGTCCGAGACCTCGGTCAACAAGGTCGCGCGGCTCCAGTCGAACCTCTCCAACTCGATCTCGTGCATCCGCTGGGTCGAGCCGAAGTCGCTCCACCTCACGCTCGCCTTCCTCGGCGACGTGCCCGACACCGACCTTCACGAGATCTGCGGCAAGGTCAAGGATTCGGTCGGGCTCCTGCGTGGCTTCTCGCTCGACATCGTCGGCCTCGGCACGTTCCCCGACCCCGCGAAGCCCCGCGTCCTCTGGGCGGGGTTGCAGGGGGACATCGATGCCTTGAAGTCGCTCCACAAGGCGGTGATCGTCGGGTCGACCGACGCGGGCTACCGGCCCGAGGACGAGCGGTTCTCGCCGCACATCACCCTCGGGCGGATCAAGCAAGGGCGCGGGCCGTCGCCCGTGGACCTGACCGGGGTCGTGAGCCGCCACAAGCTCTGGCAAGCGGGGGTGCTCGACGTCGCGGCGGTGATCACCTACTCGTCGTCGCTCACCCCCGACGGGCCGATCTACGACCCGCTCGGGACGGCCCGGTTGCGGCCCCCGGCGAAGGACCCCAGGCCCAGACGCGGCAAGGAGATCGAGCCCGGCGAGGCGCCGGAGTCGACTTGACGGCCGGGCGTCCGCGTGCTATCTTGTGTTCAGTTGTACAGTACAAATCAACGCACGGTGGGTGGCCTGTAGGGAGGGTTCGCGATGGCGAAGAAGCAGTCGGCGAGCGAGGCGAAGTCGGCGCCTGCGGCCCTGTCGTCGGAGCAGAAGGCGCTCAACAACACGATCAGCCAGATCGAGAAGGCCTTCGGGGCGGGCGCGATCATGAAGCTGGGGGAGGGGAGCCACCTCGAAATCGAGGGGATCTCGACGGGTGCGCTCTCGCTCGACCTCGCGCTGGGCGGGACGGGGCTGCCGAAGGGCCGGATCATCGAGCTGTTCGGGCCGGAATCGAGCGGCAAGACGACGATCGCCCTGCACGCCGTCGCCAACGCACAGCGCCAGGGCGGGGTGGCCGCCTTCATCGACGCGGAGCACGCGCTCGACCCGTCGTGGTGCAAGAAGCTCGGCGTTGACATCGAGTCGCTGCTGGTCTCGCAGCCGTCGAGCGCGGAGGAGGCCCTCCAGATCGCCGAGATGCTGGTCCACTCCGACGCGGTCGACATCATCGTGATCGACTCGGTGGCCGCGCTCGTGCCCAAGGCGGAGATTGAGGGGGACATCGGCGACAGCCACGTCGGGCTCCAGGCGCGACTGATGAGCCAGGCGCTCCGGAAGCTCACGGGTCGAATCTCCAAGTCCAAATGCGTGATGATCTTCATCAATCAGATCCGCGAGAAGATCGGCGTGATGTTCGGCAGCCCCGAGACGACGCCGGGCGGCCGGGCCCTGAAGTTCTACTCCTCCTGCCGGATCGACGTCCGCCGGATCGGGCCGGTGAAGGAAGGGGAGGAGGTCGTCGGCTCGCGGGTGAAGGTGAAGGTGGTCAAGAACAAGGTCGCCCCGCCGTTCCGGGTCTGCGAGTTCGACATGATGTACACCGGCGGCATCTCGCGTGAGGGGGACCTGATGGACCTGGCCCTCGCCGACAAGCTGATCGAGAAGTCGGGCTCGTGGTTCAACTACGGGGATATCCGGCTCGGCCAGGGGCGGGAGAAGGCCAAGGATTACCTGAAGGAGAACCCCGAGGTCTACGAGGAAGTCCGGGGCTTGATCCTCGCCAAGCGGGCCAACATCGGGGCCGCGGCCCCCACCCCCGCCGGCGACGACGAGGCCGACGAGGACTTCGAGGAGTGAGCCGGAGGCGACGGTCCGACGCGCATCGCCCCCCCGCCCGCCCGGCGGGGGGCTTGCCGATCGCCCTCGAAAGTTGAATCATGGGAGGGATGGGACGGGATTCCGTGGACGCCCCGGGCGGGAGGCCTTCCGGGCGTTGGACGGCCAGTTGACAGGATGATTCAAAGGCCGAGGCGCTCCCTGATGGCTCCGATATTCCCGCTCGCTCTGGCGCTCTGCCTCGTCAATCCGTCCCAGGATCCCAAAGACGGCCCCCAGTCCGGACCGTCCCCCATCGACGTCGTCTCCGCGTTGGAGACGGTCGTGGCCGACACGATCGCGGCGGTCGAGGGCTCGGTCGTCGCCATCCGCCGTGAGAAGAACATCCAGACCGGCCAGACCACGGCGGTCCGGGGCCGGAACCCCGAGCCCCCGAGGCAGTTCGAGCCGCGCGGGGCGATGATCGACGCCGACCCCGACCTGCTCGCCCTCGACTACGGCTCCGGCGTGGTCGTCGGCAACGGGGGCGAGATCCTCACGGCGTTTCACGTCGTCCGGGGGGCCCGCTACCTGGAGGTCCGGGGCGTCAACCACCAGCGGTTCGAGGCCGAGGTCATCGCGGCCGACCCCCGCAGCGACCTCGCCGTGATCGCCCCGCGCGACCCGGCGAACCTCAGGCTCGCCCTGAAGCCGGTCAAGATCGGCGACTCCGGCAAGCTGCGGAAGGGGGCGTTCCTGCTCGCCTTCGGCAACCCCTTCAACTCCGCGAGGGATGGCATGGCGTCCGCCAGTATGGGCATCCTCTCGAACCGGGCGCGTCGGATCGACTCGAACGTGACGTCTCCCGACATGATCACGCTCAAGAATCTGCCCTCCCTGCTCCAGATGGACGCCAAGCTCAACCTCGGGATGAGCGGCGGGGCCGTGGTGAATCTCCGAGGCGAGCTGGTCGGGCTGACGACGAACGCGGCCAATGTCTCGGGCTTCGACGCCCAGGCCGGCTACGCGATCCCGATGGACCAGATCGGGCGGCGGGCGGTCGAGAGCCTGATCCGGGGCAAGGAGGTCGAGTACGGCTTCCTCGGGATCGGCCTGGACGAGCAGTACCACTCCAACGCCGTCGGGACGGTCCAGCCGGGCACCCCGGCGGATGAGGCCGGCCTGGTCACCAGGGACCGGATCATCTCGATCGGCGGGATCCCCGTGCTCGACTCCGACAGCCTGATCCTGGCCGTGAACTCCTTCACGCCGGGCACGCCCATCGAGGTCAAGCTGCTCCACAACGACAAGCCCAGCAGCAAGTTCGTCAACCTATCCAAGCTCGGCGTGAACGGCGAGGTCATCGCGACCTCTCGGGCCGAGGCCTGGCGTGGGCTCCGGGTCGACTACGTCAGCACCATGAAGGACCAGATGAAGGGGGGGGACCTCCTGGCCGCGATGGCCCGGGGGGGCGTCCTCGTCTCCGAGGTCCAGCCCGCCAGCCCCGCCGAGGTCGCCGGCCTCCGGACCAACCAGGTCATCCTCGCCGTCGACGGCCAGCGGATCCGAAAGCCCGCCGACTTCGACAAGGCCATCGCCGGCAAGGACGGGCCCGTCGAACTCACGCTCGAAGCGGACCAGAAGGTCAGCATCCTGCCCGCGCCGAAACCTTGATCGGCACGGCTCAGAACGGATCCCGACCGGCCTCGTCCCTCGGGGGTCATCATGGCGACCGCGACCTCCACAACGCCCCCGGCCGACATCCACGACCCCCCGTATGCCATCACCTCCGACGAGTTCGCGAGGATGGTCGAGCGGGGCGTCTTCCCGGCCGACCGTCGGGTCGTCCTCTGGGCGGGGGGGCTGTTCGAGAAGCTGGCCAAATCCAAGGCCCACTCCGCAGTCCAGAACGCCCTGATCTCCGCCATCGGCCGTCGGCTCCCCGCCGGGCTGTTCCTCGGCGCGGAGAACCCGGTCCGGCTCGATGACACCCACCTCCCCCTGCCCGACCTCATCGTGGCCCGCGGACAACCCCTCGACTTCTACGCCGACCGCTTCCCCGACGGACGCGACGTCTTGCTCGTGGTCGAGGTCGCCGTCACGAGCCTTCCGGCGGACCTCGGGAGCCGGCTCGCGCTCTATGGGTCCTGCCTGCCCCACGCCGATTACCTGGTCGCGGATGTGCCGAACCGGCGGATGATCCTCCACCGGGGGCCGCGGGCCGACGGCCGGTTCGCCGATCGAATCGTGATCGGGCCGGGCCAGGCGCTGGAACTCCAACTCGACGGCCGGCCCATCGGGCCGATCCGGTTCGAGGATGTCATGCCCTGACGGCCGACGGCGGTCTGGGACGATCCGCCCGAATCCGGTATCCTTGGAGTCATCGCGACGCCCGACCTCGGGCCGTCGCCGGTTCCCATTCCCCGCGAACGGCTCGGGCTGGCCTGGCGGACCTCCCGCGCCGGGCGGCCTTCAGAGAACGCACGCCCATGACCACCGACGAATTGCGTGAAGCCTACCTCGACTTCTTCGCCTCGAAGGGCTGCGTCCGCAAGCCGAGCGACGTGCTCGTGCCCAACGACCCGACCGTGCTCTTCACCCCGGCGGGGATGAACCAGTTCAAGCGCGAGTTCATGGGCCTGGGCGATCCCAAGTTCACCAAGGCCACCACCTGCCAGAAGTGCATCCGCACCGGCGACATCGACAACGTCGGCCGGACCTCGTTCCACGAGACGTTCTTCGAGATGCTCGGGAACTTCTCCTTCGGCGACTACTTCAAGCGCGAGGCCATCCACTGGGCCTGGGAGTTCCTCCTCAAGGTCCTCAAGATGGACGCCGACCGCCTCACGGTCACCGTCTATCACGACGACGACGAGGCCTTCAACATCTGGCACCGCGAGATCGGCCTCGACCCCAGCCGCATCAGCCGCCTCGGCGAGGACGACAACTTCTGGCCCGCCGGCGCACCGACCCACGGGCCCAACGGGGTCTGCGGCCCCTGCTCCGAGATCTTCTACCACGGCAACGGGCCCAAGGAAGTCGAGATCTGGAACCTCGTCTTCACCCAGTTCAACCGCACCGGCCCCGGCCAGCTTGAGCCGCTGCCCAAGAAGAACATCGACACCGGCATGGGCCTGGAACGGGCCGCCGCCTGCCTCCAGGGGGTCCCCAACGTCTTCCAGACCGACATCTTCAAGCCCATCGTCGCCGCCGCGGCCGCCTCCGTCGGGGTCGCCTACCCCGTCAGCGACGCCGACGGCACCCGCATCCGACGCATGGCCGACCACGCCCGCGCCCTCACGTTCACGATCCATGAGAACGTGAAGCCATCTTCGGACAAGCAGGGCTACGTCATCCGCCGGCTCCTCCGGCGCGCGGTGCTCGACGCCTACAACATGGGCCACCGCGAGCCGTTCCTCGGCAAGCTCGTCCCCATCGTCGCTGAGGTAATGGCCAGGCCTTATCCCGAGCTTCGCGAGAGCGTCAACCGGATCCAGACCGTCATCAAGCACGAGGAAGAGCAGTTCCTCAACAACCTCGACAACGGCCTCAAGCTCCTGAACGACACCTTCCGCAAGACCAAGGCGGCCGGCTCCGACGTCCTCGGCGGCCGTGAGGCGTTCATCCTCCACTCGACCTACGGCATCCCCATCGAGGTCACCGAGAGCCTCGCCGCCGAGCAGAACCTCCGCGTCGACACCGCAGGGTTCGACGCGTCGATGGATGAGCACTCGAAGATCTCCCGGGGCCACCAGGAGGCCGCCGCCGTCTTCGCCACCGGCCCGCTCGACACCCTCAAGGAGGTCTACCACCACGGGTCCGAGTTCCTCGGCTACGAGAAGACCGCCGCCGAGGCCCAGGTCATCGGGATCCTCGCCCAGAATCAGCTCGTCGACCAGGTGACCCACAGCGCCGAGGGGACCACTCCGGTCGTCCTCGTGCTCGATCGCACCCCGTTCTACGGCGAGTCGGGCGGCCAGGTGGGCGACGTCGGCAAGATCACGGGCGAGGGATTCGTCTTCGAGGTCGCCGACACCAAGAAGGACAACGACTTCACCCTGCACATCGGCCGGGTGACCGAGGGCAACCTCCCGCTCAACGCCAGGGTCTTCGCCGAGGTCGACGTCGAGCGTCGCGAGGCCATCCGCCGGGCCCACTCGGCGACGCACGTCCTCCACCACGCGCTCCACATCCACCTCGGCAAGCACGCCCAGCAGGCCGGCTCGAAGGTCGAGCCCGACCGCCTCCGGTTCGACTTCTCGAACCCCGAGGCCGTGGGCCGCGACCGCCTCAAGCTGGTCGAGGAGACCGTGAACCACCGCGTCCTCAAGGGCGAGCCGATCTCCTGGACCACCATGCCGATCGAGCAGGCGAAGTCGCTGGGGGCGATGGCCCTGTTCGGCGAGAAGTACCCCGACAACGTCCGCGTCGTCTCGATGGGCGAGTTCTCCCGCGAACTCTGCGGCGGCACCCACCTCGACAACGTCGGGCAGGTCGGCCTGTTCAAGGTCATCGCCGAGGAGTCCGTCTCCGCCGGCACCCGGCGCATCACCGCACTGACCGGCAAGGCCGCCCTCGACTTCATCAAGCAGGAAGAAGAGGCCCTCGCCAGCGTCGCCGCCGCTCTCAAGGTGCCGACCGCCGCCGTCGCCGACCGCGTCACGGCGCTCCTCGACGAGATCAAGACCCTCAAGAAGCAGGCCACCCAGCGCAAGGCGGACACGGGCCACAAGCAGTCGCCCGACGAACTCATGGCCGGGGCGGCCGACGTCGCGGGCGTGAAGGTCGTCACCGCCGAGGTCGCCGACGCGAACCCCGACGACCTCCGCCAGCTCCTCGACGTCCTCCGCCGCAAGGCCGGCGAAGGGCTCGCCGCGCTGCTGGTCACCACCAACGAGGGCAAGGTCCAGCTCGCCGCCGCCCTGACGCCGGACTTGCTGGCGAAGGGCCTGCACGCCGGCAACTGGCTCAAGGACGTCGCCCCGGTCGTCGGCGGCGGTGGCGGCGGCAAGCCCGACATGGCCCAGGCCGGCGGCAAGGACCCCTCCAAGATCGCCGACGCCCTCGCGAAGGCCCTCGCCCACGTCCAGGCCAAGCTGGCCTGACCCGTAGGGTGTGGTGGACGCGGGCCGGAGGTCCGCGTCCACCACACCCGACATAGGCCTTGGCCGGTGATTTTTGATCCGTGAACGTGCCAGGGACACACGATTGTTCGGTGCCAACAGCTCCGCACCGAGCGATTGCCTGGACGCGCGGCGCATCACCGCCGCCGCCAGCGCGCCTACGCAAGCGATCCGATCACCCGCCCCCGTCGGTGCGGTGGTCGCGGACGTCTCGTCCGCGAAGCACCACACCCTACAAGGATGTATTGATTCTCAACGTCACTTCGCCCGACGAAACGGCAAGGGCAAGAGAGGGCACCCCGGCTTGGCCTCGACGAGCCGGTAGGCCTCGGCGTATTCGACTCCGGCCTCGGCGCCCCGGCGTCTGTGCATCGCGTCGTGGACCTTCCAGATGGTCTCGGGCAACTGGCTGACGTGGGCGTCGAGGGCCGTCTTCTTGAGGTCGCGGACGGCGGCGATGTCGAGGTAGAGTTCGGGCTGGAAGCCGATGGTTTGGATGTCGGTCATGACCTCGAAGTGGTAGAGATTCCAGCCCTTCTGGCGCTGGTAGGCCCGCCAGACGAGCGAGCTGACGACGTGGTGGTTCGGGTGGGTGTCGAGCGGCCAGTGGGTCACGACGATGTCGGGCTTGACCTCGGAGAGCCAGTCGGACACCAACTTGAGCGTGGCCTCGTCCGCCTCGAACTTCTCCGCGCCATAGGGGAAGAACCTGGGCGTCGCCCCCAGGATCCTGCACGCCGCCGTCGCCTCCTCCCGCCTCACCCCGGCCTCGGGCCGATTCAACACCTTGCGATCCGCCCGGTAGCACGCCGCATAGGCGCAAATCACCTCGTGCCCCTGCTTCGTCAGGCTCGCCACCAACCCCCCCGCCCCCGACTCCGGATCGTCCGGATGCCCGCCGAACACCACGACCCGGAGCCTCTTCGGAGCCCCATCTTCGGCGAACCATGCGGCACCCGAAGCGATCATCAGGAGAACACCAAGGAGTGCCTTCATCATCGACCTTTCGAATCTCGCCCCGTCATCGCCACCAGCCCCAGCATACCGGCACCGAAATCCGAAGGTAGGGTGCAATGCGACGCGGCCGCTCGGGCCCGCGTCCACCGCACCGACGGTTGCGTTTGATGCGCACGACCCGCCCGCATGTCATGGCCCGTCGTCGGTGCGGTGGACGCGAGTACGCGTCGAAGCGCACCCTACATCACCGACGCATGCGGAACGTCCCGAGCAATCCCAGCCCCGGCTCGGTCTCGATCTCATCCAACCGCGTTGGGTCCAGGCTCCAGCAGCCGGCAATCATCATCACGGAATCTTCGTCGGGGTCGAGCAACTCCAACCGGCTCCCGAATTGCGACTCATCGTAGACTGCTCGATCGAGTTCCTCGCTGTTCGAGCTCGCCCCGTCGCGGATCCGCTGCAATTCAGCCGCGATCTCTCGCTCTCGGAGGAACTCGGCCTCGCGCTTCGCCCCGTGCGCCGCGATCTGCTCGGGTGTCGCTCGCGACACATCCAGGAAATCGAACCCGAGTTCAATCTCCTCCGTCGTCCTCGGCCCGGCTTCGAAGAATCTCCCATCGGCGTAGGCGAAGGCTCGAAGGATTCGGCCATTCTCGGCTTTCGCCCATGCGGCGCAGTTGGAGACCCGATGCGTCCCGAAGAACTGGACGTGTCCGAGCCTCTCGCTGAGCCCTTCCAACCACGGAATCCATTCGCTCGACTCGATCGCCGGCAATGCCCCGATCCCGCCGACCGCCAGCGTCCAACCCCTTACCGGCGGGGCCACGAAGATCTCGACCCGGCTGTTGTACCAACCCCGCTTGGAGTCGAAGTACGATCGATAGGCCCGATCGATCCCCTGGGCCCAGTTCGCCGACTGACACCATTCCAGCCCCAGCGCCGAGGCCACCTCGGACGGCTCCACTCCCTTTACCGCGAGCCAGATCTGCTTGTACCCGAACGGCTCGGGCCGGTCGGGGATGGGTGCAGGTATTGGCATGCCTCATCCCATTTTATGTGAAAGGGGACCCATTATGGGGCACCGTAGGCTGGGAGGGTGACGCGGCCCGAAGGCCGCGTCATCCCACCGACAGGGGCGGTTGCTGGATCAAACGGCCCGCGCGGCCGGGATTAGTGTCCGTGGGGTGAAGTCTCCCTCGCGTTCGGCATCGGTACCCCAGCCTACCGTGGAATGGGCATGCATCAACGCCAAGCGGCAGGCCGGGATGATACCATCCCGCCTGCCGCTTGTGTGAAGGATCCAGGGATCTCGAAACGCGATCGGGGTTCGATCAGCGCTTGGAGAACTGGAAGCTCTTGCGGGCCTTCTTGTGGCCGTATTTCTTGCGTTCGACCATGCGCGAGTCGCGGGTGAGGTAGCCGCCTTCGCGGAGGGAGGCGAGCAGGTCCGGGCGGTGGGCGACGAGGGCACGGGCGAGGCCGAGCATGACCGCGCCCGACTGGCTCGACTTGCCGCTGCCATTGACGTTCACGAAGACGTCGAGCCGGCCGCCCATCTCGGTGGAGGCGAGCGGGGCGCGGACGTCCGTGCGGTGGGTGGCTTCGAGGAAGTAGTTGTCCACTTCCAGGCCGTTCACGAAGTACTTGCCGGTTCCGTCCTTGATCCGGACGCGGGCGACCGCGGTCTTACGACGACCGGTGCCCCAGATGTACGGGTTGTTGACCGCCGTGGACATGCGAACGATCCATCCTTACCTGAGACCGAGCCGGCCGGTCGGGAGACTCGACGAGAGAAGGCGACTGCTTGCCTCGCGCCTCGAACCGTTCCGATGCGATGGTCGTGGGGTGGTGACGAAGAGTCGGGTCAGTGTTTCGTGGTTGGCGACGCGTCGGGCCGAGCTGAACTCACTCGGCGGCCGGCGACTCGGGTGCCGGGGCTTCAGCCTCGGCGACCGGGGCGGCGGTTTCGGTCACCTCGGGCTTGGCGGCGACCTTCGCGGGGCGAGCCTTCTTGGGCTTCGGCTCGAAGACCGGGGCGTAGATCGCGCCCGAGGCGGCCGGGCGGCCCGAGAGGGGCTCCAGCGGGATCGGGGCCTGCGCCTGGTGGTCGTGGTTCGCGCCGACGACGAGCTTGAGCTTGCCCATCATGTGCCGGCCGATCTTGTTCTTCGGCATCATGCGCTGGATGGCCAGTTCGAGGATCCGAGCCGGCCGGCGTTGGAACAGCTTCCAGGCCTGCTCGTCGATCTGCCCGCCGGGGTGGCCGGTGTAGCGCTGATAGAACTTCTGCTGCCACTTGTTGCCGGTGAAGATCACCTTGTCGACGTTGGTGACGATCACATAGTCGCCGGTGTCGATATGCGGCGTGTAGGTCGGGCGATGCTTGCCCATCAAGATCGGGGCGATCTGCGCGGCGAGACGGCCCACGACCATCCCGGTCGCGTCGATGACGTACCACTGCCGGTTCAGCTCGCCGGCCTTCGCCTGATAGCAGTTCATGAACGGTTCTACCTAAACAACAGAGTCCTGGCGCCGGCGTATGCCATGCCGCGCGCTCTACCTCCTACGGCGAAACGACCATCTTAGCGATCTTAGCCCCCCCGTCAAGAGAGTCGACGCCCCGAACCGGCGCGACCCGGCATGATGCCGCGACGGGACAAACCTTGTCGGTCACGGGGTTTTTGCTTGAGGATCCGCGCAGGTCGCTTCCAAAATAGTGGCAACCCACCCCGCCTCGACCCGAACAGCCCGAGAACACGAGCCCCCCGATGTCGTCCCCCTCGACTTCCCGAAGTCTGCTCGCCCGCGCGCGTGACCCGGCCGACTCGGCTTCGTGGCGACGGATGACGGACCTCTACTCCCCGCTCATCCGGCGCTGGGTCCGGCAGAACGTCGACCAGCCGGCCGACGCTGATGACGTGGTGCAGGAGGTTTTGGCCGCCCTGCACCGCGACCTCTCGGGCTTCGAGCACAACGAGCGGGCGGGGGCCTTCCGGACATGGCTCCGCCGGATCACCGCCAACCGCCTGCGTAACTACTGGCAGGCGAAGAAGAACCGTCTGTCCGGCCTGGGCGACGAGCTGGTCCGCGAGGCGCTCGACCAGCTCGAAGATCCCCAGAGCGCCCTCAGCCGCGCCTGGGACGAGGAGCACGACCGCCACGTCACGCGGATGCTCCTCGAATCGATTCGCCTGGAGTTCCAGCCGGCAACCTGGCGTTCGTTCGACCTCCACGTCCGCCAGGGCCGGCCGACCGCCGAGGTGGCCGCCGAGCTGGGGCTCACCGAGAATGCCGTGCTGATCGCCAAGTCCCGAGTTCTCAAGAGGTTGCGCGAGATTGCCCGGGGCCTGCTCGACGATTGAACGGAAAATCGGCCCGCCCGTGAAAGGTTTGGCCGCCCGCCCTTCTCTCTCTTGTAACGAGCCCAGTCCGCCTGCCTCGTAGGACTCGATCCGGAAGGTCCAAGATGATGACGCGTCTCAGGAAGTCGGTTTCGTTCGGATTGATCCTGACCTTCCTCCTCGCCCCGATCCTCCAGGGATGCGGGGATCCGACGAGCCACGCCACGGCCGACCCCGGAAAGCTCAAGGCGGCCATCGCCAAGCGGCGGGCCGACGCGGGCGAGCCCGTGAAGTCGAAGGCGGGGGCGAGGAAGGGCGGCTGACGAGGGCGTGCGAGAAGAACTCCTGGAATTGAGGACATCCGAAATGCCTGGCAAATCGAATCGCCGACCTGGCTTCACGCTGATCGAACTCCTGGTCGTGATCGCCGTGATCGGGGTGCTGATCGCCCTGCTGCTCCCCGCCGTGCAGGCCGCCCGCGAGGCGGCGAGGCGGTCGCAGTGCGTCAACAACCTCAAGCAACTGGCGTTGGGGACGAGCAACTACGTTGATGTCCACGGCGCCTATCCGCTGGGCGTCCACTTCTCCTTCGGCTTCAGCACGGCCAGCCACTTCGTCGCGATCCTCCCTCAGATGGAACAGCAGCCGCTGTATAACGCGATGAACTATCAGTGGAACGTCTGGTCGTCGGCCAACACGACGCTCCATGCGGTCGCCCTGTCGTACCTGATCTGCCCGAGCGACACCCGCGCGGCTCAGGGCGAGGTCTTCCCCGGCGACGAGGCCTTCGACCCGGCGGCGGATTTCCTCCACTTCGGCAAGTTCGTCCAGCAGTACACCAGCTACGCCGGGAACGCAGGGAGTTGGTTCCAGAACAGCCGGAACGAGACCCGCCTGGCGCAGTCCAACGGGATCTTCTTCCGGGGCCGGTCGATCAAGATGGCCGAGGTGAGCGACGGCCTCAGCAATACCATCCTCATGGGCGAGCACGCCGTCTCAATCCTCAACGACGACTTCGAACGGATCATCGAGGGGCCTAACTGGGCCGGGAGCTGGTTCGGCTCGACCGTCTTCACTGCGTTCTACCCCATCAACCCCCAGCGCAAGCTGCCGGATGTCCTCGACGCCGACGGCCTCTGCCACATCTACGTCGCCGGCGCATCGAGCATGCACCCCGGCGGTGCGAACTTCGCCATGGGCGACGGCTCGGTCCGGTTCCTCAAGGATACGATCGACTCGTGGTCGAACGACCCTGCCACCGGCGAGCCGATCGTCCTCAACCGCGACGCCAACGGTCTCTACAAGTTCCTCCCGAATGCGAAGGTCGGCGTCTACCAGGCCCTCACGACCCGCAACGGCGGCGAGGCCATCAGCGGCGAGGGATTCTGAGTGATGAGTGATAGGTTTGGATGATGTTCAGGGCGGGTTGATCGTGCAGTGCTGGGCGAGGGTCTCCCGACCCCGCCCTGGCATGGTTTGAAGCGGACCACCGAACCGGGTCTCCAGACCCGTTGACCCGGCCCACGGTCAACGGGTCTGGACACCCGGTTTCGTGGTACGGCGCGGCGACCGTTGGGGCGTGGGCTGGAGAGGAAATTGCATCTGGGACTTAACCCTATTTGACCGCCCTGGAAGGGCGACCCGAGGTAGCCCAGGGTGAAACCCTGGGATCGGCGAGCGCCGAGGGTTTCTCCTCCCGTGAGACGAAGCGTTGGCCCCTCCCGGAACCCGGAGGGGCGTGCGTCGATCGCCAAGGGCCTGAGCCCCTGGATCGGAGGCGGCCGAGGCAAATTAAATCGATGGATTGGCTTGTGTGATTGGGTCGATCGCCAGGGGCGTGAGCCCCTGGCGATCGACCGCAGCCCCGTCGGGGCCTGAGATAGGGTGAGCGTTTCGTCCTGAGGATGGGGGGGGGCGTCGGCTTTGCCGATCCCAGGGTTTCACCCTGGGCTACCTCAGGTCGCCCTTCCAGGGCGGCAGGATCAGGTTGCGTCACAAATACAATTTCCTCGGGAGACCCTCGCCCAGCGCCGACGGGTTTCGCCCAGCGATTCGACGCGGCCGAAATCGTCGAGATCCCTCATTTCTCCGTGGCATTCAGCCCTTCCCATAGGCGGATGGTGCCGTCGAGGCCGGCGGAGATGAGTCGGTTGCCCTGGGCGGCGAAGCCGACGGCGGTGACCCCCTGGGTGTGGCCGCGGAAGTCGATGGTCTCGCGGCCGCTGCGGAGGTCCCAGATCCGGACGAGGGCGTCGGTCCCGGCGGACGCGATCCGGCGGCCGTCGGGGCTGACGGCGAGGCTCTCGACGTTCGGCAGCCTGTCGATCGTGGTCAGGAGTCGGCCCGTCGAGGCGTCGCGGATCGCGATGACCCCCTCGCGCTCGCCGTTCCCGCCGCCGACGATCAGGTGCGTTCCGTCCGGGCTGAACGCGATCGAGCGGAGTCGTTGCTCGTGGCGGATGGGGGATAAGACTGAGCCGCCGGTCCTGGCGTCGTGGACCCGGAGGTTCCCCTCGATCGTCGCCGTGGCGATCCGCCGGGCCCCGGGCGCGAACGCCAGCGAATACACCGCCGCGCCGTCGGACGGGATGACGACCGAGGGCGTGCCGCTGGCCAGGTCCCAGATCCGGGTCGTGCCGTCGTCGCCCGCGCTGGCGAGTGTGCGGCCGTCCTGGCTGTAGGCGAGGCAGAGGACGTTCCCCACATGCCCCCGGAGGATGGTGGGGGAGGGAAGGATGTCCGGGGCCGAATCGTTGGTTGGGCTCGTTGGTTCGGCGGGGATGTCCCAGACCCGGATCGTGCCGTCGGCCCCGGCGGTGGCCAGGCTCCGCGTGCCCGACCCGTCATCGGGCGGCATGGCCACGGCGAAGACCTGGAGCTGGCCGCTGTCGAATCGCCGGAGCGGGACGTCGGGATCGAGGGGGCCGAATGCGACCTGGCCCCCCTTCCCCGACGCGGCGACCCACGTCCCGTCGGCCGAGACGACCATCGACCTCAGCCCCGGAACCGGCGAGACGAGCTTGGGAGACGGTCGGGCCTCGGAAAGGGTCCAGATCGTGACCCCGTGCTCGCTCGACGCGTAGATGCGTCGGCCGTCCGCCGTGAAGCAGACGTTGCCGTAGTTGGGCGTCCCGGCGTTGCGGAAGACATCCACATCCTCCCCGTCGTCGGCCCGGAAGACCCGGATCGCGCCGTCCTGGCTCGACGAGGCGATCAGGTTCTGTTTCGGGCTGTAGGCGACCCCCTGGACCTCGGTCGAGTTCCGGCGATAGCGGAGCGACGGCGTGGGCGTCGCCGCCTTGAGGTCGATCACCCGCACCGCGGCGTCCTGGCCGGCGGAGGCCAGGAATCGTCCCGTCGGGTCGTAGGACATCGAGCGGATGACCCCGATCGAGGACGTGGTCCAGAGCAACTTCGCCTCCGGCCAGGACCATCGCGAGATGCCCATGTCGCTCATCCCGCCGACCGAGAATTCGGCTCCGGTCGGGCTGAAGGCGAGATTCATGACGCTGGTCGCCAGCTTGAGGACCTCACGGGACGCCCCGGTCTCGATGTTGGTCGCCTTGACGTTCCCGCCGTAGTCGCCGGAGAGCAAATCCGGGGACTTCGGATGGAAGCTCAGGCCCCGGACGGTCTCGGGCTCGGTCGAGAGGACCTTCCCTTCCCCGGTCCGAGCGTCCCAGAGCCGGATCTGCCGGTCGTTCGCGGTCGTCGCGAGCCAGCGGCCGTCGTGGGAGAAAACCATCATCGTGATCGCCCCCCGGTGGCCCCGGAGGACGCGGGTCACGGAACCCCGGTCGAGGTCGATGAGGTGGACCTCGCCGGCCACCGTGCCGGCGGCGGCCGTGCGGTTGTCCGACGCCCCGACGATCCAGGTGATCCGCCCCCGCAACGGGATCGTCCGGGGCGCCGGATCGGTCAGCCGGGCGAGATAGTACCACTCGAAGCTGCGGAGGTCGTCGAAGGTCGGGTCGCCGCGTCGGGGCTGGTAGGTCTCCAGCAGTTCTCGGACGCGAAGGACGTCCCCGTCCTCCCAGGCGCGTCGGGCGAGGTTGAGGTCGGCGGCGTATCGGCCGCGATTGGCGAGGTCGAGGGCGGTCCGGAGGCGGAAGGTGAACCAGAAGCCGACGAAGATCAGCGTGATCATCGTCGCGGCCAGCAAACTGTAGAGGATCGCGTAGGCCGGCTTGCGGCGCACCCACTTGAGCAGCCGCTCCCAGGTGCGGACGGGCCTCGCCTTGATCGGGCGGTGTTCGAGCCAGCTCTCGAGATCCTCGGCGAGGTCCTCGGCCGAGCCGTATCGGCGCCTCGGCTGCTTCTCCAGGCACTTGAGGCAGATCGTCTCGAGGTCGCGGTCGACCAGAGGGTTGAGGGTCGTCGGCCGGGGGGGCTCCTGCTCGACGACCTGGCGGAGGATCTCGGGGATCGAGTCGGCCTGGAACGGCGGGCGGCCGGTGAGGGTCTCGTAGAGCGTTGCGCCCAGGCTGTAGACGTCCGCGGCCGTGGTCAGGGTCTTCGTCTGGCCGAGGGCCTGCTCCGGCGGCATGTAGCTGGGCGTGCCCATGACCGCGCCGGTCTGGGTCCGGGCCATGGTGCTGGCGTCGTCGTCGGCGATCCGCTTGGCCAGGCCGAAGTCGGTGACGAAGGGCTCGTCCATCGAGCCGAGCAGGATGTTCGAAGGCTTGATGTCGCGGTGGAGGATCGCCCGCTGGTGGGCGTAGTGGACGGCCCGGGCCACCTTCGCCATGAGCGTCGCCGCCCCTCGGGGGTCGGTCCTGAGCCGCTCGACCGCCTTCGAGAGGTTGCCCGACTCGATCAGGCGCATGCTGAAGTACGCCTGGTCGTCGGACTGGCCGACCTCGTAGATCGGCACGATGTTGGGGTGGTCGAGCTGCGCGACGGCCTCGGCCTCGCCCCGGAAGCGGCGGATGTCGCTGGCGCTGGCGAGCGAGCCGTCGCGGATGATCTTGAGCGCGACCAGCCGGTTCAGCTTGAACTGCCGGGCCTTGTAGACGATCCCCATCCCGCCCCGGGCGAGCTCGGCGAGGATCTCGTAATCGCCGAGGAACTGGATTCGAGCCGAGGGCCGGTTCGTCGCGTTCCCCGGCGATGGAGGCTCCTCCGCCTCATTGGCGACGGTCGCGCCGAGGTCCGGGGCGGCGGGGCCCTCGGTGGTACCGGCGGGCCCGGGCGTGCGCAGCTCGAAGTCGATCGTCCCCGCATCGCCCGGCGGGCCGCAGGTCGCGGCGGCGGCCTGGATCGTCCCGGCGGGGCCGGGTTCGTCGCGTCCTGGCCCGACGGCGAGCGTCTCGGCCGCCCCGCCGCCCTCGCCGAGGAGCATCCGGATCTCGTCGGCGTAGGCCGGGAATCGCTCCAGGTAGTCCCGGGCCTCGGGCGACTCGCCCAGCCGCTTCCGCTCGACGCACTCGGCGGCGAGGAGCGAGACGAACGCCGTCCGGCGCCGGGCCCTGGGCGAGCCGGCCACCCAGTCCGAGAGGTCGGGCCGCTCGGCACGCCGCCAGAGTTCCGCGAACCGCCCGAGGGCGATCGCGAGGTCGGGCGCGGGGGACCTTGAGGGGCTGGGCGCGTCCGGCAACGTCATGCCTGGCCTCCGGCGTCGGCCGTTCGGAGCGGCGTAAGGGCAGTATATTCCGATGTGTGAAGGACGGCACATTCTAGCAACGGAACGCGCGGACCTCGAACGGATTCCGACTCGCTCGCGCCGGGCATCTTGTCAATTCGCCCGGCGGGCCCGATCATGAAAGGGAATCGCATGCCCTCATGTCTGTACAGGTGAACACAAAGAATGTCGGCTGCCCTGCGCTGGACGGATCGGGTCTACGGTGACGCGGAGGTCGTCGACGAGGGGATCCTGGGCATCGTCCATTGCCCGACCTTCCAGCGGCTCCTGGGGGTCATGCAGGCCGGGCCGTCGGCCATCGCGTTCCCGTTCAAGACGGTGACCCGCTACGAGCACAGCCTGGGGGTCTACCTCCTGCTGAGGCGACTGGGGGCCGACCGCAAGGAGCAGGTGGCCGGCCTGCTCCACGACGTCTCGCACACGGCGTTCTCGCACGCGGTCGACTTCCTGGTGGACTCCGAGGAGCAGGACCACCACGAGGAGATCAAGCCGGAATTCCTTCGCCGGCCTGATCTTGCGGCGGCCATCCGGGCGGCCGGGTTCGTCCCGGCGGATTTCGTCGACGACTCGGTGTTCCCCCTCCTCGAACGCCCCCTCCCCTGGCTCTGCGCCGACCGGCTGGACTACTTCCTGCGCGACAGCCTCGCCTGCGGGGTGATCGAGAATGGGTTCGTTCCCCCATTCCTGGAACAGCTCGCGGTCGTGGACGACACCATCGCCTGCCGCGACCTCGCCCTGGCCCGCGAGGCGACCCGGGCGTTCGCCGAGATGAACCGCGACTGGTGGGCCAGCCCGACCGAGGCGTACATCTACAACGAGTTCGCCGAGTCCCTCAAGGAAGGATTCCGGCGCGGGGTCCTCAACCGGGCCGACCTGCTGACCGACGATGCGGCCGTGTTGAAGAAACTGAGGGACGCCGGCGTCCATAGCATCACCGCCACGCTCGACGCGATCCGCGACTTCCGACCCGGCCTGGCCTCGGGCTACGTCCCTCGCGTCACCCCCAAGGTGCGCTGGATCGACCCGCCGGTGGTCGTCGCCGGCCGGCTCGTGCGGCTCTCCGAGATCGAAGAATCCGGCGGAAGTGGTTGCAAAGCAACGGGATGATTCGCCCCCTCGACGGGGAGCGTTCCGAAAACGAGATCCTTCGGGGGTTGTTCGACTTTTCCGCCGGGGGGGTCGTATAATGGACCCGTTGAGATAGGCTTGGACTCGCCGAGGGAGTTGCGCCATGGCCTTGGGCACGCAGACGCGCGGGAAGCTCCTGGATTACGAGCAGTTCATCGATCACCAGATCGGGAAGACTCAGGCCAAGATCAAGATGACCGACGTCCTCACGGCGTCGATCCTCCTGGCCACCGCCGCGCTCGGCGTGCTGTTCCTTGAAATCGCCCTCGACCACGCCCTGGCGCTGCCGCTGCTGGTGCGTCAGATCGTGCTGGCCGGCGGCCTGGTCCTCGGCGGCGGGTTCGCGGCCTGGCGGATCGTCTATCCGCTGTTCCAGTCGGTCAACGGGCTCTACGCCGCCCGGACGATCGAGCAGGCCGACCCGGCGTTCAAGAACAGCCTGCTCAACTACCTCGACCTCAAGAAGCACAAGGATGAGATGCCCAAGACCTTCATGGCTTCGCTCGAAGCCAAGGCCGTGGGCGACCTCGCGAAGATCGAGATCGAGACCGTGGTGAACCAGAGGAGGCTCCTCCAGGTTTGCTACGCCATGTCGGCGCTCATCGTGGTCTTCTGCCTCTACATGATCCTGTCCCCCAAGGACATCATGGCGTCCGCCAAGCGGGCGTTCCTGGCCGACCTCGCCCCGCCGACCAATACCACCCTCGTCCTCGTCGCCCCCGGCGACGCCGAGGTGACCGCCGGCTCGCTCGTCCCGTTCAAGGTCGAGGCGTCGGGCACCCGGCCCGAGAAGATCCAGCTCCACTACAGCACCGACGGGGGCAACTTCTTCGCCGTCACCGACTTCGCACCCGGCGAGAACGCCTACTCGCCCTGGACGACCATGCTCCGGAACGTCCAGAAGAGCATGGATTACTACGTCACCGGCGGCGACGCCGAGACCCGCAAGTTCCGGCTCAACGTGCTCCCGGCGCCCATGGTCACGGGCGTCTCGGTCGATTACGACTACCCCGCCTACACCGGGGTGCCCGACCGTCAGGGGGTCGAGGGGGGCAACGTCGAGGCCATTGAGGGGACCATCGTCACGGTCCGGGCGAAGACGAACCAGCCGGCCCGGTCGGCCACGCTCGACTTCAGCGACAAGAAGGTCATCGGGATGACCGTCGACGGCCAGGACAAGACCGACCTGATCGGCCGGTTCGCCGTCGAGAAGAGCGGGTCGTACGCGGTCAAGTTCAAGAACCTCGACGAGCAGATCAATCCCGACCCGGTCCTCTACGACATCAACGCCCTCAAGGACAACCCGCCGTCGGCGAAGTTCGTCAGCCCCAAGCCCCGCATCAAACTCCCGGCCAACGCCAAGGTCGAGCTGGCGATCGAGGCGGCGGACGACTTCGGCGTGAAGGTCGTCAACCGCTACCTCAAGCGCGGGACCGAGGCGCCCGAGTCGAAGGATCTGCTCGAAAACCAGCCGCCGAGGAAGAAGTACAACGGCCGCGAGATGCTCGACCTGGCGAAGATCGGCGCGAAAGCGGGCGACCAGATCGAATACTGGCTGGTGGTCCGCGACACCAAGGAGCCGCAGTCGAACCAGGTCAAGACCGAGAAGCAGGTGATCGAGGTCACCGAGCCGATCAAGGACAAGGAGCAGCTCGCCAAGGTCGACAAGGAGAACCAGGCCCCGCCGCCCCCGCCCGAGGAGGAGCCGGAACAGAACCCCAACGCCCAGCGCGGCCCCGAGGACCAGAAGCAGGTCGCCCAGAACGGCCAGGGTCAGGACAACAATCCCAACCAGGCCGCCGACCAGAATCCCGGCAAGCCAGGCCAGGGCGACGATCGCAACGCGGCCGACCGCCAGCAACTGGCCTCGAACGACCAGAACCCCGGCGGACAGGGCAAGCAGGACCCGCGCCAGGGCCAGCAGCCCGGCGACGACCAGAAACCGGGCAACCAGCCCCCGCCGCAGTTGACCGACGCCGAGCAGAAGAAGCTCGACGACCTGCGCCAGAAGCTCGGGCTCGACCAAAAGCAGAATCCGAACCAGAACCGGACTCAGAACGGCCAGCAAACGGGCCAGAACCAGCAACGTCCGGCCGGCGACCAGAACGGCCAGCAACAACAGGGCCAGCAGCAACAGGGCGGGCAGCAGCCGAATGGCGGGCAGCCGCCCCAGGGCAGGCAGCAGCAGAGCGGCGGCCAGCGTTCCGGCGACCCGTCCAACCAGCGGTCGACGCCGAACCAGGCCGGTGTGCAGGGGAATCCGCAGGATCCGGCCAATCAGGTCTCGCGGCCCGACCAGAACCCGCCGGGCGGCAAGCCCCAGGACGCCGGCCAGCCGCAGCAATCTGGACAGAACGGCGCGAACGGCAAGAACAACGCCAACCCCGGCGACCCGCAGAACGCCCAGGCCCCGGCCGGCGGCCAGAAGCCGCAGTCCGGCCCGGGTCAGAATGGCGCGCAGCCGCCCCAGGCGGGGAATCCCGGCCAGGAGCCCAAAGGCGGAGAACCGGGCGAGAATCGGCCTCAGAAGCCCGGCGATCCTTCGAACAACGCCGCGGGCAACGGCAATCCGCAGGGGACTCCCCCGGGCGATCGCCAGGCGAACGGTAACCCGCAGGGGCAGGACCCGAAGGGCATGAAGCCTGGCGACCCGCAGCAGGGCCAGGCGGGCAAGAACGCCGATCCGAATCCGAACCAGGATCCAGCCGGACAGCAGGGTCAGCGTGCCCAGGACGGCCAGCGCGGCAAGCCCCAAGGCGGGGAGCAGCAGGCCGGGGCGAATGCGAACAGAAGCAATCCGGCCGGCGTCAATCCGCAGCAACAGCAAGGCGGCGATGAGGCCGGCAAGCCCGGTGACATGAATCGCCAGGGGGCCGACGGCCAGAAGCCCGGCGACGCCCGCAACGATCCCGGCCAGAACCAGCCCGGGGGCCAGCAACGCGGGCAGAACAACCAGCCCGGTCAGGCTGGCGAGCGTCAGGGCGGCGACCGTCAGGCTGGCGACGCCAAAGGAAACAGTCCGCGCAACCCCAACGATCCCCAGGCCTTCAAGCAGGGCCAGGGCAACGAGGCCAACCGTCCCGGCGGCAATAACGCCAACAATCCCCTGGGCCAGCAGGCCCCGCAGAACGGCGGGCAGCAGCCGGGCCAGGGGCAGATGGACCGCAACGGCAACCCCGACCAGAAGGCCGGGAACCCGTCCCCGGCTCCCAACCGTCAGCCGGGCGAGGACGGTGCGCGTCCGCAGCAAGGCCAGGCCGGGCAGGATCCGAAGAATGGCGGTGAACAGGGCCAGCCGAAGGCCGCCAACGGCGAGAACCCGCCCGGCAACAACGCCGGTGCCGACGCCAGCAAGGGAGCCCAGAACCAGGCCGGTACGGATCCCAAGGGTGGCAATAATCCTCAGCAGAACCCGCAGGGCGACCGGAATGCCCAGGCCAAGGGACAGCCGCGCCAGGGTGAAGCGAACCAGGGCGGGATGAACCAGCCCGGTCAGCGTCCGGACGCCAATCCGAACGATCCGAAACAGGGCAATCCCCAGCAGCCCGGCCAGCCGGGCCAGGGCGATCCGAAGCCCGGCGACCAGGGGAACAACCAGCGCCCCGGCGACCAGGCCGGCGCGGACCTCAACGCCAAGCCGCGGGCCATGCAGGATCCGAATAGCGACGTCAATCGCAACGGCGGCAACCGCCAGGGCGACCCCAAGCAAGCCAATAACGGCCAGCAGAACCCCCAGGACGCCCAGAACAACGCGGGCATGAAGCAGGGCGAGCAAGGCCAGCAGGGCCAGAATCCGCAGGGCAAGCAGGGTCAAAACCAGCAGGGTCAGCAAGGCCAGAAGGGCGAAAGCCAGCAGGGTCAGCAAGGCCAGAAGGGCGAAGGCCAGCAGGGTCAGCAAGGCCAGAAGGGCGAAGGCCAGCAGGGTCAGAAGGGCGAAGGCGAGCAAGGCCAAGGTCAGCAGGGTCAGAAGGGCGAAGGCCAGCAAGGCCAAGGTCAGCAGGGACAAGGTCAGGGCCAGCAAGGTCAGGGCCAGGGCCAGCAAGGTCAGGGCCAGGGTCAGCAGGGTCAGGGCCAGGGCCAGCAGGGTCAGGGCCAGGGCCAGGGCCAGCAGGGAATGGGCCAGGGCCAGCAAGGTCAGGGTCAAGGGCAACAAGGACAAGGCCAAGGTCAGAACGGCCAGGGTCAGGGCCAGCAGGGAATGGGCCAGGGCCAGCAGGGCCAGGGTCGCGGCCAGAATGGCGAAGGCCAGGGTGAACAGGGCCAAGGTCAGGGTCCGAAGGGCCAGGGCCAGGGGCAGAACGGCCAGGGTCAGGGGCAGAATGGTCAGGGGAACAGCCAGGGTCAGAAGGGCCAGGGCCAGCCGGGTCAGGGCGCGGACCAGGGCAACATGAGCCAGGACGCGGGCGGCACGCCGGACGCGTCCGACGGCAAGGCCTCGGACAAGGCCGGTGGCAAGCCCCGCCAGGCCAAGTCCAATGAGAACCGCGCCGTGGGCGAAGGCGACGGCAAGTCGGACGGCAACGCCGACACCGCCGTCGGTGACCCGGGCGACGGTACCGCCTCGGGCACCAAGGGCACCCGCCCCGGCCAGGGCAAGTCCACGGGCCAGGGCAAGCCCAGCAAGGACGGCAAGGGCGACCCGGCCGGCGAGGGCAAGGACGGCCAGCCCGCGAAGAACGGCGAGGCCTCCCAGTCCGGCGAAGGCCAGGGGAACCAGCCCGGCGGCAAGGACGGCGGCAAGACGTCGGCCGGCGGCCAGGGCCAGCAGCCCGGCGGTCAATCCGGCCAGGGCCAGGGCAACCAGCCCGGCCAGAACGGTCAGCCCGGCAATGGCAAGGGGAACCAGCCCGGCAAGGGCGAGGGCCAGGGCCAGGGCAACCAGCCCGGAGAGGGCAAAGGCCAGGGTCAAGGGAACCAACCCGGCCAGGGCAATCAGGCGGGTCAGGGCCAGGGCAATCAGCCCGGACAAGGGGGCGAGGGCCAGGGCGGCAGCGACGGCAAGGGCAAGGGCCAGGGCGGCGGCCAGGGCAATCAGCCCGACGGCGCCCGGAACCAGGACGGCGAGCCCGGCGAGAACGGCTCGGGCGCCGGCCAGACCGGCACCCCCGCCCGCGGCGGCAAGGGCAACGCACGCGACGCCGGGGCCGTCCGCGAGGACAAGACCAAGGAAGACAACACTCCCGTCCCCCAGGCTGACCCCGCCACCGCGGACAACCAGATCGTCCCCGAGAAGGGCAAGCCGCAGTCCGACCTCGTCATCCGCAAACTCGACGAGATGCTCAAGAACAACCAGTTCACCCCGGAGATGGAGCAGAAGCTGGGCATGACCCGCGACGAGGCTGCCCAGTTCGTCAAGAAGTACGAAGCCCCGCCTGACCGCAAGCCAACCCGCGAGGGCCAGGAAATCCAGGGCAAGGTCGGCCAGTCGCGGGCCATCGACCCCAACCGCAAGGCGCCCGAGTTCCAGACCAGCTCCCGGCGCAGCAGTCGCAACGACCGGCAGGGCAACATGACCCCGCAGGATTCGACCAGCGGCCTCGCGCAGGGGGGCCAGGTCGAACCCCCGGCCGATCGCCGCCGCTGGTTCGAGGCCTACAAGAGCAGCCTGTCCCGGTCGCGGAACGCCAACCCGGCCCCGGCCGCCGCGCCGAAGGCCCCTTGATTCGAGGGGTCGCCGGGGCCCCTTCCTTGACCCTACGCGGGGCGCGTCATACGCTTCTCGAAACGCTTCCGCGTAGGCCAACAAGGGGGGCCGGGGGCCGTCCCAACCGGGCCGGTCCAGGTCGTGCCGCAATGATCGCGTCGCTGTCCCTTCCCCGCCGCTACCTGGCGGCGTTCGACCTCGAAGACTTGCCGCATCACTTCACCGACGTCCTGGTGCTCGGCGGCGGCGTCGCCGGCCTCCGCGTGGCGCTCGGCATCCCCGACCCCTGGCGGGTCCTCGTCGTCACCAAGGACGAGGTCCGCGAGAGCAACAGCGCCTACGCCCAGGGGGGCATCGCCGGCGTCCTCGACCCGGAAGACCACTTCGAGGACCACATCGCCGACACCATCGCCGCCGGCAAGGGGCTCTGCGACGTCCCCGTCGTCGAGGCCGTCGTCCGCGAGGCGCCCGAGCGGATCGCCGAGCTGATCGAGTGGGGCACCCACTTCGACCAGGTCAACGGCCAGGTCGCCCTGACCCGCGAGGGGGGCCACTCGCACCCCCGGATCGTCCACGCCCTCGGCGACGCCACCGGCCGCGAACTCATGCGGGCCGTCATCCAGCAAGTCCGCTCGCGCAAGAATTGCCGGATCTGGCAGAACAGCTTCACGATTGATTTGCTCACATATGAAGGCGCGTGTCGAGGAGCCCTCGTCTGGGACAAGCGCCGGGGGCTCTCGCTGGTGTGGGCGCGGGCCGTCGTGCTCGCGACGGGCGGCGCGGGCCAGGTCTACCGCGAGACGACCAACCCGCCGATTGCGACCGGCGACGGCCACGCCCTGGCCTATCGCGCCGGCGTCGAACTCCGCGACATGGAGTTCATGCAGTTCCACCCGACCGTCCTCTACATCGCCGGCTCGTCGCGGCACCTGCTCACCGAGGCCCTGCGCGGGGAGGGTGCCTATCTCCGCGACAAGAACGGCCACCGCTTCATGCCGGACTACAACCCGGCCGCCGAACTCGCCCCCCGCGACGACGTCTCTCGCGCGATCGTCGCTCAGATGCACAAGACCCAGCATCCGAATGTGTATCTGGATCTGACCCACCTCGACGCCGAGACGACCCGCCAGCGGTTCCCGGGGATCGACCAGCTCTGCCGGGGGTTCGACCTCGACATCACGCAGGACTCCATCCCCGTCCGCCCCGGCGCCCACTACATGATCGGTGGCGTGACCGTCGACCTGATCGGTCGCACCTCCCTTCCGGGACTGTGGGCCGCAGGCGAGGCCACCAGCTCGGGGCTCCACGGCGCCAACCGCCTGGCGTCCAACAGCCTTCTCGAAGGACTCGTCTACGGCGCCCGGGTCTCGGAGGACATCCTCGCCCACCTCGGCGATCGCGACGCCAGCGTCCCGCGCCGGCTGGAAGTCCCCCCCATCGACGGCCGCCTCAAGCCCGGCAGCCGGTTCCCGCTCGACCTCGCCGACATCCGCAACGCGCTCCGCGCGCTCATGTGGCGATCCGTCGGGATTACCCGTGACGCCTCAAGCCTTCGCGACGCGGCCGAGCAGGTCGACTTCTGGTGCGGCTACGTCCTGCCGCACGTCTTCGACGACCCCGACGGATGGGTGCTCCAGAATATGCTCATCGTCGCGAGGCTCATGATCGACTCGGCGCTGGAGCGAGAGGAGTCGCGCGGGGTGCACACCCGGACGGACTTCCCCGCGACCCGGCCCGACTGGTGCCACCACATCGAGAACCGGCGGCCCCCGTTGCCGGGCGAGACATTGACAGCGGATGTGAATCCGGGGACAACGACGGGCGTCTGAGCGGACCCCGAGCTGACCCGACCTGCCCCATCCACGACCGGAGGGACCGGGCCCCATGGCCGAGTATCGCTTCGTCACGGCCTGGACGATCCAGGCCTCGCGGGAACGGACCTGGGCCGCCCTCACCGACCGGGGCGGGTACTCCGCCTGGTGGCCCTCGATGCCGAGGTGCCAGCGGATCAACCCCGCCGTGCGAGGCCTCGGGGCGATCACCGAGCAGGAGGTCCGCGGCCGCCTGCCCTACGCCCTGCGCTACAGCACGGTCACGACCGAGTTCGACCCGCCGAACGTCATGGCCTACAACGCCACCGGCGACCTCGAAGGCGAGGGGCGGATGATCTTCGAGCCCGGGGAGGACGGCGGCACGAAGGTCACGTTCCACTGGAACGTCCGCACGAATCATCGCCTGCTCAACTGGCTCTCCCCCCTGCTCCGCCCCGTCTTCGCCTGGAACCACAACGCCGTGATGAGCGAGGGCGAGGCCGGCCTCAACGCCTGGCTCAATCACCCGATCCGCGCCAACCTGGAGGCCGAGGAGCTGCGCCTCGAATGACGGTAGGAAGCGCTATTGCGGACCAATTTGTGCTGATGTCATTGGAATAAATCATTGGTCCGCAACAGTGGACCTTACAGGGGTTCGCCGCACCTTCGGCGGGCGTCGCGTTCGAACCAGTTGTCGAGGTAGATCCGGCGTCCGCGGAGGGCTTGCCAGAGGCTGGAGAGCAGATACGCGGGGAGGAAGAACGGGCCCCAGTTCTCGTACTGGCGGACGTGCACCTGCTCGTGGTCGCGGCAGACGGCCAGCCAGTACGGATCGACGCCCACGATGGTGTGCCCGAGGGTCATGGCCGCGAAGCCGGTCTTCTTGAAGTACCAGGTGATGGGGCCGCCGTGGAACTCCAGGCAGCCGCGGTGCCGCTCGACCTTGCCGCCGACGAGGCAATTCAAGCCTCCCAGGGTCAGGCCGAGGGCCGTGTTGGGGACGAACGCCCAGGCGTAGAGCAGCGGCCGGACGGCGGGGTGTCGGGGGGGCATCGCGGGTCGTCCTCGACGGGCACTCGGATTTACGGCGCGGGCGGGTCCGGATAGAGTACCGGGAGCCGGGCCCGATGACAGCGCCATCAAGGCTCGCCCTGACTTTCGCAACGCGCACGGATGCCGCCATGGACTTCTCCCTGAGCCCCGACCAGCAGCGTTGGCATGACGCCGCCGCCGAGTTCGCCCGCGAGGAACTCGTCCCCGACCTGGACCTCCAGCGCCGGGACGAGGCCCGCGAGTTCTGGCGCGAGGGCTGGAACCGCTGCGCGCGGTTCGGGTTCCAGGGCCTTCCGATCCCGGCCGAATACGGCGGCCAGGGTCAGGACCTGCCGACGACGATCTCGGCGATGGAGGGATTCGGCTACGCCTGCCCCGACAACGGCCTGATCCTCGCCATCAACGCCGCCCTGTGGACCGTCACCCTGCCGATCCTCCACTTCGGCACGCCGGCGCAGAAGGACCGATGGCTCAGGGGCCTCTGCGACGGCACCTGGATCGGGGCGAACGGCGTCTCCGAGCATCAGGCGGGGTCGGACATCTTCTCGATGACCAGCCTGGCCATCAAGGGCGGGGACGGTTCCTGGCTCCTCAATGGCCGCAAGACCTGGATCACCGCCGGGCCGGCCGCCGACGTGTTCGTCTGCTACGCCTCGACCGACCCGAGCAAGGGGGTCATGGGCATCAGCGCGTTCATCGTGCCGAAGGAGACGCTCGGATTCCGGGTCGTCCGCGAGATCCCCAAGATGGGCATCCGGACCGTGCCGATGGGCGAGATCGCGTTTGAGGACTGTCGACTCCCCGCCGACGCCCTCCTGGGCCGCCCCGGCCGAGGCGCCGAGATCTTCCGGCGGTCGATGGAATGGGAGCGGGGGGCAATCCTCTCGGCCGCCCTCGGCTCGATGCGGAGGCAACTCGAATCCTGCGTCGCCCACGCCAGGTCCCGCCAGCAGTTCGGCCAGCCGGTCGGGAAGTTCCAGGCCGTCTCGCACCGGCTCGTCGAGATGAAGCTCCGGCTCGAAACCGCCCGGCTCATCGTCCACAAGCTCGGCTGGCACTTCGCCCGGAATGACGACGTCACGCTGGCCTCGGCGCTGGCGAAGCTGCATGTGTCGGAGTGTTACGTGCAGAATAGCCTGGATGCCATTCAAATCTTCGGAGCGTCGGGGTTCGTGACCGAGACGGGGATTGAGCGAGAGCTGAGGGATAGCGTGGGGAGCCTGATTTACTCGGGGACGAACGATATTCAGAAGAACATTATTGCGCGTGAACTTGGGCTCTAAGCCTGGAGTGCGGAAGATTGCTTCCACTGACGGACGGCGGGGGCTTGCTCCCGAGAAGAGGCAACGGGTCGAAGGTCATTGCTTCGATCCGGCACCACGCGAAGCGAGCTTCGCGATAACCTGGCGGAAGCAAGCTTCCGCACTCCACACCTTCGGCGGGGCCTGTCGCGGATGCAGGGCAAGCCAAACGAACCCACCTGCCAGAATGGCAGGTGGCCGCCGGACTCCGACTTAGCCCCCGCCCAGCAAGGTGCTCAGCAGGCCCGGGGCCTTGCCGCCGGGGACGATGATCCGGTCGCCGGGGAAGATCTGGTAGTTGGTTGTGGTGTCGCCGCGTTCCTTGATGCCGTACCAGTCGATCTTGAGCACCTGCTCGCCGTGCCCGGCGGGGTGCGGGCGGACGAGGTAGGCCTTCTCGGGCAGGCTGTTGGACCGCAGGCCGGCCTGGAGCATGGCGTCGAGGACGGTCTCGTTGCCCGACAGCGGGAACTTGCCCTGCGTCGAGACGGTCCCGAGCACGTAGTACGACTTGCTCTGGGATCCGTTCACGAGCCGGACCGAGACCTGCACGGGCTCTCTCGTGCCGCGCTCGCGGGCGAGCGGGGTGAGGTGCTGGGCGAGCTTGGTCTCGATCTGGGCGAGGGTCAGCCCGGCGACGTAGAGGTCGCCCGCGAAGCCGAGGTCCACGACGCCGTCGATCTGGACGGTCGCGGTGGTGACCGGGATGTCCAGGATCGCCGGGCGGATGGAGATCTCGAGCTCGTCGGGGGGCTCGACGACGTAGGGCGGGTGGGACACCATCTCCAGCTCCTTGGGCTGGGTGGGGTCGATCACGCCGTACTGAGGGATGTGCTTCTCCTGGTGCTTGCCGGCCGTCTGGCATCCGGGGAGGATGGCCAGCGCGGGCAAGACGAGGAGCGCCAGGCAGGGCTTCACCCGGGATCGGGTGGGCGTCCGTGCGGTCATCGGCCAGGACCCTCAGTGGGTTCGGTCGGCCTCCCGGTCCAGTGTCCGTCCGGACCGGTTGGTTCGAGCCTCTGCGGATCAAACGCGCACACCCCGGACGTCGCCGGCGTGGGAGGATTCGAACCGCCTCCTCTGTCTTCGGCGATTCATTCGCCGGGCTTGATCCAAACTCGGGATTGACCGGAATGGTCCTGCGGGCTACGTTGCCCCGACTCCGGGGTCCGGCCCTCGCCGCAGATCCCGCAGGGCCGTCAGGGACGATGGCCCCCGAGCGCGGCCCGAGGTCAGGACGACCAGAGGAGGCGAGCGGCCCCGGGGCAGCAGCGAAGGCGATCGCCATGCCCGCTCCCGTCGCTCGCGTGCTCTTCCTGGGCCTGGACGGGGGGACGATGACCGTCCTCCGCCCCTGGTTCGAACGCGGCCAGCTCCCCAACCTCGCCGCCTTCTGGCGACGCTCCGCCAGCGGGCGCCTGCGCTCGACCGCCCCGATGGTCACGCCCGTCGCCTGGTCCTCCTTCCTCACCGGCTGCCGGCCGAGGCTCCACGGGATCCACGAGTTCGGCTACGTCGCCCCCGACGGCCGGACCGTCCGGCCGTTCCACGCCGGCGAGCTCCGCGTCCCGACCCTCTGGCAGATCCTCGACAACGCCCGACGCCCGGTCGTCAGCCTCAACCTCGCCATGAGCTGGCCTGCTAGCGAGCGACACGGGTTGATCGTCGGAGGCGCCGAGTCCCCCGGCACCGAGGCGGCGTTCCGCCAGTGCCCCGACTTCGGCCGCGAGGTCGCCGCGAAGGCCCCCGACTTCACCCACCGGCTCGTCTGGAAGCGTCGCCCCCGGACCCTGGAAGAACTCCGGGAACGGGCCGCGCTCAACGTCTCGGTCTTCCGGGCCCAGGCGGACGTCGCCGAACTGGCCGACGCCCGCACCGACTGGTCGGCCCTGATGGTCCACCTGCACAACCTCGACGGCATCGAGCACCGTCTCTGGCCGTATCTCGACGTCGACGACACCGCCATCCGCGAGCCGGGCTGGAACGAGGCGGTCGCTGACTGCATGGCCGCGCTCGACGAGGCGGTCGGCCGGCTGCTCGACCTTGCCGCGAGGCGCGACGCGGCGGTGATCGCGGTCTCCGACCACGGCTTCGGGCCGTGCCGGAAAGTCATCCAGATCAACAAGCTGCTCCAAGACGGCGGCTTCCAGGTCGCCGCCGGGCCGAGGCACCGGATGCGGAATCGGTTCTTCCGCGGGCTCGACCGCTTCCGACGCTGGCGGGCCCGCAAGGCGACCGGCGAGGACGTGAAGGTCGCCAAGTCGGCCCGCGCGCTGGTCGCCTGCCAGTGGTCTCGGTCAATCGCCTATGCCCCGTTCGGCGAGCTGAGCGGACATATCTACCTGAACCCCCGGGTCGTCCGGCCGGGATCCCAGGCCGATCGCCTCATCGGGGAGATCGTCGATTTCCTCGCGCAGGCCGTGGACGACGAGACCGGCACCCCCCTGTTCCACGACGTCCACGACGTCGCGTTCCGGGAGGAACTCGACCCGCTGGAGAACGGGATGCCGGAGATCCTGGCCTGCTGCCGCGACGGGTTCCACGTCGACGCCCGGCTCCGCCCGGGACGCCCGACCCTGGCCCACGACCCCGGCCTGCCGGGCACGCACTACCTCGACGGGGTCATCGCCATCGACGCCCCCGGCGTCCGCGCCGGCGAGCACCTGGACGCCGAGCTGCCCGACCTCGCCCCGACCACCTTGCGGATGCTCGGGATGCCGGTGCCCGGCCACATGCAGGGCCGGGTGTTGCACGAGGCCTTCGACGAACCCCTGCCGCCCGCCGACCGGTCCGGATGGGCCGCGACCCCAGGCCAGCGATCGGCCGCACTCACTCGCCTTTGACCCAGGAACCGAACGAGACGCCACCCATGAACGATATCCGAGATGACGTCCGCAGCTACATCCTCAAGCAGTTCCTCCCCGGCGAGGACCCGTCCGAGCTGACCGACGACACCCCGCTCATCACCGGCGGCATCCTCGACTCGATCCGGACCTTGAAGCTCGTGGTCTATCTCGAAGACCATTTCCAGATCACCGTCGACGCCCACGAAGCGGGCGTCGAGCATCTGGACTCCGTCGCACAGATCGCGGACCTGATCCAGAGCAAGACGAAGGCGGCGTAGGCCGGGGGTTTTCGACGGGGCTGGGGCCGGGGTTTCCGTATACGGAAACCCACGGGCACCCTTGTCGGCGAGGGGGGGCCGAAGTCGGTCCGTCCGCCGGGTTACTTCGTCAGCCGCAGGATCGACGCCAGGATGTCCTCCTCGATGGGGTCGGCCCAGGGGGACGGATGGCCGTAGTAGATCATCGACGTGGCCCCCTCGTAGCCGCCTTCCTTCAGGACGCGGAGCGAGGGGATGTAGGCCATGACGTCGTTGCAGTAGCCCGAGACCCAGGTCGTCGACGAGCCGAGGTTCCGCTTGAGACGCAGCGAGTAGTCGACCACGACCTCGCCGCCCAGGAACACCCAGCGCAACTTGCCGAGCGTCCAGACCTGGACCGGGTAATCATACGTCTCCGCGAGTTTGCCCTTCGACGCGATGGTGCGGAGTTGGAACTTCGCGCGACTGGATTGGTAAAAGTCCTTGGATTTCGCGGTCGTTTCGATGTCTTCCTTCGAGGGGATGCTCGCGAACTTGAGCGGGATTTCCTCGTAGCGGTGGCCGATGGGGCCAGAGACCGGGGTCAGCGTGCCGGAGAGCGCGGTCTGCACCGCGTCGGCGAGCATCTGGCCGTAGAGCTGGGCCTTGTCGATCGTCCGGCGTGGGAGGGGGTTCTGATCGGCCCCGCAGCCGGCGACGAACATCGCCTGGGCCCCCGGGTTGGCCTTCTCGATGGCGATCTGGGCGAACCCGGCGTAATCGCCCGAGAACTTCTGGTAGCTCATCACCGTGCAGTGGCAGGCGTAGCCGAAGACCACGGCGTTGAGTTTGCCGTCCTCGCCCTTGATCTGGAGCACCGGCACGTCGTGATCGACGGGCCCCTTGAGGGCGAGCGTCTCCCGCAACGCGGGGACCTCGGGCTCCTTGTTCTCGCGGCGATTCACGCCGAAGTCGGCCTTGCCGGTCCCCCAGGCGACCGCGCCCGGTTCGAGCTTCGCGATGGCCTCGCCGACGACCCCGACGATCGCGCCGGACAGGAACTTCGCATAGTCGCGGATCTGTTCGAGCTGGGCGTCGGTGATCTTGTACATCGAGATCAGGTTCTCGCCGACCACCGGCCCGCAGTGGGTGTGCGAGCAGGCGAGGACCACGGACTTGCGCTCGATGCCGTACTTGCCCTTGAGCATGTCGCGGATCGGGTTCGAGAGGTCGGCACCGATGCCGCAGATGTCGAGCGAGACGATCACCGAGCGGGCCCTGGATTCATCCTCGATCACGAGGGCCTTCGCCCAGAGCGGGTGCTCGACGCCCTCCGAGGGGCCGGTGCGGCTGCCATACCCGGCCATCCACATCGACGTTTTTGGAGTGATGTCGATGCGAGCGGTCCCGACCTTGAAGGCCGGGGCCAGGGCGAAGGCGCCGGGGCCGGTGAAGGCGATCAGTCCGAGGAATGCGAGCGCGAGGCGCAGGGGGCGGGCGGCGGGCATGGTGGCGGGCTCCTCTCAGACGGGTGACTCCAGCCGCCGAAGATACGAGGGCGGGACTGCCTCCACAAGCCACACGCCGTTGGCCGAGCAGTAGAACGCGACGCCCGTCGCATGGAGCGAGGCGGCCTCCACCGCGAAGATCACAGGCCGCCCGTGACGCATGCCGACCCGACGCGCCGTCTCGGTGTCGGCCGAGAGATGGACGTGATGTCGGGCCATCTTCCGGAGCCCGTCGCGCTCGATGGCCGAGGCCGATCCGGCCCCGGTGCCGTGGTAGAGCACGGCCGGCGGCATGGCCGGTTCGAGCTGCAGGTCGACCTCGACCGAGTGCCCCTGGTTGGCCCGGATGCGGTCGGTCGACTCGTCGATCGCGAACCGCTGCTTGCTGTTGTCGCGGACGACTTCGAGCAGCTCGGCCCGGCTGGACCGGGAACCGGCGCTTCTCGCAGGCCGAGAGGAGGGCCTCGATCGAGACCCAGCCCCCCGGCTCCAGCGTGAGTCCGAGGGCCTCGGGCTCGTGCCTGAGATGCTTGCTGAGGAACTTGCTGACGCGGACCAATCGATCATTCTGGGACATGAAACGGGCTCGTTCAGCCGCCTCCTCCGAGCGTGGTGATCACCTGGATGTAGGGGAGGATGACGGCGAGGATGATGAACAGGACCACCGCGCCCATCAACACCATGATGAGGGGCTGGATCAGCTGGCCCATGTTCTTGACCATGTATTCGACCTGATCTTCGTAGTCGTCGGCGAGCTTCTCGAGGCTCTCGGGGAGCTTGCCGGTCTCCTCGCCCGAGTTCACCACGGCGATCACGTCGGGCGTGAACCGGCGGGTGCCGTCGAGGGCGACGGAGAGTTCCATCCCCTCCATCACCTCCACCATCACCTCGCGGATCGCCCTGCGATAGGGGGCGAGATAGAGCACCTTCGAGGTCAGGTCGAGGGACGTGCCGATGTCGACACCCGACTCCAGCAGGGCGGAGAGGGTTCGCGCCAGGCGCGAGGTGTCGATCTTGCGGACGAAGCCGCTCAGGACGGGCGTGTGGAGGAAGACCTGATCGAGGATCGCCTTGCCCTTCGGGCTGCGGTACATGTTCAACAGCCCGAAGAGCGACCCGAAGGCCACCGTGGGCACGAGCCACCAGCCGTTGGACCGCATGAAGTTGCTGAAGCCGATCAGGAACCGGCTCGGGAGCGGCAAGGCGACCTTGCCGGCGATGTCGAGGAGCATGGCCGCCAGGGCGGGCAGGACGAAGATCGTCAGGATGGCGATCACGATCGAGCAGACGACCAGGACGATGACCGGGTAGATCATCGCCGAGCGGGCCTGTCGGATCAGGCGGACGCGGGCCTCGTAGTGGTCGGCCATCCGCTTGAGCGTCTCGGGGATGCCGCCCCGCACCTCGGCGACGGTCATCATGCTCAGGATGAGCGAGTCGAACGCCTGGGGCTCGCGGCTCATGGCCTCCGTCAGCGTCTCGCCGGACTGGATGGCGGTCTGCAACCGGCTGGCGACGGGTCCGAGGGCGCTCCTGGCGAACTGCTGCTCCAGGCCGGCGAGCGACTTCATGATGTCGACGCCCGCCTCCTGGTAGGCGGCGAACTGGCGGCAGAAGATCGCGAGTTGCGAGGAACTGACCGACCCGAAGAGGACCCGCTCGCCGAGCGACGGCCCCTTGGAGGTCACGACCTTGGCCTCGATCTTCCCGGTCCGGGTCGAACGGGCGGCGGCCCCGGCGGGTCGGGCCCCCGGCGAGGGTCGCTTGGGCGACGAGGGGCTTGGCTTTCGGCCTGGCGTCGTCGTCGGAGATGGTCGGCTGGAAGACGCTGTCGCCGTAGACGTTCGGGGGCGGCGGGGGCTCCCAGGTGGGGATCTCCTCGCTCAGGGCGTAGGTGTCGGCCTCGGTGGGGGCGGCGGGGGCGTCGGCTTCCGCGAGGGGGGGCGGTCCCCGGGCTGGCGGGGGTCGGGGAATGACCCGCGACCGGCGTCCTGGCTCATCTGGCGATCTCCCGTCGGGGCCGCACCGAGTCGTCTCTCCAACAACCGTCCGCGGCTCCCATTATGACGACCGCCGTCGCCATTTGGCCACCGCCCTGCCCCCGCGAATCGCGGCCGGCCGGCATGCATTGAATCAGTCAAATATCGGCCGACGTTTCCGCAACCGGGGCCGAATCGAGGTTGACGCCCCTGGCCATCGGGGTTAAAGAGGACGTTGCAACTCTCGTCGCCCCGCCGACCACCCCCATCGAATCCGCGTCCGCCGACCGCTCGCCGCGACGAGTTGTGGTCCGACACCGAGAGGAAATCCCCGAGGCCCTTGCGCGGCAGGACTTCGCGCGGGGCCGTCGACAGGGCCCGGCGCGACCTCCGGTCGAGCCCGTCCCGAGATCCGGCAGAGGAAGGAGCCTCGATGCGAATCCGCAGCACGTCCGCACAACCGAGCCGAGGCGCCACCGCGTTCGTTCTCGCATCGGCCCTCGTCAGCCCTTTCCTGTCGGCACTCCCCGCCCGGGCCCAGCAGCCGAAATCCGCCAAGACCGAGCGGAGGGCCAGGACGCCGGGGACCGTGATCTCGACCCCCACCGCCGCCCCGGCCGCCCGCGCCGCCCAGCCCGCCGCCCCCCCTGCGACGACTTCCCGGGCCAACCGCCAGTACCGGCCGGTCCGCACCGTCGACGATGCGGCACCCGCGAGTCGCAAGCCGGCGGCCGCCCCGCAGCCGTACACGGCGTCGCCATCGCCCAGGGCCGCCGAATCGACCGGCCACCCCCGCGAACGCCAGGTCGCGGCGCCGGCCGGCGCTCGCGGATCATCGACCCTCGCAGCCGCCGATCCCGCCCCGGTCGATCCCGGTTCGAGCGCGACCCGTCCGCCGACTGTCCGGACGGACTCCGCATCCAGCGGGACGCCCGACGGTGCGCCGCCGAGGCGTGCATACGGGACGTCCGACGCCAGTTCCTCCGTGTCCGCCGCTCCCGTGGCCTCGACCGCGACGCCCCCGACTGTCCCCGCCTCGAGCCCCCTCCCCCGACGCCGCCGCCCGCGGCGACCGTGCAGGCTCCCGCCCCGGCGGCGACGGCCCCGACACCGTCCGGGCCGATCCCGGTCGATTCCGCCCCGGCATTCGTGCCGCCGAGTCCGGTTGCGTCCGCCCCGCCGGCCATCCAGGCTCCCGTTCCCACCCCTGCACCGGCCGCGCCTCCGGTCGTGGCGACCCCGCCCGTGACCGTGGGAACGCCTCCTGCTCCTGCTCCGGCCGTCGCCTCCCCCGCACAGGTCCCGACCGCACCCGCTGCAATGACCCCGGCCCCAGCACCGCAGGTGGATTCCTCCGTGGTGCAGGCGGCCGTGGCGGCCCCGGTTGCCCCGTCGAATCCGGTGACCGCGCCCCCTGCGACGAACCCGATCGGGTCGCCGAACGCCTTCGCGCCGGGGCTCACGTCGTCGGGCCAGTATGTCGCGGAGCCCTGGCGGGGCTCGGCGATGATCGGCCGGAACGGGGATCCCGTCCCGACGGCGACGAGCCCGATGTCTGGGATGCCGGCCGTGGGGAACACGCCCAGGCCGGTGGCCCCCGCCGGGCTCGGCTTCAGCCCCGCCAGCATGGCGGTTCCCCCCGTGCTCCCCTCGACGCCCCGGCTGTTGCCGAGGCCGCCCGCGCGGGCATGATGATCGCAGCCACTAACGCGATCACCAACCCGACTACGACCTCGAACCCGACCGATGCCACGGGGACGGCCTCGGCTCCGAGCAAAAAGAAGCCCGACAAGCTCCGCGCGGCCGACGCCGTGGACGACGTGAACTCCGACGGCACGATCGTCAATCAAGGGATGTTCACGAACCCCGCCAGCACCGATACGCTCCACGACCCGCGCCTGACCCTTGCGAAGACCCCCGAGGGCCTCCGCACCGTCCCGACCATCGCCGCGCAGGAACTCAACCCCGAGCCGCCCGCCATCCAGCCTGCCCCCGTGCCCGAGCCGACCACCTTCGCCATCCTGGCGATCGGTGCCCTCGGCTACGCCGCCGCCCGCTGGAAATCCCGCCCGTGACCGACCCAACCGCCCGCGCGGCCGGGCACCTGGTTTGGTGCGGTGGATACGAGTACGCGTCGCAGCCCACCCGACGCGTTGCCAGGTAGGATGCGGTGGACGCGAGTACGCGTCGCAGCGCAATCTACCTCATCAATTCGGCGAGGTCTTTCCAGAGGGCCTCGCCGTCGATCTTCGTGACCCACTCCAGGGTGCCCTCGGCCTTTCCGTGGGCGAAGCTCAGGTCGTCTTTCAGGTCGGGCCGGGGGTAGGATTTCGTCTCGGCCTTGCCCAGCAGGTAGGCGACGGTCGAGGGGTCCCAGATCGGCCAGGCGTCGGGCTTGCCGCTCACCTTCAGGACCATCTCGGCGTGCTCCTTGAGCCAGGGCCGGCAGAATTTGACGAGGCTCGGGCCGGGTTCGCCGAGCTTGCCGAACCGGCGATCGAGGTCATCGCCGCTCAGGACGAGGGCGTCCTTGCAGACCTTCTCGCAGGCGATGACCAGCGGCACGCGCGAGCGGAGGATCGTCCGCCAGGCGATCGGGTCGTTCTTGACGTTCCAGGGGTCGCCGCCGACCGGCCAGTCGCCGAAGCCCATCGTCACGAGCCGGACACGGTCGGCCCAGTTCGGGTCGATGAGCAGGGCGGACGCGACATCGGTCGCCGCGCCGATCATCACGACCGTGAGCCGGTTCTTCGGATCGAACCCCTCGGCCGCCTTGAGCAGCGCCTCGGTCCCCGGCCCCTTGCGGGGCTGGCCCTCGGCGGCGATCGGCTCGCTCGATCCGGCGACGACCTTCGGCAAGGGACGTCCGTGCTTCGGCCGGAGCTTCGCCAGCCACCCGGAGGCCTGCTTCGCGGCCGTCTCGGTGGCCGGCTTCGCCAGGTTCGGCGCGTGCGAGGTGACGACGTAACGGAGGTCGAACCGGGGCGACAGGGCCAGGTGGATCAGCGCGTACTGGTCGTCGATCTCGCAGCCGAGGTCGCTCGACAGCACGACGGGGATCGGGGCCGGCTCGGGAGGTAGTGTCATCAGGGTGCAGAGGACGAAGGCGAGCATCGGTCGTTCTCGTGGTGGGTCGCGTCGAGTGGCGGGCGTCGCCCGTCGGATTGCCCCGGGCGGGTCCGCTGGCTAGACTCGTTCCACCCGGGCCGGGACATGGTGGACCGCCGACGGCGCCGGGTCAAGGTTCCTCCCAACCTCTGCCAGAACGCGGCATCGGCGAGCCGTCGAGAATCGAAGCGACATCGGGGACCGGCACACATGGCGGATCAGCTCGCGGCGGGCGCTGGGGGGAAATCAGAGGACTGGGCCGATCTCCCGGTCGGGGCCGACGAGCCCGAGAGCAACCCGGGGGGGATCCCGCTCTACGTCTGGGTCATCGGCGCGGCCATCCTCGGCGTCGCCGTCGGCCTCGGCCTCCAGCAATTCGCGTCCGTCGAGAGGGCCCAGTCGATCGCCGGCGGGCTCGACCTCCTGCCGAACCTGATCATCCGCATGCTCAAGGCGCTGGCGACCCCGCTGGTCGTGCTGGCGATCCTGAACGCCATCGTCACCAACGACATCCGGGGCAAGCAAGGGGCCCGGATGATCTTCTACTATTTGATCAATACCGTCGTGGCGATCACGATCGGCCTGGTGCTCTCGAACGTCATCAGGCCGGGCGTCGGGGCCAAGCTGCCGAATGCCGCCAGGCCGGCTGTTGCCGCCGCGGCGGCGCCTGGTGCGAAGGCCGAGCCCACCGGGATCACCAAGCTCCTCTACGAGATGATCCCGGACAGCATCGGCGACTCGTTCGTGAAGAACAACCTCGCCCAGCTCGTCGTCGTCACGCTCGCCATCGGGATCGGCCTGGCCAAGATCCGCGACGAGCAGCGAAGCCGGGGCGAAACCTCGCACGAGATCGTGATCCACGTCATCACCGTGGGCTTCGAACTGTTGATGCGTGTGCTGCTCTGGGTGGTGGCGCTCGTGCCGATCGCCGTCTTCGGCGTGGTGGCTTCGAACATCGCGCGGAGCGGCCTGAGCGTATTCGTCTCGCTCGCCTGGTTCATCGTGGTCGTGCTCGTCGGCCTGGCGCTCCAGGTCTCGTGGTATCTGGGATTGGTCGGCATCTTCGCCCGGATGTCTCCCGGCCGGTTCTTCCGGGGGGCCGCCAACGTCATGGCGACCTCCTTCAGCACCGCCAGCACCGGCGCGACGATGCCCGTCACGCTCAAGGCCCTGACCGAACGCCTCGGCATCTCCCGGGCGTCGAGCCAGCTCGCCGCCTGCGTCGGCACGAACTTCAACAACGACGGCACCGCGCTCTATCAGGCGTCCGTCGTCCTGTTCATGGCCCAGGCGATGGGATCCTCGCTCAGCTTCGTGGACCAGCTCGTGATCGTCGTGACCACGGTCGTCGCGAGCATCGGGGCGGGTTGCATCCCATCGGGCGGGTTCGTGACGCTCCCGCTCATCTTCGCGGCCGTCGGGCTGTCGGCCGAGCAGATCCCGATCATCCTCACGATCGACTGGTTCCTCGACCGCTGCCGCACGACCTCCAACATCCTCGGCGACATGACCGTCGCCGTGCTGCTGGACAAGACCCACGACGAAGGGAACTGAACCCGATGCCCACCCTGCGCGGGATCATCCGGACGGCGGAGCTGGCCGAGTACCCGCCGGGGTCGGACCGGGTCGAGATGGTGCTGGCCGTCCAGGGCGTCGGCCCTGCTCAGCCGCGCCGGATCGTCCTGCTGATGGAACTCCTGATCGCGAACGACGACCTCGAACCCGAGGCGATCCAGGGCCATGGCTTCGATGCCGACGTCGAGCCGGATCCGGCCGACCCGAAGCGCTGGATCGTCTCCCGCATCTCCGTGGCCTCGCGCGCCCTCCGGCCGCCGGTCGAGTGAGCGGGCCGGTAGGGTGGCCAATAACGGCGGGCCCGGTGCGAATCCCCGGGTGTCCGTCGGGTGTCCCGGCGGTCCAACGGTTTATGAGGACGAAGCAATGTCGCGGACGTCTCGCGTGGCCGGGATCGCCGGGCTCGGTCTGATCGCCGGGCTGGTCGGCTGTTCGGTGCAACTCGGCTCCCTCGGGGCGAGCTACAGCCAGAAGATCGAGCCGATCAAGCTCGACGTCGCCGAAGGAGACCGGCTCGTCGTCGACAGCGACGGCGGCTCGATCTCCGTGGTCGCCGGCGAGCCCGGCGCGATGGTCCTGGAGGCCGAGAAAAAAGCGGGCCGGGAGGATGCGCTCGACGCGATGAAGATCGTGATCGACCGGAAGGACAGGCGAGTCCGGGTGACCTGGACCTCGGAGGATAAGTCGAGCTCGCGACGCTATGTGAATTTCTCGATCAAGGTACCGAAGGGGACGCCGGTCGAGGCGCTGACGAAATCCGGCTCGATCGACGTGCACGGCCTCGACTCGGGCCTGACGGCCGAGTCGAAGGGGGGCTCGATCGAGGTCGAGAAGGTCGCCGGCGACCTCAAACTCGTGACCGGCGGCGGCAGCATCGACGTTTCGGGCGCGAAGGGCAAGGTCGAGGCCAACACCGCCGGCGGCAGCATCAGCGTGTCGGGCGACCTCTCGGGCCAGTCCGTGATCAAGACCGGCGGCGGCAGCATCGACATCGCCCTGCCGGCGGACGCGAAGCTGGCCGTCGAGGCGGGAACGGGAGGTGGAAGCGTCCAGAATGACTTCGGCCTGACATCGAGCGGGACCGGCTCGAAGTCGCTCTCCGGCACGATCGGCGACGGCTCCGCCGGGTCCTTGAAGGCCCGGACCGGCGGCGGCAGCGTCAAGATCCGCAAGGGCCGCTGAGCCGGCCGCTCAGCGGATGAAATACGCCACGGCGAGCGTGGCGACCAGCGCCACGGCCGCCAGCGGGGCGACCATCTTCGACGCCCCCCTCGACGAATCCTTCGAAGAGCCGCGGGTCCCGGCCGAACGCCCGGCGACCGCGTCACGGAACCGCGAGGCCAGCTCCCCGGCCGACTGCGGGCGGTCCTCGGGCGACTTGGCGAGCGCGGCCTTCACGACGGCCTCGACGCCCGCCGCGCGGGGGTTCTCCCACCAGCCGGCGGGGAAGTCGGGCACCGGCTGATTGGCGTGCGCCAGGATCGTCTGGATCTCCGACCGCCCCGCGTAGGGCAACTCGCCGGTGAGGGCCTCGTACAACGTCGCGCCCAGCGAGTAGACGTCGGAACGGGCGTCGACCGGATTGCCCCTCGCCTGCTCGGGGCTCATGTAGGCGGCGGTCCCGAGGGTCGTCCCGGCCCCGGTCAGCTCGCCGGCCTTGGGATTGGCCTGCTCAAGCGCCTTCGCCAGGCCGAAGTCCAGGAGCTTGACGACCGTCCGGCCGCCGGGCCGCTCGCTGAGCATGATGTTGTACGGATTGATATCCCGATGGATGATCCCCTGCTTATGGGCGGCATCCAGCGCCGAGGCGGCCTGCGTCAGATACTCGGACAGTTCCTCCGGCTGGACCGGTCCATCCTGGGCCACGATGTCGCCGAGGGTCTGGCCCTGGAGCAGTTCCATCGCGAGATACGGGCGACCCCCCTCGGTGTGGCCCGTGCCCAGGCAACGCACGACGTTCGGGTGGGAGAAGCTGGCCAGGAACTCGACCTCACGCTCGAAGCGGGTGGCGAGCTGGCGGTCGACCCAGGGCTGGAGGATCTTCACCGCCACCTGCTGCCCTGTCGTGGTGTCCTCGGCGCGGAAGACCCTGGCCTTGTCGGTCTTGATCGCGATGCGCGAGCCCGTCTGGAGGTTCCGGGCGTGGTGCAACTGGGCACGGTCGCTCTGCTTGATCTCGTCGAGGATCAGGAATCGATCGGCGATGGTTTCACGGGACGTTGCAGTGGTCATGCCCAAGTTCTCCGGGTGAATGCCTGGCCAATGTTGCGCGAGGGGCGCTCACCTGGTGTGCGACGTCGCAGGCGATCGCCATCGATCACTTCGCTCTCCCTCTCCCGTCAGATTAGGGAACGGATTCTCACCAGACCAGGCGTTTTTTCGAGGAACCGTGGCGCGTTACCGTTCTGAGGCGCGAATGCATGTGCGACGGCGGCCACGTGAAAGTTGCTTTTAGCGTGTTTGTTCCATTGGGTCTGCGAAAAAAGGCTAAAACAGACGAATGCGTCGAGTACGACCCGGGCGTGCGACTTCGTTCACCTGGGTTCACTTGCGGGCGTGGTCGCGGGCTCGAGGGCGGGTGAATCGGGCGCTAACGGAACGAAGCATCTCGGAAGGGACACGATTACAATGGATGCGAAAGCGAAAAATATATTAAAAATTGTGGATTTTGTTCATGTGATCGGGCTCGATCGGGACGGCCCCGCCGATTCGCCCGACCGGTTATCGCAAGCCCTCGACGGGGTCGCAAAGGCTCGACTGTTCGGCAGGCTTGACGCAACGCGTTGCACTCCGGCGGCGCGCGTTCGTTAACGCGCCGCCGAGAACTCGCCTTCGTCAAATCGCTGTCGCCCCGACGGCCGCCTCACGGTCCGTGAACCGGAACCGCCGGCACTGACCGAAGAATGCCAGGGGGTTGTCGTACACGACCTTCCTGATGAGTGCCCCGGAGTGTCCCCGAGAACGCATCTCAAAGATGAACTCCGGGACCGCCAGCGGGTCGCTGTGGCCCCAGTCGCCGGCCGAGTTCACCATGACTCGCTCCGCGCCATACAGCTCGATCATGTCCGCCGCGCGGGCGGGCGTGCACTTGGTGATGGGGTACAGCGTCATCCCGACCCAGTGCCCGGCGTCGAGCGCGTGCCGGATCGTGTGCTCCTCGACGTGGTCGATGCAGACTCGTTCCGGAGCCATCTTCCGCTCCCCCTTGACCATGTCGAGGATCATCCGCGTCCCCTGATACTTGTCCGCCAGGTGGGGCGTGTGCACCAGGACCAACTCATCGAGCTGCGCGGCCAGTTCCAGGTGTTCCAGGAACACCGTGGCCTCATTCTTCGTGTTCTTGTTCAGCCCGATCTCGCCGATCCCGAGCACCCCCGGGTTGTCGATGAACTCGGGGATCATCTTGATGACCTCCCGCGACAGCTCCACATTCTCCGCCTCCTTGGCGTTGATGCAGAGCCATGTGCGGTGCTCGATCCCATAGAGCTTCGCCCGCTTCCCCTCATACTGCGTGAGCTGCCGGAAATAATCCCGGAACCCCTCCGGCCCCGACCGATCGAACCCCGCCCAGAACGCCGGCTCGCTGACCATCACGCACCCGGCCAGCGCCATGCGCTTGTAGTCGTCGGTCGTCCGGGAGACCATGTGGATGTGGGGGTCGATGTAGTTCATGGGTCGGGTTCCCCTATCCTCATCTCGCCAGGGTGCGGATTCAGTGAGATCCAGCCCGCGTGCTCGATGCTCGGTGGTGTCCTGCCCGTCTACTTCAGCCGGGCAGTAAGCTGGCTGATCCCCCAAGGATACAGCGAGCACGGCGACGGGGAAACGGGTGGCGGGTCCCCCCTGATCACGGACGGCCCCAATCCTCTCGGTGTAGAAGGGGGGGCCAGCATCCGGGGAGACCCTGTCATTGACCCAGGTAGCCCTTTGCCTTCATCAACTCCACGATCCGCTCGACGCATTCGTCGACGCCGACCTGATCGGTCTGGAGGATGAGGTCGGGGGATTTGGGCTCTTCGAAGGCGGCGGTGACGCCGGGCATCTGCGCGATCTTGCCGGCGTCGGCGAGGGCGTAGGCGCCGCTGGTGTCGCGGGAGCGGAGGACGTCCATCGGGGCGGTGCAGTAGATTTCGAGGACGCGGTCGCGGCCGATGAGGTCCTTGACCTTCTCGCGGACGGCCTCGTGCGGGGCGACGAAGGCGGCGATGGTGATCAGGCCGGCGTCGTTCATCAGCCGGGCGACCTCGGCCGAGCGGCGGAGGTTCTCGGACCGGTCGTCGGCGGTGAAGCCGAGGTCGCGGTTCAGGCCCTGTCGCATGTTCTGCCCGTAGAGCACGTTGACCGCGCGGCCCTGGTCCCAGAGGCGGCGTTCGAGGCCGTAGGCGATCCGGCTCTTGCCGCTGCCGGTGAGGCCGACGAGAAGGATTGTCGCGGGGACCTGACCGTAGCGGGCCTGGCGATCGGCCGGCGAGACCTGGCTCTCTCGGGTCTTGAGCTTCACGGCGGGCTCGGCGGCCCAGGCGTCGCCCGGGGTTCGGCCGGCGCCGGCTTCGAGGATCATCCCCGCGCCGACGGTGGTGTTCGTCAGGCGGTCGATGAGGATGAACGCGCCGGTGGCGGGATTGGCCTTGTAGGGGTCGCAGGCCAGCGGCTGCGTCAGGCTGAGCTGGACCTGGCCGACCTCGTTCAGGCCGAGGCGGGCGATGGCCCGGTGCTCCAGGGTGTTGACGTCCACGCCGTAGCGGAACGAGGCGACCTCGGCGGCGACCTGCCGCGTGGTCTGCTTGAGCGTGTAGGTCCGGCCGGGGACGAACGGCTGCTCGGCCATCCAGACGACCATCGCCTCGATGTCGCTGGAGACGTGCGGCGGGTTCGCGGGGTGGACGAGCATGTCGCCGCGGCTGACGTCGACCTCGTCGGTCAGGGTGACCGTCACCGCCTGCGGGGCGAAGGCCTCGTCGAGTTCGCCGTCGTAGGTGACGATCGACTTGACCCGGCTCCGCTTGCCCGAGGGCAGGACCATGACCTCGTCGCCCTTGCGGACGATGCCCGAGGCGACCGTGCCGGAGAACCCCCGGAAGTCGAGGTTCGGCCGGAGGACGTACTGGACGGGGAACCGCAGGTCGTTGAGGTTCCGGTCGCTGGCGATGTGGACGGTTTCCAGGTGGTCGAGCAAGGGCGGGCCGGAGTACCAGGGCATGACGTCGCTCTTGGAGGCGACGTTGTCGCCCTTCAGGGCCGACATGGGGATGAAGGTGATGTCCCGCAGGTCGAGCTTGGCGACGAACCCGGTGTAGTCGTCCTTGATCCGCTCGTAGACCTCCTGCGAGTACTCCACGAGGTCCATCTTGTTGATGGCGACGACGACGTGGCGGATGCCGAGCAATGAAACGATGAACGAGTGCCGGCGCGTCTGGGTCTGGACGCCGTGTCGGGCGTCGATGAGGATGATGGCGAGCTGGCAGGTCGACGCGCCCGTCGCCATGTTCCGGGTGTACTGCTCGTGGCCCGGGGTGTCCGCGATGATGAACTTGCGGCGGTCGGTGGAGAAGTAGCGGTAGGCGACGTCGATCGTGATCCCCTGCTCACGCTCGGCCTTGAGGCCGTCGGTCAGCAGCGCGAGGTCGATCTCGCCGGCGCCGGTGGTGCCGACCTTCTCGCTGTCGCGCTTGACGGCGGCGAGCTGGTCCTCGTAGATCATCTTCGTGTCGTGCAGGAGCCGCCCGATGAGCGTGCTCTTGCCGTCGTCGACGCTGCCGCAGGTGAGGAAGCGGAGCAGTTCCTTCTTCTGATGGCGCGCGAGGTAACTGTGGATGTCTTCCTGGCTGAGGTCAACGGCTTGCATCGTCAGAAGTACCCCTCGCGCTTCTTCTGCTCCATCGACCCGGACTCGTCGTGGTCGATCATCCGCCCTTGCCGCTCGGAGTTCTTCGCCAGGAGCATCTCCTCGATGATCTCCGGCAGGGTGGTCGCGTCGCTCTCGATGGCCCCGGTGAGGGGGTAGCACCCGAGCGTCCGGAACCGGACCTTCTTCATCATCGGGACCTCGCCGGGCTTCAGGCGCATCCGGTCGTCGTCCACCATGATGAGGGTCCCGTCGCGCTCGACGACCGGCCGGACGTCGGCGAAGTAGAGCGGGACGATCGGGATGTCCTCGAGGTGGATGTACTGCCAGACGTCCAGCTCGGTCCAGTTGCTCAGCGGGAAGGCCCGGATGCTCTCGCCCTTGTTGACCTTCGCGTTGTAGAGGTTCCAGAGTTCGGGCCGCTGGTTCTTGGGGTCCCACTGGTGCAGGCGGTCGCGGAAGCTGTAGACCCGCTCCTTGGCGCGGGACTTCTCCTCGTCGCGCCGGGCCCCGCCGAAGGCGGCGTCGAACTGGTAGTGGTCGAGCGCCTGCTTGAGCGCGACCGTCTTCATGATGTCGGTGTGCTTCTTCGAGCCGTGGTCGAAGGGGTTGATATTCTGGGCCTTCCCCTCGGGGTTGGTCCAGACCTTGAGTTCGAGGTTCTGCTCGCGACAGAAGCTGTCCCGGAACTCGATCATCGCCCGGAACTTCCAGGTCGTGTCGACGTGGAGCAACGGGAACGGCAGGCGGCCGGGGTAGAACGCCTTCTGCGCCAGGCGCAGCATCACGGCCGAGTCCTTGCCGATCGAGTAGAGCATCACCGGCCGTTCGAACTCGGCGGCGACCTCGCGGATGATGTGGATGCTCTCGGCTTCGAGGACCTTCAGGTGGGTCAGGTTGTAACTGCTGCCGCTCATCCCTACTCCTGTTCGGCCTCGTCCAGACGAACTCGATTGTCTTATCGGCCGGGCTGCCCAGATCCTAGAGATTCCCAACCCGGCCGTGTAGGGGCCTTGAGATTTTCGATGCGTCCCTGCGATTCCTTCGTCGGGTGCGCCGTGACGCGGTCTCGCGTCCGCCGCACCTGACGACACGCCCGGCCACGGGGGGATCCAACTTCCGCCCCGGTCGGTGCGTTGCACGCGAGGACGCGTCCAGAGCACCGTACGTTCAGAACCGCTTCGAAACCTGCAGGTTCGCCATCCACTCCGGGTCGTAGTCGAGAGAGAAGAGCCTCTGGACGGTCTCGGCTCGGTCGGCACCCGGTTCCTGGAGGGCTTCGAGGGCCTGGCGGATCTGGGCGATGCGTCGGTCGGGCGGGGCGTGATGGACGCCGTCGTGGTGGACCGGGGCCCGGTCGAGCCGGTCGAGCGCGGCGGCCAGGTTGAGGATCAGGCTCCGGGTCACGAGGAACTCGCGGTCGAGCACCGCACTGGCATCGCGCGTGGGAGTCATGGCGTCGCTCCGGTTGGGCCCGGTCGGTCAGCGGCCGGGCCTCGGGCGGGTCGTTCGGTTCGGTCCGGCGGGACGGTGGGGGGGCTCCCGAGAGTATCTCAGATGTCGAACACTCCTGCAAATTGTGCGATTCCGGTCAACATGGTCCGGTCGATTCCGACGGTTCTCCGGGCGGGCCCTTGGATACCGTTCGGTTGGATTGTTAAAATGGGAAGAGTCCGGCTCGGCCGATGCCGAAGGCCCGGAACTTGCCGCATGAGGTCGTACGAGGCGTTCCGGACAAGCCGACCGCGAGGGTCGACCGCCGGCGCCGGGAGTGGAGCACACACCGATGAGGTTTCCTCTGACCAGGGTCGCCGCCACGGTGGGCGTCGTCGCGATCGCCGCCTGGGCACCAGCCCGGCCGGCCTTCGCCGACACGTATGTCTTGACCCCGACCCGCTTTGGAACGATCCTGCCGACGTCCTACGAGGTCACCTCGTCCTCGGCGATCGTGCCGACCTCGGTCCTCGTCCCGACCTCCTCGACGGTCGTCTCGTCCTCGGTCGTGGTGCCGACGGCCAGCTACGTCGAGACCACCTACTACCGCCGCGGCCTCTTCCGCCCGCGCCGGGTCCTCGAACGTTCTTACATCGTTTCCCCGAGCTACTACGTCGAGCCGACCCGGTACGTCTCGACCACGAGCTACGTCCCGACGACCTACACCTACCGGCCGACCTCCTACGTGGTCTCGCCGACGACCGTGTACCTCTCGCCGACGAGCGTCTACCTGACCCCGACGAGCTACCTCGTCGGATCGTCGCTGGTGGCCACCTCGTCCACCTCGTCGCTCTGCTGCGAGAGCGTGGCGATGGCGAGCCCCGCCCCATCGGCCCGGCCGAGCGGCGCGGCCGCGAACGGCGGCAACGTGGTCCGGCTGCCCGAGAACGGGACCGAGGAGACCACGACCCGCAACAAGCCGGCCCCGCCGAAGTCGGTCCAGAGCGATGTCGAGGGGGCCAGCAACGACAATGAGCCCGAGCCGCCGCTGATCAAGGGCGCCGAGGTCAACCCGCCGGCCCCGACCGATCCGGTCCCGCCGCCCCGCTCGACCGCCGCGCCCGTGCCGCCGCCGGCGGCCTCGACTCCGCTGCCTGCGCCGGTGAACACCAGCACCCCGGCGAACTCGAACCGGGTGTCCTCGCCCTTCGACACCCAGCCCGAACCTCCCTCGACGGCCCCCAAGCCGCCCGCGACCACCGCGACCCCAGCCCCGAAGTCCGGTGCCGAGAAGGCTCCCGCCGCGACCCCGGCCCCGAAGGATCCGGCCCCGGTTCCTCCTCCGATCACCACTCCGGGCGCGACCACGAAGCCGGCCCCCAAGCCTGACACGGGCACGACCCCGCCTGCGCCGACTGTCCCGAACCCACTCGACCTGCCCAATCCCGACCTGCCGCCTCAGCCGGCCCTGCCGCCGCCGATCGGGCCGACGACCCGCCGCGACGGCAGCGTCCGGCGCACCGTGGCCCGGCCGAAGTTCGATGAGGTCCCCGCCGCCAAGGGGCGCAACGTCCTCCAGGGCCGCGTTGTCTCGGCGACCAGCGGCGACCCCGAGGAAGGCGTGACCGTCGTCGCCGTGAACCGGCTCGGCACCTTCGCCGACCGGACGGTCCAGACCGACGCCCTCGGGCGGTTCGCCATCGCCTTGCCCGACGGCGACTGGACCGTCAAGGTCGCCATGCCCTCCGGCCGCCTGTATCCCGTGGGCAAAGGCGACTTCGTCGCCAGCGGCGGCTACGTCACCGATGTGGAAGGCAACGACCTCTCGAACGTGAAGATCAAGCGGTAAGGCCGGACGGATTCGTCCGGATCAACCCATCCACGACGAGGGCAGGCGCGAGGCCGCGACCTGCCCTCGTTGCGTTCCCGGGCCCGAGCCTACGGCGAGGCGGCATGAGCGTAGACGACCGACCCCTCCGCATCTGCTACGTCCTCAGCCACTTCTACCCCCGGCAGAGCGGCGCGGAACGTCAGGCCCTGGCCCAGGGGCGGGAACTCATCCGGCGGGGGCACTCGGTCCGCGTCGTGACCCGAGCCATCGACGGCCTGCCGCGCGACGATGAGGTCGACGGCGTGCTCATCCACCGATGGGTGCGTACTCGCGAGGTCGGCCCGCTGTTCGGCCTCAGTTTCGTCGCCGGGGTGATCTCGGCCCTCCGGCGATTGCGCCCGCAGTATGACCTGATCCACACCCACCAGGGGCTCTGGGAGTCGATCTCGACCGGGCTCGGCCGGGACCTGTTCAAGGGGGCACCGATCCTGGTCCAGCCGGCGAGCTCGGGCTACTTCGGCGAGGCCGAGGAGATGGCCAGGACCCGAGGATTTGCCGCCCTGCGGCGGCTCTCGATGCGGAACCCGGCCTTCGCGGCGATCTCGGCCGACATCGAGGCCCAGTGGTCCGCGCTCGGCGTTCCCCCGTCGAAGATGATCCGGATGGCCAGCGGGGTCGACGCGGACCATTTCCATCCAGGAGCCTCGGCGGTGGACGCCCACCTGCCGTCTGGCCCGAAGGTCGTCTTCACCGGCCGACTGCACCCTCAGAAGAATCTCGACCTGCTGCTCGACATCTGGCCGGGCGTCGTCGCGGCGACCGGGGCCAGGCTGGTCCTGGTCGGCCAGGGTCCCGAACGCGAGCGGCTCGAGAATAAGGCCAGAGAACTGGCCATCGGTGAGTACGTCGTCTTCACCGGCGGCGTGGCCGACCCGGCCGAGTACCTTCGCGCCGGCGACGCCTTCGCGCTGCCCAGCGTGGCCGAAGGGATGAGCAACTCCCTCCTTGAAGCGATGGCCACGGGACTCCCCTGCCTCGCGTCGGAGATCGGCGGCAACACGGATCTGCTCGGCGGGTCCCCCACGCGCGGGGTGCTCGTGCCGCCGAATGACAAGGCGGCCTGGGAAGCCGCCCTGGTCAAAGTCCTGTCAGATCAATCTTACGCGGCCGCGCTCGGCCAGGCGGCCAGGGAGTCCATCGACCGGGAATACTCGATCGTCGCGGTGGTGGATCGATACGTCGAATTATATCGACGGATGCTCGGGCGCGAATGGCCGGAGTGATTCCGCAGGGGCCGCCGGGACGCGTCCTTGTCGGCCGCGTCGCAGCGCACCCTTCGGGTCAATGGTGGGCGTGGGCGGGCTTGGCGGGGGCAGGCGCCGCGGCGGGCTTGGGCTTGGCGGCGAAGATGTCTGCCAGGGCGCCGACGAATTCGGGGAACTGGAACGTGTAGCCTGTCTCGAGGGCCTTGGTCGGCAGGACTTTCTGGCCCTTGGTGACGACCTGCGCCACGTCGCCGAGGAGCAGTTCGAGCATGAAGTCGGGCGGGCCGAGGGGGACGTAGCGCCGCCAGAACGTCGCCGGGGTCCTGAGGGCGTCGGACAGGTCCTTCGAGAACTCGGCGTTGCGGACCGGGTTCGGGGCGGTGGCGTTGTAGGGGCCCGAGACGGCGGCCTGGTCGAGGGCGTGGAGGATCAGGCCGACCTCGTCTTCCAGGTGGATCCAGCTCATCCACTGGCGGCCGTCGGCCGGCTTGAACAGCGAGCCGCCGTTGCCGACCGGGGTGCCGGGGCCGTTCTTGAAGATCGGGGTCATCACCTTGAGCGCCCCTTCCCCCTTGGCCAGGACGACACCCGTCCTGAGGTAGGCGACCCGCACGCCCAGGGCCTCGGCCGGGGCCGCGGCGTCTTCCCACTGGCGGCAGACGCTGGCCATGAAGTCCGACCCGGCGGGGCTGGACTCGGTCAGGTCCTCGTCGCCGGTCGGCCCGTAGTAGCCGATGGCCGAGCCCTGGACCAAGATCTTCGGCTTCGCGGCGGCCTTCTCGATCGCCTTGACGACCTGCTCGGTGCCGTTGACGCGGCTGTCGCGGATCTTCTGGCGGACGCCCTTGTTCCAGCGCTCGGCGAAGATGTTGTGGCCGACGAGGTTCACGACCGAATCGCAGCCGTCGAGCACGTCCTGCCAGTACCCGGGCTCGCCCGGGTCGCCCTGGACGACGTTGAGCTTGCGGTTGGCCGGGTCGCGGCGGAACTCGTCGGAACGCCGTGAGAGGATCACCGGCGTATCGCCTCGCTCGATCAGCTTCTGGGTCAAGCGACGGCCGATGAGCCCTGTCCCACCGGTGATGAACACGCGCATGGAATCGAAGTCCTGGGAAAGAAGGATCTTAGAGGTCGACCGAAGTGACCGGCGGAAGCCCTGCGTATCTTGTAGCAATCCACGGCCGGTCGTCAAGTTGCGGGCGGCCCCCCCTGTATTGAGTATAGGCCATGATGCCGCGATGAAAGATCGGGGATTTCCGGCCGAAATGCCCCGGGAGCCGTTGGTGGGGGCCGGTCCCGGTGCTATCGTGACCCCGGAGCGAGGGCACGATTGATCCCGTTCCGCACGCCCCGCCGAACTCGCCGGCCGCCCGAGGAAGACATGATGAAGCCGCCCAGCGTCCTCAACCTGCTCGACCTCCACCGGCAGAACGCCTACGCCCCCAGGACCCCCGTCGTCCTGGTCAATGGCCTCGCCGAGCAGGCCGAGAGCTGGTTCGCCAACCGGCGGCACCTCAACCGCCACTTCGACGTCAACGTCCCCGAACTCCTCCGCTACGACGGCGACCCCCTCCACCGCCACGTCGAGGCCGGCGGCGTGATCACCGTCGATTACCTCACCGACCGCCTCTCCGAGTACCTCGACCAGTACGTCCAGCGCCCCCCCTACTCGCTCATCGGCTCCAGCCTCGGCGGCCAGATCATCGCGACCTACGCCGCGCGGCACCCCGAGAAGGTCCACAAGATCGTCTTCCTCTGCCCCTCCGGCTTCCACGGAGACGAGAACCTGCCGATGATGGAGGGGGTCAGGCGGAGCCAGTACGACACCCTGGTCCGATCGGTCTTCCACCAGTCCCACTTCGCCTCGGACGAGCTGATCGAGGCCATCGAGCGGAAGTTCCAGAACCGCCGATGGAAGAAGGGCGTCCTGTGGACCCTCCGCGGCACCGTCGGACACTCGGTCGCCGACCTCCTCGAACGCATCCCGCATGAATGCCTCTTGATCTGGGGCGACCAGGACAAAGTGATCTCCGACGTCCGCGGCTCGATCCTGGCGGCAACCCGGATGCCGAATGCCCGGCAGGTGTTGATCCGGGGCTGCGGCCACGCGCCCCAGATCGAGAAGGCGGGGGTCGTAAATACGTTCATTTCTCGGTTCCTCCGCGACCGCCTGCGGACCATCCCGCCGCAGTTCGACCCGTTCCGGCGCGACCGGCCGGGCCTGAAGGTCCCGAACTGGAACGACACGATGGCCCGGATGTTCAGCGTCGGCCTCTCCTGACGGACCTCGACCCGATGAGCGACTTCTTCCTGTTCCTGGGCAAGTTCCTCAAGCATGGCACGGCCATCGCCAGCCTGGCGCCCAGCAGCCGATGGCTGTCGCGGGCGACCGTCGCCAACATCGACTGGGAGAAGGCCCGGGTCGTCGTCGAACTGGGGGCCGGCACCGGGCCGATCACGAAGGTCCTGGCCGAGAAGGCCCGGCCCGACTGCCGCGTGATCGTCCTCGAACGCGACCCCGACTTCGCCCGGATCCTCCGCGAGCGGTTCCAGGGCCAGGCCAACATGGACGTCATCGAGGGGGACGTCCGCGACCTCGATCGCTTGCTCGCCGCGCGGGGGGTCGCGACCGTCGATCATGTGATTTCCGGGCTACCTGTTCCCTCCTTCCCGAAGGACCTCCAGCGCTCGCTGTTCGAGGTCGTCCGCAAGGTGCTCGAACCGGGGGGGACGTTCAACCAGATCACCGAGATGCCCCTGGTCTACTGGCCGCTCTACCGCCGGGTGTTCCGCGAGGTGCGGTTCGTCTTCGAGCCCCGCAACTTCCCGCCGGCGGGGGCTTACTACTGCCGTGGGTTCAAGGAACCGGCCTGAGATGATCTCCCTCCATGGCCTCGCGGGCTCGCCTCCGATCCGTTCGGTCGTGAACCGGACGTATGCCACCCTGTCCAACCGTCGCGTCCGCCAGCTGGCCCAGGCCGATCCCGTCGCGACGCAGCGGCGGCAACTCATGCGACTGGTCGAGGCTGCCCGCTCGACCCGGTTCGGCCGCGACCACAGATTCGCCGCGATCCGATCTGTGGCCGACTTCCAGAAGGCCGTCCCGCTCCGCCAGTACGAGGACCTCTGGCGCGACTATCTCCGGCCGGCCTACCCGGTCCTGCACGACCTGACCTGGCCGGGGACAATCCCCTACTTCGCCCTGACCAGCGGCACGACGCAGGGGGCGACCAAGTACATCCCCGTCAGCCGCGAGATGCTCGCCTCGAACCGGAAGGCGGGCCAGACCATGATGGCCTACCACATGGCCCACCGGGGCGACTCGCGGCTGTTCCACGGCCGCTTCTTCTTCCTCGGCGGATCGAGCGCGCTGGAGGAACCGGCCGAGGGGATCTACCAGGGCGACCTCAGCGGGATCGTCGCGAAGGACCTGCCCGAGTTCCTCCGCCCCTACACCTTCCCGCCGCTCGACCTGGCGTTGGAGTCGAACTGGGAAATCAAGCTCGACCGCCTCGCCGAGCGGAGCCTCCGCGAGGACATCACCTGGGTCGCCGGCGTGCCGAGCTGGCTCTTGATGCTGTTCGAGCGGCTCAGGCAACTGAGCGGAAAGTCGAGCCTGGCCGAGATCTGGCCGAACCTCGAAGCGGTCGTCCACGGCGGGGTGAAGTTCGACCCGTATCGCTCGACATTCGAGCAGGTCCTGGGCTCAACGCGGATCCGGCTCCAGGAATCCTACCCCTGCTCCGAGGGCTTCATCGCCTTCGGCGACCCGGCGACCGCGCACCTCCGGCTCGTCCTCGACCACGGTCTCTTCTACGAGTTCGTCCCCGTCGATGAATTGGGTTCCGCCTCCCCGACGCGGCACTGGCTGGGGACGATCGAGACCGGCGTGAACTACGCGATCGTCGTGTCAACCTGCGCGGGCCTGTGGTCTCACATCATCGGCGACACGGTCCGGTTCGAGTCCACCAATCCCCCCCTCCTGACCTTCACAGGCCGGACGAAGTACACGCTCTCGGCCTTCGGCGAGCACCTGATCAGCGAGGAGGTCGAATCGGCGATCGCCGCCGCGTCCGGTGCCACGGGCGCCGCCGTCCGCGACTGGCACGTCGGCCCGATGTTCGAGGGCGTCCTCGGCTATCATCAATATGTGCTCGAATTCTTGATCCCGCCCGACGACCTCGCCCGCTTCCGCGACCTCCTCGACGCCGACCTCTGCCGCCGCAACGCCGACTACCAGGCCCATCGCGCCGAGGGCGTCGGCATGCCCCCGCCCGCCATACTCGTGGCGAAGCCCGACGGGCTCAACGCCTGGATGAAATCCCGGGGCAAGCTCGGCGGGCAGCACAAGTTCCCGCGAATGGATAACAGCGGGGTGCTCACGGCGGAGATCGTGGCGTACCTCAAGGCAGAATAGTCCACCCGGAGTGCGGAAGCTCGCTTCCGCTCGGTTCTCGCGGAGCTTGCTCCGCGTGCCTGAACGAAGCGAAACCCGTCCGACTGCCAAACTGGCAGGTGGGTTCGTTTGGCCAAGTCCGAAACGTTTGGAAACGTCCGCTTTTGCATGCGGATCTGGAGAGCGTTCGCTTGCTGACGCTCTCGCCGGGCGGGAACTCGCTCCCGAGAACATGGCTTGAATCGTAGGTTTGTGCTTCGCCCGGGCACGCGGAGCCAGCTCCGCGAAAACCGAGCGGAAGCGAGCTTCCGCACTCCAGGTGGCGTCTCGGTCCAGGCGGTTACCGTCCGCTGACCTGGGCCTCGCTCACCATGCGCGGGGCGACCGTGGCCATGGTCTTGCCGGTGCGGGAGGCGATGCGGGCGGTGGCGAAGTAGGTGTTGGGGGCGGCGTCGTCGATCGACCACCTGGCGACGGCCCGGAGGAATCCGCGACCTTTGGGGCCGAAGGGGTCGATCTTGGCGGGGACGGTCTTGAAGACCTTCCCATCGGCGTCGTGGAGCCGGACCTCGACCTCGCCGACGATGTCCTGGAAGCTCTCGGGGATGCCGACCACGGCCTGGACCTTGGCCCGCTCGGGCTGGACCCAGGGGGTGTCGACCCACATCGGGAAGGTCGCCGGGCCGACGGTCGCGAGGTAGTCGGGCTCGAACCGCTCGACGAGTTCGACCTTGCCCTGCGAGGCCGGCTGGGTGACCGACAGGGGCGATCCGTAGGAAAAGGTCCGGTCGACGCGGGCCTTGCCGTCGGCGGCGCAGAGTTCGATGTCGAGCGCGAGGACGTTGCCGGCGGCGGGCTTGAACCCGGGGAAATTGGCCCAGGGGAGCTTGAATTCGAGGTTCCAGCCCTCCTTGTCGGACGTGGCGGCCAGCTCGATCCCCTTGAGCGGGGTGTCGCTGGTGGCGATCCCCTTCCGCATCGCCCAGCGCGGCTTGACCTCGGCCTGGTCGAACGCGGTGAAAAACAGGTGGATCGCGCCGTCGGCCCAGTCCTTGCCCCTCAGCTCATTGCCCGCACGCGTGTCGATATAAAACTCGATGGCGTCGCCGTTCCAGAGCGAGCTGGCCGACCCGTGGTTGACGGCCTGGGTATCGAGGGCCTTGAGTCCGATGTAGAGGGCCTCGTCGTCCCACAGGTAGAGGACCTGCGTGGCGCGTTCGAGCGGCTTCGGGTGGGCGTACTGGAGCGGCGTGCAGAAGGCCCCGGCCCAGTCGCGGAGGCGGCCGTCGATCTCGACCTTGCCCCGGGCCTTCGTGATCAGGCCCCGGACGCCCGGCTTCAGCGGCGCGGGGTCGTCGGCCAGGGCGGCCATCGGGGCGAGGATCAGGGCGAGCGCGGTGCAACCGATCAGCCGTCTCATACGTTGACCTCCGGTCATGCGAACATGGGCCCACATTATGCCGCGACCGCCGTCGCCGGTCGAGCCGCGAGGCGGAAGGCCGCGAACCCGACCGCGAACGCCCAGAACGCCCCCGGCTGGAGCGGCGTGAACAGCGGCGAGAGGCCCACGAGCGTACCCAGCCCCCAGGCCACGATCCCCGCCCGGTGCCAGCCCGGCCGGGACCCCTTCCACGCCCAGCCCTGCGACGCCGCGTCGGCCGTCATCGCGCCGATCAGCGAGGCGAACACCGCCCCCATGATCGTCGCGATGGACTCGACCCGCGCCGACCAGCCGATCGCGATGAGCGGCCAAGCGAGCACCCCCGCGCCGATCGTCAGCCAGATCCGCGAGCGGCCGGGGAGCAGGTCGACCAGGCGGTGCCCGGCGAGGAACGTCCCGTAGGCCGCGGGCGACAGCGAGCCGACGCCGAGCGCCATCATCATCAGGCAGGCCGCCCAGGGGCCGAACCCTTCGTGCAACGTGCGGAGGAAGGTCCCCGGCCCGCCGAGCGGCGAACCGCCGAGGCTGGAGGAGTCGGCGATGGGGATCTCCGACACCGACGTCCGGGCCCCGGGCGTCGCGCTCGCGGCGAACGGGTCGGTCTCCAGGGCGACGTTCCGGGCCCCCTCATGCCCCGCCACGCTCAGGATCGCGAGGATGGCGATGACCGTCGCCGCGCCCGAGATGCCGACGAGGCCCCCCTTGGCGACATCCTCCCTGGATTTCGTCACGACGCCCCAATCGGCCCCCGAGGCGCAGGCCATCGCGCCGAAGCCGAGGATCCACTGGATCATCAGCAGGAACGACTGGATCGCCCCCTCGCGGATCGGCACGGCCAGGCCGGTCGAGGGATCGATCCCGCTGGGCAGGAACCCCCGCAAGCCGTTGAGGTTCCAGACCATCGCCACGCCGACGATCGCCGCCGGGAATACGGGGAACACCTGCAGGAGCGCCGCGATCCATCGGATCACGACCGAGCTGATCAGCGACGCCAGCAGGCACCAGGAGAGCGCCGAGAACAGATAGATGGGGCTCCGGACCGCGATTCCGTACGCCCCGCGCGAGGCGGCGTGGACGTGGATGGGATCGAGGAGCTTGATGAGCGTCAATCCATCGAGGATCGTCGTTGCCGCGTAGTCCACCGCGACGGAGACCCAGACGAGCTGCGCCAGGAGCGTGACGACGTTGAACAAGCGGTTCGCCCCGCGTTCGCCGAGCGTCGACTGGAGCAACTCGGGCAGCGGCTTCTTCGTCGAGAACCCCCAGAGGGCCGGCCCCCGGAACAGAAGCAGGTAGCAGGCGAGCCCGCCGACGAGCGCCCCGAGCATCGGCCAGCCGAGGCCGCCGATGGCGAGCGGTCGGCGGCCGATCTGGTCGAAATAGGCGATCCAGAGGAACAGTGCGATGTAGACCGTGGCGATCCCGCGCGACCACGACTTCGGCCGGATGTCGGCCAGGACGCTCGAATCGATCGGGTCGCGCGTGGCGTGAAGCGCCACCGGCATCCCGACGGCGCCGGTCGGCGTTTCCTGGTTCGGAGCGGGGGCGTCGGATTCCACGGAGCGTCTCACTTTGGGGTGCGGCAGTCCGGCTGCCGCTTTCTGAAAGGAGCGATCGAACGCTGACGTACCCGGCCGGGAATGGGGGGCGAGCTCCCCAGCAACAGGGCGGAAGCGAGCTTCCGCACTCCAAGCGGCGGGTTGTGGGATATGGAACGGCGGGCCGGGATGCCCTGGGACATCCCGGCCCGCCGTTTCCTATCTTACGACATCCCCGCGGGGTGATTTCAATAATCGCCCGCCTCGTGCGGCTTGTCGAGCGCCGAGAGGTCCTCGGGCTTGTAGCCGCCCCGGGCCTTGTCCATCAGGGCGATCGCCGTGAAGATCACGAACAGGATCACCGGCAGCACGCTCACCGACCGGAACGACTTGGCCGCACCTTCCTTCAGGGCGTCCTTCACAACGGTCTGCTTGTCGGCGGCCAGCCCGCCGATCTTGCCGAGGTCGACCTTCTCGGGGGCCGAGACGAAGTTCTTGGCGTCCTCGGGCAGGACCGAGACGACCAGCTTCTCGCCCGGCTCCATGGCGCGGGGGACCATGACGGCGGGGCGGACGTCGGCGGGGACGCGGTTGTAGGTCTCGGCGTCGAAGATGCCGCCCATGATCGGCGAGGTCACCGCGATGGCGAGGTTGCCGACGCAGCCCATCAGGCCCATCAGGAACGGCCCACCCTTGGCGAACCGCTCAGCGGTGACGCCCAGCATCGTCGGCCAGTAGTAGATGATGCCCAGGCCGTAGATCGTGGCGGCGATGAACGCCATCGTCGGGTTGGTCGCGTTGCTGAGCATGTAGAGCCCGACGGCCGAGAGGACCGACGACGCCGCCAGCATGCCGACCGGCGACAGCACGTGGGCGATGTGCCCGGCGAAGTGCCGCATGACGAACATCAGGACGCTGGTGTAGACGACGATCAGGGTGCCGTTCACGCCCGAGGTCAGCGGCAGGACCGAGTTCTGCCAGCCCTGCGGGGCCAGTTCGGTCGAGGCGGTCAGCAGCATGCAGAACGCCCAGAGCAGGAACATCGGCCGGAACGCCTGCGAGAACATCTCCCTGGTCGAGACGCCCGACGCCACGCGTTCGGTGACCGGGAACGGCTCCTTGAGGAACAGGAAGCCGTAGATCACGGTCGGGATCAGGACGAGGCCGACCTTCACCTGCCAGCCGAGGGTGACCTTGGAGGCGTCGGTGCTGAGGCCCTGGTCGTTCAGGCCGATGGCCGAGCCGATGATGTAGGTGGCGATCAGGCCGCCGATCGTCAGGCCGCCGGGCCACCAGGCGTGGAGGACGTTGAGCTTGTGCGTCTTGTCGTTGGGGTAGATCGTCGCCGCGAGCGGGTTGATGCCGATCTCGACGAAGCCGTTGGCCGCCCCGACGATGAACGTCGCCCACCACAGCAGGGTGTAGGCGCTTTCCTTGCCGACGATGTAAGGCGACCCGATCGTCAGACCGATGCCCACGACGTGGAAGAGGAACGCGAGACCGAGCATTCTCTTCATGCCCAGCGAGTCGCAGATGATCGAGCCGACCAGCATCGAGAGGGCCATGCCCGCGAAGGCCGACCCCAGGATGCCCCCGATCTGTTGACTGTCGAAGCCGAACGTCGCTCGGAGGGCGGGGGCGATGTCCTGCCGGGTAATGAACGAGAACGCCGAGGCGATCAGGGCGACGCAACTCGCCACGAACAAGCGACGCGGATTCATGTGGGCACGATCTCCAGAACCAGAGCATACCCCGACCCGGGGCGACGCTCGGCTTCGAAATGCGGGACGTCCGTGGACGGGAAAGGGGTGAACGACCTTTCGGCGCGGGATGGATCGTACATAACCGACCCGACCCGCACTTTCCAGGGGGCACCGCACACCCCACCGGTTTTGACGAAACGAACCCAATTCGCCGTAAGTCGAACTTCGGCAACTGCTTAACCATCAACACTCCGAAGTCGAACCGGAGTGGTCCAAACTTCCTGCCCTTATGCAGATTCTCCATCTGTCGCAATCTTACCTACTGACGTCACGCGCGAGCCTTTATTCATCGTGGTCGTCAGGTCTCTCCGAATCCGGGCCCGCAGGAACTTGCACGACCCTCGAAATCGCGCAGACGCGCACGCTGGGCCCGGTTCAGCCGGACACCGGGTCGGATCCAGCCGAGGTGGGCTTCGGCGTCCTCGACGCTGGCGAACACCCCGCGACGGAGCCAGTGGGCGATCACGACCGAGGCGCTTCGGCCGTGCCCGAGGGCGCAGTGGACGTACACCGGGCCCGAGGAGATCGATTCGTCCAGCCAGGAGAGGGCCCGTTCGAGCTGCTCGGCCGTCGGGGCGGTCGCATCGAGGACGGGGAGGGAGAGGTAGCGATCGGCGGCGCGTAGCGTCCGAGATTCGGGGAACTCGGCGGCGAGATCGAGGACGGCCGGCCAGCGTTCCGAGCACTCGCCGGCGACGGGGCGTCGGCCGAGGAAGAGGCGCGGCGCGACCGCCGTCCAGGGCGGCCGGGGGGAGAGGCGACGATAGGCCCGGAAAATCAGGGCATTGAGGGCGAAATACGGGACCAACGGCGGGATCGCCCAGGGCGAGCGGCGGCCGTCCGGGCGTTTCCCCAGCGCCCCTGGCCCGGCCCCGCCGTAGGCGGCGGCCAGCCATCCCGCCGAGATGGCAAGGTAGCCCAAACTTGCGCCCGGAACAACATCCGTCCAGCGGTAGGCCATCAGAAGGAGGGCCCCCGAGAGGGAAGCGAAGAGGACGGCATGTTTCGGTGACATCGGCGACATCCGCATCGTTCCCGGCCCCAGGCGGGCCCGTTGGCCCGGATCCACGTCAATCCGGTGACAGGCTGCCCGATCCGATGCCCCGATTCAACGGGCGCAATGGCCGGTTTTCAGGCGGGCGCAAGCGCACCGGAACCGGCGTTGAAAACCGGCAAGGCCCGGTTCCAGGAACCGCTCACCGGCTCGTATGAATGAGTCGTCCATCGGCGAGGCGGGCTTCGATGCCCCGGCCGTCGCAGGGCGCAGGGGCTTCCCATTCCGCGCCCTGCAATCTATATGTCGCGACCGTCCCCCCGGTCGCCAGGATGCCTTCTCGCATGACGACGCGTAACCGTGCCTTTTCCGCCTCGATGCGCCCCTGGTTCGTCGCGGGCATTTCGGCTCTCTTCCTCGCCCTCGACCACTCACCCGCCCGTGCGGGGATCCTCGTGACGCTTGAGGCGCCCAAGGTCCAGGCGACGCAGGTCAGCGGGACTACGGTGGTGACGTTCGACGCGGTCACGACCGGCCGATACACCTCGCTGAGCACGGCGATCGGCACCTACACCAGCCCCGGCATGCAGATCGTCGCATCCGACCAGTTCGGCGGGGCGGATAAGACCCGGTATTTCTCGGTCGGTGCGCAGAGCGCCCAGACCACGGCGACCCTGACCCTCTCGGCCACCGCCGCGTACTTCGGCTTCCTCTGGTGCGCGGGCGATGCCCAGAACAATCTCGACTTCTACATGAACGGGATCCAGATCGCGACCTTCAACACGGGGACCCTGCTGAACTTCATCGCCGGCTCGTCGAACTCTTCGCAGTACATGGGCAATCCCAATACCGGGCAGAACACCGCCGAGCCCTACGCGTTCGTCAACTTCTTCGCCGACGGCGGCACGACGTTCGACAAGATCGTCTTCCGCAACAATGGCACGAGCACGGGATTCGAGAGCGACAACCACACGATTCGCGCCGCGGCGGTCAACCCGCCCACGGGAACGGTCGTCACGTCGATCGTCGTGGCGCCCGAGCCGTCGACCTGGTTCCTCGCCCTGGCCGCCTTGGGGCTCACCGGCGTGCGGGCCCTGCGGAGGCGCCGGGCGGCCTGAGCAACAGGCCGCCGGCCACCCCATCCTCGATCAGATGCGGTCTTCCTTCGCGGGGGCCGCGTTGCGGTCTTCCATCTTGCCGACCTTGTGCTCGACCGCGTGCAGGAGCCGCTCGAACGCGCCCGAGACCGACTCATCGAGGGCCGGCGAGCGGTGGTCGACGGCGATCGGCGGCAATCCGGCGAGGTGCAACTCGATCGAGCAGCGGATGTCGTCGCCCCCCTTCTGGGCGTTCATGTCCTGGAGATAGACCTCCACGCGCCGGATGCGGTCGGCGTAGCGCTCGATCAGCGCCCCGTCCATCTCGGCCCGGACGTGGTCGGCCAGTGCTTCGCTGTTCTTGATGTGATTGTCGGTGCGGACCTGGAAATGCATCGTCTGGCTCCTTGGCAAATCCCGCCTCGGGTCCGATCGGATCGGTCGGACAACGGGCGAACGCCCGCAGGAGAGTGAGGCAACCGGCATTCCACGGCGCCGGGAATCGGGCGAGCGGCCACGTCGCCGCCCTACCTCTCCCTGTATTATTCGCCGGATCCGCCAGGAAGATAGGGCCAGTCGGCACCATTCGCGAGCCAACTCCGATCGCCCCAATACGTCTTTCTGCGCTGGGCGAGCATCTCCCGATGCCGCCCGATCGATCGCCGAAGGGGACAACCGGACCGGATCTCCCGATCCGTCGACATTCGCTACAGTCGACGGATCGGGAGATCCGGTTTCGTGGTACTACGCGTCATGGGACGGGTCGGCATCGGGAGATGCTCGCCCAGCGCTACCGCGAGCCGACGGCGATCATCGGCCCTCCCACAGAAGGATCACTTCTTGAGGAACCAGCCGGCCGCGAAGCCTGCACCGGCGGAGGCGGCGAGGGTGAAGAGCACGGTCAGGAGGGCGAGGCCGGGCCTGGTCTCGGCGAGGTTAGCCAGGGGGGCGAACCAGCCGGGGTACTCGGGCTTGACCTTGATGATCTGCGGCGGGGGCGGCGGGGTGGCCGGGGTCGGCGCGTGGGCGGCCTTGGCGGGTTCTTCGGTACGCTTCGAGGGCTCCGCGCCTTTTGGGGCCCGCGGTCGGATCAGGGCCTGGAGCGCCTCGGCGGCCTCACCGGCCGTCTGGTAGCGGTCCTGCGGGCGGCTCGCCAGGAGCTTATCGATCACGGCCACGACGCTCGCGGGGAGGTCGGGGCGGTAGTCGGTGATCGCCACATGCCGGCCGGAGATCCGGCGCCCGAGGCGTTCGATCGGGGTGTCGCCCGGGAACGCCTGCTTGCCGGTGATCATGTGGTACATCGAGCAGCCGAGCGAGAACAGGTCGCTCCGGCCGTCGACTTCCCGGCCGCAGGCCTGCTCCGGCGACATGTAGTCGACCGTGCCGACTGCGATGCCGTCGGCGGTGGCGAAGGTGGCCTGGTTGTCGGCCTCCATCAGCACGCCCAGGCCGAGGTCGAGCACCTTGACCTGCTTCTCCTCGTTCAGGAGCAAGTTCGAGGGCTTCACGTCGCGGTGGACGATCCCCTGGGCGTGGGCGTGGGCGAGGCCCAGAGCCGCCTGCGCGGCGTAGTTCACCACATCGGTCGCGGGGATCGGGCCTTCCTTCAGCCGCTGCCCCAGGCTGATGCCCGAGACGTGCTCCATGACGATGAACAGGATGCCGTTGGCCTGGTCGGCGTCGTAGGCGCGGACGACGTTGGGGTGGTCGAGCCGGCCGACCAGCCGCATCTCGCGCTGGAAGCGGGCGACGACGCGCTCGTTGGTGACGATCTCGGGGGCGATGATCTTGAGGGCCACCACGCGGCCCATGAGCTGGTGCTGGGCCTTGTAGACGCGGCCCATCGATCCCGAGCCGAGGCGGTCGAGGATGATGTACTTGCCCACGATCAGGCCGTGGGGTTTGTTGCTGAGGAAGCGGCGGACCTGATAGTCCGTCAGGATCTTATCGCGCACCAGGCGCTGGGCGAGCAACGACGCCTCGGTGGGGTATTCGCCGCTGAGGACCTTCGCCTTGAGCTCCGCGAACGCCTTGTCGGTCAGGACGCCCGAGGTGCGGATCACCGGCAGGAGGTCGGTCGGGACGGCATCGGCCGACTTGGACCGGTCGGAGGTCGCCACGTGGATCTTCCCCCATGCTGAGGTCAATCGCGGAGCAGATGCGCGGAGGGGCAAACGCTGCCGGGAGGTCGGACGGATTGGATGCCTCGTTCTTACCGAACTTAGCATACGTTCCCAGTCGGCCGCAAATCAGTTCGAAAGACATCCCCATCGGCTTTGACGGGGCTTCCGAATGTCCTGAACGGCGAAGCCCTCCTGTTGCGACACCCGTACCCCCGCGCGTGGCCTTTCGGCGACGCGGCTGAACACCGCATTAACATGCATGGAGTGATCCATTGTTGATGGCTGGCCGGCCGGAAGTCTGGACAAAGCCCGGGGTTGGGGACTAGGATCGCGTTCCGAAACGCGGAGGGGATCCGGGGGGCCTGCCCTCGGTCGTGGCTGTCGGCCCCCGACCCGATCCGCCCCACGCTCGACCCCCGGGCGCAACGCCTCGAACGCGCCGGGAGTCGACCCGTCCCCGGAGCCCGCCGATGTCCGCCGCCGATCCCCAGGCGCCCCTGCGCTCGTTCGTCAAGAATCACGATTACTTCATCGGGATCGATAGCGACGGCTGCGCCTTCGACACCATGGAGGTGAAGCACAAGGAGTGCTTCATCCCCAACATCATCCAGTACTTCGAGCTGGCCGCGATCTCCAAGTACGCCCGCGAGGCGGCCGAGTTCGTGAATCTGTACTCCAAGTGGCGGGGCATCAACCGCTTCCCCGCCCTGACCCGGACCTTCGACCTCCTCGCCGCCCGCCCCGAGGTCCAGCGCCGGGGGTTCCGGCTCCCGCCCGTCCCGGGCCTCCGCGCCTGGATCGAGCGCGAGACCAAGCTCGGCAACCCGACCCTCAAGGCCGAGGTCGCCAAGACCAACGACCCCGACCTGGCCGTGACCCTCGAATGGAGCGAGGCGGTCAACCGCACGGTCGGCGAGATCGTGCACAACGTCCCGCCCTTCCCGTTCATGCGGGAGTCGCTCCAGACGATGGCCGAGAAGGCCGACGTCATGGTGGTCTCCGCCACCCCCGGCGAGGCCCTGGAACGCGAGTGGGCCGAGCACGACCTGTCGAAGCACGTCGGCCTGATCGCCGGCCAGGAACTCGGCAGCAAGAAGGAGCACCTCGCCCTGGCTGCCGTCGGTCGTTATGAGCTGTCGAAGATCCTCATGATCGGCGACGCCCCCGGCGACTATCAGGCCGCGAAGGCCAACGGCGTCCTCTTCTACCCCATCCTCCCGGGCCGCGAGGAAGAGTCCTGGCAGCTTTTCTACGAGGAGGCCCTCGGCAAGTTCTACGACGGCACCTACGCCGGGGCTTACATGGACGACCTCCTCAGGAAGTTCGACGCCCTCCTGCCCGAGACCCCGCCCTGGGCGTGATCCCGCAATCCACCAGGAGGTCGTTTCTGACAGGCGCTGGGCGCGGGTCTCCAGACCCCGCCCAGCGCGGGGGAGCCTCGCCCCGCGCCTTGTGTATTGTTCTGGCCCTCTCGAACGCATTCCCTAGTCCCTTTCTGACCGAGTCGCCCCATGGCTTCGAAGAACGTCGTCGTCGCGCAGTCGGGCGGCCCGACCTGCGTCATCAACAACTCCCTCCGGGGGATCATCGAGTCGTGCAAGAAGGACCCGAAGACCTTCGGCACGGTCTACGCAGGGAACTTCGGCATCGAGGGGGTCCTCAAGGAGGAGCTGATCGACCTCTCGGCCAGCCCGGCCGAGGAGATCGCCCTCCTGCGCACCTCGCCGGCGGCCGGCGGCATCGGCACCTGCCGGTACAAGCTCAAGGCCGGACAGGATGAGGATTTCGCCCGCGTGGTCGAGGTCCTGAAGGCCCACGACGTCGGCTACTTCTTCTACATCGGCGGCAACGACTCCCAGGACACCGCCCACAAGGTCAGCGTCCTGGCCCACGAGAAGGGGCTGGACCTCGTCGCCGTCGGCGTCCCCAAGACCATCGACAACGACCTCGGCGACTCCGAGTTCACCCTGCTCGACCACTCGCCCGGCTACGGTTCGGTCGCCCGCTACTTCGCTCAGTATGTCCGGCAGGCCAACGAGGAGAACTCCGGCTCCTGCCCGGCCGACCCCGTCCTGGTGATCCAGGCGATGGGCCGGAAGATCGGCTACATCCCCGCCGCTGCGAGGCTCGCCGACCCCGACCGCGAGATGCCGCTCCAGATCTACCTCTCCGAGGCCGGCGTCTCGCTCGAAACCCTCGGCCAGAACGTCATCAGGCAGCTCGAAACCGACGGCCGCTGCATCGTGGTCGTGAGCGAAGGATTCGACGTCGGCGACCTCGGCGCGACCCGCGACAATTTCGGCCACGTCCAGTTCAGCGCCAGCCAGACGACGGTCGCCCAGACGGTCGTGAACTACCTCAACACCCTCAAGTTCCCCGTCCCCGGCAAGGCCCGCGGCCAGGTCCCGGGCACCGACCAGCGCAACGCGATCGTCTATGCCAGCGTCGTCGACCTTGACGAGGCATACAATGTGGGCTGCCACGCCGTGACGATCGCCCGCGAGGTCGGCAACGGCTACATGGCCACGATCCTCCGCGACCGATCCAAGAGCGCCTACTCGATCACCTACGACAAGGTGCCCCTGGAGAAGGTCGCGAACTTCGACCGCAGCTTCCCGAAACACTGGGTCGCGGCCAACGGATATGACGTCACCGACGAGTACATCGACTACGCCCGCCCCCTGATCGGCGAGGACTGGGTCAGCGTCCCGCAGGTCGGTGGCCTGGCCCGGTTCGCGAAGATCCAGAAGATCCTGGCCCGGCAATCGCTGCCGGCCTACATCCCCCAGACGTATCGCAAGTAATCCGGACCCCAGCCATGGCGGGAGGGTCCTCAAGATTGGCCCGAGGACCCTCCCCGATGATCCGGCTCGGACTCTGCTGCATCTTCCGCGACGAGCCGATCAAGTTCCGAAACACCACGGCGACGGCCGTTTCCAAACTCAGCAAGGACGACGCCCGCCGCAAGCTCTCCGGGCTCTGCCTGGACAACGCCGACGCCCTGCTGGCCTCGGTGAAATACTGCGCGGCCCACGGAATCGGCTGTTTCCGGATCAACAGCCAGATCCTCCCCTTGCGGACGCACCCGGCCGTCGGCTACGACCCCGCCGGCCTCCCCGAGGGGCCCGAGATCGTCCGACGCTACAAACTCGTCGGCGAGTTCAGCCGCGCCAACGACGTCCGCACCTGCTTCCACCCCGACCAGTTCGTGGTCCTGAACTCGAAGCGGCCCGACGTGGTCGAGGCGTCGCTCCGGGAGATCGAGTACCAGGCCGAGGTCGCCGAGTGGGTCAACGCCGACGTCATCAACATCCACGGCGGCGGGGCATTCGGCGACAAGGCCCTGGCGCTGGCCGACTTCGCCCGCAGCCTCGACCGCCTCTCCGATCGGGCCCGATCCCGCCTGACCGTCGAGAACGACGACTCCACCTACACCCCCGCCGACCTCCTCCCCCTCTGCCGATCGACCGGGATCCCGCTCGTCTACGACGTCCACCACCACCGCTGCCTGCCCGACGGCCTGACCGTGGAACAAGCCACCGCCGAGGCCCTCACCACCTGGACCCGCGAGCCCATGTTCCACCTCTCCAGCCCCCTCGAAGGCTGGGACGGCCCCAGGCCCGCAAGGCATCACGACTTCATCGACGTCGCCGACTTCCCCGCCTGCTGGCGCCCGCTCGACCTGACCGTCGAAGTCGAAGCAAAGGCCAAGGAGGCCGCCGTCCTCAAGCTCCGGAACGAGCTGGGGTCGGGTACGCTATAGATAATAAATTTATGATATGATGATTGGTCTTCAGGGGCGGATCCTACGGTCGTTCCCTGAGCGCACCCGACATCCCCACGACCCCCGCCGCGACCAGGCAAATCAACCCCGACCACGCCATGACCGGGGGGACGGTGTAGGCCTGGGCCAGTTCCCCCGACGCCATCGCCCCGATCGGCACGGAGCCCGAGAAGGCGATCATCCAGATGCCCATGATCCGGCCCCGCAGGTGGTCGGGCACGGTCGTCTGGATGACCGTCTGCGTCGTCGAGTAGAAGACCACCGCCCCGTATCCGATCAGCATCAGGCAGACCGACCCCACCGGCATTCGCATCGCCGGGGAGACCGCCGGCGGCAGCATCGCCGAGCCGATCAGGGCCAGCGAGAATAGCGCCAGGCCGCCCAGGATCATCCGGTGCCTCCGGCCCGACGGCATCCCGCCCAGCGACGCCACCGTCAGGGCACCCACCGTCGCCCCGATCCCGCTCGACGCCAGAAGCAGGCTGAACCCGACCTCCCGGGTCCCGATCACGCGAGCGGCGTAGGCCGGGAGCATGGCCGAGTACCCCATACCCACGACCCCGAAGAAGCTCATCAGCCCGAACAGGGCCGCGATCCGTCGGTTCCGGAACAGGTATCCGACCCCCGCCCAGAAGTGGTCCGACCCCGGTTCCGGCGCCGGCAGGGCTCGCGAACCGGCCCGGATCATCAGGACGGCCGCGATCGACGCCAGGTAGCTCGCCCCGTTCAGCACGAAGCAGGTCGCCCCGCCGACCCTCGCCAGCACCACCCCCGCCAGCGCCGGCCCCACCACCCGCGAGGCGTTGAAAAGCCCCGTGTTCAGGGCGATCGCATTCATCAAACTGGACTTGCCCACCAGGTCATACAGGAAGACCTGCCGGCTGGGCATCTCGAAGGTCGCGCAGATCCGGGCCAGGGCCACGATCAGGGCCATCTCCCAGACCGTCTCCACCCCATAGGCCACCAGGGCCCCGAGGATGAACGCCAGCGCCATCTGGAGCACCTGGGTCACGACCAGCATCGTCCTGGGCCGGACCTTATCCGCCATCGCCCCGGCGAGCAGGCCGACGAGCAGCCCCGGCATGATGTTGGCCGTCTCGATCAGCCCGAGCATCCGCTCGGAACCGGTCTGTTCGAAGACGATCCAGCTCACGGCGGCGGCCTGGAGCCAGGTGCCGATCAGGCTGATCCCCTGGCCGATGTAGAACCGGCGGTAGTCCGCATTCCCGAGCGCGGCGAAGGTCCGCGACCGCATCGACACCCCGACCGTCGCCTGGCTCATGAGCCTCCCAGCCCTTTCGTGTCATCCACCGCCAACGTCCCTCCCCGGCAATTATCGGCCAGAACGCGATTCCCGGCAATGCGAGCCGGCCGTCCGGGTTGAACCGGGGGGGCGACGGTTCCATAATGACGACACACAGGCCCTTGCCCCCGTTCGTGATAAGGCGAGACTCATGCGACTGGCGTTCAGCACCAATGCCTACCTCCGCTTCCCCTTCGAGGAGGCCGCCGCCCGGATCTCCGCCATCGGCTACGAGGGCCTGGAGCTGATGGCCGACGTCCCCCACGCCTGGCCCGCCTACCTCCCCCAGGCCACCAAGAACGCCATCCGCTCCGCCATGGAGTCGAACACGCTCGTCTTCTCGAATGTCAACGCGTTCATGATGAACGCCGTCGACGACTACCGCCAGAAGTACTGGTACCCCTCGTTCATCGAGCCCGACCCCCACTACCGCCGGGTCCGGATCGACCACACCCGCCGCTCCCTGGCCCTCTGCGCCGAGTTGGGGGCCCCCCACATCACCACCGAGCCCGGCGGCCCGCTGGCCGAGGGGCAGTCGTGGCAGGCCGGGGCCGACGAGTTCGTCGAGGTCCTGAAGCCCCTCGCCGAGTACGCCGAAAAGCTCGGCGTCCTGCTCCTCATCGAGCCCGAGCCGGGGCTCCTGATCGAGACCTCCGACCAGTACCTGGAAGTCGCCGACCGCGTGAACGCCCCCTCCATCGGCCTGAACTTCGACATCGGCCACGCCTACTGCATGTCCGAGGACATCCCGAAGGCCATCCGCGAGAAGGCCCGGCACATCAAGCACTTCCACGTCGAGGATATCGCCGCCACCCGGGTCCACCACCACCTGATCCCCGGCCTCGGCGCCATCGACTTCCCCGAGGTCTTCCGCGCCATCCACGACATCCAGTACACAGGCTGGGTCACCGTCGAGCTCTACCCCAACATCGACAACCCCGACGAGGCCGCCATCCAGGCGCTTGAGGTCCTCAAGCCGCTCGTCGCCGGGACCGGGCTATGAGCCTGGCGGCCCGCATCAAGCCCTACGCCCAACTCGTCCGCCTGCCGAACGTCTTCACCGCCGCCGCCGACAGCCTCGCCGGCTGGCTCCTCGTCGGCGGTGCCCTGGCGGACGTCGCCGGCTGGCTGCCGCTGGCCCTCGCCTCGATATCGATCTATGCCGCCGGCATCGCCTTGAACGACGTCTTCGACTTCGAGATCGACCTCAAGGAACGCCCCAAACGCCCCCTGCCCTCCGGCCGGATCGGCTTCCGGTTCGCCGCCTGGCTGGGGACCATTTTGCTCGTCGCGGGCCCCCTGATCGTCGTGGCCGCGAGCACGCGGACGAGCGCCATCGTGGCAGGCCTCCTCGCCCTGTGCGTCCTGGCCTATGACGCCGTCGCGAAACGGACGCTCCTCGGACCCCTGTTCATGGGGGGCTGCCGCGGACTGAACCTGCTCCTCGGCATGAGCCAGTCGCCGCAGCTCGGCGGCACCCCCGGCTGGATCGCCGCCGGGGCCGTCACCGTCTACGTCATGGGCCTGACCTGCATCAGTCGGTCCGAGACCGAAGGGGGCCGGACCGCCGGCCTGCACCTGGGCATCGCGCTGGAGAACCTCGGCCTCGTCGCGATCCTCGGCGCGGCCTTGCAGGCGAAGGGCTTCCCGAGCCCATCGGCGAGCGCCGCGATCGTCCCGCTCGAAGGCTTGCTCATCCTCGCACTCGTCGCCGGCGTGGTGAATCTGGCCAATTCGCGGACCGTCCGCGAGCCCACCCCCGCCCGCTACATGAATTCGGTGAAGACGGCCGTCCTGAGCCTCATCTGGCTCAACGTCGGCCTCGTCGCCGCCGTCCGGGGCCTCTCCCCCGCGCTCGCCGTCGCCGCCCTCTGGATCCCCGCCTACCTCCTCGGCAAATGGGTTTACTCCACGTAGGGGCCGCGATTGCGAACCAAACTTTTGATGTGAACATGACGCTACATCAAAAATGGTCCGCAATCGCCGGTCCGACGATCAGGAGAACGTCAACTTGATCGACCCCTCGACCTCGGCCTTGCCGTGCGAGGTCTCGGTGTGGATGTGGCCGAGGCTGACGCCGATCGTGCCGGGGCCCGTGGCATTTTTGAAGGACTTGGTGCCGCCGGTGATCGTGTAAGAGAAGCTACCGGGCAGCTTGCTGAACCCCGGCTGCGTGGGCCCAACCAGGCTCAGGTAAACCTTGCCCTTGGACGTCTCGACCGTCGCCGTGCCCATTGCATTGCCGCTGGCGACGTTGCCGAGCAGGTGGACCGTGGCGCGAATCTCCGCGTGCTGGCCGCCGAACTTGCCGTGGGCGTGCACCTTGGTCGTCGCGCCGGTGTCCGGGTTCTTCGGCGAGGTCGTCGCGAACGACCCGTCGGCCGTCCCCGCCGGGTGCAGGACCGCCAGGCTGTGGACGAGCGCAGGGGTCGTGGACAGGACGCCCGAGGCCAGGACCTGGCGGGATTCGAGCCCTTCGAGGCGCGGGGTCAACGAGCGGCGGTGTCGGGTCATATCAGTAGGCCTCGCGCGTGTAGGGAGAGGGGGCACCCCGGAGCATGACCGACGGACCCGCCCGAGGCAAGTCGCCCTCCGATTTTCTCCAGGCCGCAAACTCCCCGCGGCTCATTTCCTCGCCGACCGCGGGGTGACGAAGGCGTCGACCACCGGCCGGGCGATCCAGCACCTCGGCGGCGCCAGGCCGAGTGCGTAGGCGACGGTGGCGGCCGTGTCGTAAGTGTTAACCATCGCGGAGAGTTCCCGGCCGGGGGCGACGCCGCGGCCGTGCAGGATCCAGGGGATCTCGATCTCCTCCATCGTCGAGCCGCCGTGCCCCTTCCCCTTCCCGCCGTGATCGGAAGTGATCAAGACGAGCGAGGTGTCGGCGATGCCGGCGTCCTTGAGCGCGTCCAGGATCTTGCCGATCAACGCATCCGCCTCGGCGATGGCGTCGTCGTACTGTTTCGTGCCGTGGCCGTGCTTGTGACCCGCGCCGTCGACGTGGTCGAGGTGGATGAACAGGAGCGTGGGCCTGGCCTCCTTCAGGTAGGCGATCGCCTGATTGGTGGTCTCGGCCGGGCCCCTTCGGGTGGACGATCTTGTCGCAGACGCCTGGCTCGACCAGCCGGCCGAAGTCGCCCCAGTCGTGGAAGACGCCGATCTTGCTCTCCGGCTTCTGCTGCCGCAGCAGGCCGAACATCGTCGGGAAGATCTTGCCGGGGCCGACCTCGGTTGGCGCGATCGGGCTCTTCCCCGGCTGCCAATCGTTCGAGAGCACGCCGTGCTGCTCGGGGCCCGCCCCCATGATCATCGACGCCCAATTCGGGCTGCTAACGGTGGGCATCACGCCCCGGGCGTGCATCGAGTACGCCCCTTCCTTCATCATCCGGTGGAGGACGGGCGTCCTGGCCCTCTGGACGCCCGCCGGGCTCAACCCGTCGACGCCGATCACCACGACATGCTCGACGCCGGGCACCTGGGCATCGGCTGTGGAGACGACGAGCCCCCCAATTCCCAGGGCAAGGATGGCGGTCAGACGACTCGCGGTGACGGAGGACCGGGGCGGATCGCGTCATGGTTCTTCCTCGGTGAAACTAGCCCGGCGACAGGGCGTCAGCCGGAACGTCGGGGGGGAACAAACCGGGCAGCCTACGGTATCACGGAGGAGATCGCGTGTGCTTATTGGTGAGGACTTGATGAAATGAGCGAGTCGTACGGGGGACCGAGGAGGGGGCACCCCGCCATTCAAGTCGCCGAGGCCAGGATGGATGCCGGCACCAGATGGATCTCCCCGGTCGGCCCCGGCTCGGCGAGGCATGGCAGCCGGGCGCCGGAGATCCGGCCTCCCGGGAGGAAGTCGCTCACGATCATCAGGTCGAACGCATAGACCTCCCGGCCGCCCGTCAGGCTCAATGGCAGGAGCCGGCGCCGGTGAGGCTGGTAGGCGATGTCTTCCATGAGCGCCTCGGCGAACTCGGAATCGGCCGGCGAGACGCCGGGCTCGGATTCGGGCGAGAGGATCTTCAGGGCCAGGTCGCTCATGGACTCGAGGTCGTCGCCCACCTTGGGGTCGAACGAGCCGATCACGAGCCCTGGCGCAACCGCCCCAGGCTCATCCCCGATCGAGTTGTTGACCATCAGCGGATAGGCCGTCAACGGGATCGACCGCCCGGCGACCTCGACCAGGTGCTTCCGGTACGCCTTCCTGTGACCCAGGATCCGGAACACCTGGTAGATCGCGACCGGGATCCCGATCGTCGTCAGGAACGACACGAACGCCAGGAACATCCGAGCGTAAGGTCGACCCGACAGCCTCTTCAAATACGGCTGGAATCCGGGCGACTGGACGAAGGCGATAAAGCGGCGCCGGATTTCGGCGTGATGGGAGGGTGGCAGCATCGGGGAGGCTCCGGGGTTCGGCGCGGTAAAAGACGGTCGACGTGGGTTCAGAGGAGTCTGTGCGATGTCGCCGGGCATGATAGCGATCCGGTCCGTAGGACCAAAGGGAACGCCCGCGCGATTTGCTAACCTCGCGCGAGTTCCTTATCGTAAAGGGATTCCGGTCCGTACTTCCCGGAGACGCCAGCGATGGCCCCGACACCTCAACGCTCGGCCCAGGATGACCCCATGCGACGACGCGCCTCCTTCCGGACATCCCTCCTCGCCTGCGGCCTCTGCCTCCTCCTCAACCGCGGGCCGGGTGCCCTCGCCGCCGAGGGTGAAGGTCGGTTCACGATCCTCCAACTCAACGACGTCTATCGCGTCGAGGGGCTGGAGAACGGCACGCGCGGCGGCCTCGCCCGGATCCGCACCGTCAGGCGCGACCTGGAAAAAAATGGCACGCCCGTCCTCGTCCTCCACGCCGGCGACCTGCTCTTCCCCTCCATCATGGGCAAGTACCTGAATGCCGAGCCCATGATCCGATGCCTCAGCCTGCTCGACGGCAAGCCCGACGCCGACGATCCCCACATGATCGCCACCTTCGGCAACCATGAGTTCGAAAAGTCGCGCGGGATCCTCTACGACCGCATCAAGCAGAGCGGCTTCCGCTGGGTCACCTCCAACATCGACTATCGCCCCGCCGCCGACGCCCCGCTCCAGCCCATGAGCAAGGCGTTCTATAATGTTTTCGAGAACATCGTCGTGAACGTCGGAGGCGTCCCGGTCGGCATCTTCGCCCTCACCCTCGACGTCCAGAAGGCCGAATATATCGCCTACCGCTACAACCCGCCGGACGCGCGTAAGAAGCTCATCGCCGACTCGATCGCCTCCCTGAAACGCCGGGGTGCCCGCGTCATCGTCGCTCTCACGCATCAGGACATGACGGAGGATAAGTGGCTCGCCCGCGAGTTCCCCGAGGTCCACCTCGTCGTCGGCGGTCACGAACATTTCGCCCAGAAGGACCAGGTCGGGAAGACCTGGATCACCAAGGCCGACTCCGACGCCCAGACCGTCATGCTGATCGACGTGACGGTCGCCCTGAACGGCGATGTCAAGGCCACGCCTGTCCGAAAGACGCTCGATGCCGGCGTCGCCAAGGACGAGCAGGTCGAGCGCGAGGTCACGGCCTCGATGGAGCAGCTCAAGGCGGCCTACCACAAGAGGGAAGGCATCGACCTCGGCCTGGTCTACGGCTCCACCGAGCACGCCCTCGAAGGCGAGGAGACGGCCGTCCGCGCCCGCGAGACCGCGCTCGGCAGCGTGCTGGCCGACATCATCCGCGAGACGATGGACGCCGACATCGGCCTGATCAACGGTGGCGGGATCCGGATCAACGACAACATCCCCGCCGGCTCCGACATCACCGGATATCACATGGCCGGCGTCTTCTACTACGACGACCCCCTGGTCAAGTTCCAGGTCTCCCCCGATACCCTCCTGGAGGCCCTCCGGAACTCCGTCTCCAGGGTCCACCTCGGCGACGGCCGCTTCCTGCAGGTCTCCGGCCTACGCTTCAAGTACCACCGCCGGGGCCCCGACGACCAGCCCACCTACGAGGTCCGACCCGACGAGGTCTGGATCCTGACCGACCGACAGAACGACAAATATACACCCCTCACCGAAATCAAACACGCCCTCACGATCGCCTCCGGCAAGTTCCTGTACGAGCGCGGCAGCGAGGACGGCTACCGCTTCGCCCCCGAGGGGAAACTCCCGCCTCGTCTGGACGACCCCGCCGTCAAGGTCTCCATCCGCAAGGCGACCGAGGCCAAGCTCCTGGGCCTGAAGGCCGTGGGCAAGCGCGTCACCGTCCGCGTGGAACCCGACGAGTCGAAGCGTCGCATTCTCGAAATCCAGGACTGACGATCCAAGCGGTCCGAGATGTTTGGAGGCAGTTCGTGTGCCACTGGCTTTGCCAGTGCGACGGCCGGCCCGGGGCCTTCGTCACCCCGCGGAATTCCCTCAACCTCGAGCGGTTCTCCGCTTGACTCCCGCCACGATCTCGCTAGATTTGGGAAACCAAATTTGATTCCCCAAATCACAATGGCAAGGAGGCCGACCCGTGGCGCGACCGCCTTCGAGGGACCTGACCGAGCGCGAGCTGGAGGTGATGCACACCTTCTGGGACCACGGCGAGGCGACCGCCGCCGAGGCCCGCGACCGCCTGGCCTCGGCCGGGCTCGACCGCTCTTACACCACCATCGCCAACCTCGTCCGCGTCCTGGAGGAGAAGGGATTCCTCCAGAAGGTGAACCGCGAGCGACCCTTCCTGTACAAGGCCCTGCGCACCTATGAGGACGTCTCCGGACATCTGCTGACCGACCTGGTCCAGCGGGTCTTCCGGGGATCGCGCGAGCGGTTATTGATGCGACTGGTCGACCGCAAGGGCCTCTCGGCCGACGAGCGGGCGCTCCTCGAACGGATCCTCAACGAGGAGGCCCCGCGATGAGCACCATCGGCCTCTGCGCCCTCTGGGCCGGCCTCCAGGCGACCCTCCTGGGCCTGCCGATCGCCGTAACCTGCCTGCTCGCCTCGCGCCGCGGCGCGACCGCCGGGGCCTGGTCGGCTACGCTCGGATTGGGCGTGGCCCTGGTCGTCGGCCTGGCCGCGTTCGTCCCGGATCGTTGGTTGCCGATGCACTCGCGTGAAATTGTGAACGAAAGCCGGAGTCATTCCTTCAACACGGTGAGTTCCGGTCCGATGGCTGAAGGCGCCGCGACGACGGCCGGATCGGTCCTTCGTCCCGGAGCGATTCTGAAGCTCTTTTCGCCTGCCCATGAACGCAACGAGGAACTGTTCCGGCCCGTCCGGTCGTGGGCATACCCCGTCGCCTGGCTGATGGCCGCCGGCTGGGCCTTCGGCCTGGCCCGGCTCGCGCTCGGGTTGGTCTCGCTGACCCTGGCAAGGCGCCGGGCCGTCCGGGTCGAGGACGAGGAGTGGTCCACGCGTCTCGCCGAACTGTCGGCCTCGATGGGCCTGACGCGCCACGTCGAGCTGTTGCAACTCGACGGCTTGGGCACCCCCGCGACGGCCGGCTGGCGACGCCCCGCCATCTTCCTACCCCTCGGCTGGCGGGGCTGGACGGCCGACGAGCGGGACGCCGTCCTGGCCCACGAACTCGGCCACATCGCTCGCGGCGATTACGCCGCCGGGCTGTTCGGCCAGTTCTCGCTCACGTTCTTTTTCTATCACCCGTTGATCCATTGGTTGGCGGCCCGGCTCCGGATCGAGCAGGAACTCGCCGCCGACGCGATCGGCGCCCGCCTCGCCGGCGGCCCAGCCGCCTACGCCCGCCACCTTTCGAGCCTGACCCTGCGACTGGACGGAACCTCCCCCTCGTGGCACGTCAGGGCGTTCCTGCCGGCCCGGGGGACGAGCACACTGATCAGGAGGATCGAGATGCTTCGCAAAAACGCTCGCACGCATGAACAACCCTTCTCCCTTCTCGCCCGGGGCCGCGCCGCCCTGCCCCTCATGGCCGCCGCCCTCGCCCTCATCGCCCTCCGAGGCCCCGCCCCGGCCACGCTCGCCGCCGACGCCCCCGCCGGCCTGTCGATCCCCGAATTGAATCAGGTCCCCGAAAACTCGATGGGCGCCATCGTCGTCCGCCCGGCCGCCCTCTTGGCCAAGCCCGCGATGAAGGACTACGCCGCCCAGCTCAACCGCCGGATCTCGACGAGCGTGGGCATCGACCCGAAGACCGGCAAGTTGGTGGAATCGAAGATCCGGTCGCTGTTCAAGGTCGAGGAGGTCGAATGGCTATCGATGGCGATCGACCTCAGCGTCGGCTCCAAGATGCTCGACGGCAAGCCGATGAGGCACTTGAGCATGAACGGCGTGACACTGCGGACGACCCGCCCGATCGACTGGGCGAAGATCGCCAAGGAATTCGGAATCCAGTGCACCGAGGCAACCGAAAGCAATAAGTCGTTCTTTATCGTCAAGAATTGGCCGAACAAGGAAGATCGGATTCAACGCTGGGCGCTCGCCATCCTCGACCCTCAGACCATCCTGCTGGATAGCGAGGCCGGGATTCGCAGGCGGCTCGCCCGCACGGCCGAGACGGCTCCCACTTATGTCAAGAAGGACGAATGGGATCGCGTGTCCGCCGGACCAGTGGCCGTGATCCTGAATTCCGGGCAGAATAAGGACCCGCGGCTGTTCGAGGCTCGCGAACCGGGAGATGCCTGGACCATGACGCTCCTCAACGGCTCCGAGCGGTTCCTCTGCCGGATCGACGGGTCGGAACGCTTCGGATTCGAGCTGACCGCCATCGCGAAGGGAGACGCGGAGATCGAGGCGATGCGGAACGCCGTGAAGGCGCGCCAGGACTCGCTCAACTCTCCCGACGGCGTCGTCCAGGCCGCCAACCGACCAATCGACGATGCCCTCTTCGGCTCGCTCCGCAAGGCCGCCGTGGAGACTTCCGGTCGGACCCTGAGCCTCCGGCTGAAGGACGTTCTCCCCTGGAAGGCGTTGCTTGATGACTTCCTCGACGAACCCAACCCTCCGGGTCGTTGAAAGCCGCGTCGGGTCCGCGATTGCGGACAAAAATGTGCGTGATATCCAATAGTAATGGTCCACAATAGCGGACCGTACCAGGAAGTTGGCTGGGGCGAGCGCGATGGATGACGGGGAGGCGATCCGGGTCCGCTTTGCGATCGAGCGAAACGTTTCGCCCGAGGTCGTGGGTGTCGTCCGGTCGCCTCACCGCATCTGCCCGCTCGGGGCCCACGTGGATCACCAGGGCGGGCCGGTGCTGGCGGCGGCCGTCGACATGGCCGTGCACCTCGCGTTCATCGCGGCCCCCGTCGAGTGTCCGGATCGAGTCGAACTGCATAGCAACGCCTTCGCGGATCCCGTGCGGTTCTCCCTGCCAGACATCCCCGACGCCATTCCCAGCGACTGGGGCAATTTTCCCAGGGGCGCCGCCCAGGTCCTTCGGCATAAATATGGCGTACGCCACGGCCTCGTCGGCCGGATCCACGGCGGTAGGATCGGAGAAGGCCTCAGCTCCTCGGCCGCCGTGAGCATCGCCTACCTGCTCGCGCTCTCTCATGTGAATGGCCTGGTACTCGATGAGGCGCAGCTGATCGAACTTGGAAGACAGGTCGAGAACGAATACCTCGGCCTACGATCGGGTATCCTCGACCAGTCGGCCATCGTGTTGTCCCGCCAGGGGTGTTTGACGCACATCAACTGCCTGACATCTTCGCACGGTTGGATCGAGACCCCACCCGAGATGCCCGCCCACCGATTCGTCGTCGTCCCCTCGGGCATCCGTCAGCCGCTGGTGGGGACCGACTACAACAAGCGGGTGGGCGAGTGCGAGGAGGCCGCGAAGTTCCTCCTGGCCCGAGAGTCCAGGGCCGACCTCCCGCCGCTCCTGGGCCATGTTTCGCGAGCATGCTTTGACGTACACGAGGCCGAGTTGCCACCCGGCCCGAGGAAGCGGGCGCGGCACTTCTTCACGGAATCAGAGCGGGTCAGACTCGGCATCGAGGCATGGCGCACGGGCGACATCGCTCGCTTCGGCTCGCTCATGACCGCGTCCTGCAGCAGTTCCATCGAGAACTACGAATGCGGCAGCCCGCCTCTCATCGCCCTGCACCAGGCCTTGATCGGGACCGAGGGCGTCCTGGGTTCTCGGTTCAGCGGCGCGGGCTTCCGCGGCTGCTGCGTCGCACTCATCGACCTCGCTCACGAAAATCGAATCCGCCACATGCTCAATCGACACTTCGAAAGCCACTCCGACCGTCAGGAGATCCTGGCCGGATTCCGCACCGTCGACCTCGCCGATGGCGCCTGGCTCGATCCTTCACGCTTCGACCGGATCCTCCCCCGATGACCCATGAAAATCCTCTCCCCCGCTCGATTGCCATCGCCGGCGCCTGGGGTTACATCGGCCGGAGATTCCTCGATGTGGCCCTGGAGCATGGCCTCGACGTCACGGTCTTCGACCCGGGCCCCACGCCCCCGGACGTCGACCCCGCCCGCCTACGAATTGTTCCAGACATTGAGACGTTCTCGAACATCGATGCCGACGTGTTCCACCTGGCCACCCACCCGGAGTTCCGCCGGCTCGACCTCCTGCTCGCCCGGCCGTCTCCGGCCCTCGTCCTGAACGAGAAGCCCATGGCCGTCCCCGGCCGCCCCGAGGAATGTCGCTCGATCGTCGAGGCCATCGATCGGTCCGGGGCGACCGTCCTCTACGACTTCCCCGAGCTATTCGACCCGATCACCGCCCGCGTCGTGGAATGGCTGGGACAGGCCGAAAGGCTGGAAGTCGAGCATATCTACGTCCAGAGATCCAAGGATCGCGAGGATCCCGCGAACTCCCGAAACAATAAACGCATGGTGACAATTCAGTATCAGGAGACGGTCCACTGCCTCGCCTGGTGCCTGCACATCCTCGCGTCGCTGAAGGGTGGTCTGCCGACGACACTGGCCCAGGGCGTCAAGATCGAGGGCGAATCCAGGCCCTATACCCCTCCCAATCCTGAACTCTACCCCGAACCCGTCGACGGCCGCGTCACGTATCACGCCGAGCTGGCAGGCGTGCCCATTGAGGGCCTGACCGACTTCACCCGGGGGGCCCCGTGGTCCAAGCGCCGGATCGTCCGGGGCCGGCGCGATGGGATCCCGTTCGTGATCGATGCTTCCTACCTCGAAGGCGACAAGTGGCTCCGGATCGACGGCCAGGCCGAGCCCATCGATCCCAGGAACAACTCGTATGAGCACGTTCTCCGATCCTTGTGGGTCTGGGCGCGATCGGCCTCGCGGGAGGAACTCCATTCCGGGCCCTACCCCCACGCCAGGTTTGCCCTCGCTACCTATCGGTTCTCCGCCGCACTGCACCACGCTTGCCAGACCGGGAGGGCCGTCGTGGTCGCAATTTAGTTTGAGACTTTGAATGGAAATTTATCGATATTATTTCGTATTCCAGATCGTCCTGCCGGGCGTGTCGAGCCGGATGGACCAGAGCGACCCGCCGGCGGTGACGAACAGGGTCTTGAAGTCGTCGCCGCCGAAGGCGCAGTTGGTGCATTCGTCGCGGGGGATCGGGATCGTCTCCAGCAATTTCCCCTCGGGGGAGAAGACATAGATGCCGGCCGTTGGCATGTCCTGCATCGCGTAAGGCGGGTTCGGCCTGTTTAGCCCGGCGGCGACGAACAGCCTGCCGGCGACGTCGAACTTCAATCCGTCGGGCCCCCGCGTCTTGCCCCAGTCGTGCACGAGCCTGCGGCTCGCCGGGTCGATGCCGCCGTCGGGCTTGAGGGCGAACTTCCAGAGCTTGCGGGCGCCCCCGACGTTGTTGTTATTGTTGTCCGCCACGAACAGCCACGCCCCGTCCGGCGAGATCGCCAGTCCGTTGGGCCGATCGGCCTCATGGGTGATGATGCGAGCAACCTTCCCATCCGGGTCGATTCGGTAGACCCCCTCCACCGACTTTCCATCGGCGTCCACCATCTCCATCGAACCGCGGTCTCCGTAGCAGGGGTCGGAGAAGTAGATCCGACCGGCCCCGTCGATGGCCAGGTCATTCGGCTGGTTGAAGCGATGGCCGTCGAATCGTTCGGCCAGCACGGTCCGCGAGCCGTCCTTCTCGATCCGCGTGACGCGCCGGCCTGCGGCCTCGCACATCACCAGCCGCCCTTCGCGGTCGAAGGCAAGGCCGTTGGACCCGGTGTTCTCGCGGAAGACCGAGACCTTGCCATCCCTGGCCCGCCGAAAAACGCTCCCCTCGCCGCTGGTCAGGAGCCCCAGCTCGGGATGCCAGATCGGTCCCTCCCCCGCGCCCTTCTCCTGGAGCAATTCCGGCTTCGCACCGTGCGCGAGGATCCCCTGCCCCGCGGCAGTCGAGGCGAGGGCGAAGTGCAAGATCAGAGCAGCTGTCTGGAAAGTCGTCATACTCATGGATGTCAAGCCTGGGTGAGGCAGCGATCGATCATGTAAACGAGCTACTTCGCATGCCGATTCGAGTACGGGCTGTCACCGAGCGAAATGGCCCCCCGGGTCTCCGTTGCCTGCTGGGCCTTGAGTGCGATCTCGGTGATCCGGAACCCTTCCTCCAGGCCGATCGGCGGGGGGCCGTCGCCCTGGATGGAGCGGGCGAACTGCGTGAAAATGTCCATCTGAGGGCGGGTGTTCAACGGCCTCGGCGGGCGGTCGTTGGTGCTCAGGGTGACCTTGCGGTCGATCAGGGCCATCTCGATCACGCCCTTGGTGCCGGCGACCCTCAACCGCTCGTCGCCGTGCGACCCGGCCGCCTCTGGCCGGAGGAAGTCGAGCGCGACCGTAGAGACGCTGCCATCGCTGGCGGAGAAAAGATAGGCGGCCTGGGTCTCGCAGCCGGGGTATTCCTGCCGGCCGACCTCGCCCGATCGTCCGACGACCTCGGTGAAAGTGTCGCCGAGTATCCAGTAAAGCCAGTCGAATGCGTGGATGCCCACCCAGGGGGCGATGCCGGGGAAGGTCGCCCGGCTGCGATAGGCGTCCGGACGGGCCTTGCCCCACTTGTAGGTCTTCTGGCTGAAGCTCAACAGCGGCCGGCCGATCTCGCCCGCCCGCACCGCCTCGCGCACGGCGGCCAGCTCGGGCACGCCCCGCATCGAGTGCATCGGCACGAGGGGGACGTGAGATTTCGTCGCATGTTGATATAGATTTACGAGCGTCTTGAGATCCATCGCCAGCGGCTTCTCGGCCATGACCGGGATCTTGCGATCGAGGCACTCCCGCACCCAGGTCGGCTGCAAATCGGCCCGGCAGCAGATCTGGACGACGTCCAGCCCCCCGGCGTCGAGCATGGCGTTCGGTTCGGTATACCTTTTGATCGTGGGTGACAGACCCGGCGCGTGGTCGAACGCCCCGAGTGTCTCGGCCGGGCCACAACTCGCAACGGCGACGAGCGACAGCCCCTTCACCCGTTCAAGGGCCGGGGCGTACATCTGCCAGTGGCCGGTGGATCCGATCAGTCCGAGTCGCATCGGTGTGCCCTGTTGCAATCGCGCCGAGGCCCCGGCCCGTTCAGCCGACCCGGCGCCAGTCGGGGTCGTAGGGGGTGCGGGGGTCGAAGGAGGGGTCCTGGGAGTGGACCTCGCGGCCGTCGCGGCTGACCCAGATGCTCGCCGGGGTGGTCGAGCGGCGGAGGTCCTGGCCGCCGTAGGGGTCGGCCTGCCATTGCTGGCCGGTGAGCATCGGGTCGAGGGCCTGCAGGCGCCTCTGGTCTGAAGCCCAGCGGTCGTCGGTCACCGCCTGCCAGTTGGCCTGCGACCAGGCGCGGTAGTCGGCGTTGGCCTGGCCCTCGTGGGCGGCGATGCCGTGCATCACCTGGCCCATCGAGGTCGAGCCATAGGCATTCGGGCCTGTGTTCCGGGCCGACAGGGCGACCTGCGGCAACCAGTCGCGATACGATGGCCACAGATGTGCGGCCGATGAGGCCAGGGCGAGCACGCCGCTGCAGCTGCCGTAGCCCGGGGCCACGTTGCTGAAGACGACCCCCTGGACGGGCACGGGGCCCATCGGCCCCTGGACCGTGTAGGTCGTCTGCATCATGGCCGCGTGCGAGTAGCCGGGCTGGGGCTGCATCGGGCGGGACTCGAACAGGCCGACGTCGGGGGCCAGCCGCATCACCCCGGCCATCGCCTGGTGGGCGAACTGCTCGGGCGACATGGCCGACATCAGGCCGCTCTGTCCGAAGATGATCACGCCTGCCAGCATGTCTGCCGAACGCAGCACCAGGGCGAACGGCCCCTCCTCGCCCACCGACCAGCCCGGGGGCAGCAGGTAGCTGAAGTGGCTCCCCTGCACCGGCCGGGGTCCCGGAGGCCCCTGGGGCGGTGGCATGCCCGGGGGTTGAGCCAGGAATGGCGGGCCGTCGTGGAAGGGGTAGGTCACGGTCGGCCTCCCGGGCAGGTGGGGAAGGGGCGGTCTCGATGGGTTCATCGGCTGCGCGAGTGTTGCGGGTTGAGCCGATTTTGCAAGCCGGCCCCCGTTACGACCCTCCCCGGATGGCGCTCCAGCCCGTGCGCTTGGTGGAGGCTTCCCACAGCTCGCGGCCACGGGTGAGGACCCAGGCGACCTTGGCCGAACGCTCGGTGTCGGGGGCGGCGGCGACGGGGACGAACACGATATGCTCCTCGCGCCTGGCGAGGATCTGCTCGACCAGGATCGCCCGGAGCAGCCACCCGGCGGCCTCCTCGCTGGGGGTCTCGACGCCGACCCATCCCCGGTACGTCCTCGTCGTCGCGAGCGGCCAGCCGGAGCACTGGAGGCCGGTCTGCATCTCCTTGAGGGCGGCCTCGTACTCGGCCGGGGCGGCGGCGATCTCGTCGGGGCCGGCGGGCTCCCAGATCTTGGCTCCGGCCAGCCCTTGCTGGGTGTTGGTCAGGTGGCTGTCCCAGTAATGCGAGGATTTGAACAGCGAGACGACGACGTTCTTGATCTCCTTCTCGGGCCGGAAGGCCGGGCCGACGGGGACCTGCAGCACGGCCCCCCGGCGCCTGGCGGAGACGTTCTCGGCGGTCACGGCAAACTGGATCCAGGCGGCCTCGTCGACCGCCGCGCACTGGATCCCCAGCCAGCCGGGGGTGTAGCCGGGGATCACGGGCAGGCCGGTCGTCAGCCCGATGGCGCGGGTCAGCTCGGCGACGGCCTCGGCGTGGGCCTCGGGGTTCGCGGCGACCTCCGACGCGGCGACCGGCTCCATCAGCTTGCCCCGATGCGGGGGGCCGCCGGCCAGGGCGAGGTCGCAGAAGGTGGTCCAGATCTGGTCCCAGGCGATCTTGCCGTCCGGGCCGTATTTCACCTGCGCCGATCCCATCGACCGGGGCGAGACCGAGCCGTAGCAGTGCTGATACCTCGGCGGCAACAGCGCATTGACCCTGGCATCGAGCGCCTCGAGTTCCGCCTTCAGGTTCCGACCGGTCGTGCGTTGCATGTCGCGATCCTCTCACTCCGCCCCAGCACCATCTCGACATCCCGGGGGTGGTTCCATCCCCCCATTGTCCCCGGAACCCGGGCGAATTGCGATCCCACGCCCACTCACTTTGGAGTGCGGCAGCCAGGCTGCCGCTTTCGACCAGAACCGCCGACCCACCAAGCCGTTGCGTTCTCAACCGTCCAAAGTGAGTGGGCGTGGAGTCCCCGCACGACGAACCAGCGGACGACGGCGGCCGGTCGGAACGTGCAGGCCCTCCACCGATGCCCGGCCTTGCGTGCGGCCTCGTGGATGGGGTCGGCATGGAGTTGGGCGGCGACGTCTTGCCGGAGGGCGTCGAGGATGGAATCCAGGCGGTGATGCATCGGGGCCTCCTGCGGCGATGGGTCGTCAAGCAACCTCATCGTGGCAGGGGGCCTGTTTCAGCTCAAGGCCTGACCAGGCCTGGGATTGGGTTCCCGTTGTGACATTCTCCCCGGTCTCCATATCAGCCCACCAAAACCAGCCCACACGATTTTTTGGTAGAATCGTTGCGGACAATCGTTCACAATTGCTATCTCTGGAAGACACAGCGCAAATATGGGAGGCATGATATCATGCAGGCGTTTGCTCGGCAGCTTGCTTTCCTGGTGTGTTCTTTGCTGTCGTTGGTTTTTTTGTGCGGGCCCTTGCAAGGGCAGGCGATGCAGGATCAATCCCTGAAATTAACTCTTGGCCAAAAGTTTAGATATAAGCATTCCTCAGAATTAGAGAATCGGACTCTGTTAAACGACAAGGAGCTGTTAAATGTCAAATCAAAAATGGATGCAGTGTATGAATGTTTGGCTGTAAGCAGGGTTGGTAATGTTTGGGTCTTGGAAGTCAAAGTTAAAGATCTTGTACTTGTCGTGGACGCAAACGGTGAAAAGTCTACATATAATTCTATCAACGATTTTGCGGTGGCAAAAGGAATAGCGGCGAGCCTGGGCAGATCCTGGGATCACGCAACCTATAGACTGGTCTTGGACGGCGACAAGCTCACGCTTCGTGATACTTCTGGTCGTGAGCGTGAAGCAAGAGGGGCTGATCAAAGTAAAGATATACCTGATCGACAAGAACTCAATTTCAATTGGTTTGTTGAGGGGGTACCTCGGAAGGGCATAATGGAATGGGACGTTGAATCTGAATTCTCAGGAAAGAATGACTGGAAGCTGCGCATTACAAGACATCTTGTTCGCAGTAATATTAGTAACGCTGTATGCGAAATGGCGGTCACTACCGATCTGAAGGTGGGAACTGTGCCGTCTGAAATGAATGGTGCAAAGGTGACGAAGTCTGACTTTCGTATCAGGGATGCAAAAGGTGTGATTGTTTTTGATTTAAACTTAGGGTTGCCAGTCAAGGGGGAGGAGAAGTTTCTGATCGAGGCGGCTGTGACCACAGAAACACCTGGTATTTTCTATGGAAAAACGGTTTCTGAGATTCGTACATTTACCATGATGGCAAGCTCATGGATGAAATTGGAAGACCCTGTCAACTCTAAAGATCTTCAAATCGGGCGAGTTCATCTCAGCAAAGAGGTAGTAGAAAGAGAAGCATCGGTGGAGAGGGTCGAAGCAGAACCTGGCATTACTACCGAGTTCAAAAAGAAACGAACCATCTCACACGAATCTACGTTTTTTACCCGAAACAGTGTTGGCAAGCAAGAGGAGTTGAAGTTTGGCGCGAACTGGCTTCTTTACAAAGCGGATTTGAGCGGGTCGGTCAGGTCCTCTATCGAATCGGAGACGGGTGCAAAGTTCTCTGATTCAGATACACGTGAGCAGTCGGTTACTATTGATGGAAATAAAATCCGAAAAGTCGATATTATTTGGATTGATATGTATAGGACTGGTACAATTGATGTCACAGATCAGGGTGCACCTCGTAAGGTTTTATTTGAATTTCCACTTGGGACGCGATTGGTTATTCGTAAAGTCGAGTGAAGCAAGTGTGGTGTATGGAGACAGCACTCGATCCAATCGAAGAAGGTGGATTTTCAAAATTGCCTGATCGCTGATATGCACTTCGCCTCGTCCTTGAGTCCCCGAATACCCTCCGCGTTACCCGTTGCCGACACGCCTGCAGAACCAGTCGACGATCATATCGGGCGGCCTGGCGCTATCTAAGAAGTAAACGGGAATTCCGAGGCTGGTAGCGTAGGAGAGCGCGACGCTCGCCTGCAATGACGTGTGCAGCGCCGATTCGAATGGCGTGATCATCGGCCGCCCGCCGGAGTCGCGGCCGATACGTTCGATGGCCACCTCCGGCGAGGTATAGAGCACCACAATACGGGTTGGACGCAGTTCAGCGACCTGAGCCAGCGAGAAGGGTGTCACTCGGAAGCCGTACTCCTCTTTCGTTACCGCATGGGTATCGATGAGGAAATGCGTCGAGGCTCGCAGTGTCCTCGCCTTCTCCAGTAGGATAGCGTCCAGCGTCGCCACATCCTCGGGCATAATCAGTCGCGCCGATTGCGTCCGTAGCTCATCGTGGTGCAGCGGTCCGCCCGCTTTGACAGCCAGGTATTTCGTCAGTTCTAGCCCGTAATTGAACACTTCCAATGGCGTGATCGCGTCCCGGAGCCGCTCGCCGACCGTGCTCTTGCCGGCCGCCGGAGCCCCGGTCAGATAGATCACCTCGAATGCATCGGCCATCGTCGCCTCCCGGCTCGTAGGTCAGCGGAGAACGACCGCGTAGGGGGCCTTTAGGCGGGCAAAGAAGGTTGCCTTGCGCTGCAGCTTTTCGGGTGTCACCGACTCCACTAGCCGCTCCGCGGCGCTCTTCACGAAACACGCCTTGTCGGTGCGGCCCTGAAGATACGCCTCGGCCGGCTTGCCGGCGCTCGGGCCGACAGCCACCTCGTAGCGGTTCAGCCGTACGTCCAGGTCGCCAGGTTGGATCTCGTCGAGCACCAGCGCGTAGCGCGAGCCTGTGACCTTGATACCCTTGGGGATCGGCTCCCACACCACGCCGTCCTTCGAGTATTCGGTGGCGGGCACGATGTCCGGGTCGGCGTCGGATTTGATGTATTCCATCACCAACACGACCTCGTCCTTCTCCTTGAGCGCGAGCTTCGCGAAAGGCTGGATCTGATTGATCGGGTGGCAGGCGCCGCCGCCGTAGCCCCAGAAGATCATTCCGGCGTCGACGAATTCACGCCGCTTGCGTTCTAGGATCTGCTCCCAGGACTCGGCGGCATGGTCGCCAACCTTCATGAAAATAAACTTGTCAGGGAGTTCGATCATCCTTCATGTCCCGATGCCACGGTTCGGTGTAGTAATCCCGGCTCTCTAGTTTGCCGCCGTTGGTCCGGTCCCGGACGTAATGTACCCGAAGTGGGTGATTCGCCCCATAGAACTTGACCAGTTGCTCCTCGTCCAGCGGCTTACTGTCGTAGGGGCAAGGGGTTGCGTCGCGGCGTTTAACGACCAGACAGCACGAAGTTAGCTCCGGCGAATCGTCGAGATGGTAGCGGTGGAATTCATGGAGCATCTCCGCAACGGCGAAGCCTCTGGCGTGCGTGAGGCCCTGAGTTGTCCGGAGAACCTGGTGGGTCCAGGCGAATTTGGGGTGGTCGCCGATGATGATGAAGCCGAGTGCCTCCGGCCGGACGCCCTCGATTCCGCGCTCGACGAAGACGCAAACACTCTCGCCCTCGTTGCTGGCACCCCACGGCGGGTTTGTGTAGAAGGCGTCGTGCCGGCCCCAGTGTTCGCGCGGCAACGGATCGGCGACGTTGTAGAGTTCGGCGTGGATGCGGTCCGTCAGGCGATAGGACCGGGCGAAGTGGTTGATCGAATTGACGATCCGCTCGTCAAAGTCGAGCACGGTGGCGTGCGCCGGCTTGCCCCCCTTGATCAGATCCTGATACGCCAGGTGAATCATCGACAGGGCTATCGCGTCGCCGTCCCCGATGAACAGTACCGACTTGCCGTCGCACCACCGGGCCGTCAGCTCTGCCTGCAGGAGCATGTCGGGTAGCTTCATATAGATCTGATCGAATATCCGTAGCGGACGCGGCCGATTCATAATTACATCGGAGAGCGCGTATAGACAGCTTCGGAAATCGATCATACTCCTTCGCCCTTCTCTTTTTCCTTGAAGCGATCGATCAGGTCCAGAATCCGGTCGGCCGTGGCGGGGAACAGATACTTCACCACCACGAGCACCAGCCCGCTGATCTCGGCAAAGGTGGCCATCACGAAAGTGTTGGCTGTCCACTGCTCGAACTTCAGCACGCCGCAGCCGATCAGCACGAAAATGACGTTGATAACAAGGACCTGGACGCTCATGGTGCCCATGAGCCAATTCGCATAGGTTTTCCGCATCTTGCGGTCTTGGTCCTGCTGGGATTTCCAAGCCGCGACGATTGTGCGATGATGCTTCGCTCGCTCCTGAATGCTCTGCAGTTTACCTAGATTGTCGATCTGCTCGCTGGTGACTTCCGTGCCGACTTCAACCACGCCAGCAGCCTTGATGGCCTGCTGGATCTTCGCGGGGAGCTCGTCCTTGGCCATCAATCGAGCCCCAGCGAATCCAGACGGTAGCCCATCGCTTCCATCGAGACGTTGAAAATCTTGGCCAGTTCCTCGATCGACCGCCGCTCCTGCCAGTACCGGCGCACCTCTTCCTCCGGCATCAGCAGGGACGCCGCGAACATGTTGGCCTGGATCTCGCGGCGTCGGTCCGGCGTCATGGTGCGATCCTCGCCCGGCTGCTGCCGGAACAGGTTCGCCTCCTTATCGACGTACTCGCCGTCGCCCATCAGGTGCAGGAAATGGTGGCCAAGCTCGTGCGCGATCGTGAATCGCTTTCGGAAGGGTGGGTCGTCGTAATTGACCAGCATCGAGACGTCATCGCCCCGTTTTACGATCATGCCAGCCATGTTGTCGTCGGAGAATTTCGCGTTGTTTACCCGGATGCCCTCGCGCTGGGCGAGCATCACCGGGTCGATTGGCACGGTGGTCAAGTTGTGCCGCTTCAGCACCTCGTTGGCTTTGTTCTCCACCTGCCGAGGCGACAGGAAGGGAACGGTCTCGTCGGCGGTTTCAGGCATGGGACCCACCCAGGTATGCTGGGGGCAGATAGTCGTCAGATGGACACTCTAGTCTTAATCTTAACATTGGGTGTCCGCCGCCGACACAGCCCGCCCGTCACTTTTTCTCGCCGGCCACTACCACACGCCGGCCCCCTCCACTTAGTTCTCAATTTCGTCGCCGGCCTCATCCGGCTGGTACAGCAGCCCGTCGGGCAAAGCCGCCACTAGCAGTCGCTCCTGATCCGCCCGCGATAGCTTCAGCCAGGTGTTGCGTACGAACCTCGATTCTCGCATCGTGGCCTTCATGTGCAAGGCCATTAGCTCCCGCACTTCCGCCGCCGTCAGGGGCGAAGTATCGCCGCCGCTGTAGGCCACCTCGATCACCTGCGGCAGACGTTTCTGGATCGCGTTGATGATTTGCTCGTCGTTCACCATCGCCTCCGCCGGAGCATGGAAATCGTAGGAATATATTATTACGGGCTGAGGTGCTGCGCGGCTAGCCGACTTTGTTCCCAGCTTCCACCGGATCCCTGTCTGCTCTGAGGGGCAAAGAACCTGGGGCGAGGACGTTCGGTCCCAGGGTTGCACTCTGGGCTACCTCAGGTCGGCCTTCCAGGGCGGACGGCTGAGTTCGGCCGGGGTGGTCGGAATGACTCACGACTGATTGGATGTGCATGCAGAAATGGGGCATTTAGGGGTTATGGCTTGACTTTGCTGCTTTTGGGGCGAGTCTTCACGCTGGATTCTTCTAGGCTGGGCGGAGGGAGGTTTTTGCAACGATCTTCATTGTGGCCATGCGCACGGGGAATTTTGGTGTCGATTGGTAGTGTTGATGGTTATCACATTGAAGGGAAAGGGGTTGCGGCGAATTGGCTTCGTTTCGGAAATTCGGTGTTTGGGGGTTCGGGTGGGCTGATGGTTCTGGAGGGTTTGGGTGTCTTTTGGAGTGTTGATGGTTAAGGTTAAAGAGAAACTGGGGTTACGTGGAATTGGCTTCGCTTCATCACTTTGGTTTTCGCGAGTTGGGGAGCAGATGGGGCGGAGGGAATGGAGGTGCGGAGGGCTGGTTGTGCGGACGGGAGGGGTTGTGGCGTCAATGATGATGGGTTGGGTGGGGCGGGTTGTGCGGCTGGCTTCTAGGTGCGGGGGGATTTTGGTAGGATCCGGGACGGGGATTCGAGATTTCGGACACTTTCGCCCTGCGAGCTTGCAATGGCTGAACCGACTGCTGACATCGGCCTGATTGGCCTGGCCGTCATGGGGGAGAACCTGGTCCTGAACATGGAGAGCCGGGGATACACCGTCGCGGTGTACAACCGGACGACCGCCAAGGTCGATGAGTTCGTGGGCGGCCGGGGCGCGGGCAAGAAGCTGGTCGGGACGCACAGCCTGAAGGACCTGGTGGCCAGCCTCAAGCGGCCCCGCAAGATCATGATCATGGTCAAGGCGGGCTCGGCGGTCGACGCGGTGATCGATGAGGTGGCCCCGCTCCTGGAGCCGGGGGACATCCTGATCGACGGCGGGAATACCCACTATCCGGACACGACCCGGCGCACCCGGGCGCTCAAGGAGAAGGGCCTGCTGTTCGTGGGGACGGGGGTCTCGGGCGGCGAGGAAGGGGCGTTAAAAGGGCCATCGATCATGCCCGGGGGCGACCCGGCGGCGTGGCCGTCGGTGAAGCCGATCTTCCAGGCCATCGCGGCGAAGGTGGCGGATGGGACGCCCTGCTGCGACTGGGTCGGGCCGGAGGGGGCGGGCCATTATGTGAAGATGGTCCACAACGGCATCGAATACGGCGACATGCAGCTCATCTGCGAGGCCTACCACCTCATGAAGAGCCTGCTGGGCCTCGAACCGAAGGCCATGTCCGAGGTCTTCGGGCACTGGAATGCGGGGGTCCTCGACAGCTACCTGGTCGAGATCACCCGCGACATCCTCGGGTACGTCGACGAGGCCACGGGCAAGCCGCTCGTGGACCTGATCCTCGACAAGGCCGGGCAGAAGGGCACCGGCAAGTGGACCGTGACCTCGGCCCTCGACCTCGGCGTGCCGCTGACCCTGATCGGCGAGGCGGTGTTCGCTCGCTGCCTGTCGGCCCAGAAGGATGAGCGGGTCGCTGCCGAGAAGGAGATCGCCGGGCCGTCGCCGACCTATTCGGGCGACGCGAAGGCGTTCATCGACGACATCGAGCAGGCCCTCTACGCCAGCAAGCTCATCAGCTACGCGCAGGGGTATGCCCTGATGAACGCGATGGCGAAGGAGTCGGGCTGGGAGATCAACAACGGCGGCGTCGCCCTGATGTGGCGGGGCGGCTGCATCATCCGGAGCGCGTTCCTGGGGAAGATCAAGGAGGCGTTCGACCGCGATCCTGGCCTGACGAACCTGCTGCTCGACCCGTACTTCAAGGGCGAGATCGCGAAGGCCCAGGCGGGGTGGCGTCGGGTGATCGCGGCGGCGGTGTCGCAGGGGATCCCGGTCCCGGCGATGAGCTCGGCCCTGGCCTACTTCGACGGCTATCGCGCCGGCCGGCTCCCCGCGAACCTGCTCCAGGCCCAGCGCGACTACTTCGGCGCCCACACCTACGAGCGGACCGACAAGCCGCGCGGGGAGTTCTTCCACACCAACTGGACGGGCCGCGGCGGGACGACGGCGTCGTCGACGTATAACGTTTGATGGTAAGGGTTTGCTCGATTTCTGGTTGTCCCAGGCATCGATTCTGATATACTCCAACCCGCACCCGACCCGGCGAGACGCATTCTCCCGGGTCGGGTTCGCGTTTCGTGGCTCTGGAACTGGCGCTGGATTCGCAACTTTCGGTCGGAATCTGCCTGAACCCATTGTCCTGTCGGATAAACTAATTCAAAAGGCGCGAGGCGGGGACGTCGGCGAATGGCCGGCGACCCGAGCTGGTGGGCGCCCGCATTTGAGGGAACGATGAGATCTCTTCCATCCGGCTGCGGCCCGATCCCCGACCTGAACGGGGCGGACTGGCCGGCGTCGGCGTACGCGAATCTGTCTTATGGACCGGGTGGCCCGAATCCCCAGGCGGCCTCCCCTGCCCGATCGTCCACGTCCGAGGACTCCATGATCGTCGAACGGCCCAGGGAGGATGATGGGCTCCGCGGCGACGAGACCGCCACCTTCTATCCCGACGACTCCGGCCCCCACCCCGTCGGCGAGGGCTTTCCCGACTTCGACGACCTCACCGACCGGGAACTCGGCCAGTACCGGCTGGGCCAGGTGATCGGCCGGGGCTCCATGGCCCGGGTCTATGGTGCGGAGCACCTGACCCTCAAGCGGCCGTGCGCGATCAAGGTGCTGAGCCCGGGCCTGGTCGAGCGTCAGCCGCAGGTGCGCGAGCAGTTCTGGGGCGAGGCCCGGGTGGTCGCGAACCTGGTGCACCCGCACGTCGTGACCGTCCATAACCTCGGCAGCGACCGGGGCTATCACTTCATCGAGATGGAATACGTCCACGGCGGGCGTTCGCTGCGCGAGGTCCTCGTGAAGGACGGCCCGCTCGAATCCGTCATGGCGACCCGCCTGATGCTCCAGGTCAGCCAGGCCCTGGGCGCGGCCCACCGCTCGGGGCTGGTGCACCGCGACGTCAAGCCGGCGAACGTCCTGCTGAACGAATCCGGCCACGCCAAGCTCGCCGACTTCGGCCTGGTGCGCTGCCTGAAGGCGAGCGTCTGCAAAGGCTCGCCCCTCGCCGGCACGCCGACCTTCATGGCGCCCGAGCTGTTCGACGGAGTCCCCGCGACCCCGCAGTCCGACTTCTACGCGCTCGGGATCACGTACTTCTACTTGCTCTCGGCCCGATTGCCGTTCGCGTCGGACCAGATGAGCCGGCTGATCCAGCTCCACCGGGCGGGGGACATCCCCGACGTCCGCGACCTGGTGCCGGAGACCTCGACCGAGGTCGCCCAGATCATCAACCGCTGCCTCGCCAAGCGGCCCGAGGACCGTTACGAGTCGGCCGGGGAGCTGGTGGAGAACCTCCGCTCGACGATCATCCTCCTGCGCGAGACGGAGTGCCTGGTCAACGAGAGCATCAGCGGGCTCGAATGCTTCCTCTCGGGGGCGCGGGACCACTTCCGGATCCTGTTCCGGCTCCCGAACGAGCGGCTCCAGGAAGTCTACGTCGAGGTCCACACGAACCGGCACGGCGAGCGTCTGCTGTCGATCTTCTCGGTCTGCTGCCCGGCGGAGGCGAAGTATCACGAGTTCGCCCTGCGGCTGAACGCCGAGATGACCCACGGCGGGCTGTCCGTCCGCAACGTCAACGGCCAGGCCATGTTCGTGATGAGCCGGAGCTATCTGAGGGCCCACGTCGACCCCGCCGACATCCGCGCGGCGCTCCTGGAAATCTCCCGCAAGAGCGACTGGGTCGAGCAGCAGTTGACCCAGGGAGACGTCTACTGACCCACCCCTGGGCCGGGGGCGTCCCGCCGGTTAGCTTGGAGGGGTCGGATCCGGATGGGACGTCCCGACCTCCTCCTCCTTTTCGCGAGGCCCTCGCCATGCCCCGCCAAGAACTCGCCCTCGTGCTCAGCCTGGCGCTCGGCGGGGCGGTCTGGCTGATCGCCGGCCTCCTTGCCTGGTGGCAAGCCCGCGACCGCGCCCGTCGCGAGGGCGAGGACCTCTCCGAGGCCGACGCACTCCACTTCGACCGCCAGGACGCCCGTCGCTCCCGGGTCACGATCCTGATGGCCCTGCTCGGCCTCGGCCTGATCGTCGGCACCCGGCTCGAACCCCGGGTCGCCGGCAAGGCCAACCCCCTGTTCCTCGCCACCTGGCTCGCCGTCTTCGCCGGCGTCGTCCTGCTCCTGATGTTCGCCCTCCACGACTGGGCCGCCACCCGCGTCTACGCCCTCCGCCATCGCGACGCCATCCATCGCCAGCGCATGGCCTTGCTCGAGGCCGAACTCAAGCGGATCCAGGACCGGCACGCCTCCGGGACGTGAGATGCTCTCGCAGCGCACCCTGCTCGATCGTATTGAGCCTGGAAGTCCATGGGATCTCGATCATGCCTGACCAAAGATCGGAGCCGAATCTCGATTCCATGGGAGAACTCTACGGCCCACGTCCCGGATGCTGGGTGCTCAGCCCTATTCTCATTTGCTGTGGCCTGCATGTGCTCGCGGAAGGTGGCCCGACCATGCGTCCACTCGGGTACCGCTCGATCCTTGCCGGTTCCATCTGGTTTGGAATGATCGCATTCATGATAATCTTGCGACGTTGGTGCAGCAGGTGCTGAAGTCTGGGCCGGGAGATCCAGTCTGTTCGACTAATGTGTCGTACGATCCGGTGTCTGGGCGTGCAAGGCACTGCTCTCGCCTTCGATTCAGATCGAGGTATACTCATGAGTGCGTTTCTCGAAGAGATCGCCCTGATGTACGCCAAGGGCCTGATGGAGGACGAGCGCGATCTGCCTCGCTACAAGGACAAGGCCGCGGCACTGGCCTGGCTCCGCGAATTGTCGGGCGAGGATTTTGGCGAGGACCTCAGCCTCTGGGAACGGTGGGTCCAGATCGCGGTCGAATCGAAGCGAACACCGCGAGCGGAGGGGCGTAGGCCTTAGGGTGGGTTCACAGCCTCGCTTCGATGCCATCCCAAGGAACTGCGGGGCGGAGCAGACCTGGCTCTACGGACGTTCGGGGGCCGATCAGGGCTCGAACGGCTGCTCCGGAAATTCCAGATCCATCAGCAACTCACGGAACTCCACGCGCGAGCGGATCGAGTCGAAGTACTTGTTCTTCCGGAAGTCGTCGATTTTTCGATATCCGGCCGCCATCGCCCTGGCAACCATGGAGATTGCCCGGTCCGCCTCGGCCCGCGCCGCGTCGACAGACATCCCCGACCCGGGCTTCGCGGCCGCCCCGGCGAGCCTCGCCTGATGGACCGAGAGGGCAAAGAGGGCTGTCGGATCGCGGGCGAACTCTTGCTCGATCGCGATGCCCTGTCTGAGGCTCGCCACGCATTCTGCCATGCGCCCCAGTTGGTCGTTCGCCAGCCCGATCTCGATCAGGGTGGAGGCCAGTCCTGGTCGCGTAATCCTTGATCGTGGGATAGGCCTCGGAGAGTCGGCGGCGGATGGCCAGAGCCTCGCGGAACGCATTCAACGCCCCGGCGGGGTCGCTGGAGCGGGTGAGCATGATGCCGATGCTGTTCTGGGTGTTCGCCAGGTTGGCCTGGTAACCGGGGACGGTCGGATGGGCCTCGGACAGCCGGCGGCGGATGGCCAGGGCCTCGCCCATCGACTTCAATGCCCCGGCCGTGTCGCCGGAGTCGAGCAGGTGCACGCCGATGTTGTTGTGGCTCCCGGCGAGGGCCGCCTGATAGTCGGGGACGGTCGGATGGGCCTCGGACAGCCGGCGGCGGATGGCCAGGGACTCGCGGTACGACGCCAGCGAGCCGGCCGCGTCGCCGGTCAGGCCGAGCAGGCGGCCGAGGCCGTTGCAGGCTTCAGCCACTTGGGCCTGGTAGTCGGGGACGGTCGGGTTGGCCTCGGCTAGCCGACGCGCGATCTTCAATGCCTGGGCGAGCGACTCCTTCGCCTTCGCCGGTTCGCCGGTGAAGTAGAGGAGGTAGCTCATGTCGTCGTGGACGCCGGCCAGGTTGGAGAGATACTCGGTGACGGCGGGGTGGGCCTCGGACAGCGGGCCCAGGATCGCGATCGATCGGCGTACCGACTCCAGCGCCCCGGCCAGGTCGCCCGTGGTCCGGAGGACCTGGCTGATCTGGCCGTGGTTCCTGGCCAGGGTGGCCTGGACTTCCGGGTCCTCGGGATGGGCTCGGGACAGGGCGACCAGGATCGCGTTCGATCGGCGGATTGACTCCAACGCCCCGGCGGTGTCGCCCTTGCGAAGCAGCAAGGTCCCGACGTTGTAGAGGCCTCGCGCTAGGTTGAACTGGAATCGCATCTCGTCGGGGTGGGCCCGAGGGAGCGCGACGAGGATCTCGTTCGATCGTCGATGCGACTCGATCGCCCCGGCCGTGTCGCCCGTCAGCCCGAGCAGGTAGCCGATGTCGTTGTGGGTGGTGGCGAGGTCGGCCTGAATGTCGGGGCGGTCGGGGTTGGATTCGGCGAGCCGACGTCGGATCTCCAACGCCTCGCCGAGCACCGTCATGGCCTTCCGGAGATCGCCCGTGTCCCCGAGCAGGACCCCGATCTGATTCAGCACGGTCCCCACTTCCCTCTGGTAGTCCGTCGCGGACGGGCCTGCCTCGTCGGCCAGCTTCCGGGTGATGAGCAGGCCCTTCTGATGGATCTCGAGGGCGGCCCCCTGATCGCCGATCGTCCTGGTCAGGTCCCCCAGCTCGAAGTACGCATTCCCCAGGGCCTGCCTCGACGGGAGGTCGGGCCGTGACTCGAGGAGCTCGCCGAGCTTGCCGTAGAACCCGGCGGCGGAGCGGAGCAGCTTGTCGCGGAGCGGACGCAGGTTGTCCTGCTTGAGGACCTCGTCCTGCTTCACCGCCTGCGAGAACGAGCGGATCGCCTCCTGCGCCAGGTCGAATCGGGCCTGGACCTGCTCGTTGGCGACCCGAAGCTCGCCGTTGGCCTTCGACTCCTTCTTGGTGGCCAGTTCGGCCTTCTCCCGCTGCGTCTCCGCGCGGAGCAGGCCCCAGGTCGTCCCGATCACCCCCACGACGAGGGCCAGTAGCACCAGCCCGGCGGCGATCGCGGTCGCGCGGTTCCGCCGGAGGAACTTGCGGACCCGGTACGCCACTGTCGGCGGGCCGGCCGCCACCGGCTCATGGTTCAGGAAACGGTCCAGGTCTTCGCCCAGCGCCGCCGCCGTGTCGTACCGCCGGCCGCGGTCTTTCTCCAGGGCCTTCATGGCCACCCAGTCGAGGTCGCCGCGGACGAACCGCCCGAGCCGGGCCGGCTCGATCCCGCGATTAACCGCCACCGTCGTGAGGTCGGCGGACGATCCAAGCCTGCTGCTCGGCGGCTGCGGCTCCTGCTCCCGGATCACCCGCAACACCTCATGGAGGGCGGCCCGACGCAGCGTCTCGCGCCCGATCGGGGGGCTGCCGGTCAGCAACTCGTACAGGATTGCCCCGAGGGCGTACACATCGGCGCGGGTATCCACATCCCTCGAATCCGGGCCAGCCTGCTCGGGGGCCATGTAGAGGGGAGTCCCGGCCACCGAGCCGGGAACGGAGTCCAGGGTTTGCTCGGTGAGCGTGGTCCCCCCGATGGCCTTGGCCAGCCCGAAGTCGATGACCTTGGGGGCCGGCACGCCAACATGGTCCTCGACCAGGATGTTGCTCGGCTTGAGGTCGCGGTGGATGACCCCTTTCTGGTGGGCGTGCTGGACCGCCCCGCAGACCTGACGGAGCAGTTCGAGCCGGATGGCTATCGGTAGCTGGCGGGCATCGCAGTATTCGGTCAGCGGGACGCCTTTCACCAGTTCCATGACGAAGAACGGCCGTCCGTCCGGCGTCGCCCCCGCGTCGAGCACCTTGGCGATGTGCGGGTGGTCCATCACGGCCAGGGCCTGCCGCTCGGCCTCGAACCGGGCCAGGACCATCCTCGAGTCCATCCCCGGGTTGACCAGCTTGATGGCCACCGATCGCTTGAACGGCCGGATCTGCTCAGCCCGGTAGACCGTCCCCATCCCGCCCCGGCCGATCTCCTCGCCCACCAGATAACGGTCCGCCAGCAGCGCGCCGGTGGCACCGGGGACCGGGTCGGATGAGGTCGGCCCCGAGACGGACGTCCCGGTCGGCATCTCGAACGTCGAGGCGGCGGCCGGGTTCTCCATGAAGCCGGTTGTCCCGGAGTGGGCCGCGAGGAGCGCGTCCAACCGCCGACG
>CBDIHP010000041.1:0-291594 GCA_965279195.1 Isosphaeraceae bacterium
GGGGCCTGGCCATGTCGTCCTCCGCCGGCGTCGAGGCAGCGAGGCGGAGGAGCATCGAGCGTAGCCCGTCCGGCACCCGGACGGTTCGGGTCTGGAGCGACTTCAGCCCGATCCCGTAGCCCGCGAGTTCCGACCGGACGGCCTCGACGATCGTCCCTGCGAATCGGCCGTCCGGGGCAAGGAGCCCTTCAAAGTCGTGCACGCGGACCGCCCGAGACGCAGCGAGGTGGATGTCGGACTGGATCCGGTCCTCGAAGTTCCGGACCTCGTGCAGCGCGGATCTCGGGTCCACGACCCTGTAGCGGGCGAGGAGGACGACGGTCACGGGCACGCAGTCGGCGGTGAGCGGCTCGTGGATCGTGACCAGTTGCTCGCGCTCTCGCATGTCCACGAGCACGATGTCGACCGCCGGCCGGAACCTGCGGGCGAACCGGCCGTGGCGGGGGATCTCGTAGCGCCCGCTGGGGAGGACGTCGACGAGCATCCCGTCCTCGTAGAGCAGTCCTTTGTGGGTCTCGCGGATCACGACGACCGAGTTCTTCCTGATGAGCACGGGGCCCTCCCGAGGTTGCGGGCCTGTCATGGCCGCCGGGGTCGTGGGGGGGAGATGGCCTCGACCTCGGCCGCCTCGTCGCGGGCGGGCCGAGGGAGAGCCGGGGACGCACTCCGAACATAGAACGCCGCGCCCGGGCGGGTCGGCGAAATCTCGGGAATATTGCGGTCTCGTCGGATCCCGGCCCGGTCTGGTACGCTCGGAGCTTCGCGATCCGGCGAAAGGCGAACGATCGAGCGCGGACGCGGGTCGATTCCAGATGGAAGGTGGCGGAGATGGCAGACCGGGGGCCGGGTGGGAATCGGAGCGGTGGGAGTCGGCGTCCCCCGCCGACGCCGAGTCGTGGCAGCATCGGGGGCCGTCCTCCGGGACCCCGCGGGGGCGGCCCGCCCCCGGGTCGGGGACCCCAGCCCGGCCCCGGGCCGCGCCCGAACAGACCCAATCCGCCGGGGCCGGGCCCCGGCCCCGGCGGCGGGCCGCGTCCTGTGCGGCGGGCGGGGGGGCTGAACCTCAAGCGGCTCGGCGGCGATGACTATGTCCTCGACCACCCGAAATGCGTCCTGGAGATGGAACTCGACTACGCCGAGGGCATCGAGATCTGGCAGGCGGGCGACCCCGAGTCCGCGCGCGACGCCCTGCGATACGCGCTCCAGGGCTGCGGCGACAATATCTGGGTCCACGTCGCACTGGGGCGGATCGCGCTCCTGGATTTCCAGGACCCGGGCCTGGCCCGGGGCCATTTCGGCTACGCCTTCGAACTCGCCGAGCGGGCCATCCCGCCGGGATTCCGGGGCGTCCTGCCGCCGAAGCATCCGATGAACCAGCCGCTCTACGACGCGATCGACGGCCTGATCGCCTGCCATGAGGCGCTCGGGAAGCCCGAACTCGCCGACGAACTCCGGAGGCAGGCCGACGCCTGGGTCGGCCGGATGAAGTGACGGGGGACTGGGATTTTTGAGGAAAACGTCGGCCTTCTCTCCAGTTTGTCGGCAGCCGGGCCGACAGTTCGACATCGCCGCTTTTTCGACTTGAGGCATTTCGGGAATGCGGATACAAGGTGCCTCGCACGGGACTCAAGCGAATGGATTCGCTCCAGACGTCGCGGGCGAGGCCGGTCCTTGACCGACTTCCCGCCCGTCACGCCTCCCTCAGATGAGCCTCAGGATGAGACCATGAGTGTCCGGAGCGTCCTCCCTTCCTCCCTCCCCTGCACAATGCGCCCGGCGTCGATCGTGCGATGGGAATGGCTCCCATGATCGTGCGTCAGGATCCACACACCGGGGCGGTCACCGTCCTCGCCCCGGCCAAGCTCAATCTCTACCTGGAAGTCCTGGGCCGGCGCCCGGATGGCTACCACGACCTCGAGTCGCTCATGGTGACCGTGGACCTCTACGACACGCTGGAGTTCGCCGACGCCCCCGGCGGCCCGATCTCGCTGGCCTGCGACGACCCGTCGCTGCCGGTCGACTCGGGCAACCTGGTGGTCAAGGCGGCCGAGGTGTTGCGTACGGAGGCAGGCAGGCCGGAACTGGGGGCCTCGATCCGCCTGTCCAAGCAGATCCCCGCGCAGGCGGGGCTGGGCGGCGGCTCGAGCGACGCGGCCTCGACCCTCGCGGGTCTGGACCGACTCTGGGATTTGAAGACACCCCCCGAGCGACTGGATGCGCTCGCGGGGGAGATCGGCAGCGATGTGGCGTTCTTCCTCCATGCCCCGGCCGCCGTCTGCCGGGGCCGTGGAGAAAGGGTGGAGCCCTGGCTGCTCGGCAAGACGCTCCATTTCGTCCTCGTCTGCCCGCCCGTGGGCGTGAGCACCGTGTCGGTCTACCGCGCGTTGGTCCCGCCCGAACGGCTGCATTCCATCGCGCCTTTCCTGGATGCCCTGGGTGGGGACGATCCGGGGGCCTTGGGGCGTGGCTTGTTCAACCGACTGCAACCGTTCGCCGAAGCTTCGTGCCCGAGCCTGATCCCGGTTCGGGACGCACTGGCGGAGCTTGGCCCGTATCTTGACGGGCACCTTATGAGTGGGAGCGGCTCGGCCTATTTCGGCCTCGCCCGCGACCTCAACGCGGCCCAAGACGCCGCGCGTCGTCTCGAATCGCTCGGACTAGGACGGGTCCGGGTCGTGACATGCGGCCCCTGAGCAACCGATTGACCACGCTTCGTAAAGGAGTACCGGCTGTGGAAATCACCGAAGTCCGCATCAAGCTCATGGAAGACAACTCGGGCAGCAACGAACGGCTGCAGGCCTTCTGCAGCATCACCTTCGACGACATGTTCGTCATTCGCGACCTCAAGATCATCGAGGGCGCGAAGGGCTTCTTCGTCGCGATGCCGTCACGCAAGCTGACCGATCGGTGCGGTCACTGCGGGACCAAGAACCACCTCCGGAGCCGCTTCTGCAACCAGTGCGGCAGCCGGCTCGACGAGAACCGCGCCCTCCGCGACGCCGACGGCCGCGCCAAGCTGCACGCCGACATCGCGCACCCGATCAACTCGATGTGCCGCGAGAAGATCCAGAGCGCCGTCCTCGCCTCCTACGCCGACGAGCTCGAACGCTCCAAGCTCCCCGGCTACATCTCCCGCTACGACGACCTCGACGGCGAGTTCGACGAGGCGCCGATCCTGCCCGACGCCAACAACCCGATGGCCCACGCGTCCGAGCCCCCGCTCCGCCGCGGGCCGCTCCGGGGCCACACCCAGCACAGCCGCAGCGGCATCCTCCGCGGGCCCCACGTCTCCCCCCGCGCCCCCCGCGAGCCCCAGGAGAACCTGGCCGAGCGCGGCGAGTCGACCGAGCGCTTCGGCAACGGCCTCTGAGCCGACGACCGGGGAACGACCTCAGATCAACCGGACGGCCGGCGACCCAGGAAGGGACGCCGGCCGTCCGGCGTTTCCGGACCTCCCGGTTGACTCCCGCGCCTCCGAACTCGATAGTAGCCATTCACGAACGGAGGGGCCGGCCCGAGACCTTTTCTGCGGCGTTCCGCCGCGGTTGACCACGCCCACGTTCGCGTCCCCAAGGCCGTTGTTCTTTTGGCCCGTCGCGATGGCTACGGGTCGGACTGAGGCAACAGACGTTTCCGACCCGTAGCCATCGCGACGGGCCTCGGTGAACGACCTTGGTCGCCGCTTCGAAGTCGGGCCGGCCCCTCCCTCGTTTCTCCCGTCATTGACGCCGGCGCCCCCGCGCCTCCTCGATCGGCCACCCCGACGGATCGCGCGATGTCGTTCTGGCAGCGTCTGAAGGCGTTTCTCTTCGGCGACGTCCCCGCCCCGGTCGCACGCCGCGTGGCCCCCGCCCTCGCTCGGCCGACGCCGCGACAAACCTCGCCCCTCCCCCCGGCCGCCGAGCCGCCGTCGCTCATCGATGCCGAACTCGACGCGGCCGCGTTCGCCCAGCAGAAGCCGATCCCGGGCAAGGATCCGAAGCAGGTCGAGCCCGCCGCGTCCGACTTCCTGCCGATCTCGAACGACGAACTCCGCGACGCCGTGAAAGGCCGGAACCTCACGCGCAATCCGTGGTTTGGCCGCCGTGACCGGATCCCGCTCGCCGACGACGAGCGGACCCAACTCATCGACCGATCGATGATCGCCAACGGCATCCTCTCGGCCGAGCAACTCGCCGAGATCCATGCCGTCTCCGCCGAGATGGAGCGGCTGAACCCGTCGGACGTCACGATTTACCACCGCGTCGCGCAGACGGTTCAGTCTGCGGTCGACGCCGACAAGGCCGCCAGGGACGCCATCAAGGCCCAGAAGAAGTCCGAGTCCGCCGCCCGCCGCGAGGCCCGACAGACCGCGATCGAGAATCGGAAGGCGACCGACATCGTCTTCCTGGGGCAGGGGGTCTCCGCACGCCTTGCCCACAGCGAGAGCCAGCTCGATCAACTGGCCGCGAAGGGCCTGCCCCAGCTCAGCACGCCCGCCGACGTGGCGGCCGCACTGGGCGTGTCGATCCCTCGCCTCCGCTGGCTGACCTTCCACAATGACGCCGCGACCCGCGTCCACTACTTCCGGTTCGAGGTGAAGAAGAAGAGCGGGGGGACGCGGGTCCTCCACTCCCCGCACCGCGAACTGGCCGCCGTCCAGCGCTGGGTGTTCCGCGAGATCCTGACGAAGCTCGAAGTCCACGACGCCGCTCACGGCTTCGTCGCCGGACGCTCGACCCTCAGCAATGCGACGCCGCACGCCGGGAAAGACGTCGTGGTGAATCTGGATCTGAAGGACTTCTTCCCGAGCATCCACTTCCCGCGGGTCCGCTCGCTCTTCGAGCGAGCTGGCTATTCCGGGGCGGTCGCCACAATCCTGGCCCTGATTTGCACCGAGAGCCCCCGGACCCAGGTCGTCTATACCGGCAGCACTTACCAGGTCGCGAACGGCCCCCGCGCCTTACCCCAGGGGGCTTGCACCAGCCCGGCCCTCTCGAACTTGATTGCCCTCAGGCTCGACCGGCGGCTGTCCGGCCTCGCGGCGAAGATGGGGCTGACCTATACCCGATACGCCGACGACCTCACCTTCTCCGGCGGCACCGAATTCCGCGACCGCGTCGGCTACCTGATGGCCCGCGTCCGGAACATCTCGGAGGCGGAAGGCTTCACGGTCAACGAGTCCAAGAGCCGGGTCCTGCGGCGTTCGACGGCCCAGGTCGTGACCGGGCTCGTCGTGAACGACCGCCCGAATCTCCCCCGCGCCGAGCGACGACGCCTCCGCGCCGTCCTGCACCAGGCGGGCAAGCAGGGGCTCGACGCCCAGTCCCGGCCGGGCCGGCCGCCGATCCGCCAGTGGCTGCTGGGGATGATCTCGTACCTGAAGATGGTCCGGCCCGAGCTGGGCCAGCGGCTCCGCGAGCGGTTCGACGCCCTGACTTGAGGGGGCCAACCCCTTGCCAAACGACAATCCGGACGCTATGTTCTAGCTCGTTCGGGATTCGAGGCTCGGCCCGATTCTGTGCGGTCGTGAACGTTCATGACGTCCCCCGACTTCTCGGAATTGGACCCGCACTCGTTCGACATCGCCATGATGCGACAGGCTCTTGAGCTTGCCCATCGAGCCGCGATGCAGGATGAGGTTCCTGTGGGGGCCATCGTGGTCCGCGACCGTCAGGTCGTGGCCCGGGGCTATAACCTTCGGGAGCACCTGAATGATCCCACCGCGCACGCTGAGCGACTTGTCCTGACCGAAGCCGGTCGGGCACTTCGTTCCTGGCGGCTTGAGGGCTGCACGCTCTACGTGACCCTCGAACCCTGCCCGATGTGCGCCGGGGCGATCCTCCAGGGCCGGATCTCGCGACTCGTCTACGGTGCCGCCGACCCCAAAGCGGGCGCCTGCCGGAGCCTTTACCGTCTGGCCGACGACCCCCGGTTGCCTCACCGAGTGGCGATCACCCCGAACCTCCTCGCAGACGAATGCGGCCTCGTCCTCAAACGCTTCTTCGAGACCCGCCGCCAGGGCCCTCGAAACCCGAGCGACTGAGCCGAGCCCACCCCCGGAGGGGTGCCTGAGTGGTTGAAAGGGCCGGTCTCGAAAACCGGTGTAGGTGCAAGCCTACCGTGGGTTCGAATCCCACCTCCTCCGCTTCCGAGATAGCTTGAGATGGAACGACGATGAGCCGCGACCTGGTCGCGGCTCTTGTCGTTTCGAAGCTTCGTCTACGCTACTCTTCGATCGGGCCGCTGGCGGGGAGGAGGGGGCGGAGGGGGCAACATTCGCAGTGGGGGCGGGCGACCTTGCAGTGGGTGGCGGCGACTTGCTGGAGTTGGCCGGAGAGCCAGGCGAGTTCGGGGGCGGCGCCCGGGGCGAGAGATTCGAAGGTGGAGCGGGCTTCGTCCTCGTCCATGCTGGGGTCGATCCAGCCGTGGCGGGCGAAGATGCGGTAGGAGGGGCGGTCGATGGGGTAGGTGGGTCGGCCCAGGGCGAGGAGCAGGGCATCGACGGTTGAGCGGCCCAGGCCCTTGATGCGACGCCACTCGGCTCGGAGGTCGTCGGTGGAGTGGTCGACCGGGTCGCCGTCCGGGCAGGAGGCGGCGAACCATTCGGAGAGTTTCAGGAGCGGGCCGACGGTCTTCGGGGAGATCGCGAGGCGGTGGGTCCGGAAGAGCGTGTCGAGGTCGCGCGGGCGGATGCCGGCGAGTTCGCCGGGTTCGAGCAGGCCCTCGTCGCGCAGCAGGGCGATGGCCTTGTCGGCGACTTGAGGGGAGATGGATTGTTCCAGGCCCGCGCGGATCAGGGCGAGGAAGGGTTCGTCATCCGGGCTCGGCCGTCCCGAGGGTGCCGAGCCGGAAGACTTGAGGACGGCCAGGAGCGACTTCAATCCCTCGTACTGGCCGTCCATGAGTGGGAGCCCCGGGAGGGCGTCAGGCCGACTTGGCCTTGGCGACGGCGGCCTGGTAGTCGCGGGTGAGCTTGCTCTTGCGACGGGCCGCGGTGTTCGGGTGGTAGACGCGGCGGACGCCGGCCTTGTCGATCTTGCCGACGGTCAGCCGGAAGTCGGCCTCGGCCTTCTCGAACTCCTTGGCGACGATGGCGGCCATCATCCGCTTGGTGTACGTCTTGATCAGCTTCTTGGTGATCCGGTTGTGGAGCCGGCGCTTCTCGGACTGCTTGAGACGCTTGATGGCGGTGAGGGTCTTGACCTTCTTCGCTTTGTCTTTGTCGGCCATTGAACCTTCGGTCGGCTAGGGGACTGGCTGGGCCCGGCACCAGGCCGGGATTGTCGCCGCGTGGGCGGCGATCGGTCGACACATCGACCGCTCCCGCGGGTCGTGGCATGAACCTGGCATGCCCATTGAGGACGCCCGCGTGAGAATCTCAAACAATAACGGAAGGCCCCGTCGCCTGGCAACGGGGCCTTCCGAGATTTGCGATCGTCATCGAGCCCGGCCGCTTATTCGTGTCGGAGGGCGTCGATCGGGTCCATCTGGGCGGCGCGTCGGGCGGGGTAGATCCCGAAGAGGATCCCGATCCCGACCGAGATGCTGAACGAGATGATGACCGACTCCGGCGTGATCACCGGGCGCTGGTCGGGCAGGAAGTACTGGAGCAGGAACGGCACGCCGATTCCGATCATCACCCCGAGGATCCCGCCGATCCCCGAGAGCACGACCGTCTCGATGAGGAACTGCTGGGTGATGTCCCAGCGCTTGGCACCGAGGGCCCGGCGGATGCCGATCTCGCGGGTGCGCTCGGTGACGGTCGCCAGCATGATGTTCATGATGCCGATGCCGCCGACGATGAGGGAGATGGAGGCGATGGTCCCGAGGATGATGCTGAACTGCCGGGCGGTACGCTGGGCTTCGAGCAGCAGTTCGTACGGGACGATCATGTCGACGTCCTTCTTCGGGTGCTTCGGCTTGACGATGGCCTCGATGATCGGGGCGGTGGCCCGGACCTTGGAGATGTCCTCGACCTGGAGGGTGATCTGGGAGAGCTGGGTCTCCTCGACCGAGAACGAGCCGGAGCGGGTGTCGATGACGCGTTCGCCGAAGCGGAGGCGACAGGTGTTGATCGGGATGTAGACGTCCTTGTTGAAGTCCTGGGCCGCGAGGCTGCCGCCGATGCCGGCGCTGGCGGCCCGCTCCCTGGTGACGCCCACGACGGTGTAGTAGTCGGAGCCGAGCTTCACCGACGCTCCGATCGGATCCTGGTAGGGGAACAGGGTCTTGGCGGTCTCGGAGGCGAGCACGGCGAAGTTCTCGTACCGCTCGTTGTCGGAGGGGGTGAGGAACCGGCCGCGTTCCATCTCCAGGCGATTGAACTCGTCGTAGTCGTGGGTGGTGCCGACGACGCGTCCGTCGAGGAACTTCTCGAGGTGGCGGATCTGCTTGCGGATCTCGCGGATCGGCAGGGCCTTCTTGATCGTGGGGACGTCGAGGAGGCTCTCGTAGTCCGCGTACTTGAGGCCGAAGTTGAGGATACGCGACGGCCGCCCGCCGGTCGCCTGGGTCTCGTCGGTCGGCTTGATGGAGCGGTAGATGATGTTCGTCGCGCCCAGCGCGGCGTAACGCTTCTGGGCCTCGCGGCTCGACCCCTCGGCGACCGCGAGCATCGCGATGACGGCCGCGACGCCGAAGACGATGCCGAGGACCGTCAGGCCGGATCGGAGCTTGTGCAGGAGCAAGCTCTTCATCCCAAGCTTCAGGCTTCTCCAGATGCGACGCATATCCGTGAAACTCCAGGGCGGAGACCAGAGGGAGAGAGGGGTGGGAGGCGGGACGCCCCACCTGGGGAGGACATTGCCCCCCAGGTGGATCGGGATCAGAGTGCGATCGGGGAGTCGAACGAAGCCAATCCGGCCCCGGCATCGGCCTCGACGGCCGGGGGCTGGGCGGCGAGCATCCGCTGGCTGGGCCCGTCGGAGAAGATCTTGCCGTCTCGCATGCGGATGATCCGCTTGGCGTGCTCGGCGATGTCTTCTTCGTGGGTGACCATGATGATGGTCTTGCCCGCGTCGTTGAGCTTGCCGAGCATCTCCATGATCTCGTGGCTCGTCTTGGTGTCGAGGTTACCGGTGGCCTCGTCCGCCAGGATGATGTACGGATCGTTGACGAGCGACCGCGCGATGGCCACGCGCTGCTGCTGTCCGCCGGAGAGCTGGGTCGGCCGGTGGTCGAGCCGCTGATCCAGGCCGACGAGCTTCGCGAGTTCCATGGTCCGCTGCATCATCTCGGGCGAGATTTCCCCGTTCCCTTGATACGTCAGCGGGATCTGGATGTTCTCGACCACCGTGTACTGCTGGATCAGGTTGTAGGACTGGAAGATGAAGCCGATGTAGCGGCTCCGGACTTCCGAGAGTTCGTCGTCGTCGAGCTGGGCGACGTCGCGGTCCCCGAGGAAGTACTGGCCGCCGCTGGGGCGGTCGAGGCACCCGAGCAGGTTGAGCATGGTGCTCTTGCCCGAGCCCGACTGTCCCATGATGGCGACGTACTCGCCGGGGTAGAAGTCGACCGAGACGCCGTTGAGCGCCCGGACGGTGATGGTCATGTCCGGGCCGTTCCGGCGGCCGAAGAGGCCGCCGGAGGGTCCGTGTCCCATCTTGTAGACCTTCGTCAGGTTCTTGATGCTGACGATGGGCTTGCGTTTGTCGTTGAAATTCACTGGGGGCCGCCTCCGCCGGGGCCGCCGGGACCGCGGCCACCGCCTCCGGGTCCACCTCCGAAACCACCGCCTCCGCCGGGGCCGCCCGGCCCGCCGCCGAAGCCGCCGCCACCACCGCCGGGCCCGCGACCGCCACCACCACCGCCGCCGAAGTTGGCCCGCATCTGCTTCATCTGCTCGATCTGAGCGTCGGTGAAGCCGGCCTTCTTCATGATGGCGTCGCGCTCTTCATCGGTGCCGGTGAACATCGCGCGACGGTCTTCCTGGCTGAGCGCCTGCATCTTCTCGCGGATCGCCGGGTCCATGCCGGCCCCGCCGCCCCGGGCACCCTTGCCCGCTGCGCCCTTGCCGGCCGCACCCTTGCCAGCGGCGGCCTTGCCATCGGCACCCTTGCCGGCGGCCTTGCCATCGGCACCCTTGCCGGCGGCCTTGCCATCGGCACCCTTCGCGGCTTCGCCGCCTTCGCCCTTGCCGGCGGCCTTGCCATCGGCGGAGCCCCAGTCCTTCTTAGTCGCGCCCTGCGGGCCGCCGAATGCCTTCTGCTTCTCGTCCTCGGTCATCAGGTTCATCGGGGCCATGGCGATCTTGTCGCCGCCAGCGATGCCCTTCTTGACCTCGACGTGTTGATCATTGGCGATGCCGAGGGTGACCTCCCGGCGCTGGAAGCCGTCGCCCGAGCGGACGTAGGCGTAATCCTTGCCGGCGATCTGGATGACCGACTGGACCGGGATGTAAGCGACGTTCGGCAGCTCGGTAACGAGGATCTCGACCTGGGCGGTCATGCCCGGGCGGAGGGCCGGGTTGGTCCCCTCGATCGAGACCTGGGTCGTGTAGACCTTGATGTCCGACGAGAAGAAGCTATTGGGGTCGGGAAGGGGGGCGACGGACGCCACCTTGCCGTCGAAGGCCTGCCCCGGGACGGCGTCCACGCGAACCTGCGCGGGGAGGTCGCGGGAGATCCGGTCGACCATCGACTCGTGGACCTTGGTGTTCACCCGCATCTTGTTGATGTCGGGGAGGCTGAAGATCTTCTGCCGCTCGCGGACGGTCGCGCCTTCCTCGATCTGGGGGGCGTTGCTGCCGCCGAACCGATTGGGGTCGTTGGCATAGACGATGAGGCCGTCGTTGGGGGCGGTGAGCACGCAGTTGACGATCTGCCGTTCGAGCTTGGCTTCCTTGGTCTTCTCCAGCTCGTAGGTCGACTTCTTGGCGTACTCGTCCGACTTCGCCTTCTCGACGTCCGACAGCAGCTCCTTGGTGGTCTTCCCCTTGGTGAACTCGTTCAGCACCGTCTTCTTGGTCTGGGACTGCTCGTAGGAGAAGTTGGCCTTCTGGAGCGCGAGCTTGTCGGCGGTCACCTGGGACAGCGAGACGTAGCCCTTCTTGAACATCCGCTCGGACCATTCGAGGCGGTCGGCGGCGCGCTCCTTGTCGGATTCGGCCAGGGCGATCTCGCCGAGGATGGTCTCGAGTTCCTGCTTGAAGGTGCCCTCGGTGTACTCCTTGACGGCGACCTCGGCCACCTCGCGGGTCAGCTTGGCCTGGGTGAAACTGGCCTCGGCCTGCTTGGTGGTGATCTGCTGGTTGTTCAGGCTGTCCTTGAGCGTGGCGGAGTCGAGCTCGCAGACCACCTCGCCCTTCTTGACCTTCGTCCCTTCGGGCAGGATCTTGATGATCGTGGTCGAGCCTTCGACCTTGCAGTAGACGTCCTCGTTATTGGAGCTTTCGAGGCTGCCCTTCTCCTTGATGATGACCCGGAGCGGTCCGGGTCGGACCTCGAAGGTGATCATCTCGATCGGGGCGGCGCCCAGGAACCCGGTGAGGGGCTTGGAGATCCCGGGCACCCCCACGTAGGCGGCGATGCCGCCGCCCACGATGATCATGATGAAGAGGAGCGGCAGGATCCTCGGCCCCTTACGGCTGCGCGGGGGCGACGGCTTCTGGAGATCCGGCAGCTCCGACGCCGGCGTCGCGGGCGCCTGGGGAGGCGTCGTAGGAGTCTGAAGGGAAAAGTTCATTGAAGGCCTCCCATTCGTCGAAGGGCAAAATCCCGAGGTCGCGATAGAGGTTGAAGCGGGCCTGCTGGTAAAAGACCCAGGTCTGGACCAGCGTATTCTGGAGTCGGGCGACGTTGTTCTGGGCCTGGATGAGGTTCTGGGTCTGGGCCGCACCCTGGCCGCCGCCGCCGCCGCCGCCGCTGGCCGCCGGGCCGACCAGGATCTCGAAGGTCTGGTCCTTCTGGCGGACGACCAGCACGAAGTTCCGGCGGTTGATCTCGTAGGTCCGGAACTGGGCCTGGAGACCGCGGATATCGTTGCGAATCGAGAACTTGATGTTGTCCTCGGCCTGCTGCAGGATGCGACGCTGCCGCTCGTAATTGATCAGGGCGGTGGCGAACTGATTACGCTCGACGACGCGGATCAGGGGGAGTTCCGCGTTGAAGTTGAGCTGGAAGTTCTTGGCCTGATCGAGGAAGCCGAACGGGTTGGTCGTCGTGGGCGGGGTGATGAACTGGTTGGACGCGGTCACGTTGAAGACACCCTTAAGGCCGTTGGCCGTGAAGCGGATCTGCCGCCAGGTGTCGTACAATTGTGCCCGCGCATTCATCAGGTCCAGACGATTTTCCAGAGCCACCCTCTCCCCCGCAAGCAGCAAATCTTCCAGATAGTCGTCATTGACCGGTTTGCGGGTGGCTGGATCGGTCGTATCGACTTCGCGGATCGGGCCGATCACGGACCGCCCGTCGATCACAACGTCTTCCAGGCCAGGGAGTTGGGCCGCAAAGCCCGGGAGTTGCTCAAGCTGACGATTCTTGTCGAGCGACCACTTGTCGAATTTATCGTATACCTGCTGGAACCGCATGGTCAAACGGCGATTCGGGACGAGCGGGACGTCCGGGGGTAGGCCCATCGAGATCTTGTAGCTGTCGAGGTCCTGGCGGTACTGGAGGGTGTCGGTGACCAGGCTCAGGCGGGCCTGCTGGAGCTGCTGGTCGAGCTGGTCCACCTGAAGTTGGGTCAGGCCCGAACCTTCGCCGGCGACGAGTTCCTGGAACACCGCCACGAACTTCTCGTAGACCGCGATGTTACGCTGGTCGATCTCGACCTGGATGATGTCCTGGAGCAGGGGCAAGAAGCCGACGGCCGGGTCGTTGCCGCCGCCGCCGCCGTTGATGGCCGCCGCCGTGAATTGCGATCCGACCGTGATGTAACCCAGATACTCCTGCCGGAACTTCGCGAAGTTGCGGAGTTCGTAGAGCAGCGTACGCTCGGCCTGGGTGAGGGCCTCCAGGGTCACGGCGCGGCCTCCGCCCCTGAGGAACGGGATGACCATCTGGATCGGGATGAACGACTGGACCAGCGGCTGACGGGGGGTCCTGCCGACGAAGTTGAAGGTCACCTGGCTGGCGAAGCTGGCGAGGATGCTCGCACCGTTCGAGAACAGTTTGCCGACGCCCGCGACGGCGCCGAGGTTCAAAGCAGAGATCTGCGAGCCGACTTCCCGGGTCTGATAGGTGAAATTGTTCGCCGGGTTGCGGAGCGGGCTACGACCGGCCGGTCCGGTAATCGGCGAGAGTCCGGCGATGAACTGGGGTTCGAAGTTGAATCGCTGCAAGGTCACGCTCAGGGCGGTCAGGTAGACCGACTCCAGGCGGGACTGGTACGCCCGGTTATTGATGAGGCCCAGGGTGTAGGCCTGCTCCATCGTCAGGACATACGGCTTGGTGTCCCTGGGGAGTCCGGCGGCCTCGGCCTCGTTCAGAGGCACGTACTCCTTGATGAGGAGCCCTTCGAGTTCGCCGACGACCTTCTGACCCGGCACCGACCCCGGCGCGGTAGGGGGCTGGGCGAGGTTGTAGTCGCGGGGGTTGGGATCGAGCGGGGTCGAGGGGGTCGGCAAGTTGTCCGCGGGACGCCCTTGCGGCGCATCCGGACTGACAACCGGGGCCTGGCCCGGTCGCGGCGGATTCGCTGTAGGAGGCGTTGTGGAGGGCACTTGCGTCGGATCCTGGAACCCGGTGCGCTGGACACCGCTATCGCGGGGCATTGCGGTCGGCGGGCTGGCCGCCGGCCGGGAGCTTGCACCAGCGGCCGTCGGGTTCGTGGGGTTTGAGGTCGAAGCGGTCTTCGAGGCGGATACTGGAAGAGGCGACATCCCCGACGGGTTCGTCCTCGAATTCGCACCGAGCCCGCTGGGTGAGAGGTTCGGGTTCGGGATCGGCGGAGGGGGCGGCAGATCGGGGTTGCCGGTCGCGGGCGTCCGGCCCGGAGTCCCGTCGGCGGGGGCATTCGGGCGCTGGAAAGGCGACCCGCCCCCCGGGGGCGCGGGAGGCAATTCCCGAGGGATCGGGACCGGGATCGGCGCCGTCGAGGCTGTGCTCGGCTCGGCGGGGCGGTCCCGCTTCCACTGCTCCAGCATCGTGAGGTAGCCGGCGCCTTCGGTGGGGACGAGATTGCGGTGGTCGGGCCACTGGGGCACGGGGGAGAGTGCCTCGGTGGCGTAGTCATCCGGCGGCGCGGGCGGCCGGTCGCGGTCGAAGGGCTGGGCGAATCGCGCCATGGCCGGGGGCTCGACCGAGAACAGGTCGAGCCGCCACCTGGGGTCGCGGCTCTTTTCGAAGACCGCCTCGGAGACGTCCTGATTGGCCCATTCCCGGAAGAACTCGCGGCCGCAGCCGGCCTGACCGAGGAGCACCAGCCCGAGGGCGGCGGCGAGCCGGGCCTTCCGAGCGTGGCGGGCGGGCGTGGTTCCGTAACGCGATTCCATCGGGGACTCCCCAGGGACGTCTAGGGTCGAGAGCGAGACCGACACCCAGGACAGGGGCCGGGTGTGGCGGGCGGGGCACACCCCCGCTTGGGTTTCGGCGACGCTCGTGCGGGCCATGTTGATCGAGGGCCTCCGACCCCCCGCCCTCCTTGCCCGTGATGGGGGCCGAGTGGGCGGTTAGAGGGAAGGGTCGGCGCAGCGTGTCGTCTTTTCGTATCGGTTCGCCCGGTTCCGAGGATTGAACCGATTTGCACGGAGGCGACGATCCGCCGGGTCTTGAGGCGTGCCCCGGTTCAGACTCGTGCGGCGTTCCCACGGTTTGGTTTGAGTCAACCCCGCTTCGGGGCCGAAATGAGAGGGCATAGGATCGAAAGGGCCCGCGGGGTCAGCGGCGGAGTCGCTCGCGCCGAGGGGGCCTGGGTCATTGCCCCGGGCTTGGCTCCGTCCGCGACGACCCGGTGTGCCGGGACGCTTCCGCGACGGTCGGGTACGGCCAGGGTGAGGAGGGATTCTCCGATGGTGTTCCGGAATCGAGGGCCTCACGCGCCCAAGCCTTCACGCCGCGGCAAGGGGTTCCGCCCCCAGCTCGATGGCCTCGAGGATCGTCAACTCCTCGCAACGCTCGACCTCGCCAGTGTCGACACGAGCAATCTGGGCGTCCAGGAGATCGGCAAGGGGGGCACCACCGGGACCATCCCCGTCCCGGGCGCCAACCTTCCGATCACCGGAGCCGGTTACAACGTCGTCGACGTCGGCGACGTGGACGGCGACACCTACGACGACTTCCTCATCGCCGCCCCCGGCGTGAGCAGCATTAATGGCAACGGCGCCACCATCGGCGGTGCCTCGTCGGTGGTCTACCTCGTCTTCGGTTCCCGCTCGGTGAACTCGGCGAGCAACATCGACTTCAACTCGCTGACATCAATCCAGCGGATCGGCGACCTCGGGACGCTCGGCGCCACCAGCCAGATCAACATCAAGACGACCGCCACCGACAACACGGGCTTCCCCTTCCAGGGCATCGCCTTCATCACGTCGGGCAACGGTGGTTCGGGCCTCGGTGCCTCGATGGCCTCCCTCGGCGACATCAACGGCTCGGGCGTCAACTCGTTCATCATCGGTGCGCCGAATGACTCGAACGGCGGCCGGGCCTACGTCGTCTATGGCGGCTCGGCCCTCCGCGGCGCCGCGAACAACACGGTGGACCTCGAACCCTCCGGCGGCAGCCTGAGCACGCCGACGAAGGTCGTCACCTTCGCGAATCCCAACCTGGTCAACGGCCGGACGGGTGCCGCAGTCGCCGGCGCGGGCAGCTTCCTGTCGCAGTCCCGGACCAGCCGTGACATCGCGATCGGCGCCCCCGGGGGCAGCAACTCGAGCACGACCACGACGGGCATCGTGTACGTGATCTCGGGCGCGGCCCTGAATGGCCTGGCCTCGGGCGCCTTCGTGGACCTCGCCACCGTCGGCGTGACCAACGGCATCGGCCTGACCTTCACCGGCGTCAGCAACGACGCAGCCGGCAGCGCCCTCGCCGGCGGGTTCAACTTCGACAGCGACACCTCGGGCACGCTCCCGATCCAGGATCTGCTCATCGGTGCCCCGGGCGCGAGCAACGGAGGCAGCGGCCGGGCGTACCTGATCTACGGGACCTCCTCAACCACCCTCGGCCAGACGTTCGACCTCGCGAACGTCGGTGCCGACTCGACGATCAACACCAATGCGATCCCGGGCGTCATCTTCAACGGCTCCAGCGGCAACCGGCTGGGCTACGCCGTGTCGAGCGCGGGCGACTTCAACGCCGACGGCGTCCAGGACGTCCTGATCGGTGCCCCGTCGCAATCCACGACCAGCCCCGGTTATGCGAGCCTGGTCTACGGCCGGGCGTCCAACTCGACCAACGGCCGGATCAACGGCGTCTTCAGCCTCGGCCTGAGCCCGTCGCTCTCCATCCCGTTCACGAACTTCGTGGGCGAGTTCGCCGGCGACCTCGCGGGCTACTCCGTCACGCCGATGAACGACGCCAACGGCGACGGCGTCAATGAGATCGCCATCGGTGCGCCGGGCTTCAACGGCCTCTCGGGTGCGGCCTACGTGATCCCGGGCAACCTGGACCTGCTGGGCGTCCAGTCCCTCGCGACCACGTACAACAACCCGGCCGTCGGCGGCTCCCGCCTGACGGTGTCCGACTCCTCCACGCCGGCGTTCCTCGGCGGTTCGGTGTCGGGCCACCTGAACGTCAACCCGACCCAGATCAACACCATCGACGCCGACCTGCTCGGCGACCTGGTGATCGGGGCTCCGGGTTACACGCCGAGCTACGCGGCGAACAACCGGAACCTCGCCGGCACCGGCTACGCCGCCCTCGGCGCCCGGCTCCAGCTGACCGTCCCGAACAACGTCTACCAGCCGCCGATCGGCGTCGGAAGCCCCACGGCCCCGTTCTCGATCAACGCGACCAGCCCGGATGCCCTGGACATCTATGTCTTCAGCATCCCGGCCGCCGGCACGACACCTGCCTTCGCCCCGGTGACGGACGTCAACCCGGCCACCATCGTGGTCAACGGCGTGGCCTTCCCGAATCCTTCGAACTTCGGTAGCGTCGGCGACCTGAACAACGACGGGATCAACGACCTCCGGTTCACGATCTCCCGCGCACCGCTGAACCTGACCAGCGGCACGACCGTGACCTTCTCGGTCACCGGCCGGACCACCGGCGGCAGGTTCTTCGTCGGCCAGACGCCGGTCAGCATCTCTGGCGGTGGCGGCGGCGGCGGTGGTACGGTTGTCGGCGTCGGGACCGTGGCTGCCCCGGGTGCCGTCCCGGTCGTGCAGTTCATCCCGCCGTTCGGCGAGGCCCTCGTCCCGAAGGCCAGCAGCCTGGAGGCGCTCTCCGGCTACAAGGTCATCACCGTCAATCAGGCGATGGCCCAGTTCCGGCCGCAGGGCGGGTTCAAGAAGCGGATCCTCCAGTACAATAACCCGGGCAAGTTCACCAAGAAGACCCGCGGCACGCTGACCCTCGACGCCCACGTCTTCACCCGCGGCAAGTACCACGCGGGCAAGACCGTGACCTACACCCACAAGCAGGCGGTCGTCCCCCGCAGCCGCCAGAAGGAATCCTACAAGTCGCCATCGACGACTTGATCCGGATCCCCATGACCACGAGTGACCCGGAGGCCCGCGCACGTCGCGGGCCTCCGGCGTTTCGAACTCAGACCATCTTCGCCAGCCGGGCGGCGAGACGTTCGAGCGCGGGGGACCGGTCGAGCGGGTCCAGGTGGATATTCAGCAGGGTGAAGCTCGACGTATTCGCCTGGGCCGTCCGGAGCGCCTCATCCAGCTCCGTCTCGGTCCGGACCTCGATCCCGAGCCCCCCGCCGAGCAGTTCGGGCATCCGGTGATACTGCCAGTTGTGGATGTCATTGAACGGGCCTTCGAGCAGGAACCTCTCGGTCGTGTACCCCTTGTTGTTCATCACGATCACGATCGGGTTCAGCTTGTGCCGGACGATCGTGGACAGCTCAGTGCCCGTCATCTGGAACGCGCCGTCGCCGACGATGACGAGGCTTCTCGTTCCCGAGCTGGCGAAGCCGGCGCCGACCGCTGCAGGGATGGCGAACCCCATCGAGGTGTAATAGGCCGGGCTGACGAACTCGGTGCGACGGCTCATCGTCAGGTCCGCCGAGCCGAAGAGCGAATCGCCGATGTCGGCGATCACGATCGTCCCGTCGTCGAGCATGCAATTCAGGCGGGAGAAGAGCCTCGCGGAAGTGACCGGGGTGTCCGGGGCCGGGCTCCAGGGCCCTGGCCTCGCCTGCAAGCGGGCGGGGACGAGGGGCGGTGCCAGCTTCAGGCCCCGCTCGGTCAGTCCACGGATGAAGTCGTCGAGCCGAACGTCCCGGTAATGATGGTGTCGGATCCGCAGGTCCTCGCTCGTGGCGTCGATGCACTTCGACGGGTCGAGTTTGGCCGTGAAGATCCCCAGGTTGATGTCCGTCATGAAGCAGCCGAGCATCAGGAGGCAGTCGCTTTCCTCGACGAACTCGGTGACCTCCTGCCGACCCATCGCGCCCTCGTAGACGCCGACGAACAGAGGATGGCGTTCCGAGATGACGCTCTTGCCGAGGATCGTCGTCGCGATCGGAAGCCCCGCCTGCGACGCGAGTTCCAGCAGCGGATCCTGGAGCCCGAAGCGATGGATCTCGACGTCCGCCAGGATCATCGGGCGACGGGCGGACTCCAGTAGCTGCGCCGCCTCCTCGATCGCCTCCCGCAGCGCGTCCGGGTCGCTCGGGGGCGGCCCCTGGGGACGGCGATGGGGGGTGATCTGCTCCGCCGTCACCATGTCTCGCGGCAGTTCGAGGTAGACCGGTCGCTTGTAGCGGACGGCGGCACCGAGGACCCGATCGATCTCGGCGAATGCCGTCAGGGGGTCATCCAGCACCGCCGAGGCCACGGTGATCTTCTCGAAGACCTCGAACTGGGTCGAGAACTCCTTGACCTTGTGATGGAGCAGCGGATTCTTGTCGCGTTCGCGCATCCCAGGCGACCCGCTGAGGACCACCACGGGGGATTTCTCGGCGTAGGCGCCGGCGATGCTGTTGCAAGTGCTCAGCCCGCCGACGCAGTAAGTCACGCAGACGCAACCGAGCCCGTGGATTCGGGCATAGGCGTCAGCGGCGTACCCGGCGTTGTCCTCGCGCGTCATGCCGACGAGCTGGATCGGGCTCTCTTCGAGCATCTTGTAGAGCGTCAGGATGTAGTCGCCGGGGATCCCGAAGATGTGCTCCAGGCCGAGGTCCCGGAGCCGGTCGATGAGGTATCGCCCGATGGTGATGGGGCGGTCCAGGGGTTCCGTCATCGGTCGGGGCCTCCGTCGGTCGCGGGTCGCGTCGGTGCTGGGTGTTCGATCGGCGAGACGTTCCCCAACATCTTAAGTAGCGAATCCGCCACAGGCGAGGCCGAGATCGCGGCCCGACCTGAGGGATTGGTCGGGTTCTGAGAATGTCAGTCGCCGGAGTCGGGAATTTTACGTAGAATTCTCTCAAGGGCATCCGCGCGTGCTGTCGATGGCATTGATTGGCAAAGAACGCACAGCACGGCTATGATCGGGGACGGCTCACTCCGAATTGTTGCGGACTCAGATCCCGGAGGGTGTTCGATGCGGAAAGGCTCGGTCCGACGCTGGGTGATGAAACCCGGAGCCGACCCGCTTGAGGTCCGGGCGCTGCTGACGACGCTCGTCATCATCGAGCGGCAGATGGACGTTGCCCCGAACGCCCCGCCCGAATTCTCTCCCTTGCCCGATCGCGGAGATGACGGAGACTCAGGCCCGAAGTTTGATCATGCCGGCGGTACCCCCCACATGCCCATCGGGGGGATGTTGTGGCCCGGGATCGCCCCTCGCGGCGATGCAACCGGTGCGTTCGGCGGACCGGATTGGTTGGATTCGCCATCCCACCCGGTCGCGCCGCCGTGGTTCGGCGGGTCGCGGGCATCCCTGAAGTCGTTCGATGGCGGGCAGGATCCGAGGTTGGTCGCACTCTCTTCCCTGGTCATGTCCCGCCAGTCGAGCCAGGTCATGGCCGCGAGCAAACTGGCGTCCGGGAACAACACGGCTTCACCGAGCCACCCCTCGACGAATGATCCCGCGCCTCTCGCGCCGAAGGCGAGCACGCAGCTCTTTTCGCCGTTCGCCCCCGTACCCGGTGAGCCGGGGGACGAGGGCCCTCGCCGCGATTTCGAGTCGTCGGGTCGTTCGGGCATGGTGCCGATCTTCTTCCCCAGCATCACCGTCGAACCGATCGAGCCGATCTCAGTCTCGCTCGGCGGCTTCGCTCCGACGACCGGATCGGGCGGCGGGGATGCGAGCGCACCGTTCTCGCAGCTCTCCTCATACCGGATCGGGCCGGCTTCGAACTATCTGCTGCCTCCCCCCGTGTCCGCCGCGCGTCGGACGGAAATGACGACGACCCCGCCGGCCCCGAGTCTCAAGGATTCCGACGCGTCGCCGGTGGTCGTGAGGGCTGGAAGTACCGGACAGGATCCGGCGCCGGAATCCGTCGCAGCCCCCGCCGAATCGGACCTGACGCCGGCGACGCTGCCCGTGGCGGACGTCCCGGCCCCGGCGGTGACGGAGTTGCCCGAGGACGCCGGCCTCTCGCTGCTGTCGGGACTCCTCGCTACGGCCCCGTTCGACCAGTTCGAGAGCCTGACCGGGCTGAACGTCGAGGAGACCATCCGCGATCAGTCGGTGCTCGCCGTCGCGGCCGTGCTCGGCGGGCTGACCGCGTTCGAGACGGGTCGCCGGATCGTCAAACGCTGGGTGAACGAGGATGAGCAGTCCCTCGAACCCGCGGACGAATCCTGGATCGACGGCGAGTTGCTCCGGGAGTGGTCAGGACGGCTGTCGCCGAGGTTCTCATGATCGACGAGGAGGATCAACTCGCGAAGTTGATCGATCGCCTCAACACCGGCGACCTCGCCGCGGCCGAGGATGTGTTCCGGACGTATGAGCCGTTCCTGCGGATGGCGGTCCGTCGCCAGCTTTCCGGGCCTCTCCGCGCCAAGCTCGACACCATGGACATCGTCCAGGCGGTCTGGGCCGATCTGATCGCCGGGCTCAACCGCTCGGGTTGGAAGTTCAATGACCCGGCCCAGTTGCGGGCCTTCCTCAAGACGCTTGCCCGCAATCGCCTCATCGACCGCCGGCGCCACTACCGCCGGGCGCTGGAACTCGAAGTCCCGCTGATGGAGTCCGAATCGCCGGATTTTCCCATCGGATCCCAGCCCCGTCCCAGCGAGATCGCCTCCAAGGATGAGCTCTGGGAGAAGCTGCTCGCCATCTGCCCGCCCGAGCACCGCGACATCCTCGTCCTCAAGCGAGACGGTGTGCCCATCGGGGAGATCGCGTCTCGGAAGCAGATGCACGAGGGTAGCGTCCGGCGCGTCATCAGCCGGGTCAAGGAAAAGCTGATCGCGACCCAGCCGGGTCGGTTTGACGTCAGGTCGGACGACAACGAACTCTGAGGCGGCCTATGGTCGACCCTCGGCCCGACACCGATATGGACGGTCCATTCTCCTCGGATCGAGCGAGCCTCGACGCGTTCGATGATGAGCCGGAATGGCTCATCGCGTGCATCGACGAGATGGTCGATCGCTGGAATCGGGGCGACCGCCCCCCGCTGGGCTCGGTCCTCGGGCGATTCCCGGCGATCGACGACCGCTCGGCGATCCGCCTGATCTACGAGGACATCTCGATCCGCCGCGACGCGGGCATCGAGATCCGCACCGACGAGGTCCTCGGCCAGTTTCCCCGCTACCGCCAGCAACTGGCGATCCTGCTGGGTTGCGACCGCTTGCTCCAGCCCGCCACCCCGATCCGCTTGCCCGACCCTGGCGAACGGCTGGGCGATTTCAGCCTCCACTCGGTGCTCGGGGAGGGGGCGACCGGTCGGACGTACCTGGCCGACCAGCCGAACCTGGCCGATCGCCTCGTCGTGCTCAAGGTCATGCCCCTTGAGCACGACGAGCACCTCTCGCTCGCGCGGCTCCAGCACTCCTTCATCGTGCCCCTGTTCTCGGAGCACAACTTCTCGGAACTCGGCCTCCGGGCGCTCTGCATGCCCTTCCTGGGCGGGTCGGACCTCGCCCGGATCCTGACCCTCCTGCAACCGATCCCCATCGAAAAACGATCCTGGGGCGACGTGATCGACGCGCTCGATCGCGTCCGTCCGCGTCACGACGCCCACCAGGGGGTCGTAGCCCCGCTCCGCAAGAACCGGGATCGGATCACCTACGAGAAGGGCGTCTGCCTGATCACGTCGTTCCTCGCCGAGGCGCTCCATTACGCCCACGAGCGTGGCCTCATCCACCTCGATGTGAAGCCATCGAACGTCCTGATCGCGGCCGACGGCGAGCCGATGCTCCTCGACTTCCACCTCGCCCAGCCGCCGATACGGGCCGGTGCTCCCGTCCCTCGCCTGGGCGGGACGCGGGGCTACATGTCCCCGGAGCAGCAGCGCGCCCTCGATTGCATCCGTTCCGACGATCCGATCGATGTCGAGGTGGACCGCCGGTCCGATGTCTACTCGCTCGGGCTCGTCCTTAGCGAGATCCTCGCCGGCCGCCCCCTGAACGCCGAGGAACTCGCGAATCCCCGCGTCGATCGGCTGAATCGGCAGATGAGTGCCGGGCTCGCGGCGATCATCGCCCGCTGCCTGGCCTTCGACCCCAGGGAACGCTACCAGACGGCCGAGGCCCTCGCGGACGACCTCAAGCGAGTATTCCGCAACGAGCCTCCGGTCGTCGGACGCCCCCGGGGCCTGGTCGAGGCCATCCATCAGTTCCGGAATAGGCGGGCCCGGCTCCTCCCGAAGCTGCTCGCGCCGTTGCTCGTCACCATCACCCTCTTCCTGCTCGGCCTGGGGTTTCTGTTCACCTACTGGGTCCGTTCGGAGCAGGCCGACCGGTCCAGCATGGTGGCGAACCACACGATCCAGATGGCCGAGCGGCTCCGGCATGCCGGGATGCTGGAGGACGCCAAACGCAACCTTTCGCTGGTTTCCAGCCTCGCGGACCGGGTCGATCCGATCGGCCGGCCGGTCTGGTTGGATCGCTACGAACTCGAGCAGACGTTGCTCGACGATGCGATCGCCGCGCGTCAGCTCCAGCGACTGGCCCAGTTCGCCCGGCAGACGACCGCTGTCCACGACTCGGCCTCCGAGTCGGTCCGGGAGTTCCTCAAGATGGCATCGAAGGTGGCGGTCGAGTTGCCGAACTGGTCCGAGGGCGCGCTGGCTCGCGCCGATGAGGCCATGTGTCGCTCGATCATCGACAATCTCTACGACGTGGTCATCACCTACCTCTACCTCCGACGGGGCCCGAGGGGATCCGGTGCCACGACGATGGAGACCGTCTCGACCCTCAATGCCCTGAGGCTCGCGACTGGCACGAGAACATCGCTCCAGATCGAGGCGAGGCGGATCCTCCCGAAGGCGGCGTGGCCCGACTGGGTCGGAACCGAACCGTCCCCGCCGACGACCGCCGCGGACTACGCGCAAGTGGGCCGGGCCTACCTCCGCGATCAGAAGTACGCCGACGCCTCCCGGGCCTTCCACGAGTCGGTCCGACTCGCGCCTGACGATGCCTGGACCAGCTTCTACGAGGGCTTCGCCGCGCTCCAGTGCCACGACCACGAGACGGCCCTCGCGTCGCTGGGCGAGGCAATCGTTCTGGCGCCGAAGGTCGCCACCTTCTATTTCCACCGCGCGCTGGCGGCCGAGAAACTCGGCTACTTCGAGGTCGCTCTCTTCGACTACCACCGCGTCCTCGCGCTCGAACCCGGATTCCATCCCGCACGTTTCAACCGGGGGAATATCCAGTACCGGCGACACCGTTACCCCGAGGCGATCGCCGACTTCCAGGCCTCGAAGGACTGGCCCGACCCCCGGATGCGCGGGGCGTTGTACTACAACCTCGCGCTCGCCCAGTTCGCCCTGGCCGATCAGCCTTCCGGCGCGGCACGCAGGGAAGACTTCGAGGCTTCCTTGACGTCGGCCCGGGAAGCCCACCGCCTCGGCCACGACAAGGCACAGGGTCTCCTCACGCTGATCCTTTCAAAACAGTCGAAGTCCGGCCCGATGCGACGCTGATCGCCGGGCGATGGGCGGTTGCCGTCGTCATGCCGCGCGGATAACCTCCGACCGTGGCCCGGGCCGTCGCAGCCGAAGTGATCGATCAGCGAGTTCAACAATGAGCAAGTCTTCGCTAGTATTGCATGCCGTGCTTTGCCTTCTTTGCATGAACCCCGGGGCGGCCCCGGCGGCGGCCGGGCTCGCGCGGGCGGGATTCGCCGAGCGGAACGTCTCCCCCGAGATCGGGATGGAGGCGCCGGGGGGCTATGGCAAGTCCTACCACCGCACCTTCCACGACCCCTGCATGGTCCGCGCGGCGGTCTTCGAAGACGCCGGCAAGCGAGTCGCGATCGTCGGCATCGATGCCCTCATCATCCGCAAGGAGACCGTGAACTCCGTCCGGGCCAAGATCACCGTCAGGACCGGCATCCCCGTCGACCACGTGATGATCAGCGCGTCTCACACCCACTCCGGCGGACCGACCGGGATGCTCTTCGCCGAAGAATTCCGCGACGCCTCCCCGCTCGTCCGCGAGCTGGTGGAGGAGAAGACGGTCGTCGCGAATCCGAAGTATCTGGAGAAGGTCGAGGCCGGGATCCTCGAAGCGGTCGTCGAGGCGGATTCGAAGAAGGTTGAGGCCCGCTGCGGTGCCGGGTTCGGGATCGAGGGGACGGTGGCCTTCAACCGCCGCTTCAAGATGAAGAACGGCATCACTTACACTCACCCCGGTCAGGGGAACCCGGACATCGTCGAGCCCGCCGGGCCGATCGACCCCCAGGTCGGTGTGCTCGGCGCCTGGTCGGCGAAGGACGGGGCATTCCTCGGCTGCATCGTGAATTACGCCTGTCACGCCACCACCAGCCCCGGCGGGATCTCGGGCGATTACATCCATTACATCGAGAAGACCGTCCGGGGATTGATGGGCGACAAGGCGGTCGTCGTCTTCCTGCCGGGCGCGGCCGGGGATGTGACCCAGGTCGACAACCGCAGCCCCTATCAGATCAAGCAATCCGGCGAGATCTCCGCGCGGAAGGTCGGCGGTTTGGTCGGGGCCGAAGCCCTCAAGACCCTTCTCGCACTGGAACAATCCGCCGGGACGGCCTCGCCCTTGAATGCGAAGTCGAAGATCCTCAAGATCGCCCGCCGCAAGCCGAGGGCCGAGCGGCTCGCCAAGGCGAAGGAACTCGTCGCGAAGGATCCGAAGACCGTCGATCCGACCGACTGGACCTTCGCCAAGGAACTGGTCGTCTTCGAAGCCCGGATCGCGAAGGAGCCGGTCGCCGACGTCGAGATCCAGGCCATCCAGGTCGGCCCGGCGATCTATCTCTCCTGCCCGGCGGAGTACTTCTGCCAGTTCGGCCTCGATATCAAGGCGGGCAGCAAGTTCCCGTTCACCTTCCCGGTCTCGATGGCCAACGACTGCATCGGCTATGTCCCGACCGAGGAGGCCCTCACGCCCGGCCCGCTCGGTGGCGGTTACGAGACGCGGTTGACCAGCTACAGCAACCTCGAACCGAAGGCCGGACGGACCATCGCCGATGGCCTGGTCGATCTCTCCCGACTCTTCACGCCAGGGAGTGTGCCGGCCCCAGCCCTCATCGGTAGGTTCAACGGCAAGCCCTGGAGCTATGGCAACCTGCCGCCGGAGCGGGATTGATCCCGGCAGACGAGGGGTTCCCCGGCCACGTCGCGGGGGAACCTTCCCGCTTCGCGATCACAGATTCAAGAAGGGCACGGGCACGAGGAAGGCGTGCTGCTCGTAGAGGCTGACCGAACCATTCCACGAGGTGTATTGCGCCAGGAAGACGATCAGCACGTAGAGCAACGCGGCCGGGACGATGGCGATCCGGCCGACCAGACGGAAGAACCAGTGGCGAGGCTGTCCGCGGCGCAGGGCACGCGAGTACGCCCAGCCGGTGAGGATCCGGGCCGGGGCGAGGAACGCGACGAACACCAGGCTCGGCAGCCAGGCCGCCTCTCGGGGGATCATCTCGATCTTCAAGAGATGCAGCGGGATCGATGCAATGATCAGTGCGAAGAGTGCGAAGGCGAAGGCCCAGGGCGCGTGCAGGAATTGCTCCCGGACCACCTTGCGGTCGAACATCGCCCGGAATCGGCCCGCCAATGCGTAGTGGATCTGGAGGAAGGGCAGGAAGGGTACGACGATCGCCAGGAGGATCGCCCCGATGATGCCCAGCAAGGGAAATCGGCCCCCCGCCATGATCAGGAAGCAGGGCAGGCTCAGCCAAACCAGGGTCCCCAGGAAGCACTGATAACCGAGCCGGAAAAACCTCCCGAAGCGGAACCGGGTGAGATACGCCCAGAACCCGTCCCGCGATCGCCCGTAGAGGCCGCCGGCACGCAACTGCCTCCAGAGCCAGATGGCATTGCCGATCGGCCAGGTGAAGTGGCGGAGGCGACCGCCGCGCAGGCATCCCGTCATCACATGAAGGAACACCAGGACGGTGAAGACCACCAGCGCGATCCGCCAGCCCTTTTCCGCCCGGCCGCCGGGATTGATGATCGCCGCCGAGGTCGCGAACGATCTGATGAGCTGGAGCGGCAAGGTCCAGAGGTAGAGCGCCGAGACGGTGTTCCCGACCCGGGCCGCCTTCCGCACCCCGATGAATCCGTCGCGGATCCGCCCGCTCCGGGCCACCCGGGAGGAGGATTCCAGCAGGTACCCCAGGCTTAGGAACTGGGCGATCGGGATGGCCGCCAGGATCGAGAGCCCCAGCACCAGCGAGACGACCCCGAAGCACCACTCGGCGAGGGAGGCAAGCCCTCGGAGTAACCAGAGGATTCCCGCGCCGATCGTCCGGAAAAGTCCGCGACGTTGCGGCGGTTCGGGCTCCGGCTCCAGCTCGGGGAGCAGGATCGGATCGTCCGCGTCCAGGCCGTGTTCGAGGAGTTCGACGCTCATGCACGATTCTACCTCCATGGTCCTGGGTTGGTTTCAGGCGTTTATTCGCGAGGGAATGGCGAAACCGGCTGATTGGCGAAGAGGTATGCTGAGAGTCGTTACCTCTCCAGTCTGGGGGACTCGATCATGATCGGGCGTCGCGACCTGGCGTTCGTCGCCGCCATACTCGGCGGCGCCGGGCTGTTCGTCGGTGGCATGACACGCAACCCCATCGATCCCATGATCCGGCCCGAGGGTTCGGTCCCGGAGGCATCGGCGGATCCGAAGCCGACCTTCGCGCCCGCCGACGCGATCGTCAAGTCCTTCGACAAGGCGCTCGCCGATGGATGGGCGGAGAAATCGGTCTCGCCCGCGCCGGTCGCCGACGACCTGACGATCCTCAGGCGACTCACGCTCGGCCTCCAGGGCAGCATCCCCTCCCTCGAGGAGATCCGGGCCTTCGAGCAGATGCCGAAGGCGACCCGGATCGACGCCTGGCTCGACCGCATCCTCCGCGACCGTCGCACCGCCGATTATGTAGCCGAGCGATTCGCCCGGGCGTTCGTGGGCGTCGAGGACGGCCCGTTCCTGCTCTTCCGCCGGAGGCGATTCGTCTCCTGGTTGAGCGACAACCTCCTCAAGAACCGCCGATACGACGAGATCGTCCACGACCTCATCGCCGACCGGGGCCTCTGGACCGACCATCCGGCGACCAACTTCATCACCGTCACCTACGACCCCGAGAAGAAGCTCCCCGACCCGGATCGTTTGGCCGCGCGGGTGTCCCGGGCGTTCCTTGGCATCCGGCTCGATTGCGCCCGCTGCCACGACCACCCGTTCCGGGTCTGGAAGCAGAAGGATTTCGAGGGACTGGCGGCGTACTTCGGTTCGACGATCTCGGACCTCCGCGGCACCCGCGAGACCGAGAACTTCTACAAGCCCGTCGACCGCAAGACCCAGAAGGCGAAGGACGTGAAGGCCGCCGTCCCGTTCCACCGCGAGTGCGTGACCGAGGGCCTCGGGCCCCGCGACCAGCTCGCGGCCTGGGTCGTCCACAAGGGCAACCCCCACCTCGCGAGGGCGACCACGAATCGCGTCTGGGCCCTGATGTTCGGCCGGCCCCTGGTCGATCCCGTCGACGACCTGCCGGCGGACGAGGAGCAGCCGCAGCTCCTCAAGCTCCTCGCGCAGGATTTCGCCGAGCACGACTACGACCTGCACCGCCTGATCCGGGTGATCGCCAGGACTCAGGCCTTCCGACGGTCGAGCTCGGCCGGCGACGACGCGGGCCCGTCGACCGCCGCGGAGGAGTCGTGGGCCGTGTTCCCGCTGACCCGGCTCCGACCGGAACAGGTGGCCGGGTCCGTGCACCAGACATCGTCCGTCTCCACCTTCGGTCCGAACAACAACTGGTTCTTCCGCGCGATCGCTTACGGGCAGAAGAACGACTTCGTCCGGCGTTATGGCGACACGGGTGAAGACGAGTTCAGCCTACGGAACGGCACGATCCCCCAGCGACTCCTCCTGATGAACGGCGACCTCGTCGAGGAACGCGTGCGATCGAACCCATTCAACGCCTCGACCCGGATCGCCGATCAGGCGCCCAGCGACAGGGCTGCGATCGAGGTCGCGTACCTCACTACGCTCACGCGTCGGCCGACGAGCGAGGAGCTGTACCATTTCGCATCCAAGCTGGCGGACAAGACCGCCGATGCCAGGAAAGACCAGCTCGCCGACCTCTTCTGGGCGCTCGAGAATTCGTCCGAATTCTCATGGAATCACTGACTTTAGATCTCTCCAACCGTTTGAGCCGAGGTGTTCCGATGCCGAGTCCCCTCTGGAACCGTCGGGATTTCCTGGCGATGGCCGGGATGAGCTGGCTGACGCCCGTCGGCGCGCTGCTCGCCGATCAGGCCGAGAAGAAGAAGGAGCCGGCGAAGTCGGTCATCCTCCTCTGGCTCGAAGGGGGGCCCAGCCAGCTTGAGACCTTCGACCCGCACGACGGCAAGAAGATCGCCGGGGGGACGAAGGCGATCAAGACGCGAGCGAAGGGCGTCTCGATCGCCGAGGGGTTCTCCCTGCTCGCCGAGCAGATGGATCAGGTCTCGCTCGTGCGATCGATGATGAGCAAGGAGGGCGACCACGAGCGCGGTACGTACCTGATGAAGACGGGGTACCGCCCCGACCCGACCATCGTCCACCCGACCATCGGCGCGATCTGCTGCCACGAATTGCCGATCGCCGGCGCGGAGATCCCCCGGCACGTCTCGATCCTTGCCGGCAACTGGCCCAGCCGCGGCGGATTCCTGGGCGGCGAGTACGATGCCTTCCTGGTGGCCGACCCGAACGGGCGTCTGCCGGACGTGAAGGCCCGGACGGAGTCGGAACGCGACCTCGCGCGAGTCAAGGACCTCGACGTCATCGAAAGGGCATTCGCCCGGGGGCGGGGCCGCCGCGTGCAGGAGACCTTGCACCGCCAGACGGTTTCGAGCGCGCGGGTGATGATGGATTCGAGCCAGCTCAAGGCGTTCGACGTTTCGAACGAGCCGGCCTCGGTCCGGGCCGAGTACGGCGACAATCCGTTCGGCCGGGGTTGCCTGGCGGCCCGGAGGCTGATCGAGGTGGGCGTGCGATGCGTCGAGGTGACGCTCACCGGCTGGGATACGCACGTGAACAATCACCAGTTCGTCGCGAATCTGCTGAAGACGCTGGATCCCGCATACGCGGCCTTACTCAAGGACTTGAAGGCGCGTCAACTCCTGGATCGGACGGTGGTCATCTGCGCCGGCGAGTTCGGCCGCACCCCGACGATCAACCTCGGCGGCGGCCGCGACCACTGGACCAACGGCTACAGCCTCGCACTCGCCGGCGGCGGGATCCGGGGCGGGGCCGTCGTCGGCGAGACCGACCCTGAAGGGGCCAAGGATCCCAAGGCCCCCACCACCGTCGAGGACGTCCACGCGACCGTCCTGATCGCCCTCGGGATCAAGCCCAGCAAGGAAATGATCGCCCCCGTCACCGAGCGGCCGATCAAGTTCAGCGAGGGGAAGGCCATCCAGACCTTGCTGAAAAACTCCTGAATTCACTCCTGAAGCACAATCTCGACGTGATAGGCGCTGGGCGAGGGTCTCCAGACCCCGCCCTGGCCTTTGTCATGCGGTACAACCGACCCGGGTCTCCAGACCCTTTTCTCGTGAATGGAGAATCGCGTCTGGAGGCCCGGGTCGGTTGTTCACTTCGATCGAGGTCGGGGCGGGGTCTGGGCATCCTCGCCCAGCGCTTCCTGTCCATGCCGGGCACTTCCGGGTCTCAGCATCTCATACAGCGCATCGAGATACTCACGCGATGATGTCGCGGGCGACCGTGCCCTGGATGTCGGTCAGGCGGAAGTCGCGGCCGGAGTAGCGGAAGGTCAGCTTCTCGTGGTTCAGGCCCATGAGGTGCAGGATCGTGGCGTGCAGGTCGTGCACGTGCATCCGCTTCTCGACGGCCTGGAGGCCGAGTTCGTCGGTCGAGCCGTGAACATATCCGCCCTTGACCCCGCCGCCGGCCAGCCACATCGTGAACCCCAGGCTGTGGTGATCGCGGCCCTTCGCGCCCTCGGAGTACGGCGTCCGGCCGAATTCGCCGCCCCAGAGGACCAGGGTGTCTTCGAGCAGGCCGCGCGACTTCAGGTCGCGCAGGAGCGCGGCGACGGGCTTGTCGGACTTCGCCGCGTGGTCCTTGTGCTTGAGGATATCGGCGTGGTCGTCCCAGGGCTGGCCATTGCCGTAGTAGATCTGCACGAAACGCACCCCACGCTCGCTGAGGCGACGTGCGATCAGGCAGGCGTCGGCGAACTCGCCGGTTCCGTACATGTCGCGAGTCGATCTCGACTCTCGGTTCAGGTCGAACGCATCGCGGGCCTCGAACTGCATGCGATAGGCGATTTCGAGCGAGGCGATCCGGGCTTCGAGGGGCTCGTCCTGGCCGACCCGTTCCAGGTGGGACTTGTTGAGCGCCTGGATCAGGTCGAGCTGCTCGCGCTGGGAGGCGGGCGAGAGGTGTCGGTTGCGGAGAGACTTGATGATCGTCTCGGGATCGACCGACTTGTTATTGATGTGCGTCCCCTGATAGATCCCCGGCAGGAAGCTGTTGCTCCAAAGCTGGGGGCCGACCACGGGCTTTCCGGGGCAGAGGACGACGAAGCCCGGGAGGTTCTGGTTCTCGGTGCCGAGGCCGTAATTCAGCCACGAGCCCATGCTCGGGCGGATCGGCTGCATGTTCCCCGAGTTCATCATGAGCAGGCTCGGCTCATGGTTCGGGTTGTCGGTGTAGAGTGACCGGATGACGCAGATGTCGTCAATCCGGCTGGCGACCTCGGGGTAGAGTTCCGAGACCTCGATGCCCGACTGGCCGTAGCGGGCCGTCTTGAACGGCGAGGGCATGAGCTTGCCCGACTTCTGCCGGCCGGTCATGAGCGAGGCCGGCGGCGCCTGGCCTTCGAGCGTCTTGAGTTTCGGCTTGGGGTCGAAGGTGTCGACGTGCGACGGCCCGCCGTTCATGAACAGGAAGATGACCCGCTTGGCCTTCGCCGGGAAGTGCGGCGGCCTGGGTGCCATCGGGTCGCTCGGGGAGAATGGCCTCGCCGGCGTGGGCACCCGAGGACAGGAGTCCGTTGGCGGCGAAGGTGCCGGCCAGGCCGAGCGCGCCGAAGCCGCCGCCGATCCGGTTCAAGAGGGCACGACGGGTCAGGTTCTGGCCGGTCGAGGGGAGCATGGGGTCACCTCGGTGATCGGGGCGGGTGGTCGGCATGCGAGGAGGGCAGGGCGGGCGTACGCGGGGAGGCGTTCCCGGGCTCAATGAATGTACAGGAACTCGTTCGACGCGAGCAACGCGTGGGCGTAGCGTTCCCAGCGGGTGAGGTCATCGGGCGTGCCCCTCGAGTCCGGGCCGCCCAGGAACCTCGCGGCGATGGCCTGCTCGGTCGCGGTGGCCGGCCGGCCATAGGCAACCTTGTAGGCACGATCGACCCGTTCCGGCAACGTCTTGAGCCTTTCCGCCTGGACCCGCGCGGCCAGTGCCTTTGCCGACTTGATCACGACTTCATCATTCAGGACGATCAACTGCTGGAGCGGCACCGTCGTCTGGGTCCGCTGGGCGGACGTGATGTTCGGGTCGGGGAAGTCGAATAGCCGGAGCAGGGGGTTGAGATCGTGACGGCTGACCATCGCATAGAGGGTCCGCCGGTTCACGTCGGGGTTTTCGAGTTTGAACGAGGGCCCACCCATCGTCGTCTCAAGGCGGCCGGAGACCTGCAGCAGGGCGTCGCGCCACGCTTCAACTTCGAGCCGACGGCTGTTCATCCGCCAGACCAGCCGGTTCTCGGGGTCGAGTTGCAGAGCATTTTCATCCGGGCGGCTCGACTGGCGATAAGCCGAGGAGAGCACGATCCTTCGGATCAACCCTTTCACGGACCAGCCGGAGTCGATGAATCTCCGCGACAGGTGATCGAGCAGTTCCGGATGGCTCGGGCGCTCGCCGAGCACACCGAAGTTGGAGGGCGTGTTGACGAGCCCCTTGCCGAAAAGTTGGGTCCAGACCCGATTGACGTACACGCGGGACGTCAGAGGGTTGTCTCGGCGGGTGACCTCGTCGGCCAGTTCCAGTCGGCCGCTTCCCCTGGCGAGCGAGTGGCCGCCGAGGACGGTCAGGAAATGACGCTTGGTCGCGACACCCTCGGCGTCGGGATTGCCTCGGGCGAGGATCTTCAGGTCGCGCGGGGAACCGTCCTTGAGGGCGTGCGCGATGGGGAGATCCGGGAGTTGTTTCTTGAGGGAATCGGCTTCCGACCGGAGTGCTTTCAATTCCGCCTTCGCAGCGGTGTTGAGGTTCGCCTCGACCCGGTTCTTGGGGAGGTTGAGGAGCCCTTTCTCGACCGTGAATTCCGCGAGCAGGGCCTTCCGGTCCGCGTCCTTGCTGTTCGAACCGCGTTCCTTGACGGCCTCGATGAGCCTGGTTTGGACCGCCCTGGCTGCGCTCTCCAGCGACTTCGTCGCCTCGGCCTTCCCGGCGAAAACATCCCTGCGAGCGCTTGACCAGTCGGAGTAGGTCGGGACCTTCTTGTCGCCGATCAGCTTGAGCTGCTTCGCCCAGCGCTCGGCCTGGACGGGATCGAGCCCGGCGCCTTTGGCCTGTTTCGCCAGTTCCCCGGATTCGCCCCACGTCTTGTTGTCGAGGCGGCCGAGGAGTGTCAGGTATTTCGAAGCGTCCTTGAGGCGATCGGTCAGGATCTCGTCACCCTTGCCAGACAGGAACGTCTCGATGCCCTTATCCCTGGCATCGACCTGTGCCTTCAATTTCTTGTAGGTTTCCACCACATCCTTGGGCGCGAGGGGGGCTTCCTCGTATTCGCTGGAAGCGAATACGCCGGCGAGGGCGTAGTAGTCATCCTGGGTGATGGAGTCGTACTTGTGGTCGTGACAGCGGGCGCAGGAGACGGTGAGTCCGAGGACGCCGCGGGTCAGGGTGTCGACGCGGTCGTCCATCTGGTCGAACTTCTTGGCATCGCCGTAATAGACGGGGCCGCAGGCGAAAAGACCGAGGGCGGGGAGGCGTTCGTTGCGGTCCGGGCCGTCGATCAGGTCGGCGGCGATCTGCTGGCGGAGGAAGTCGTCGAACGGCCGGTCGGCGTTGAACGACGCCACCAGCCAGTCGCGATATCGCCAGCCGTTGGGATACAACCGCGGCTGGAACGAGTGGGCCTGATCCTCGCCGTAGCGGGCGATGTCCAGCCAGTGCCGAGCCCATCGCTCGCCGAACCGGGGGGACGCCAGCAGCCGATCGACCACGCGCTCGTAGGCCTCCGGCGAGGAGTCGGCGACGTATGTTTCGACCTCTTCGGGGGCGGGCGGCAGGCCGGTCAGGTCGAAGGTCAGTCGCCGGATCAGCGTGCGGCGGTCCGCCGCAGGTGCGTGCATGAGCCCTTTGGCTTCCAGACCGGCCAGGATGAATCGATCGATCTCGGTCGAGACCCAGTCGCTCTCCGCGACGGCTGGGAGGGGCGGGTTGCCGATGGGGCGGAAGGCCCAGAACTCGCGGTCCTTGTCGGTGACGATCTTTCCGGCCTTGCCGGTCGCCGGGGCGATTGGCTTTGTTCCCGCGTTTTCCCAGTGGGCCCCTTGCTGGACCCATTTTGTCAGAGCGTCGATCTGACCGTCCTTGAGACGCCCATCGGGCGGCATCCTGGGTTCGCCTTCGTAACGGACCGCCTCGATGAGGAGGCTTTCCTCCGGCTTGCCCGCAACCAGGGCCGGCCCGGAATCGCCGCCGATCTTCAACGCCTCCAGCGTGTCGAGCCGGAGGCCCCCCTTCTGCTTCTCGGGCCCGTGGCAGCCGAAGCAATGCTCGGCGAGGACGGGTCGGACCTTCGACTCGAAGAATTCAACGGCCTCGGCCTTCGACTTCGGTGCGTCGGCAGCGAGGATGGGGGTGGCGAGCAGGATCGTCAGGACCGTCGCGAACGGGGCGGGTAGGCGGGTCATCAGGCGTCCCTCGGTCTCAGGCGGGGAGGAGGGCGTTGGCTTCGGCATGTTGTGAGAATGATAACAAATTGTTGAGCAATTGGAGCAGACAATCCGGTCAGGTAGGAAATTGATCGTACCGCTTTGGAGTGCGGGGCGGAGCTACCGCTTCGGGGATGGGGGACCGAAGTTGCGATCGGTGAGATTGAGTGGTGAGGTTAGAATCGGGCTCTTGCACCTGGAAAGCGCCAGCGCCGCTCCCGCACTCGAAAGGGGTTACGTCTTGTACTTGACGTACAGCAGGAACAGCCCTTGCGGTGGGGCGGTGGGGCCGGCTTCGCGGCGGTCCTCGGCCTTCAAGGCTTCGCCGACGCGGGTCTCGGGCCAGCGGCCGATGCCGACCTGGACGAGGGTGCCGGTGATCGAGCGGCACATGTTGTAGAGGAAGCCGTCGGCCTCGACCTCGATGTGCACGATGTGGCCCTGACGGCTGACGTCGACCGCGAAGATCGTCCGGACGCTGCTGGTCCGGTTCGGCCAGTTGGTTTCGAACGAGTGGAAGTCGTGCCGCCCTTCGAGCGACCGGGCGGCCCGCTGCATCGCGTCGACGTCCAGGGGGTGATAGACGTGGTAAGCGTAGCGCCTCAGGAACGGATCGGGGATCCGGCGGTTGTCGATCACGTAGCGGTAACGCTTGGATTTCGCGTCCAGGGTCGAGTGGAACGCGTGGGGGACCCTCCTCCGCTTCGAGGACCCTCACATCGGCCGGGAGCTTGGCGTTCAGGGCCTTGACGAAGACATCGGTCGTATGGTGGCTGGCGGTGTAGAAGTGGACAACCTGGCCGAGGGCATGGACGCCGGCGTCGGTCCGCCCGCTGGCGTTGGTTTTGGGGTTCTCGCCGGTGAGGGTGGCGAGGGCCTCCTCGAGTTCCTGCTGGACGGTGCGGCGATCGGGCTGGCGCTGCCAGCCGAAGAACTCGGTGCCGTCGTAACTGATGATGAGCTTGATGTTCCGCATCGATCGCGTCTGCAAGGTCGGCCGTTGCGGACCAAGTGCCTCGTGGTCCTGGATTGGTCCGCAAGTCACCAACGCTACTGGAGGAACTTCTCCCGAGCGAGTAGCGATGCACCGAGAATGCCGGCGTCGTCGCCGAGTTCCGCGGGCTCGATCCGGATCACGTGGTCGGGGTCGGCGAGGATCTGCTCGCGGGCGGAGCGGCGGATCAGGTCGACGAACGCCGGGCCGAGGGCCTGGGTGACGCCGCCGCCGATGATGACGAGTTCGGGCCCGAGGACGTTGACCAGGCTTCCGAGCCCCAGGCCGAGGTAATGGGCCGCGCGGTTGACTTCCTTGAGGGCGACCGGATCGGCGGCGGCGACGGCGGCGGCGATGTCGCCGCTCTTGAGCCGGCCGGATCCCTTCTGGATCTTGCCGGCGAGGACGGTCACCTTGCCCTTGCGGACGGCCTTGGTGATCCGCCGGGTGATCGCCGTGCGGCTGGCGAAGGCCTCCATGCAGCCGTTCCGCCCGCACCCGCAGCGCGGGCCGTTGGGCTTGAGGACGATGTGGCCGACCTCGCCCGCGTTGCCGGTAGAACCCTCGACGATCTTGCCGTCGAGGATCACGCAACCGCCGATGCCGGTGCCGACGAACGCCGCCAGGACGTTCTTGTGGCCCCGCCCGGTCCCGAGCCGGAACTCGCCGTAGCCGCCGACGCGGACATCGTTCTGGAGCAGGACCGGCCGTCTGGTCCTCTCGGAGAGGCTCGGCGCCAGCGGCCAGTCGCGGACGTTCAAGTTGGCACTGAAGGGGATGATCCCGGTCTTGGGGTCGAGGGGCCCCGGCGAGCCGATGCCGATGGCCCCGATGTCTTCGAGGTTCAGCTTGGCCTCGCCGAGGGTCTCGTGGATGGCCTCCAGGATCGTGGCGAGGATGGCGTCGCCGCCGTCCTTGGCCGGGGTCGACCGCTTGGAGCGGGCGAGGATCGAATGGTCCGCGCCCACGACCCCGACCAGGATCTTGGTCCCGCCCAGGTCCACGCCGATGACCGGCGACTCAGGGGAAGCCACGCTCATGACACCGAATCCTCTGGCTGGCACGACGGTCCCGCCGGCGGGACATGGGGTGCCCCCGACGTCGTCCCGCACCGTTTGCGGTAGGAACATTGCTGGATCGCAGAATCATACCGCATTCCGCAAGCCGGTTCGCCTGGCCGGTCTGCGATTTTCCACTACCGCCGCCTCGATTCCGAAATCTTCTGGTAGATCTCTTTCCGGACGGTCGCGACGAAATCCGCACGATCCTGGACCGTGGCATCCTCGACCTCGAACTGGCCGTCGAGTTCGAGCCGCCACTGTGCGACCCGATTCGGGTCGACAATCCCCTGCCGGAACAGCCAGGCCCCGACCTTCTGCGCCAGGATCTCGCTCCCGAAGGGCAGGGCGAGGATCAGCCAGGCGGCGAAGCCGTAGGCCTCGTCGGCGGTGAGGGAACCCAGCAGGTTCGTCTGCCGCAAAGCCTCGAATTTCGCCTCGCGCTGCTCGACCGGCATCTGATACAGGAGGGTGAGTTCCTGGATCGCTGCCCATCGAATCTGGCCGAGCGGCGACAGGGGGATCGGTTCGAGTTCGGCGGACGCGGACCCGAGCGACGGCTCGCGGACCACGGGCACAGGGCCGGATGACCGTCCCTGGAGCCAGCCGTCGATGAGCCCGATCGTCCCGCTCGGGAACGGGCGGATCGGGGCGAGCCGGGCGAACGCGTCGCGGAGATCATCCCGGGCGTCCGGATAGGACCTCGATTTCCACCAGGACATCCGGCGCAACGTCCGGAAGCCCAGCGGGTTCGATGCCACCACCGCCGCCATCCTCGGGCCGTCGCAGGCGTTCAGGAAGACCTCGTAGAATGGCTCGGCCGGGTTGTGCGGCAAGCCGGGAATCCCACCGTTCGTACACCCCGGGGGCCTCCAGCGGCTTGACGCCAGCCAACTCCCGCAGGACCTCCAGCGCGAGGACCCTCCGACGCGCGGGGTCGCTCAGCAAGAACTCCCGCAACGGCCAGGTCGAGCGCGAGCCGCCCCGGGCATTCGTGGCTGAGAGCACGAACGCGGCCAACCCGTCAGGTTCCCACGAAAGCCCGGATTCGGCAGGGATCCCCATCCGGGCCAGGATTCCTTCGAGTTGATCCGTCCACGCCGACGGGTGGACGGCCCAGGGTTCGAGCCAGCCGGCGATCACAGTCCCGATCCCTTCGAGGCCGTCCGCCCCCGGATAGACCCCATCGGGCCAGGCGCGGAGGCAGGCATCGAGGATCGGGCCGAGCCCCTCGAACTGGCTCCCGAGGAAGGAATTGGCGAGTCTGGACAACAGCCGGCCGCGATCGCGAGGGGGAACCTGCGGCAGCGTCAGGCCGGAGAGGTCCTCGACGGTCCCGAACTCGACCACATCCAGGAACCGCCGGACATCGGCCATCCGCCTGCGGGCGGCGTCGTCCAGGTGGCCGCGCTCATGGGCCGACTTCAGCCACTTGCCCAGGCCGCGGACCCGCGTCTTCTTGACCATCAGTCGATCGATGAGGTCGAGGTCGGATTCGAGCTTCTGCAGGTAGAGGAGCGGCCAGCCGGACGAGACGGGCTGGTCCTCGGGATTGAGCGAGACCACAAGATTCTCGACGCCCCACTGGAAGGCCAGCTCCGGGAGCTTGGGGTCGGCGGCAACCTCCAGGAAGGTTCGGGCGAGGTCGGCCCGGAGGTCCGCCGGGGTGAGGTCGCGGACCTGCTCCCAGGTCATGGTGCCGCCCCCCTCGGCCATCGTCGGGCGGATCCAGGGGCGAAACCAGGCGACCGTGCGGCCCTCCTTGCGGAGCATCCAGGGGAGCCACTCCTGGGCGGTCGCGAGTGAGAGGGCCTCGGCGACGGCGGCCGCCGCGACTTCGAGGGCGATCTCCTGCGAGCCGACCTCTCGGTCGAGTGCATCGAGTACGGCGGAGAGCAGGCCCGGACGCGCTGAGGCTTCGGCCACGACGTCGCGCAAGGGGCCGGGGTCCTGGTGCGACCACAGGGCCTGTAAGGAATGGACGGCTTCGAGCGGCAGCAAGAGGGCCCGGTCGAGCCTGGCATCGCGGCGGAGGTGCGACAGGATCCGCTCCGAGGAGTCGGGCGGCATCCGGTGGAGCATCGCCTGGACGAAGCCGGGCCGGGCGGTGTCGGGGACCCGCTTCATGAGGCGGTCCACGTCCCCGACCGGGTTCTCTCCGGCATAAGTGGCGAGGACGTCGCCGGCGATGCCGCCCCAGCCCGAGGGGGAGCCGGCGGTTTCCCAGAGTTCGCGGCATTCCAGATGCCGGGCGAGGCATTCCTTGATGAGTGGCGTCGGGGCGGTCTCGTCGATCGCATTGCGGAACCAGGCGACGCCGCGCCGGGCGGACCAGGGGCGGGTGAGCCGTCCCGCCTTCGCCCAGGCGAGGGCCCGGAGGGTCGATTCCCAGTCCTCCTCGGACCTCGGGATAGCCGGCTCTTTCACCGATGATGGGAAAGCGAGCAACTGGTCGAGCCACTGATTCGACCAGGCCTCCGGCTCGCCCGGGTCGCGGTGTCCGATCGCCCGTTGGGCGACCGCCTCGACATCCTGCGCCCAGGCGTCGTCCTCCGGCCGTGCGGCGAGGATGGCTTCGGCGAGCGAGGTTGCCCAGGGGAGCGTCGGCATCGCTGGCGTGATGGAGCGTTCCGAGATCTCGGCGAGGAACCCTTGATGCGAGAGGATCGCTCGGTTCGGGCGGGCGATCGGCGACGTCCCCTGGATTCGGTAGCCGGTGAGTTCCTCGGGCCGGTCGTGGAAGGTCGAGAACGTGAGCGTGCGGCGGAGCGTCGGGGGGAAGGCCAGGGTCAGGCCGGCGACGCGGTCGGCAAGCCGCTCGGGGGCGTCGATCAGGAACAGGGTCTGTTGTTGATGCGTTGCTAGCGCGACGGCGGCGAGGAGTTGAGCCAGGAAGTCGGCCGGGAGGTCCGCGAGGAATGGCCGTGCATTGGCGAGGGTCGGAGGGGCGGCGAGGGCATGTGGCGTGACCAGCAAATCGTCGGGAGGCCGGCCGCGCGAGGGCTCGGGGTCGGTGGTCTTCCAGAATCGGGAGGAGAACAGCCCGCCGGCCCAGTTGGCGAGGGGGGCGAGCTCCTCGGGGGAAAGCCTGAGACCGTGGGCGAAGTGGCCGCCGGGGCGGCCCCAGAGGCCGCGCTCGGTCTCGTATTCCTGGGTCCGGGGGGTGAGGTAGGCGACCTCGGCGGTGTCGCCGTCGCGTCGGTAGCGGAGGGTGCGCGGGGCGAGCGTGCGGGTGCCGCCGGGGTAGGCCCGGAGGTTGAAGTGTCGGAAGTCGCCCGAGATGGGGTAGTTCTCGGTCAGGCGCTTGATCTGGAAGCCGTTGCTGGCCCCCAGCCCGTAGCCGATGGGGCACTGCGTGTAATAGATCTGCTCCATCGAAAGCCCCCGGCTCGCCTTCGCGACTCGACCCGCCCGATGATAGCGCGCAACCCGGCCGGGGCCAACGTCAACGGGCCAGGTCGAAGAGTTCTGGCGGGCAGGTCCAGGGGGAGGCGAGTTCGGGAGTCAGGCGAGCAAGGGCAATCCAATCGCCGGCCCGAGATGGCTCCGGTCGATCGGAAAGACCCAGCGAATGGGCCAGATGGCCCATGAGGATGCCGGGTTCGACGCCCTGCTCGCGGAAGGCCGACAGCTTGATCGACCCGTCTCGCTTGGCGAGCCGTTTCCCGTCCGGGCTATGCGCCAGGCCGACGTGGGCGAAGCTCGGGGGATCCCAACCGAACGCCTCGTAGAGCAGGAGTTGCCTGGGCGTGCTCGGGACCAGGTCATCCCCCCGGACGACCTGCGTGACGCCCATGCTCGCATCGTCGTGAACCACGGCGAGCTGATACGAGGAAGTCGAGGGCTCGCGGGCCACGATGAAGTCGCCCCCGAGCCTTTGCGGGTCGAGCGAAACGGGGCCCCGGATGCCATCCTGCCAGGCGACTTCCCCGCCCGGAACCCGGAACCGCCAGGCGACGTTCTTGCCCGAGGCGAGCAGGAGGGGCGCGTCCTCAGGCGAGCGATGGGAGCAGGTGCCGGGATAGGTCGGGCCCTCGTCCTCCGCGTGCGGCGCCGACGCGGCGCGCTCGATCTCGGCCCGTGTACATGTGCACGGATAGACGAGGCTTTTCGCCTGGAGACTGACGAGGGCTGCTCGATACGCCTCGATACGCTGGGACTGAACGTATGGCGAGTGTCCGCCTCCCACGTCGGGCCCCTCGTCCCAGTCCAGGCCCAGCCAGGAGAGGTCGAGGGCGATCGATTCCAGGGCCTCGGGGCGGACGCGGCTGGCGTCGAGATCCTCGATTCGGAGGATCATCCGGCCGTTCGACTGCCTGGCCAGGAGCCACGCCAGCAGGAACGTCCGAGCGTGGCCGAGGTGCAGGCCGCCGGTCGGCGAGGGGGCCAGGCGGCCGACGATCGGTCGTCCCACCTCAGTACCCCATCGCCGCGCCGTCCTTGCGGGGGTCGGACCCGCCGATCAGGATTTTCCGCACCGCGTCGATCCGGATGGCCTGGTACCCGCCATACCCGCCGGGTGACAGACGGAGGACGTGTCCCCACGACTCCAGCGTCTTGCGGACCGACTCGGGGATCTCCGACTCCAGCGCGACCTCGCCGCCTGCCTTGGCGGGGATGCCGGTGGGGGTCGATGAACCGTAGTGGCAGAACCGGGCGGCGTCACCGGCGGACTGCGGATCCATCCCGAAGTCGATGAGATTCACGAGCGCCTGGACGTGCCCCTGCGCCTGCATGTCGCCCCCCATCAGGCCGAAGCTAAGCCAGGGCTCGCCGTCCTTCGTGACGAACCCGGGGATGATCGTATGGAACGGGCGCTTGCGGGGCTCCAGGCGGTTCTCGTGCGTGGGGTCGAGCGCGAACAGGCAGCCGCGATTCTGGAGCGGGAAGCCGAGGTCGCCGGGGACTTGGTCCGAGCCGAAGCCCTCGAAATTGCTCTGAATCAGGCTGATGGCGTTCATCTCGCCGTCGACCACGGTCAGATAGATGGTATCCGCCTGGAGCGGCTCGCCGGGGATCGGGCGGGCGTTGGCGACGCCCGGCTTGATCAGCTCCCCGCGCTTCTTCGCATATTCCTTCGAGATGAGCTGCTTGACCGGCACCTTGCTGAATTCGGGGTCGGCGTACCACTTCGCCCGGTCCTCATAGGCGAGCTTCTTGGCCTCGATCAGCAGGTGCATCGTCTCGGCCGAGAACCGTCCCATCGACCTGAGGTTGTAGGGCTCCAACATGTTGAGCATCTGGAGCGCGGCGATCCCCTGGCCGTTGGGGGGGAGTTCCCAGACGTCGTAGCCCCGGTAATTGGTGGAGACGGGGTCGATCCAGGTGCTGGTGTGGGTCGCGAGATCCTCCTTCGAGAACAGGCCGCCGACCGAGTCGGAGTAGGCGACGATCCCGTCGGCGATCGCCCCCTTGTAGAAGGCGTCGCGGCCGTCCTTTGCGATTGCGCGGAGGGTCTTGCCGAGCTGGGGGTTGGACGCGACCTCGCCGAACGCCGGGGCCTTGCCTTCCTTGTTGAGGAACGTCGCCCGTGAGGTCGGGATCCGGGCGAGGGACCGCTCGGACGCCTTCCAGCTCGCGGCGATGACCTCGCTGACCGGGAACCCCTTCTCGGCGTATTCGATGGCGGGGGCGAGGACCTGGTCGAGCGGCAGCTTGCCGAATTTCTTGTGGAGTTCGGCCCAGCCGTCGATGCAGCCGGGGACGGACCAGCTCAAGGGGCCCTTGGTGGGGATCTGGGTGAGGCCCTTCGATCGGAAGAGGTCGATGGACGCCTTCGCCGGGGCCCGGCCGCTGGCGTTGAGGCCGTGGAGCTTGTGGGAAGACTGGTCCCAGACGATCGCGAACAGGTCGCCGCCGATCCCGCAACTCATGGGCTCGACGACTCCTTGCACCGCGTTGGCCGCGATGGCGGCGTCGACGGCACTTCCCCCCTGCTGGAGGATCCGGATGGCCGCGGCCGTGGCGAGCGCCTGGCTGGTCGCGGCCATCCCGCGCCGGGAGAGGACCGCCGACCTGGATTTGTGGAGATCGCCGGTGGGTCGGTCGTGAGCGGGCAAATCGTCGGGTATAGACATGAGGAAGAGGAAGCCGAGGAGGATCGCGGGGCGCATGGGTGTCTCCGACGGGAGCGGGCGGCGGCGTCCGGGACGTTCACGATATCCCCGGGTGCCTCGGTTGCAAGGCGCCCGCAGGTCCGGAGAGGTCGGAATGTCGGAGAAATGTGTCCCGGACGAGGCGTTGGCTCGTAGACTGGGGCGATGGGGGCGATGCGATGGCCCTCGGAAATCGATTGGAAGCCCCCACGAGACTTGAACCCTCCCGTGCGGGGAGCACAATAAGTGAGGCGGATCGACGGATGTCCGCCCCTTGTGGTCGATCGGATCCTGGTTCGCCCCGGAGACCCCCGAGAATGCTGGCCCTCCGCCCCCGAGCCCGACTGCTGCTGACCTTCCTGGCGTCCGCGCTTCTCAGCTTGCCCGCCTTCGGCCAGGAACCGGGGAAGACGGCCCCGAAGACCGGTACGCCCCCCGAAGTCACCACCAAGCCGGGCGAGGAGCCCGCCAAGCCGGCCGATACGAAGAAGGACAAGCCCCCGATCGACCCGGACGCGAAGGTCGTGAAGACCGACGCCGAGTGGCGTAAATTGCTGACGCCGGCCCAGTACGCCGTGACACGCCAGAAGGCCACCGAGCCGGCCTTCACCGGGAAGTACGCGACCGGGCATTACAACGGCGTGTTCGCGTGCGTCGGCTGCGGGGCGGCGCTGTTCAACTCCAAGACGAAATTCGACTCCGGAACCGGCTGGCCCAGCTTCTATCAGGCGGTGAGCCAGCGGGCGATCGAGCGGGAGATGGATTTCTCCAATCCCGACGAGGCGCGGGTCGAGGTCATGTGCCGGCGATGCGACTCGCACCTGGGGCACGTCTTCAACGACGGCCCGCAGCCCACCGGCCTGAGGTTCTGCATCAATTCGGCCTCGATCAAGCTCAAGCCCGCCTCGGCCTTCGACAAGAACGGCATGCCGAAGGACGAGGCGACCGCCGACGCCAAGGCCGGCACAGCCGAGGGCGATAAGAGCAGCGCGACGGCCGACGGCAAGTCGGCCCCGACGAAGGGTCGGGCCCCGTCGCTGCGGGCGCGTCGTGGCGCAAGGCCGGGCGGCACGCCCTGAGTCACTCGCTGTAGTGATCGATGGTCCTGTTGACGGCCCGCGAGCAGGCCGAGCAGAAGGGTTTCGAGCCCTTGGAGAACATGAGGCAGTCGAGCGACGACCGATAGAGCCCGGTCGAGCTGTAGCCCGCCCCTTCGAACGCGCCCACCTTCCCGACGAACTTCGATCGGGCCAGGTGGGCGTCCATCTTCTTGGCGTGGTCGAGCGAGAGGCTCTCCATCTCGGCCTTGAACTTCGCGACGGTCTCGGCCGGGGCGCCCGAGCGCATCGACTCGGCGATCTTCTTGTTGGTCGCCTCGCGGACCTTCTGGAAGGCGTTGTCCATCACGTCGAACTCGGCCTTCTCCCAGGGGGTCGAGATGGCGACGCCGGGCGTGGCGAGGTCGGCCCACTTGAGTTTCTTCGGGTCGAGAAGGGCGGTGATGTTGGGCTCCTCGGGCTCGATTCCCTTCGGATAGAAGTCGTTGTAGGCGACCGACGAGCTGTAATACTCATCCGCTAGCCCGGCGAAGCTGTGGCCGAACTCGTGCAGGAAAAGGTAGGGGGCCCACTGATTGTCGGTGGTGAAAGTGCAGAAGAGGTTGTAGATCCCGCCGCCGCCGTAGCGGGGATGGTTGACCATCACGTAGATCGTGTCATAGGGCGCGTGGGCGGCGATGTCGCGCAGGGCCCTGTTGTCCTCGGTGAGCAGGTATCGCTCGGAGCTGAGCGAGTCGAAGCTGGTGCCGACGGCCGTGTCGCGCCAGACGCCCCGGCCCGGCTCGTCGGTGCCCGACTCGGCCGAGGGCCTCCAGGCCGCGAGCATGTTAAACATGTCCTTGCGCGACCCGAATGGCTCCAGCGACTGGAAGATGCCGACGAACCGCTTGAGATCCGCCCGGAGCTTCGCCTCGTCCGCTTTGGTGTAACCCTCGGGCACGATCACCATGTCGACCTTCCGGTGCGGGTCGCCCGCGTCCTGGACCGGGATGACCTGGACGCCCGAGGCGAGGCCCTGCGCGATCGTTTCCGATTTCGGGTCGAATGGGACGTCGAGGATCGTCTTATGGGTCCGGTCGCGCTGGCGGACCTTGATGAGGATCCGGGCCTCCGCGGTCGGGTAGGGGACCAGGGCCGACTCGTGGTAGCTGCGAGCCACGCCCTTCTCGGCGGCCTCGGTGGTGCGGTACTCGCCGAAGTAGGTGTCGAATCGCCGCGAGAAGAGCAATTCCTTGCCGTCCTTGCTGCGAACCTCGACGACCGACCGGCCCACCTCGAACGGGTCGATCAGGTGCGTCCGGCTCCCCGCCCAGATCCCCTGGCGATGGAAGCGGTCGAAGGTCGCCCACTCGGTCTTTGCATCGCCGCCGTGGACGTAATCGACGCGCAATGTCTCGTCGGCGAAGTGCGCCTGGAACCCGGGCGGGCCGGGCAGGTCGGTGAGATCCGGGGCGCGGGCACCGGCGCCAGCGCGGTTCGTCAGGCGATCGCCCAACTCGGAGCGGAACTCCTCCGCGCGACCGAGGAGTTCCTGGACCACGTCGGGGTGCTCGGCCGCGACGTCCCTCGTCTCATCGCGGTCTGCGGCAAGGTCGTAGAGTTCGGGCTTCTTCAGGGTAACATGCTGATACTTCACCGGCAGGCCGTCCTTGCCGCCGGGTTTGGGGCCAAGCGTCCGGTAGGTGTGCGGTAGGACGAGCTTCCAGCGGCCGTCGCCGTTGACGACGGCCTGGAGCTCGTTGGCCTCATAGTAGTAGGCGTAGGCAGGATGGGGATTTCTGGCGCCGGGGACGCCGCGGACCAGGTCCCAGACGTCGAGGCCGTCGATCGGCAGTGAGGGGAGCTGGCCGCCGACGAGTTTGACGATGGTGGGGAGGAGGTCGATCGTCAGGAACATGGCGTCGGATGTCGAGCCGGCGTCGAGCCGGCCGGGGAACCGCATGAAGCAGGGGACGCGGACTCCCCCTTCCCAGACCGTCCCCTTGCCCTCGCGGAGTCCGCCGGAGCTGCCGCTGTGCTCGCCGTAGGAGAGCCAGGGGCCGTTGTCGCTGGTGAAGATGACAAGGGTGTTGTCGGCGATCCCCTCGCGGTCGAGGGTGTCGAGGACCTGGCCGAGCGACCAGTCGAGTTCCTTGAGCACGTCCGCGTAGACCCCCTTGCCGGAGCAGCCGTCGAAGTCCTTGTGGACGGCGAGCGGGACGTGGGGCATGGCGTAGGGCAGGTAGAAGAAGAACGGCCGCGAGGCGTTCCGCTCGATGAACGAGACGGCCCGCTCGGTGTATCGCCGGGTGAGGGACTTCTGTTCCTCGGCGTCGACGTCGGGGTCAACGACCCGGTCGTCCTCGAAGAGCGGCAGCCTGGGGAAATCCTTGCCGATCTCCGGGTGCTGGGGCCACATGTCGTTGGAGTAGGCCAGCCCGAGCCACTCGTCGAACCCGTGGTGGGTCGGAAGCGAGGGCCGGCGGTGGCCGAGATGCCACTTGCCGGCGATCCCGGTGGCGTAGCCGGCCGATTTGAGGGACTCGGCCAGGGTCGTCTCGCGGGCGGCGATCCCGTGGGTGGACTTCGGGCTCATCGCGCCGTGCATCCCGAGCCGGTTGGGGTAGCACCCCGTGAGGAGGGCCACGCGCGAGGCAGTGCAGACCGGCTGGGCCACGTGGAAGTTGCGGAACGTCCCGCCTTCGCGGGCGAGGCGTTTGAAGTTGGGGAGATCCAGTTCGTCCCGCCTGATGGGCGGCAGGTCGCCGTAGCCTAGGTCGTCGGCGTAGAGGAGCACGACGTTGGGTTTTCGGGGTTCCGCCGCGAACGAGGCGGGCGGGATCCACGCCGCGAGCGCAGCGAGGACCAGGAGCCGGCGGGGACTGCAGGCACGCATGAGAGGGTTCCGGGGGTGATCGAGCGTCGTCGTTCGATGGGACCAGGGTATCACGGGACGGGATCCGCACGAAACCGTCCGCGATCGATGTGGGTCGGGCCAATCCCTTTTTCCTGGGATTCCGCGCGGGCCGGTGGCACACTGTCGGCCGCGCTTCCCATAGGTTGGCTAACCGAAACCCTCCCCTATGGCCGATGGAGGGGGACCGGCCCCCGCGTGCTGTGTCTTGCCACCTTTGTCGCTCAACTGGGGGTGACCGCCTTGGAAATCATCATCGGGCTGACGGTCTTCGTCGCGGTGATCACCCTCGTGGGGCACGGATTCTGGGTTTTCTTCCGGTTCCTCGGTCGACTCTTCACCGGCTTCGCCCACGACGAGACGACCGAGGCGATCCCGGCCGAGATCTGCCCGTCGTGCGGGATGTCGTGGCCGAAGTTCCCCAAGCGGGGCGACTGCCCGACCTGTGGCTGGCGGGCCGGATTCGGTCGCGTGACGGGGCCGCCGAGGCCGCAGCAGACGGCCAGGGTCCTCCGGCAGCTCGAAGATCGGATCCAACGCTACATCGTCAACGGGCTCATCCCCGAAGAGGTCGGGCGTCAGATCCTCGAAGCGTTGCCCGAGGTCCAGACGGATTACCAGACGAAATCCTCCCCCTATCGGGCTCCCGAGCCCAGGTTACCGCCGAAACCCGCCATGGCGGAGGTCCTCGGCGAGGACGACCTGCTCATCATCCCCGAGACGCCGGTGACCGCTCCCCCGCCGAGGGCACTGTTGCCCGACGCGGCCCGGGAGCCGGAGATCCACATCCTTGACCGTCCTGAGCCGGTGGCGGCCCCCCGACGGACCTGGCTGGAGGTGCTGGGGGCGTTCCAGGAGGAGAGCAACATCCGCTGGGGCGAGCTGGTGGGCGGTCTCTTGATCGTGGGTTGCTCGCTGGCGCTCGTGATCTCGTTCTGGTCGAGGATCGCCGAGCGGCCTTTCCTGAAGTTCGGCCTGTTCAATGGCGTCACGGCCCTGATTTACCTGCTGGGCCTGCACGCTTCGAAGAAGTGGCAGTTGCCGAACACGTCCCGAGGGCTCCTGATCATCGCGGCCATGCTCACCCCCTTGAACTTCCTGGCCGTGGCGGCTCTCGGGAAGGGGGAGAGTTCGTCGCTGACGAACGTGCTGACGCTGGGCGGTGAGGTCGTGGCCGTCGGGCTGTTCGCCTGGCTGATCTTCCAGGCGGGCCGGATTCTCGCGACCTCGGCGGCGAGTTCGCTGGTCGTGTCGGTGCTGGTGCCGAGCGCCAGCATGCTGGGGATCGGCCGACTGATCGGGGTCGCGGACAACTGGCTGGGGTTGGCGGCGATCGGGGCGGTGCCGCTCGTGGCGCAGAGCGTCGGGCAGGCGAGGTGGTTCCGGCTCAACCGGGACGAACCGGAGATTAACCAGGGACGGGCGTTCGAGCTGTTGAACCTGCTGGGGCTGGGGCTGTTCGCGGCGGGGCTTGCGGTGGGGCTGATCGTGTGGCAGGGGGAGACCGCCGGCTTCACCGCTCGCGACCTCGCGCCGTTGTCCCCGCTGGCCGGGCTGGCCCTGCTGGCGCCGGGGATCGCGTTGTGGACGCGGTCGGGCGGGGAAGAATCCGGACGCTTGAGGGTCATCGGGGCGTCGATCGCGACGGGCGGCGTGCTCTGCCTGCTGGCCGGTACGGCCTTCGCCTGGCCCTCGCCGGGGCCGCTGCTGACGGTCTGCATCCTGAACGTGGCGATCCTCTCGATCCTGGGAGTGGCGATGGGGCTGCCGATGGCCCACGCCTTCGCCGGTTGCTTCCTCGCGGCGGCGTATCTGCTCGTCTGGGGGCTCGGGTTGGGGCGGTTCGGCTGGCAGGCCGATTCGGAGCTCGTCTCGCAGAGCCTGCTCGGCAATCTGAGCGCGGGCGTGCTACTGCCGCTCTCGATCGCTTATGCGTGCGGGGCCTACCTCTGGCTGGGGCGGGGCAGGAGGGACGTGGCGTTGCCGCTGGGGATGGTGGCCTGGGTCACCAGCGGATACTCGGCGGCGGTGGCGACGTGGAACATCCTCCATCTGGGAGATGCCGCGCACGGGGCGAGCTGGATCTTCCTGACCCTGGCCCTGGGCTATGTGACATTCTCGCTCCTCTTCGGCCGACGCCCGCTGGTCGCGGAGACCGGCGTGATGGAGGCGAGCGTCCTGGCCTGGGCGGGGGCGGTGTTCGGATTCATGGCCTCGTTCCTGGGTCTGGCCGGCGGCGAGTGGAAGCCCTGGTTCGCGATCCCGGGGATCGTCTCGGTGGTCGTCGACGCCCTGGCGAGCGTCGCGGTGGCGTCGGCTTTGTGGTCCTGGGCCCGTCGAAAGAATGAGCCGATCGCGGGGGTGGTCGCGACGATCCTCGACCGCTGGAGCCTCGTCGCGGCGGGCTTCGCGACGCTCCTCGTGATCGTCAGCATCCCGAATGGCCAGGCAAGTTCGCTGGCCCTGTACTCGTTCCTGATCGCATTCGTATACGCCGTGACCTGCTACGGTTTCCGGTCGGCGATCGGATTCGGCGTGTTCCAGGCGACGGTCACTCTGAGCGTCGGGCTGGCGGTGCAGTCGGTCCTGATCCGGCAGGTGTGGTATCCCTTGCAGCCCTATCCGATGCTCGACCCCCGGAGCCTCCAGGCCCTCGGGCTGGCCCTGGCCGCGATGTGCGGAGGCTGGCTGGCGATCCGGCTGGCCGCCCGAAGGTATCGGGAACGCTCCGGTTGGGTCGCGAACTGGGAGGACTTGCTCGAACCGGGCATTCAGACTTTCGACCAACTGCTGAGGGATGGGTTGGTCCTGCTGCTGGCGGGACTGGTGCTCTACGGGGTCGTCCCCGGATTGGCCCAGGAACTGACCCCGCGCGACATGGCGGCGAGGCTGGCCGGGTTGGCTGTGGAGGGACGGATCGTCCCGCCGATCTCGGCCTTCGAGTGGGGCGGGATCGCCCACGCTCCGGCGTATGGCTGGGCGACGTGGCTGCTGTGGGCATCGGTGCTCGGGCTGCTCGTCGGCGGCGCGTTCGAGCGGCTGCGTGGGCGGCATGTGCTGGCTGGGCTGGTGGTGCTCTCTCTGCTCGCGCCGCTGGTCTCGGCCCGTTGGGAGACGGACGTGGCGGCGGCCTCGGCGATGCGATGGGCGGGCTCGCTCACCGTGCTGGGGATGTCGGCGCTGATCTGGACCCGCGACCGCTGGGCCTCCCTGGCAAGGAGGCTCGGTCTGATCTGGGAGTCGGGCCGGTTCGAGCTGCACGGTTTGGCGACCATCGCCACACTGGTCATCGCGGCGCTCCCGTGGGTTTTCATGGGTGGATATTCGGGCGTATTCGCCGTGCTGGATCGACCGCTGCACCCGAGTGTTGAAAGCGCGGGGCCCGCGACCCTGGTGATCTGCATGGGACTCCTGCTCGTCGGCGGCATGATCCGGGTGTCGATCCCGTATCTGGAAGAGAATCCCCGGTCGGTCCGGTTGAAGTCATCGAGCACAGTCCTGATGACGCTTGCGGCGTTGCCGATCGTGGTCCTGACGACGTTCGCCGTGATGACCGCCTTCGTCGGCAACCCGATTGTCGGGCCGGAGCCGGGGACCTTCTTCCGGCGGATCGGGAATGCGGGCTCGTACGTGCCGCCGTTGCTGGTCTTCGCGGCGACCCTGGTCGGTTTCGCGATCCGCGAGAGGTCGTCGGGATTCGCGTTCTCGGCGACCGTGATGATGAACCTGGCGGCGACCTCGGGATTCCTGATGCTCACCGCCCAGCGCGGGCAGGGGCTTTCGGCCGAGCTGGCCGTGCGGCTCTGCCAGCTCAATGTCATCATGGCGTCGCTGGGCGGACTGGCGTGGATCGCTTCGGTCTACGGCTATCGCAGGAGGCTCGGGCGGGAGTCGGAAACGTATGCCGATGGGCTCCTGGCTCTGCTGGGCTCGATCTCGCTGAGCCTGGTGGGCATCGTGCTGGGCACCGCGCTGTTCGGGCTCTGGGTCGAACCGCATGCCCCGGTCTGGGTGACCACCGCGGGGGATCCGCTGGGGCTTCTTGCCTTGATTCTGGTCGGCGGATTCCTCGGTGCCCAGCGGTGGGTCGCCGGGCGACCGTTTGACCCGAGCCTCGGCGGCGGCTGGGCCACGGCGCTGGCGGGCTTTGTGGGGCTCTCGTCGTCCTGGCTGGGGCGGGATGCCTGGGAATCGTTGCACTTCCTGATCGATGCCCTCGCCGTGACCTCGCTCTTGCCGGTGGGGGTCTGCTGGCAGCTCTCGCGGACGGGCGGGTCCTATCTGGATCGAGCGTCGCGCGACCGGCTCGGCCGGTGGTGCCTGCTCACGCTGGTCCTGATCGCCCTGTTCGGCATGCGGACCTACTCGGCGGATCCGCAGTCCCCCTGGTGGACGGTCGCGGCGCTTCTTTATGCCGGGATAGTGGGGACAGGACTCGCGGCCTGGATGGGGCATTCTCGCTACTTCCTGTTCGCCGCGGGCTGCTTCAACCTGGCGGCGAGCTTCTGGTGGGGCTCGACGGCCTGGTGGAATGGTTCAGCGGGCTCGACTTCGGCGCTCGGCGACATGGTCCGGGCAAACATCGCCGCGCTGGCGATCCCCTGCACGCTCTGGTGCTGGGTGGAACGCCGGTACCTGAGGATCAATGAGGACGCCCGGGTGCCATGGTACTTGCCGTTCCATGAGCACATGTCGCGGATCGCCCTGATCGGCCTGGTGCTCACGCTGAGCATCGGCCTGGGGCGGGACGCCTGGCAGGAGAACTCGACTCCGACGCAGTGGCTCGGCTGGGTGGCGTTCGTCTCGACGGCGGTCGCGATCGCGGTCGGCCTGTGGGATCCCTGGACCCGGCGGGCGGATTTCCGGCTGTATCTGCTCGGGCTGGCGACCTGCGGCTGGCTGGTGCACATCTTCCACCTGCCCCCGCGTTGGCTGGCCTGGACCGGCACCGTGGTTCTGGCGGCCTACGGGGTCGGGACCAGCTACCTTTGGTCTCAGCGGTCGAAGATCGCCGGGATGGCGGGCAGGATCGGGATGGTCGTGCACGACGAGCGCGAGCGGCATTATGACTGGCTGATCCCGAGCAACATCGTGCTGGCCATCGCCGTCTTCCTGCTGGCGTTCGGCATCGTCCTGAACGATGCGGACCCGACGCTGCGGCAGGTTGCGGCCCAGGCGGCGCTGGCTCAGGCACTATCGATCGGGTTGTTGTCGGTGGGCGAGCGGCGTCTGGCCCTCCAGCGCGATGCGCTCATGGCCGGGATGATCGGCCTGATCGCCGTCGGCTGGGGGCTGATCGCGCCGACCGACCCGACCCGGATGCTCGACCGCGGCGCGGTGGTCGTCATGGCGACCATCCTGGCCGGCACGTTCTACGGGTTAGGCCTGTCGAAGATCTTGAAGCGGGAGAACGACTGGACCCAAGCGGGTGAGGAGGTCGTGCCCTGGATGTTCGGACTCCAGGTCCTGGCCATCGTCGGCCTCGTGGGCCTTGAAGGGATCGACAAGCTGAACGGCCAGCCCATCTTGATCCGGACGGCGGCGGCGATCGCCGTGGCAGTCTCGATCGGCTGGTGGGCGCTGTCGAGCATCCTGGCGGCGGTGATCCCGGGTCGCGACATCTTCGGGCTGACCGAGCGGGGTCGGACGGCCTATGTTTATGCGGCGGAGGTGATGCTCGCGGTGCTGGGGGCGCACCTGTCGCTCTCGATGAGCTGGCTGTTTTCGGGCCTTTTCGCGAAGTACTGGGTCCTGATCGTGATGGGCCTGGCGTTCCTGGGCGTGGGGCTAAGCGAACTCTTCCGGCGCCAGGGTCGGATGGTCCTCTCGGAGCCGCTCGAACGCACCGGAGGATTCCTTCCCGCCCTGCCCATGTTCGCGGCGATCTGGCTCACCCCGAGGCCGGGTGAGGATGTTTTCTTTCTGGTCCTGGTCGGCGTGCTGTACTCGGTGATCTCGCTGATGCGGTCGTCGCTGGTCATGGGGGCGCTGGCGACCCTGGCCTTCAACGGGGCGCTCTGGACCCTCCTGAGCCACTCGCAGACGCTGGCATTCGCGCAGCACCCGCAGATCTGGGTGATCCCGCCGGCCCTCTGCCTGCTGGCGGGCGGCTACCTGAACCGCGACCGCCTGACCGTGTCGCAGCAGGCGACCATCCGCTACATCGCCGCGCTGGCGATTTACGTGTCCTCGACCACGGAGATCGTCCTGACGGGCGTCGGCCAGGCGCCGTGGCTGCCGGTGGTGCTGGCGGGATTGTCGATCTGCGGGATCTTCGCGGGGATCCTCCTGAGGATCCGGGGCTTCCTGTTCCTGGGGACGGGTTTCCTGGGCCTGGCGGTCTTCTCGGTGATCTGGCACGCGGCGGTCGACCTCCAGCAGACCTGGCTCTGGTGGGCGTCGGGCATCGTGACGGGAGTCCTGATCCTGGCGATGTTCGCACTGTTCGAGAAGAAGCGGGAAGAAATCCGCAAGGTGGTCGTCGGGCTCAAGGACTGGAGCGTCTGAGTCATGTCGAATCTACGAGGCTGTTCGGCCGTGGCGACCGCCAGGTAGGGGGTCGCCTTCCTCGCGATCCTGGCGGCGATGTCCACGGCCTCCCGGCGGATCGATCCGGACGCCTGGCGCGACAGCCGGATCATCGTTGGGGTCTTCCTGCTTCGGCTCGTGGGTTACGTGCTCGGCCTGAGGCGGCGACGGCGGGCCCCAACGGAGTTGGGGCCGATCTGAGTGGGGAATCCGGGTGCCAGGGGAATGCGTCGCGGTGGTCTCTCGCGTCCGTAACCGGGGGCTGGTACTCTCTTTTCGATCCGGCGCACGCCGGTCGCCGGCGAGCCCGCCCCGTGCCTTCCGACCGATCCCAAACGACCAGCCCGGTGGCGTCGCCCGACGTCCCCGCGGCCCCGCGAGAGACCGCCGATGAACTCGACGATCCGGAACAAACTCTCGGTGATGTTCTTCCTGGAGTACGTCATCTGGGGGGCCTGGCTGCCCCTTCTGAGCGTCTACCTCGGCGCGAAGTATCTGAATTTCAGCGGCGGCGAAACGGCATGGGTCTTCAACGCCTTCGCGATCGCCTCACTCACCGGCATGTTCTTCGGCGGCCAGCTCGCCGACCGCTACTTCGCGCAGGAGAAGTTCCTGGCCTTCAGCCATCTGATCGGTGGGCTGGCGATGTTCGGGTTGCTGTTCGCCACGAGCTTCTGGGGCTTCTTCGGGCTGATGCTCCTCCACTGTTTCTTCTACGTCCCGACGCTCTCGATCACGAACGCCATCGCGTTCGCGAATCTGAAGGACGGGCAGAACGACTTCGGCAAGGTCCGGCTCTGGGGCACGATCGGCTGGATCGCGGCGTCCTGGCCGCTGATCTTCCTCCCGGATAACTCGGTCCGGATGATCTTCGTGATCTCGGGTATCGCCTCGCTCGTCCTGGCCGGCTTCTGCCTCACCCTCCCGAACACCCCGCCCACCCCCGCCAAGGAAGGCGAAGGCTTCGCCCCGATCGCGGCGATGAAGCTCCTGGCCATCCCGAGCATCTTGATCCTGTTCATCGTGACCTTCCTCGACTCGGTCGTGCACTACGGCTACTTCTTCTGGACCGGGCCGTTCTTCAGCCACCTGGGCCTTCAGGAGAAGTGGATCGCCCCGGCGATGAGCATCGGCCAGATCATGGAAATCATCGCGATGGCGATCCTCGGGGGCTTCCTCAAGAAGCTCGGCTGGCGGACGACCATGATCATCGGCGTCCTCGGCCAGGCGATCCGGTTCGGGGCTTACTCCCTAGCCACCCCCTCGACGCTCTGGCTCGCGATCGCCGTCAATGTCGTCCACGGCTTCGCCTACGCCTGCTTCTTCGCCACCGTCTACATCTTCGTGGACGAGAATTTCCCCAAGGACGTTCGCTCCAGTGCCCAGAGCCTGTTCAACCTGAACATCCTCGGGATCGCCCAGTTCGTCTCCAACTACCTGTGGGGCTATTTGAAGGATTCAGGCCAGTTCGGGGCCGGCGAGAAGATCGCCTATCACCAGCTCTTCCTGGTCCCCATGGGCCTGGCGATCTTCGCCGCGGTGGTGCTCGCGATCTTCTTCCACCCGCCCAAGGGCGAGGCCAACGCCAATCTCTCGGAACCGCTCCCGCACTGATCCCGGTTTCGAAAACGCGGGAACAAAGCCAATTCGAGAGGAGCCGTCCGACCCGGGGCGGCTCTTTTTGTAGGGTGTGGTGGCCGCGAGGACCCGGCCTCCGCACCCTACGGCTCAAAGCGAGCGAATCTCCTCCATCAATCGCGCCGCCACCCGGGAGCAGGCGTTTCCCCTCGCGAACGTGCGGTTGGACTCGCGGACGTTCGCATCGGTCCCGAACTCCAGAAGTCCCGAGAGCTGCGCCAGGAATTCCTGGGGGGACTCGGCCACGCGGAGTCGGTCGGAATGAAGGCGGCACTCGGGCAGCGCGGTGGAGACCGCCGGGAGGCCGCAGGCCAGGTAGTCCATGATTTTGGTCGGGCAACTCGCCAGGTTGAACGGGTGGTCGGTCCGGTAGGGGATCAGGCCGACGTCGAACGAGCGGTTGAACCGGGCGACCTCCGCCTGGCTGCGGAGCCCCATCCGGTGCACGTTCGGCCGGGCGAAGGCGGCCCGGCGTTTACGCTGCCAGTCCTGGTCGCCAGAGTCGTCGGGGTTGCCGACGAGGATCAAAGAGGCCGATGGGAAGGCGTCCGAGACTCGCCTGACCAGCTCCCAGTCGACCCGGTCCTCCATCGTGCCGACGTAGCCGATCCAGGGATGGGGCAAGGGTTTGAGTTCGGGCGGAGGCTCCGCCGGGGCATCCTGCACGGAGAGCCAGTGATCCGGCGCGCCGTGGGGGACGTGGAGGATCCGCCCGGCCCGCTCGGGGTGGAGGGCCCGGGCCTCCCTGGCACGGAAGTCGGAGACGAAGCAGCAGAGGTCCGCCCGCCGGACGGCCTCGGCCTCCAGCTCCGCAACCGAACTGGCTTCGTTCGGCCAGTAGAGCCGGTAGTCGTCGACGTTGAAGTAGATCAGGAGGTCCGGTTCGATCAGGTCGGCGAGGGTGAGGTAGTGCGGATAGGTGATGACCAGGGCGAGCGGGGCCGGCCGGTCGAGCGACCTCCGCCACGACCGGACGGTCGCGGCGATAGGCCGCATTCCCAAGCGAGGCCAGCGGTTGAGCCAGCCCGGGGGGAGGGAGAGTTGTCGCCGCGAGAGGGTCGGCGTCTCCTGGACCCGGGGGGCCGATCGCCAGGATCCCCATCGGGAGCGTGCCTGGCGGACATCCAGGCATTCCAGCAGGATCGTGCGGACGCCGTTGCCACGGCACTCGCGGAAGAGGTGGTCGGTCGTATACCAACCGGCATCGGCCACGGCGAGGTCGAGCGGCTCGGCGCCAACGATCGGCTTCGCCTCGCCGTAATTTCGGGAGAGGAGGGTCATCCTTCGGGCTCCTTCCCAGGCGGGTCGTTCGTCGTGCTCGTTGAGGAGATAGTCGAGGAAACTTGACTCGGGATGACGCGCCTTGAGGCGATTTTGTGGCCTATAATCGGGGTAATCGGCACGACCTGAAATCCATCTGCAGATTCTGCATCGGTCCCATTTGACGAAGTCCTCGGATCGGGAAAAGTTTGTGCAGATCGCCCGGATAGTTGTTGGCGCGGGCTTTCTCGGGGACTAGAATCCTGACATCACCCACCGGCCCAATTGAGCCCCCGTGTTTTGGGGGAGCGGCAACCGTCGCAGGCGTGTGGGGCAGCGGCAAGGATGCCGGGCCGATCCAGGCCCGGCTTTTTTGTCGACTGGGGGATGGTGTCGCGGATTCTCGTGAACCCCAGCGGTCAGCGGCACTCCGACCCGATCGGATCGGCCAGGCTGACGTGGGCGGAACGTCCGCTGCACGTCTCGCCACTTGGATGGACACCTTGAGGAAAGGCAGAGACTGATGACCTCGATCGCCCTGTTCACCGCCCTTTCGATCGTGACCTGTCACGGCGCCAAGTGCGCCCCGGCCCCGTGCCCCCCGCCCGCCCCGGTCTGCGTCGTCGTCGAGGCCCCGTGCCCCCCGCCCGCCCCGGTCTGCGAGCCGGTCGCCTGCGCCCCCAAGAAGTGCCACCTGCCGAAGCTGAAGATGCCGAAGATCAGCCTCTTCAGGAAGTGCCACAAGCCCGCCTGCGAGCCGGTCGTCTACGCCGAGCCCTGCGCCACCTACGAGGCCCCGGCCGTCTACTCCACCCCCCAGGCGACTCCCCAGGCCACCCCGCAGGCCATGCCCGTCGCCCCGACCAAGCAGAGCCGCCGCTTCACCCCCGGCTCGATCGTCGTCTACCGCGCCAACTGAGCACGGCCTGACCCGATCCGACGCGGAATGAAACAAGGCCCGCCGCTCGAACCCGAGCGGCGGGCCTTGTTCGTTTCCTTGGAGTGCAGCAGTTCGACTGCCGTTTCCCTTACGACAGATTGGTTCAGCGGAACCAGGTTGCCCTTGGCGGGAACCACGCGTCACGGGACCGACTGAGCATGCTTTGACTTGGCGGGACGCGCACCGACCCGTGCCCGGATTCTGCCGTCTGGCATGGGGTGAGCGGCAGCCGAACTGCCGCACTCCGAAGGATCAGGGGACGATCGTCGCGAAGGCGGTGAGCTTCGCCGGGGGCTCATCCTTCTGATCGGTCTGGATCTCGACCGCGCCGTTGTACGGGCCAGGCTGGCTCGGGGCCGTGAAGGTGACCTTGATCGAGTGCAGGGGCCTGGAATCGGCCACCGCACCGTCGATGGTCAACTCGGGTCGGGTCGATTGCGACTTGGTGATCTTGAACGGCTTGGCCGAGCGGACCAGGAAGACCTTGGTCACCTGGCTGCCCGCCTTCATCCGCCCAAGGTTCACGACCGACGGCGAGACGACCACGTTGGCCTGGATGTTCGCGGCCACGGAGACCGGGATGGTCGGGGCGTTCGGGTCGTTGGTCCGCAGGACGATCTCGTCCTTGAAGAAGCCGGTCGGGGCGGTGTTGAGCAGGCCGGCGGTCAGCTTGTACTGGACCTGCCCCCCCGTACGGCTGCCCTCCACGACGTCCAGGCGTGCGGTCAGGTGCGGGCTCTGGTGGCTGGACTTCTCGATCCCCCACTCGGCCTGGCCGCCGGCGTAGGTGAGGGTCAGTTCCAGCTTGGGGGTCGCTCCCCGGTTGAGGGTGCCGAAGTCGACGACGCCCGGGTTCAGGACGATGTCCGACCGGATGAAGCAGGAAAGGTTGAGGTCGACCTCCTGGAAGGTCGGCTTGTCGAGCACGAGCACCAGGCCCGAGGGCTTGGGGCCGTTGAAGTTGGTCGTGTCGATGACCGCCTCGATCACCGTCTGCGTGCCCGGAGGGATCTCCTTGGCGCCGACGGTCACCGACGTGCAGCCGCACTTGGGCTTCCAGGTCAGGATGCGAATGTCCTGATCCGTGGTGTTGACGATCTTGAAGGCGTGCCGGACCTTCGACCCCTTGGCCACCGTCCCGAAGTCGAACTGGCGTTCGGGGAAGACCTGGGAGACCCAGTCCTGCGCATGCGCGGCCGAGGGGCCGATGAGCGCGAGGCCGGCGAGGGCGATGAACAACCGTCGAGGATATGGACGCATTGGGAACCCCTTTTCCCAGAGTGTCGCCCGACCGCCCGCGCGGGGGAGCGGCCCACCCCGTTCGGGGCCCGACACCTCCGTGCGAATCCGTCGGACGCTACGATTCCGGCCAATCCCTCGAACCGGCGGGCCCGGACTGGTCGGGCCCCTTCGTGCCGCTCACCGCCGTCATCGATCGGGCTCATCTCCTGCCACGATCGCCGGCGGGCCCGGGGTCGGCGGATCGCCGAGTCCCCAGGCTAGCTGAAGAATAACACATCCCCCGCATCCTGAGACCGTCGACTTCCCGGTTCCGGCAGATTGGGCCCAACGCATGGGCATCCGGCTTGCCTATGAGGGACGCATGAGGATTGCGCGATGTTCCCGGAACTTCGGGGAAAACCGGATTGTCACGGACATTTGCGGCGTAAGATGAACGCAGGAAGACAACCGAACCGTCCCTGGCGGGGCACCCATGCGGATCGCGATCGTCACCGAGACCTACCTCCCTCAACTGAATGGCGTCTCGAGGACACTCAGCCAGCTCGTGCGCGAACTCCACAGGCGCGGGCACTCCGTGCTCGTCGTCCATCCGGATTACGGCGAGATTGCGGATGAGGCGGAGCACGCGACGCTGCCGTCAGTCCGTCTCCCGTTCTACAAGGAGGTCCGCGTCCCCCGGCCCCCCTACGGCCGGGCGACCCGCGCGCTCGACGCCTTCCGGCCGGATCTGGTCCACATCGCCACCGAGGCTGTCCTCGGGCTGCGCGTGCTCCTACACTGCCATGCCCGGGGCTGGAAGGCGGTTTCGAGCTTCCACACCAATTTCGACCAGTACAGCGACCATTACCGAGTCGGGTGGGCCCGCGGGATCATCTGGCGATACCTCCGCTGGTTCCACAACTCGACCCTGGAGACCTACGTCCCCTCGAAGGCCACGATTAGCGGGCTCGACTTGCGAGGGTTCGAGCGGCTTCGCCTCTGGCCCCGCGGGGTGGACGGGCTACTGTTCCGCCCGAACCGCCCCGGCCGGCGGGAGATCCGCGAACGGCTCGGCCTGGGGCCCGATGACGTCCTCATCGGCCACGTGAGCCGGCTGGCCGTCGAGAAGAACGTCGAATACCTGGGAGCAGCCCTTTCCGAGGCCGCCCGACTGCGTCCTGGGACGCGCTTCCTGATCGTTGGCGACGGCCCATCCCGGCCGGAACTCGAAGCCAGGCTAGGGGATGCGGCGCTCTTGGTCGGTTACCAGACGGGGGACGACCTGGCCGACTATTACTCGGCGGCCGACGTGTTCGCCTTCGCCAGCGTGACCGAAACGTTCGGGAACGTGGTGCTGGAGGCGCTGGCCTCGGGGCTCCCCGTCGTGGCCATCCGGGCGGGCGGCGTGGGCGAGATCGTATGCGACGGGGAGACGGGAATCTTCATCGAGCAGGGCGAGCCGCCGATCAATTTCGCGCGGGCCCTGGTGCATCTGGCCGACGACCCGACCAGGCGGCGGCAACTCGCGGAGAACGCCCGGGCCTACGCCCGTCAGCAGACCTGGGAAGCGATCCACGGCCAGTTGATCGAGAGTTATTCCCGGGTCATCGAGACCGTCCGCCCCGGCCAGATGGCCTGGGCCTGATCGGGTTCGATCGAGGCGCGGAGTTCGAAGGTCTCGAACGCGCCGTAGAAATCCCGGCGGACCCAGAGGCCCTGGCCCTCGGGTGTCGCCGGGACGAGCCTCGACGGTAGGTACTGCTCCTCCAGCAGCTTGCGCAGCGCGGGGAAGGGGCGATCGGCCACGAAGATGAGCGGCGGCCGTTCGCGCAGAAGGTCGCGCGTGGTGCGTTCGATCCGAGGGACGATCTCGGCCGCGACGGCCGGAGGCATCCTCGACGGATCCATCGGGGCGAACGCCTTCATGAGCGGGTCGACGAAGTTCTGCCGCGTGACCCCGTCCAGGCCCGAATAGAAGTAGAGCGGGCTCTGCCAGCCCCAGACGTAGAGGCCGGGCTGCTCGAACACCCGCGAACGCCGGCCAATCTCACGGCCAAGGTCACGCAGGGTGACCCACTGCCGCCCTCCTTTGTAACGCGATGTTACCTCCTCGGGGCTGACCCCGAGGTAGTCCCGTGCCTGGAGAAGCATCGTCCCGCCAATCGCCAGCACGACGCCGACCAGCCCCACGCCGGCCAGCGGCCCCGTCCACTTCCGATCGGGTTCGGATGTTCGGATCTGATCCCGGCACGCAGCAGCGACGTAGCCGACGACTAGGGCAATTCCGGGCGTAGGGAGCAGGTAATAGTGCTGCCAGAATAACCCCGAGCCGCCGACCTCGACCCAGGCGGCGAGGGACCAGAGGGCGACGAGGCGTGCCGTACCCTTGCGCTCGTCCCTCGCCGCCAGCATCGCGACCAGGCCGGGCACAGCCATGAGCCACAGGGGCCAGGAGCCGGTGCCCCACCAGACGAGGTAATCGGTCTTGCCGAACGGCAGCGGCAACACCCCGCGCGGGTCGGCGTTGCCGGTGATCCACCGCACGAGCCGCGACGGCTGCCCGGGCTCCGGGGGCGTCTCGCGGGCCAGGGCGAGTCCGTAGCCGACGAAGTCGCGGAGGCCGTCGGCCAGCGCCCCTTGCATCAGCAGGACGACCATCGCCGCCACCCAGCACGAGGCAAATCCGGCTCCGAGTGCGGTGATGTGGATGAGTCGCGATTTGACGGGCCTTTGACCGTCGATCAGACACATGGCCCCATACAGCGGCAGGAAGATCGCCGAGGTCTGCTTCACAAGTGACGCGGAGCCGACCATCACGCCGGCCAGGAGCCAGGATCGCCAGGAGCCGGCGGATCCCGTCGCGTGGACGACCGCCGCGAGCGAGGCGATGCCGAACAGGTTCATCATGTGCTCAAGATTGGCCCCGTTGCCGAAGAGGTAGGGGTCGGTGCTGAGCAGGCTGAACGCGAAGGCCGAGACGTTCGCCGCCAGCGGCCCACGCAACTTCAGGCCGATCCACCAGACCAGGCCGATCGTGGCAAGGACCATCGGCAAAGGCATCAGGCGGATGGTCCACTCGGTCGGGCCGCCGAGCTTCACCGCCAGGCCGTAGATCCAGTAGCCGAGCGGGGGCTTGTTCTCGGTGAGGTCGCGGTAGAGCACGTCGCCCGCGACCATCCGCTTGCCCATGTAGGCGTACACCGCCTCGTCGCAGTCGAGCGGCTCCGACTCCCCCTTGACCGTCGGCCAGAGGTTCACCCCGTATGCCTGCTTGATCGCGGGCGAGACGGTGTAGAGCCTGAGCCAGAGGTCGAAAAGCAAGATCGCGACGAGTGCGATCCACGACCACGCCGGCACCCGGCCGCGTTCTTCGCTCATGGCCGGCCGCCTTTCAGGCGGTAGAGTCGCACGGCGAAGGGATACCCCAGGTCGCGCGGGGACCGGTAGATTTCCTTGGAGTCGGTGAACCCGACCATCTGCCTCAGGCGTTCCAGCTCGGGCCCGAAGGTCTCGGGATCCAGATTGGGGGAGGTCTCGAACGAGCCCCAGAGGACGTGGGTGACGCCGTAGTCGTTGATGGTCTCGGTCAGGCGCGTGATCTGGTAGTTGCTCAGGACCATGCTCCGAGGCATGAGGACGGTCGTCCGCTGGCTGGCGAGCCGGAACTCCCAGGGGAACCAGGTCATGATCCGGGCGTCGGGCGGGACCTGCTCGGGATGTTGCTTCGCCCAGTCGCCCGCCGCCTGGAGCGCGGGCCAGTGGAGCTGATAGGGCTTGCCGAACCAGGAGGCGTCGTAGGCCCAGGTCGGATCGGCCCAGAGCAGGGCGACGAACCCGGCGGCGAGCCAGGGTGCTAGCTTCCGAGGGAGGCTGACCTCCACGAAGAGGTCGCGGAACCCGGCGACGGCCGTCGGGACCATCAGCACGAACAGGGGCATGTAGTACCGGCCGAGCTGGGCAACCTGGGTGACGTCGGCGATCCGGGCGATGGTCGCGAGGATGAACACCAGAGCGATCGTCGCCACCAGCCGATCGACCCGCACGGGCGGCGGTGCGTCTCCGCCTCGCTTCAAACGCCGGAGGAACGCCGCGATCGCCGGGAGGCCGAAGATCATGGTGGAGGTCACGGCGATGATCAGGAGCGACTTGACCTTCACCCGGAGGATCTCGGGCGCGTTGGCCGCGTTGTAGAAATCGGCTGGCTTCGGCGTACCCTTCTGGTAGTGGTGGACGGTCCAGGAGAAGGTGTACTGGAAGTAGTCGGTGTAAGTGAAGAACGGCGAACCGTAGGTTGACCAGGTCGCATAGGCCCAGGGGGCGATGATCGCGGCGACGAGGACGCCCCACAGGAGCATCGGGCCGATCCAGCGCCTCGGGTGGAAGATCAGCCCATAAAGGCATGAGGCGGCGAGCAGCGCCAGGGCCGTGTTGCGCGACAGCACGGCGGCCCCGCCGGCGACCCCCGCCGCGATCGCCCACAGCCATCGCACGCCCGAATCGGTCGCCCAGACCTCGGTCAGGAACCAGACGCCTAGGACGGACGTCAGCCCCACCAGGCTCTCGCGCAGCTCGAACCCGGCGTAAATCGCATGCACAGGCAGGACGGCCAGGAAGGCCAGAGCCCCCAGCGCGACGTCGGCCCCGAAACGCCGTCGCGCGAACAGATAGAGGGCCGGCAGGGTGAGCAGGTTCAGGACGAAGCTCAGCCCCTTCGCCAAGGCCACGGTCGCCTGCACCGCCTCGCCGGGGACGACGCCGACCAGCCTGTAGGTCCAGGCGAGCAGGTACGCGTAGAGGGGAGTCGCCCAGTCGTCGAGCGTGCCCTTGCCCTGGCGGATGGCGGGGTAGTCGATGAAGAAGCTCTCGACGTAGTGCTTGACCGGCCCCTCGCCCCGGTAGATCGAGGTGGCGACTTCGAGGTAATGGCTGCTATCCCCCGGCACCAGCGGCACGTTCCCCCCGACGATCCAGGCCAGAGCCCGGATCGCATATCCAACGAGGAAAATCGCGCACCAGAGCCGGGCGTGGCGTGACGACTTCGCCGTCAGCATCGTCAGGAAACCCGCCAGCCCCAGCCCGACGGCGAGGTGCATCCGCGTCAAGGCGAGCTGACTCGGCTGGCGGATCCGCGAAAGTTCGGGGACCTCGTAGAACTGGTGGGCGACGAATACGAAGGCATAATCGACCCACTGGAACATGAGGTCGAGCCAGCCGCCGATGACGAGTGCGGCCAGGATTAATGCCCCGCGCAGGTAACGGGAACCGGGTCGGTCGGGGGGATCGATCGGGTCGAAGGTGGGCGAGGTCATCGTGGGAGATCGCTCACTTGGTCGTCTTCAACATGGCGTCGCGCTCTGCCTTGAACTCGCTTCCCGGCTTCCATTCGGGATAGGCGTTCCCGCTCGCGACGCGGGCCCCGACGCGGAGCAGGAGCGACATATCTTCGACCGCCCCCAAAAGGTCCCAGCCCGGCTTTACCTCGTCGCTGACCTTGTGGTAGTTGAGCTTGGTGTATTCGTCGCGCCGGGCCTGGCCGTAATCGGCGGGCTTGTTGATGTAGACGGTGCCCCCCTTGGGGTCGAGGGCCGGGACGCCGACCTTGGCGAACTCGAAATGGTCGGAGCGGTAGTAGAATCCCTTCTCGGGCTCGGCATCAGGGGAGACGGTGCGGCCCTGGGCCTTCGCCTCCTCGACGAGCAGGTCGTCGAGCGTCGTCTGACCCATGCCGACGCTCACGACGTCCTTCGTCCGGCCCCAGAGGTTGATGACGTCCATATTGATATTCGCGAGCGTCTTCTCCAGGGGATAAAGGGGGTGCGTGGCGTAGTGCTTGGCCCCCAGCAGCCCTTTCTCCTCGGCGGTGACGGCGAGGAAGAGGATCGATCGCTTCGGGGGTGTCTTCATCCGGGCCCAGGCGCCGGCCAACTCGACCAGGGCCGCCGTTCCCGAGGCATTATCGGCCGCGCCGTTGTAGATCTGGTCCCCCTTGAGGTTCGGGTCGCGGCCGAGGTGGTCCCAGTGGGCGGTGTAGACGATGTACTCGTCTTTGAACTTCGGGTCGGAGCCCTCGACCTTCGCCACGACGTTCCGCGACTGGATCTTGCGCAGGGCGTTCTTGACCTCGAACTTCGCCGAGGCATTCAACGGCACCGGCCTGAAGTCGGCCTTGCGGGCGGCGGCCTTGAGGGCGTCGAAGTCCTGGCCGGCGGCGGTCAGCACCTGCTTGGCCTTGTCCAGCGGCAGCCACGCCTCGACGGCCACCCGCGCGGCGTTGCCGTCGGTGGAGGGGAGGTCGACATTCTCTCGGCCCCAACTCCCGACGACGACCTCGTAGGGATAGCCCGCCGGCCCGGTCTCGTGGACGAGCAGGACGGCCGCCGCGCCCTTCTCCGAAGCGATCTCGTACTTATAGGTCCAGCGGCCGTAGTAGGTCATCGCCCGACCTTTGAAGGCGTTGGGGTCGAGCTTGGTCGGATCCTTGGGGTCGGCCACGGCCGGGTCATTCACGAGCATGACCAGCGTCTTGCCGCGCACGTCCAGCCCCTTGTAGTCGTCCCAGCCGTATTCGGGGGCGACGACGCCGTAGCCGACGAAGACCAGGTTCGAGCCGTCGACCTTCACGTCCTCGGCCACCCGGCGCGAGACGGCGACCCAGTCGGCCTTGGTCTTGAGGTCGATCGTCTGGTTACCGACCTTGATCGACCCGAGGGCCGAGGTCGCCTGGAACCCGACCAGGGGGACGGCCTGGACGTAGGTGCCGTCGGGGTTGCCTGGCTTGAGCCCGAGCGACTTGAAGGTCTTCGTGAGGTAATCGACCGTCTTGTCCTCACCGGGCGTGCCGGGGCCTCGGCCCTCGAACTCGTCGGACGAGAGGACCTTGATGTGGCCCAGGAGGGCGTCGGGTTTGAGCGACGCGGCGGCGTCGGCGAGGTCATCCCCGAGGGCGACACCCGGATGGAGGGCGAGGAAGAGGAAAGTGCCAGCGAGGGCCGATCGCATCGACGGGTCTCCGCAACCTCAAAATGCCGTCCCGAGGCGACGCGTCCCGGTCGACCGCTCGGGGCTCCTATCATACGGCGACGGGGGAGATCGAGGCGACGGGCCAGTGCGGCAAAACCGGGCCGGGGCGTGCCGCGAGGGGTGGCGAAGGATATACTTCCTGCACGCCTCCACGGCATTCGCCAATGACGACGGACGGGACCACCCCATGACCAGCCCCCGGAGCGATCTCGACAAGATCCCGCCCGGGCGTGGCCTGGAAACCGAGTCGATCGTCGTCAAGATCCGATGGTTCGGGATCGCCATGGGCATCGTGCTGGTCCAGGCGCGGACGGGCCTGCACAACCCCTCGGCCGTCCGGGCCTTCCTGGCACTCGGGGCGGGATACGCCGCGCTCGACACCGCGTTCTACCGGATGGGTGACGTCTTCCTCAGCCGGCTCCCACTGTTCGTGTCGCTGATGGAGTCGGTCTTCATCGCACTCCTGTGCTTCGAGGACACCCAGCTCCAGAGCCCGTTCCGCTGGTACTATCTGCTCTCCCTGATCTGCTGCGCCATCCGGTATCGCAAGCGGGTCGCCTGGCTCTCGTGCGTGTTCCATTGCGTCAGTTTCGGCACGCTCGGGCTGTTCCTCGGATGGCCTCGCGGGGCGACGGACGCGGTTCTGACCCTGGTCATCCTCCTGACCTGCGTCACCTGGGCCAGCTCATCGCTCAGCTCGGTCCTGCGAGACGCCAAGGACCGGCTCGAGATCCTGAACGTCGCCCAGGAGCAGAATCGGGAGGAGCTTGAAACCCGCGTGGCCGAGCGGTCGGAGGCCCTGCGGGCGTCACAGGCCCGGGTGATCCAGCAGGAGAAAATGGCGGCCTTCGGGCTGCTCGCGGCCGGGATCGCGCACGAGGTCGGCAATCCTCTCGCGGCGCTGTGCTCGCTGGTGCAGATGCTCCGACGTCGCGGGCCGGATCCGTACACGGGAGAAAAGCTCGAACTGGCCGATGTGCAACTCAGTCGGATCCAGAGGACGATCCGAGAACTCGTCGACTTCGCCCGGCCGGCCTCGACCGTCGTCACGAAGGTCCGGCTCGGCGACGTGGTCGACGAGGCACTCGGGATCGCCAAGTTCTATCAGCGGACGAAGAGCCGCAACATCGCGACCGTCATTCCGGACGACCTGCCCCGGCTCGTGGCCGTCCGCGATTATCTGGTGCAGGTGATCCTCAACCTCGTCCTGAACGCGATCGACGCGACCGAGCAGGGGGGGAGCATCGAGATCGCCGCCCGGAGTGAAGATCAGCAGGTCATCATTGAGATCCGCGACGACGGGCGGGGGATCTCGCTGGCCGATCGTTGCCGGATCTTCCAGCCGTATTTCACCACCAAGCCCAAGGGCACCGGTCTGGGCCTGTTCGTGAGCCGGCAGATCGTCGAGGAATCGGGCGGGACTCTCTTGTGCCAGTCGGAGGTCGGCGAGGGGACCGTCTTCACGATCCGGCTCTCCGCCGAGTCGCCGATCCTCCGTCGCGAAGCGATTGAGCCGATCCTCCAGGGGAACGCCCCGTGAGCCGGAATGGGTCGAAGGTCGCCGAGCCCAGGGAGGCCGCCTCGTTGCCCGTCGAGGTCCGGCGGGGGCGTGTCCTGATCGTGGACGATGAGGAAGTGCTCGCGGCGACGATCGCAGAGTTCCTGTCGAGCGAAGGGTTCGAGGTGGCGATGGCCCACGAGGCCCTCGGTGCCTTGAAGGTCGCGCAGGAGTTCCGGCCCGATCTGGCCTTGCTCGATGTCCAGCTCCCGGGCTCGGACGGTCTGAGCCTGCTCGACCGGCTCTTGACTCAGAACCCCGACGTGCTCGTCTTGATGATCACGGCCTATGCCACGGTCGAGAACGCCGTCGCCGCCTTCCGGCGCGGGGCCCATGATTACTTGATGAAGCCGGTCATCTTCGAGGAATTGCTCGCAAAGCTCGATCGGCTGATCGGTTACCGCCGACTTCTGCTCGAAAACCAGACGCTGCGGCGTCAGTTACATTCCCAGGTTCAGGTTGATGCCCTGGTCGGTCAGAGCCCCCCGATGCGAGCGGTGAAGTCTCTGATTCGCAAGGTCGGGCCGGCCCGGAACAACGTGCTGATCACGGGGGAGTCTGGCACGGGCAAGGAGCTTGTCGCCAGGTCGCTTCATAACCTCGGCGATGCCCCGGACGCCCCGTTCCTGGCGATCAATTGCGCGGCGATCCCGAACGATTTGCTGGAGAATCAGCTCTTCGGACACGTGCGGGGGGCGTTCACGGGGGCGGACCGCGACCGCGTCGGGCTTTTCGCGGCGGCGGAGAAGGGGACGGTCTTCCTCGACGAGATCGGCGAATTGCCGCTGGCGACCCAGGCCAAGCTCCTCCGGGCGATCGAGACCAAGGAGGTCCTACCGGTCGGGGCCAACCGGCCCGTTGCGATCGGGGCGCGGATCCTGGCCGCGACGAACAAGGAGCTGCGCGAGGAGGTCGAGGCCGGCCGGTTCCGGCCGGATCTGTTCTACCGGCTCAACATCATCAACATCCACCTGCCGGCCTTGAGGGATCGCCGTGAGGACATCCCCGAGCTGATCCGGTTCCTGCTCGAACGCCACTCCCGGCGGCTCAAGTGCCCGACCCCGACCGTGTCGGGCGAGGCCATCCGGCGCCTGGTGGCGGCGAGCTGGGTCGGGAACGTCCGCGAGCTGGACAATGCCCTGGAGCGTGCCATCATCCTGAGCGACGAGCCAACGCTGGACGTCCGCGACTTCCCTGCGGAACTCGTCGGTCCCTGCACTGACGATCCCGCAACGCCCGACGATGCGGACAACCTCCGGGTCGCCCTGGAGCGGTTCGAGCGGGCGCATATCCGCCGCGTCCTGGAGCGCTACCAGGGGGACAAACGCGAGACCGCCCGTCGGCTCGGCGTGGGTCTCTCCTCGCTCTACCGGCGGCTCGAAGACGGCCAGGCGACCTGATCCGGTATCGAGGTGTCGATGCGTTGCACCCGCTGCGACAAACTGGCCATCCCCCAGGTACTGGGCCGCGACCCCCTTGGCCGGCTCATCTTCGGCTGGTGCCTCGAGTGCCTGAAGGCGGAGGGCTGCACCGAGATCGAGCTGGTGAAGTCGATCCGCCAGTCGCGATCATTTGGCGCTTGGATGTCCCGGCCGTTGAAGGAACGGGTCGCGAAGCCGAGTGCGACCGCGGGGTCCGGATCAGCGGCAATCAATGAGGGGCCCGTCCGGCCGGGCACGCCCGGCCTGGATTTGCTGCTTGTTCGCCAGCGATACGTGCTAGTTGTGGCGGCGCTCCTCGGCCTCTGGGGGCTGGCGTTCCTGGCCGGTGCTCTTGCCTGGGTCTTGTGGCCGAAGCCAGTTGAAGTGGGCGAAGGCCTGCCGCGCACTCCGTTCTTCCTCGGGCTGGCGGGGGGCAGCCTGCTGGCACTCTCCGGCTTCCTGCTCGTGGCCGGCCTGGAGGCGACCGGCCGTGGCGAACCGATCCGCAAGGCGACGAGGCTCGTCACCCCGGTCTTGATCGCAGGCATCCTGCTCTATGGGATCGTCTACCACTCACCCCGGCGCGATCCCTGGCTGGTCGCGCTGGCGTTCGTTGTGCTGCTGCTGGGCGGCCTCGCCGGGCGTGAGAAACGAATCCGGGTGGAATCGTAGTCCGCCCGGACGGCTCACGAGCGACCGAGGAAATGGTCGAGCCAGCGATAGGCCAGTTGCTGCGCAACCGGGGGATAGGCGTGCCCTTGCTTGTGGTTCAACAGACCGACCGCATCCGGGGCGCCCAGCAACCGCCAGAGCGGCATGGCCGCTTCGATGTACGGCCACGACCAATCTCCGTCGGCCGAGTCTCCCCCGAGGAGGAGGAACGCCCGGGGGGCGCTCAGGGCCAGGATCTGGCCGTGGTCGAACGGGAAGCCCGGCCGCTTGATGGCGTCGCCGAGGTACCAGCCGGCTTCCCAGTTGGAGTAGCCCAGGCCGATGCCCCCCTCGCTCGACACGGTCGCCCGGATCCGCTCGTCGAAGGCCGAGAGGTAGAGCACCTCCTTGGCCCCCAGCGAGTGCCCGATGGATACAAGTTGCTTCGGGTTGACGTCAGGCTCGGCGGCGAGGAGGTCGACGGCGCGCCCGGCGTCGAACAGCATCTTGGCCATGCCGGTGACCCCGGGGTGGCGTCCGCGGAGCCAGTCCACTGCCTTGCCCAGTTGCTTCGGGGCGCCGTATTCCCAGAGGAAATTCCTCGGGCAGAGCGCGACGTAGCCGCGTTGGGCGAGGTGCAGGCCGATGTGCTTGTCGGGCGTGCCGGTGATCCCGGCGGGCTGCTTGATCGTGTTGTCGTCGGTCGAGTGGAAGACGACCGCCCCGGGGCGACCGCCTTCCGGGGCCTTCCCCGACGGCCGGAGGATGTACGCCTCGATCGGCAACCCCCGCTCGGCCTCGTAACGGATCAAGGTCCGCTCGACCTCGCCGACTTTCTCCGACTGGACCACCGTCGGCTTCGGCGGCCCGGGCGGCGCGGGGAAGGTCCCCAGAAATTTGCCCCACTGGCGGAGCATTTCGGCCCGACGGGCCCTCCAGGCATCGGCGGTCTCGATCGGTCGGTGCATGCCGTCGAGGAGGATCGGCGCGGGCCGTGTGGCGTTGGCGGGGACCCTGGCAGGGGGGCGCTGGAGGTCGGCGAGCCAGGCGGGACGTTGGGGGTCGGTCATCTCGCTCACGCCCCGGGTTCGTCGGGGACCTCCGAGAAGATCGCCAGGCTCGCCGTGTAGCCGTGCATGAAGTTCTGGCCGCCGATGGGTCCGATCTCACCCATGGCGAAGAAGCCGGCGACCGGGATCATGCCCAGGATCGACTGGACGGTCTTCACATCATGGTGGGGGGCGGGGAAAAGCCGCGAGCCCCGTCCGTTGCAGGTGAACAGCAGCGCGCCGAGCGGCCGTTCGCGGGGGTGGTCGATCCGGTGCTCGGTGAGGAGCGTCCGGAGGTCCTCGCTGGCGGTGACGTCGTCGCGGACCTGGAACTGGACCGTCTGCCCGACGCGCAGGAGGTCGTTGATAACGATCCCCTCCTCGGGGTCGGCCCCCAGGACGTTCCGAACAAGGAAGTCGCCGCGATCGAAGTCCGACTGGTACTCGTTGATGACCCGCCCGATGTGCAGGCCCGTCTGGGCCCGGGCCTGGTCGTCCGCGGGGAGTTCCTCGAACAGCTCGCGGAGGACTTCGAGGGCCGGCCGCCGGCCGACCTCGCGGAGGATGTTCCGGTCGGCCTTGGTGATCAGCAGGGGCCGGCCGATGGGGCGGCAGCCCTGCGAGACCAGGCTCCGGATGGTGAGGTTCGGGCTGCTCTTGAGGAACAAACCGACCGCGCCGTCCTCGTGGATCTGGCCGTCGAGGATCAGCCGGTTGCCCCCCGGCGATCGGCTGGCGGAGGCCATCCCCCCAAGGATAGGGAAGCCGGGCAGCGACTCGTGGAACCGCTTGAGCCAGGGCTCGGCCGGGAACGTGAACGGGTCGGCGAAGAGGAAGACCGCCCGATGGCCTTCGATCCCCGGCTCGGGGGGGAGGAATTCCTCGTCGCGCGGGATGCGGAACGGCGCGACTTCCAGCCCCTCCGTCACCACCACGAGGATCGAAAGCGCGGGGGAGTTCTCGATCTCCTGGCCGCTGCCCACGACGGATTCGGCCGAGCAGCCGATCACATGCCGGGCGATCCCCGTCGAGGTAAGGTTGGCGGAGATCGTCGCGAGCGCGTCCAGGTGGTCCCTGGTCGTGAGGACGACCGCGAACGAACCCGTCCGGCCTTCCAGCCCTTCGACGAGCTGGCCCCGGACGTCTTCGAACGCCTCGACGCTGTTCCCGAGGACCGACAGGCCTCCCACGCAACGCATCCGCACCCTCCGATTGTTGACACCTGGGCGGGCTAATTGTACGCCATCGCCAGCGGATCCGACAGACCGCTACTTCCGCCCCATTGGCGAACCCCACGCCATCGATTAGCCTCCGTAGGGCGGGCACCGCCCACCATCGACCCGGCGAGCACGTAACCGCGAGACACAACCGATGAGCAGCGACCGCCTCAAGATGCTCGCCTTCGTCGCCATCGGGTTCTTCGCCGGGGTCCAGATCCTCAACGCGATGGTCCACGCCGCCGGCGAATGGGCCGCGATCGCCCAGTCCGTCCCGTCCGACCATGGCCCCGCCGCACCGCTGTCGGAGGTCGAGTTCGCCCTCCGCCCGATCTCCAAGCCCAAGAATCCCCCGGGCCCATCCGACTGGCTCAAAAACCACCCCGAGCGGAACCAGTCGTTCCTCGAATACTACTCGCGACCGGTCGTCCGCCCGGATGAGAAGCGCAAGGTCATCCACCTCTGCCTCGTCGGCGAGTTCACTCCGACCCAGCGTCAGATCCTGGAGAAGACGCGGAAATACATCGAGACATTCTTCCAGGTCCCGACCCGCATCAGCAGGTCCATCCCACTGAGCGAGATCCCGGCGAGTGCCCAGCGGAACCACCCGACCTGGGGCATGCATCAGCTCCAGTCCCGCTACTTCCTGTTCGAGGTCTTGAAGAAGGACATCCCCGACGACGCCCTGGCCTATGTCGCCTTCACCGCCGAGGACCTGTTCCCGGACCACAACTGGAACTTCGTGTTCGGCGAGGCCAGCCTGGTCGACCGCACGGGGATCTGGTCGATCCACCGAAACGGCAACCCCGACGAGAATCCGGGCGCGTACCGGCTCTGCCTCAAAAGGACGATGGGCGTGGCCTCGCACGAGATCAGCCACATCCTCTCGATCCCCCACTGCGTCGCCTTCGAGTGCGTCATCAACGGCGGCAACACGCAGGACGAGATGGACCGGGCCCCGTTGCACGCCTGCCCGGTCTGCACCAGGAAGCTCTGCTGGAATCTCCGGGTCGAGCCGATCCGCCGCCACGAGGCCCTCCGCGCCTTCTATCAGGACAACGGATTCGGCGACGAGGCGGCCTGGTGCACGCGGGCGATCCAGCGTCTGACCGAGATCGAGAAGGCCCGCAAGGGCGACGACTAGCCACCGAGGCCCCGCCGTGCGAAATCTCCTGTCCATCGCCGGGCTGGCATCCCTGTTCCTGATGCCGTCCGAACTCCTCGCCGGCCGCTTCGACGAGCTGGATGCAAAAGTGTTGCGGTCGCTCGTCGAGGATCCGGCCAACGCGCCTCGGGCCGCCCTGTCCCTCGCCGACGTCACGGGCCTCCCGTCCCTCTTCCGCGAGTCGCGTTCGGCCTTGCTGGTCGTGAAGACGGATCTGGGGAACTACGCGCGGGTGCTCGTTAGCGTCGAGCTTCGCAAGCCCGTCGCCGAGGGGGCCGAACCGTTCCCGGTGTTCGCCCTGGAACGGTTCGAGACCTTCGACCCTTCGAGACCTGCCTCGCGACTGGCCCGGGGCCGGGACATGATCCTCTTCGACGGCTTCCAGGTCGACCTCGACACCGGCCAGATCGTCCCCCCGGGACAAGGGGGCGACCTCCAGTACGTCAGCCAGGGAGGTAGCGGAACCAGGCTCGTCCCGATCGGGAATTCCAAGCTGGTCGCCCCGACCAAGGTCCCCGCCTCAGGCCCAGCCGTCGCAACCCAGCCGACACCCGGCCGGGTCGTCGTCCCTTCGGACTTCGCCGGCCGGTTTCGGCTCTACTCGAACGGCCAGTGGTCCGGGAGCCTCGAACTCTCGATCGACCCCAAGAGCGTGGCGACCGGCCAGTTCCGCTCCGACCTAAACGGCAGCACCTACGCCGTCACCGGCCAGGTCGCCGCCGACTCGCCCGGAAAGATCCAGTTCTCGATCACCTTCCCTCGCTCCCGGCAGGAATTCGAGGGTTTCCTCTGGTCCGAGGGCAAGGGCGCGATGGCCGGCACCAGCAGCCTGCTCGAACGCACGTTCGGCTTCTTCGCCATACGCGAGGGCGGCAAGGTCGCGGCCGATGAGGACGCGGAAAGCCCGGACGTCGTCGAGGCGAGGGTCGTTCAAGTCGAAGCGACCGCCGACGGTTGGAAGCTCGACGGCAAGGCGATCGGATCCGACGCCTTGGCCGACGCGTTCAAGGGTATTGCTGCGGGATCCGTCGTCTCGATCGGCTGGCCTCAGGCCATTCCCGCCGATCGCTTGACCGTCGCTCTGGCTGCCCTCAAAGCGCAGGGGATCGGTCGAATCGTCATCCAAACCCGCAAGGACGACCGGACGGCGAAGTGAGCCTACGGGTCACGAGTCGGGGGAGGAATCCATCTCTTCGCGCCCTGGAAGGGACCCGTGTGCTGGCCAGGGATCTTTGACCCCTGGGACTGGTATCATCGTCCCTTCCAACCCCTTCCCTACCCGACGTCTCGCGCGGCGTCACCTTTCTCGTTCGCCCCGCCGAACGCGGGGCGAACGAGAAAGACCGACATCGCGAAACTATAAATCGATCAGGGCTCTCGGTTTAAGGCCGATGGTCCAAGCCCCCGGCTAACTCATGCGACCCTTCCAGGGTGCGATCGCCAGGCTCGACGGATCTCACACCTTCGGCCCGGCCGCACGGACCTCGGCGGAGGCGTTAGACTCGTACTTCTTGAAATTGTCGAGGAAGAGTCCCGCGAGCTTCTTCGCCGTGGCGTCGTAAGCGGCGGGGTCGGTCCAGGTCGATCGCGGCGAGAGGATCTCGGGCGGCACGCCGGGGCACTCGCTCAACACCTCGAACCCGAAGACCGGGTCGGTCACGGTCTTCGCCGAGCCCAGGGTGCCCGAGTGGATCGCGTCGACGATCGCGCGGGTGAACTTGAGCTTCATCCGGCTTCCGGTGCCGAACGACCCGCCGCTCCAGCCGGTGTTCACGAGCCAGACGTTGGCGTCGTGCTTGCGCAGCTTGGACGCCAGGATCTCGGCGTACTTCGCCGGGTGCCACACGAGGAACGGCCCGCCGAAGCAGGGGGAGAAGGTCGCCTGCGGCTCGGTCACGCCCACCTCGGTCCCGGCCACCTTGGCGGTGTATCCGCTGATGAAGTGGTACATCGCCTGCGCGGGGGTCAGTTTGCTCACCGGCGGGAGCACGCCGAAGGCGTCGCAGGTCAGGAAGATGACGTCCGTCGGGTGGTCGGCGACGCAGGGGATCTTGGCGTTGCCGATGAACTCGATCGGATACGCCCCGCGGGTGTTCTGGGTGATGCTTGTGTCGCGGAAGTCGACGTGGCGGTCCGTCTCGTCCACGATCACGTTCTCCAGGACGGCACCGAAGTGCAACGCCTGGAAGATGTCGGGCTCGGTCTCGTTCGTGAGATCGATGGTCTTGGCGTAGCAGCCGCCCTCGATGTTGAAGATGCCCGTGTCGGTCCAGCAGTGCTCGTCGTCGCCGATGAGGTGCCGCTTGGGATCCGCCGAGAGCGTCGTCTTGCCCGTGCCCGAAAGCCCGAAGAGCAGCGAGGACCGGCCCGTCTGCTTGTCTGCCGTGGCAGAGCAGTGCATCGAAGCGATGCCCTTCCTGGGCATCAGGTAATTCATGATCGTGAAGACGCCCTTCTTCATCTCCCCTGCGTACTCGGTGCCGAGGATCACGACCTCGCCGGTCTCGAACGAGATGTCGATGCTCGTCTTGGACGACATCCCCTCGGTGAGCCGGTTCGCGGGGAACTGGCCGGCGTTGAAGATCGTGTAGTCGGGCTTGCCGAAGTTCGCGAGCTGCTCCGGCGTCGGCCGGATCAGCATGTTGTGCATGAAGAGGGCGTGGTAGGGCCGCGAGCAGATGACCCGGATCTTGAGCTGCTGCTCGGGATCCCAGCCGGCGAATGCGTCGATGATGTAGAGGCGGGGGCGGGTATTGAGGTAGTCCTTGGCGCGTTCGCGATTGATCTCGAACGACCGGGCCTCCAGCGGCGTATTGACCGAGCCCCACCACACGTCCTTCTCGGACGCGGGGTTCCGGACGATCCGCTTGTCCTTGGGGGAACGGCCGGTCTTGGCCCCGGAGTAGGCGACGAGGGCGCCCAGGTTGGAGACCTTCGAGCCCTGCTCGAAGCGGATCGCATCCTCATAGAGCGACGCGGGGGAGGGATTGCGGCGAACGTCGGCGACATCCAGCTCATAATCGGCGAGGCTGAACATGATCCCTGGAACCTCTCGCGATGATTGGGGCCCGTCACGCGGGGAGCCCGCCGGCTCGAGGGAGACGAGTTCGCCCCGATCGTCGGCCGATCCCGCACGTTCTTCGGTCGTGGAAAGCAAATGTGACCCGGAACACGTCGGGGCGGTCGGTCGTCCCGCCCTGGGTTTTCCGAGAAAGGGGCGCTACGAAGGCCCCCAATCCGCGATTTCGGTATGGCCCCGAGTAACGACGTCCCATGCCTGGATTCGCAACCCCATCGAGAGCGGCGAAGGCGTGGGTGGAGACTTTCGGACCAGGACGCGGATCGTCACGTCGGGCGTGCGGGCCAGTTCGATAGCCCGCGTGCCAAGCATTCTGCGAGAGGATCGACTCGGGTCTGCCTACCGAGGCTCGATTCCTCAACACCCCAGATCATACCCTCTCATGCACCAACATTTCAAGGTTTGCCACCGAGATTCGGTCACCGCGATTCGCGAGAATCGCCCCGATCAGGCCCCGTCCCGCGCCCGCGATTCTCGAATCAGAGTATCCGCGATCTCCGACCATCGCTGGAACGGGCGGAACGGGATGCCCTCTGCCGCTAACTTCGTCGCCAGCATCCCGCGGGCGAAGCGATCCTCTGCCTCGACCAGCATCGCAGCCGGCCCATCCGGCAGCCCATCCCCTGCGAACGCCACCCCAGTCGAGTGCTCCAGGGCATCCCGGACGATCGCGGCCTTGTCGATGCCCGTCTGGACAGAAAAATAAGCCGCCTCCCGGGGCAACTCCATCGCGATCGAGCCTCCTTCAAACCGCCCCGGGTTGGCGTGCAGGGAAACCTCGATGCCGGACCGATCCAGGATCTTCTCGATGTACCACGCACACCCGGCCGAGGCGATCACCACATCCCAGCCCGCCACACGAAGCCTCTCGATTGCCGACGCCGCCTCCGGGTCGAACATCATGTCCTCGATCACCCGATCAAGCCTGGCCTCGTCGGTCTGCATGGCCCGGAAGTACCCGGCGAGGGCCTCGAAGTGGGTCATCCTTCCCGAAACATACTCATCCCAGTACGATGGTGTCCCGGGGGAGACCAGTTCGTCATAGACGATCTGGTAGAAATCCCTCTGGGTCATGGTGCCGTCGAAGTCCGTCACCAGCACGCGACGCCCCCGACTCCACCCGATCGGCTGATTCAGCATCGCGTGTCCCGATCCGTCCCGACCTCTCAACAATCCATCCCAACGGGAGCGGTTGCCCGGCTGGTGCCGACCCTGGTCTTCAAAACCGGTGTTGGGTGCGGAGACGCATCCAAGGTGGGTTCGATTCCCATCCGCTCCCGCCATACTACTTTGTCCGCCAGGTTGCCACAATCTGCGTCGTTCCCATTGCCCTGAATGGGGTTGCGCTCGCTCTGGGTCTCGGCCATCGCGGGCGCGACGGCGGGCGAGTTTCCGACAGAGCGCGACGGACGACGGCGCGATCCGAAAGGCTCGCGGTGGCAGAGCGGTGGCAGGGTGCGACGGTCCGCTGTCACTGCCTCGGTCCCGGTCGCCGCGAGTTCGGTCCGGATCTCGACCGGCTCGATCGCGGGGAGACCTTCGAGCGCGCCCGCGAGGTCATAAAGCCCGGCGTGCGCGTAGACCCAAATGTCAGGGTCGGGGTCGAGTGCCTCGAGAGAGTCTGGACGGCCTTGACCGACGCCCCGCTCATCGCCAGCGCCGAGACGAAGCTATGCCGTAGCGCGTGAAAGTCGCCGACCCGGCCGTCGTCGTCCGCGTAGGGAATCCCGGCGGCCAGGTCGATTCGCAGCATGTCGGCCGTGTTCGGCGTCAGTCTGCCGAATAGCGGCGAGTCGGCCGGGCTGGCAGCGAGCCAGGGCCGGAGCGACTCGGCCAGTTCCGGGCGGATCGGCTGCGCATCCTCGCGGCGTCGCTTCGAGTAGCCGGCCGCCACGGTCACGACCTGCGGGTTCTTGTCGAGCCGGAACGAGCGCGGAGTCAGCGACGCAAGTTCGCCCCGCCGGAACCGGGTCCCCATCGCGACCCGATACAGCTTCGCCCGGTCCGGGCCGCTCAGCCCGAAGCGTTCGTCGCCGGCTTCGGCCGCCCGGACGATCCGCCCGAGTTCATCGGCCGAGAGCGCCCGCGACATCTTCGACTCGATGAATCAACCCCGCTCGCGGGCCGGAGCCGCGCGTCGGTCGCGTCGAGTCTACCGACATACTCCCCATGCCTGATCGGAAAACCCTGACGGCACAGCATTCGCCCAGCGTTGAGTGCTTCGTCCCTATTGAACGACCTCTATTGATTTCTTACGGGAGACGGCATGAGCAATCTTGAACTCGACAACAGGAATGAAGGGGACACCAACTCGACGCGTCGCGGCTTTCTGGCCCGCGCTGCGGTCGGAGCCGCGACCGTCCCCGCGGCCCTTGCACTCACCTCGTCGGGCGTCGAAGCGGCGAACAATAACGTCATTCCTTCGCTCTACGGCGGCTGGAACGCCAGGAATTTCGCGGAGATTCGCGACGACGAGAACGACCACGTTCGGATCCTCCGTGGTATCCTTGGGGTCTTCGCCCGCCCCAAGCCGACCTTCCGCAACCTCGTATCCGCCAACGCCCAGGCGTTCGTGACGCTGGCGCAGACGTTCGAGAACACTGGTGTAGGGGCCTACCTCGGAGTGGCGGCCTACATCGACAACATCGCCGGCATCCTCCCGACCGCAGCCTCGATCGCCCAGGTGGAGGCTTATCATTCGGGATACCTGAACACCCTGCTGAACGACACCATCGTCCCGCAGCGATCCCCCTTGGCGATCCCCATCGCTCCCCCCGCTGTGGTGAACGCGGTCTCCCCGTTCATCGCGAGCCTTAATGGCGGGACCGTTCCGGTCATTTCCTCGACGCCATCGTACCTCAACGATATCGCCATTCTGAACTACGCCCTCCTCCTCGAATACTTGGAGGCGGAATTTTACAATATCAACGTCTCGAGATTCTTCCGGGGAGCCTGAGACGCGACCAGCGACTTGATCGAACCAAGTGTTGATCTGACGTGCACCAACTCCGCCCACTGGTCACCTGTGGGCGGAGATTCCCGGCTGCAGGACTCGCGAGCATGGCCCCGCGAGTCCACTCTCCGATGGCGGGAGAGCACTCAAGGAAGCGCATTTCGCCATTCGGACCTCAGGCCGTGACGCTAGCCCGTGTGGACAACAGATAGGCAATATCGGTTAATGGCGGAGGCCGATCGAAACCAGGGAGTATAGTGGACCCTGAAAACTGGACCACCGGTTAAGCTACTCCGGTGGCCCAGCAAAGGGGGGTGCGATGGCAGGCAAGCGGAAGGTCCACACGGCGGCGTTCAAGGCCCAGGTCGCCCTCGCCGCACTCAAGGGGGACCGCACCATCAACGAGCTGGCCGGGCACTACGGCGTCCACCCGACGTTGATCCACGGCTGGAAGAAACAACTCCTGACCGGGGCGGAGGGCCTCTTCGGGAGCCCGGCCCAGGCGGCCTCGGCTGACGCCGAGGCCCGCCAGGCCGAGCTGTTCGAGCAGATCGGCCGGCTGAAGATGGAGCTGGAGTGGCTCAAAAAAAAAGCTGCCGTCTTCATGTGAGCACAAGCGGCCGCTGATCGAGCCCGGCCACCCGGCCCTGAGCGTGCGGCGGCAGTGCGAGCTGCTGGGGCTGAGCCGGTCGAGCCTCTACTACGAGCCCGCCGGTCAGGCGGCCGAGGACCTGAGGCTGATGCGGCTCATCGACGAGCAGTACACCGCCCGGCCGTTCTACGGCAGCCGGCGGATGACGGCCTGGCTGAAGGAACGAGGGGAGGAGGTGAACCGCAAGCGGGTGCAGCGACTGATGCGAGCGATGGGCCTGGAGGCGATCTACCCCAAGCCACGGCTGAGCCTGGCCGGGAAGGGCCATCGGATCTACCCGTACCTGCTCCGGGGCGTGACGGTAGGGAGGAGGGACCAGGTCTGGAGCACCGACATCACCTATGTGCCGATGGCCTCGGGGTTCATGTACCTGGCGGCGGTGATCGACTGGTTCAGCCGGTACGTGATCGCCTGGCGGCTGTCGAACACGCTCGACGGTTCGTTCTGCCTGGAGATGCTCGAAGACGCCTTGAGGGGAGGGAAGCCGGAGATCTTCAACACCGACCAGGGGGTGCAGTTCACGGCGGTTGCGTTCACCGGGCGGCTGGAGTCGGCGGGGGTGGCGGTGAGCATGGACGGCCGTGGGCGGGCGCTGGATAACGTCTTCGTGGAACGCCTTTGGCGATCCGTCAAATACGAAGACATTTACATTCAAGGCTACGACACGGTGCCGGGGCTGCAGCGGGGCCTCGCAAGGTACTTCGCCTTCTACAACGACGAGCGGCCCCACCAGTCGCTCGAGTATCGGACCCCGGCGGCCGTCTATCGGGGCACGGGGGCCGAAAAGGGCTAACGAGAGAGTAGCGAAGAATCGTCGATTTTTGGTCTAGCCAATGGGGTCCACTTCAGAGGATCGACGATGCAGCACCGGCACGCCATCTCGGACGACGATTGGGCCCGCATCGAGGGCCTGCTGCCAGGACGGCCGGGCCTGCACGGCAAGGTCGCCCGGGACAATCGGCTGTTCGTCGACGCCGTCCTCTGGATCGCCAGGACCGGGGCCCCGTGGCGCGACCTGCCGGCCCGGTTCGGCAACTGGAATTCGGCCTGGAGGCGGTTCGACCGCTGGTCCCGCAACGGGACCTGGCGGCGGGTCTTCGACGCCCTCCAGGACCCCGACCTGGAGTGGCTCATCCTCGACCCCACGATCATCCGAGCCCACCCCGCGCCGCCGGCGCCCCCAAAAATGGGACGGCACCGGCGGTCAGGGCGAGCAGGCCCTCGGCCGCAGCCGCGGCGGCTTCGGGACGAAGATCCACGGCGCCGTCAGCGGCCTCGGGCTGCCGGTCGAGCTGACCCTCACGCCGGGCCAGGCGTCCGACATGTCGCAGGCCGGTGCCCTGATCGAGGGCTCGCCGGCGGAGGTCGTCATCGCCGGCAAGGGCTATGACAGCAAGGCGATCGTCGCGGCGATCGAGTCGCAGGGGGCGGAGGCGGTGATCCCCAGCCTGAAGAACCGAGCCGTGCAGCGGGACTACGACCGGGACCGCTACAAGGACCGCAACCTGGCCGAGCGGTTCTGGTCCAAGGCGAAGCAGTACCGCCGCGTGGCCACGCGCTACGACAAGACCGCCCGGAACTTCCTGGCATTCATCCATGTCGCCTCGATCATGATCCTGTTGCAGTAGCCCATCCGGCCACGATTGCCCAGCTCTTTTCCACACGACCTAGAGAAGCTCTTGGTCCGGCCAACGGTGGTTCGACGGATCATGCCGTGCCTTCGATCAGCAGGAGGGACGCTTCCGGCGCCTCGACCCCTGGTGCTCCTTCCGGCCTCGGAGTGCCGAGTGTCCATAAGAAACGTCGATCTTCCTCAACGATCGCAATGTCGTTGATACTGGCCTCACGGCGGCGCATCAGGCCGGACTCGTCGAACTCCCAGAGTTCGTTGCCGTAGGATCGGAACCACTGGCCTGTACTGTTCTTCCACTCGTACTGAAACCGGACGGCCATCCGATTCTCGCGGAAACCCCAAAGTTCCTTGGCCAGCCGATATTCGTGTTCCTCGGCCCATTTCTGAGTCAGGAACACCCGGATTTGCTCGCGACCGCGAAGGAATGTGCTGCGATTACGCCAGATGCTATCAGGAGAGTAAGCGAGCGACACGCGCTCGGGATCGCGGCTGTTCCAGGCGTCTTCGGCCGCTCGGACTTTGAGAGGCGCCGTCTCCATCGTGAATGGCGGGCGAATCACTTCTGGCATCCAACGAGCTCCCAAGGGTCTCTGGGCAGTTCACACGGGCGCGGAATGGTCACGTCCGCGAACGCGCATGTGCGGCTCGTGTCTACGTATTCTTCCCGGCCACATTCTCATTGTAGAATCGGCGGATGTTCAAAGCGATGTAGTCGTGGCAGTCTTCGAGCGCGAAGTGTCCCGCATCGAGGCGGTGCATTTCAGCGTTCGGCAGGTCCTCGAGATAGGCCTCGCCGCCCTCCTTGGTGAAGAACGGGTCGCTCTGGCCCCAGAATATGATGGTCTTGGGCTGGCGATCGTGCAGCATTTTCTGCCACTCAGGATAGAGGGGGACGTTCTTTCGATAGTCGAAAAACAGGTCCATATTGATGCGTTCGACATTGGGTCGGTGCATCTTGGACGCATCCATCTCATAGGCTTCCGGGGCGATCCGCTCAGGGTGCTTGGACCCCGCCAGGAAGATGCTCTTGATCGCTTCGTCCGTGAAGAAGCCCGCGAGCGGCATCTCGGTCTCCGGGGTGCGATTGACCCAGAGCGCCTTTCGAAAGCCGTCCCACGCGTTGGAGAACCCGATTTCGTAGGCATTGGAGTTCTGCACGATCTGCCAGTCGAGTGCTTCGGGGTGGCGGCTGATGATCCGGAGCCCGACGGGGCCGCCGTAATCATGCATGTAGAGGCCGTAGTGGCCAAATCCCTTGGCCTTGAGGAACTCCTGGATGACCTCGGCGATCTTGTCGAATGTGTAGTCGAACATGTCGGGATCAGGGACATCGCTGCTACCGAATCCAGGATAGTCGGGCGCGATCACATGGAACTTGTCGGCCAGTGCCGAGATGAGCTTCCGGTACTGATGTGAGGACGACGGGAAGCCATGCAGAAGCACGAGTTTAGGGTTCGCTGGATCGCCGGCCTCGCGATATGCGATGTTCAGCCCGTCGACGACGAGCATGCCGTGCTGAGTCGTGGTTGGACTGGCAGGGGGATTGATGATGTTCATGCTTGAACTCCGTCTGATTTGTGGTTGGTTTGGCGCACACGTGTCGCAGATTTTCGCCTCGTTGATTCGAGGGCGGCGACCCCGCGAGCCTTCCATCGGATTCTTGTCGAATATCATGCCTTGACGGTTCGAATCGGGCGCCTCTCATCGAGCGAAAGTCAAGTTACTCGAGGCCGAAAACGCCGCGATCTCGGACTTGGTCAGGCGTGGACAATCGCATCGCGAGAGCGCCCTGCGATATGCTGTAGGCAAAATAGATTCATTTGCCCTACCTGTCTTGTCTGAATGTGGCGACTTGTCGGTTTGTGCTCCCTCAGCCCTTGCCGTGGTCAGTCCGGAACCTCGCCGGGGACACGCCGACCGCGCGTCGGAACGCCTTGGTCATGTGGCTCTGGTCAGCGAAACCGCAATCGATCGCGATCGCCGAGATCGGCAGATTCGTCTGGAGGAGGAGCCGCTGCGCCATCTCGACCCTGGACATCCGGATGAACTCCGCCGGGCAACAACCTTGATGCTTGAGAAATGCACGGTTGAGCGTAAATCGATCCGTTCCGACTTCTCGGGCCAATGAATCGACCAACAGCGTCCCGGAAAGTCCTTGACGGATGAGATCGACTGCCTTGCCTGCGAGCCGCGCGGACCTGGAATCCATCGTGCTATCCGCTGCACTGCGCAAGGCCAGGACAACGATTTCGGCGCAGAGTGCTTCTATGATCATGCCGGAGAGCATCTGTGGCGAGTTCATCTCACGGCAAAGGCGTGCCGCAAGGAAGCCAAGGTGGGGGTCCTTCGCTCTGAACGGGGGCGCTCCTCGGACAGTGTCGGTGATTTGTGCGGGCACATTGAGCGAGCCCAATCGGATGGAGAGCCCCACCGACGATTTTCCGCCCTGCGCATTCGCGTGCGAGAAACCTGCAGGGCGAAAGAGCGTTTCGCCGGGGTGGAAGTGGTCATTGTCGCCCCATCCGTTCTCATGGAACACGCCGCTCAAGACGACCTGTATGCAATTGTCATCGTGTTGGTGCCGAGGGAGTCGAAAGTCGGCCGGGTAGGCGATCTCCTTGGCGGTCAGCCATTCGCCTTCGTGGGAGTACAGGATGGATGAATCGGAAGGCGAGGGCATGCTGCGCTCCAGGTCGCGGCTGATACATGGCCGTTTATGGATATCGATGTATTATCGATGATCGACGCACGCGCGGATTCCGGGCGACACTCGCGAAACCTCACCCTGTCGTCTCTCAGGCCTCGACGACGACCTGATCGAGACAACGTGCCTGACAGCTGAGGATCACGTTCCCGGCCCGATCCACGGGATCGAGGGCGTCCTCGACCTCCATGACGACGTGACCGGTGATGAGTCGGGTCTTGCATTGGCCGCAGATCCCGGCGCGACAGTCGTACGGGATGTCGACGCCGAGTTCTTCCGAGACTTCGAGTATCGTCTGATGCGCGGAAACGGCCCTGGATTTCCGGGCCCGCGAGAATGTGACCGAGGCGGGGCCCGCCGCCCCGTTGCCGTTCTCACCGAGGACGGTCGCGTCGGCCTCGTCGGCGGTCAGGGTTGTTTCGCTGATTCTCGGCCGCGCCGTGCGGATGAACGACTCGACATGAATCCGATCGGCGGAAACGCCGAGCTCTCGGAGCATACCCTTGACCGAATCCATCATTTCATCAGGACCGCACACATGAATCCGCTTTGACCCGATCTCGGGGATTGCCCGATTCATGAGTTCGGCGGTGATCCTGCCGCGTTCGCCTTGCCAACCGGTTCCGTCGTCGCGGGTCACGGTCACGGTCACGTGAAGGTTGGGGAAGCGCCCCTGGAGATACCGGAGTTCGTCGCGGAATATGATGTCGACCGCGGACTTCACGGCGAAGATGAGGTGAATCTCGCCGGGCCAGCCGAGGTCAGTCAGGTAGCGAATCTTGGACATGAGCGGGGTGATGCCAACTCCCCCGGCGATCAGGACGATGCTCTCGGCATCGCCACCGGTGAACGTGAACCGGCCCGCCGGCGCGGAGACGTCCAGGATGGTGCCCTCCCGGACGGTGTCGTGCAGATGCCGCGACGAGACCCCATGCTCTTCTCGCTTGACAGTCAACTCGCAGTAGCCGACGCGGGTCGGTGACGATGCGATGGTGTACGACCGGTTGACTCTCTTTCCATCGATCAGGAGCGAGAGGTTCAGGTACTGGCCGGGGACGAAGTCGAAGGGGAGCCGCGTCGAGCCTGGCTGGACCAGCCGGAACGTGCGGACATCGGCCGTTTCTTCGAAGATCCGCGCGACCTTCAACTGGCCCGACCAGAACCTGGGCTTTGGCGTCACGCTCGAGACGGGAAGGATCTCGGCGGTTTTCGTCGGTGCCGCCCGGAGCGCGCGAGAGTCGGAACGGAGCCGCAGGTAATGCGACACGAGCCGGTAGCCGAGCAAGAGCCCGATCGCGGCAGCGAAGGCGATCGGCCGCGTGACATCGGCCTTGACTAGCATGTAAAAGTGGAGTGCTCCCGCCGCCGCGACGAGGTAGGTCAGCCGATGCAGTGCCTTCCAGCGCTTGCCCCCGAGCCGACGGATCATGCCGTCGGTCGAGGTCGCGGCCGGAGGAACCATCAGGATCAAGGCCGATGTCCCGACAATGAGATACGGACGCTTGAGGATCTCGGCGAGCGTGTCGCCGATGTTCCCTGCCCGGTCGTAGCCGAAGAAGATCAGGAAATGGAGGAACACGTGAAAGAATGCGCATAGTCCAAGCACACGTCGGAACTGGCCCAGCCAGCTCCATCCGGCGAGCCGGCTCAAGGGCGTGACGAGCAACGTGAGGACCAGGGAGATCAGACCGAGGATGCCCGTCGTTCGAATCGCGAAGTTGACGGGGTTCGCGCCCAGACGACCCTGCGAGGCGTCCCACCCGAGCAGGAGCACCGGCACGGCGCAGTTGAGGATGACCGTGATTTTCGCGAATCGCGTGACCTTCATCGTGTCGGCGGTCCTCAGAAGTTCGCTCGCAAGTCCATGCCCGAATAGAGGTGGGCGACCTGTGATCCGTATCCGTTGAACATGAGCGTCGGACGACGACCGGATTCGCCGATCCGTTGTTCGGTCGCCTGGCTCCAACGGGGGTGGTCAACCTTGGGGTTGACGTTCGAGAAGAAGCCGTATTCTCTCGGCCCGCTGGTGCTCCAGGTCGTCGGGGGCCGCTTCGAAACGACCGTGATCTTGACGATCGACTTGATCCCCTTGAATCCGTATTTCCAGGGCACGACCAGTCGGAGTGGGGCGCCGTTCTGTGCCGGTAGCTCGCGACCGTAGAGGCCAACCGCCAGGATCGTCAGAGGGTGCATCGCCTCGTCGATCCGCAAGCCCTCGACATACGGCCAGGACAGGACATCCGACTTCTGGCCGGGCATCCGCGTCGGATCCACCAGCGTCTCGAACGCGACGTATTCCGCGCCACCCATCGGCTCGACACGGTCGAGCAGTTTGGCCAGGGGGAATCCCGACCAGGGGATTACCATGGACCACGCCTCGACGCAACGCATCCGGTAAACGCGCTCTTCGAGCGGGAAGAGCTTCATCAACTCATCGATGTCGAAGACCTTCGGCTTGTGCACCATCCCGCCCACGGAGACCTGCCATGGCTTCGCGACAAATCCGGCCGCGGCGGCCGCGACCCCTTCCTTATCGGTCGTGAATTCATAGAAGTTGTTGTAGTTGCTGACACTCGCCAGCGGCGTCATGGGCTCGTCGACGCGAAACCCGGTCGAAACCCCTTCGGTCCCTTCCGGAGACTGTTTGAGTCCCACGAGTGCGGGTGTGTTGATCTCAGCGGCGCCCGGCCGATTGAGACGTCGGTAGACCAGCCCGGTCGTCATGAGGCTGGCGGCGGCGATGCCGGCGTTAATGAACGACCGGCGGTTGAGGTAGGACGACAGGGGTGTGATTTCGCTCGAGCGAATCGGTTTCATTCCGCGCAGCACTCCACTTGAGTGAAGTCGGGCAAGCTCTTCGAGCCCTCCCGCCTTCCACGATCATGGTTCGAGTTCGACCCGGACGGACCGAGTCGAGTTGCATCGATTCGCGGAAGACGACGACCGACCTATGGCGGCGGGGGGGCCGACCGCAATCTCCGGAGGAGGCCGCGAGCCGACTCCTCAAAGCGGCCGAGGTCCTCGAAGGCGCGAGCGACGAGCATCGCTCCCTCGAGAGAGGATAAGAGTAGACGTGCCTCCCTGCTGACGCTCAGCGCGAAATGGAAGACGCCAGACTTCTTCCCATCGGACAGGACTCGCTCGAGCCAGGTCTCGTGATCTCGAAAGGCGAGGCGCAAGTCCTCGACGACGGATGGATCCAGTGCCCTGAAGTCGGCCGCCATCATGCCGCAAAGGCACATCCGGTTGCCGGTCTCGAGCGTACTGCTGAAGATCGAGACGTAGCGAACCATCTTTTTATTCGGGTCGAGCTCCTCGGCGTCGATCCGCCTGAGGGCCGCCTCGACCTCGGAGCGTTGCCTGGCGATCAAGGCCCGGCAGAGATCCGTCTTGGTCGGGAAATGGTAGTGAACACTCGAAGCCTTGATCCGGACGCGCTCGGCCACGTCACGAAAACTGAACGCGTTCACGCCCCGCGTCTGCAGGAGTTCCTGGGCGATATCAAGCACACATTCATAAGTCTGTTCGACGGCCATGAGTACAAACTATCTATCGGAAGGTAGACAGTCAAGGGGCTGGTTCTTAGAGTGAAGAGGTGCACTTCGACGTGTGGTTGCGTTCTTCATCGTCGTGGTCTTCATCCAGGACTGCGTGTCCGGCGAGATCGACCAATCGGCACTGATCCCCAGGGTTGAAGCCGGAGTAGAGCGCGGGCTCCGACGGTGCACCGTCCGAGAGACCCTGAAAGCGATTGAGTCGTGGTGGCCGCGAGTTGGATCGAGGGAGAGTGAGCATGGACAGTCGATCCTCGTCCGCAAATGGATCCAACCCGGCGGGGAAGGATTTGGATCCTCCCGCGGCCCCCCAGTCCGGAGCGGACGATGTGCCCGCCGTCGAGATCACGATGGACTATCGCAGGCTGACGCCCGAGTCGGAAGGACCCGATTCGGGCGTGCGGCCGCTCACGCCCGAGGACGTGACGTTCCTCGAGCCCCCACGCGGGGGAGACGAGATCGGTTGGCTGGCGCATTATCGCGTCCGCAAGGTGATCGGCACGGGTGGGATGGGGCTCGTTTTCCTCGCAGAGGATTCTCAACTCGGGCGGCCGGTTGCCCTCAAGGTCATCCGTCCCGAGCTGGCGGACTCTCCGGAGGCCTCCGCGCGTTTCACACGCGAGGCGAGGGCCGCGGCTGCGATCAAGCATGATCATGTTGTCACAATTTATCAAGTCGGCGAGGCGGAAGGCGTCGCGTTCCTGGCCATGGAATTCCTCCAGGGGATCTCCCTGCAAAGCTGGCTTGACCGCGGCAAGACGCCGTCGGTCGACCTGATCCTCCGGATCGGCAGGGAGATGGCCAACGGGTTGGTGGCGGCGCACCGGTTGGGGCTTGTTCACCGCGACATCAAGCCCGCAAATATTTGGCTGGAATCGCCGAATGGCCGTGTCAAGATCCTCGACTTCGGACAGGCCAGGGCCGAATGCGAGGACGTCCAGATCACGCAGTCGGGGGCGATCGTGGGGACACCGGCGTACATGTCGCCGGAACAGGCCGCCGGAGAGCCGCCGGGAACCTCCTCCGACCTCTTCAGCCTCGGTTGCGTCCTTTACCGGCTCTGCTGCGGCCGACTGCCATTCCAGGGGAACACGATCCTGTCCGTGCTCAACGCCCTGGCGTCCCACACTCCCACCTCGCCGATCGAGGTGGCCCCGGATTTACCCGAAGGCCTCAGCACCCTGGTTTCCAGCCTCCTGGCGAAGAATCCATCCGAGCGGCCCGCATCCGCGCAGGCGGTTTCCGAGACGATCCGGACCCTGGAACGTCAGCTTGCGGCGCGAAGGCAAACCGCGGGCCTCAAGACGAACGCGATTCAAGCAACAGCTCCCCAGCCAAACTCGCAGATCGACACCGGCGAACGACCCGTCGACGACCTGTCGTCATGGCCCGAAGTCGTGCTTGCGAAGCCCGAACGCCGAGGGATTCCCATCACGGCCTGGGCTGGACTCCTGGCGACCCTGCTGGTGATCACGACCAGGTTCGCGATCAACCGGCGTCCCGGCATCGATCAAAGTGCCTCGATCGGTCCTCCACCTCAACCCCCTCCGTCACCTGAGGTAGCGGAGGGCACACAACAGCCCAAGACGCAGGTCGCCCCCCCGACCGTGCCCGGACCTCCGGCCCCTCCTTCAACCGCCCGGACGCCTGTCATCCCGGCCCCCGTCGCCGCCGATCCGGGACGGATCAGCGAAACTCCACAGAACGCGACCAAGGCCGCTCCGCCGGAATCGGCCCCGGCGGGGCCCACTTCCAAGGTTGCGGAATCTCCGACCCTCACCTCGAAGGAGAGTTGGGGACTCTTCGTCGATCCCGACGGGGATTGCCGGCTTCGGCTTCAAGACGAACCGCCTGGCGCGACGATCGAGGTCCCCGGTAGGCCGCATCTGCTCAGTGCCGAGATTCGCAAGATGAATGCTCCGCACACCCTCCGACCGGTGAAGGGCGACTTCTTGGGCCAGGTCCATGCCGGGGGCACCGAGCAAGTGGCCGGTCGCCCCACCACCCAGGAGTATCCAGCCTATCAAGGTGCGGGGATATTGCTCTGGCAGGATCCAGGGAACTATATCCGCCTCGAGATCGCCACTCACATCCTCAAGGGCAAGCCGCGACATTACACCAACTTCGAGTATCGACAGGATTCTCAACTCGTGTTCACGAAGGGGCCCGCCTTCACGTCCGGCTCGGCCCATCTGCGACTGGAACGGAGGGGGAAAACGATCACGGCCTCGGTCAGTACGGACGGTGTGCAGTGGGACACGTTCCCGGCATTGAAGGTCACCCTTGCCGAGAACCTTGAGATCGGCCTCGTATCGATCAACACCGCCACGAAACCCCTGGTCGCTCGGTTCGAGGACTTTCGCGTGACCTCCGTCCCCTCGCCATCAGAGACACCCCTGCCGTGATCGTCGGACCGCGTGGAACGAGGACAAGCAAAGCTTACGGGCGTTGGTCCCCTGGCGCGCTCCCGGTCTGGAAGTCGAACTCGGCGGTGAAGTGGGTCAATTCGACAATCCTGGTCGGTCGAGTGCGGTCCGTGCGTCCTGCCGGCCTTTCCCATGAAGTACGTTCCCCATCCGTAACTCACCCCATTCTCCACGCCGCATACCTCCGCTGCACGATTTCCGGATTCATCATGTGAGTCCTCGACTTGCTCGACTCTTCGCACCAGTTCGCATCGTCCTCGCTTCGTGCCGGGATTGAGGTGCGCCCGAAGAATGCGTCCTGTCTCCCGGATGACGTCGGGGTGATCGTAGCAGAGATGGCCGGCCCGCACGATCCGTTCGGTTTCGGCGCCATCAATGTGAGAGCTGCGGTAGGGAACGACGCCGTCCGAGCCGCCACCGGCTTGAGCCGGTCCCAGGTCCGCAATGATCGAGTGATACGGAAGCTTAGACTTGATCAACAATTCATCCAGGGATTTCAAGAAGGGATCACCGTCGACAAGCTGGTCGATGCTCGTCGGCCGAGCGTCTCGGGTGGTGGCCGAGGCGAGCACGATCCTCGGATCGCCGCGGCGTTCCAGGTCGCCCGTGCGGAAGAGATGCTTGCCGACCCGTCCCAGGAAGCCGCCGGCGATCGGGCTTCCCTTGTGTGGCGTGGCGATGAAGACCGCCCGTCGCACCCCGAGGGCGGCATTCCCGGAACGCGATGCGACGATCTTCGAGACCACCCCACCCAAGCTGTGACCGATGAGTACGACCTGATCAAAGGCCACGTCATCATGGGCCGGGTCGAGTAGGTGGCGGGCCTCCCGCAATGCCGATTCGAGACGGTCGGCCGAGTCCAGGATTGGGGCTCCCGTCGGATACGTGAAGGTCCAGAACTGGAATCGTGCTTGGATCGAAGCGTCTTGGTTCAGTGATGCGACCAATGCATCCCAGCTCTCGGGCCGCCCCCACAGGCCATGCACGAGGATCACGGGGATCTTTCCGCGCTGATAGGGTCGGAAGTGGCGGAGTCCGGCGAAGTCGCCGCGAGCGGTACCGGCACCCAGGGGTCGCTCATGCTTCGAGGCTTCCACGACCGAGGGGGCCTCCCTGTCGATCGAAAATGCCACCGGAAGTGGTGCCGTGGCGAACGTCACCGCGAGCGCCGTGAGGATCAGGAAAAGCGATAAGAGACGTTGCGTGCGGCTCGTGGTGTTCATGGACCGGGTTCCGGTGCAAGGGTGAACGGTACTCTCCTGAGACGTCGGGATCTTGAAACGTCTTACTCTTTCGAAGCGAAGAGGCTCGGGGCGGCTCGCTCAAAAGCGGGCATCCCCGAGCCTTGTCGGCCTGCGGCCATGAAAATCGGGATTCGAGCCCAGGAGAGAATCAGGGCTCACTTCGAAGTATGATCAAAGAGACGCCTGCGGCTCGACCGTGCGGAAGAACTGGATCGTGTCCGCGAGCATCTCGAACCGTGTCGCCTTGCCTTCCGTGAAGGTCCAGGTATGGGTGAAGCGAGCCTCGAAGGGCCGGCCGGTGTCCCGATGACGGCCTGTGTATCGTCCAAGCACGACGACATCGGGTCCGCCATCGATCGCCCTTTCCGGCGTGACCATCAGATCGGTCCAGGTCGAGAGGAACGGACCGAGGACATTCTCAAGGATGATCGACTTGCCCTGGAACGTACCCCCGGGATGCCCGGGGAACGGCGGCTCGACCCAGACGAGATCTTCGGCGAAGACCTCCGTTGCGGCGGCCACGTCACCCTGCCGGACTCGCTCGTAAAACCGGGTGACGGCGCTGATGTTCTCGCGACTCATCGATCATTTCCTCCAAGATTTCGAAGGAGCACGTGTCAAGTCGATTTGCTCTGACCGCCGTCTCCGACCACCGCGGCCGGAGCTGGTGGATCACACTGCATTTTCTGACAAACAATTAAATTGGCTCAAGGTGGATTCCGGGGTGATGGGGCGTTGGGTCGCCGGATGCGGTAGGATCGGCGGTCTCGGACGACCTTGACCTCCTTCGCGAACGGGCACGCGAGCCGGGCACCATGGTGAACATCCAGGACCTCTTCGACGACGCCAAGTGCTTCCAGACCGTCCGCGATCTGCGGTGGCCGGACGGCGTCGCCTGCCCCGCGTGCGGTTCGACCTCGGTCGTCCGGAACGGGCGCGACGACACCCAGCCCGACCGCCAGCGGTACGAGTGCAAGGCCTGCCGCAGGCGCTTCGACGACCTGACCGACACGGTCTTCGCCGGCCATCATCGGCCGCTGCGCACCTGGATCGCCTGCCTGTATTTCATGGGGCTGAACCTCTCGGGGCTGCAGATCGCCCGCGAACTCGGCATCGACAAGTCCGACGCCCGCGACATGATCGCGGCCCTCCGCCGGGGCATCGTCGACCGCAGCCCGCCGGAGCGCCTCTCGGGCGAGGTCGAATGCGACGAAGTCTATGTCGTGGCGGGACATAAGGGCCACCCCGAGGCCGTCGAAAAAAAGGCCGGCCCGGGCGGCGACGGCGCCTGAAAGGGGCCCCGGGCCGTGGGACGCTCGAGAAGGAGAAGCCGCCGATCTTCGGCATGCTCCAGCGCGGCGGCCGGGTCGTGATCCGGATGCTGGCGGACGTCAGGCAGGCGACGATCCGCCCCCTGATCGAGGCGACGATCGCCCCGGGTTCGCTCGTCCACACCGACGAGTACGACATCTACAGTCGGCTGGAGGAGTGGGGATATCGGCACAAGACGGTCTGCCACGGGAAGGGCGAGTACGCCCGCGACGAGGACGGCGACGGGTTCCACGAGGTCCACGTCAACACCATGGAAGGCTTCTGGTCGCTGTTGCGGAGCTGGCTGCGCCCCCACCGCGGAATCTCCCAGGAATCGCTGACGCTGTACCTGGCGTTCTTCCAGTTCGTCCACAACGTCCGAGCCCGCGGGAGGGCCTTGCTCGGGGCACTCATCACTCAACTGGTGGCATCACCCCGGAATCCATCTTGAGCCTTAAAATTTTCCAACATATTTATATTCAAGATTGAGAACGACGGATCAGTCTCCCATGCGTCGGGAGAAGTAGGCGATCGGCAGCCCGACGAAGATCGCGTGACCGATCACACCGTTGAGGACCAAGGGAAGGGTCAAGGCCGGACCGTCCACCGCTGAGATAGGGAGGACCAGGAAATTCATGAAGATCCACACCCAGACGCCGTAAAGCAGGCCGGCCGCGACCCACTGCGATCGCAAGGCTCGGACTTTCGTGGCGGCGAACGCGTAGACCGCCGCGGCCGCGAAGGCGATGATAAAGTGGAAGACGGTTCCGATCGCCGCCGCGACCAGGCCCCCTTCATACGCGACTTTGCCCAGTGCCCCGCTCGCGATGTACTGGAGCACCTGGACCGGATTCAGGCCGAGCAGGCCGTAATACGCCACGACCCCGTCAAGGGCATCGAGGACACCGCTCACCAGGCCTCCGTAAGCCACCGCTTTGAGGAGTGATTCTCGCCCGATCACCGAAACACCTTCGAATCCGGAAGGAGACCCATGTTCAGAATTTCGATGCGACATGACAGACGTTCCTTTCCTTGAATGTTGTCCAGCGACTTGGCCTGGGGGACCCTGATAGTTCCCCAGACCGATCGGCTAGGGCTCGCTTTCGCGGCGCGGTCTGGAACTCTGCCGATCGGCTTGCCCGCAGGCTCATTCGCGAGTGCCCGGGATTGAGCGGGCGTAATTCTTTGAAGGGCCCGCCTTCTCGCCCGTGGCCATTGCGTCCCAGGTGAGACGCAACAAGGGCGTGCTCTCTTACGAGTCCGTCGAAAAAAATCGGACCTCCGCCGAGCTAGGTCGGCGGAGGTCCGGGCATGAGAGAAGCGTCGGTTGGCCCGGCATCTCAGCACGCCGAGGCCCGGGCCAACCGATGATTCACAAGTGGATTTTGACAAATCTTCAGTACGCTGCAACGTGTGTCTGAGGTTCGTTGCTGTGAATTTGATCGTGGACCAGCCAGCCAGCGAGTCCGACGAGCGCCCCGAGGGCGATGCGGAGGAAGTTGTCCGGGGTGTTGAGATGGATCAGGCCCAGCAAATTTCCGTCCCCGTTGGTGCCGGTCACGGTGAACCCGAGCAGGCCGATCGAGGCGTAAATTGGCCCGAACGCGATCATGAAGATTGCGGACGGCTTGCGACCGAGCAGGGCGACGGCCGTCAGGCCGATGGCCTTGAGGATGTGGAACATGTTGTGGGCCCAGTTCGCGGCGAAAACGCCGTGATGTCCAACCATCGGGTTCGGGATGAATCCGATGAGGCCGGCCCCATAGAACGAGACGGCGAAACCGGCAGCCAGGCGGGTGGCGGAGACGTTCATGGGAAGAGGTCCTGAAAAAGTCTACAAGCCTGGTAGGAAAGGACTCGGGTTCGAAACGGGCCCGAGGGATCCATGACATACGTACACGATCACGATTCAAGTTTCGGAGCGGCGGGGAAGTCGATGTCGACCTTCGTGGCGATCGCGAAGTAGTTAGTGAAAATCTTGAGGGCCACGGCGGCGATGACGTCGGCCAGTTCCGCATCCGAGAGGCCCGCCAAACGAGCGGTGGCGAAGTCGGTGTCGTCCAATCGGCCGTGACGTTCGACGATGGCCGAGGCAAATGCCAGGATCGCCGAGGTTTTCGGATCCTCGGAACGGCCCCGGCGGGCCTCCGCAATCTGCTCGTCACTGAGCCGAAGATTCTTCGCGAGCAGGGTGTGGGCGGCCAGGCAGTAATCGCAGCCGTTTTCCTGCGACACCACCAGATCGATCTGCTCGCGGACCGTGGCGGGGATGACGCTGCCGGCCAGGGCCTGCGAACCGGACAGGAAGAACTGCAGAGCGGCGGGTGACTGAGCAAATGTCTTCATCAGGTTGGGGACCATCCCGAGCTTCGAGGCGATGCCGTCGAGAAGCTCTCGGGTCTTGCCGGTCGAGGCCTGGTGATCGACGGGCTGAATGCGGGGCATGTTCAAATCCTTCTTCTTGGGTTAAGCTCGTCCCGGGGCGATTCGTGTGGCCCGGTTTCACACGATTTGATGCGCCCTCAAGACGGACTCTTACGGCCGGAAAGAAAATAGTTCGAGGAGCGGCTCGCCTTGACCGATCGATCGAACGACGATTGGATGAATCAGCTCGTGCAGAGCGGGCCGGTCGGGGATGTGTCGGTGCGAGACCTCCGGGAGCTTCTGAGACGCGGGCTTGGCAAGGCATTACGGCAGCATCCGGGAGCCGATGACGCGTTCCTCGAAGACATCACCCAGGAGGCCGTGCTCAAAGTACTCGTCGGGCTCTCCGGGTTCCGAGGAGAGAGCAAGTTCACGACCTGGGCGATCACGGTCGGCGTGAGAGTCGCGTTCAGCGAACTCCGCCGCGCGCGCTGGCGCGACGTCTCGCTCGACTACCTGAACGAAGCAGGGACCGACCCGAGTCCCGCCGTCGCATCCCACTCGTCCGCGCAGGTCGAGAGGGACGAGATGATCGCTTCGATGCATCGCGTCATGGAAAGCGACCTGACCGAGCGTCAGCGGTTCCTGCTCGTGGCCGAGTTGAACGGGGTTCCCCAGGTCGAGTTGTGCGCGAGGCTGGGACTGAACCGGAACGCGCTCTACAAACTTGGGCACGATGCTCGTCGGAAGCTGAAGCAGGGCCTACTCGCCGCGGGTATCACGGAGAACGACGTAAGAGACGTCTTCGCCATCACATCGTAAATGCGTGGTGCGAAGACTCTCCGTCCGAGTTGTGGGGACAAAGGCGATGAAGCTCGACCCGAAACAATACCAGGATCTCGCCCGGTTCCTGATCAAGACGCGGCCGGAAGAGATGACCTGCGACGAGTGGCTCGAACACGTCGGCGAATACGCCGAACACGTTCTCGCTGGCAGGGCTGCCCCATCATCCCTCGTCGAGGTCGAGCGGCACATCGATCTCTGCCCCGAGTGCGCCGAGGAATTCTGCGCGATTCTCGCCGCGATGCGCGACGAAATCTAACCAGAAATCCGCACCGGCCATCATAAACGCTTGCGAACACATATAAACGAATACTACCCGATCGACCCGGGACTTTGTCGAGTCCCGGGTCGATCGGGGGGTAGGAGGAGCTCCGACTTCAACGAGCCCTCGCCTCCCAGGCCTCGCCGAAGCTCCACAACGCCGCGCCCAGCAGCACGACGTCCTTGATCAGGAACTGGCCGGGGATCGCGGAAAGCGCGGGGAAGCCGCCCAGACTCGGTTCCCAGACGCCCGGTGTGGTAATCAGAAAGCTCAGGGTCGAGAGGAACATTCCGACCGCCAACGCGCTCCCGGCGGCCGACAATCGCGGCCAGATCGGCCGCGAGGCGATCGCCAACGCGATCGCCACTTCCACGACTCCCAGAACGGCGGAGAATCGCTCGACGCTCAGCCAGCCGTAAGCCCAGCCCATCAGCGGGCTGTTCGCGACGAACGGCTGAATCCCCTCGGCCTCATACTTCGTGAACTTCATCAAGCCGATCCATCCCACGACAATCGCCAGCCCATATCGGATCAGGACACGACCGGCGACCTCAACCCTCGCCCCGCTCCATGAGCCACCAAATCTCCGATTCTGCCTCATCGTCGTCATCGCTCGCTCCCTGGCTGACTTGAGTTCCGTCTGTCTGTGCGCGGGATGCCGTGTCTCGCGACCACGCCTTTAGACGTTATCGGGTGAGCCGACCTTACGTCCTCGTCGGCTGGGGGCGGCGAGGAGTCTGGATGCGGGTCAGATGGAACTCCGATTGAGGCTGGTTCGCGTGATCTTCTGCTCTGTCCGATCTTTGGGCTAACCCTGATGCTCCGAGCCGGGCGGAGGGAGCTGCACCAGCAGATTCTCTGGCAGATCGTGGCATACAGTACGGAATCGTTCAATTGCGCGAATAAATTGGCGGATTAAAATATCACACTATGCTTACATGGTACACTTTCCGAGACTTCCTTCAGTCTACGCGGCGAGGCTGAGCAGGCGGTCGGCCGTGGCCTGAATTTCTGCCTCGGTCACCCCGGGGCGTAGGCCCGCACGAATATCCTCGCCCAGCAGCTCACGCCGCCACGCGCGACGCTTGTCCGCGTGGCTCGGGCGGCGCGACGCCTTATCCCACGGCGAGGCCGAGCGGTCCACCAACTCCTCCTCCTTCCGAGCCCAGGCCCACGCCTCGGTCATCGCGTAGGTCCACAGGCAGATGTGGAACGCCCCCACATTCACATGCAAGAACCGCACCTGCTGCTGGCCCGCTCTCACCACCTCCTTCACGTCGCGTAAGGTGATCTCCAGGCTGAAGCGATCGGCCACCGCCCCCAGGATGTCGGCCACGCTCGCCGAGGTATCGGTGCAGAAGATCGAGCGCGGCGGCGAGCCGGGCGAACCACTGGCACGGCACGGAGGCCGGATGCGAGTATGTCTTAGCTGGCTCCGTCCGGGGTGACCGGCAGGTGTGGTAACCGCCATCATCCCGGACGGGCCGGCATTCGTCTATGTTCCACGCCTGAGCGGTTCAAGCCGGGGAAATCCCGGAAAGTACAGTTGATAACCCTATCCCGGAATCGCCATAAATCTAGTACCGGCGGTGGGATTCGAACCCACATTCGGGTAACCCCGAGGAGGATTTTAAGTCCTCTGCGTCTGCCATTTCGCCACGCCGGCGGCCTTGAGATCGCTCTAGCTACGAATTGACCCGCCGAGCGTGACACGGGGAACTGTTTGGTCACGCTCACAAGTGGCCGAGCAGGGCCTGGAAGTCGATGGGTTTCTGGAGGATGGCGACGACGCCCAGGGATCGGACCTCGGCCAGCTCGCGGGCGTTGCTCATCCCCGTCGTGACCACGACACGCGCGGGGTGGTCGATGGTTCGGAGGTGGCGGATCAGGGAGTGGCCCAAGCCGTCGGGCAGCATCAGGTCGAGGATGATTACATCGGGCTCGAAGGCGAGCTGGCCGTGGGCCGTCATGAGGTCGCCGGCGACCTGAATCTCGTGGCCGTTGTGCTTGAGGAGGCGGGCCAGGGTGCGGCTGGCGACCGGGTCATCCTCGACCAGCAGGATGCGAAGCCCGGGCGTCTGCGCCGGTGAGGGGTCGATCGCGGGGAGGCCGTTCGTCGACTCCCGGCTCGGTGAGTCCGACGGGGATCCGGAGGCGGAAAGTCGTCCCCGATCCGGGACGACTCTCGACCGAGAGGGTCCCTCGGAGCTGTTCGGTGAGCCGACGGGCCACCGAGAGGCCCAGGCCGAGCCCTTTCGAGGGGTCTCGCTCGGGATTGGCCACCTGGAAGAAATCATGGAAAACCCGCTCCAGGTCCGGTTCGTCGATCCCCACCCCCGTGTCGCTGACCGAGATGGTCAGCGTACGCCCCTCGGCGCGGGCGTCGATGGCGACGCGCCCCCTAGGGGTGAACTGGACGGCGTTCTTCAGGAGTTCGTCCACGATCGATCGTAGCTTCTCGCCGTCGGTCCTCACCATAGCGAGGTCCGAGTTTGTCGCCAGATCAATTCCCTTGGCATGGGCTTCGGGGGCATATGAGCGGGCCACCTCATCGAGGAATGGGCCGAGCGAGACGGTGGCGACGTTCCCGGGTTGCTCCGACCAGTCGAGGTCGGCGAGTTCCACGAACCGGCCCAGCAGCTTGGCCGAGGCCTTCGCGGATTCGCGGATCTCGCGGATCGTGTCGTTCAGGAGCTCGGCGTCGCCGGTCTTGCACGCGACGTCCAGCAGGTCGGCCTGGAGGACGAGTCGGTTCAAGGGCATCCTCAAGTCGTGGCTGACGGCGTTGAGGAATTCGGTCTGGCGGAGGGTCTCGGCGCGGCTGGCTTCGAGTTCGACGGCGAGCGTCCGCGCGAGCCCGAGTTGCTTGTAGATGACCCGGAGGTCGCGGGCCCCCCAGGCGTAGCGCCAGGTCTGGACCACGAGCACGAGCATGAAGGCGTCGTAGAGCCGCCAGGCGGGCCAGTACATCTTGATCGGGATGAAGATGTAACCGCAGAGCCCGCAGAAGATGAAGATCCGCTTCATCCGCGCCAGGGCCTGGCGCTCGGGGCAGGGGGGGATCGACCGCTCCTGGATCCACCAATGCCACGCGATGGCGAGGTAGCCCGCGGCCACGGCCAGGTCGAGCGTCACCGTGACCGCGATCCAGAACGTGTCGTGGTCCATGCAGTGAACCAGCGACATGTACTGATGCTTCGGGCCGCCGGTGAGCCAGCTGGAGAGGGCCGAGAGCCAGGTCGTCACGTCATTCCCCGCCGAAACGAGTGAGGTTCTGATTCGACACGGATTGTATTCTCACGCCAGGACGCATGGGAACGAGCCATCCGGCCGCCCCGCTAGTTCTTTGAGGGCGCCAACGCTTGTTGCTGCACCGGCGGGACGGTCGGCAGGTTCTGGGTCGGGTTGATGAAGACCCGGCTCAAAAGGATGAGCTGGTCGCCCGCCTTGATGGCACTCGCCTCGGTCCCGATGGGGTTCAGGATCATCTGTTCCCCGCGCTGGATGCCGATGAGCAGGCAGGACCGCTTGTCGTCGCGGTGGCGTAGGAACATGCTGGCGATCTCGACGAAATCCCGGCCGATCAGCTCGTCGGGCGCGGCGAACAGGAACATCTCATTGGCGTCGCGGCCGACGGTCAGGAGTTCCTGGTAGACGCGGGTCATGCCGTGATAGAGGGCCGTTCGGGCGAGGAGCCGGAGCCCGAGTTCGTCGGACGAGATGATCTCGTCGGCGCCCGCCTTGAGCAGGTGATGGCGGTTGTTGGGGTTGCGGCACTCGACGGCGACGTTGGCGTTGTTCTCGTTCCGCGAGATGTTCCGGATCGAGATGCAGGTGAGGATCGACTTGCCGTCGGCGTGCTCCCCCTGGCGGTCGTCGGCGAGGATCACGATCGAGTGGGCCTTGTGCACGCGGGCCCGGCGGAGGATCACCTCGTTGGTGGGGTCGCCCTTGACGATGTAGACGTCGTTGAACGCGGGGTCGTCCTGCATGTCGGGGAGGTCGATGGCCTCGGGGCTGTCGTGGATGATCACGACCGGCCGCTTGTCCTGGATGATCTTGCTGTGGACCTCGCGGATCCAGGGCAATCCCCGGGGGCTCCAGTTGCACAGGACGAGGTGGTCATCCATCTCGAAGTTGGACACGTCGCGCTTCCTCAGCAAATTCTCGGTGACAAGGATCGAGGCCACGGACCCGGTGAACAGACCCGCCAGCCCGACGCCGGTCCCGAGCAGGACCATGGTCACGAACCGGCCCACGAAGGTCTTGGGGGGATCCTCGACCCCGCTGAACATGAGCACGAAGACATTCCAGAGCGACTCTCCGAACGAGTCGAACGCCGGGTTGCCCCCCTTCTCGGCGAGGTGGATCCCCAACGCGCCGATGAACCAGGCGACGCTCATCAGGACGAGGATCCGCACCACCTGGCTTCGCCTTAGGGTGCGGAAGACCTCCATCCACAGTTCGCGGTCGGCCAGGGTCCGGCGGAGGCTGGCGCGGCGTCGTCGCTTGGGTCGGAGTGGGGTGGGCATCGCTACGGGGCTCGAGGCGCAGGGAGATGCCGGGATCCGGGATACGGGCCCGGATCGGCGGGTGGCTGGCGAACCGGTCGAGTCGCGACGTCAGCGTGAGGCGGCGGCATGGGGCGCGACGCGGAGACGGATCGGGCCCGATGGATGCTCCGTCCCGGCCGATTCCGCCTTGCCCGACGCGAAGAAGACACGCTCCTGCGGCCGGACCCAGGGTTCGGCGTAGAGGAACACGGTCCGCTCCGTCTGCGTCTCCGTCACGAGGACGCCGTTCAATCCGATGTTCAACACACGGACGCCGTGTGGCAGGTTCCGGACGTTGATGGGGACACGTCCAGCAAACGCCGGGCCACGCTTGACCTTGAAGGTCATCTCGATCCGCTGGCCGGGTGCGATCGTGACCAACTGAGGGCTGGCGGTGATTTCCAGATTCGGCCTGGGGATCACGGTGATGAACCCGGAGACCGGCCCGCCGGGGTCGAGGATTGTCCAGGATTCCTCATGACTTCCGCTGTTCGAGACGGCCCGGGCCCGGAGCTTCCAGGTCGGCGGCGAGACCTCCGGGGCGTTGTCGGAAGCCATCAGGAGCAGCTCCGCCGCGTAGGCGTCGGGCTCGATGATGGTGCGGGTCGAGGTGACTCCGGACGGCAGGTCGAAGGCCTCGACCTCGATCGGCGAATCGAAGCCATCCTTGCGGATCGCCTCCACGGTTAGGGAGACATTCCCGCCCCGAGGGATGTTGGGATTTTCATTGCTCGCGAGCAGCTGGAAGCCGGGTTCTGGCCGTCGGACCAGCAGGTGATATCCGAACTCCGGCCCGCCGAGCCCACGCACGTCCTCGATCCGGACCGAGTACTCGCCATCGGCCGGGGCCCGGAACGTGACGCGGGAATCCTTGCCGATGCCCGGTCCGCCGTCATCATTACGATAGTTGAGGATGATCGGCGGTTTCCCGCCGCTGGGAAGCGGGCTTCCCGGCGGCAGGATTTCGACCTTTTCGAGCGGCTGCGATAGGGGGTGGTGCTCGGGCGTGGTCTCAAGCATCCCCATTCGTTCGCCGGGCCCGACCCGCTCGATTCCCAGACCCCAGAAGATGGCGTCGTCGTCAGGGTTGCGAGGGAGCGTGTGCAGGCGTAGGAGTTCGCGGCCGGCCCAGAGGTAGTCGCCCATCTGGAGCGAGTCCCAGTGCGTCAGCCGGATGGCCCGGTTGGCGGCTGGGTGATCGCGGAAAGCGACCTGGGTCTCGAACAGTCGGCGGAGGATGGCCCTGGGAACGGGCTTCCCTTGCGCATCGAGGATTTCAATGATCGGGTCGATCGGCGAGCCGAGGCGGCGACCTTGGATCTCGACGATCCATGTCTCGCCCTTCCGAGCAGAGAATCTCACGAAATCGACGTCGCCGGGCCGTGAGATCCGGCCCGATAGTCCGCCGGGCGTCGCGACCCGAACGGCCGAGTCGCGGGCGTCCGAGTCCTCCCCTTCGACCTGCTGCGGTCCGCGAGCGACCAGGACCGAACGGCCGGTGATCGCACCGCCGGTTGCCCCACTCAGGGGGATTGTCGTACCAGGCGAGGCGTCGCCCTTGACCGTGACCGTGCTGGGGATGTTGCCGCCGACCAGCGCGACGTCGACCGCCTTGCCGGCCTCGACACCGAGCGGGAAGGACGACGTGACGACCGGCAGAGTCCCCGCCTGGATCCGATAGGCGTGGTTGCCGGAGCCCGTGAGCAGGGCGTCGGCGACCCTCAGTTTGAACTTCGCATCGGCCGGGGCCTGGTAGATGAGGACCGGATCGCCGCCGTTTTCATTGCGATTCGACTCGGCCAGGATCCGGCCACTGGGATCGAAAAGACTCACGATGGGTTCGAGGGGCGAGCCGAGGGATCGGCTGAGCACGTCGAAGACGATCGTCGAGCCTCTGGTTACGCTCAGTTCGAACTCGTCCACGTCGCCGGGCGTATCGATGGTCCCGACGAGCGTGGCGGGCAGCTTCGAGACGATCGCGGCGGCCTTGGCCTCGGGCACTTCATCGAAGGCGGTTACGGCGAAGGACTGGGCCGGCGGAATCCCCAGCGGCGTCTGGACGAGGAGACGATGCCCACCCAGCCTGGCATCCGGGGCGACCTTCAGCTCGACATCGATGCGAGTCGAGTCGGGTTTCGTCGATCGAAGGATACGGGCCGAGATGCCCGGATCGTCGAGCAGGATGCGGTTGGCGCGTCCGATGCCGTTGCCGGAGAGGGGGATCGTGACGATGGAGCCCCGTTTCGCGCCGCGCGGGGAGATCGGGTTCAGGCTCGCGGGGCGGACGAGCTCGGACTTGGCGGGTGCCGTCGAGGCGGTCGAGACCCGACGTGCGACCAGCGACTGCAGGACGGAGCCGTCGGGCACGCCGATGAGATCGACCGCCCCGTCATAACGCCCGATGGCCAGGGTTTTTCCGTCTGAGGTCAGGGCGAGGGACTGCGGCCAGTCGGGGAACGGCCCCAGGATCCTGGTGGCGGTGAGGCTCGCGACGTCCCAGATCCGGACGGTGCGATCTTCCGAGGAGGAGATCAGAGTCTTGCCGTCCTGGGACACCACCAGCTTGAGGATTGGGCCGTCGTGTGCGAAGGCCGATCGGGCGAGGCTCGCGCCTTGCTTCTGGATCCGGTATGCGCGGATCGAGCGATCCACGCCGCCGGCATGCAAGGTCGTCCCGTCGGGGGAGAACGCCAGGGCGTAGAGTTCGCCCGTGGCATCGGCGAGGCTGACGAGCCGCTTGCCGGAGGCGACATCCCAGAGCTTGACGTTGCGATCGGCCCCGGCCGTGGCCAGCAGCGTGCCGTCGGGTGAGAACGCCACCGCGTGGACGGCGTCGGTATGCTCCCGGAACGGGCGGGGTGGCGAATCTTTGGCCCATTCACGCGTGGTGACGAGTCGATCATAACTCCCGGTGGCCAGGTGCTTGCCGTCGGAGGAGAGGGCTGCCGAGAGGATCTGGTCGGTGTGCCCCCGGCCGCTGTGGACGGGCTTGCCCGAGCGGAGATCCCAGGCCGTCCACGAGCCGAATAGCCCGGGACGCCCGCCGACTCCGATGAGGTGGGAACCGTCGGGCGTGGCGATCAGGCCGGTGAGGAGCCCATCGTGCCCGGCGAGCGTCCGGGCCAGTTTGCCCGAAGCGTCGAACTCTTGAACCACCTTGCCACTCGCGACGAAGGTCCGCTTGACGTCGGGGGTGAAGGCGACGGCGACGGCCGGGTCGGAGACGCCCGGGCGGACGGCAACCTGCGGAAGCTCGGCCAGTGGGTCAACCAGGGTCGCGAGACGGGTGGTTGTCTCCGAACCGGCGTCGAACCTCGCGCCTTGCTTCACCCAGGCTTCGATCGTGGCGATCTCGGCGGGCTTGAGCGGCGGGAGCTGGAACGGCATCCGCGGATCGGCGTCGGCCTTGAGGGACTCGACGAGATAACTCGCCTCGGGGTCGCCGGGGACGAGGATCTCAGCTTTGTGGGCCTTGCCGCCGGCCTTGAGCCGGGCGAAGGTCGAAAGGTCGAGCGTGTTGGCCGCCTTCTTCTCGTTGTGACAGGAGAGGCAGCGGCCGACGAGGATCGGGGCGACGTCCTTGCGGAACGAGACGGGGGCGTCGGCGGCGGGGGCCGGACGCGGCCCCAGCAGGATCGCCAGGCCCCAGAGCGCGAGCAGCGGGCGCGTCATGTGTCGGAGGATCCTCGGACGGGTCCGGATGGGGCGGGAAGTCCCGCGAGCGGGGCGACGTCCGATGGCTCATGACGTGGGCCGGGTCACAACCCCTCACGCGTCGAGACGCTAGGCACGACCCTATCTATGCGACCGAGGGGGGCGGGACTGGACCGGCCCACGCCATGAGCCACGGGACGTCGGGTGCTCCGGGAGGTCTCGGCGGAACGGGGTCAGTGGTTGAAGAGGAACTCTTTGCTCGTGAGGATGCCCCAGTAAAGGTCCTCGACCGCCTGACGGCGGGCCTCGGACCGGGCCTTGTCGTCCTTCGCGTCGCGGGTGGCTTCGGCGAGCAGGCGAAGCAGGCTCGACCGCTCCGCCGGGCTCGGCAGGCGGCTGAGCGCGGCCTTGTAGATCTGGTCGACGATGGCCTCGTCGGTCGCGTTTGCGGCGAGGGCCCTGCTGACCGCGCTCGTGGGCGACCTCAACTTCTCGTTGATCGTGTTGCCGTTGGTGAGGTGGAGGGCCTGAGTGATTGAAGGCTCGTCCGACCGCTCGCAACTGCAGGTGCTCTCGCGGATCGGTCGGCCGAAGGCGTCGAGGAAGCCGCTCTCGACCTTCGAGTCGGGCAACTGGAGCGACTTCAGGCCGCCGGGATAGCCCTTGAACTCCGACGAGACCCCCGTCACCGACGCGATGGCGTCGAGCAGGACCTCGGCCGGGAGCCGCTTGACCCGCCAGTGGCTGAGGAACTTGGCGTCGGAGGCGTTCGCCGGGAGCGGGTCGCTCGACCGGGCGTAGGCGGCCGACGTCATGATGAGCCGGATGAGTTTCTTGATGTCTCGCCCATTCGCGCGGAAGTCGGCGACCAGGGAGTCCATGAGCGGCTGATCGCTGGGCGGGTTGGTGGCCCGGAGGTCATCCTCGGGATCGATCAGACCTCGCCCGAAGAAATTCCGCCAGACGCGGTTGATGATCGCCCGATCGAAGTAGGGGTTCGACGGTTCGGCCAGCCAGTCGGCGAACGCCTCGCGCCGGTCGCCTCGCGCCGAGACCGGGAGGGCCTTCGCATCGAGCGGCTGGGGCGACATCACCTGGCCGCTGCGCGGGTGGCGGATGTCACCTTCGGTCGATGGCACGACGATCACGTCGCCGGGGCCAACCCCATCCTTGAGCTGGACGCGCGAGAAGAGGTTGGCCATGCCGTAATACTGGTCCTGGGTCCACTTTTCCATGGGATGGTTGTGGCACCGGGCGCAGGTCAGGCTGAGGCCGAGGAACGCCATGCTCGCGGATTCGGTCAGGTCGATCGGGTCGCGGTGCAGGACATAGTAGTTGGCCGCGCCGTTGTTGAGCGTGGATCCCTTGGCCGTGACGATCTCGCGGGCGAACTTATCCCAGGGCAGGTTCGATTCGACCGCCTTGCGGATGAACCGCGAGAACGACCAGAGCGCCGGCGGGGGTAGTTGCTTGGAAGAGACCAGGAACAGGTCCGACCACTTGTACGACCAGTAATCAACGTATCCCGCGCCGTTCAGGAGTCGATCGACGAGCTTCTCCCGACGATACTTGCCCTTGTCCGCCAGGAAGGCGTCGACCTCGGCGACCGACGGCAGCGAGCCCGTCGCATCGAGGCTGGCCCGCCGTAGGAAGGCCGCATCGCCGGCATCGGGCGAAGCGGGGATGCCCAGCGATCGCAGCTTCCGGCCGTTGTGGATGTCGATGAGATTCCCCGCGGCGGGGGCGTCCGCGACGCTCTGCGCCCCGGGGTAGGGCACCGTGACCGTGGCGGTGGTGACGTGGCTGTCATACCAGACGGTGACGACGGCCTCGCCCTGGCCCTCGACCTGGAGGTGCCCGTCGTCGTCGACCTTCGCGACGCTGGCGTCCACCGTAGCGAACTTGGACCAGCGCGTGACGTCCACGACCCGGCCATCGGCGTAGGTCGCCTGGACGAGGAAATTCTGGCGGTCGCCCGGCCGCAGACGCACGATCGAGGGCTCGACTTGCAGCGAGCGGACGGCCGGATCGGAACCACTCGGGCCGGGGAGGCCGGCGCCGATCCATTCGGCGAGGATGCGGTATTCGAGCGAGTCGGTCGTGAACTTGATCCCGCCCGCGTGCTCGATGGCCCCGGTCGGTTTGAGCAGGAACAGGCTCTCGGCCGGGGCCGTCTTCACGATCCGGCGGGCGAGGGCCTGGCGCGTCAAGACGTCGTAATCCTGCTCGGGCCCGTAAGCGCGGAGGGTCAAGCGGAACCCGTTCTTGCCGGCCGCCGCGCCGTGGCAGGCCCCCGAATTGCAGCCGAACTTGGTCAGGATCGGCTCGACATGATTCTTGAACGACCAGTCGTCCGTGCGATCGATGTCGCGGACGCTGACCTTCACCTTCGCCACGCCCGATTTGGTCCGGGCGGTGAGTTCGGTCTCGCCGTTGCCTCGGGCTTCGATGCGGCCGTCGGGCCTGACCGTGACCACGCCGGGGTTCTCGACCGAGAAGCTGGCCTGATTCGTCCGGTCACCGACGGCCACGCCCTTCTCAAACGCCTCGACGAGCAAGGGCTGACTCGCACGCGAGCCGGAGAGTGTGATCGAGCCCGGCAGGATCCTCAATTCCTCAGCGGACCCGACCCTGCCGGCGAGCAGGGTCAGGACGAACAACGCGAGGTGGGGAGGGCGTCTCCAGCTCATGGCGCGTCGGACTCGGACGGTGCGTCGGACTGTGGAAGGTAGGTTGAACTCAAGTGTGACGCACCGGCACCGAAAAAACAACCGGCACGCCTTCCCCCCCAACCATCCCGGGCACGACCTCAGGGCCGCACGCCTCGCACGATCGCCCGGCGTGCGTGGATGCGAATGGCTTCCCCCGTCGATCCTGGAGAAAATCCCCGCGCCGACCCGGACAGGATCCGTGCTCGGACGGCGTCCTTGGGCGAGATGGGCGTTCCCCGGTCGAACCACTCGTCGAAGTCCAGTTCGAACGCCTGCTCGACGAGTCGTAGATCCTCCAGGCCGACCGAAGCGAACAGGTCAACAATCGTCCCAGGCGTGAGACATTTGGTGTGCGTATGATCGCGGAGGATCTCGATCGTGTTGTGCCAGCCCGCTCGGTCGGGATCGAGATCGGTGGTGTGATCCAGGAGGACGAGGATTCCGCCCGGCCTGAGCAGCCCCGCCTGGCGCCGAACGAATCCAACCGGGTCGGTGACGTGGTGGAGGACGTACCGCGAGACGGCAGCGTCGAAGGAACCAGTGAGGCTCGGATCGTAGAGGCTCCGGCACTCGAACCGCGAGCGGTCACCGAACCGTTCGCAGCGGGCCCGAGCCCGCCGGATCATCTCCTCGGAGAGGTCCACGCCTACGACCCGATGGCCCGCGTCGAGGAACGCGTTCGCGACGAGGCCGGGGCCGCAGCCGGCGTCAAGGATGAGCGAGTCGGGGGGGAGGTCGGCCGACGCGACGAGGAAGGCGAGCGCCTGGGGGTCGGACTGGACCGGCGCGCGTTCGAACCTGGCGGCCTGGCCGTCGAAGGCCGCCGAGAGATTCCGGTCGTGCTGACCGGCAGATTCGGTGCTGGACATGCTCTTCCCGGGTTCAGGTGAACAGTTCGTGGACCGGCTCGATGCCGCGATCCACCAGGGGGATCGGACGGCTCTGAGGCCCGGGAAGTTCGGCGTCCAGCGTCAGACAGAGTCCCTTGTAGACCGTCGCGGCGATCTCGCCGGGGTTCACGGGCCGGTCGTGCGGCGCGTAACCGATCTCGTCCGACGCCCCGACGACCTGCCCGCCCTTGATCGGACCGCCGGAGAACAGCACGGTCCAGCAACCGGGGTGGTGGTCGCGACCGCCCGCCGGATTGATCTTCGGCGTCCGGCCGAACTCGCCGAAGGCGAGGACCATCGTGTTCGACAGCAGCCCGGTCCGGGAGAGGTCTTCGAGTAGCGCGGTGTAGGCGTTGTCGAAGTTCGGGCCGACCTCGTTCTTGTAGCACTCGATCGGGCTGAACGGGGCCGAGCCGTGGATGTCCCAGGTGATCTCGTTGAAGACGGTCTCGAACATATTCACGGTCACGAATCGCACTCCCCGCTGGATGAGACGCCGGGCAAGGAGGCAGCTCTGGCCGAACCGGGTGCGGCCGTATCGGTCGCGGACGGCGTCCTTCTCCTGGGTCAGTTCGAACGCCTCGCGGGCCTCCTTGCTCGACATGAGCTTGTAGGCCTGCTGGAAGTTGGCGTCCATGAGCTTGGCGTCGGCCGACGTCTCGAACGCCGCGACGCCCCGGTCGATGGCCTCGCGGAACGACCTGCGCCGGGATTCGCGGGCGGACGTGATGTAATCCGGAGGGAGCAGGTCGGGTACCTTGAATCCCGGGGCGTTCGGATCGGCGTTCAGCACGAACGGGTCGAACGTCTTGCCGAGGAAGCCCGCGCTCTGGCCGTGGGGGAGGTTACCACCGGTCGGGCCGATGGGCTTCGGGAGGAGGACATAGGGCGGGGCGTCGCCCTTGGGACCCTTGAGCTTGGCGAGGGTCGAGCCGTAGTTGGGCGATTCGAGGCCGCCGGCGAAGAGGCGGCCGGTTTGCATCATCTGGTGGCCGGTGTCGTGGACGGCGGCGGCGTTGTGGTAGACGCCCCGGACGAGGGCGACCTTGTCCATCACCTTCGCCATCCGGGGGAAGATCTCGCTGATCCGGACGCCGGGTACGTTGGTCTCGATCGACTTGAAGGGCCCCCGGATCTCGTCCGGAGCGTCGGGCTTCATATCCCAGGTGTCGAGCTGGCTCGGCCCGCCGACAAGGAACAAGAGGATGCAGTTCATCCCGGCGTCCCGGGCGCCGTCGGCCAGGGCGTTGACCTCGGCCATCGAGGAGAGCCCCAGGCCGAACAGCCCGATCGAGCCCGCGTGCAGGAAGTCGCGGCGGGTGAGGCCGTCGCAGAAGTGCGCGGGCCGCTTCGCGTCGAGTCGGATCATGGGGAACCCCGTCGACCTGGATCTGGGATGGCCGTGGTCGCGTCGCAACCCCGGTCCAAACATGGTAATGGGGGCGGAGGGCGGGGTCAAATGCGGTCGCCGACCCTCATGCGGATCATTTCGGGACATTCCGTCGAGGACGATATTTCCGCCGGGCAGAAAGTGGCGTATGCTTGAAAACGGTGGTCATCTGGCCAAACTGCCACAAGATGGGATGGGCGGAGTGAGAGAACGAGGTCGAATCCGAACCTGGCTGGGTTTGCTCCTCGCGGCGCTGCTCGTGCTGCCCGCGAATGTGCTCTCCTCTCGGCCAATGTTTTCGGGTATCGATACCGCCCCTTCGAGCACGTCCCACCGTCATCCGGGCCACCAGTGCAAGCCGAGTCTGGCGATTTCCGCCTCGGATGACCAGCTCGCGGCCGTCGAGGAGAATGACGAGTCCGACGAGGAACTCGAACTCGACTGCCCCCTCGCCCTGCACGCTCTCCTCTGGGATGCCCTGCCCGAGACGGTGCTGGGAACTGGCCTCCATGAAGGCCCGCCCGAGGACCCTTCCGGCGGACGTTCGCACCTCCAACGCTCATCGCGTTTGCGGATCTGAGCCGGCCGAACCCGTGCGCCTGCGCCGGGCTGGCCTGCCGGATCCGTCTGCCTCTGACCGATCCAGGGCGGTCTGTACCCGTCGGGTCCAGCCTGGCGCTCCCACGCCGAAATCCGGCCGTTGCATGCCCCCTTCGACGCCCCGCGCGGCAGGTCCACTGCCGGCGGCGGGTTTCCGGGTCCTGCTCCGCCTCGTGAGAACGTCCCTCTGTTCCCGTGAGCAAGGTGCCCCGCCCCATGGTCTACGCGATCATCGTCTGGAGTCTGAAAAATCGATTCCTCGTGGTCCTGGGGGTCCTCGCATTGATCGCCGGCGGCCTGCACGCCGCGCAGAATCTCAACGTCGAGGCCTACCCCGACCCCACCCCGCCCCTGATCGAGGTCATCACCCAGAACCCCGGCGCGTCGCCTGAGGAGATGGAGCGTCTGGTCGGCATCCCGATCGAGACGACCCTCAACGGCATGCCCGGCCTGGAGGACCTCCGTTCCACCTCCATCGCCGGCCTGAATGACATCAAGTGCCAGTTCGCCTACGGCACGGATTACTGGGGGGCCCGACAGGAGGTCATCAACCGCATCGCCACCGCCGAACTCCCGCTCGGCGTCGCCCCCCGGCTCTCGCCGTGGAGCCCCACCGGCGAGATCATCCGCTACGTGCTCGAAGGACCGGGCTACACGACCAAGCAGCTGAAGGCGGTGCAGGACTGGGTCCTGAACCGGATCCTCAAGCGCGTCCCGGGCGTGATCGACGTCACCGGCTACGGCGGCGAGGTCAAGCAGTATCAAGTGCTTATCGATTCACGGAAGCTGAAGCAGTACAACGTCACGCTTCAGCAGGTCGAGGACGCGATCAACCGCTCCAATGCCAACGTCGGCGGCGACATCCTCACCCTCGGCTCTCAGGCCCACAACGTCCGGGCCGTCGGGATCCTGGGCGGCGGCGTCGACCCGCTCGACCCCGCCAACATCGAGCACGCGGCCGAGATCGAGAATGAGAAGCTGGAGGACATCAAGGATGTCGTCGTGGCGACCAACGTCGGCGTGCCGATCTACGTGAGGCAGCTCGCGAGCGTGGTGATCGAGCATCGCCCGAGGCTCGGCAAGGTCGGCCGGCTTCTCAAGGAGAAGGACGGGAAGAAGATCCACGAGGATGAGGAGGATGTCATCGAGGGCATCGTCCTGATGCGGAAGTTCGAGAAATCGCTGGTCGTCGCCAACGCCGTCGAGGACAAGATCAAGGAGATCCAGACCTCGGGGCTGCTGCCCAAGAACATGACAATCCGCGTGTTCAACCAGCGGACCGACCTGGTCCACGTCACGACCCACAACGTGATGCACAACCTCGTCGTCGGCATGGTGCTGGTCGCGGGCGTGCTCTTCATCTTCCTGGGCGATTTCACCAGCGCCGTGATCGTCGCCATCGTCATTCCGCTGGCCCCTGTTGTTCTCGATCGCCGTGCTCTATGTCCAGGGGAAGTCGGCAAACCTGCTGTCGATCGGCGCGGTGGACTTCGGGATCATCGTCGATAGCTCGGTGATCATCGTCGAGAACATCTACCGGCACGTCACCGATCACAACACGGACCGATCGCGACCCGGCTCACCGACCGGATCGCGGAGGCATCGCACGAGATCGAACGGCCCTTGTTCTTCTCGACGACGATCATCGTGTGCGCCTTCCTGCCCGCTGTTCGCGATGACGGGGCCCGAAGGGGCCCTCTTCGGCCCGATGGCGAACACGTACGCGTTCGCGATCTTCGGCGCGCTCCTGATCGCCGTGACCCTCGCCCCCGTGCTCTGCTCCTTCTTCTTCAGCAACAAGATGGAGGAGAAGGAGACGATCGTCGACCGGCTCATGAAGTTCGTCTACATGGGCATCTTGCGATGGGTGCTGCGACACAAGTTCATCTCGGTCGCCTTCATGGGTTCGCTGCTCACCTACACTGTCCTGTTGATCCCCACGCTCGGCGGCGAGTTCATGCCGCAGCTGGAAGAAGGCAACCTCTGGATCCGTGCACTGTTGCCGAGGACCGTCTCGCTGGAGGCCGCCGCGCGGGTCGCCCCCAGGCTCCGCGAGGTGATCGCGTCGGTGCCCGAGATCAAGAACGTCATGTCGCACGTCGGCCGGCCGGACGACGGCACCGACGTGACGAGCTTCTTCAACCTGGAGTTCAACGCCCCCCTCAAGCCGATGGAGGAGTGGCGACCGGGGATGACCCGCGAGAAGATCCAGGACGAACTCGCCGAGAAGTTCAAGCAGTTCCCCGGCGTGAACTTCAACTTCTCCCAGCTCATCCGCGACAACGTCGAGGAGGCGCTTTCGGGCGTGAAGGGGGCCAACTCGATCAAGCTCTTCGGGACCGACCTCGGCACGCTCGAAGAGGCCGGCCAGCGGGTCGTGAACGTGCTGCGTTCGGTGCCCGGCATCGAGAACGTGGGCCTGTTCCACATCATCGGCCAGCCGAACCTGGAGATCAAGATCGACCGCCGCGCGTGCGCACGCTACGGGGTGAGCGTGGCCGACGTCGAGGCGGCCGTGCAGGTCGCGATCGGCGGCAAGGCGTTCTCGCAGATGGTCGAGGGGGAGAAGCTCTACGACATCGTCCTGCGCTTCCCTGTCGAGCTCCGCAACGACCCGACCGTGATCGGCCGCATCCCCATCGACACCCCGGCGGGCCCCGACGGCCGCCCGGCCTCGCGCATCCCGCTGGAGCAGCTCGCGAAGATCGAACCCCACAAGTCGGGGGCATCTTATATCTATCGCGAGAACAACCGGCGATACATCCCCATCAAGTTCAGCGTCAAGAACCGCGACCTGGCATCGGCCATCGCCGAGGCGCAGAAGAAGGTGGCCGATCCGAAGGACGGCGCGAAGTTGCCGCAGGGCTACGACATGGAGTGGTCGGGCGAGTTCGCCCAGATGGAAGCCGCCAATGCCCGGCTGATGTGGATCGTGCCGCTGTCCGGTCGGCCTGATCCTGATGCTGCTCTACACGGCGTTCAACTCGCTCAAGGATGCGCTCCTGGTCATGGCGAACGTCGTCACGGCCACGATGGGCGGCGTCTGGGCGCTCAAGCTGACGGGCACCAATTTCAGTATCTCGGCGGCGGTCGGGATTCATCTCGATCTTCGGCGTCGCGGTGCAGAACGGCGTGCTCCTGATCTCCTACTTCAAGCAGATGAGGCAGGAGGGCTCGACGGTCGAGGAGGCCGTGATGAAGGGGGCGGAGCTCCGGCTCCGGCCGGTCGTCATGACCTCCCTCACCGCGATTCTCGGCCTGCTCCCGGCGGCCATGGCCAACTCGATCGGATCGCAGGCCCAGAAGCCGCTGGCGATCGTCGTGGTCGGCGGCATGCTGGTCGCGTTGTTCCTGACCCAGTTCCTGATGCCGATCCTCTACAGTTTCTTCCCGGGCCAGGTCGAACCCCTGGCCGGTCGCGCGGATCACCACTCGCACAACCAACTCGCCGGGCACCACGCCTGAGCCGATACGAGGAGAACTCCCATGACTCAGGTCGTCGAGACGCCGGTCGTTCCCCCGCCGGCTCCGCAAGATCGCAACGGGCACCACGCGGCGAGCCAGGCCGAACCGGGCAGGTCCCGGGGCGGGCGGATCTGGAAGCTGTTCGCCTTCGTCCTGATCCTGTTCGGCGGGGCCCTCGCCGCGAAGTACCTCGGCTACACCCCGGCAGACGGAGTTGAGATCGCGAAGAAGCTCGTCGGAGAGGTCGTGGGCGAGACCAAGCACGTCGAGCCCGACGTCCAGCCGAGCGGCCCGGCCCGACCCTGGGACGGGACCCTCCACGTCACCGAAGGGCAGCAGACCACCGTCGGTTTCCGGATCGTCGATGTGAAGGAGCAGAAAGACGCCCTGCAACTCGAACTCAACGCCACCACCGACTACGACCAGAACAGCCTGTCGAAGATCCGTCCCCGCTTCGACACTGTCGTGCAGCGCGTCTTCGCATCGACCGGCCAGGCGGTCAAGAAGGGCGATCCCCTGATCGAGCTCTATTCCACGGAGCTGGCGGCCGCCAAGAATGAGTGTCGGACCAAGTTCGTGCAGTGGGACCACGACCGCAAGCTGATGGAGGCCCGCCGCCCCCTCGCCGCCGAGGGCCGCATCACCCAGATCCTCTGGGTCGACACCAAGAACGACGAGAAGAAGAGCCGGCTGGAATACCTCCAGGCGCGTGACAAGCTCGTGGTCTTCAAGATGTCCAGCGAGGAGATCGACAAGTTGCTCGCCGGCCTCGGCGACGAGCATTCGGCGATCGACAGCAACAGCAATGACGACGTGAATGACATCTCGAGGATGATCCTCAAGTCCCCGATCGACGGGATCGTCGTCGAGCGAGACGCCGTGCCGGGCACCTTCTACGACGGCGCCTACGTCCTCATGGTCGTGTCGCCCATGGACCACCTCTGGGTCTGGGGCAACGTCTTCGAGAACGATCAGGGCCAGGTCCGGCTCGGCCAGAAATGCCGGATCATGTTCCCGTTCCTGAAGGAGGAAGTCGAGGGCAGCGTCGAGTCGATCGCCAACCGGGTCGACCCGGTGACCCACACCCTGCGGATACGGATGTCCGTCCCGAACCCCGGCAAGAACCTCAAGTCCGACATGCTCGTCCGAGCCGTCCTCCAGGTCCCCCACGAGTCGGGCCAGACCAGCATCCCCAGGAATGCCCTGGTGACCATCAACGGGGAGTATTTTGCTTATATTCAGAAGCCCCACGACAAGGAGAGCTTCGAACGCCGCCCGGTCGTCGTCGACCAGGAGAATGCCGACACCGTGGTCCTCCACCCGTACAAGAAGGAAAGCGACCGAGCAGTCGGCCTCAAGGTCGGCGAGAAGGTGGTGACCAACGGCAGCCTCCTGCTCTCGCAGCTCTACGAGGATGAGAGCACCGTCGCGAGCGGATTGCCCTTCAAATAAAGGCGGAAACCGCACGGTTCCGGGGGTCGGATCGAAGTTCCCTGAATAGGGGTTTGACCCGACCCCCGCGCGAGGTGTAGGATCGCCGTTGAGGGACTGAGAAGCCCAAATCTCAGGACTCCGCAGCCCCTGGACACCATCTCCTGTCTAGCGAAAAGGGGGTCTGGCCATGCCACTGTTCGAGGTGGAAACGACGTCACATATCATGGTCGCCTGCGTGGACGATGAGGCCTCGGCGCGCACGTTCGCCGAGGCCAACTACCCGTCCGAGCAGGTGCTCCGCGTCAGCCACCGTCCTCGCGATGCCTGGGTGATCTCCAAGAATCTCCTGGGACTGTCCAACTCGTTCGACCCGTGCGCCAAGGCGAGGGACTGCCTCGCGAACGCCGCGGGCGACAAGCTCCATGCCGTCCGGCTCTACATGCAGCAGACCGGCACCGACCTAGAAGGGGCCCGCAAGGTCATCGAGTCGAACATGGCCCTCGGCTGGTGAGCCGAGGGGGCGGTGTGTTTCCATCCGGATGAACCCTCCTCTCAAGCACGGGCGGCCCGCCGCCCGTGCTTCGTTCGTTTCACAAGCGTGCTCGCACTATGGAACCGACCTACACATCCCGCCGGACATATCAGCGGCACGGCCGGGAAGGCTTCGCCGAGATCACCGTCCGGGCCGACGAAGCAGTGCCGCCAAGCATCGTGACGCTCTCAGACCTGGCGATGGACCAACTCCGTGCCCTCTTCGGCAGCGACGTCGAGCATTATCGCCACTGCGTTCACGCGGCCGTTTCGGTCCAGATTGATATCATCAACGTCGCGGGAGAAATGCCGCACGCCGGGGCAACCGCGTTTCGTGCGGAAGTGACGAACATCTCCGCGTCCATGGGCATGGATTCCGAACTTGCTGGTTTCCTACTGTCCGTGGCGAGCATGGACGCAATCGCTGAATACCTCCAAGATTGGGAAAATGAGAGGGAACAAGGACGTTAAAGTCAGGCGGTTTTCAGCGAAATGCGAGATTTGGCATGAAAGTCGGAGGGAAGCCGGGGCTGATTGCGGTTCCCTCGGATTGTCAAGCTGGATCGATCCTGTCGGATACTCCGGCTCGTTTCGCAAGCCCATCCGGCCGATCATAATGGGCAAGGTCCGCCCGCGCCATGCGGGCGAGTGCGAGGCACGTTCCGGTCCGGCCGAACAATTCGAGTCATGAGAGGGGTTGGCGTCACATGATGCCCAAGGTCATCTGCTTGATCCTCGGTGGTGGTCGGGGAACGCGTCTCTATCCGCTCACGAAATCCCGCAGCAAGCCCGCCGTGCCCATCGCCGGCAAGTACCGGCTGATCGACATCCCCATCGCCAACTGCATCCACTCGGGCCTGAACCGGATCTTCGTCCTGACCCAGTTCAACTCGGTCAGCCTCCACCGGCACATCGCCAACACCTACAAGTTCGACCCGTTCGACGGCGGTTTCGTCGAGATCCTGGCCGCGCAGCAGACCATGCAGCACGAGACATGGTATCAGGGCACGGCCGACGCCGTACGTCGCAATATCCCGTACTTCACGGACAGCCCGTACGACCTCGTCCTGATCCTCTCCGGCGACCAGCTCTACCGGATGGATTTCGAGGCGATGATCCAGTCGCACCTCGCCAACAAGGCCGAGGCCACGATCGCGACGATCCCGGTCGCCGAGACCGAGGCCCGGGCCTGCGGGATCATGCGGATCGACAACACGGGTCGGGTCATCGACTTCGAAGAGAAGCCCAAGACCCCCGAAGCCCTTGCCCGAGTCCGCACCGATTCCGAGTGGATGACCGGGTTCGGCATCGAGGCCCCCGGCCGCCCGTATCTGGCCAGCATGGGGATCTACCTGTTCAACCGCTCGATGCTCGTCCAGATGCTCGCCTCGGGCAACGCGACCGACTTCGGCCGGGAACTCTTCCCGCAGGCCATCGCGAACCATCGCGTCCAGGCCCACCTCTTCGACGGCTACTGGGAAGACATCGGCACCGTCGGGGCCTTCCACAAGGCGAATATTGACCTCACCCAGCCGAACCCGCCGTTCCACTTCATCGAGGGCGACCACCCCGTCTTCACCCGCCCGCGATATCTGCCGTGCTCCCACATCGGCGGCGCGACGATCAACAACAGCCTGATCTCCGACGGCTGCTCAATCGGCAGCGGCTCGTTGATCGAGAACTCGGTGATCGGCGTGCGGGCCCACATCGGCGATCACGTCACGATCCGCAACTGCTATATCATGGGTGCGGACGGATACGAGAACGCCAAGCACCTCGAAGCCAACGCCCGCGCCCACCGGCCAGGCGTCGGCATCGGCTCGGGCACGACCATCGAGAACGCCATCATCGACAAGAACGCCCGGATCGGCAAGAACGTCCGCATCCTGAACGAGGCGGGCATCATCGACACCCCCGAAGACGGCCCGCCTCACTACGTCATCCGGGACAAGATCGTGGTCATCCCCAAGTTCACGATCATCCAGGACAATACCGTCATCTGACGCAGCCCCGTCTTTCGGCCGCAGGGTGCGGTGGTCGCGGCCAAGCGGGCTGCGACCACCGCACCGGCAGCGGCTCAGTCGCCGCTGGCCTTGGACGTAGACCGGCGCGGGTCGGGCACGCCGTGGATCTTGCCCGCGTCGTCCACGATGATCGTGTGGGCGTCGCCTTGCACGGCGAGCGTCCGGATCGTGTGTCCTCGGGCCTTGAGGGCCTCGCGCGTGGCCTCCGGCCACGAGCGGCCTTCGAGGTTGAGGACATCCGGGAACCACTGGTGATGGGTCCGGGGCGCCTCGACGGCAGCCCTCGGTTCGAGCCCGAATTCGAGGACGTTCAGCAGGACCCAGAGCGTCGTGTTCGGGATCGTCCGGCCTCCGGGCGAACCGGTCACAACCCGGACCTTGCCGTCCTTCAGCACGATCGTCGGCGACTGGGAGCTGAGCATGCGTTTGCGAGGGGCGATGCGGTTCGGAACAGTACCAATCCGCCCCGTCGTGTCGGTCCGGCCGGGAATCAGATTGAAGTCGCCCATCTCATTGTTCAGCAAGAAGCCCGCGCCCGGGACCACCGACTTTGAGCCGTACCCTTCTTCCAGCGTGTAAGTCAGGGCCACGGCGTTGCCCGAGCCGTCGAGCGTTGAGAAGTGGGTCGTGTGCGTGCCCTCCGGCCGTTCGATGGGGAAGGGGGCCAGGGAGGCGCTGGGCGTGGCCTTGTCTGTGATGGTCGCCGCAAGGGTGTCGGCGTGAGACTTCGAGACGAGCTTTTCTACGGGGATTGAGACGAAATCCGGGTCCGCGATCAGGCTGGCCCGTGTGTAGAACCCACGCCGCATCGCCTCGGTAACGCGGTGGAGTGTCTTTTCCGACTTGGGCCCGTCGGTCTTCAGGTCGAAGCGTTCGAGGATATTGAGCATCTGGAGGATCAGGATCCCCCCCGACGCCGGCGGTCCCACGCCGTAGAGCGTATAGCCTCTGTAGGTTCCGGAAAGGGGTGTGCGTTCTCTTGCCTCGTAGGCTGCGAGGTCAGCGAGGCTAATGACGCCGCCGAGCTGCTTCATGTGGGCGACGATCAACTCGGCCGTCTTCCCGCGATAGAATCCATCGGGGCCGGATTTCTCGATTCGTTCGAGGGTGTCGGCGAGGTCGTTCTGGATGAGTCGGTCGCCGCCCTTCCAGGGCTTCGCGTCCGGGCGCCGGAAGGCGGCGACGGAGGCTTCGAAGTCGGAGAGGCGGTCGGGGTCGTTCGAGAGATCGTCGACGGCTTTCTGCTTCTCACCCTTCTCGGGCCGAAAGAGCTGAGAGTTGAGCGACTGGGCCAGGGTGTCGGTGATGACGAAGCCCTCGCGGGCCAGGCCAACCGAGGGCCGCACGAGTTCGGCCCAGGGGAGCTTGCCCCAGTTCTTGTGGGCGATGGCCAGCCCACTCACGGTCCCGGGGACGCCGGCCGCGCGAGGGCCGGCGCGATGGTGCGGGACGAGCTTGCCGTCGGGGCCGAGGTACATCGTCTCGGTCGAGGCCTGCGGGGCCATCTCGCGGAAGTCGACGCTCACGACCTTCTTCTGTTCCGCAAGATGTGCGACCAGGAACCCGCCTCCGCCGATGTTTCCCGCCGCCGGGTGCGTGACCGCCAGGGCGAAGGCCGTCCCGACGGCCGCGTCGACGGCGTTTCCCCCTTTGCGGAGGATGTCCCGGCCAACGTTCGAGGCGTTCTCCTCCTGCGAGACCACAACCTGACGGCGGAACTCCTCCGCGTCCGCATGCGGAGCGACCCAGCCGAGCCCCGACGCCATCAACACCCACGGGGCCAGTCGGACCCCCCAGCTCATCGGCATGGACCGAACCCTCTATTGTGGTGCTCATCCCGGGCAAGGTCTCAGTCTACCGCCACGGACCTTCGGCTCAAACGCCCTGACGACCTCGACGGGACTTGTAAGAACGACAAGAAGGATCGATCGTCCAGGTGACTTGAATCTTTCCTGGAAAATCACAAGACCCAGCAAGGAAAGTATTTGCGTCATAATCACTCGCCGCCAACTCGATCCGTGGCACACTCGTTGCCTTACTTCCCATCTGTCTTGAAGCGGCCGCCCGATGGCTCAGGCGGCTGCGAGATGGTCGGATCATGGAGGAGAGTCTGTCATGGGCCAGCGCGAAAAGAACCTGCTGTGGATGAAGGACCTGCTCGACCACATGAACCGCTGCCATGAGCAGTTGCAATACGCGGGCGAAGGGCCGGCCGCCCGCTTCCTCGCCGACACGATCCAGACGGATCTCAACCAGTGCATGCGGCTCTGCGAGAACCTCCGAGCCCCTGAGGTCTCGCGGGTCCACTCGGATCACTTGATGGGTGCCGCCCGCTGCGCCTGAGGTTTCTCCTCCACTTGTGCCCCGGGCGGCGGACGGATACGTTTGGCCTCTCGCCAAAACATCCCACCCGCCGACGTCCCGGAGACCCTGGACCGATGTCTCAGCCGACCCCGGTTCCCTCGCCCATCGCCGAGTTCACTGTCGATTCCCTCAAGGTCCAGGTCTACGAGGACCGGGGGAGCATGGGGCACGCCGCCGCCGCCCACGCCGCCAAGGCCATCGCCGATTATCAGCACCTCTCCGGCCGGGCCAATGTCGTCTTCGCCGCCGCCCCTAGCCAGAACGAACTGCTCGCGGGGCTGATCGCAGACCCCACCGTGGACTGGAGCAAGGTCGTCGGCTTCCACATGGACGAGTACCTGGGGCTGACCCCCGACCACCCCGCCTCGTTCCGACGCTACCTCCAGGAACACCTCTTCGGGCTCGTCCCCACGCCCCTTGCTGGACTGAACCTGATCCCCGGCGAGGACATCAGCCGCCCCTTGCAGACCTGCCTCGAGTACGAGGAACTGCTCCGCACCAACCCGATCGACGTCGTGTGCGCAGGCATCGGCGAGAACGGCCACCTGGCGTTCAATGACCCTCCCGTCGCCGACTTCCTCGACCCGGTCAAGATCAAGGTCGTCCGCCTCGACCACGCCTGCCGCGTGCAGCAGGTCAACGACGGCTGCTTCAGCCAGATGAACGACGTCCCGACGCATGCGTACACCTTGACCGTCCCGGCCCTCCTCTCCGCCCCCGTGATGACCGTCGTCGTCCCCGGCCCGCGCAAGGCCGAGGCCGTGCTCGGAACGATTCGAGGCCCCATATCCGAAGCCTGCCCCGCCTCCGCCCTCCGCAACCACCCCGGCGCTACTCTGTTCCTCGACCGCGATTCCGCGAAGCTCCTGTAGGGTGCGCAGTGACGCGGCCTGGCCGCGTCCACCGTACAATCGGTTGGGCGTCGATGATGGAATCATCTGGCGAATGGCATACGCCACTGTGCGGTGCGATGGACGCGGCCGGCTCGGCCGCGTCGCAGCGCACCCTGCGATGTTGCTTGGACTTGCGACGTGTGACGATGCGTCCCGAAAAAAATCCGGACGAACGCGTCGCATAACACGCCTATGTCGATATGGGACGCCGACACGTGCTGTCCCGGATGATGCCGAATCGCGGGCCGTATCCATCGGCCCGGATCCGATCGGCCTGAGACCCGTGCCCTCATGTGAACCCGAAAGGTCCACGCATGAGCTCGCTACCGCTGCGCGCTTCGAATCGTCTCGACCAGATCGCACTCGACCCCTCCGGGCCGAGAAGTAACGACGCGCGGCGGCCATCGGGGCTCGATCGTCGTGTCGAGGACTGGGTCGTCAGCTACCTCGACGACCGCGAGACGAGCCGCTCCGTCCTCAGTTTCGAGGGCTGGATCGCCGAGGGAGGCGTCCGCAAGGCCAACGACCAGCTCGGCCGCCGCTCGAATGCGACCGATCGCGTCGCTCCTCGCACGCGGTGCTGGGCGAGGATCCAGGTCCAGCGGGCCGGATCGGCGATCCTCGTCCGCATCCTCGACTCCCTACTCATCAAGGATGAGGTGCTCGATGAACTCGCCGATGAGTTCGAGGACCTCATCCGCGCGGGCTATCGCCGGATCCTGCTGGATTGCTCGGGGCTCCAGAAGGTTTCGACCCGCCTGGCCACGGCCATCCAACAACTGGGATCGGCCTGCGACGACGGGCAGGGGGGGCAACTCCGAGTCGTCGGGCTCGATGCCGAGAATCTGGAAATGCTCCGGGTTGCGGGCGACAAGGGGTTGCACTCTGACTTCGCCGATGTCGCCTCCGCCCTGGCTCATCCGTGGCCCACGCGCGATCCCCGGCCTTTGCCGCTGTCGCTGATCGGAGCCCTCAAGTATCAGGGCGATGAACGACACGAAGTCGTCGATGACGCAACCTACTCCCTGGGCGAGACGCCCAGGGCCGCCGTGGCCGATGGATTCGATGACGAGGACGATGATGACGGGGTCGAGGCCCGGCTGCCGTTCTTCTGGCTGATCGTGGAATCTTCCCAGAAGAACGGCCCGGCACGAGGGACGGTCATCCCGGTCCGGGGTGAGCGTTTCGCGATCGGACGGGGTGCCTGGTCGGATCTCCGCCTCGCCCACCCGCAGGTCGGCCGTGACCACGCGAGGATCGAGCGGGTCGGCAACCGGACCCGGATCGTGGACCTCGGCTCGACCCTCGGCACAATCGTCAACGGCAAGCCGCTGAATGAGTCGGCGATGCCCCTGAAGGACGGCGACGTCGTCCGCATCGGGCCGTTCGTGGCGTCCGTGCTGAGCGGCCATTCCGGCACGGGGATGGGCTCGCTCGAAGAGATCGTCTTCGACTGGATCACGGCAACCCCCGCCGAGGATGCCGCGGCCGAACTCGAAACCTCCGAGTTCGCCGTCGGAGACCTCGACGTGACGTCCGTGTCGGAGTACGAGACCCTCGCCTCGGATCGTCGGATCCAGTGGGGCCTGATCCAGGGCGTCCTGGTGATCACGCCCCGCATCGACCGCCTGGACGAGGAGTCGGGCGTCGAGGCGTTCCGACAGGGTTTGCAGGAATTGCTCCTGGACCCGGCCTCGACGCGGGTCGTACTGAATCTGAGCCACGTCACGCACGTGTCGAGCCGGTGGCTCGGCGTGCTGTTTGCCTGCTTCCTCCGGCTCCAGCAGGACGGTGGCATGGTCCGGCTCTGCGAACTCCACGCTCGGGTATTCTCCGTGCTGGAGCAGGTGCGGCTTCCGATGCTGATCGACGTGACCTCGACCCTCGACGAGGCCGTCATCCGCGCCTGGGATTGACCATCAAGCCGGCCTGCGAGCCCTTGCCGATGGAGGACGGGTCTGGCAGTCTACGGGACGCGTCTCGCGACCCCCGCCAGCATCCCCACCCGACTGGACCTCCCTCCGTGGCCGCACCGATCACGATCGATTCCAACCGGGATGCGTCCTCGACCGTCCCGATCGCCACGCGGTGGGCGTGGGGCATCTGCTGGCTGATGTTCGCCTCGACGATCCTCAACTACATGGATCGTCAGTCGGTCTCGCTCGTGGGCAAGGAGATCAAGGCGAGCTTCGGCCTGACCACAGACGAGCAACTCGGCTGGGTGATGGCGATCTTCTACATCTCCTACGCTCTCTGCCAGGTCCCGGCCGGATTCCTGGCCGATCGCGTCAATGTCCGCAAGCTCTACCCGCTCGCCGTGCTCGGCTGGTCGCTGGCCGCCCTGGCGATCGCATTCGCCCCGACGCTCGGCGTGCTCCTGATCTTCCGGGCCCTATTAGGGCTCGGCGAGTCGTTCAACTGGCCCTGCGCCCTGCGGGTGACCTCGATCGTCCTGCCTCCGAAGGACCGCAGCCTCGGGAACGGCATCTTCAACTCCGGCGCGGCCGTCGGCGCGGTGCTGGCGCCGCTGATGATCGCGTCCCTGACCGCCTGGTTCAACTGGCGGGTGGCGTTCGCGGTGGTCTCGCTGCTCGGGATCGGCTGGGTCTGGGCCTGGCTACACTTCGTTCGCGGGCCGGAGGTCGAGGTCTTTGATGAGGCGACTCGCAAGATCAACGAGACCAGGCTGGAGGCCGGAGGACGGTCGGGGACGATGGCCGGCGCGGCGAGGCTCGGGCTTGTCGTTCTCGGCCTGGTGCCGGTGGCGGTGCTCGGGTCGGTCAAGTTCTATGGCCTGACCGGCGTCTGGTTCGCCGCGACGGCCTTCATGATCGGGCTGCTCGTCCTGCCGCTCGCGCTGGGGTCGAGGAATTGTGACGGGACGCCCTGGCTGGTCGACCTCGATCAGGTGGTCCGCTCGCGACGGTTCTGGGTGCTGGTCGTGGTGTCGATCTCGATCAACGTTTGCTGGCATTCGTTCCTGAACTGGATCCCGGCGTTCCTCAAGCAGGACAGCCGCCTCAGCGACCTCGCCGCGCCCGGCGTCACGGCCCTGATGTTCCTGGCGGCCGACCTCGGGAACATCGGGGGTGGGGCGATTTCCCGGCAACTCGCCGGGCGGGGCCTGGAACCGCCGAAGGCCCGGGCGATCGTGATGACCTGCTGCGCCGTCCTCATCAGCAGCGGTGCCCTGGTCGGTTCGGCCGGGTCGAGTGCGATCGTGTTCCTGCTCCTGGCGATCATGGCGTTCGGGATCGCCGCGTTCATGGCGAACTATTTCGCCTTCTGCCAGGATGTCTCATCCCGGCTCACCGGGCTGGTCGTCGGGATCCTCGGCGGCCTGGGGAATCTCTTCGCCGGCGGTTTCCTGCCCCAGGCCGGGGCGATCAAGGATCGCACGGGGAGCTTCGCGGTCGTCTTCCTCCTGATCGGCCTGCTCCCATTCCTGGGAATCGGGGCGCTTTGGGGTGGCTGGGGGTGGAGGAAGTCCCCGGAATCCACCTCGACCGCCGCTTGAACTGGACGGAATCGCCGGGATCTGGCACAGTCCCGCACTTGCGGGAAGGGATTCCACGTCCGCGCCGATCATCGCTCGAATGCCACATCTGTTGCCCTGGCGCGTCACGACCCCTCGGGGTGAGGTGACAAACGCGATGAAGTGTTCCATGTTGAAGATAGCGGCGCTCGGGATTGCGACCTGGCTCTCGGCCGGTTGCGTCAAGGACAAGCAGGTCCGCGATGATCCGGGGACGTCCGCCGCCGAGATCACCGCCGCTGCCATGCGCGACGACGTCTCGAAGGACCCCGCGCTCGGCGAGGAGAAGCCGACCGAGGTGAAGAACTTCTTCAAGAAGGGCTCGCGACTCTCCGGTGCCCTGACCAGCGAGGGGGCGGAGATCGAGCGTTCGCTCGGCGTGAACTGACCCCCGCCCGAGAGGTGCCACGTGAAACGACGCGCCCCGCTCGCCCATTTCTGGAATAGGCTCTTCGGGCAGCGGGGCGAGCGTCTCGCAGAGGAATACTTGCGCGGCAAGGGCATGCGCATCATCACCAGGGGCTACGAGGGCCCGAACGGCGAGATCGACCTCATCGCCCGGGACGGCGACGTCCTCGTGTTCATCGAGGTGAAGACCCGACGAGGCGGGAACCCGGTCGAGGCCGTCGACGAGGAGAAGCAGCGCCGGATCACCCTCACGGCGCTCCACTTCCTCAAACGTCACCGACTGCTGGAAAAGGTCTCGTGGCGGTACGACATCGTGGCGATCGTCTGGCCCGACGAGGACGGCGAGCCGAACGTTCAACATTTCTCGAATGCATTTGAATCGGTCGGCAGGTGGCAGATGTTCCGCTAGCACGCAGGAACAAGCGAACGGGATTGCGCAGTCAGACTCAAACGATTGCGTGTGGATTCAAGCATTTGTGACGGCCAGTCAAGCCTGGTAATTGAGGCAAACCGACTCGGGCAGAAAGATCGTCGGGCGCAGCCAAAGGGCACAGCGCGGCATCCCTGTTGCTTCATGACACGACCGATCCGGCCGCGAGCCGGCGAGGCCCCGGGTTGTCCGGGGCCGAGAATTTCGGCACAACTGGATGGGGAACACGTGATGACGCTTCGTGGTATCTGGGCGTTGGGACTGGCATTCACCCTGGGAACCGGCTCGGCCGCCCTGGCCTTCGTGGACGACAAGCCCGGCCCGATCGACAGCATCGAGGACATCCAGGACACCGGCAAGATCCTCTTCAAGACCGCCGACGCGAACAACGACGGGACGATCTCGCAGAAGGAAGCCATCGACGCGGCCAACCTGGTGGCCGGCGGTTTCTTCTTCCGCGCCGACGCCAACGGCGACGGCACGCTCTCCAAGGAAGAGGCCCAGCAGGCCCGCGACGCCTTCCTGGCCCAGAAGCCCTGGCTCCGGTTCGTGCTCCAGCGGGCGAAGGCGGCCGAGAACCAGCAGAACGCCGCCCAGCCGGGCCAGGCGAATCCGGGTTCGGCCGACATCAAGCAGGCCGTCGATCGCCTCCTCGACACCAACAATGACAATCAGCTCCAGGCGACCGAGGTCCGCCAGGCCGTCCAGACGGGCGTCCAGGCCCTGTTCGCCGCGGCCGACACCAACCGCGACGGCCAGATGACCCCGACCGAGATCAACGCCGCGATGTACGGCGCCGTCCGTGCGGCCTCGCAGGCGGCCTTCCAGTCGGCCGACGACGACCGGAACAACCAGATCAGCCGCGCCGAGTTCCAGAAGGCGATCGTCGAGCCCGCCGGCACGCTGTTCGTCATCCTCGACGCCAACAACGACGGCCAGCTCTCAGCCCAGGAACTCCAGAACGCCGAGCGAGTCGTGATGAGCCAGCTCCGCTCGCTCCGCGTGCCCGAGCCCGCCAACTCGCCGAAGCACCTGATGGAGCAGGGCCGTCTCCCGGGCCAGGCCGCCCCGGCCCCGGCCTTCGGTGCCCCGGCCCAGCCCGGCCAGGCCGCCCCGGCTCCGGCCCCCACGCCCGCCCCGGCTAACCCCGGTCGCTGAGCGGTTTGGCCTGAATGAGGTCAAAGCCAACGCCCTCGGTTGATCCCGAGGGCGTTGGCATTTTGCGGTTGCCGGACGGTCGTGGCTCGTTTGCGTCGGCGATCGCTCGCGTGGGTGCGGTCGTCGCGGACCGTTGGTACGCGAGGCACTACACTCTACCTGGCGGCGGAAAGGGTGGTTTCGAGGGCGATCATCTGGGCGAGGCCGTCTTCGGCGGGGGAGATGAGTGTGCGGCCGTTGCGGACGGCTTCGGTGAAATTGTCGACCATCGCCGCGTACTGGTTCCGGCCGTCGAAGGTGAGTTCCTGCATACCGTGGGAGTCGGTGAGGTATGCAACGGGGCGTTCGGGGGGGAGGTAGGCGTCGGGGACGTCGAGCTTGCCCTCGCTGCCGACCAGTTCATACGAGCAGCGGAACGGCTGCTCAAAGCTGCAATCGATCGAGCCGAGCACGCCTGACGGGACGCGGTACTGCGCGGCGAGTGAGAGGTCGACGCCACGATCGCTGAAGTGGGCGATGGCTTGCGTGGTGGCGGGTTCCTCGCCGGCGAAGAGCCGGACGGTGCTGACGCCGTAGCAGCCGACGTCCCACAGGGCCCCGCCGCCGCGAGTCGGGTCCAGCCGCCAGTCGGTGAGGTCGATCGGGAATGAGAACGACGATCGAATCAGTCGCAACTGGCCGATGACGCCGTCGGCGATGAGCCTCCGGAGTTCGGCCACGCGGGGCTGGTGCCGCCACATGAAGGCTTCCATGAGGACGACCTTCTTCGCGCGGCAGTGCTCGATCATCTCCCGGGCCTCGGCGGCGTCGAGGGCCAGCGGCTTCTCGCAGAGGATGTGCTTGCCGGCGTCGGCCGCCGCGAACACCCAGGGCTTGTGCAACTCGTTGGGTAGGGGGATGTAGACGGCATCGACATCCGGATCATCGAGCAGGGCCTGATACCCTTGATGGATCCGGGGGATGCCGAATTCCACCGCCCAGGCGCGGGCCTGGTCGATGTCACGGCTGGCCAGGGCGTAGAGTTCGCCCGACTTCGACCCCTGGATCCCGGGGATCAACCCCCGCCGCGAGATCCGGGCGCAGCCCATGATGCCCCAGCGCAGTTCCTTGGAAGCCATGAATCTCGAACCTTTGATGCATAGTGTCTGGATGCGGGCGGCACGTTGGGCCGCCCTGAGAGGCACGAGGTTGAACAATCCAACCCGGAAGGGCAAGGGCCGGGCGTCACGGTAGGTCGACGATGAGGACCCACCAGAGCCTCGGTACCACCTCGGCACGCCCGAGCAACTTCGGGGAGGTGCTGACCACGCGGAGGTCGTACCACGCGAGATGCCCTGAATTCTCTCCGGCAACGATCAGGGACTTGCCGGAGGGGCTGATGTCGAACGACCGCGGGTTGGCCTCGGTCGCGAGGTGGCCGGCGGGGGTCAGGGTCTCGCCGTCGGCCCCGATCCGGAAGATCGCCAGGCTGTCGTGGCCGCGATTCGCGACGTAGAGGGTCTGGCCGTCGGGGTCGACCTTCAGTTCCGAGCAGCTATTGGACCTGCGGAAGTCCTGCGGTAAGGTCGGGACGGTGCCAAGGGGCGTGAGGCGGCCGGTCGCCTCGTCGAGTCGGTAACTGGTGACGCTGCTGCCTTGCTCGTTGTCGATGTAGGCGATGGGTTTGGACGGGTGCCAGGCGACATGCCGTGGGCCGGTGTTGGCGGGGCGGAGCAGGCGAGGCGGGTCGTTGTGGGCGAGCCGGGCGGTCCTGGCGTCCCAGAGAAATTGTTCGATCCGATTGGGTGCGGTGTGGGGGACGAACAAGTAGCGGCCGGAGCGGTCGAGGCTCGCGGCGTGGGCCTTCTCGGCCGTCGCGACCTCCTGCAGCGGCCGTTCCGAGAGCATGCCATCGGCCCCGATGGCATGGACGCTCACCTTCCCGGCTTCGTAGTAGGCGGTGAAGAGATAGCGTCCGGTCGGGTCGGTCTGGATGTGCGCGGGGTCGGCCCCGGCCTCGACGTCGGAGAGTTTGGTCAGCTTACCCGAGGTGGGTTCGATCCGGAAGCTGGCCAATCGGCCTTCCGGCCGGAGGGATGCGAAGAGAAATTTCTTGTCAGGGGAGGTCGTCAGCGCGGCAGGCTCGCCCCCGGCTGGGGTGCTGGCAAGCCTCGTAAGTCTGGCGCTGGACTCGTCCAGGCTGTAGGACCGGATGAGCTTGTCCTTCGGCGACGAGACGTAGACCATCGTCCCGGCCGGCGCCGGATTGATGGCCAGCAGCAACAGCAGGAGGGAGAGGTGCCACCGCATCGGGGTCGTCCGTTCCAAAGGGGTGATCGGGGAGGGTAGACTGGCGAGGGTGTCAAACCGTTGTTGAATGCCGAGGGGAGGGCGCGGTGACGTTCACGGGCCTGGCGATGACGGCCGTCCTGGCCACGATGTCGGCCGACGAGGTCGATTTCAACCGGGAGATCCGCCCGATCCTCGCAAATCACTGCCTGCCGTGCCACGGCCCGGACTCCGCCAAACGCCAGGCGAAGCTCCGGCTCGACCTTCGAGATGGTGCGATCAAGGGCGGCCTCTCGGGCCCGGCCATCCTCCCCGGCAAGCCCGGCGAGAGCGAACTGGTCGAGCGCATCCGCTCGTCCGACCTCGACGAGGTGATGCCGCCCCCGTCCTTCCAGAAGCCATTGTCCCCGGCCCAGAAGGATCTGCTCGCCCGATGGATCGCAGGCGGGGCGGAATACGCCCCGCATTGGGCGTTCCTCGCGCCGAAGCGTCCGACGACTCCTCCCGTCAAGGACGCCGAGTGGTGCCGGAATCCCATTGACCGGTTCATCCTCGCCCGGCTCGAATCGGAAGGAGGGACGCATTCGCCTGAGGCGAGCAAAGCCACGCTCGTCCGTCGGCTCTCGCTCGACCTCCGAGGCCTGCCGCCCTCGCGAGCGGAGGCGTCGGATTTCGTCGCGGATCAGTCCCCGGAGGCCTACAACCGCCTGGTCGAGCGATTCCTCTCTTCGCCGCACTACGGCGAGCGCATGGCCGTGGACTGGCTCGACGCCGCGCGGTTTGCGGACACTAACGGCTACCAGGTCGACCGCGACCGTGAGGCCTATCCGTGGCGCGACTGGGTGATCCGGGCGTTCAACGAGAACAAGCCGTTCGACGAGTTCACCATCGAGCAGATCGCGGGCGACTTGCTCCCCAACCCCACGCTCGACCAGCGGATCGCGACCGGCTTCCATCGCAACCACATGATGAACGAGGAAGGCGGGATCATCCCCGAGGAATTCCTCGCCGAGTACACGGCCGACCGGGTCGAAACGACTGCCGCCGTCTGGCTCGGGCAGACCTTCCAGTGCGCCCGCTGCCACGACCACAAGTATGACCCCTTCTCGCAACGCGACTTTTACGCGTTGAAGGCGTTCTACCACAACGTCAGCGAGAAGGGCGTCGGCAACTATGGCGCGAACATCCGTCGCAACAGCCCACCGATGATCCGCCTGCCGGCTCCCGAGATCGAAACCCGCCTCGCCGCGATCGACAAGGACATTCGCCGGGCCGAGCGTTCACTCGCTCTGTTGCACATCCGCCTGACTTCCGAGCAACGCATCTGGGAAGTCCAGGTCATCGCGAACGCCCCGGCGGTGATCGCCACGCTCTCCAAGGGATTCGACAAGGGCCTCATGAGCAAGCCAGCGGGGAAGCGAACGCCCGCCGAGGCGGAGGCAGTCGCCAAGGCATTCCGGGAAACGGTTGCCGAGTACAATACCGCCGATGCCAAACTGACGGATCTCCGGAAGCAGCGGGACAAGGTCGACCTGGAGATCCCCACCGCGCTGGTGATGGAGGAACTGCCGACGCCCCGAGCGACATTTGTCCTGATGCGAGGCGCCTACGATCGCCCAGGCGCCAGGGTCACGCCCGACACCCCGGCGTCGCTCCCCGGGTTCCCCCCGAACGCCCCTCGCAACCGCCTCGGCCTGGCCCGATGGCTTGTGGACGGGCGAAATCCGCTCACGGCCCGGGTTGTTGTGAACCGGATCTGGCAGTCGTTCTTCGGGACCGGCCTCGTGAAGACATCCGAGGATTTCGGCACCCAGGGCGAGTTGCCCTCGCACCCCGAATTGCTCGACTGGCTCGCCACCGAGTTCGTCGCCAGCGGCTGGGACGTCAAGCATATCGTCCGGTTGATCGTCACGAGTTCGACCTACCGCCAGACCTCGTCGGCTTCCCCCGAGTCGTTCGCACGCGACCCCGAGAACCGGCTGCTCGGGCGTGGAGCGCGGTTCCGGCTCCAGGCCGAATTCCTCCGCGACCAGGCGCTCGCACTCAGCGGCCGATTGGTCGAGCGGGTCGGCGGACCGTCGGTCAAGCCGTATCACCCGCCGGGGCTCTACGAACAGGTCGTGGCGGGCAGCAGCGCCAACACATACGTGCAGGATCACGGCGACGCCCTCTACCGCCGGAGCCTCTACACCTACTGGAAGCGATCCGTCCCGAACCCCGCGATGCTCGTCTTCGACGCCCCGTTCCGAGAGAGTTGCACCCTGCGCCGGACCCGCACGAACACGCCCCTGCAGGCTCTCAACCTGGAGAACGATCCCACCTACATCGAGGCCGCGCGGGGGATCGCCGAGCGGGTTTACCGCGCCCAGGACCGTCTGGCGACGATGTTCCGGCGGGTCCTGATCCGCGAGCCGAAACCCGTCGAGGCCCGTATCCTGGATCGTGCCTATGCCTCGGCACTCAAGGGTTTCCGAGCCGACGTCGCGGCGGCGAAGGCACTCATCGGGATCGGCGAGTCGAAGGCCGACCCGGCTTGCGACCCCGTTGAACTCGCGGCACTGACCACGGTCGCCTCGATGCTGCTCAACCTGGACGAGACGGTCCACAAGGAATAAGCCGATGTTCGATCGCATCGTCCAGCAGGCCAATGAGCGGATCGCCCGTCGTCAGTTCCTCGGGCGATCGGCCACGGGGGCGGGTATCGCGGCCCTGGCCTCGATCCTGAAAACCCAGGGCTCACAGGCCGGAGTGCTGTCGGGACTTCCGCACCACGCGCCGAAGGTGAAGCGGGTCATCTGGCTGACGCAAGCCGGGGCGCCGTCGCAACTGGAACTGTTCGACCCGAAGCCGAAGCTCAAGGACCAGTTCGACAAGGATCTGCCGCCCTCGGTCCGGGGCGAGCAGCGGCTCACGGGCATGACGGCGAGCCAGGCCCGGTTCCCGATCGCCCCGTCGGCGTACAAGTTCGTGAAGCACGGCCGGTCGGGGATGGAACTGAGCGAACTCCTGCCCCACATGGGCAAGCACGCGGATTCGCTCTGCCTGATCCGCACGATGCATACCGATGCGATCAATCACGACCCGGCGATGACCCTGCTCCAGACCGGCCACTCCCTCGCCGGTCGGCCCGCGCTGGGCTCGTGGCTCGCTTACGGTTTGGGCACCGAGAACGAGAACCTGCCGGCGTTCGTCGTCCTGATCTCACGCCCGAGCGGCCCGACCAACGCCCAGCCGCTTCACGAACGGATGTGGGGATCGGGCTTCCTGCCGTCGCGTTACCAGGGGGTGCGATTCAGCCCGGGGAAGGATCCCGTCCTGTTCCTGTCCGACCCGCCGGGCCTCTCGCGCGAGAGACGGCGGGCCATGCTCGACGACCTGGCCGAGTTGAACCGGATCAAGTTCGAGGACAGCCGCGACCCGGAAATCCCCGCGCGTATCGACCAGTACGAGATGGCCTTCCGGATGCAGGCAGCCGTCCCCGAGCTGGCCGACCTCTCCGGCGAGCCGGCGAGGATCTTCGAACGCTACGGGCCGGAGTCGAAGAAGCCGGGCACCTTCGCCGCGAACTGCCTGCTCGCCCGTCGTCTCGCCGAGCGTGGCGTGCGGTTCATCCAGCTCTACCACCGCGGCTGGGACCAGCATGCCAACCTGCCCAGCGGCATCAAGCACCAGTGCTACGACACCGATCAGCCGACCGGTGCCTTGCTATCGGACCTCAAGGAACGCGGGCTCTTCGAGGACACCCTGGTCATCTGGGGTGGCGAGTTCGGCCGGTCGGTCTACTCCCAGGGCAAGTTGACGAGGGAGGACTACGGCCGCGACCACCACCCTCGCTGCTACAGCCTCTGGATGGCCGGCGGGGGCGTCCGCGGCGGCACAACCTACGGGGAGACCGACGACTTCTCCTACAACGTCGTCCGCGACCCCGTCCACATCCACGACCTCAACGCCACCGTCCTCCACCTTCTCGGCATCGACCATCTCAGGCTGACCTACCGTCACCAGGGCCGGGACTATCGGCTCACCGATGTCCAAGGAACCGTGCAGAAGGGCCTGCTCGCCTGACACTCTCCGCGTTTCCTCAGGAGATCCGATCGCGAAATGGGAAGGACCCGCCGAAGCGAGCCCTTCCCATTTCGTTTGTACGACATCCCGTACCCGCGAGGCTTACTTCTTGGGGACGAGTTTCAGCTTCCCGCCGAGTTCTTCCAGGGTCGCCTGGAAGGCCGCCGGGTCGTAGTCGTTCATGGAACGCATCCGCTCGGCGAGGTTCTCGATGATTCCCGTCGCGCGGCCGTTCTTGTCGGTCCGGACGTCGAGCGAGAGCGAGGTCGTCAGCTTGTTCATCAGGGGGTCGATCTTGAGCTTGTCCAGCGGCGAGACCTTGATCGACTTCCTGACCGCCGGCACGACCTCGTTGTACTCGCGATAGACCTTGCGGAAGGCCCAGGCCACCTGGCGGGCGGCGTCGTAATCGAGCTGCCCGGACATGCCGGTCTGGATCAACGCACCCAGGATCTTGTGGGCCGTCGCGTCGTCGTACTTCAGCTTGGTTGCCTTCGCGAGCAGGCCGTCCGACCAGGCGACGATCGCCGAGGCGGCCGCCTTGATCTTCACTGGGTCGCCGAACTGCCGGGCGTCGTAAGCGTCGTAGAGCTTGGTGACGAGGGATTTGTACTCCTCTGCGACCTTCTTGAACTCGTCGGGGCCCGAGGTGGTCACCGCGACGGCGGCCGAGACGAGGGCTTCCGGCCAGAGGGGCGGGAGGATGCGGCCCGGGGAGACCTGGTAGCCGCGTTCCTGCCGCCAGCTCGGGCGCTTCAGCTCGTGATGGCACGCGGCACAATCGAACCGGGCGATCTCGGGCCAGGCCTTGGCCTTGGCGTCGTGGTCGGCGGGCATGTCGACCAGCGAGGCGGTGAGGGCCATGTTCTCGCGGAGGTTCATGATCGCGCCGACGAGGGCGATCTTGGTCTCTTCGAGCTCGCCCGACTCGAATCCGACGTACTTCGCGGCGACGGGGTCCTTCTGCTCGCGGCCGAGGCGATAGTGCCGGGGCTGCTGCTCGCTGAAGGTCGAGATCTCGATGCTCGGCAGGGCAGGGTGGCCGGCGGCATACATCTCGTGGGTGATCACCTTGCCCTCGGCGGCGTTGCCGACGTGGCAGGACAGGCACATCTTCGACCGCTCGACCGGATCCCGGAGGTTCTTGAAGCCGGTGGCGACCTTCTTGTCGACCGACAGCTTCCGCCATTGGTCCTCGTTCGCCTGGCCGACGATGTGGGCGGTCACCCAGCTCCCCTGGCCCGGGATCGACTTCTCGGATCCGTGGCAGGCGGTGCAGGTCACGCCCTCGTTGGCGTCGAAGGTCTGGCCGGCGATGACCGCCCCTTCGACGCTCACCGCGTGGCAGGTAAGGCAACGACGGTCCTCGGTGACCGTCTTGGGCCACTTGAGGATCGCGTCCATCTTGGCACAACGATCCTTGTGGTCGACCTTGAGCCGGCTCAGTGAATTGTTGTGCCGGTCCTTGTTCACCCAGGTGTTGAATTCATTGAGCAGCACAATCTGATCGGTGAAGGCGCCGCCGGGGCCCTTCTCGTGGCAGCCGGCGCAATACTTGGCGCCGAAGTACCTTTCCTGCACCGGCGCGCCCTGCTGCGCGCCGGCGGTCGAGGTGATCCCGAGGCCCGCCAGGAGCAAAGTCGCCGCGAAACAGCCGTCGAGTCGTGGCCGGTTGGACATGGTTCCCTCGGGATTAGCGCTGGGGCGGACGCAGGGACCGGGACGCTTCGCTCACGCGGTTGGCGACGGGGCGATCGGGGCTGTCGAATCCCGGCGGGAAGCGCAGTTGATCGTACAACGTGCTGAGGGTCTGCGAAACCGTTGACTCGGGCGCGGATCCCGTCAGCTCCGTGAATCCCCGGCTCGCGGCGCTCAGGGCGAGGTACCGCCGGGCCCGGTGGTCCCAGGTCCAGTTCTCGTCCTTCTGCTTCAGGAGGGTGCCAAGGATCGCCTTCACCTGGTCGGCGTTCACCGGCTTGGAGTCGATCTCGGCAGCCCACCGATCGAGCTGTTCCGTGCCCTTCCTGGCATAGGAGGCGACCGCCTTCGCGTCGGGGGAGGGCCTCGCCATCAGCAGCCGCAGTTCCGCGATCGTCTGGGCGACCTCGAAGGTCTCCGAGCGATTCTCGGCCTGGGCAAGCAGATCGGTGTCCGGCGCGAGCCAGGTTCCCCAGGCGAGCGAGCCGGGCTTCACGCCCTGGATCGGGTAGACCCTGCGACGGGCCGGTTCGTCGAGTTCGTGGTGGCAGGAGAAGCACTCATACTCGGTGAACTCGGGCCACTGCGAATGCCCGGCCGCGGCCGCATTGGCCCGGGTCTCCAGCAGCGCGAGCCCCGACCGTGCGGTCGCCACCTGCCCGAGAACCCACGTCTTGATCTCGTAGTCCGGGTCACGGGCCTTGTCGTCGCGGATGTCCCAGTGCTTCGGATACTTGGCGAGCTGGTTGTTGAACTCGAACGCCAGACGTGGGTGGCCGGCGGCGATGAGGTCGTGGTTCACGTCCATCGTGCCGTTGCCGACGTGGCAATCGGTGCAGACCTTCGCCCGGCGGGCGAGGCTCTTGGTGTTCCAGAGCCCGTAGCCGTCTTCCTTCTGCTGGGCGGACAGGGTCTGGAAGCCGAGTTCGGTGTGGGCCGTCAGCCAGTTCTCGGCGGGGCCGTGGCAGCTCTCGCAGACGACGCCGTCGGCCTGGGTGAAGCCCTCGATCCGTGTCTGCGTCGCCTCCTCCTTGTAGTTGGGGGCGACGTGGCAGCTCAGGCAGAGGTCGTTGGACTCGGGCTTGGCCTTGTCGAGCGCGTCGAGCTTCTTGAGATTCTTCTCGATCCGCTTCGAACGGTCGTCGAACAGGACGCTCCACGCCTTGCGATGGGGGTCGTAGGTGGCGAAGAACTGATATTCGGAACCCTTCAGGCCGAGGGGTTCGCGGCGGCCGTTATGGCATGCGGCGGCGGCACACGAGCCGGTCCCGGTGAACGCGGGGTTCCGGACGATCGCGGTCGTCGGGTTGACTTCGGGTGGCGGCGGGGCCTGGGCGGAGGCCCGGCCCGCGGCGGCCAGGACGCCCGCCCCGAGGAGCAGGCAGGCCCATGCCGAACACCGCCTCGGCTGGAGGGGATGGCCCATATCGGACACCGTTTGGGATAGGCGTTTGCCGGGGACGTCAACGCGCCGCGACCGCCCGCATCCATTCGACGGGCCGGCCGGATCGCCAGCCCGAGACGGCGGAAGATGAAAGGAAGACTTCATCTTGACGCGCCGGGACCGGGGGACGCAAGCATCCCAGAGTCAGGTCGGGGCATCCGCTCGTTGTAGGAAGAACATGGAGGGGCAGCGGACGACCCCGCCCGGCGCTTCCCGGTCGGTATCGGACCGTCGATCGAGTGGAATCTAGCACGCGGTCGCCGACCCCGACGGTCGGAAACCCGCGACCCGATTGGCCCGCGCCGTGCCAGGCCCTACGCGCGTCAGAACCGGTCAGGTGGCCGGGCCAGACCCTTCGATCCGGCCCGCCGCGCGACGGCCGAGGGCGTCATACGTGGCGTATTTGTAGAGTTCGGTGAGGGTCGGATAATTGTAACAGGTATGAATGAACGTATCCGCCGTCGCATTCAGGAGGATGGCGGTCAATCCGACGTGGACGAGCTCCGTGGCCTGCTCGCCGATCATGTGGACGCCGAGCAGGGTCATGTCTTCGACTCGGAAGAGGAGCTTGAGGAAGCCGTCGCTGTCGCCGATGATTTGCCCGCGGGCGTTCGAGGCATAGGACGCTTTGCCGATGACGTAGGGGACCTTCTTCTCGGCCAGGGACATCTCGGTCTCGCCGGCCATCGAGCATTCGGGGATCGTGTAGATGCCGTACGGCAGGACGGCGGCGACCTCCTTCTTGTACTTGAGGTCGAAGGCATCCACCATCGCCACACGCGCCTGCTCCATCGAGGTCGACGCCAGGGCGGGGAAGCCGATGACGTCGCCCGCCGCGTAGATGTGCGGGACGCTGGTCTGGAACCGCTCGTTCACGCTGATCAGCCCGCGCTTGGCCGGCCGGATCCCGACGTTCTCCAGCCCGAGGCCCGCGGTGTTGCCGTTCCGGCCGGACGACACCAGGACGCAGTCGCTGGCGAGCGTCGCCCCCGACTTGAGGGCGACCTCGACCGCCTCCTCCGTGCCCACGGTCTCCACCGCATCGTTCAGGCGGATGTCAATGCCCATCGCCTCCATCGACGACTTGAGGGCGTCGGTGATGTCGACGTCCAGGAAGTTGACCAGGCGGTCACGCTGCTCGACGACCGTCACCTTGACCCCCAGCGCGGCGAACATGCAGGCGTATTCGCAGCCGATCACGCCGCCGCCGATGACGACCATGGTGCTGGGGATGTCGCGGATGTGGAGGATGGTGTCGGAGTCGAAGATCCGCGGGTCGTGGAACGGGAAAATCGGCGGCCGGTGCGGGGTGGAGCCGGTCGCAATCAGGATCTTCTCGCCGTGGATCTGGACCTCCGGACTCCCCGAGGGCCGGACCGCCACGGTGTTCGGATCGATGAGGTGGCCGGCGCCGGAGTAGACACGGACGTGATGGCGTTTGAGGTTCGACTGGATCCTCGCGCGTTCCGTATCGGTGACGAACCGCTCCCGCGACATGAAGTCGCCGACCGTGACCTTGTGCTTGTAGGCGAGGGTCACGCCGTGGAGCGCGCGGTTGCGGTAGCCGGAGAGGAACAGCGACGTCTCGCGGAGGGTCTTGGAGGGGAGGGTCCCGGTGTTCGCGGCCGCCCCGCCGAGGACCGGTTCTTTCTCGATCAGGGCGACGGACTTGCCGAAGTACGCCGCCTGGGCCGCCCCCTTCTCTCCCGCCGGGCCCGAACCGATGACGATCAGGTCGTAGCGTTTCGGTTCCATGCGAGCACCGGGAGTCAGCGGGGGAGTCTGGCGAGGGATCCCGTTCGACGGGAGATTCCAGCCCTGGAAGCTATTCCCGCACCCCCGCGAAGTCAAGGACCGCAGGTCGTTCGACGTTGCCCAGATCCCCTGCGACCTTCCGATTTGACGGTGACGAGTTGACCGACCGGGAAACTGTGTTAACCTTGGGAAAATCCCTGCTCCTGGGGAGCCATCTCGTGAAGGTTACCGTCGTGGCATCCTCGGTCTCTCCGGAGACCTCGGATCACCAATATCTGATTTCCTACATCATTAATGATACTGTCGCGATCGACGCGGGCAGTCTGGGTTTCTACTCGTCACCCTTCGATCAGGCCCGGATCCGCCACGTCTTCATCTCACACACCCATGCCGACCACGTCGCCAGCCTGCCGATCTTCATCGAGAATGCCTACGAGTTGAAGCCCGAGTGTCCGACCATTCACGGCAGCGAGATCGTCCTCGACAGTGTCCAGCGCGACCTCTTCAATAATCGCATCTGGCCCGACTTCATCGCGCTATCGAAGCATAATCCGTTTCCGTTCCTCGAACTCAAGCGATTCGAGGCGGGCGACACGATCGAGGTCGAGGGCCTGAAGATCACGGCCGTGGGCGTCAACCACCTCGTCCCGACGGTGGGATATATCATCGAGCAGGGCGACACCTGCGTGGTGATCCCATCCGACACGGGGCCGACCGAGGAAATCTGGCGCCTGACCCGCGAGCGACCGCACCTCAAGGCGATCTTCCTCGAAGCCGCCTTCCCCGACAGCATGGCGCGGATGGCCGACATCTCCAGGCACCTGACCCCGTCATCCTTCGGGGCGGAACTGGCCAAGCTGAACCGGGCCGACGTGGCGATCTACGCCATTCACATCAAGCCCCGGTTCCGGCACTCCATCATCGAAGAACTGAATGCGCTGGGGATGCCGAATCTGCACATCGGCCAGTTCAATTCCCCCTACGAATTCTGATCGGGTCAGGCGCTCACTCGCCGGCAGCGGCGATCAGAGCCACTGCTTCTCCGTGGAATACGGGGCGAACTTGACGCCCCGGGCCTTCCGGTGCGCAACCAATCTCGACTGGAACACGGCCCGCTCACCATCCAAGCCTTCCGGATCGGCAAGGCGATCGAGACCCCGACGGTCGAACTCGCTCGCGTCCACCAGGGCGATGAGATCGTCCTTGCCCAGGGGCAGGCGCTCCAGCAGCTCGAGCGTGGCGGTGGAATGAGCCTCCGACGGGCCGGCTCCGAGGAGCGAGAGCACGGTCACCTTGATCCCAGCCGACTTGATTGCGGCGATCAGGGCCTCGAAGGATTCGTTCGACCAGTCCGAACCGTAAGCCGCACGGATGGCCGGCTCCCCCGACGTCAGCCCGACCGCGACCTCGATCAGGTGCTCCTCACGAAGTCTGGACCAGTCGGCCGGGTTCAGAACGACCCCCGTCGGTTCATCGAGGAAGACTTGAAACCCTTCGAGCCGTGCGACTGGCTCGAACGGGTTGAACTCCGACGGCTTGCCGGGGCCGATGCCCGGGCATGTCGGGAAATACTCCCGGGCGACCTTCATCCGCGCGAGGATCTCCTCGACGGGGAGCCTCAGCACGTCGGGACCGTCCAGGAAGACCGAGCGAGACTGGCAGAGTCGCTTCTCCAGGAGATTCTTGACGTCCACGACGTGCCCCCGGAAATCGTCCAGGGCGAGGACGTCCGGTGCCAGCATCTCACCGCCGCCGAACGCCCTACCCAGTCGGTGACCGTGGGTGGCCTGAAGGACGACGGCATTGAGCGCGTTGGGGGGGAGGATCGGGTAGGTGTGGTAGACCTCCGCATGACCTTCTCGGAGGGTATCCCAGTCATCCTGCCACCACGATGCAATCCGCCCGAGGAAGAAATCCAGGGCATCCATCGGGATCGGTCGGCTGGTGTCCGGCCCGGGAACCGGCTGGAGTGTCCCGGTCCGCAGACCCTCGACGAGATCCAGGGCCATCTGCCGGATGTGCGCGTCAATTGCGCGGGCGGCGTCGAGGTCGAGGGTCTCGCGATGGAGGATGAGGTTCGCCCCCTCGCGGACGCGCTCGATGGTGCGCGTGGTGGTGTCGAGGGCCTTGAGGTAGTGGCGATCGTTCAGGTAGGCACGCTGCCAGCGGCCGTCGAGATCGAAGTGGTAGATGGGGGCGTCGCCGAAATAGATGGAAAAGCCGCCCGGCTTGAAGCCGAGGAAGAGGTCTTCGTTGCTGGCCGTCTTGAACCCGTTGCGCTGAGGATACAGGTTGCCGCTCTGGAGGAGGCAGGCGGCTTCGGTAATCTGGGCCATGGCGGGGCTCTCGGTCGGCGAGGTTGGAGACCCATCTCGGGTCAGTTCGGCGGGGAATCTCGGCTCAACTCGGGCGGGTTTGCCGATTATACTCCCCGGGCAACCCGCAAGGAACGCGGGTGTCAGCCCCCGCACGCGTCCGACTCCGAGGAGGGAGCCTTGTCGAGCGACGAGTTTTCCAAGGTCAACTGGCTCGGCCCCGATCAGCCCGAGCCGACCCCGAAGCGTTTGCGTTGGGAAGCCGCCTCGATCGTGGCCCTCACGCTGCTCCTGAACCTCATCGGGAATGCCTCGATAGGGCTCTGGGACCGCGACGAGCCGCGCTACGCGGTCGCCACCCGCGAGATGCTCGCCTCGGGCAACTGGCTGGTGCCGTCATTCAACGCCGAACCGCGCTACCACAAGCCGGTGATGATCTACTGGCTGATGAGCGTCAGTTACAAGCTGATGGGGGATAATCCCTTCGGCGTCCGGCTCCTGTCCGCCCTGTGCGGCACCGGGACCTGCCTGGCCGTCTGGTGGCTGGGCCGGAAGGTCGTCGGCCCCAGGGCGGCATACCTGGCAAGTCTCGCGCTGGCGACGGCCCCCATTGTGGTGGTGGAGTCGAAACTCGGGACGATCGATTCGACCCTGTCTCTGGTCCTGGTCTCGATGTTCTTCCTGCTCTGGGACCTCTCGTTCGCCGCCTCGCGCCGGAAGGCCGCGCTGTTCTGGGTCCTGATGGCGGTCGGCGTGTTGCTCAAAGGCCCGGTGGCGCCCGTGCTGACGATCGCGACCTTCGGCATGTCGTGGCTGTTCGGTGGCCCGATCGGGTTCCTGAAGCGGCTGGAGTGGAAGTGGGGTGTGCCGCTCTGCCTGGCGTTGACGATGCCCTGGTATGTTTCGGTTTACCTCGCGACCGACGGCGCCTTCTACAAGGAGGCCGTCGGCAAGCACGTGATCGAGCGGGTCACGACCAAGATGGAGGATCACGGCGGGTTCCCGGGCTACTACCCGGTCCTGTCGCTGGCCCTCTTCTTCCCCTGGTCGGGGCTGGTCTTCCCGGCAGTGCTGGGGGCCTGGAATCGCCGCAAGAACCATCCGGCCTTCGGTTTCGTGCTCGGCTGGATGGTCGGGCCGATGATCGTCCTGGAACTGATGGGGACGAAGCTCATCCACTACTACTTGCCGGCTTACCCCAGCATGGGCCTGCTGGTCGGCTGGATGATCGTGGCCCTCGAAGGCGAGGGCGTGAATATCCGGCGCTGGAAACTCGGTCGCCTCGGACTGGGCATCTCGACCGGCGTCGGCGTTGCCGCGACGATCGGCACGGCGGCCGGAGCGTTCCTCGTGCCTTCGCAGCTCATCGCCCCGTTCCTGGTGATGTCGGCCGTGATGGGCGTCGGGATGGGGATGAGCCTGGAGACGATGCTCAAGGGCCGGACCGAGCGCGCGGCCTACACATTCGCGGGGACGCTCGCCCTGTTCCTCGCCGTCATGGCCGGCTGGCTGCTGCCGACCGCCGAGCCGATGCGGATGTCCCGCCTCGTCGGCGAGCGGCTCGCGGAATTGACCCGGGAACACCAGGCCGAGCCGGGCTTCATGGCTTACCAGGAGCCTGGGACGGTCTACGCTTACGGGAAGCCGATCAAGGTCGTGAAGGACCCCGAGACGACGGTCGAACTGCTCAAATCGGCCGACTCCTATGTTGTGCCATTCCTGCCATTCGAGCTGGCCCGGTTCAAGGCGGACCCGAGGCTGGATGTCCAGGTCCTCGAAGACTGCGAGGGCCTCAACCTCAACAAGGGCGTCAAGCAGAAGGTGAGCTTCAGCCTGGTGCGCTTGAAGACCTCGGCCGTGGCCGGCTCAACCCCGTCCGGCGAGAAGCCGCTCGTAAAGTGAGCGTAGTTCGTCGGTCATCGTCTCCTGTCGGAACTGATGCGCGAACCGGCGACGGCCTTCCCGGCCCAGCCGGTCGCGCAGGTCTGGGTCCGCCGCGAGCGTGAGGATCGCCTCCCGCATCGCCGGGATGTCGCGGGGCCTGAGGAGGAACCCGGTCTCCGGCAGGACGACTTCCTTTGCACCGTCCACGTCGTAGCTGATCGCCGGCCGCCCGACGAGCAGCGACTGCGGGAGGACGCGGGCGAGCCCTTCCCGGAGGCTCGGATGCACCACGGCGTCGCACGCCTGGAGCAGCTCCGGGATCCGATCCGGCGGGACAAGGCCGGTGAAGAGGATCGCGTGGCCGATCCCGAGCCGCTCCGCGTCGGCCTTGAGCCGATCGCGGAGGATGCCGTCGCCGATGAACACGAAACGGACGCGGGGATTCCCCTTCAAGACCTCCGGCGCCGCTTCGAGGATGTCATCGTGCCCTTTCCGTTCGAATAGGCGGGCGACGGTCGCGAACGCCACGTCGTCGGGGGCAAGCCCAAGCTCGGCCCGCACCTCGTCCCTTCCGCGCTTGGGATTGAGGAAGGCGTCGACATCCATGCCGCTGTAGACGGTCGAATACTGCTCGGGCCGGCCGACCCCGGCGGCGAGGGCCTGCTCGGTCATGGCGTCGCAGACGCTGACGATGTGGTGGCAACGCTTCGCGGCCCATCGCTCCAGTGCGATGTAGAGCCGGTTCTTCGTCGGGGTCTCCGAAGGTCCGAACGGCAGACCGTGGATCGTGTGCAGGACCGCTGGAACCTTCTCATCCCACGCCGCCGCACGCCCGATGATCCCGGCTTTGGAACTGTGCGTGTGGACGACCTCGGGCTTGAGCCGACGGAAGGCCTTCCGGAGCTTCCAATACGCGTCCCAATCCGTCCTGGGTCGGATGGCGCGGACCAGTTCAGGCATCAGCTCGACGTTCAGGCCCTGACGCTTGGCCCTGTCGAACAGATCCCCCTCGGGCCCTTCGGCCGGCCCGGTGATGAGGACCACGTCATCCTTGTGGCGGTGGTGCAGCCCCTCGACGGTGAGGAGCGTATTCTCCTGCGCCCCGCCGAGGATCAGGCGGGTGATGACGTGGACGATCCGCATTCGGGGGCTCGCTTCGACGGGGACTCGGTCGGATGTGGGATTCTACCACCGACCGACCCGAACCGCCCAGCTTCGCCCCCATGTGGGTGGATCCGAGAGATCCAATGGAGTCCGGGGACACTGTCCACCCGAGTCATGGTACGCCCTTGGCCTCGTCTTCGAGACGTCGGCGGAGGCGTTCGAATCGGTCCTTGAGCTCGTTGCCGCCGAGTTCGGGGTGGAGGATGGCCGTGGCGTCGATGATCTGCTTCGCATCGTTCGGCTGCCCTCCCCGGTAGTAGGCCAGGGCCAGCGAGAGCCGGGCGTCGAGCCAGGCCAGCGAGCCCGGCTTGAGCTTGCGAGCCCGGATGCGGTGGATGTCTCCCGCGTATGAGTAGCCGCTCATCCGGGAAAACGCGTCCGCGAGGTCGCGGAGGTGTCGGTCGGATCCTTCGAAGGCACGATCGCCCAGATCGGTGAGTGACCGACGCGCGGCCACCGTATCTCCCACGTAGAGCGAGGCCCTGGCCGACCTGAGGATGACCTCCGCGCGGTCCGCAGGAGAGTAGTCCCGGACGTGCTCCACGTAGGGCTGGATCCAGCCTCGGAGCAGGAAACCGAGCCGGCGTCGCACGAGGTCGGACTCGGCGGCGGCCCCCGCCCGATCGAGCAGGTCGGCGATCGAGAGGGCATCCGTCAGGCTCGTACGGGGCAACAGGTCCCTGGCCAGGATCTCTGCCTCGGGCCAGCGATTCAGGCGGGCCAGGGCGAGGAACCTGAGCTGTTTCGTCCGGTCGAACTGCGCAGGCGTGCCGGCCATCTTCAGGCAGGAGTCGAGCGAGTCCAGTGCCTCGCCTGGCTTACCCGCGTCGAGCGCTAGCTCCAGGCGGGCGCGAAGTAGTTCGACGTCGAGTTGCTCGGACCCGGCAACGGCGACCCTGGCCCGGCCGGCCAGGGCGTCACGGGCGGCCTTGATCAGCTCATCGATCTTCGCCCGGTCGCCGTTGATGAGCTGGGCCTCGATGGCATTGAGCTGGTGGTTGGCGAGGATGCCCGTGGCGGCCGGCCAGCGCGGATGGCCGTGGCGGATCTTCTCCAACAACCGGTCGGCGGCTTCCGCTTTCCCCTCGGAGTCCTGGAGTCGCCCGAGGAGCCAGTAAGCCTCCTGGGTGACGGCCAGGTCGGGGAACTGCTTGATCTGTTCCTCCAGCGCCTTCTGGTAGGTGGCCAGGGTGACCCTGGTGTCATTTTGCGACAGTGCGCGGCCGTAACTGAGTACCCGGAGGGTGCCGGCCTTGGACTTGAGATCGTCGTTGGCCTTCGACTGCAGGACGCGGCCGAGGATCTCACCCGCCTCGAAGAACTCGCCCGCCTGGAAGTGATAGGCTCCGGCCTGGTAGCGGAGGCGGTCGCCCGTTGCGGCATTCGTCTCGCGCTCGATGCGATCCGCGCCCCGTGCGAGCAGGGCGGCGGCTCGGCCCGGCCGCCCGAGCATCGCGAAGCCCTCCGCGAGGATCTCCCAGCAATCCGGGGGCAATCCGGGCTCGGGCTCTGCCAGGTCGCGGGCCAGGAGCGTGAGGCTCTTCCTTGCGTCGGCTCGCGACGTGGCTCGCAACCGGCGGGCCCTCGCGAAGATGTCCGCCTCGATCTCCTTCCGCTCGCTGCCCCGCTCCTGGCGAAGCTGGCCGAGGAGGATCTCGATGGCGAGCCGATCCCTCGAAGGTGCGGGGATCGGCTCGGCCGCGAGCGCCTTCAGGCCGTCGGCGAATCGGGATTGATGCATCAGGATCCGCACCCGCACCGAGGCCAGGGCCTCGGGCGAGGGCCTGGGATTCAGCTTCGAGGCCTGTTCGAGTGAGTCCATGGCCTGCTGATGGAGGCCGAGGTCCGTCCCGACCTCGGCCCTGAGCAGCATCGCGAAGCCGGCGAGCTGGACCTCTGTGATGGGCGTCGCAAGCAGATCGGCGGCCTTCTCCCGGAGCGGACGCCGCTTGCCGGGATCCTCGTCCAGATCGGCGAGATCCGCGAGGACTTGCGCGAGGCGATACCGGACGTTCTGCGCGAAGGGCTCCGGGCTCGCCTTCACCTCGTTCGCGATCGGCTCCAGGGTCGCGATCGACTTCTGGAATTGCTCCGCCGCCCGGGCCTCGGCCTGCTCCTCGCCGGTGGCATCATACTGGCGAAGCAAGCTCCGGCCGATCGCCCAGCGGTAAACGGCCGAGCTGAAGCGGAGTTTGGACAGTTCCTCGAATGTGGAGTTCTCGGCGGCGAACGCGTCGACGAGCGAAATGGCCTCGCCCCAGAAGCCCCGCTGGCGGTCCAGGTCGCGGGCGTCGGTCGCGTACCTGTCGAGCGCCGTCGCCGCCTCGGCCACCGCCGAGGCGCGTGTCCGGAGGGTCAGCTTGGTGTCGGCCGCCTTCGCCTTCAACTCCGCGACCTCGGGCGGAAGGTCCGCCCCGAGACTCAGGAATGCCAGGCAACCGAGGACGAATCGACCCGCCGTGTTAAGTCGCATCGCTCAACCTTTGAGGAGGGTGGCGATCGCCTCCCTGTAGCGGGGCTCGGTGTCCGGGCTGACGAACGAAACGGTCGGCTCGTACCCACCCTCCCCGTACGACCGGGCCAGGGGGATGTACCAGGGACCGCCGTCGCCGTAGGCGGCCGTGGCCAGCCACTTGCCCGGACGCTGTTCCTGGGCGTGGAGCTGATATTCCACGAACGTCTCGGCCGGGAAGTGCGCGACCTCGAACGAGCCCACGCCGAGCCGGGAGAGCAGGATCGGCCGCCTGGTCTCGGCGCGGATCAGCCAGCCGCAGGTCATGGCGTTGCGGTTGCGGTTGACCGTGGACTGCTTTGGGTCCGAGACGATGGCCTTGAGCTTGTCGAGGTCATAATCCTCGCGCGAGTGGAACTGGATCGGGTGGGTAGACCATCGGATGTCGTCGAGCCGCTCGGGATCCTTATCGGCGTCCTTGTCGGCCGCGACCATCGCCGCGTGGATCCGGGCGGCGAGGATCCCCCGATAGGGGTGAGAGCCGTCGTTGTACTTGCCGGCCGTGACGTTGCCGGCGGATCCGGTGAAATAGATGTGCTGGACGCCCGGCTCCTCGGCCTGGCGCTGCTCGCGGGCGAGGCCGACGAAGTCGCTTGAGACCCGGCCGTCGCCGTAGTAGCTCATCGGGTGAGTCGTGTAGTAGTAGAGCCGGGCGAGGGGCCTGTCCTGGCGGTAGAACGAGAGGGAGCGGAGCAGGGGGTCGATGGTCCCATCGGGCTCGGCACGGGCCTCCGGATCCTTGGTCGCGCTCGTGCGGTTGTAGCGGACCTTGCCGTTCTTCACCACGCGCCGGTTGCAGGCGACCATCTTCACGGGCGATGTGCCGCCCCGGACATGGGTGACCGGCTCGCCACTGGCCACGGCCTGCTTCACGGCATCGGCGGACCGCTTGACAAGGTTCGCGACGAAATCCTCGTCGTACAGCAGGATCCGGGAATCGGACTTGCGGAGGAGAGCGTTGCCGTCGCGATCGATGAAGGGGGCGTTGTGCTGGTGGACGCAGTGCAGGGCGACCCGATCCGGCGTGGTGTGGGCGGCCTCGGCGAGGGCCTCGGTCCAGAGCCGGTGCGATTCGTTCATCACCCCGGTCCAGTCGAGCGCGGCCAGGACGATCGGCAGGCCGGCACCCTGGAGGACCACCCCCTTGAGCCAGAGCGGATCATCCACCCCCACGACCGGGTCGATCCACCCGCCGCAGAGCGAGTGGCCGGAGGGCGGGGTCGCATCAACCTTGAATGTCGAGAGGTGAAAGGCGAGCATGGAGGCGTCCCAGTTTCCTACGGAACCGGCCCTGCGGCCCGATTGTTCAACCGAGTTTATCCCAAACCGCCCCGACAGTGGAGTGGGCAACGTGACCGAGACCGAACCCGCGGTTGCGTGGATGAACATTTCGAAGCGGTTTGGTGACAACCCCCCGGCACTCTCGGGCGTCGATCTCGACCTGAAACGCGGCGAATGCCTGGTCCTCCTCGGCACCAGCGGCTCCGGCAAGAGCACGCTCCTCAAGATGGTCAACCGCCTCGTCGAGCCGAGCGAGGGAGCTTTGAACGTCCTGGGGCGGCCATCGGCCGAGTGGGATCCCATCGAGCTTCGCCGCCGCATCGGTTACGTCATCCAGGACATCGGCCTGATGCCACACCTGACCGTCCTGGAGAACGTCGCCCTGACGCTGCGGATCCGCGGGACCGGCCCGCACGAGCGCGAGACCAGGGCCCGCGATCTCCTCTCGACGGTCGGCCTGGAGCCGTCCCTGTTCGCGGATCGTCGCCCCCATGAACTCAGCGGCGGGCAACGACAACGGGTCGGCGTGGCGCGGGCGTTGGTAACGGATCCCGAGCTGATCCTGATGGACGAGCCGTTCGGGGCACTCGACCCGATCACGCGACGGGAGATCCAGGGCGAGTTCCACGCCTTGCAGCGACGCTTGAAAATGTCCGTGATCTTCGTGACCCACGACATCCGCGAGGCCTTCCGGGTGGGCGACCGCCTCGCCGTGCTCGACGCCGGCCGGGTCGTCCAGTTGGGGACGCCGGAGGAACTCATGAACAATCCCGCGAACGAGTTCGTCGCCTCGTTCCTGGCCGACGCCCGGGCTGTCCCCATTGGCGAGGAGTCCGGCGCGTGAATGGGATCCTGGAATTGCTCGCGGCCGAGTGGCGTAACCTCGCGTGGTCGACCGCCGCCCACCTCGATTTGACCCTCGAAGCGATCCTCATCGCGGCCGCCATCGGCGTGCCTCTCGGCATCCTGGCCAGCCGGTCGCGGCGTGTCGAGACCCTGGCGCTGGGCGCGGCGAATGTCCTGCAAACCGTGCCGAGCCTGGCGCTGCTCGGCCTGTTGCTGATCCTGTTCCGCGGCCAGATCGGCAAGACGCCGGCGCTTGCGGCGTTAATCGTTTATGCGATCCTACCGATCCTCAAGAACACGATCCTCGGCCTGCGGAGCATCGACCGGGGCGTGGAGGAGTCCGCCATCGGCATGGGGATGACCGCCTGGCAGCGCCTGCGGATCGTCCAGTTGCCGCTGGCCTCGCCGATCATCCTGGGCGGGATCCGCGTCGCCACCGTGGCCTCGATCGGCATGGCCACCATCGCCGCTGCGATCGGGGCCAAGGGGCTTGGTAGTTACATCTACCGGGGGATCTCTCTCGCCGATCCACGACTCATCGCCCTCGGATCGGTCCCCGCTGCACTGCTCGCGCTGCTCTGCGACGGTTCGCTCGGGGCCCTTGAACGGCGTTGGCAGCCCGGACCGTCCCGGCAGAGGGGTCGGCTGGCCTACCTCGCCGTCGGCGTGATCGCGGTCGTGGCCGGACTGGGATTCTGGCAGGAGAGAGGAGGCCTGCGGGGCGGCGCAGCGACGATCGTGATTGCCTCCAAGGATTCCGCCGAGCCGATCCTCCTCGGACACATGCTCGCCGACCTCGTGGAGGCGGAGACCTCCCTCAAGGTCGATCGCCGGCTGAACCTGGCGGGGACGCTCATCTGCTACAATTCGCTCCGCGACGGCGGGATCGACGCGTATGTCGAATACACCGGCACGACCCTGGCCGCGATCCTCAAGCGGCCGCCCCTGAACGACCCGCGTAAAGTCTACGAGGTCGTCAAGTCGCAACTGGCCGCTCAGGGAGTGACGGTGCTCGATCCGATCGGATTTGAAAATACGTTCGCCATCTTGATGCGACGCTCCCAGGCCGAGCGGCTCGGCCTCAAGCGGATTTCCGACCTCACCAGGCATCAGGAGACGCTGAGATCCGGCTTCGGCCCCGAGTTCATGAACCGACAGGACGGCTACCCCGGCCTGGTCGCCGCGTACGGACTCCGCTTCGCGAACGCCCCGCGTGAGATGGACCGGAACCTGCTCTACGAGGCCGTCGCCCGGGACACCCTGGACGTCGCCGCCGGCGATTCCACCGACGGCCGGGTCTCGGCCCTCGAACTCGTCCAGCTCGCCGACGACAGGCACTACTTCCCGCCCTACGAGGCAGTGCCGCTCGTCCGCGCTGAGACTTTGAGGAAACACCCCGAACTAGTCGGCCCACTGAACCGGCTCGCCGGGGCGATCGATGCTTCGACCATGCAGAAGCTCAACCACGAAGTCGACGGCCTGAAGAAGGATCCGGCGGCCGTGGCGAAGGCGTTCCTGAGAGAGCGAAGATTGATCCCGTAGGGTGTGGGGGACACGTCCTCGCATCCTCCGCACCGACAGACGCGGAGCCCGAAACCGGTGCGGAGGGCGCGATTACGCGTACGCTACACCCTATGGATGCCGGTGCGGCAAGATGTAGCCCAGGTCGATGAGTCTGGTGATGATCATGCCAGCACAGGTTTGTGCATCATGCTGGCTCGTGTCGAGCCGAACTTCCGGGTTGAGCGGCGGCTCGTAAGGGTCATCGACGCCCGTGAAGCCCTTGATCTCTCCCGCGCGGGCCTTGGCGTAGAGGCCCTTCACGTCGCGCCGCTCGCAGACCTCGATCGGCGTGTCGCAGAAAACCTCGACGAAGTTGCCCTTCGATAGCGCGCGGGCGTTGTCCCTCGTCGCGCGGTAGGGGCTGACGACCGAGCAAAGGGTCGTCCCGCCATGCTGCGCGATCAGGCCGGCAACATATCCAACACGGTTGATGTTTGCGTCGCGGTCTTCCTTGCTGAATCCAAGCCCCTTCGAAAGGTGTGTGCGTATCTCATCGCCGTCGAGCAGGGACACATTCCGACCGAACTCGGCCAGACGCTCGACCAGGGCGTGCGCCACGGTGCTCTTGCCCGATCCGGAGAGCCCGGTGAACCAGATCGTCAACCCTTGACGATGCCGGGGAGGGTACGTTTGCTCCAGGATTGCCGCGACCGCCGGGTGCACCAGATCCTCGGACAGACCTTCTCCCGACAACAGGCGCTCGCGGATCTGTGCCTCCGACACGCCGAGGAGCGACGACTTCGCGACCACGGGCTCGATTCCGATCTCTGCCATCGGCCCGAAGAAGTCCGACTCCTCGTCCGGGCCCAGGGGGACGTCCTCCACGCCCACGAGGACGTGGGAGGCACCCATGTTGCGGCAGACGATGGCCCGAAGCAGGACATCGAGCCGACCGGAGGGCCCGCCCAGGGGCATGAGGTTCAGGACCGGGGCCAGGTCCGCGAGCGCCTCCTCGGCCATCTCACGATCGCAGCGCACCCGGGTGTAGTGCTCGACCCCGCCCGGTTGCGGCACGCCGACCACCGGTAGGATCAGCAAGGTGCCGCCGAGTGCGTCGAACGCCTCGCGGATCGATCGCTCCTGCGCCCTGTGCAGCGACGACCGGGGCGGCACGGCGAGGACCGGGTTGTGTCCGGTCCCGGCCAGGAGGGCGCGAACCATGGACGGCGACCGACGCAGGTCCACGAAGTCGTGGTGCGGCGGGATCCGGAGGACTTCCAGGCGACCGCTCGCCGCGTATCGGCCGGGTGGGCCGGAGCCCTCGCTCAGGGGAAAAGTTCCTCGACGAGGAGGAAGGCGAGGAGGTTGCCGTACACGTCCCGAAGGGCGAGCGTCTTGCCCAGATGGATGTCATCGCCGGGCGTGACGGGGAGGATGATCGGCGATGGCCAGAAGGTCCCGTCGACGAGCCGACGCTCGGCGATAACACGCTCGTAATCGGCCGACCCGAGAAATCCGGTGAGCGGGGAAAATCCTCCGAGGGCGAGCTGCTCCAGGTCGCAAAGCCCGCGCTCGTCGAGGGTGAGGCTTGGCAGGTCCTTGGCCGTGGCCTTCATCTCGGCCGCGCGGGCGTCCTCGACGATCAGGTTGACGAGGTGGCCGCCGTAGGGTGCGATCAGGCCGGGTTCCGACGGGGGAATGGGTTCGCTCCTTCAAACTGAGGATCGAGGACGGGTCGTCAGATCACCCACTCTTCCGGCGCGGCCTTCTGCCAGAGGTCGGCGACGGAAGTGCCGTCGAGCACGGCACGCTCGGCGGCGCGGACGAGTTCCCAGACGACCGACAGGGCCCGGGCACCGGGCTCGGTGCGGTCGCGGATCGGCGGCTCTGGGCCGTCGATCGCGGTGAGGACCTCGCCGACGGAGATCGACTCGGGTGACTTCGCCAGGCGGTAGCCCCCCGACGCCCCCCGCGTGCTCGCGACCAGCCCGGCCCCCTTGAGTTGGAGGAGGATCTGGACCAGGTAGCGCTCGGGGATCGAGTAGGATTCCGAGATTTCCCGGATCCGCAGGGGCGGGTCCTCGACCCGGGTCTTGGCCAGGGCGAGGATCGCGAGACAGGCATACTCGGCCTTGGCGGAGATCTTCATCGCGGAGCGGTCCCCGTGCAACCGGCCCGTTCCGTTCCGGGTCAGAGCTGGCTGCTGTCGAGCGAGTGGAGGCCGCATTCCGTCTTGGCCTGCCCGGCCCAACGGCCGGCGCGTTCGTCGTCCCCCTCGCCCACCGGCCGGGTGCACGGCCAGCAGCCGATGGAAGGATACCCCACGTCGTGGAGGGGGTTGTAAGGAACCTTGTTCGTGACGATGAACGCCCAGACATCCCGCTTGGTCCAGTGGAGCAGGGGGTTCACCTTCACAAGGCCGAACTTGTTGTCCCACCCGACCACGTTCGCCCTGGCCCGGTGCATCGACTGATCCGCCCGGATCGAGGAGATCCAGGCGTCATAGCCCTCGACCGCGCGTCGCAGCGGGATGATCTTGCGGTCGTGGCAGCACTGATCGGCGTTCGCGACGTAAAGCGGCCCGCCGTGGAGCGTTTCGTACTCGTCGACGGTCGTGTCCGGCCGGACCATCTCGACCTCCACCCCGTAACGCTCGGCGATCTGGTCGCGGAGCGCGAGGGTTTCGGGGAACTGGTAGCCGGTGTCGAGGTTGAAGACCCGGACCCTCGGCTCGATCTCGGCGAGCATGTGGATGATGAGACACCCTTCGGGGCCGAACGCCGTCGCCATCGTCAGCCTGGGGTAAAACGCGGCGACCGACCACGCCAGGATTTCCTGCGGGGTCGCGTTCGCAAGCTTCACATTGACGGCCTCGAGATCCAGCGACTGCCCCGGCGCGGTGCTCATGTCGACTCCGATCGAGAGTGCGAAATCCGCGGAATCATACGCAATCCAGTAATGTAAGTCAACTTTAGAGCGCGGCTGTCCGGCTGCCGCTCTTGTGGCGACCCTGAGGGTTCTCGAAAGGTAGGGTCCGAGAATGGCGTTCGCTTGGTTTCTGTCCAATCTCGACGGAAAGCACCAGCTTCGCTCCCGCACTCCAAAGGGTGGGCTTGTCGGGGGAGGGCGGCTCGGATATGTCACGGGTCGGTTTCAAGGAGGATACCCCGTGGAGATCGGGTCGTGAGCAAAGCCTGGCGGACGACGGATTTCCTGAGGAGGCGGCTCGCCGCCGCGTTGCCTGTGGCTTTCCCGTTCCTACTGGCGGGGATGTTCGGATCGTCGAGGCAGGGTCGAAGGCCGGTCCGGTTGAACTCGAAGCGGGTCGAGCTGCCGCTGGAGATCCAGGGACGGACATGGATGACATACGTCCAGGTCCCCGACTCGGCGGAGGATGGCAACCCCTTGCCGCTGGTCCTGGTGCTGCACGGGACGAGCAAATCGGCGACGGACTACCTCAACAACGCCGGCTGGGGCGACATCGCCGACAAGCGGAACGTGATCGTGGCCGCGCCCAACGGGTTCCCGATGAAGCCGGAGGCGAGCCCGAAGGGCGTCCTGAACGCCCGGGTCTGGAATACGACCCAGCTGGAGAAGGGATCCCCGCGCGCGGCGATCGACGACATGGCGTTTTTCCAGGAACTGATCCCGGCCATCCGCAAGCGCTGGCGGGTCGACAGCCGCGCGATCTACGTCGTCGGCCACTCCAATGGCGGCACGATGGCGTTCCGGCTGGCGGTCGAGATGCCCCGGACGTTCGCGGCGATGGCGGCCGTCTGCACTCACCCCGGCTGGACTCCCGGCTGGTCGCCCCCGACCCCGATCCCGACGATGCTCCTGGTGGGCGACGCCGATCCCCTGGTGCCGCTTCTGGGAGGGATGTCCTCGACTCCTTGGAACCCCGCGCGTCGGGTCCCGCCCCTGCGCCGGGCCCTGGCGACCTGGATCGACGGCAACGGAGCGTCGCCCACGCCGGTCAAGGCAGAGGGCGGGCGGGGATACTCGCGCGAGGTCTACCCGCCGACGATTCGCGGCGGTGCGCCACTCGAGCTGGTGGTTGTCCGCCTCCAGGGGCATTCCTGGCCCGGGGCCACGGGATTTGCGGTGGAGAAGATGCTGGGTCCGAATCTCACGAATGTGGATGCGACCGAGATCGTCTGGTCATTCCTGCGGGAGCATCGCAGGGGCCGGGCCTGATCTCCCGGTCGCCCGGGCCTTGAAAATAGGCGCTCCGGTGTGGTCTGCTGAAGGTCTCCCGCCAGATCCGCCAACCTGCCGCACTCACCGTGAGGAGACCCCCGGATGCGATACCTCGCGCTCCTGCTCGCCGGCCCGATCGCGGTCGCATGGGGCACGCTCGCGAGGGGTGCCGAGCCGGTCGACTTCCCCAAAGATATCCGGCCGATCCTCTCCGACAACTGCTTCAAGTGCCACGGGCCCGATGCCCCCTCGCGCAAGGGGAAACTCCGGCTCGATGTCCGCGCCGACGCCCTCAAGGGCGGGGCCTCCGGCGAGCCGGCGATCGTCCCCGGCAAGCCCGACAAGAGCGAACTCCTGAACCGGATCCTCAGCCACGACGAAGGCGAGGTCATGCCCCCGCCCGAATCGGGCAAGACGATCACGGCCGCGCAGAAAGACAAGTTGAAGGCCTGGATCGCCGCCGGGGCCGAATATCAACAGCACTGGGCGTTCATCCCGCCGGTGCGGGCCGCTCTACCCTCGACGAGGCTCCAGGGCTGGACGAAGACGCCCGTCGACTCGTTCGTCCTCGCCCGCCTGGAGAAGGAAGGGCTCAAGCCCTCCCCCGAGGCGAGCCGCGAGGTCTGGCTCCGGCGCGTCTCGCTCGACCTCACCGGCCTGCCGCCGTCGCCGAAGGAACTCGACGCATTCCTCGCGGACACGTCGCCGGACGCCCCCGCGAAGCAGGTCGATCGCCTGCTGGCCTCGCCCGCCTACGGCGAACGCTGGGCGCGGCACTGGCTCGACGCGGCCCGGTATGCCGACAGCGACGGTTTCGAAAAGGACAAGCCGCGCAACGTCTGGATGTACCGCGACTGGGTCGTCAACGCCCTCAACCGGGATCTCCCCTACAACCAGTTCATCCTCGAACAGCTCGCCGGAGACCTGCTCCCCAACCCGACCCAGGACCAGCTCGTCGCGACCGGCTTCCTCCGCAACTCGATGATCAACGAGGAAGGGGGCGTCGACCCCGAGCAGTTCCGGATGGAGGCGATGTTCGACCGGATGGACGCCCTGGGCAAATCCATCCTCGGCCTGACCATCTCCTGCACCCAGTGCCACAACCACAAGTACGATCCCATCACGCAAGAAGAATACTATCAACTGTTTTCGTATTTGAACGACACGCACGAGGCGAGCGTCGCGACCTACACGCCCGAGCAACAGAAGCTCCGGGCCGAGATCTTCGGAAAGATCACGGAGATCGAGGACGACCTCAAGCACCGCACTCCCGACTGGAAGGAGAGGCTGGCGGCCTGGGAGGACGGGCTCAACAAGCTCCCGAAGACCCCCTGGACCGTACTTCCCGCGAAGAACTCCGGCGACAACTCCCAGCGCTACATCTACAACGACGACAAGTCGCTCACCGCCTGGGGCTACGCGCCAACCAAGTGGACCTCGATCTTCCGCGCCGACAGCGAGTTGAAGTCGGTCTCCGCGATCCGGATGGAGATGCTCAACGACCCGAACCTGCCGCTCGGCGGGCCCGGGCGTTCGCCGATCGGCCTGTTCGCACTGAGCGAGATCGAGGTCGAGGTCTCCGACGCGAAGTCACCGGACAAGAAGACCAAGCTCAAGTTCAAGGCGGCCCTGGCGGATTACGGCAACCCGGAACAGCCGCTCGGACGGATGTTCGACGACAGGACCCAGACGAAGCGGATCACCGGCCCCGTCGGATTCGCGATCGACGGCAGGAACGAAACGGCCTGGGGCATCGACGCCGGCCCCGGACGTCGCAACGTGCCCCGCACGGCCGTGTTCATCGCCGAGAAGCCCGTCGCGACGCCTAACGGTGCCACCTTGAATTTCTCGTTCCGCCAGATGCACGGCGGCTGGAACAGCGACGACAACCAGAACAACAACCTCGGCCGATTCCGGCTCTCCGCTACTGACGCCGCCGGCCCGACGGCCGACCCCGTCCCGTCGCTTCAACCGATCCTCAAGACCCCGCGCGGGGATCGAACCGAGGCGCAGTTCAACGCCCTGTTCTCGCACTGGAGGAAGACGGTCGCCGACTGGAAGCCCGAGAACGACCGGATCGAAGCCCTCTGGGCGAAGCACCCCGCCGGGACGTCGCAGCTCACGATGATGGCACGCGACCAGTCGCGGCAATCGTTCCTGCTCGCTCGCGGCGACTTCCTCAAGCCGGCCAAACCGGTCAAGCCCGGCGTGCCCGCGGCCCTGAACCCCATCGCCCCCGACGCTCCCGGGAACCGGCTCGGGCTGGCCAACTGGATCGTCGCTCGGAACGCACCCACGACCGCTCGCGCGATCGTGAATCGGGTCTGGCAGGCGTACTTCGGCACCGGGCTGGTCGCGACCAGCGAGGATCTCGGCACGCAGAGCGATCCGCCTTCGCACAAGGAACTGCTCGACTGGCTCTCCGTCGAGTTCATGGATTCCGGCTGGAGCCTCAAGCACCTGCACCGCCTGATCGTCAACTCGGCGACCTACCGGCAGTCGTCGAAGGTCACGCCCGATTTGCTCCGGATCGACCCGAGCAACCGCCTGCTGGCGAGGGGGCCGAGGTTCCGGGTCGAGGGCGAGGTGGTCCGCGACATCGCGCTCAGCGTCAGCGGCCGGCTCAATCCGAGGGTCGGCGGCCCGCCGGCTTATCCGCCGGCGCCCGAGTTCCTGTTCAAGCCACCGGCGAGCTACGGCCCGAAGGTCTGGAACGAGGCGAAGGGGCCCGAACGCTACCGCCGGGCCCTCTACACCTTCCGGTTCCGCTCCGTCCCGTACCCGGCCCTGATGGCGTTCGACACCCCCAATGGCGATCTGTCCTGCGTCCGCCGCCCGAGGTCAAACACGCCCACCCAGGCGCTCACGACCTTGAATGAAGACCTCTTCCTCGAATGCGCTCGGGGGCTGGCCCATCGCGCCTTGGCCGAAGGCGGGCCGGAGTATCGCGACAAGGTCGCCTACGCCTTCCGTCTCTGCACCGGCCGCAAGCCAACCGGGGACGAGATGGACGTGATGGCTCGATTCCTGGAGGCGCAGGTCGACAAGTTCTCGCGGGAGAAAGCCAGGCCGTGGGACCTCGCGGCCGACGACCCGTCGCATCCGCCGAAGCTGCCGGCCGGCGTCACGCCAGCGCGTCAGGCCGCGTGGACCGCCCTGGCCCGGTTGCTCCTGAATCTCGACGAGACCATCACCAAGGAGTGAGACCCCCATGGACCGCTTCGAACGCTCGTCGACGCCCCTGGGCACTCAGGTCGCCCGGCGGTGGTTCCTCCAGGACTGCGCCGTCGGACTCGGCGCCATCGGGCTGGCCGAACTCCTCGGCCTGACCGATCAGGCCCGGGCCGACGTGGCCCCGCGCAGCAACGACCCGCTCGCGCCCAAGGCCCCGCCGATCCCGGTGAAGGCCAAGAACGTCATCTTCCTGTTCATGGCCGGCGGGCCGAGCCATCTCGAACTGTTCGACAACAAGCCCGTACTGGCGAAGATGGACGGCAAGCTGCCGCCGCCGAGCCTGCTCAAGGACTATCGGTCCGCGTTCATCAACCCGAACTCGAAGTTCCTCGGCCCGAAGTTCAAGTTCGCGAAGCACGGCAAATCGGGCGCGGAGCTGTCGGAGCTGCTGCCGAACCTGGCGACGGTGGCCGACGACCTCTGTATCGTCAAGTCGATGGTGACCGACGCGTTCAACCACGCGCCGGCACAGAGCTTCATGTGCACCGGGGCCCAGCAGTTCGGCCGCCCGAGCCTCGGGGCCTGGACGCTCTACGGGCTCGGGAACCAGTCGCGCGACCTGCCCGGGTTCGTCGTCTTCAGCACCGGCTCCAAGGGGCCCAGCGGTGGCAACAGCAACTGGGGCAGCGGATTCCTGCCCACCGTCTACCAGGGCGTCCAGTTCCGCACCGGCGGCGACCCCGTCCTTTACCTCTCCAACCCGCGCGGGGTGGACGCCGAACTCCAGCGCAGCACCCTCGACGGCATCGGCGCTTTGAACCGGATGCGGCTCGACGAGGTCGGCGACCCCGAGATCGCCACCCGGATCAACTCATTCGAGATGGCCTACCGGATGCAGACGACCGCCCCGGACGTCATGGACATCTCGAAGGAGCCGAAAAACGTCCTCGAAATGTACGGGGCCGAGCCGGGCAAATCGTCGTTCGCGAACACCTGCCTCCTGGCCCGGCGGCTGGTCGAGAAGGGCGTGCGGTTCGTCGAGATCTTCCACGAGGCGTGGGACCAGCACGGCGGGCTCGTCGGCGGGCTCAAGAAGAACACGGCCGACACCGAGAAGGCGTGCGCGGCGCTCATCAAGGATCTCAAGCAGCGCGGATTGCTCGAGTCGACCCTGGTCGTCTGGGGCGGGGAGTTCGGCCGGACGCCGATGGTGCAGGGGGGATCCGACGGCCGCGACCATCACCCCAACTGTTTCACCATGTGGATGGCCGGCGGCGGTGTCAAGCCGGGAATCACCATCGGCGAGAGCGACGAGTTCGGCTTCAACGCTACCGCCGACAAGGTGCATGTCCACGACCTCAACGCCACCATCCTCCGCCTCCTGGGCTTCGACCACACCAAGCTCACCTACCGCTTCCAGGGACGCGACTTCCGCCTGACCGATGTCCACGGTAAGGTCGTGAACAAGATCATCGCGTAGGTTGGGCACCTCCCACCACCGCCTCTGCGACGGGGCGGAACGATGTGGGCTTGTCGATTGCTATGGTGGGCGGTGCCCACCCTATGGGGGATGTATGTCCGAAGCCGCGCCGTCGAAATCGAGCCGCATCCTGTCGATCGACGCCTATCGCGGCTTCGTGATGTTCCTGATGCTGGCGGAGGTCTTGCAGCTCCGCCGGGTCGCGAACGCCTTGAAGGATAGCGCTTTCTGGGATTTCCTCGCTTACCACCAGACGCACGTCGAGTGGGTCGGCTGCTCGCTCCACGACATGATCCAGCCGTCGTTCTCGTTCCTGGTCGGCGTTTCGCTGCCGTTCTCGATCGCGTCCCGGCGGGCGAAAGATCAATCGGTCGGTCGAATGGCCTGGCACGCGATCACCCGGTCGATTGTGCTGGTGCTGCTCGGCGTCTTCCTCCGATCGGTCGGGAAACCTCAGACGTACTGGACGTTCGAGGACACCCTCTCGCAGATCGGCCTGGGGTACGTGTTCCTGTTCCTGCTGGGGCTCCGCCCGACGCGGGACGTGCTCATCGCAATCGGGCTGATCCTCGTCGGCTACTGGGCGGCCTTTGCTCTGTATCCCCTGCCGGCGGGCGACTACGACTGGAAGGCGGCGGGCGTCGCCTCGCCGCTCACCGGCTTTGCGGCCCACTGGAACAAGAACACCAACCCGGCGTGGGCGGCGGACGTCTGGTTCCTCAACCTTTTCTCGCGCGAGAAGCCGTTCACGGCCAACGGCGGCGGATATTCGACGATCAGCTTCATCCCGACCCTCGCCACGATGCTCCTGGGGCTCCTCGCCGGCCGGATCCTCCACGGCGACCTCCCGCCTCGCGACGAGGCGAACTTGGACGAGCAAGACCAGCCGCGTGTGGGGCGGAACCTCTACTGGCTGATCGTCCTCGGCGTGATCTCGCTCGCGGCCGGCTGGGGGCTCGGTGCTGCGGGGATCTGCCCGGTCGTCAAGAAGATCTGGACGCCGAGCTGGGTCCTCTACAGCGGCGGGATCTGCTTCCTGATGCTCGCCGGGTTCCACGCGATCATGGAAGGCATCGGCTTCTGGCGGTGGGCCTATCCCTTGATGGTGATCGGCTCGAACTCGATCGCCGCCTACTGCATGGAGCACCTGTTCGGGGGCTTCATCCGGAGTGCCCTGGTGCGGCACCTCGGCAATGCGCCGTTCCAGGTCCTTGGGCCGGCGTACGAGCCGCTGCTCCAGGGCGGGGCCGTCATGCTGGTGCTCTGGATCATCCTCTTCTGGATGAACCGCAACCGGATTTTCATCCGGGTCTGATCACGTCTTCGTTCCCAGACCTCTCCAAACGACACTTCGGGAGCTTCTCTCCATGAGGCGCCGCGAGTTCTTGCAGGCGACCGCCACCGGCCTCGCCCTGCCCGCGATCGGTGCGCACTTCGCCGGGGCGCAGGACGCCAAACGGCCCCGTGTCGGCCTGATCGGCACCGGCTGGTACGGCAAGATCGACCTCATCCGACTGATCCAGGTGGCCCCCGTCGAGGTCGTGTCGCTCTGCGACGTCGACAAGAAGATGCTCTCCAACGCCGGCGACATCATCGAGAAGCGGCAGGACTCGCACAAGCGACCGAGGCTCTACTCCGACTACCGCAAGATGCTCGCCGAGAAGGACCTCGACATCGTCCTGATCGCCACCCCCGACCACTGGCACGCCCTGCCAATGATCGCCGCCGTCGAGGCCGGGGCCGACGTCTACGTCCAGAAGCCGATCAGCGTCGACGTCGTCGAAGGGCAGTCGATGCTCGCGGCCGCGAGGAAGCACAACAAGGTCGTGCAAGTCGGCACCCAGCGTCGGAGTACGCCTCACCTCATCGAGGCCCGCGACAAGGTCGTGAAGGCCGGCCTGCTCGGCAACGTGGCCCACGTCGAGATTTGCTGCTATTACCACATGCGGAACCGCAGCAATCCGCCGGACACCGCGCCGCCGGAGAACCTCGATTACGAGATGTGGACCGGCCCGGCCCCGATGCGACCCTACAACTCGATCGTCCACCCGCGCGGCTGGCGGGCGTTCGAGGAATACGGCAACGGTATCCTGGGCGACATGTGCATCCACATGCTCGACATGACGCGCTGGATGCTCGACCTCGGCTGGCCGAAGCGGATCAGCTCCTCCGGCGGCATCCTGGTCGACAAGGCCGCCAAGGCGAACATCCCCGACACCCAGACGGCCACGTTCGACTTCGGCCCCACGACCGTGACGTGGCAGCACCGCACCTGGGGCTCGGCGGCCGATCCGAAGTATCCCTGGTCGGCGATCCTCTACGGCGACAAGGGGACGCTCAAGGCCGACGTGAACCAGTTCGAGTTCACGCCGATGGGTGCCAACGCCCCCACGATCACCGGCAAGGCCCTGTTCGAGTACGACAAGTATCCCGAGGACCGCACGGAGAAGGACCTGGAGCGTCACGTCTCGTCCGCCGTCCGGGGCCACATGCGCGACTTCCTGAAGGCCATTGCGGAGCGCGGCAAGCCCGTCGCGGACATCGAGCAGGGGCACATCTCGACCGCGAGTTGCATCCTGGCGAACAACGCCCTCAAACTCGGCCGGACCCTCACCTGGGACCCTGAAGCCGGCAAGGTCGTCCATGACGACGAGGCCAACCGCATGCTCGCGAGGCCCTATCGCGCCCCCTGGGTCCACCCCACACCCGAAGCGTAACCCTTTCGGAGTGCGGGAGCGTGGCTGCCGCGTTCTACCGGGTTCGCGAAATGAAGACGCCGGGCGTGGATCGACGATCCACGCCCGGCGTCATTGCCTATCGTTCGCAAAGCGGTCGCTCTGCTTCCGCGCTCCAGTGGGTCAATTCAGCGTCAGGGTTGCCGGGACCGCCACGCTCGTGCCAGCACCGGCCTTGAAGGCGACGGGCACCGTCAGCACGTAGTTCTTGAACGTGCAGAGCGAGTTCGGCAGGCAGAGGAACGCCGACAGCGACAGCTTGAGGTTGACCGTCTTGCCGTCCGCCATGGGCTGGGCGAACGGGACTTTCACGGTGAACTGCTTCTTCGGCTCGATCGTCTCGCCCATCGGCGAGACCTCGGTCGACAACGGGTTGGGCGGGCCGTCGGCCTGGAGCAGGTAGATGAGCGATCCCTCCTGACTCAGCTTGTAGCCCTCGGGGACGCTCAAGGTGACGTTCAGGCTGAGCTCGCTGCCCGGGGCCGCGTTGACGGTCGGGATCTCGATGGACTTGGCGTTGGCGAACGTCGGCGGCTTCTTGATCCTGGGGGCCTTCAGGCCCTTGATGTCGAGGGTCTTGACGGCCTTGGTGGCCAGGTCGGCGACGCGGATCAGGTGGTTGTTGGTGTCGGCGATGTAGATCTTGCCGCCGGCCACCGAGACGCCGCCGGGCTCGTCGAACCGGGCTGGGTCGTCGGACGTCCCGCGCTTGCCGTCGCCAAGGAACGTTTGCACCGACCGGGCCTTCGGGCTGCAGACCTTGATCTTGTTGTTGTAGGTGTCGGCGATGTAGAGCTTGCCGTCGTCGAACGCCACTCCGAGGCAGTGCTGGAGCCGGACGCGATTTCCCTCACCGTCGATGTCGCCGAACTCGAACAGGCCCTGGCCGACGATCGAGGTGACGTGGTGGTCGCGGGTCGTGTTGATGGCCCGGATGCCCGAGACCTCGGAGTCGGCCACGAAAATGTGCTGGCCGTCGGTCGCGAGCCCGCTGGGCTGGGCGAATGCCGCGTCGCCCGCCGTGCCGTCGTGGATGTTCTCGACGCCCGAGCCGGCGAGGTGGCCGATGTTGCCGGTGACGGTGTCGTATTTCCAGATCTGGTGCGGCCCCGCCATGGCCACGGCGAGGGTCTTGCTCTTCGGCATCGGGATGAGGTCCCACGGGCTGTTGAGCGAGACCTTCGTGGCCTTGCCCGACGGCTTCCGCGAGTAGCCCTGCTTGCCGTTGCCGGCGACGGTCGTCACCGTCTTCCTGGCCAGGTCCACCTCGCGGATCGCGTGGTTCTCGGTGTCGGCGACGTAGAGCTTGCCGTCGAGCAGGCACATCCCCTGGGGACGGTTGAACGACGACGTGGCGTAGTCGCCGTCCTTGAGCGAGGCGTCGCCGCTGCCGATCGTCTCCTTGAGGTTGCCATCGAGGTCGGCGACGACGATGCGGTTGTGGCCGTTGTCGCTGATGAACAGGGTCTTCGAGGCGGCGTCGGCCAGGACCTTGCCGGGGAAGAGCAGTGAACCCTTGTGGGGTTTTTCGACTTCCGCCGGGAAGACGACCGGGGTCTTGTCGTCGAGCGTGCCCTTGGCCTTGTGCTTCTTGACCTGCTCGCCGATGAACTTGTCGAGCGAGGCGCCGTGGCCTTCTCCGGAGACGTGGCCGAGATAATTCCCCTCGGGATCGATCAGGGCGAGGCTGGGCCAGCCGGTGATCCCGAAGCGGTTCCAGATGACCTGGTCGGCGTCGTTCACGACCGGGTGCTTGATGCCGTACTCGTGGACCTTCTTGCGGATATTCTCAGTGTCCTTCTCGGCGTTGAACTTGGCGGTGTGGACGCCGATGACGACCAGTTCGTTCTTGTACTTCTTCTCCAGCATCGCCAGGTCGGGCAGGACGTGGTGGCAGTTGATGCAGCAGTAGGTCCAGAAGTCAAGGAGGATGATCTTGCCCCGGAGCTTCTCCAGGTGGACGGGGCCGTCGGTGTTGATCCAGGCGATGCCGCCTTCGAGCGAGGGTTGCCCCTGGAGGGCGTTCGCCCGGGGGGTGAACTGGGTCATGAGGCAGAGCAGGAGGGCCCCCGCCCAGACTGCCAGGGGGACGGTCCAGCTCATACCTTTCGGCTTGGAGGCGGTTCGCCAACTCATGCGCGTGCTCTCTCGCTGGGAGTGCGTTCTCGGGAGAGACGTCCTTCGTGGAACGTTCCTGGGGGATTGTAATCAAGCGGAGGGGTGGGGAAGACGATTTTTTTCGAGAGGGTTGCGACGATGCGCCCCGGTCGGCGGTCGCTCCCTGGCGAGTGCCCCCCCGCCGCGTTAAGATACCGTGTGAATGCGGATACCCCTCCCGACAGGGGCTCGCCCGACGAAATGGACAGACCATTGCTCTCGACACCGACCAAACCGATCGACCCGTTCGGCGAGCTGAAGGTCTTCGCCGGCTCGGCCAGCCAGGGGCTGACCAACGCCATCTGCGAAACGCTCGGGATCGAGGTGGCCAAGAGCGAAACCCTCGTGTTCAGCGAGGGTAACGTCTTTGTCCGCGTCCTGGAGAACGTCCGCGGCCGCGACGTCTTCGTCGTCCAGGGGACCGAGAACCCGGTCAACGACAACTTCATGGAACTCCTGTTCTGGATCGACGCCTTCAAGCGGGCGTCCGCCAGCCAGGTGACCGCCGTGATCCCCTTTTTCTCCTACGCCAAGGGGGACAAGAAAGACGAGCCCCGCGTCTCCATCCGCGCCCGCGTCTGCGCCGACAGCCTCGAAGCCGCCGGGGCCGACCGCGTCCTGATGATGGACCTGCACTCCGCGCAGATCCAGGGGTTCTTCAAGGTGCCGGTCGACCACCTCCTCGCCATGCCCGTGCTGGTGGAGTACTTCCGCAAGAAGGAGATCGCCGACCTCGTCGTGGCGTCGCCCGACATCGGATTCGGCAAGCAGGCCCAGAAGTTTGGGCAGATGATGCGGGCTCCCGTCGTCATCGGCTACAAGGTCCGCCGCGATCATTCGGAGCGGGCCGAGGTCCTCGACATCATCGGCTCGGTCGAGGGCAAGAATGTCCTGATCGTGGACGACTTCACCATCTCGGGCGGCACTCTGATCGAGATGGCACGCACCTGCCGCCTGCACGGGGCGAAGGACATCTACGCCTGCATCTCCCACGGCGTCCTGACCAAGGGCTCCGCCGCCAAGATCGCCGCCAGCGACATCAAGGAGTTGGTGATGACCGACACCATCGAGCGGCGCCCCGAGGTCCTCCCCGCCAACGCCACCGTCGTGAGCGTCGCCCCCCTCTTCGCCGAGGCCATCCTCTCGATCCACCGCCGCGAGAGCGTCAGCCGCCTCTTCAACACCGACTGAGCCCGCCTTTTCGGCTTCACGAACAGCGTCGAACCGCCAGAACGATTTGGACGCCGAGGGGGTGCGGCGCTGGGCGCGGGTCTCCCGACCCCGCCCCTGCCCTGAGATTCCGTTCTACAGGAGCGGGTCTCCAGACCCATCAATCAAATGCGCTGTCTCACGGGGTTCCCGGAATGGGTCTGGAGACCCGATTGAGCTGTCTCCCTCGGCGGATGTGGGGTCGGGGTCGGGAGACCCTCGCCCAGCGTCAGGGCGATCCGCTCCGACGCCGAGGGATCGCACGGCGACGGGCACACTCGCCGTTCGTTGACTTGCCCTCCACCCCTGCCTAGCATGATCCAGTGGGGACGCTTCCCCATTTCGAAGCGATTGCCTCCTGGAGATGGATTCATGGCGTTGGATCGGCCGCGGACGCTCGGCGAGCTGAAGGCCAGTGGGTACAGGACGGAAACCGTCAAGGAGGAGATGAGGCGCAACCTGATCGGCCTCCTCCGACGCGGCGAGGCCCTCTTCGGCGATATCCTGGGCTACGAAGAGACGGTCGTCCCCCAGATCCAGAACGCCATCCTGTCGCAGCACGACATGCTTTTCCTCGGCCTGCGCGGTCAGGCCAAGACGCGGATGCTCCGGCGGCTGGTCGTGCTGCTCGACGAGTGGATGCCGATTGTCGAGGGCTCCGAGGTCCACGATCACCCCTACGCCCCGCTCTCGAAGGAGTCGCGCGACCGCGTCGCCAAGATGGGCGACGGGACGCCGATTTCCTGGGTCCACCGCGAGCACCGCTACCAGGAGAAGCTCGCCACGCCCGACGTCACGATCGCGGACCTCGTCGGCGAGGTCGACATGATCAAGCACGCGGAGGGGCGTTACCTCTCCAGCGAGCTGACGATGCACTTCGGCCTGATCCCCCGGGCCAATCGCGGCATCTTCTGCATGAACGAGTTGCCCGACCTCTCGCCCAAGATCCAGGTCGGCCTGTTCAACGTCCTCGAAGAGCGCGACATCCAGATCCGGGGCTATCCCATCCGGCTGAACCTCGACCTCTGCATGGTCTTCTCGGCCAATCCCGAGGACTACACCAACCGAGGACGGATCGTCACCCCGCTCAAGGACCGCATCGGTTCGGTCGTCCGCACCCACTACCCGCTGACCCGCGAACTCGGCATCGCCATCTCCGATCAGAACGCCTGGCTCGCCCGCGACGCCGGCCAGGTCGCCATCCCGGCCTACATCAAGGAAATCGTCGAGGAGGCGTCCAGACTGGCCCGGAGTTCCTCGCACGTCAACCAGGCGTCGGGCGTCTCGGTCCGAATGTCGATCGCCAACCTGGAGAACGTCGTCTCGAACGCCGAACGGCGGTCGCTCGTCAACGGCGAAACCGTGGTCGTGCCCCGAGTTTCGGACCTGATGCACGTCCTCCCCAGCTCGCGCGGGAAGCTCGAACTGACGATGGCGGAGGACGACAGCCACGAGGACAAGCTGATCGGACGCATCGTCGGCGAGGCGATCAAGAATATTTTCGACCATCACCTCGACGTGAAGGAGTTCCGCCAGGCGGTGGGCTACTTCGAGTCGGGCGAAGGGCTCGAAGTCGGCGACACTCTGCCGGCGAAGGACCTCCTGGCCCGGATCGAGAAGGTGCCGGGGCTCCGCAAGAAGGCGGAGGACGTCGCGACGAAATTCGCGGCCGACCTCGGCCCGCTCGACGACGCCGCCCGGACCGCCCTGGTGGCGAGCGTCGCAGAGTTCATCCTCGAAGGCTTGCATGTTCACAACAGGCTGAACAAGAATGTCAAGACCGGCGGCGCGTCCTACCGCCGCTGATCCACCGGCCCGACGTCCCCATCTGAGGCATCCCCGCATGGCGTGGTCGGAATACACGAAGTGGGACGGGAGCCAGGACTTCCAGCCCCAGTCCGCCGAGAAGGCCTTCGACCAGCTCTCCGAGTACATCCTCCAGCACGGCGACCAGGTGATGCGAAGCCTGGACGACTTCGACGAGGAGGACATGCCCGAGCTTGTCGAGCTGATCGAGAAGGAAGGACTCATCGAGAAGGATGACGAGGGCAAGTTCCGCGTCAGCCCCAAGGGGATGCGACGGATCCAGCAATCGGCCCTCACGAACCTCTTCCAGACCTTCCAGCGCGATGCGATCGGCAAGCACGAGACCCCCCAGAAGGGCGAGGGGGCTATCCGCCACGAGGACAGCAAGCCCTACGTCTACGGCGACTCCCTCTCGAACCTGAATCTGCACGAGACCATGCGCAACGCCCTCGCGAGGCAGGGGGGTCAGCCGCCGTTCCGGATGTCCTACGACGACTTCGTCGTCTACGAGACCGAGCAGCAGACCCGCTGCGCCACCGTCGTGCTCATCGACATGTCCGGCTCGATGAGCCGCTATGGCAAGTACGCCACGACCAAAAAGATCGCCCTGGCGCTCCAGGCCCTCGTGAGGACGCAGTATCCTCAGGATTCGCTCTCGATGGTCGGGTTCTTCTCGTTCGCCGCCCGGATGACCGAGCGGGAGCTGATCAACTCCGCCCCCAAGCCCGTGACGCTGTACGACAGCCGCGTCCACCTGCGTTACGACCTCGACAACCCGCCGAAACGTCCGCACCAGCACTTCACCAACATCGACGCCGGCCTACGCCTGGCCCGGAACATCCTGGCGAAGCAGGGGGCCCAGAACAAGCAGATCATCGTCATCACGGACGGCGAACCCACCGCGCATATCGAGGGGCGGGAGGTCGTTCTGATCTACCCCCCGAGCGAGAAGACCGCCCGCGCCACCCTGAACGAGGCCCGCCGCTGCGCCCAGGCGAACATCCGGGTCTCGTCGTTCGCCCTGATCGAAGATTATTTCTATCTGGGCCTGGTCAACTTCGTCGAGGAGATGGCCCGCGTCACCCAGGGCGTCGCCGCCTACTGCGGCGCGGACGACCTGGGAAAGTACGTCTTCGACAGCTTCATCGGCGGCCGCCGGGTGAGGCGGACGAGCCACTGACCGCAGGCCCGTCAGTCGCGTTCGAACTTCGTCGGGAGGCTTGCGAGGAGTTTGAGGGCCTCGCAGTCCTTGTGATACTGGGCGAGTGCCTTGCTGTAGGCCGCGGTCCCTTTCCGGAGCACCAAGCCATAGGGGCGGGTCGCCTGGTCGGTGCTCTCGCTGACGTCGAGTTCGTACATCCTGATCTGACCGGACATGTGCTGACGATCGTATTCGTTCGCCCGGATGATGGTCGAGGCCGCCGCCGGGTCGTCGAGGAAGGATTTGAGCCTCGTGCACCACTGACAGGAGCATTCATGGAAGCCAGGACGCCTCCAGTCGGCGGGGGGGCTTGGTTCCCTGGCGGTCCGCTTCTTCAACTCCGCCTTCAGCCCCGACAACCACGACTTCAGCGGTGCCGAGAGCTTGCCCGTCCGATCGAGGCAGAACCGGCCGACCTCGTAAGCCGTCGGTTGCTGGCAGGTGCTTGAAGGAAAATCATCGGGCTTTGACCGGATGTGATCGAGCGTGGTGTCGAGTGCCTTCGTGTCGCCCACGGACACGAGAATCCTCAACAGATAGGGGAGGGCCTCCGCGAGGTACTTCGCGCGGACACCTCGGGTGTATGGGTGTAACTCCCCTGGTTCGGCGATGAACGACTCCACCAAGGATGCCGCCAGCTGCCGGAGCAATTTCGGTCGATCCTTCTCCTCGGTGGGGACCGTTGCGAGGGCCAGGATCCACCGGAAATCCCGAGGGCAGGGCAGGCCGAGGTCGTGGCCGGACGGCTTGCGAACGAGCAGCGACCTGAGCGGAGCCGCAAATGGCTCCGCCCCGTACCGGTCGGACGCGGCCACCACGAAGTCGTGAAGCGGCATGTCCGACCTCTTCGGCGCCGCCTTCGACAGGAACTCGCCGATCAGACCGGAGTCCTGGAGGTCGAGCAGGGCCTCCTGGAAGTCGCTGGTGGGTTTGTGCTCGTGCTCCTGCCAGGTCATCTGGCTGGAGGATATCCCGCCCCAGGATCCGATGATCGCCCGGGCGTATCTCAGGCTTTCTTCACGAAGTTCGGCCTTCGCCTTGGCCTTCGCACGCTTGAACCGACCGACCATCCCCAGGAAATCCTCGAAACCGTCGGCGCGGCACGACGGCGCGAGGATGTCATAGTGGTGCGAACGGCCCCAGACCACGATCGCCGAGCGATGATACCAGCGTTCGAGCGTATTCCCGGCGTTCCCCGTGTATCCCTCGTATTCCTCTTCCGTCGGCCTCCACTCGTCGATCGGGGTTTCCGAGACGACGCAGCCTGGCGTCAGATGGATGGCGCCGAATGATCGCCGATTGCCTTCTAGGTCGAACCAATCGGACCCGTGCATCTCTCCTTCGATCAGCTCATCGATCTCGATCTTGCCCGGGCTCGTCCGCCGGGACCGGCCGTAGTAGCCGTAGTCGGAATCGTCATGGGCGGAGAACACGAGGTGACGATTCACCTGGGTCAAATGGACCAGGCAATCGGCCTGCCTGGCGGCCTGGACCACGAAATCGGCCAGTTTGCGATCCGTCCCCTTGAGGAGTTCCTGACGCATACCCGGCTCCGTGTATCGGTGCTCCAGGGCGAATACGAGCGGCAGAGTCGGGTTCGACTCGATGAAACTTCTCATCAAACGGGCCAGGCGCAAGTCGGAGTCGGTCGGCTCGGTTTCGTCCGGCCCCGAGTTCTGGGTTGTCTTGAAGGCGAGGTTGTAGGTCAGCGCAAGCCTCGTTCCGCCATAGACGCTCTCAGCCTGATGTTCGCAGTCGGCGTAGAACGCGACGTAACTGGATGAGCGACCTTCCGCCGCGTTGTAGGCGGGGAATCGTTGCTCCTCAGGCCCATGCCTGACGACCAGCGATCCCCCTCGGAAAGGATTCGGGAGCACGATCACCAGGGTCGCGACCATCCGGTCGACCTTCTCCGAATCCCGATGCGCCTTGAAGAACCCGCCGTTTTCATAGACGAGGAGCTTGTAGAGTGACGGGACGAGACTCCCCTCTGGCAGTCCCAGACCGAGCGAGACCTCGGCCGCCAGCTCCGTCACAGCTGCGTTCCATCGGTCCCCCAGCTCAATCAGCGAGGCGTCGAGTTCGTAGGTCTTGCGGACAGACGCATCAACGAGCGTGCGCGTGCCCTTGCCGAAGGGCGCGATGCGACATCGGGCGATCAGGGCCTTCTGGATCTTCGGCGTGAGGGGCAGCGTGACCGGCCCGACCCCTTGCACGACGAGTCCGGGGTCCTTGAGGTTGAAGTCGCCCCCGACGCAGCAGTTGGAGGAGATCGTCGCCTCCTCCACGGCGTCGAGCAACCACTCGAATTCCCCGATCGACGACGTTTGCGCCTTCGTCTTGCGTGCCAAGGCCTAGCTCCGGCTCTCGCTTCCGAGGACTTGTGATGAGGATCTCAATCCGGCTTCACGATCTCGATCGGGTGTCCCTGTCGCAGCGGCTCGGGGGCCGCACCGTCGGGCAGATAGGCGTCGCGAAAGTGGAAAATTTTGATGCGTTCCACGATCGCGGGATCCAGGCCGCGCAATTCCTCGACCGTCGTGTGGACGCCCCCGGTCGGGCCGTCGGTGGCCTCGTGGAGGATCAGGTCGCAATCGGCAAACCACTCGATGAGGCCGGGATCGAAGGATGTATCGGCGCTGAAACCCAGCCGGAATTCGCCGGCCTGGATGCGGTAGGCGCAGGTGGGGATCGCGTGCAGGGTCGGCCTCGCCTCGATCTGGAACGGGCCGAAGGTCACCGGCCGTGCCGCGCCGGGATCGACGACGGTCAGGTCGAAGTAATCCGTGAACCGGCGATGGATCGTGGTGCGTTCCGGGCCCGTGATCGTCGAATCCATGCCGGCGGCGAGGAGGTTGTCCCAGATGCGGCTCGCGGCGTCGGGGTGGGTGATCAGTCGGGCACGACGCCTGAGCGCGAAGTAATTGTAATACGCGAAATCCTCCAGCCCCGAGGCGTGATCGCCGTGCAGGTGGCTGAGGAGCACGGCCTCGATGTCCGGGAGGTCCAGCGGGTGCCCGGCCGAGTTCGTGGCCTCGTGGAGCATCTTCCGGATCGGGTGCGGGCAGTCGATCAGGATCCAGAAATCGTCATAACCGAGTGCAAAACTGGTCGTGTAGTGGATCGCGGAAAATGCGTCGCCGACGCCGAGCGGGATTAGTCGAAGTTTGCTCATCGGGTCGCCTCGGACTGCTCGGCCGGCGGGATGTCGTCGCACATCCCAATATGGTGGAAGCCGGCGGGAATGTCGAGTCGCTGACGCGGGTTCAGCCTTCCGGCTCGGGCGCGTATGTCAGTCCGCCCTGCGGGAAGACGCGAACCGTGGGCACGGAGTTCGAGGGCAGGGCACGCCCTGCGGCGTCCCAGAGATCCTCCTGGCGCAGGAAGAGCCGGATCGGCCCGAGTCGGGAGCCGATCCGTTCGGCCAGCGGCGGGGCGTAGACGAGCACGTTGCGGTCGACCACGAGTTCCCGGGCCCAGCGGATCAGGAACTCGCTCGGGGCGGAGACGGCCGAGGCCACCCCGTCGGCCGCCGCGAGCCCCTTCCGCAAGAACCAGCCGCCGACCGCCCCCGTCGCGGCGATGGCCTTCATCGCGGGCATCGGGAACGACCTGTCGATCTCGACGGGGTCGGTCCAGAACAGGCCGATCTGCACCCCACCGCGACGGCAGGCCGCCCGATGCTGGAGCAGGACCTTGAAGCTCTGCATCGGATCGCCCGGCCAGGGGTTGTTGCCCGCGATGACCACATCGGCCGGCCCGGAACCTTCGATACCCGCCCGGAACCGCCGCTTCGCCTCGACGGCCAGTTCGCCCTGGACCGCGTCCGGGGTCCCGGCGCAGACCTTCAACACCGTCCCCGGCGGACCGAGCAAGTGGCTGATCGACAGGCACGGCCCCAGGAATGTCGCGGCCGAGCGGATCGCCTTGCGCATGGGATTCGCTGCCGGGTCGCCGCCGAGCAGTTTGCCCGCGTCGTGGCCGCCCAGCCCCTGTCGGTGCAACGCGCTCAGGGTCGAGCGATGGCTGGTTCCCGGGAAGATGAGTTTGTATCCCCCGCCGAAACCGGCCTGGAGATGCGGCAGGACCGAGCCGATCAGGATCCGGAGGTCGGCCTGCGCGACCGGCCGGAAGACGCGGACGGGCACGCCTTCCGGGGTCGACCCTAGATCCTCATACTGGGAGAGGTCGTCGACCGGCGGGCTATAGCAGCGGTAGCCGTCCACGACCGCGTCGCCCACCCGCAACCTCATCGCGCGGTCGTCCACGGCATGATGTCGGCCGACCCCCGCGCTGATCGAGACAGCCTCGTCGGCGACTCCCGCCGCGCGGAGGCGGTCGAGGATCCCCGGCAGGGCCTCGCGCACGGGCGTCCAGCGCGACGGGTCGTCGACCACGATCGCGACCTTGCTCCTGGCGGAGACGAGTTCCTCGATCCTCGCCATGCCGAGCGGCTCGGACAGTGCGGCGTCGAGTGCACCGGGGTATTCGTCGATGGGGCCAGAAAGGTCCGGCCAGTTGACTCCGAGGACATTCCATGCGCCAGGGAGGTCGAGGTCGAGGGAGTCGTGGGGTCCCCAGGGGATCGAGACGCGTTGCGATGACATTGGAGGACCTCTCCGGGCGGATCCTGGGTGAGTTTCGGGGGCCGGCCCGCTGGGCGACCGGCCTGGGCTTATAGCCTGCGGGATCCGGGCCAACAAGGTCGAACGGGACCCGAGATCGGTGGGATCTCAAGTGCGCATAGACGCGGCCGGCCGGGGAAGTTAAAACTGTAAAGAGTGTCCTTGCAAACACTCTCGACGACTCGGCGGGTTTCGTCCGGCGTTGGGCTCGCGGCCGTCGAGGCGATGCCGCCTCCGACCGTCCTGGAACTGCGCAGGGAGTTCTTGGCGTGGCCGACCTGATTGCACAGGGTCCCGAGCACCAGCAACGCTGGCGACGCGCCTTGCCCGGCGGCCAGAATCTCGTCCTCGGCCGGAGCGAGGGGACCTGGGCCGTCCCCTGGGACAAGAAGATCTCCCGGCAGCACGCCGAACTGATCTGGCGCGACGGCAAGCTGGCCGTCCGTCGGCTCCCGACCGCCCGCAACGCGATCATCGTCCGGGGCCGCGACCTCACGACGTTCGACATCCGCGCCGGCGAACACTTCATGATCGGCGAGACGACCTTCACGCTCGCCGACGACCGCGTCTCCGTCGTCTCCGACGCCCCCCAGCCGGTCGAGCAGAAGAGCTACGCCCTCCAGGACTTGCAGGGCGTCCGCTACCGCAACGCCGAGCACCGCATCGACGTCCTCAGCCGCCTGCCCAAGCTGATCCAGGACGCCGACAACGACAAGGATCTGCTCGAAAGCCTCGTCAACATGCTCCTCGCGGGCATCCCCCGCGCCGACGCCGTGGCGATCGTCGCCGTCGATCCGACCACGAAGGATCGCAACACCCTCCAGATCCTCCACTGGGACCGTCGCGGCCTGGGCGCCGGCGATTTCCGCCCCAGCGAGCAACTCATCCTCGAAGCCATGAGGCGCTCGCAGAGCGTCTCCTACGTCTGGTCCGGCTCGTCGATGAGCCACGCCTTCGAGTTCACACAGGCCTACGGCGTCGACTGGGCGTTCTGCACCCCGGTCCTGGGCGAATGCGCGGAAGGGTGGGGCATCTACGTCGTCGGCAAGTTCGGCCTCGAAGCCGCCGTCGCCGCGAGCCTGAACTCCGAGGAAGCCAACGACCTCCGCGACGACCTCAAGTTCACCGAACTGGTCGCTTCGATCCTCTGCGCCTTGCGTCAGGTCCGGAAGCTCCAGCGACGCCAGGCCGAGCTGAACCAGTTCTTCTCGCCGGTCGTCATCAACCACCTGGCCAGCGAGGACCCCGCCCTGGTCCTCCAGCCGAAGCTGGCCGAGGTGTCGGTCCTGTTCTGCGACCTCCGGGGCTTCTCGAAGGAGTCGGAGAAGGCCAACGACGACCTGATGGGTCTACTGAAGCGCGTCAGCCAGGCGCTCCGGGTCATGACCTATCACATCCTCGACCGCGGCGGCGTGATCGGGAACTTCGAAGGCGACGCGGCCATGGGATTCTGGGGCTGGCCGATCGAGCAGGGGGATGCCCCCGCCGCGCCTGCCTCGCTGCCCTTGAGATCCGCAAGCGGTTCGAGGCCAACGCTCGCGAGAAGGGGCACCCGCTCGAGAAGTTCAAGATGGGGATCGGGATCGCCAGCGGCAAGGCGGTCGCGGGCAAGATCGGGACCGAGGACCAGTACAAGGTCAGCGTCTTCGGCCCTGTCGTGAACCAGGCGTCGCGGCTCGAAGGCATGACGAAGATCATGCGGACTCAGATCCTCATCGACGACGAGACGGCCCGGATCGCCCGCGAGCAGATCTCGCCCGACCAGGCACGGCTCCGTAGGCTCGCCCGGGTCCAGCCGGCGGGGATGTCGACGGTGCTCACCGTCAGCGAGGTCCTGCCGCCCGCCTCCGAGTACCCCATGCTCTCGGACGACCACATCAAGTACTATGAGGAGGCCCTGCAGGCCTTCCAGGACGGCGAGTGGGCTCGGGCCTACAACCTGCTCTCGCGGATCCCGCCGGAGGACGTCGTCAAGGACTTCCTCACCGGCTTCATCCTCCAGCGCGACCGGGTCCCCCCTGATGACTGGAAGGGCGTGATCGAATTGACACGCAAGAGCTGACGGCGACGTTGCCGGAACCTCCGGTCCCATCGTTGACTTCGCAACGGTCGAGTGTTATCAGAGTACGTCGCCGTTGCGTCTCTCCCCTATCTTCAACAGCTTTCCCCCTGCCGAGAGCCCCGGGTCGGTGAGACAACGCTCGGTCCGAGGCGAGTCATCCCGCCCCGGTCGAGCCCGCCGTCCGCATGACGTCTCCGACGTGGTGCGGATGTCGTAGATTGTCTTGCAGGATGGGGATTTCCGCGCGGTCCATGACCGGCCCGTACGCCTCCCCGGATCCACCCGCCTTGCCCGACACCCGAGGGCCCCTTCGCGTGCTGATCGACTCCAAGAGCCTCCCCAAGCATCGGCCGTGGATCGCCATTTTTGTCCTCGGCACGATCCTGTCGAGTGTCTGGTTCTTCCTGGCCTCGCTCGGCTCGGCGGAATGGCCGGGCGGAAGCAGGCCGCCCGGGCCTCACCTTCGGGATCATCGGCGGGCTGCTCTGCCTGTTCGAGTTCGCGCTCTGGGGCCGGAAGAAGCTCCGGGTCTGGCGAATCGGCCGGGTCCAGACCTGGATGGCCGCCCACATCTGGCTCGGGCTCCTGAGCGTGCCCTTGCTGATCTACCACTGCGGATTCCGCTGGGGTGGGACCCTGAGCGCCGCGCTCATGGTCTTGTTCCTGGTCGTCATCGCCAGCGGCGTCTGGGGGCTGATCCTCCAGCAGATCATCCCCAGGAAGATGCTCAGCGAGATCCCCGCCGAGACGATCCACTCGCAGATCGACCTCATCGCCCGCAACCTGGCGCAGGAGGCCAATCGCCTCATCCGCGCCACCTGCGGCCCCGCCCCCGGCCAGGCGGCCGTAGACGACGAGTTCGACGAGGAGGAGGACGAAGGCACCGTCACGCACCTGACCGTCGGCGCCGTGCGGACCGTCGGAGACGTCCGCGGCAAGGTGCTGGTCACCAAGGCCCCGACCGCCGCCATCACGGGCGCCGAGCCCCTTCGGGCGATCTACACCCAGAAGATCGCGCCCTATATTCTGGAGGGCGGCCGCAAGTCGCACTCCGCCCTGGCGAGGACCTCCGACTCGCTCGCCTTCTTCCGCGACCTCCGCGGCCGATTCGACCCCGCCGCACATGAGGCCATCAACCTCCTGGAAAGCATCTGCGGCCAGCGTCGCCAGCTCGACCTCCAGAAGAAGCTCCACTTCTGGCTCCACGGCTGGCTGCTCGTCCACCTGCCCCTCTCCATGGCCCTGATGGTCCTGATGTTCATCCACGTCTACGTCGCCCTGAAGTTCCTGTACTGGTGAGGCGAGAATGGCCGAGAGAGAAACAGGGAAGCGGCGGGCGAAGCGGATCCCCACGGATTACTTCAAAAAGCCCGACGCGCTCCAGCGCTGGAAGCTCCGGCTGACCGGCCTCGCCCTCATCCTCGCCATCGCCTGGTGGGTGACGGGGCTCGACTTCGCCAAGGGGGGCAGGTCCAGCGAGGTCGGCGACCTCCGCGCCTCGCACGGCACCCTCGCCGAGGTCCACTCGGCCTGGGACGCCAAGTGCGACGCCTGCCACGTCCCGTTCGAGTCGCTGGGCTCCGTGCCGGGCCTCGCCAGGAGCGCTTCGGTCGGCGCGGTCAGCGACCAGCTCTGCCAGAGCTGCCACAAGGGCACGACCCACCACGTCGCCCAGATCGAGTCCGAGGTCAAGAACTGCTCGGGCTGCCACCACGACCACAACGGCCGCGAGTTCCGACTCGCGCAGGTCGCCGACACCGACTGCACCAACTGCCACGGCAACCTCACCGCCCACACCGACACCGCCAGGAAGCCCAAGGGGACCAAGACCTACGAGGGCACCATCACCCGCTTCGACCTCAATCACCCCGACTTCAACCCCTCGGCCTACGCCGACAAAGGCGCGGGCGGGCTGGTCGACAAGTCAAACCTCAAGTTCAACCACAAGCTCCACCTGAACCCAGGGCAGCCGCGAAAGGGCGACGACAAGGCCACCATGACCCTGGCCAAGATCGCCGAGGGGCCGACCCGCGAACGCTATCGCGACATCACAGCGCGGGTGCTCGGGGCCGGCAAGACCGTCGCCGACTCGGAACTCGTCCGACTCGACTGCGCCGCCTGCCACGTGCTCGACGCGACCGACTTCGGCAAGACCCCCGAGCTGGCCGCCCTCGGACTGCCTCCGCGTGCCGGCGGCAAGTACATGCTCAAGATCGATTACGAGAATCAGTGCGCGGCCTGCCACACCAACAAGTTCGACCCCGCCGAGCCCAACCTCTCCGTGCCGCACGGCAAGCAGCCGGCCGAGGTGGTGAAATTCCTCCGGGGCGTGTACGCCGATCGCGTCCTGGGCGAGCACCCCGAGTTGCTCGCGGGCTACGTGCCGACCACCCCGCTGCCCGGCAAGCCCGCGAACCCCGAGACATCCAAGCTCAAGGATGCCTTCGAGTCGTCGGTGAAGAAGGCGGTGGACGTGGTCTTCAAGGACCAGACGAACTGCAAGGAGTGTCACGTCTACGGCGGCGAGGCGCCGCCCGACGGCGTCCCGAAGTCGATCGTCGCCCCGAACGTGCCGCAGATCTGGTTCAAGAACTCGACCTTCAACCACTCCGCCCACCAGGCGGTGAGCTGCAAGGAATGCCATGCGGCGGCCGAGACGTCCGAGAAGAACTCCGACTACCTCCTCCCTGACGTCAAGAACTGCCAGTCGTGCCACAAGCCCGGCCCGACGAATGTGAACTGGCTGAGCGTGTCGAAGGAGAAGGTCGGAGGCGTGTCGCACGACTGCACCGAATGCCATCGGTATCACAACGGCGACGATCCGCTCGCCGGCCCCGGGGCGAAGGAGAACAAGGCCGCCGAGGTGCACGCGATCCAGGCCTTCCTGCGGGAAGGCCCGGCGGCGCCCAAGACCGAGGCCCCGGCCGCCAAGGCCCCCGAACCGTCGAAGTGACCGGACGCCCGGTCGCCCGTTGAATCACCCCTCCCGCCGGCCAATAATGGGCGGCTCGGGAGGGGTTTTACTTTTTGGCCTTCGAACACCCCGACCGCCACGTCTCTCCGTCCCAGAAGCCCCGGGGTCCAGGTCCATGAACGATTTCTCGCTCAATCGTCGCCGGTTCGTCGGCGGGCTCATCGCGGGCGGCGCGACGCTCGGGCTCGGTGGCCTCCCCCGGCTCGCCCTCGGCGCCGAGCACAGCGGCAAGCCCGCCGCCGGCAAGATCGGCGACTTCAAGATCTCCCTCGCCGAGTGGTCGCTCCACAAGGCCCTGTTCGCCAAGCCGGCCACGATCACCAACCTCGACTTCCCGCGCGTCGCCCGCGAGGAATATGGCATCGAGGGCGTCGAATACGTCAATCAGTTCTTCAAGGACAAGGCCCGCGACGAAAAGTACCTCAAGCAGCTCAAGGCCAACGCCGCGCAGCACGGGGTGACCAACGTCCTGATCATGATCGACGGCGAGGGCGACCTCAGCGAGCCCGACGCCGCCAAGCGGAACCAGGCCGTCGAGAACCACAAGAAGTGGGTCGACGCGGCCGCCGCCCTCGGCTGCCACGCCATCCGCGTGAACACCGGCCACCACTACAGCCCGACCGACGTCGAAAAGGTCGCCGAGGCCTGCAGCAAGCTCACCGAGTACGGCGAGGCCAACAAGATCGAGATCATCTGCGAGAACCACGGCGGGCCGTCCAGCGACCCCGACTCGCTCCTCGCCCTGATCAAGAAGGTCAACAAGCCGACTTTCGGCACGCTCCCCGACTTCGGCAACTTCCCCAAGAAGAAGGAAGGGGCCTACGCCATCGACGTCTACGAGGCGATCGACCGGCTCATGCCGTTCGCCCACGGCGTCTCGGCGAAGAGCTACGATTTCGACACCGCAGGCAACGAGACCAAGCTCGACTTCGCCCGGATCCTCAAGATCGTCACCGACAACGGCTACAAGGGCTGGGTCGGGATCGAGTACGAGGGCAGCCGTCTCAGCGAGCCCGAGGGCATCCGCGCCACGAAGAAGCTGCTCGAAAGCCTCAAGGGCGCCGAATACAAGCCCTGATCGCCCGCCGAAGCCCGCTCCCCAGCGGGACGCCCACCCCGGGCGTCCCGCCGCTCGACACCGCCCCCACTCCCGCCTGCATGTTCGCCCGCCCCACACAATCCGACCCACCTCCAACCCGCGAGGCCCGCCCATGGCCGCCGATCCTCGCCCCGTCGCCGGCGTGGTGACGGAGTGGTTCAAGAATTCGCACGCCGACGTGCTCCTCGGTCGCCTCCTCGAACCCGAGGCCTGGGGCCACAAGGCCCCCTACAACCTCAAGCTCGCCTCGCTCTACGTCGACCAGTTCCAGGACGGCGACCTCGCCCGCGCGATGGCGAAGAAGCACGGCGTGCCGCTCTACGAGACGGTCCGCGAGGCCATCGGCGTGGGCTCGAAGGGCGTCGCCGTCGACGGCGTCATCCTCATCGGCGAGCACGGGCCGTTCCCCGAGAACAGCCGGGGGCAATCGCTGTATCCCCGGCGGAGGCTCTTCGAGGAGGTCGTCCACGCGTTCCGACTCGGGGGGCGACGGGTTCCGATCTTCTCGGATAAGCACCTGTCTTATGACTGGCCCTCGGCGCGCTGGATGTACGACCTGTCCCGGCACGAGCGGATCCCGTTCATGGCGGGCTCCTCGGTGCCGCTCGGGTGGCGGATGCCGGAGCTGAATTACGCAAGGGGCATCGACCTGGCGAGCGCCTTCGTGCTCGGCTACAGCGAGCTCGACTCCTACGGCTTCCACACGCTCGAAGCCCTGCAATGCATGGTCGAGCGTCGCGCCGGGGGCGAGACCGGGGTCAAGTCGGTCCGGGCCGTCAAGGGCGAGCCGGCGACCCGAGCGATGGAGGCGAAGGAGCGGGATCAGAAGATCCAGGCCATCAAACGCTGCTACGAAGGCCCGCCGCGCGGCAAAGGCCGCCCCGGTCGGCATCGGGCGTTCTTCGAGATCGAGTATTCCGACGGACTCACCGCCGAGGCGGCGATGTACGACGTCGGGATGGAGCTGTTCGGCTACGTCGGCCGTTGCAAGAACTGCAGCGCCCCGGATGTCTGCGCGTTCGTGCTGGAGAACGGCCCGCCGCATGGGCACTTCGGCTACCTGCTCCGCGCGGTGGAGCATATGATCCTGACGGGCAAGCCGGCGTATCCGGTGGAGCGGACGTTGCTCACGACCGGCGTCCTCGCTGCGGGGATCCAGAGCGCCGCCGAAGGGGGGAGTCGCATCAAGACCCCCCATCTCGCGGAACTCTCGTACCAGCCGGCGGACCGGCCCTTCGCCCGGGGGGCCGTCGGTACGCCGTCCGAGGCGTGAACCGATCCTACCTCGTCGGGCCCGGCGTGGGCCGGGATCGCACCCGGATCGTTCTAGACTCAGGCGAACTGGAACGGCGACTCGTACTCGACGGGCGACAGCTCGACGTGCAGGGTGTGGACCGCGTAGGCCCGCTGCTCCATCGATTCGCTCTCGGCATCGATGGCCATGCGGGTCAGCTCCTTGAGGTGGACCTCGGCCATGACGTCGGCGAAGCACGCCGGCGGGCGGAGGCGGGCCCGGTAGGCGCGGTGGGTTTCCAGACGACGGCGGGCGTCGCGGACCTTGGTCTTCAGCTCTAGGAGCTGGCGGCGGGCGGGGGTCTTCTTCTTCTCGCTCTCGGCCGCGCCCAGGTACGACTCGCGCAGGTCACGCAGCCGACGGAGACGGTCGTCGATGGTCGAGAGGCGGGGGTTCATCGACAGGTCCAGGCGGGAGTAGTCCAAGGTCTGCAGTTCCATGGTGGAGTTCGCTTCGATTCGGGCCAGGGCGTTCTGGTACATGGTTCACCTCGTTGTGTTTCGTTCGGGGAGGAATCCGAAGCTCGGCGACGAGCGGGCGGACGATCGATCGGGTACGTGGTGTCAGGTTGACGGGTCTACTCAACGACTCTCGTCTCCCCTTCCATACACATTCTTGCGATCTGTCCCGCGATCGTTACAGGGTGTTTGCCAGGATTCAGTGGATGATGCGTGGGTGCATCAGGGTGAACAGGAATCCGGTGTTCCTCCCCCCGACACCTCCGAACAATGTTGTCCGGATTCAGCGCGAAGGATTTCCATGTCGGGCGGGACACCTGTGTGGATGCACTGACGGGCCTGTTGCGCCACGTCGACATGGACGCGCAAACCCAGCTCGGGCACCCGGCCCTCCTGGTTGGATCCCGTGAGCGGGCGCGCTGGGCGAGCCATTCCCGATGCCGCCCCGACGGAGATCGTATGGAATCACCGTACCGGATCTCCCGATCCGTCGACCGAAGCGGACGTAGACGGATCGGGAGATCCGGTTTCGCGGTATGGTGCGTCGTCCATGGGGGCGGCATCGGGAGATGCTCGCCCAGCGCGGAAGCCGGGTCGGGTAAGGCTCGCCCGGCGCGTAGAGGCTCGCCCAGTCGCTCAGGAAATGGGCGAGTCGGAGGGGTTCACGCCGAGGCGTGGTGCCCCGGGCCCTTCTTCTCCAGGCAGCCGCCGCCGGAGGGGATCATCTTCGACGGGCTGCAGCGCCCCTCGGGGTTAAACGTGTTCCGGAGGGCGACCATCACGGCGAGATCCTCCGGCGAGAAGAGGACGGGCATGAACTCCATCTTCTCGACGCCGATGCCGTGCTCGCCGGTCACGCTACCGCCGACGCGGATGCACTCGGCGAGGATCTCGTGGCTGGCTTCGAGGACCCGCTTGACCTGCTCGGGCTGACGCTCGTCGAACAGCAGGATCGGGTGAATGTTGCCGTCGCCCGCGTGGAAGACGTTGGCGATCCGGATCCCGTGCTTCTGGCCGGTCGCGGTGATGAACTTGAGGATGTGCGGCAGCTTGGTGCGTGGGACGACGCCGTCCTGGGTGCAGAACGTCGGGCTGATCCGCCCGATGGCGCCGAAGGCCGATTTCCGGGACTTCCAGATGGCCACATACTCGGGCTCGAGCCGGGTCCTCCAGGCGATCGACTTGGCGACCGTCCCACCCTTGCCCCGGACGATCTCGGCCACCGCCTCGGCCTCGCGGTCGAGCCCGGCGTCGACGCCGTCCAGCTCGATGATCAGGACGGCCCCGGCCTCGGTCGGGAACCCGAAGTGGAACGCCTCCTCGATGGCCCGGATCATCAGATTGTCGAGCATCTCGAGCGCGGCGGGCACGATCCCCGCAGCGATGATGCCGCTGACGGTCTCGGTGGCGTCGTCGACCGAGTCGAACACGCCGAGGAACGTCCGCCCGGCCTCGGGGTCGCGGGTCAGGTTGACGATGACCTTCGAGGCGATGCCGAATGTCCCCTCGTTACCGACGACCAGGCCGGTGAGGTCGTAGCCGGGGGAGTCGTCAGCGATCCCACCGACCTCGACGACCGAGCCGTCGGGCATGACGAGTTCGACGCCCTTCACGTGGTTGACCGTGACGCCGTACTTGAGCGTGTGCGGGCCGCCGGAGTTGGTCGCGACATTCCCGCCGATGGTGCAGGCGGTCTGGCTCGACGGGTCGGGGGCGTAATGGAATCCGGTGCCGCTGAGGGCCCGCGTCAACCAGACGTTGACGACGCCCGGCTCGACGATGGCGTAGCGGTCGCGGATATTGACTTCGAGGATCCGCTTCATCCGGGTGAGGCAGATCATCACACCGCCGCCGACGGCGAGCGTCCCGCCGGCCAGGCTGGTGCCCGCCCCGCGGGGGACGAACGGGATGTCGTAGCGATTGCAGATCTTCACGACCTCGACGATGTGCTCGCGGCAGGTCGGGAAGACGACCACGTCGGGGATGTTCTTCTCGATCACGTAGCCGTCGCACTCGTAGACCACCAGCTCGTCCCGCTGGTGGAGCACATTCTCCTCGCCCAGGATGGCGGTGAGGTCGGCCAGGATGCGCGGGGAGAGATTCGTGTGGCTGCTCGTGGCGACGGACATGGGCGAGTGGCCTCGGGCTCGGTCGTGCTGTCGGTCGTGATCGTTCCAGGATACCCGAAACCTCGGGAGAATCGGAGCCCCGCGCGACGCCGTGGCATCGCGCGGGCCGTCGGTCCCGGTTCAGTCGAGGACCTTGATCTCGATGTCCTTGTAGCGGACTTCCATCGGCGGGCCCTGGTGGACCTGCAGCGCGATGATGCCAGAGTCGTCGAACTTGGCGTCCTCGCGGTCGATCACCTTGGTGCCGTTGATGTAGATCCGGACGTGCTTGCCCTTGGATTCGATCCGGAAGTCGTTCCAGTCGTTCTTCTTGACGAGCTTCTCGGCCTCGTCCTTGTCGAAGCGTTCGAGGATGCCCCGTCCGCGCTCCTCGTAGAGCAGGCCCCAGTAGCCGTCGGCGACGTCGGCCTGCGGGCCAGAGACGGCGCCGTTCTCGGCCCGCTTGCTGCGGAACTGGATCCCCGAGTTGCCGTTGCGGATCTTCACCTTGGCCTTGAGGATGAAGTCGGAGTAAGGCTTGTCGGTGACGAGGAACTCGTTCTTCTTGAGCTTGTGCTCGTCGGAGGTGCGGCCGACGATCTCGCCGCCCTCGACGGCGAAGAGGGCGGCGTCCTCGGGGGTGACCCAGCCGGCGAGGTCCTTGCCGTTGAAGAGGGGCTTGAAGCCCTCCTCCTTGTCGTCGGCGCGGGCGAGGCCGAGGGCGGCGGCGGAGAGGAGCAGTCCGGCGGTCCAGAGGCGGGTGCGGAGCGGCAGGCGGGGCATGCGTCGTGTCTCCCTGGTGGGTCGTGGACGGGAACGTCCTGGTTCGGCCCCGATTCTGACGCCCTGCATCGGGGTGGTCAACGACCCGGGGGATTGGCTTCGATAGGGGAGGCCGGGCGGGCTGGGGATTGCCTATCGGGGAGGGTTGGTTTACCCTCTGTTCCTCCCAGCCGCCCGCCCGGCTCGCTCGGCCCGTCGACTCCCGGGCGCGGACGGCCCCCTTCGTGGATGGATCGCCCTCGACTTACTCCCAAGGCCCGCCGAGTCCAGATCGAGGTCCCGCATGTCGAACGCGTCGGACGATACACCCAAGCTCAGTGGCATGCAGTACCGCGTGGTCAGCACCCTCGGCACGGGCGCGGGCAGCACGATCCTCCAGATCGCCGACCGCGGCCGGGGCGGAAAGCGGTTCGCGCTCAAGGTGGTGAGCCACCAGAGCGAGGAAGACGACGCCTACATCGCCCAGGCGCAGACCGAGTTCGAGGCCGCCAAGAAGCTCAACCACCCGGTCATCACCGAGATCTACGACTGCAAGCTCACCAAGAACCTCCTGTTCAAGGTGAAGAAGGTCGAGCTCCTCATGGAGTTCGTCGAGGGCAAGACCCTGGACGAGATCGAGGGGCCGGAGGCCGGCCAGCTCGTCCTGATCTTCTACCAGGTCGCCTCGGCCCTGGCCCACATGCACCGGCGCGGGGTGTATCACGGCGACCTCAAGCCGTCGAACATCATGCTCGCCAAGACCGGCGAGGTGAAGCTGATCGACTTCGGCACCGCCTGGCTCCGCGGCCAGACCAAGAACCGGATCCAGGGCACACCGCAGTACATCGCCCCCGAGACGATCAACGACAAGGTCGTCGACGAGAAGACCGACCTCTACAACTTCGGCGCGACGATGTACCGGATGTTCACCGGCCGCTACGCGAACACGTCCAACGGCCCCCGCCCGGGCGACAGCAAGCAGAAGCTCGCGCCGCCGTCTCAGCTGAACCCCGCGATCCCGAGCGCGCTCAGCGACCTGATCCTCCAGTGCATCGAGCTCAGCCCCGATCGCCGCCCCGACGGCATGCACGCGATCGTGACGAAACTGGAGAGCATCGCCAAGTCGATGAAGCTCGACCTGTCCGCCAGCCAGGAGGCCCTCAAGCAGGCCGCCTCGGACTGAGCCCGCGCCCCAACGAGCCGGCCGCGACCCGATCGGGACGCGGCCGGCTCGTCGATTCCCCGCCCCGATCGCCCGGTTTCCTTGCGGGAATTTCCTCCCTCGCCTACGATGGTCTGCTGCCGAATTCGCGACGAGCCGCACGACGCCCGAGTCGCCATCCCCGCCCGGCCTGGAGATCATGCAGTACAATCCCAACAATCCCCTGATCGTCCAGGGGGACCGGACCGTCTTGCTCGAAGTCGACCACCCGCGCTATCCGGAGGCCCGCGACGCCCTCGCCCCCTTCGCCGAGCTGGAGAAGAGCCCGGAGCACATCCACACCTACCGGCTCACGGCCCTCTCGCTCTGGAACGCCGCCGCCGCCGGGATGACCGCCAATGAGATGGTCGAGGCCCTCTCGACCTTCAGCAAGTTCCCCCTCCCGCACAACCTCGCCACCGACCTCAAGGAACTCGTCAGCCGGTACGGCCGCGTCCAGCTCGTCCGGATCGACGGCAAGCTCCGGCTCATCACCTCCGACAAGGCCCTGCTCGAAGAACTCGCGCGCCGCAAGGGGTTGAAGGATTACCTCTTCTACCGGCTCGACGAGACCAGCTACGAGATCGACGACGCCAATCGCGGGCTGCTCAAGCAGGCCCTGATCGCCGCCGGCTACCCCGCCGAGGACCTCGCCGGCTACACCGAAGGTGCCGCCCTCGACATCCAGCTCCGCGAGATCTCCGTCTCCGGCCACCCCTTCCGCGTCCGCGACTATCAGAAGATGGCGTCCGACGCCTTCCATGCCGGCGGCGACGTCCGGGGCGGCTCGGGCGTCATCGTCCTCCCTTGCGGCGCCGGCAAGACCATCGTCGGCATCACCACGATGGCCGCCCTCAAGAAGAACACGCTCGTCCTCACCACGAGCACCACGTCCGTCGAGCAGTGGCGCCGGGAGATCCTCGACAAGACCTTGCTCGACGAGACCCAGGTCACCACCTACACCGGCGAATCCAAGGCCATCGCCCCGGTCACGCTGGCGACCTACCAGATCGTCACCTACCGGCCCAAGAAGAACGGCGACTTCCCGCACTTCACCCTCTTCAGCGAGCGGGACTGGGGCCTCATCATCTACGACGAGGTCCACCTCCTGCCGGCCCCCGTCTTCCGGATCACCGCCGACATCCAGGCCCGCCGCCGACTCGGCCTCACCGCCACGCTCGTCCGCGAGGACCACCGCGAGGAGGACGTCTTCAGCCTCATCGGCCCGAAGAAGTTCGACGTCCCCTGGCGGATCCTCGAACAGAAGGGCTGGATCGCCGAGGCCCGCTGCCACGAGGTCCGGCTCTCCCTCCCGCCCGACGAACGCATGGAATACGCCATCGCCGAGTGGCGAGACAAGTTCCGGCTCGCCAGCGAGAACCCGTTCAAGGACGACATCGTCGAGGTCCTGCTCAAGAAGTTCGACGGCCCCGACGATCGCGTCCTGATCATCGGCCAGTACCTCAAGCAGATCCGACGGATCGCCGAACGCTTCGACCTCCCGCTCATCACCGGCCAGACCTCCAACAGCGAGCGCGAGGACCTCTACGGCCGTTTCCGGAAGGGCGAACTCCGCAAGCTCGTCCTCTCGAAGGTCGGCAACTTCGCCATCGACCTCCCCGACGCCAACGTCATGATCCAGATCTCCGGGACGTTCGGCAGCCGGCAGGAGGAGGCCCAGCGACTCGGACGCATCCTCCGGCCCAAGGAGGGCGAGGACCCCGCCCACTTCTACACGCTCGTCACGCGCGACACCCGCGAGATGGATTTCGCCCATCACCGGCAGCTCTTCCTGACCGAACAGGGTTACTCGTACGAAATCCTGGACGAGTCGCACCTGATGCCGTCATGATGGAAGCCTTCGAAGACCCAGGAGAGCCCGTCGCATGGCCGCGCCCCAGACCCGAATCCCGGTGAAGCTGCACAAGCAGGTCGCCGTCCTGCGGACGACCGACGCCGTCCTCACCGAGGAACTCCTCGCGAGGAAGTCGCTCGGCAAGCTCGTGGCCGGCCGCCTGTCTTCGACGGCCCTCCTCGTCCACGCCGACCAGGAGGAGACCCTCCTGGAGGAACTCCGCCGGATGGGACAGACCCCGCGCGTGGTGCGATAGTCGGTCCGCGAGCACCGAATCCCGACCGACCCGAGGAAGCGCCGAGACCTTCATGGCTGAGACGACGGCGATCGACGAGCTGACCGGCCTCCCCACGACGGTCCTGGAGGCACGCTACCGCGCGGCCCTCCAGCGGTACGAGGGGACTCGCCTGCTCGAACTCTTCCAGGGGCTCGGCGGCACCGACCTCACCGGCAAGGCCGGGCGGCTCCCCGAACTCATCTCCGAGCGGCTCCAGGACGTCAAGCAGGCCGAACGCCTCGCGTCCCGGCTCTCAAACCCCGCCCGCCTGTTCGTCACCATCGCCACCCTCACCGACCGCACCGAGTGGCCCCTCATTGCCGCCCAGGAGGCGATGCGACTCCTCGGCGTCGCCGGCCACGACGAGGCCATCGCCGAACTCCTCGCCCTCGGACTCGCCGCGATCCAGTCGGTCGACGAGGGCGTGATCGTCACCGCCTACGAGGTCATCCTCCGCCGCGACCCGGCGACCCTCCGGCTCCTGATCCATCCGTCGACACTCAAGTCGTCCCGCACGGCCTTGCCCACCGGCGCGGAACTCGCCACCACCCAGACCGTCCGGCAGGTCCGCGAGACCGACGGACTCGAACCGATCCTCCGATTGGCCGCCGTCTGGCAGCGCATCGAGGAATCCCCGCTCCGCGAGACCCAGCAGAAGACCTTCTACAAGCGCGACCGCGAACGCCTTGAGGATGACCCCGTCCTCTCCGGCCCGATCACCGACGCCATCGAGCCGTTGCCCGACATGGCGATGCTCTGGATCGCCCTCTCGCGCGGGCTGGGCCTTCTCATCGACGAGGACGGCACCGACCGCCTCGTCGCGGCCGACGCCGAATACTGGTCCGAGAACGCGATCCATCTCCCCCAGATGATCGCCAACCGCTGGCTCGGCCTCGCCCGCTGGCATGACCAGCAGGGGATCCAGGCCGAGCCGAACCTGCCGACGCTCCTGATCCCCTACCTCCGCACCGCCCTGCTGCTCTGGCTGGCGACCTGCGAGGAATCGGCTTGGGTGCCCATCGAGGAACTGGCCGCGTTCCTGGACGAGCGTTCGCCCACCTGGACCCGCTCCACCCTGGACCCGCGCGGGCCCTTGCTGAGGAACAGCCCGGAAGGCACCGTCGGCCTCGTCCGCGCCGTGTTGCTCGGCAGCGCCTATCAGTTCGGGCTGGTTCGCTATGCCGAGGAGGACCCCTCGGGTCGCGGCGTGTTGCAGCTCTCGCCGCTGGGGAGATACACCCTCGCGATCGGCTCGCCGCCCGAGCCCCGGCCGTACTTCCCGCAGTTCCTGTTCGTGCAGCCGAACTTCGAGATCATCGCCTATCGACAGGGGCTCACACCCTCACATATCGGCCAGTTGAGCCGATTCACGCGCTGGACGAAGGTCGGCGGGGCCCTGGAACTCAAGCTCACGGCCGAGTCGGTCTATCGCGGGCTCGAAGGCGGCATGACCACCGACGCCATGCTCGACCGCCTCGGCCGCCACAGCTCCCGGGCGCTACCGAACTCCGTGGCCGACTCGCTCCGCACCTGGGCCGGCCGCCGCGAGCGGATCACCTACTACGCCTCCGCCACCCTGATCGAGTTCGCCACCACCGCCGAACTCGAGGCCGCGCTCGCCTCCTGGCCCAGCGGCTCCGCCGCACCGGTCCGCGTCTCCGACCGTCTCCTGCTGGTCGAGGACGAGTCGGCGATCCCCTTCCACCGCTTCCGGATGGTCGGGGCCCGAGACTACCGCCGGCCGGCCGAGGCCTGCGTCGACGTCGAGGACGACGGCGTAACCCTGGCACTCGACCTCGGCCGCTCCGACCTGCTCGTCGACGCCGAACTCGCCCGCTTCGCCGACGAGGCCGAGATCGAGACCGACCCCCGCGGCGAGCCGACCCCCCAGCGCAAGTTCCTGGTCACCCGCGAGTCCCTCGAACGCGGCCTCGATCGCGGCCTGACCCCGCAGCAGCTCGACCGCTGGTTCCAGCAGAGGGCAGGGCAGTCGCTCCCCGCCTCGGTCAAGCTCCTGCTCCACGCCGCAGGCCCCACGCCGGAGCCTCTCAAGGAGAAAAAACTCGTCGTGATCCAGGTCCCCTCTTCGGACCTTCTGGATGGCCTGTATCAACATCCCCGCACGCGAGAATATCTCTCCGAACGCCTCGGCCCAACCGCCGCCGTCGTCGCCGAGCCGCTCATACCGTCGCTCCGCCGGGCCCTCGAAGACCTGGGCCTCCAGTGGATCTCCGAGTAGGGTACGCTGCGACGCGTACCCTACGATTCCGCAGACATGAGTGAGGTGGACGCGGACGGGGCGTCCGCGTAGCACAATACCCTACGTCACATCCGTTCGACGACGTTGATGCCCAGCATCTCCAGCCCGGCGGCGAGGGTGCGGCCCGTTAGGTCGCAGAGGGCGAGGCGGCTGTTCTTGACCTCCTCGCTCTCGGCCCGCAGGACGGGGCACTCGTCGTAGAAGGTGCTCAGTTTGTTGGCGAGGTCGAAGAGGTAATCGGTCAGGACATTCGGCTTGAGTTCGGCCGCGGCCATCTCGACGACCTCCGGGAACCGCAGGATCTGCAGCCCCATCGCGCGTTCGGACGGGCTGTCGAGGCGGATCTCCGCACCGGCGGCCCGGATGGCCTCGGGGGTGGTCTCGCCCTTGCGGAAGATGTTCTGGATCCGGGCGTAGGCGTACTGGAGGTAGGCCCCCGAGTTGCCGTTCACGGCCATCATCTTCTTCCAGTCGAAGACGTAGTCGCTCAGCCGGTTCTGCGACAGATCCGCATACTTGATGGCGCCGAGCCCGACCGCCTCGCTGATCTGCTTGCGGGTCTCCTCCGGCAGGTGAGAGCTGTTCTCATCAACAACCTTGCGCGCCTCGGCGATGGCCTCGTCGAGCAGGGATTCCAAGCCCACCACGTCGCCGTCGCGGGTCTTGAACGGCTTGCGGTCGTTGCCCAGGATCGTGCCGAAGGCGACGTGCTCCAGCCGCATCGCGGCGTGGCCCCACTTCTTCGCGACCTCGAAGAGTTGCTTGAAGTGGTCCCCCTGGCGATGGTCCACGACGTAGAGGATCAGGTCGGGGTTCCAGGTGTTCTCGCGATAGAGGATCGTCGCCAGGTCGGTGGTGGCGTAGTTGTACGCACCGTCCCGCTTGCGGACGATGAACGGGGCCTTCGACGCCTCGGTGAAGATCACCAGGGCCCCGTCGCTCTGCGTCGCCAGGCCCTTCGACTCCAGCTCGTCGACCACATCCTTGAGCATGGGATCATAGAAGCTCTCGCCCAGCTCGACGTCGAACCTCACTCCGAGCCGCTTGTAGATCTCGTGGAGCGCCTCGAGGCAATTGGGCATGAACTGCGACCAGAGCGCGCGGTTCTCGGCATTCCCCGCGTGCAGGCCGACCGTCTCGCCCCGCGCCGCGTTGGCGACGACCTTCGACGCGGCCATCGCCTCGCGGAGATCGGCGATCCGGCCGTTCGGCCCGGCGGGGATCTTCGCGAGCAGGGCCGCGACTTCCTTCGCCTTCTCGGCGTCGTCCGGCGTCGAGAGCTTCTCAAGCAGCGCCTCGGCCTCGGCCGCCTTTCCCTCGTCGGCGAGCTTGAACACCTTCCCGAACGTCGATTCGATCGTCTCTCCGACCTTGATCTTCCCGGCCACCGTCCGGTACAGCCGCGACAGCTCGCCGACCGGGTCGGCGTCGTACGCGGCATCGTCGCGGAACGACTTCCAGCCGTGGAGGATCATCCCGAACTGGGCACCCCAGTCGCCCAGGTGATTGTCCCGGACGACCTTGTGCCCCAGGGCCGCGTACATCCGGGCCAGGCACTCGCCGATCACCGTCGACCGGATGTGGCCGACGTGCATGGGCTTGGCGACGTTCGGCGACGAATAATCGATCACCACCGTCTTCGGCTCGGCCGGCGGCTCGATCCCCAGCGTCGGGTCATCCAGACGCGCGGCCAGGGCCTTCGACAGCCACTCATCGCGGATCCGGACGTTCAGGAACCCCGCCCCGGCGATCTCGGGCGTGCCGGCCAGCGGCTCCAGCTCGACCGCGTCGGCGACGCGCTGGGCCACCTCGCGCGGATTGGCCTTGCGGGCCTTCGCGATGGGCATACAGCCGTTGGCCTGGTAGTCGCCGAACTTGGCGTCGGTGCTCGGCCGCACCGCGGCGGCGAAGGCGAGGGGATCGCCCCCCTCGGGCGTCGCGGCGGCGAACGCCCGCCGCAGTTGATCGAGGATCGTCATGGGGATGGTCCGGCGCGAGATGGAGGATGAGAGATGGTTGATGGATGATCGGCCGGTCGGGAAACGCGAAGAGGAAAACCGCGCGGACGCGGCTTTCCTCGACGACGCTCCATCGGCCATCACCCACCCGTCGGGCGTTATTCTTCGGGAGGCGGCATCCGCTTGAGGCGTTCCTCGTCGCGCCACTCGATCTGGTCGGCGTCGCCCCAGATTTCTTCGAGGGAGTAGTAGGTGCGGGCGTCCTCGGCGAAGACGTGGACGACGAAGTCGCCGTAGTCGATGAGGATCCAGCGCCCCTCTTCCTCGCCCTCCATGCCCAGCTTCTTCTCGCCGAGTTTCTTCATGTCGGCGTCGATCTCGTAGGCGATGGCGACGGCCTGCCTGCGAGACGCCGCGCTGGCGATCACGAAGAAGTCGAGCAGCGGGGTGGCCTTGCGGAGGTCGAGCACCAGGATGTTCTTCGCCCGGTTGTCGTCGGCGATCCGGGCGCAGATCTTGGCGTGTTCGAGGCACGACTCCACCCGCCCCGGATTGGTCCGGGAGGCGGCGTGATGGGGCACATCGTCCTGCGGCAGCATGCGTGCGGCGGCCCGCTGCCGAGCGGTCGTCGGCGGGGACGGTTCGGTCGGGGCGGGGCCCGAGGGGGTCGCGATCGGGTCGTCGGTCAGTTCGGCCATGGGCGTATCCGTCAGTCAGGCGGGGTCGGGACTCGTCCCTCGAAGGGAACCCCGCGCCGTTGCGATGGTCCGGGAGAGCGATCGCGGACGGCATCCCTCCGCGAAATCCAAAACGGCCGCGTCGCCCCGTGACCTGCTCGGACACGCGATCAACCGGCCGGGTTCATCATTCCAGTGTACACAACCGCAACCCCGATGCCTATCGTCGCGGAACCGTCGGCCGGAGATCTCAGGCCGGCGGGTGCTTGGCCATGAAGAGGGCGAGCAAGACCCCGAAGCCGATCACGTGCAGGACCACGATCAACAGCCCCACTCCGTAGATCGTCTGCATCCCGTCGTCGGGCCGCTTGACGTGCAGGATCTGATTCGCGATCACCGAGCAGACCCAGTTCCAGTGCAGCATCACGTGAACCGCCACCACCAGCCCGAAGGCGCACAGAACCCCGAACTGGAAGTCGTTCCACTGATTGAAGTCCCAGCCCCAGAGCGTCCAGCCCGCCGCCATCGTCGGCGCGGGGAAGACGATCTTGAGCATCGCCACCACCCAGCCCAGCACCATCAGGACGACGAGCAGGAACAGGTCGAGCCAGAAGTTGATCACCGACATCGACCACCCGCGCCTCGGCTGCGACGGCATCTTGCCCGCCTTCCTCGCCCGACCGTCGGCCTCGACGTCCGCGTCGCCCACCGCCAGGACACCCACCTCGGTCTCGTCGGCACTCATCGCCATTCTCTCAAGGGACCCCGGGCCGACCGCGGATCTCCGCGTGACCCTCCAGTAGTATATTGCCGCAGAGTCAACTAAAAGACCAGGGGGATTCCGATGCGTGTTCCGGAGTCAGGTCGGCCAATCGTTCTTCCGGGATGAGCCCCTCGGCCGACCAGCCCCGCTCGCGGTAGTAGGCCTGGATCATCCGGTCGAGCCGCTCCCTCGACAGCACCGTCGATCCCGGATCATCCGGCCCATCCGCCAGGAGCCGACCCGGCAGGGTGTCCTCCGCCCGGGTCCACCCCTCGCGGATGTTAAGCCGTTTCCGGGCGTTCACGATCCTCCGGGCGGTCTCCCTCAACTCGCCCGCCGTCACATCCCAGCCCGTCACCGCCCGGAGGATCTCGGCCGACTCCTCGTGGAAGTCGCGGAAGACCCCCCGCACGAACTTGCAGAGGATCAGCGAATCCATCAGGGCCGCCCGATCCTCCGTCTCGATCGCCCGCCTCGCGGATTCTTCCCCGCCCCGCCGCCGATCAACCTCCCCCGAGAAGTCCGCCTCGTACGCCCCCGAGCGATTGTGATCCGCCCCGCGCGTGCCAACCGCAAGCCCTAGCGCCATGGTTTGCAAGGCCCGAGGGTCATAACCGGGCATCTCCAGCCCCTTGACGTGCGGCGCGATCGTCGGAGCTTCCCCCCCGATCCGCCCCGCCGCCGCCCGGCTACCCATCGCGAACAGCTCGCCGATCCCCTCGCGATCCGGGATCAGCCGAATCGCCTCCAGCAACCCGGCACCGTCGCCGAACCGGAGCGGGCCGCCATCGATCCAGCCCCGCTCCGCGCACTCCATCAGGAAGGCCGCCGTCGCCCCGGTCGAGATGGTGTCCAGACCCAGCTCGTCGCACAGGGCCGACGCCTCGACCACCAGCTCCGGGTCCGAGATCCCGCAGAGCGGACCGAGCGCGAACAGCGACTCGTACTCCATCCGGACCCCTATGCCCTTCTTTTGCGCGAAGATATGTTCGCAACCGATCGTGCACGACGCGCAGCTCGCCTTCGCCACCCGCTCCGTCGGCCCCAGGCTCGGCGCCACCAGCTGCTCGACCTCGGCGAACCGTCCCGATTGAAAGTTGCGAGTCGGCAACGCATCGAAACGATTGAAAACCAGCAAGTTCGCAACCGTACCGACCTCGCGATACTTCTCCGTCGCTGGCCCGAAGGATCGTTCCGAGAGGTCCTTCGCCAGCTCGACCGTCCTCGCCGGGTCGGCCACCTCGACCCGCCGGTCCCCCCGCACGGCGATGGCCTTGATGTTCTTCGAGCCGAGCAGGGCCCCCAGCCCGCCCCGGCCCGCGTGGCGGCCGTCGTGGCTGATGTTCGCGAACGGGACCAGACGCTCCCCGGCCGGTCCGATGCACAGAACTTGCCAGTCCTTGCCGATTCGCGAACGGAGCTGATCCTCGAACGACCGCGCCGGCAGCCCCCAGCCCGACCCAGCGGGCTCGACCCGCAAATTGGCTTTGTTCCCGCAGTTTCCGTCCAGGAGCAAGATCGAAGGCGAGTCGAACCGCCCCGACACCCGGATCGCGTCCACCCCCGCCCGCTTCGCCGCGATGGCGAAATGCGACGACGACAGGGCGTCGCACACCCGACCCGTCAGCGGCCCGAACCCCACCACCGCGAACTTCGCCGACGTCGTCAGCGGCGTCCCCACCAGCGGGCTGAGCGCGATCACCAGGCAGGCCGACTCGCTCAATGGCTCGCGGCCCGTCCCGACCGGCGAGCCCGATGCCAGCAACGCCGTGCCCAGCCCGACGCCGCCGAGATAGGAGCGCAGCAGGCGATCCGGCAGCGGCACGAGCCGCGACTCGGCCTCGCCACCCCGCGCGACGATGTCCAGAAACTGCCCGTGGTAGCCCGGCGTCCCGCCCATCTCGGTTCAACCCCCGGCATCGGCCGCGATCAGCATCAGGGAATCCCCCTCGTCGAGCGATTGGGTTTGTTCCCCCAGAAAAATTTCGCCGTTCCGGCAGACGCGGTACGCCGACCCGACCTGCCCGCCCGGCGAGACGATCCCGGCGAGCCCCGGGACCTCCTCAAGTGAACGAATGAGGGCGTCAGCGACCGTCCCCGCCTCGACCTCGACCCCTGCCCGGCCGGCCCGCATCCGAGGCACACCGAAGAACTCGACCGTGACCCTCGGCATCCGAACGTCCCCTCGCCCGTCAGAATCGTCGCAAGCCGCAAAGGCTCATCATGCTGGCGGGTTTCCGCAGACTTTTCCACTCGCCCCCCGCCGCGTGCGTCCCATAGTAACACTTCGAAGGGCAGCGGTGGTCGTCGGACCGCCCCCCGATTCCCGGCACCTGGGATGTGAACCGAAAAATGTGTCCCGAACCGAACCGATCCCGGGAAGGCGACCCGCCGGAGATCGCCGACCCCTCCGCCGACCTCCGGGCCTGGACCCACCAGCGAGAGCAGATCGACGAGTGGCGCGCCGTCCAGACCCGCAACCGCCTCGGCGCACGGGGCTGGCTTCTGAGCTGGTCGCGCGAGACCTCCAAACGCTGGGCCGCACGGCTCAGCCGGCCCGAGTTCCCCCGCACCATCCTCCGCACCGGCCGCGACCGCATCGAGGCCATCGACCGGGCCATCCGCGCCTCGACCCGGCTCCTCGAAGCCCGGTCCAAGCTCGCCCCGACCAACCGCATCGCGCCTCTCCCGGACGACCCGGGCGAGCTAGACTGAAACCCACGACGGGATCCCGCTCCATCGAGACGGAATCCCCAAGATGAACCTCAATCCGAAGTCGCATCCGTCGTTCCAGAACCACCGCCTGCTCAACAGCCCGCCCGCGCCGCGAACCGGCCAGTTCGACGCGGCCGTCGCCGACCTCCGCCGCCTCAAGGATGACCTCCAGGGCCAGGTCCGCCGGGGCGAGACGACTCTCCGGATGGCCCGCGAAGCCTACCGGGCCCAGGTCGAATCCGCCCGAAACCGGATCCAGGCCGACGCCACCGGCCAGCTCCGGCAGGAGCACCCGCTCGCCAGCCGGCTCCGATGCGCCCTGCTGCAAAGCCAGCAGGACACGGCCACGCCGAGCCTGGAGACCCTCCAGCGTGAGACGAATCGGCTGCTCAAGCTGAACCTCGTCGAGCAGCAGATCCTCGCCCGCCAGCGGGAATTCGAGGCGAAGACCCACGTCCGGACCTCCCCCGCCGCCCCGCCGGCCCCGACCGTCGACAGCCTGATCCTGTTCCATCAACAGGCGAAAGTTCAAAAGGATGAGGCCGCGACCGAGTGGGCAAGGCGGCAGCTCGACGTCATCCGACCCCAGGTCGTCTCGGCCCAGTCGCTGGAGCAGATCGACCGCGCCACCGAGCAGGCCGATCGGCCCAACCCCCGGATCATCGACCGCTACATCCGGGCCCTCGAACCCGCCGACGCCGCCGAGCGCGAGCGGTTCGTCTCCGAAGCCCTCGCCTCGGCCGACCCCGACGCCTGCATCGTCGCCTACCTGATGGCCCGAGATGTTGAGGACGGCCACCGCGTGCGCTGGGTCCGCCAGCTCGCCGACGGGCTCGACCGCTTCCCGACCGAGGCCATCGAGGCCCTCTGCAAGATCGAGGACCAGGAACGCGAGCGGCGCGGGTCGGCCATCGACGGCGAGGTGCAGGACGTGCTCCGCGACCTCTCTCACGACAACGGCCTGCCCGACTCGCTTGCCCCCAGCCCCGAGCACATGGAGCACCAGTCGCGGATCGCCGCCCGGCCGCTCGCCCAGCCCGGCGAATCCATCGGCCTCGCGGTCAACCGCCGGGGTTCCGGGATGCATCCGCTGCCCGCCGCGACCAAGGACGATCCCTCGCTGGGGCAGGGGGTGGTCCATGACTGACCTCCGATCCGCATTCGCCGTCCTTCCGCCGATCTCGGAGGTGCAGGCCCGGATCATCGAGCGGATCCTCCACGCCTCGATCGCCTGGCAGACCATCGCCCAGCTCGAACGGGCCACCCGTCTCGACCAGGAGACGATGCTCGATGCGCTGGCCGATCTCGATGCGTCGGGATGGGTCGAGACCTGGGACCGCGAACCCGAGCCGGTCGTCACACTGAGCGTCGCCGGCGCGGCCGCGCTCAACGCCCGGATCGTCGAGTACGGACGGTCCCGGACGCCGCGCTGGTCGCTCGTCGGCGACCCCGAGCCGCCCGAACCCGTCGCGTCTGGGGTCTCGCACCTCGTCCAGGGGGCCGGTTTGTCGGCGATCGCCGACCCGAAACCGGGACCGGAGGCCCTTGCGATGATCTACGAGGAGCAGGTCGCCGCGAAGGCGATCCCGGGCAAATCCCCCCGACTCGCCCGAGCGGATCGCCTGCCGTTCCCGACGATCATCCTGGGATCCAGCCTCACCCCCTGGCCCGGGCCCGGTACGTTCCTGCACGGGGTCTGCCCCGCCTGCCGATCTCAGCCACTCCGCCCCCGGACCTACTGCCTCGGCTGCGACCGCTGGGGACTCGACCACCTGCTCACGGACGAGACCGAGCGGACCAGACCCACGCGCGGGAGGACCCACCAGGCCGAGACGCTCCGGGGCGACAAGCAGCGACGTATCGAAAAACGCCGGTCCCGCCTCCTCGGCAACCCAGCCCGCGACCGCGACCCCCGCAGCGGGGTGCACCCCGAAGCGGGGGCGACCCGTTAAGGCCGCCTCGGCGGGTCATGACGAGCAAGACCCGCCGAGCCTTTGCCAGTCCCGCAACGCCGCCTCGTAATCCTCGGGCGAATTGAGATTCCGCAAGGTTGAGAAAGCCGGGTCGACCTCCCGGAAGGCATCCGGCCCCAGCACCAGGGTTTTCAACCTCGACCGCAACGCCGCCGGCCGCGACTGCCCTTCGTCCAGCAGGGACCGGATGGCAGTCAGGGCCGGCTCGCGTCGGTAGAGCGAGGCCAGGGGATGCAGGAACCCATCCACCTCCGGGATGGCGAGTTCATGTTCGCCGATCAGGCCGACGAGAGTCTGGATCCAACCGCGAACCAGAAACGGAGCGTCCGTCGAGGTTGCGAATACAAGATCGGTTACGCCCGAGATTCCCGCCAGCCCCGCGAGCAGCCCACGTAAAGGCCCCTGGCCCTGCACGTCGTCGCGTACGACGCAGGCCCGTTCCTCCACCGTTGGGATCGACTGCCCCGGCGCTGCGACGACCACGATCTCCGCGCAAACTTCGGAAACCCGGCCGATCACATGCTCCAACATCGTGGTGCCCGCGAACGGCAGCCACGCCTTGGGCCGACCCATCCGCCGGCTCTCGCCCCCGCATAAGATCACGCAACCCGGACGTGGCTGACTCACGGAACACCCTCCTCGAACGTGAACCCAAGTCTCGCGAGGTCGGCACGCACCTCACCGTCGTCGAGCAGCCGCCGGAACGCCGCCACCGCCGGCCGCTCCCAGCGGCGCTCGGGGACGGCGAAGTCGTAGCACTCGGCCTGCAACGGGACGAACCTCAACCCATAAAGCCCGGCCACCGCCTCGATCGCCACGCCCCAGTCCGCCATCCCCCGCGCCACCGACGAGGCCACCGCGTGATGCGACCGGACCTCCACGGAATACCCCGGCGGTCGCCGATGGCCCAACACCCGATCGATCAGCACCCGCGTCCCGCTCCCGCGAGACCGATTGATCATCCGCATTCGTGAATCGAATGCCGTTGGGGGCAAGTGATCGTCGGACAGGACCACGAAATTCCGATCATCTATCCGACAGACCACCCCTTGCATGCGGCGGTAACCCCGGACGAGCCTCACCCCATCTGGCAAGAACGTGGAGTTATATCGACCTGTCTCTGGATCGAGGAGATGGATCCCCGCCAGGTCGCACTCGCCCCGCCCGGCGGCCAGCAACCCGCCCTGAGACCCGACCCACTGGGTCTTGATGGAAAATCCCAGCGTGTGCAAACGTGAGAGGATCCTGTCGAGCCCGAGGCAGTGCGAGCCGATGACGTTGAGGTCGGGCGGCCGGCCCCGCCCGCCGAGCAGGGTAACCCGGACCGATTCGCCCTCGCCGACAAATTCCTGCTGCCGAGGGAGCGTCACGAATCCGTCGGCACGGCTGAAGGTCGTGACCGACCCGGACCCCTTGCCCAGCGGATAGGCCGACGGCCCTTCGGGTCCGGCAACGAGATTCACAAGAACATATTCCGTGCGGCCGATCTCGCTGTTGAGTCGGGAGGGCATCCTCGCCTCGATCCGGTCGGCGGGCTCCTCGCGGTCGCCCAGCATCCGTCGGATCACCGGGGCCACGAACTCGTGGAACGTGAAGATCGCCGACGTCGGGAAGCCGGGCAGGATCGCGACCGGCGTCGGGCCGATTGCCCCCAGGCAGATCGGCTTGCCGGGCTTGAGGGCGACCCCGTGCACGACCACGCCCGGCTCTCGCAGGCGGAGGGCCCGATAATTCAGGTCGCCGAGCCCCTTGCTCGTCCCGCCGCTGAGGATGAGCATGTCGGCATCCTTCGCCCGATCGAGGATGGCCTCGACCTCGCCCATTTCGTCGCGGGCGATCCCAAGCATCACCGGCTCGCCGCCAAGCTCGCGGACGGCGTCGGCGACGAGTCGGCCGTTGGCGTCGTGGACCTGCCCCGGGCCGAGCGGCATCCCCGGCGCGACGATTTCGTGTCCGGTCGAGGCGATCGCGATCCGCGGCCGCCGCACCACGGCCACCGACGCCACACCGAGGGCCGCGAGCACACCGGTCTCGCGGGCACCCAGCCGTATGCCGGCCCGCAGGACGAGTTCGCCCAGGCAGAGATCGGTTCCCGAGAATGTCACATTCTGCCCCGGCGTGACCGGCCGCGAGACCGCTACTGTATCATCGAGAAGGATCCTCGCATGTTCGACCATCACAATCGCGTCCGCCCCGCGCGGAAGCATCGCCCCCGTGGCGACGGCCGTCGCGGTGCCGGGCTCCACAGCCAGTCTCGGGGGTTGTCCGGGCCCGAGCGATTCGGAGTTGAGGGCCAGGAGGATCGGATCATTCTCGGTCGCGCCGAAGGTCGATGCGGCCTCGACCGCGTAGCCGTCCACGTTCGAGCGGTCGAATGCCGGGACATCGCCGGGCGCGAGGACATCCTCGGCGAGGATGCGACCGAGGGCCCCGTCGAGTGCCACCGCCTCGGCTTCGAGTCGCGTCGGGCGGATCGCCGCCCACCATCGGCGTTCGGCCTCGTCGCGGTCGATGACCTCAAGAAATTGCTCTTGTTCACGCATGAATTCGTGACGCCCGGTGTCAGTCGTAGAGCCACGCGGTCACGCCCTCGCCTTCCGCGTAGCCTTCCAGATCCTCAGGCACGACCACGAATCCGTCGGCCTCGGTGGTGCTGGACAGGATCGACGCCCCGCTGATCGCGATGGGCTCGACGAGCCCGCCGCTGAGCCGCACCCTCGCGTAATCCACCCGCCCGACGGCCGACACCAGCTTCGTCGCCAGCCTCGCCTGGACCGGTCGGTATGTCCACCCGGGCCGTCGGCCGTTGAGGAGTCGGACGGCCCGAGACGCGAAGAAATCATACGCACACAAGCAACTGACGGGGTTCCCCGGCAGCAGAAACACGGGGGTCGAGCCCACCACACCCAATCCCGCCGGGCTCGACGGCCGGATCGCGATCCCGTGAAAATGCAGTCGTCCGATCTCCGCGACGACGCTCGGCGCGTGGTCCTCCGGCCCCGTCGAGCTCCCCCCCGCGACGAGCACCAGATCGAACGAGTCCGCCATGTCCTCGATGGTGTCCCGTATCGATTCTTTGTCGTCTTCATGTGGTTCGAAGTCGATGGGATCGCCGCCGTCGCGCGTCACCAGCGCGGCGAGCATGGGCGAGTTCGCATCGGGGATCTTGAATCCCTCGGGTCGTACCCCTGGCGGGAGTAACTCGTCCCCGGTGACCAGGATCCCGACCGTCGGCCGCCGCGTGACGCGCACCTCGAAGGTCCCCATCGCACTCAACAGCCCGAGGTCCTGCGGGCGGAGCACGCGCCCGCGAGTCAAGGCCACGCTCCCGGCCCGGACGTCTTCACCCCGCCGGCCGATGTGTCGGCCCGGGGCGGTCGCCTCCTGGAGATGCACGAGGTCGCCGGCTTTCCGAGTCCCCTCAACCCTCGCCACCGCGTCCGCCCCGCTCGGGATCGGGGCTCCGGTGGCGATCTCGACCGCCTCGCCAGGCCCCACGGTCGCCCTGCAGGGGGACCCAGGTCGCGACCGCCCGACGACCCGCAAGGTCAGAGGCGAATAGCCGTCGGCCCCGAAGCTGTCCTCGCCCCGGATCGCGTAGCCGTCCATCGCCGCGCGGTCGAAGCCGGGGATGTCGAACCCCGCCACGACGTCCTCCGCCAGGACGCGGCCGGCCGCTTCAAGGAGTTGGATCGCTTCGGCGTCGAGCGGCCGGATATGGTCATCGATCCAGCGCTGGACAATGGCCACGCTCGAACGGCTGCGGAAGCCTTTTTGGCGGGGGTCGGTCAGGTCTTCGGCCACGGCTGGGTCTCCCTTGTGATCTCGATTCTAGCCGTTATCGCCATCCGTTGCAGTTCGCTGGCGACCGCTGGCGTGGAATTCATGGGTCTCGCATAATAGGACGCGGACGGAACTTGGCCCCGAGGCATTCGCAAATGGACACGTCGCCCTCCACCTCGAATCGCCGGGCATTCTTGAAGTCTGGCGCCGCGGCCGGCTCGCTCGCCGGGCTCGGCCTGAACTTGCAGGCTGCCCGGGCCTCGGTCGGCCCGCTCAGGAGCCGGCTCAAGGGGGCCAAGGAATATGCGAGCGTCTGCCCCTACTGCGCGGTGGGATGCGGGCAGATCGTGAGCGTCCGCGACGGCAAGATCGTCAACATCGAGGGCAACCCCGACAGCCCCATCAGCGCGGGGACTCTCTGCCCAAAAGGCTCGGCCACGTTCCAACTCGCGGTCAACGAGAACCGGCTCACGAAGGTCAAGTACCGGGCCCCCTTCTCGAAGGAGTGGGTCGAGAAGGACCTCGACTGGGCGATGGATCAGATCGCCCTGCGGATCAAGGACACCCGCGACGGGAACTGGACCGAGACCTGGAACGGCATCGATTCCACCGGAAAGGCCCATGCCGCGAAGGTCAACCACTGCTCGACCATCGCCTCGCTCGGCGGAGCGACGATGGACAATGAGTGGAACTATGTCCATCTGAAAGCATGGCGGGCCCTCGGGTTGATCTGGCTCGAAAATCAAGCCCGGATCTGACACTCGGCCACCGTGCCCGGTCTGGGCACTTCGCTCGGTCGAGGCGGCGCGACCACCACGCTCGCCGACTTGCAGTTCGCCGACGCGATCCTGATCATGGGGTCGAACATGGCCGAGTGCCATCCCGTCGGCTTCCGGTTCGTGATGGAGGCCAAGCTCAAGGGGGCGAAGATCCTCCACGTCGACCCCCGGTTCACCCGAACCTCGGCGATGGCCGACCTGCACGCCCCCCTGCGCGCCGGGACCGACATCGTCTTCCTCGGCGGCTTGATTCGTTATGTGCTAGAGAATGAGGGTTACTTCCGCGATTACGTGGTCAACTACACGAATGCAGCGACGTTGATCCACGAGGATTACCAGGATACCGAGGATCTCGCCGGCCTCTTCTCGGGCTTCCAGCCCGGCAGCCGCAGCTACGACCCGGCCTCGTGGCGGTACGACTCCGAGCCGAATGCGCGGCCCGGCAATCAACCGAAGGTCGAGACGAACGAGGCCTCGACTTTCAGCGCGCAGGGCGGGCAACTGACGAGGCCGCCGAGGACGGACCCGACGCTGAAGGACCCGCGCTGCGTGTTCCAGATCCTGCGGCGGCACTACGAGCGATACACCCCGGAGATGGTCGAGCGGGCCTGCGGCACGCCCAAGGGGCTGTTCGAGAAGGTGGCGAAGACGCTCATCGAGTCGTCGGGCCCCGACCGGACGGCGGCGATCTGCTACGCGGTCGGCTGGACCCAGCACACGACGGGCGTGCAGATCATCCGGGCTGCTTCAATCCTGCAACTGCTGCTGGGGAACATCGGCCGTCCCGGCGGCGGGATCATGGCCTTGCGCGGGCATGCGTCGATCCAGGGATCGACCGACGTGCCGACCCTGTACAACCTCCTGCCGGGCTACCTGAATACACCGAGTGCCCTGAAATCGCACGGGACGCTGGCGGACTACATCAAGACCGAAATTTCGCCGACGAGCTACTGGGTCCATTTTCCGAAGTTCATCGTGTCGCTGCTCAAGGCGTGGTTCGGGGACGCGGCGACGAAGGAAAATGATTACGGATTCGGATGGCTCCCGCGTAATGTGGGCGACCATTCGCACATGCCGATGTTCGTGGCGATGGCCGACGGCAAGATCAAGGGATTCCTGGCGATGGGCCAGAACCCGGCGGTCGGCGGCCAGAATGCGGGATACCAGAGGCGGGCCCTGGCCAAACTCGACTGGATGGTCGTCCGCGACCTGTACGAGACCGAGACGACGACATTCTGGAAGGACAGCCCCGAGGTCCATCGCGGGGAATTGACGCCGGGGGAGATCGGCACCGAGGTCTTCCTGCTCCCGGCCGCGGCCACGCCCGAGATGGACGGGACGTACACGAATACACAACGGTTGATCCAGTGGCACGACAGGGCCGTCGACCCGCCGGGCGACGCTCGGTCGGACATCTGGTTCACTTACCACCTGATGCGGCGGCTCAAGACGCTCTATGCCGGCAGCACCCTGGAGCGAGACCGTCCGATCCAGGCGCTGACATGGGATTATGTCGATCCGGAGGAGAATGCCGATTCGCGGATCGAAGACGAGCCGTCGGCGGCAAAGATCCTCAAGGAGATGAACGGCGTCGACCTCCGGACGGGCAAGCCGGTGCGGGGGTTCGGCGACCTGAAGGATGACGGCACGACGGCCTGCGGCGTCTGGATTTACAGCGGGATCTATGCCCCGACGCCGCAGGAGCCCGACGGCCACAACTTCGCGGCGAACCGGAAGGGAGACAACTGGGTGTCGCTGGGCTGGGGCTTCGCCTGGCCGTCGAACCGTCGAATCATGTACAACCGCGCGGCCGCCGATCCGTCGGGCAATCCGTGGCCGAAGGAGGCCCGGCTCGCCCGCAGGCACGGCAACGGCCAGAAGGGGTATCTCTACTGGGATCCCGAGGCCGTCGGTCCGGACCCGGCGGATCCGAAGAAGATGATCAAGGGCCGATGGGTCGGCCTGGACGTGCCCGACTTCCCGCTGACCAAGCCGCCCACGGCGAAGGCGAAGCCGGACGGCCTGGGGCTCGACTTCCACGACGGGGCCTCGCCGTTCATGATGAAGGGGGACGGCAAGGGGTGGCTGTTCGCCCCCAGCGGGCTCGTGGACGGGCCCCTACCGACGCATTATGAGCCGTTCGAGTCGCCGGTCGGGAACATCCTCTACCCCGACCAGCCGGTGAACCCGGTGGTGAAGGTCTATCCGGTCGCCGGCAACCCGTACGCGAAGAGGGGCTCGGATGAATATCCGTGCGTGCTTTCCACTTATCGGCTCACGGAACACCACCTCAGCGGGTCGATGAGCCGGTGGCTGCCCTGGTTGTCGGCACTCCAGCCGGAGCTGTTCGTCGAGATCAGCCCGGAGCATGCGTCGGAGGTGGGGGTGGAGAACCTCGGCTGGGTGCGGGTGATCTCGCCGAGGGCGGCGATCAAGGCCAAGGCCCTGGTGACGCGCAGGGTGCGGCCGTTCTTGATCGATGGGAAAGCGATCCATCACGTCGGCATGCCCTGGCACTGGGGGTACAAGGGCGTCGTGACGGGGGACGTCGTGAACGACCTGGCCGCGCTCGTGGGGGATCCGAATGTGACGATCCACGAGGCGAAGGTGTTCGTTTGCCGGGTGGAGAAGGGGTAGGGCGTGGCTCCGCACCGCTAACGGGATCAAGCCCGTCAGGCGGCAAGAATGGTGCGGAGGCCGCGAAGACGCGGCCACCCCACCCGACGAAAAACGCCGGGCCGATGGGGATCGGCCCGGCGTATCACGATGTGACGATCCGTTTCGGCGGTCGGTTCAGGACGCCGAGGCGGTGGCGGCGGCGAGTTCTTCCTTCGTCGTGCCCTCGAAGACGAGCTTGCGCTCGCGATCGACGCCCTCGACGCGGAGCATGACGGTGTCCTTGCCCTTGTACTTGCCGCTGAGGATGTCCTCGGCGAGCGGGTCCTCGATCAGGTTCTCGATCGAGCGGCGGAGCGGGCGGGCACCGTACTCGGGGTTGAACCCCTTGTCGATGAGGTACGCCTCGGCCTCGGCGGTGAGGTTCAGCTCTAGCCCGCGGTCGCGGAGCCGGGCGCGGACCTTCGCCAGTTCGATGTCGATGATCTGCTTGAGGTTCTCGCGGTTGAGGCTGTGGAACACGATCACGTCGTCGAGCCGGTTCAGGAACTCGGGGCGGAAGAACCGCTCGATCGAGCCCATGAAGTTCTCTTTCATCTTTTCATACGACTTGGAGTCGTCGCGGCTCCCGGGGAAGCCGAACTGGCCCCCCGCGGAGGTTTCCGCGCCGGCGTTGGTCGTCATGATGATGATCGTGTTCTTGAAGTCGACGTTGCGGCCGAAGCTGTCGGTCAGCCGGCCTTCCTCCATGATCTGGAGGAGCATGTTGTAGACGTCGGGGTGGGCCTTCTCGATCTCGTCGAGGAGGACGACGGCGTAGGGGCGCCGGCGGATCTTCTCGGTGAGCTGGCCGCCCTCCTCGTAGCCCACGTAGCCCGGGGGGGCGCCGATGAGCCGCGAGACGTTGTGCTTTTCCATGTATTCCGACATGTCGATCTGGATCAACGCGTCGGAGTCGCCGAACATGAATTCGGCCAGGCTCTTGGCGAGCAGGGTTTTGCCGACGCCGGTGGGTCCGGCGAAGATGAAGCAGCCGATCGGCCGCTTGGGGTCCTTGAGGCCCGCGCGGGAGCGGCGGACGGCCTGGCTGATCCGCTTGATCGCCTCGGCCTGCGAGATGACCTTCTTCTTGAGCTCCTCCTCCATATTGACCAGCCGGGCGGTCTCTTCCGCCTCGAGCCGGGTGAGGGGGATGCCGGTCATCTTGCTCACGACCTCGGCGATGACCTCGCCGTCGACCGTGCCGTCGACTTCCTTGGAGCGCTCGCGCCACTCGCGGTTGATCGTTTCCTTCTTCTTCTTGAGCTTGTCGGCCTGATCCCGGAGGGCGGCGGCGCGTTCGAAGTCCTGATTCGCGACCGCTTCTTCCTTGTCGGTGTTCAGGCGTTCGATCTGCTCGTCGAGCTCCTTGAGGTCGGGCGGCCGGGTCATGGCCTTGAGGCGGACGCGGGCGCCGGCCTCGTCGATGACGTCGATGGCCTTGTCGGGCAGGCAGCGGCCGGTGATGTACCGGTCGGAGAGCTCGATTGCGGCCTCGAGGGCCTCGTCGGTGATCTGGACCCGGTGGTGCGCCTCGTACCGGTCGCGGAGGCCCCGGAGGATCTCCAGCGCCTCGGTCTTCGAGGGGGGCTCGACCATGATCATCTGGAACCGGCGTTCCAGGGCGCTGTCCTTCTCGATGTACTTGCGGTACTCGTCGAGGGTGGTGGCGCCGATGCACTGGACCTCGCCGCGGGCGAGGGCCGGCTTGAGCACGTTCGAGGCGTCGATGGCGCCCTCGGCGCCGCCGGCACCCACGAGCGTGTGGAGCTCGTCGATGAAGAGGATCGTGTTCTTGGCCCGTCGGACCTCGTTCATGACCGCCTTGATGCGTTCCTCGAACTGGCCGCGATACTTCGTGCCGGCGACCATCATGGCGAGGTCGAGCACGACGATGCGGCGGTCGCGGAGCAGCTCGGGGACGTTCCCGTCGACGATCATCTGGGCCAGGCCCTCGACGATCGCGGTCTTGCCGACGCCGGCCTCGCCGAGGAGGACCGGGTTATTCTTCTGGCGTCGCGACAGGATCTGGACGACGCGCTCGATTTCGTTTTGGCGGCCGATCACCGGGTCCAGCTTGGATTGCCGAGCCAGGTCGGTCAGGTCGCGACCGAAGCTGTCCAAGGCCGGGGTCTTGGACTTACCCCCCTTCGCGGCGGCGCGTTCACCTTCGCCGCCGGCCTCCATCCCGTGACCGAGCAAGTTGAGCACCTCCTCGCGCACTTCTTCCAGCTTCAGGTTCAGGTTCATCAGAACCTGCGCCGCCACGCCCTCCTGCTCGCGCAACAGGCCGAGCAGCAGGTGTTCCGTCCCCACGTAATTATGGTTGAGGTTGCGGGCTTCCTCGATGGCGTACTCGATCACCTTCTTGGCGCGAGGGGTCTGGGGGAGCTTCCCCATCGTCACCATGTCGGGGCCCGATTGCACGATCTTCTCGACCTCGACCCGGATCTTGCGAAGATCCACGTCGAGGTTCTTGAGGACGTTCGCCGCGACCCCGCTGCCTTCCTTGACGAGGCCCAGCAAGACGTGTTCCGTCCCGACGTACTCGTGGTTGAAGCGCTGCGCCTCTTGATTGGCCAGTTGCATCACCTTCCGGGCACGATCGGTGAAGCGCTCAAACATTCGGTCGACTCCGACGATTCGGCCGGGCCACTCACCCGGCCTGGGACGTTCACGATCGTAACGCTTCGGCTCTTCAACTCACGACGTGGAAGGCGAGCGGGCCGGATCGCGGTTGCCCAATAGGATTCTACGCGGATCCCACCCGGCTCGTTCACCGGTCCTCGGCAATTTTCGAGAAGTCCCGCGCGAAAGGCAAGGAACCATCGACCCTGCCGACCGACACTCCTCCTCCGTTTGCGCCCAACCGCGACATCCTCGCCACAAATCAGACCCGACCGAAACGACCGGGTCGCCTGGAGTTAGATCCATCCGGCTGGGGCCGGGTTCGCTCAGGCCTGGCCGATCCGGCCCATGGCCTGCGCAATCTCCCAGCGCCATTTCTCGCCCCCCTCCAATTCCAAACACTGACGAAACGCCCGCCTCGCCAGGCCGTGCTGCTCGGTGCGCACATACAGCGTTCCGAGCTGCATCAGGACGTCGGCGTCGGTGTCGTCCATCGCCAGGATGGCCTCGAACCGACGCCGGGCCTCGTTCCAACGTCCCTGGAGGTAGGCCTCGCTCGCCTCCCGGAAGAGCCGGTCGATCTCGACCCGGAACCGCTCGGGGTGGCATCGCCAGACCCACCAGGAAGTATAGGCCACGCCCCCCAGCCAGCAAGCCACGGCGAGCGTGGCGAACATCGAGCCGGCACCGGCGGGGAAGGCCTCGGTCCAGATGGTGTTGGAGACGATGGCCAGGTTGAGGCAGGCGGCGAACCCCGCCGCGAGGAACAGGCCCAGGACCTCCTGGCCCGACCAGATCTGCGGCAGGCCGGGCCAGAGACTCAGGGCCACGATCCAGAAGCGACTGGGCATCTTGCGAACTCCTTCCCTGGAGCGGGCGCCCCGGAGGACTCCCTCGACGGACCTCAGCCAATCGGCCGGGGAACTCTAGCCCCGACCGGCCGGAAAATCAAGCGAGGCAATCGCTTGGCCCCATTCCGGGGCCGAACGGTGCCGTTTCGGGCGGTCCCGTTCACGGGCGTGCGATGGGCGTCCGGATGAAGCCCGAGTCCTCGGGGGCCTCGTAATCGATCGAGGCCAGTTCGGGCGTCTCGACCCGTTTGCCCTTGGCGACGAAACTGTCGAGGGCGGCGTCGAGGATCCCGCCGGTCAGCAGGGTCCGCTCGACCGGGTACGGGGGGACGCCGGTCCGGAAGAACTCCTCGATCCGCAACGTGAGCGGGTGGAAGAAGTTGGCACCCGGGGGCGCGGGCAGGTACACGAGGGTCGAGGCCACCGGGTCGACGGCCCGGTCGAGCCGGGCAGCGATGGTGGTGTCGTCCACGTGGCCGTTGGCAATCAACACCCCGGCGTTGAAGCCGTCGGCGTACTCGACGAGGAAGGCCAGGGGGGTCCGGAGGAAGGTGGGCCGGTTGCCGGGCGGGGGAACGAAGTGCCGGGTGTTTTCCTTGATGTCGCCCACGTTCCGGGTATGGCTGCGACCCAAAGCCGGTTCCAGCAAGTCCTTCGACCACTTGCCGGCGTCACCCGCCTCCCAGACGGCATCGCCCTGGAGGCAGGTTACGGCCTTGACTCCCTGGGGCTTCCCCTTGCGTTCGCGACGCTCGACCCAGCACTGGAGGGTTTCCAGCGCGTGGAAGCCGAAGATCTCGATCTCCCCACGACTGACCACGAGGGCCGACTTCCAGGTCAGCCCCTTGGGGACCTCGACGGCCGGCAGCCGCCAGGTGACGGGCAGGCTGGAGCCGGCCATGAAGGGGATTTTCAGCTCCTTCGCCGTGTCGACCATGGTCTGGGCTTCGCGGCGGTCGTACGACAGGTGTTTGTCGTTGAAGACGGGGACCGACCGGCCGGACTTCTTGAAGACCTCGACGACCTCCCGGAAATACTTGCCCCGGGGGTAGAGCTTCTGGAGCTTGGCGTTGTTGGGGTACTCGCCGTGCTCGGCGATGATCAGGACGGCGTCGACGGCCAGCTTGCCGGTGCCGAGGGTCAGAGCCTCCTCGATGGTCGGGCAGACCTTCACCCCGTGTCGCGCGGCGGTGGCCTTTCCGAGGTCGGCGGGCTCGGGGGTCTGCTCGATGAAGATGCTGACCACGTCGAAGTCGGGCTTGTGGAGCCCTTCGCCGTCGTAAAGGTCGAAGCCGTCGAGGAATCGGCCGACGATGTGGTAGGCGTGGGAGAGGTAGTGATAGACCGTGGCCAGGACGGCGATCTTCTTCCGGGGGGCGGCGACCGGGGCCAGGGCCGAGGCGGCGGCGGGGACGGTCGAGCCCACGGCCAGGCCGGACAGCCCGAGCGTCGCGCCCGCCCCGAGGGTCTCCAAGAAGTTCCGCCTCGTCGTGTCGCCGGTTCCCATCAGTCTGGCTCCGTTCGGTTTGCGTCGGATCAAGGTTGCACGGTGATGCCGGGCTCGCCCTCGACGATCTCGCCGATGATGGCGGCGTCGGCCAGCCCTCGGGTCCGGAGTTGGCCGAGCAGTTCGTCGGCCTGATCCGGATCCACGGCTGCGAGCAGGCCGCCGGAGGTCTGGGCGTCGCAGAGGAGGAGTTGCACCTCCTCGCCGACCCCTTCCTCATATCGGACGATTTGCCGCAATGCGTTGCGATTCCCGTGGGTGCCACCGGGGGCGAGCCCCCGCGCGACGTAGGTGCGGGCGGCGTCGAGGATCGGCACCGCCCCGGCCCGGACCCGCGCGCCGACCTTGCTCGCGGCCACGATGTTCCTCAGGTGACCCAGCAGGCCGAAGCCGGTGATGTCGGTCAGGGCGTGGGTGCCGGACGGTCCCAGGACCTCGGCCCCGGCGCGGTTCAGGGTGGTCATCACCCGGATGGCCTCGGCGATGGCCCTGAGGTCGTCCTCCCCGCGCTTGGCGGCTGTGGTGATGATCCCCAGGCCGAGGGGCTTCGTCAGGATGAGCGTGTCGCCTGGGCGGGCTCCCGCATTGGAGAGGTAGCGGCCGGGGTGGACCTTGCCGACGACGGCGAGCCCGAAGATCGGCTCCTCGGCCTTGATCGTGTGGCCGCCGACGATGGCGATGCCCGCCTCGCTGGCCTTCTCGGAAGCCCCCCGGAGGATCTCGACCAGGACTTCGGGGGGTAGGGCGGCGTCGGGGAAGCCGACGATGCTCAGGGCCGCCACCGGCTCCCCGGCCATGGCATAGACGTCGCTCAGTGCATTGGTGGCGGCGATGGCCCCGAAGTCGTAAGGGGAGTCGACGATCGGCGTGAAGAAATCGGTGGTCAGGACCAGGGCGAGGTCGTCCGACAGCCGGTAGATGGCGGCGTCGTCGGCCGTGTTGTTGCCGACCAGGACGTTCGGATCCACGATGGGGGGCAGCGAGCCGAGCAGGGGGAGCAGGTAGTCCATCGGCTGCTTGGCCGCGCAGCCGGCCCGCTTGGCGAACTGAGTCAGGCGGATCGGGGAGTCGGGCATCCTCAGTCTCCCGGCTCAGACGGCCTGGCCGGCCTTGATCCTGGCCAGCACGCCGAGCGCCTCGGCCACATGCTTCGCCAGCTGGAACTGGGAGTTGAAGATGTGCCGGACGACGCCCTCGGGATCGACCACATATGTCACCCGGCCGGGGATCAGCCCCAGGGTCTTCGGGACCCCGTAGGCCTTGCGGGTCTGGCCCTTCGGGTCGACCAGCAGCTTAAACGGCAGGCCGAAGCGGGTCGTGAACTTGCGGTGTTCGGCCTCATCGTCCTGGCTGATGCCGAAGACCTCGGCACCGGCTTCGACGAAGTCCTGATACGAGTCGCGGAACGTGCACGCCTCGGCCGAGCAGGCGGGGGAGTTGTCCTTGGGGTAGAAGAACAGCACGACGCTCGACCTGCCCCGATAGTCCGACAGCCGGACGGTCCGCCCATCGGTGTCGACCAATGCGAAATCGGGGGCCACGTCACCAACCTGGACCGGCATGGGAATCTCTCGCGGAGGAACGGGAGCGGAGAGGCTTTTGAGGTTGTAGTCGCCCCCGACAGGTCGCCTACCCGGAGTGCGGAAGCTTGCTTCCGCTCCAGCCGTGCGGGAGCTTGCTCCGGAGAAAATACGTCCGATCGAAGGTTCGGGCTTCGTCCATACACGCAGAGCAAGCTCCGCGGGAACCAAGCGGAAGCGAGCTTCCGCACTCCGGGGGGGAGGTCTAGGGCGGGACCTCCGAATCCCCCTCGTCGTCGACGTCGGGGACGTACTTCCGCACGGGGGCCGGGGGCGGGGTCCAGTTCTGGCTCATCAGGTCGGCCCAGCGGTGCAGCTCGGGGACGGACTGGAAGATCAGCTTCATGCAGACGGTGAAGGGCATGGCCAGGACCAGGCCGATGAGTCCCCAGAGGAAGCCCCAGAATAGGCAGGCGATGATGATGACCGTGCCGTTGAGGTCGAGCGACCGGCCCAGGATGTAGGGGGTCACGATGTAGCTCTCGACCGTGATGATCCCCAGGTAGATCGAGGCCACGATCAGGGCATCGCCCACGGACTCGTACTGGGCCAGGGTCACCAGGGCGGGCAGGGCGCCGCCGAGCATCTGGCCGACGTAGGGCACGAAGTTGGCCACGGCGGCGAACAGCCCGAGGACAAACGGGTAGCGGACCCGCATCTTCCAGAGGCAGAGGGCCAGGACCATCCCCAGCGCCAGGTTGATGAGGGTCCGGGCGATCAGGTAGGCGCGGATCTGCTTGGTCAGGTCGCGGATGGCCTGCTGCGAGGCGACGGCGTCGCGCGGGCTCCGGGCGAAGAACCGGATGACCTTCGGCGTCAGCATGTCGCTCTCGGACAGCAGGAACAGCACTAGGACCAGGATCACGAACCCCTGCGCCAGGCCGCCGGTCAGTTCGGCCAGGCCGTAGCGGAGCTGCTCATTCAGCAGCTCGCGGTTGCGGTCGCCGAGGCGGTTGATGGTGTCGGGGTCGGGGAGGACCAGCCCCAGCTTGGGGTTGTTCTTGATCGCCTGCGACATCCGCCCGCTGAGCTGCTGGGCCAGCGACTCGATCTCCGAAGGCAGGCTGGAGGTCGCCTGGATCAGGGTCTCGGCGGTGAGGCTGACGACGTAGAGCCCGAACAGGACCGTCAGCAGGAACCCGACGACCGACGCCCCGGTCTGGCCCAACGGCAGGACCCGCCGCAGGAAGGCCGTCGCGGGCGAGAGCATGCACGAGATCAGCAGGGCAACGGTGATCGGGACCAGGATCGGCTTGAGGAAATAGATGGCCGCGATGGAACTCAGGACCGCGAGGATCACCAGCGATGCGGTGCGGTACGAGCCACTGCGGTCCACGTCGCCCCCTCCTCAAACCATCGGGTCGTTGGGCCTTATGATCCGGGCTGGCCGGTCGGTTCGCAAGGGGCCCCTTGTGCGAGCACGCGGTCGAGCGTTTCGGCGTCCGCGAACCGCCTCAGCAACCCCGCCAGCACCTTCCCCGCAGCGTCGGGAATCTCCGGCACCTCCCCCGCCAGGATCGCAACCGGCCCGTCCCAGCCCAGCCGGAAGTTCCAGCCCATCGACTCGGCCGACTTGTTGAACCGTTCCAGGATCCGCAGGCCCCAGACCACCCCCCAGCGGTCGCGGAACCAGAGCCAGAGGTGGGTGAGCGCCGGCTGGCCCGTCCGACGGGTCTCGGCCGGGAAGTAGGCCGCCATGAGGGCCACCGCCCAGGCCCAGGCCACGGCTCGCCACATCATCGAGCGAGTCTCGGGCGACCATCCCGCGTGGGTCAGGGCGACGTACTCCAGAATCAGGGCCAGGCCGGCGAAGATCGCGCCCCGGGCATGCCGGGTCGGAAGGAAGTTCGTGACCCCGGCCAGGACGATCAGCCCGTAGAAGATCGTCCAGGGGTTATCCAGCCGCAGCCGGCCCAGCCCGTTGGTCCCCCGGGCGAGCCCCCCCCCTTCGAGCCAGGGCACGAGGAAGACCAGCACCAGAAGCCCCATCAGGATCGCCCAGGCCCCGGAGCCGGGCGACCGGGCATTCAGGACCGTGAGGAGCGCGGCGAGCGCGGCCAGAGTGGCCAGGTAGATCAGCGTCCCCGCCAGCGGTCGGCCACTCTGCGGAGACTCGCTCTGCCCGAGCCAGGTCGATGCGATCGCCAGGACCAGGGCCAGCGAACCCCAGAGGAATACCGGCCCCAGCGCGGTCCCCGATGTGACCCGGATGCCCCTGGCGAGGGTCGCGAAGCCGACGACGTATACCATCAGGAGGCACTGATCGATCAGGTCCGCACGGAAGGGGAGGGCCAGGATCGTGACCGCAAACGCGGTCGCCCAGACCCAGGGGATGAACCGCAGCAGGACCGGCGGCAGGTCGCCCATGGGCAATGATGTCTGGGTCATTCAGGAACTTCGGGCAGGATCCTGGCGGCCTGTCCGCGGGATCTCCGGAACAGATTGTACGGGCTCGATCCGGCAGATCCCACATGGCCCCCTACGAGTGCTGGAGCGGAACTGCCGCACTCCGAAAGGGGTTACCTCTGCAGCGCGCCGCGGGTCAGCGCGGAGGGGTCGCGGGCGAGCTTCTCGGCGAAGATACGGAAGGAGCCGATGGCGGGCTTGGCGGAGTTCAGGACCTCGTTGGCCGAGGCCGCCATCTTGCTGAATTGGTCGTAAAGCTCGGGGTGGGTCAGCAGGCGCTGGATGGTGCCGTTGGCGTTCAGGCCGCCGCGGCCGTCGTTGAGGGCCTTGGTCAGGAGGCCGATGTCGTAGCTGATCCGGTTCACGCGGAAGACCGTCTGGCCGAGGTTGGTGGTCGGCATGGTGGTCACCGAGGCCCCCAGGTCGGCCAGGACGGGCTTGATGTCGGTCAGCGCGGCGTCGAGCTTGGCCGAGGCCGACGAAAGCCGGTCGATGGTCGTCTTGGCATTATCCAGGGTCGGCTGGTCGAGGGTCTTGTTGAGCTTCTCCGACACCTGCCGCAGATTGGTGATGGTCGGCCCGATGTCGGTCTCGCTGGATTTGAGCACGCCCTTAATGCTGGCGGCGGTGTCCGAGAGGTTCTGGCCGGTCTTCTGCCATGTGGCCAGGAACTCGTCGATCTTCTCGGCCTTCTTGGTCAGGCCGGTGAAACCCTTGGCGGCGTCCTCGATCGAGGCCAGCGTGCCGCCGACCCGTTCGAACGCGGATGAGGCCGCGGCGAGGGCCTTGGCCGGGTCGGCCGCGACCTCACCCTTGATCTCGGCGGCGGTGGTCGGGGACGTTCCGGCCTCGACAATCTCCCGGCTGTTCCCGGGGGAGAGGTCTACCGCGACGTCGCCGATCAGGGATCGGCTGAGCCGGGCGACGGAGTCCTTGCGCACCTTGTACTTGCGTTCGAGGGAGAGGATGACCACGACGCTGTCGGGCTGGCCGTCGCGCTCGTCCATCTCGATCGAGAAGACCTCTCCAACCCGGATTCCGGACTTGCGGACGGGGATCCCTTCGCTGACGCCTGGAGCGTCGGGATAGCGGACCTTGACGAAAACGTGGTCGCGGAAGAGCGAGGGCATCTCGCCGAACCAGACGATCAGCATGGTCAGGACGAGGCCCGCCACGATGACGAACATGCCGATCCGGAATTGCATGACACGTTCGTTCATGGCGACCCTCTGGGCGACCCCCGGGCGTGGTACCGCCCGGGTGGCGGCGACTCCCGATTTTTCGGCCGTCGACGATCCCCCTCTGAAGCCGAACTAGGTGCGGTCGTCCCGATTCTGCTGCAGTTCGAGCAGCCGCTCGCCCGCCTCGCCCCGGACGAACTGGGTGACCCGGGGGTCGTGGAACTCCTCCAGGGCCTCCGGCGGTCCGTCATAGATCATCTGCGGCTGGTCCTGCGGCAGGCGGGCCAGGGGATAGAGCATCACGACCCGGTCGGCCACCTTCACGACGGTCTTCATGTCGTGCGTGACCACGATCCCGGTCGCCTTCTGGGTCTTCTGGGTCCGGAGGATCAACTCGTTGATGACGTCGCTCATGATCGGGTCGAGGCCCGTCGTCGGCTCGTCATAGAGCATCACTTCTGGGTTGAGGGCGAGGGCCCTCGCCAGCCCGACCCGCTTCCTCTGGCCGCCCGAGAGTTCCGCCGGCTTCTTGTGCTCCAGTCCGGGGGGGAGCCCGACCTCCTTGATCCGGTCCTGCACGATCCGGGCGATCGACTTCTCGTCGGCCAGCTTGTGCTCCCGCAACCCGAAGGCCACGTTGTCGTAAATCGTCAAACTGTCGAACAGGGCGGCCATCTGGAACAGGAACCCGAACCGGAGGCGGGCCTTCGTCAGTTCCCGCTCCGAGAGGGTCGAGAGGTCCCGGCCGTCGAAGTAGACGGTGCCCGAGGTCGGCCGCAGCAGGCCGATGATGAGCTTCAGGAGGACCGTCTTGCCGCAGCCGGACTCCCCGATCACGCAGAGGGTCTGGCCCTTCTCGATCTTCAGGTTCAAGTGGCGTAGGACCGTCTGGTTCCGGAACCGCATGGTCACGTCGCGGAGTTCCACGATCGGACGGGCGATGCTGGGCTGGGCCGCCGGCGACGGCTGGGCCGGATCGAGGTCGACGCTCATAGGAGGCCACCCGTTTCGGGCCAGATGGCGTAATAGAGGGTGTTCCAGCCGATCCCGATCACGAAGTCCAGGAACAGGATCCCGATGAACGAGTAGACGAACGCCTCGGTGGCGGCCAGGCCGACGCCCTCGGCCCCGGCCTTGGAGTGGAACCCCCGGTGGCAACTGACGAGGGCGATGGCCGAGCCGAAGAAGAAGCTCTTGAAGACCCCCGCGAAGAGGTCCAGGCCGCCGACGTAATTCCGGGAGTGGTACCAGTAATGGTACGAATCGACCCCCAGGAGCTGGGTGCTGACCACCGCCCCGCCGATGACCCCCATGAAGTCGGCCATCAGGGTCAAGAGGGGGATCAGGAGGAAGCAGGCCAGGAACCGGGGGACGACCAGGTAGTAGATCGGGTTGGTCCCCAGGGCCTCCAGCGCGTCGATCTGCTCGGTGACCCGCATCGTGCCGAGTTCGGCGGCCATCGACGAGCCGACCCGGCCGGCGAGCATGGTCGCCGCGAGCACGGGCCCCAACTCTTTCACCAGAGAGATGTTGATGACCGACCCGAGCCGGGTGGCGAGGCCCATCATCTCGAACTGGCTGTAGGCCTGGACGGCCAGGACCATGCCGATGAACGTCCCGGTTATGGCGACGACCGGGACGCTGGAGACCCCGATGGAGTAGAAGTTCGGGACCAGGTTCGACCAGTGGGGCCGTTTCCGGAACATCCAGCCAAAGGTGAGCAGGACGAACTGGGCCAGGCCGCCGACCTCGACGATGATGTCGAAGACGTGCTCGCCCAGGCGCTCGACCGGCGAAAGCGGCGGGGCCGGCTGGAGGGCGCGCAGGGTCGTCGACGAGGCGAGGCTCGCTGACGGCGGCGGCGGGGACGCGGGGGCGGTGGGGGCGACGGCCATCCGACGAGACTCCTTCGCGACTCGCGTCCCCGGGGCCCCGCGAGCAGGACCCCGGCGGGCGGCACCCGACCATTCCATTGTCGGCCCGCCGCCCTCGAAAAGAAAGGCCGCCCGAACGGGCGTCAGCCGCCGGAGTAGACCCCGATCTTGCGGAACTTGTCGTACCGCCGCTGGAGCAGGGTCTCCTTCGGCAGGTCCTTCAGCTCCCGCAACGACTTGAGCAAATACGACTTGAGGGCCGACGCCGCACCTCGGTGGTCGCGATGCGCCCCGCCGAGCGGCTCGGGGATGACCTCGTCGATGATCCCCAGGCCGAGGACTTCCTTGGCGGTCATCTTCAGGGCCGCCGCCGCCCTGGGCCAGTGCTCGGCCCCCTTCCAGAGGATCGTCGCGCAGCCCTCCGGGCTGATGACCGAGTAGTAGGCGTGCTCCAGCATGGCCACGCGGTCGCCGACGCCGATCCCCAGCGCACCGCCGGACCCGCCCTCGCCGATCACCACGCAGATGATCGGGGTGTTGATCTGGCTCATGGCCATGATCGACTCGGCGATGATGAGGGCCTGGCCTCGCTCCTCGGCGGCGATCCCCGGATAGGCGCCGGGGGTGTCGATCAGGGTGATGATGGGCAGGCCGAACTTCGCGGCCATCTTCATGCGGAGCAAGGCCTTGCGGTAGCCTTCGGGGTGGGCGCAGCCGAAGTTGCAGGCGGTCCGCTCGGCCAGGTTCTTGCCCTTCTGGTGGCCGATGAAGACGACCTTCTCGTCCCCGATGTGGGCCAGGCCGGTCACGATGGCCCCGTCGTCGCCGATGGCGCGGTCGCCGTGGAGCTCGATGAAACGCTCGAAGACCAGCTCCAGGTAGTCGCGGGTCTGGGGGCGGTTCTTGTGCCGGGAGACCTGGATGCTCTCCCAGGGTTCGAGGTTGGCGAACCGCTGGCGCTTGAGACCCACCAACTCCTTGCGGAGCTTGCGGATCTGCTCGGAGAATTCGGCCGCCGCCGCCTGGTCCATGGTGGTGGTGGCGTAGGTCTTCTCCATGTCCGCGAGCCGGGCTTCGAGCTGGTAGATCGGCTCTTCGAAGGGGAGGCGGTACTCGCTGCTATTGCCGGTAGCCGTCGTGGTGGCGGTCGCCATGGGCCGTGACCCTTCTCGATCCTGTATGGGAAGGGCGACCCCTGGCCATTGGGACTCAGTCCGAGGGCGTGGGGTCGCTCTTGAAGATCCGGGTGCGCCGGAACTCCCGGAGGAACTCGTGGAGATCGGCCGGACGATCCTTGGCGTCCTTCCGGATCATCCGGAGCGTCAATTCCGAGAATTCGGGGGTGATGTCGGGGTTGTGGAACGTGGGCGGAGCCGGGGCTTCGCGGAGGTGCTTGGTGAGGAGTTCCTGCGTCGAATTGGCCCGGAACGGCGGTCGCCCCGAGGCAGCTTCGTAGCAGGTGATCCCAAAGCTGTAAACATCGGCCGGGATCTCGGGCGACTCGCAGCGAATCTGCTCGGGCGACATGTAGCTCGGCGTCCCCTGACGCTTGAGCTTGCCCCCGAACATCTTCATGAGGGCCGACCGGGGCCGCATCGTGATCGTGTAGTCGATCACTTTGACCTCGCCCGACCGGTTCAGCAAGATGTTCTCGGGCTTGATATCGCGGTGGACCCAGCCCTGGTCATGCATGTACGACAGGCCCTTGGCCGCGCCGTTGAGGACGCGGTGGAGCATGCCCCGGGCGATCGGATACTTCTGCGGCTGGGCGATGGCCGTCCGCAGGGTGTACCCGGCGAAGAAGTCCATGACGAAGTAGGGCTGCTCCTCGTCCCGGACGTACTCGGTCACCCGCACCAGGTTCGAGTGCTGGAGCTGCTGGCCGAGGCGGGCCTCGAAGTCGAACAGCTTCCGCTCCGCCCGATCGTCGCATCGCGAGGCGAGGAGCTGCTTGAGCGCGAACCGGCGGCCGGCGACGTCCTCGACCTCCATCACCAGGCAGGTGGCGCCCGGGTGGAGCGTGCGGACGATCCGGTAGGAGCCGATGCGGTCGACGGACTCGGAGGTCATGGAACTCGACACGGGCGCCGCTCCCGATTCCGACGCGTCCCGGCCTCGCCTCGGAGCCGACCTGTCGGGCCGGGCGATCGAGCGGGGGATGATGCCCGGACGCATCAAGAGGATGTTACAAAAACCCGGCTGTCCTGGCAACGCGGGCAAGAGGGTCGGGCACGCCGGATCGTGGCGCAAGGGCATAGGAGAGGCCCGACCGTCCTGCTAGCCTCAGCTTTGGCTGATACTCCGTAGGCGACCGATCGGTGACACACGTTCGAGGAACTCCGATGCCCCAGGCCCCCGGACCGCCGTGAAGAAGACCGTCGTCGGCGCCTCGGTCTGCGTCGCGGCCAACCAGGCGGCGGCCGACGCGGGGGCCCTGATCCTGTCCCGAGGCGGGAATGCCTTCGACGCCGCCGCCGCGGCCGGGTTCATGGAGGCCGTCATCGCCCCGGCCGGGACCGGCATCGGCGGCTACGGGGCCTCCGGGGTCGCCTTCCACGCCAAGACCGGCCGAGTCCTGGGCCTGGATGCCAACACCGCCGCGCCTGCCGCCGCCCGCGACGGCATGTTCCCGGTCATCCCCACCCGCGACCCCAACAACTACAAGCTCCCGGACGACCGCCACAAGAAGGGCCCCCTGTCGGTCGGGGTCCCCGGCGTCCTGGCCGGGCTGGCCGCGCTGGTCGCGACCGGCGGCAAGTTGAGCCTGGCCAAGGTGATCGGGCCGGCGCTCGAACAGGCCCGGGAAGGCGTCGAGCTGACCCCCGGCCAGGGCCTGACCTGGCTGACAATGAAGGCCGAGTCCGAGAGGAAGCCCGCCCCGGATCGGAAGTCCGTCCCCAGGATCGTCCCGATGGGCGACCTCGCCGCCACCCTGGAAATGATCTCGCGGGACGGTTCGAAGGCGTTCTACGAAGGAGAGATCGGGCGGAAGATCGCCGACCACATCCAGGCACTCGGGGGGGATACTGACCCGGGCCGACATGGCGGGATACAGGGTCCGGGTCGAGGAGGCGATGTCGGTCAAGGTGGGGGATGCGACCCTGACCTGCCCCTTGCCGTCGTCCGGGAGCCTCACCTCGGTTCAGGCCGTGGCGCTGCTCGACCGGCTGGGCCGTCAGGTCGGCCTCCGCGACCCGGGGTCGGCCGAGGTGTTCGAGGTGCTCCTGGAAATCATGAAGGCGGTCTGGGAGGAGCGGCTCACCACCCTGGCCGATGCACCGTTCATGAAGGTCGATCCCCGGACCTTACTCTCGGACGACCACCTCGACCGGCTCCTCCTGGCCGTGAAGTCGGGGATCGCGAAGCCCGGACCCGGCCGACTGATCGCCCCCGACCCGCTGCGTGGGACCGTCCATCTTGCGGCGGCGGATTCCGAGGGGAACCTGGTCTCCTGGACCCAGACCCACGGAGGCGGCTTCGGGTCGATGGTGATGGTGCCGGGGACGGGGGTGGTCCTGGGCCACGGGATGTGCCGATTCGAGCCCCGCAAGGGGTGGGCGAACTCGATCGCCCCGGGCAAGCGGCCCCTCCACAATATGTGCCCCGTCATTGCCTTGCGCGATGGCAAGCCGGTCCTTGCCGTCGGGGCTGCGGGGGCTCGTACGATCGTGAACAACGTCGCCTACCTGACGGCCGCCGTGCTGGTCGAGGGCCGAGACCCGATCGAGGCTGCGTCGGCCCCCAGGCTACAGGTCGAGTCGCTGGAGCCGGCGATCCTGGAGAAATCGGTTGGGGACGATGTGGTCAAGGCGCTCCAGAATCGGGGCCATCTGGTCAAGACGGCCACCAAGGACGCCGGCGCCGCCCAGATGATTTCCCGCATCGGGGACCGCTGGCGGGCAATCGCTGAGCCTCGGACCCTCGACGCTGGGGCGAACCTGGCCTAAGCTAGATGGGACTACTCTGGAGGTCGCCGCGATCCCGGTGCGCGAACAACTCCGGTCGACGCGATCATCAATCCTGTGTTATCTTTACCGGGAGTGTCGGCTGGGCAAGCCGGGCAATCCCGGCGGCCTGTATGGAACGTCCGAGCGTCCCCGATGTCGGGGTGGAGGCGGCGGGTCTCATGGCGACGAGCTTGAGGGACGACCTGGCGTCGTTGAAGATCGACCGCGGCAACGGCCGCGCGGAGACGATGAAGATCCGCCACAGCCGCCCACCGCTCAAGAAGCGAGGCGGGGGCGGCGGCCGGGGGCTCGGCGGGTTCTTCCTGCGGATCTTCTCGTTCTTCCTCTGGATGGTGCCCCTGGCGGCCATCTCGTATGGCGGCTACTACGCCTACCTTCAGGTGCAGTCGATCAAGTCCAAGCCCGAGGTCCAGGTCGGGCTGGTCCAGGCCATGACCGCCGGTGAGGCCGAGAAGGTCCTGAGCGCCAAGGGCTACCTCAAGAGCCAGCACCAGACCCAGGTCGGGGCCAAGATCCCCGGGCGGCTGGAGAAGATCCTGGTCGAGGAAGGGCAGCCCGTCACCAAGGGGCAGCTCCTGGCCGTCATCGAGCACAATGACCTGCTCGCCCAGCTCCGCTCGCGCAAGGCCCAGTTGATGAAGGCCGAGGCCGACGTCCTGGAGAACAAGGCGGACTCGGCCGACAAGGCCCGCAAGGCCGACCGCAACAAGCGGCTCAGCCAGAAGGGCATGATGGCCACGCCGGAAGAGACCGAGTCGGCCATCGCCGCCTACGAGATGGCCAAGGCTCGCGGCGAGGCCCTCCACGCCCAGACCGAGTTCCAGAAGGCCATGATTTCCGAGACCGAGGAATCGATCCGGAACATGCACATCACCGCGCCGTTCGACGCCACCGTGGTCGAGAAGCCGGCCGAGGTGGGCGAGATGATCACCGGCGGCGGCTTCGGCTCGGGCCTGTCGATCGGCCGGTCGTACATCGTGACCCTGGCCAACCTCCAGCAGATGGACGTCGAGACCGACGTGACCGAGGGCCAGCTCAGCCGGATCGCCGTCGGCCAGCCGGCGGAGGTCGCCGTGAACGCCGCGCCGAACCGGCGATACCGGGGCCGGGTCCGGCAGATCATCCCCCTGAGCGACCGGGCACGGGCCACGGTGAAGGTCAAGGTCGCGATCAGCGACCCCGACAAGGCCCTGTTCCCGGAGCTGGTCGCCACAGTCAACTTCCTGCCCGACAAGGCCCGGACCAACGACGACGGCAAGACCCGCCTGTTCGTGCCCAAGGACGCCATCGTCGAGGAGGGGGGCAAGGCCTACGTCTGGCGGCTCGTGACCCGCGACAACAGCGTCCGCAAGGTCACCGTCGAGCTGGGCGAGAAGATCGAGGACCTCGCGCGGGTCGAGAAGGGCCTGGACGCCGGCGACCGGGTCGTGCTCGCCCCCGCGAAGACCTTGCAGGAAGGCGAAGGCGTGCGGGTCTCACAATAAGACGAGAAGATCCGATCCGCGGACGCGAATCCCTCATCGCCACACCCGGTCCGACCGGATGAGGCTGTTCATCTGTGCCGTGTTGCGGTACCCTCCGCGATGGGAACGGGCCGATAGTTGAGAATGGACGGAGACCGCGAATGTCCAAGGGCGAACCTTCGATCGTGCTCCAGGACGTGACCAAGGAGTACCGTCGCGACTCCTTCAAGGTCCCCGTGCTGAGCAACCTCGACCTGACGGTCGACGAGGGGGGAATTCCTCGCCCTGATGGGCCCCTCGGGCTCGGGCAAGACGACCCTCCTGAACCTGATCGCCGGGCTCGACCACGCGACCTCGGGCTCGGTCCAGGTCCATGGCTACGAGTTGACCGGGATGTCCGACGGCGAGCTGACCCGCTGGCGGGCCCACAACGTCGGGTTCATCTTCCAGCTCTACAACCTGATCCCGGTCATGACGGCATTCGAGAACGTCGAACTGCCGCTGCTCCTGACGAACCTCTCCCGGAAACGCCGGAAGGAGAACGTCATGACCGCCCTGCGGATCGTCGGCCTCGAAAGCCGAGAGGACCACTACCCCCGGCAGCTCTCCGGCGGGCAGGAGCAGCGCGTGGCGATCGCCCGCGCCATCGTGACCGACCCCTACCTGCTGGTGGCCGACGAGCCGACCGGCGACCTCGACCGCAAGAGCGCCGACGAGATCCTCGAACTGCTCGGCCAGCTCAACCGGGAGTTCCAGAAGACCATCGTGATGGTGACCCACGACCCCCAGGCCGCGCAGCGGGCCACCCGCCTCCTGCACCTGGACAAGGGCAAGCTCGTGGGCGACTCCTCGATCCACGGCCCGAGCGTCATCCCGCCGGGCGAGGGCCTCGGATACGGGCCGGGCTCGGCCGACGAGATCCGCAAGGTCACCGAGCCCAGCAGCGAACGCCCCCGCGCCTGGTACGGCGGCTAAGGCCGGCCTCCTCGCGCTGATGAACCCCCTTGCCGATTCCGCCCCGATCGATTCGGACCCGCCCACGTCCGCCAGTCGGACCGGAGCCCTCCCATGAAGTTCCTCGGATATATCCTCCGGAACTGCCGACGCAACCCGATCCGGACCGTCCTGACGGTCGGCTCGCTGTCGGTCAGCCTGTTCCTGTCGATGGTCCTGATCTCGTTCGTGACGGTGAACGCCGAGGTCTCGAAGTCGACCCGGGGCAGCGGCCGGATCATCATGATGAGCTCTCAGGGGTTCACGCAGCCGGTCCCGATCGCCCGGCTGTCGGAACTCCGCGAGAACAAGAGCATCATCGCCACCTCGCCGCTCTGCTGGTACGGCGGGAAGTTCCGGAACGAGGCGACCATGTTCGCGCAGTTCGGCGTGGATCCGAAGGACTTCTTCAAGATCTACGACGAGCTGAACCTGCCCGACGACCAGCTCAAGGCCTGGGCGTCGGACCCCAACGGCTGCGTGATCGGCCGCAAGCTCGCCGAGGACTACAAGCTCAATGTCGGCGACCCCTTCCCGCTCCAGGGGGACCTCTACCCCTACAGCCTCGACCTCACGGTCCGCGGCATCTACGACGGCCCCAGCAACCGCGACCTGCGGATGTGCGTCTTCAACTGGTGGACCCTGGACGAGGGGCTCCGGAACAACTTCAAGGGCCAGATGTCCGGCAACGCCGGCGCGGTCATCATGAAGCTCAAGGACGACAAGCTGTCGGCCAGCGTCAACAAGGAGCTCGACGACCGCTACCGCAACAGCGACGCCCCCTCGCGGACCCAGACCGAGGAGGCGTTCACCCAGATGTTCGCCGAGATGGCCGGCGACTTCCAGTGGATCATCGTGGGGCTCGGCCTGGCGGTCGGGGTCTCCCTGATCTGCGTCTCGGGCAACGCGATGGCCATGGCCCTCCGCGAGCGAACGACCGAGGTCGCGGTGCTCAAGGCGATCGGCTTTGGCAAGGGCCTGGTGCTGTTCTTCGTCATGGCCGAGTCGATCCTGATCGCCATGATGGGGGGCCTGTTCGGGGCGATCGGCTGCAAGGTCCTGTTCGACTATGTCGACATGAGCAAGTTCACCGGCGGCTTCATCCCGTTCTTCTACGTGCCCTGGACCACGGCCCTGGGAGGGCTGGCGGTCTCGGTGCTGATCGGGATCATGGCGGGCTTCTTCCCGGCCATCCGCGCGGCCCAGCTCTCGGTGGTGAACGGCCTGAGAAAGGTGGTCTGACGGACGATGATCCCGCTCAAGTACAACGTCCGGAACCTCCGGGTGCGGTGGGTGAACACCTTCATGACGGTCCTGGGCACCGGCCTGATCGTCTGGGGCTCCTGCTCGCTCTTCTGCCTGGTCGAGGGCCTGCAGGCGAGCCTCCGGCTCTCGGCCGACCCGCTCGACGTGATCGTGCTCCGCAAGGGGTCGACCAACGAGACCAACGGCGGGTTCGACACCACCACCGCCCAGAAGATCCTGGACCTCCGGGGCATCGAGCGGGACGAGAAGGGCCAGCCGCTGGCGGCCATCGAGCTCCTGAATATCGCCCTCGCGACCCGGGCCGACGGCCAGAAGCGGGCCAACCTGATCGTCCGCGGCATCGACCCCGCCTCGCGGAAGCTCCGGCCCGACTTCAAGATCGTCAACGGCCGCGACTTCGACCCCGGCAAGGGGGAGGCCATCGTCAGTCAGTCGCTCGCCCGACGGTTCGCCGGCGGCGAGGTCGGCGGCACGATGGTCCTGGGCGAGAAGGAGAAGTACCGGGTCGTCGGCCTCTTCACCGCCGGCGGCAGCGCGGCCGAGAGCGAGGTGTGGGTCGACCGCAAGGACCTGGAGCAGAACACCCGCCGCGAGGGGACGATCTCATCCGTCCAGCTCCGGGCCGCCAGCCCGGCGGACCTGCAGTCGATCAAGCAGACCCTCGAAAACGACACCCAGTTCCGGCTCAACGCCGTGACCGAGGCGGACTACTTCGCCGAGCAGACCAAGACGGCGGTCTTCTACCGGGTGGCCGGGATCGTGATCGCGATCTTCCTGAGCATCGGGGCCATGTTCTCGGCCGCCAACACGATGTTCGCCGCCGTCAACGCCCGGACCCGCGAGATCGGCACGATGCGGGCGCTCGGATTCTCACGCCTGGATATCCTGGTCTCCTTCCTCGGCGAGTCGCTGCTGCTCTGCACCCTGGGCGGGATCCTCGGGGTCCTGGGGACCCTCCCCCTGAGCACACTGACCTTCGGGACCAACAGCATCGACACCTTCGCCGAGGTGGCCGTGCGGTTCCGCTTCGGCCCCTCCGTCGCCATCGTCGCCGCCGCCATGACCCTCGCCATGGGCTTCTTCGGCGGCCTCTTCCCCGCCGTCCGCGCCGTGCGGATGGACGTCATCCGGGCCCTGCGACAAGTCTGACCCGGAGTGCGGAAGTTTGCTTCCGCTCGGTTCTCGCGAAGCTCGCTCCGCGTGCTCGATCGAAGCCAACCCATCATCCGATCGTCATTTCTCGGGAGCAAGCTCCCACCGGGCCGGAGCGGAAGCAAACTTCCGCACTCCGGGCGGTCTCGCGTCCCTGGCTCAACGCGCCGGCTGGAGCCAGAGGATGGTCCGGTGGGGGGGCATGTCGCCGGCGTGCAGGTCGATGGTGCTGCCGTCGACCTCCTCCAGGTTCCAGTCGTGGAGGATCTCGAAAAGCCGCTCGACCGGCTGGATCTTGAGGTTGATCCGGTCAGTCAGGTAGTGCATGGGGATGATGACCCGGGGGTCGATCGCATCGAGCAAGGAGGGGATCTCCTCCAGCCCGATGGTCGGCGGGCCGCCGGCCGAGACCAGGACGATGTCGGCCCCCTTCAGCGGGGCGAGTTCGTCGTCGCGGAGCGGATGGCCGAGGTCGCCGAGGAAAACGACGCGCAGCCCTTCGGCCTTGAACTGGACGATGGTGACCTCGTCCTCGGGCTTGCGGGCGGGGGTTTCGAAGACGCGGACGACGTCGAAGGGATATCCGAAATACGTACGACCGCCGGGGGGGAATTCGAGCCCCCGGGCCACTTCGAACGGGGGGATGATCTGCCCCAGGTGGCTGTGGTAGCGGTCATTCTCGTGGCTCACGAAGACGAGATCGGCCGGCTCGTCGATCGGGAGGTAGCCGCCGGAGTCGGGCGACTTGTAGGGGTCGAGGATGATCCGGCGCCCCTCGATCTCGAAGAGGAACGCCGCGTGGCCGAAGAAGGTGATTCGCATGGTGGGATCGGTCGCCCGTGGCGACGGGGCGGGCGGCGGGGGATAATCGCGCCTGGTGCCGAAGGGCCCGTCCCGTACGCCCCGGCGCCGTCCTCAAACGCGCGTCACTCCATTTGAGTACGGATTCTCCGCGCCTTTTGCAAGGAGCGCCCGATGTCCAGCCGTCGCGATTTCCTCCGGACCGCCGCCCTCGCCGGCGCAGCCGGCCTGGCCGGCCCGACCCTCCCCGACGCCCTGGCCGGCACGGATGACGGCACCTGGCTGACCTACGCCGTGAACGTCGAGATGACGTTCAACCGCCTGCCGTTCCTGGAGCGGCTCAAGAAGGTCAAGGAATCGGGCTTCAGCCACTACGAGTTCTGGCAGTGGAAGCCGAAGGACTTGAAGGCGATCAAGTCCGCCAACAAGGAGCTGGGCCTCACGCCGACGCAGTTCTCGGCCTTCTGGGGCATCACCGACGCCGAGAAGAAGATGCCCTTCCTCAAGGCCGTCGAGGAGGCCCTCGCGGCGGCCGAGTTTTTGGGCGTCAAGCAGCTCTGCGTGGTCGCCGGCGAGGTCACCCCGGGGCTCGCCCTGGACCGGCAGTTCGAGAACGTCATCGACGCCATCAAGATGGTCGTCCCCTTGCTGGAGGACGCCGGGGTGACCCTGATCCTGGAGCCCCTCAACGTCCTGGTCGACCACCCCAAGCAGCTGGTCGTGACCACGGAGGACGCCATCCGGGTCATGAAGGGGGTGGACTCCAAGAATGTGAAGATCCTCTTCGACGTCTATCACCAGCAGATCAGCGAGGGGAATCTCTCGGGCAATATCAAGAAATATAAGGATTTCATAGGCTATTATCAGATCGCCGACCACCCCGGCCGCCACGAGCCCAGCACCGGCGAGATCAACTACGCCCACGTGCTCCGGGCCATCCACGAGACGGGCTACAAGGGGGCGATCGGCCTGGAACTTTCCCCCAAATCCGACCCCGCCGCCGCCCTCAGGGCCGTCCGCGAGGCCGACGCCGCGGCGAAGGCCCGCGCGTGAGGCCGCCTCGGCCACGGATCCGCACATTGCTGCTCCTCGTGGCCCTCGCCGGGCTGCTGGCCTGGGCCGCCAGCCTGCCGCTCCGCGCCCGGGCCTACCGCCTCCAGGCCGCCCGGCACGCCGCGGCCTTGGTCCCGCTCCGCGACGACCTTCGCTATGCGGGGATGATGCTCGACGACCTGGCCTGGTATCAGCCGGCACTGGCGAGCGATCTCGAACACTGGCGTCGGATCCATCGGGAGACCCTGGACCGGATCCGGGACCACTCGGCCTGGAAGGATCGCTTTGAACAGGCGAGCCGGCGGCCGTGGGGGTGGGTCCCCACGGAGCCGGCCCGATAGGCTCGACGACTCGGCGGTGTTGTGGTCAGAAGGTCGGGATGACGATCCGCTCGCCGCCCTTCATGGCGGACTCGTGGGCGCAGAGGCCGACCATGGTCCAGTTGGCGGAGGTCTCGGCGTCGGGCAGGGCGGGGCGTTCGCCGCGGACGGCGCTCAGGAAGGCGTTGACGAGGTGGGGGTGCGAGCCGCCGTGGCCGCCGCCCTGGGTGAACGACAGGTGCTGCTCGTCGTCGGAGGAATACACGCCCTTGGTGGTGAACCGCTGGATCGGGCCGGGGAGGAGCTTGGCGTAGTCCGGCACGGCGGTGCGCTGGGGGATCTCCGGCTCGGGGACGCCGCGGGTGTGGATTACCGGTTCCTCGCCGTCGACCTGCTGCCACTCGAACGACTTCTTGTCGCCGTAGGCGTCGAAGCTCTCGCGGTACTGCCGGGCGGTGTTGAAGAGCGACCGGGTGACCTCGGCGCAGACGTCCGAGTCCTTGATCTTGAAGGTGGCCGTCTCGATGGCGAACGGGCTGCCGTATTTGGGGATCAGGGCCTCGTCGATCCGGCCCGAGCCGTGGCACACGACGCTCTCGGCGTGCTTGCCCAGGAGCGCCAGGCAGGGGCTAACGCAGTGGGTGGCGTAGTGCATCGGCGGGAAGCCTTCCCAGTAGCCCGGCCACCCTTCCATGTCCTGCTGGTGCGAGCCCCGGAGGAACTGGATCCGGCCCAGGACGCCCGTGTCGTACAGTTCCTTCACGAAGAGGTACTCGCGGGAGTAGACGACGGTCTCCATCATCATGTAGACCTTGCCCGCCTTGCGCTGGGCGAGCACGATCTTGCGGCACTCCTCGGCCGTGGTGCCCATCGGCACGGTGCATGCGACATGCTTGCCGGCTTCGAGGGCCGCGAGACTCTGCCAGGCGTGGTCGCCGATCGGGGAGTTGATGTGGACGGCGTCGACGTTCGGGTCGGCGAGGACATCCTCGAACCTGGTGTACCGGGCCTTGATGCCCCAGCGGTCACCGCATTCGTTGAGTTCCTTCTCGTTCCGGCGGCAGATCCCATACATCTCCGCGCCGGGGTACTGCTGGTAGATCGGGATGAACTCGGCACCGAAGCCGAGACCGATAATCGCGACGCGGATCGGCTGGGACATGGGAGAGAGGCCCTGGTTCGGAAGGGGTCGGACGGAACGTCCGAAGGCGAGGTCGCGACGCCGGGGCACGACGCCCGGACGTTGCGGAACGTGTTGCAGGATATTAGGCTCTGAGGCCGTTGGCAAGCGGGCGGACGCGAGGACTCCCGGCCGGTTTGCAATCGATTCTGAATCCTCCGATCGAGCGAGCGAGTGGATCCATGAGCCAGGGGCAAGACACGACGCGCAAGGTCCGCATCGGGATCATCGGCGCGGGGGCCGTGAGCGACTACCACCACGTCCCGGCCATCCGGATCGACCCGCGCGCCGAGCTGACCGCCGTCTGCGACGCCGACCCGAATCTCCTGGAGAAGCGCCGGGCCGACTGGGGCGTCTCCGAGCTGTCCACCGACCCGATCGCCGTGGCGACCTCGCCCAACGTAGACGCCGTGATCATCGCCACGCCGAACGACACCCACAAGCTGATCTCGGTCGCCGCCGCCCAGGCCGGCAAGCACGTCATGTGCGAGAAGCCCCTCGGCCTCAACGCCGGGGAGGTCCGGGCCATGTACGAGGCGGCCCGCGACAACAACGTCGTCCACATGACGGCGTTCACCTATCGGTTCGCCCCGTCGATGATCTACCTGCGGCACCTGCTCAGGTCGGGGGCCCTCGGCGAGCCGAGGCACTTCCGCTCCCAGCGGTTCCTCGACTGGCCCGAGACGAGCTGGGGATGGCGTCAGTACAAGGCCCGCGCCGGCGCGGGCGACCTCTTCGACATGACCATCCACCGGATCGACTTCGCCCTCGACCTCCTCGGCCCCCTCGCCCGGATCTGCGGCGCCGTGGCCCGGTTCGCCCCGCGCACGACCACCCCCGACGGCCGCACCGTGGCACCGTCGGACGTCGACGACTGGTCGAGCATCATCGGCGAATTCGAGTCGGGCGCGACCGGGGTCTGGGAAGGGACGACCCTGGCGAAGGGCTACGGCCGCGACGGCTTCGGCCACGAGTGGGCGGAGATCAATGGATCCGAAGGCTCTGCCGTCTACCGGCTCCATGAGCCCAACACGATCCTCCTGGGCAAGACCGGCCAGGACCTCGCCCCGGTGCCCGTGCCCGACGAGTTCCTCAAGCCGGCCGGCAGCCCCCGCGACCCTGCCGAGGGCAAGCCGGCGACCGTCTTCCGCTACGACCTCGTCTGGGAGTTCGTCTCCGCCATCGTCGAGGGCCGTCAGGCCGTCCCCAGCTTCTACGACGGCCTCAACGCCCAGCTCATCGCCGACGCCGTGCTCAAGTCCTACGAGGACCGCACCTGGATCGACACCCCCCCGGCCGCCCTATAGAGTCGGTTGTCCCTCCCAGGATGTCGCGAGGCCAAAAGCGCTGGGCGCGGGTCTCCAGACCCCGCCCTGACACTCGCCACGCTGTCCAACCGAACCGGGTCTCCAGACCCGATCAGAATGGGTCTGGAGATCCGGTTCGGCCGGACCCGGTCTTACGGTTGGGGCGGGGTCTGGAGACCCGCGCCCGGCGCTCCCGAGGGGCAGGGCGGAGAGTCAGACACAGGCGTGTCAGTCCGACTCGGCCTCGTCATATTCGACCGACTCGCCCGTGGTCACGCCGGAGGGCAAGAGCTGCCGCAGGGACTTGGGCAGGGGGAAGTGGACGTTTTCCTCGCGGACCCACTCCTCGACGATCGTAGCGCCGTAGCGGTTCTGGAGGGATTCGATCACTTCCTGCACCACGTCCTCGGGGGCGCTGGCGCCGGCGGTGATGAGGACCTTGTCCACGTTCTCGAACCAGGCGTCCTGGATCTCGGAGACGCCGTCGATCAGGTGGGCGTGCGGGCCGAGGGAGTTGGCGATCTCGGCCAGGCGCTTGCTGTTGGACGAGTTCTGGCTGCCGAGGACCAGCACCAGGTCGGCCCGGGGGGCGAGCTGGCGGACGGCGTCCTGGCGGTTCTGCGTGGCGTAGCAGATGTCGTCCTTGGGCGGGTTGGCGATCTGCGGGAACTTGGCCCGCAGGGCCGCGATGACGATGTTGGCGTCGTCCACGCTCAAGGTCGTCTGGGTGAGGTAGGCGATCCGGGTGCTGGCCGGGAGTTCGAGCTTCTCGACGTCCTCGGCGGTCTCGACCAGGATCATCCGCTCCGGGGCCTCGCCCATGGTGCCGATGACCTCGTCGTGCCCTTCGTGGCCGATGAGGATGATCGTGTAGCCCTCTTTCGCATACTTGACCGCTTCCAGGTGCACCTTGGTGACCAGCGGGCAGGTGGCGTCGATCGCCTGGAGCTTCCGCTTGCGGGATTGCTCGCGGATCTGGGGCGACACACCGTGGGCGCTGTAGAGCAGGGGGGAGCCCTCGGGCACCTCTTCCAGGGACTCCACGAAGACGACGCCCCGGGTCTTGAACCGCTCGACGACGTACTTGTTGTGGACGATCTCGTGATAGACGTAAAGCGGTGCGCCGAAAAGATCAAGCGACCGTTCGAGGCTCTCAATCGCCATGTTCACCCCCGCGCAGAAGCCGCGAGGGTTGGCCAGGATGATCTGCATCGCCGGAGGGACCTCCACCAGGGGATTTCAACCCCCCCATGGTACGCATTTCCGGGGACCGGGGAAAGGCGGGCAACGCCCGTTCTGCCAGGAACCCGGGTCGCCCCCCGGCTGGAACATCCGGCCGCCCGGCGGTATCGTGGAGGCCCTCGAACTGCTCGACCGGCCCGGAGCCCGCCCCGAACCATGGGCGGGCGTTTTTCGTCAGAGTCAGGGCCCCGCCGCCAGGGCGGCCGTCCCCGACCCGGAGTGTCCGATCCATGCCCGCGTATCATCCCCAGCGCATCGAGCCGAAGTGGCAAGCCTACTGGGACGCCAACAAGACCTTCCGGGCCCGCGACCTCGTCCCCGGCCAGCCGAAGCTCTATATCCTCGACATGTTCCCATACCCCAGCGGGGCCGGCCTCCACGTCGGCCACCCCGAGGGGTACACCGCCACCGACATCCTCTGCCGCTACAAGCGGATGCGGGGGTTCAACGTCCTGCACCCCATGGGCTGGGACGCCTTCGGGCTGCCCGCCGAGCAGTACGCCATCAAGACGGGCCAGCACCCCGAAGTCACCACCCGCCAGAACATCGATAACTTCCGGCGCCAGATCAAGTCGCTGGGCTTCTCCTACGACTGGGACCGCGAGATCGACACCACCGACCCCCACTACTACCGCTGGACCCAGTGGATCTTCCTCCTGATCCACGACACCTGGTACGACCCCGACCACGAATGGACCGACTGCCAGGGTGTGAAGCGGAAGGGTAAAGGCCGCCCCATCGCTGAACTGCCCATCCCCCCCGGCACGACCGACCCCGACGCCTACCGCGACTCGAGGCGCCTGGCCTACCGCGCCGAGGTCCCCGTCAACTGGTGCCCCAAGCTGGGCACCGTGCTGGCCAATGAGGAGGTCATCGACGGCAAGTCCGAGCGCGGCGGCTACCCCGTCGTCCGGATGCCGCTCAAGCAGTGGATGCTGAGGATCACGTCCTACGGCGACCGCCTGGCCGACGAGCTGGAGCCGCTCGACTGGCCCCGCGCCATCAAGGAAATGCAGCGCAACTGGATCGGCCGGTCGGAAGGGGCCGAGGTCGATTTCTATATTGGTGAAAATGTCGATGCGTGGCACGCCTCTCGGGCCGGCTTGGGCTTCCCGGAGGCCCCGGGCCGGGACGTGATCCGCGTCTTCACCACCCGCCCGGACACCCTGTTCGGGGCCACCTACATGGTCCTGGCCCCCGAGCACCCGCTCGTGGATGCGTTGACCAGCCCCGGGCAGAAGGAGGCGGTCGAGGCCTACCGAAAGGCGGTCGCCAGCAAGTCCGACCTCGACCGGACCGCGCTCTCCAAGACCAAGACGGGCGTCTGGACCGGCGGCTTCTCCACCAACCCCGTCAACGGCCGGCAGGTCCCCGTCTGGATTGCGGACTACGTGTTGATGGGTTACGGCACCGGCGCCATCATGGCCGTGCCCGCCCACGACGAGCGCGACTTCGAGTTCGCCCGGGCGTTCGACCTGCCGATCGAGCGGGTTGTGGCGGCCAGCGTCGAGAAATCCGGAGAACCCTTGCCCGAGGCGGATGTCGAGGCCGGCGTGGCGGTGAATTCCGCCAACGACTCGATCAGCCTTGACGGCAAGGCGACGGCCGAGGCCAAGGCGGCGATCACGGCCTGGTTGGCCGAAGGCGGGCTGGGCAAGAAATCGATCAACTACAAGTTGCGCGACTGGTTGTTCAGCCGTCAACGCTACTGGGGCGAGCCGTTCCCGGTGGTGATAGACGAGAACGACCGGGTCCATGCGGTGCCGATCTCCGAGCTGCCCGTCCGCCTGCCGGAGCTGGCCGACTTCGAACCCTCGGGCCGGCCCGAGCCGCCGCTGGGCAAGGCGACGGAGTGGGTGAAGTACTCCGAGAAGGCCAAACGCGAGACCAACACGATGCCCCAGTGGGCGGGGTCGTGCTGGTACTTCCTCCGATATATCGATCCGAAGAACTCGACCGCCGCCTGGTCGGACGAGCTCGAACGCTACTGGATGCCGGTCGACCTCTACGTCGGCGGGGCGGAGCATGCAGTCCTGCACCTGCTCTACAGCCGATTCTGGCATAAAGTCCTGTTCGACCGCGGCTATGTGCACACGCCCGAGCCGTTCCAGGAGCTGGTCAACCAGGGCATGATCCTGGGCGAGACCGAGTACACGTCCTATCGCGACGCGGCCGGCAACTTCGTCGGCGTCCAGGACGTCCGCGAGACCGAGGACGGCCTCAAGGACCACAAGGGGACGCCGGTCGAGGAGGTCAAGCTCCAGGAGAACCAGGTCGCCAAGAAGGGAGACGGGTTCGTTTTGGCCGACCGCGACGACATCCGGATCGACGCCCGCGCCCACAAGATGTCCAAGGCCCGCGGCAACGTCATCAGCCCGGACAACGTCGTCGAAGAGTACGGCGCCGACAGCCTGCGGCTCTATGAAATGTTCATGGGTCCGCTGGAAGCCGTCAAGCCCTGGAGCATGAAGGGCGTCGAGGGCGTTTATCGGTTCCTGGGTCGCGGCTGGCGGATGATCGCCGACGACCGGGCCGAGGACGTCGTCCTCGACGCCAAGGTGCGGGACGTCGAGCCGACCCCGGAGCAGAAGAAGCTGATCGCCCGGACCGTCGCCGCCGTGACCGACGACCTCGACGCCATGCGGTTCAACACCTCCATCAGCCGGCTGATGGAATTCGTGAACGCATTCACCGGCGTCGATGTCCGGCCGAGGTCGGCGATGGAGACCTTCACGCTCCTGCTGTCGCCCCTGGCCCCCCACCTGGCCGAGGAACTCTGGCAGCTCCTGGGCCACACCGACACCCTGGCCTACGCGCCCTGGCCGACGTACGACCCGGCGCTGCTGGTCGACGACGAGGTCGAGGTCCCCGTCGCCATCAACGGCAAGCTCCGCGGCCGCGTCATGGTCCCCAACGGGGCCAAGCCCGAGGTCATCGAGATGACCGCACGCTCGGATGAAAAGGTGATTGCGCTTCTCGAAGGCAAGGCGATCAAGAAGGTGGTCGTCGTGCCGGGGAAGATGGTCAATTTCGTCGTCGGATAACCCCTCATCCACAAGCCGCCGCGAGGCCCAGGCGCTGGGCGCGGGTCTCCAGACCCCGCCCCGACCCGCGCCGCGCGGTACCAGCGAACCGGGTCTCCAGACCCTTAGCTTATGGGTCTGGAGACCCGGTTCGCTGGTCTCCTTCGATCATGGCTGGGGCGGGGTCAGGAGACCCGCGCCCAGCGCTTTCGCGTGGGCGACGAGGGAGGATTGGGGAGTTTGACGATTTGATCAATCGTGGAAGTCTTCCAGCCGCAGGCCGGGCTTCTGGCCGGCGGGTTTCGGCTTGGAGGCGGGGGCGACGCCGGGGATCTCGGGGGTGCGGATCATCTGGGGGAGGAGTTCGTCGATGTTCACGTCCCACTTCATCTGGCCGATCTGGACGACGGCCACTTTCTTCTTGATATCCAGCTTCACCACCCGGCCGGGTCGGTCGTAGCCGAAGCGGGGGACGACCACGCGGTCGCCGGGCTGGAGCCGCGCGCGGGCCTCAACGAGTCGGGCGTCGTTCTCCTGCTGGCGCTGGAGGTCGGTGAGCCGCTGCGAGAGGGCCTCGCGGCTCCGCTCGGCCTCGGCCTGGGCGGCCAGGGCGGCGATCCGGGCGTCCTCGGCCTCCTTGCGGAGCTTCTGGACGATCTCGAACTCGGGGACCGCGTCCCCCTGGTTCTGCCGGAGATACCGGGCCGCCCGGTCCACCAGGTGCCCCGCCAGGTCGAGCCGCCGGGCGATCTGGAGCGCGTTCGACTGGCCGATGTCGCCGATGTGGATCCGGTACTTTGGCCGCAGGGTCTCCAGGTCGAACTCGACCGCCGCGTTCTCCGCCCTCGGATTGGTGAAGGCGTATGTTTTCAAGTCTCCGATGTGGGTCGTCACCATCGCCAGGCAGCCGTGGGAGTCGATCTCGTCGAGGATCGCCCGGCCGAGTGCCGCCCCCTCGGCCGGGTCGGTCCCGGCCCCCATCTCGTCGAGAAGGACCAGTGAGTTCTCATTCACCTGCGCGAAGATCTGTGAGATCCTTCTCACGTGCGACGAGAACGTCGACAGCGACTGCTGCAGGCTCTGCTCGTCGCCGATGTCGGCGAGGATATGATCGAAAATGGGCAACTGCGAACCCTGATGCGCCGGGATGTGCAGCCCGCACTGGGCCATCACGGCCAGCAGGCCCACCGTCTTGAGGGCCACCGTCTTGCCGCCGGTGTTCGGGCCGGTGATGACCAGGATCTTGAATTGGATGCCGAGATGAACATCGATCGGCGTGACGACCCGGGGCTCGGGCGGCTTCGGGGGGGCAGGGGGCGGTTCTTCGGGTATGGCCGACGCATCGGCATCGGCCGGCGGGGGCTCGGGCTTCGGCGGCGGGGCCCGGAAGATCGATTCCAGGATCGGGTGCCGCGCCCCCCGGATGGCCAGGCGGCCCTCGGTGTTCAGGTCGGGCGGGGTCATCCGGTAGTCCAGGCTGTACCTCGCGCGGGCGTAGACCAGATCGAGGCCGGCCATGATCTCCAGGGTCGCCAGGAGGTCGTCGGCCACCTGCCCGACCTGGGCACTCAGCCATTTGAGGATCCGCCGGATCTCCTTGGCTTCCTTGGCCCGCAGGAACGAGAGTTGGGCCGAATTTTCGGCGATGGCCTGTGGCTCGACGTAGACGGTCTCGTTGCTGGCGCTGGTGCGGTGGACGGAGCCCTGGATCTCGCCCCGGTGGTCCTTGTCGATGGGCAGCACGTAATGGTGGCCGACCATCGTGAAGTTGGGGTAGCGGAGGATCCGCTTGATCTCCGGCGACCGCAGCATGCGTCGGAGGGTCTCCTGGATCTTCTCCTCGACCTGCCCCATCTCGCGGCGGATGGCCGAGAGCCGGCGGCTCGCCGTATCGAGGATCTTGCCCCGCTCATCCAGGCACGACCGGATCGCGTTGGCGACCGCTTCGAAATGCCCGACGGTGGTCCGGAGCCCGCCGAGCCTGGGGAACTCGTCGCCGATGCGGTCGAGCCAGGCGTCGAGGTTGGCGATGGCGACGAGGCTCTCGACCACGGCCGAGAGGTCCTCCGGATCCAGGCTCCCTCCGACCTGGGCCCGCCTCACGTGACCGCGAATGTCCTTCAAACCGCCGAACGGGGGATTCAAACCCGAGGACAGGGCGTCGGCCATCTCGGTGGTGAGGGCCTGGTGATTGCGGACCTCGCCCGGGTCGCGGCTGGGTACCATCCGACGCGCAGCATCCTTGCCGAGCGAGCAGGCCGCGTTCCCCGCGACCAGCTCCCGGATGGTGTCGAACTCCAGCAAATTCAGCGTGTGCGTGTCCATGACCCCTCGCGACCCGGCCCGACCCCGCCGGGCATCCGTCCCCTGGGAACGGACCCGGTCCAGCAGCGACACGGCCGACCCCGACCGGGTTCGCCCGCAAGTCCCATTATCGCAAACCCGGCAAGGGGCCGGAAATGACGAAGCGACCTGGCTTCGACCTGTTTAGAGCCAGTTCGTGTGCCACTGGCTTGCCCGTGCCGGCACCTGCGCGGCTTGGTCGAAACCACCGGGGCATTCGAAACACAGCGACCGTCCGGAGGCGTCCGTCGCACTGGCAAGCCAGTGGCACACGAACTGACTCCAAACGGCGCGAGTTTTTTTTGCTCCGATCAGCGGCGACGGTTCGGAGTGGTCTCGACGGGCCTGGCAGCGAGCTGCTGGAGCCTGGGCCGCCAGGCTTCGGGGTCGACGCCCATATCGACGCCGGTGATGGTCCGGAGGGACTGGAGCGAGGCGTAGCGGATGGCGGGGTCGTCGTGCTCCATGCCACGGAGCAGGGTGTCGTAGATCCGCTCGTCGGCGGTGCGGAGCTGGCCGATGCCTTCGGTGGCGGCGATCCGGCACTCGATCTGGGTGTCGGTGCTCATCATCGCGGCGAGCTTGACGGCGTCCTCGGGGGTCCCGACCTTGCCCAGGGCGCGATAGGCCTCGGCCCGGATCAGGGGATCGGGGTCGTCGGCCGCCTTGCGCAGGGCGTCTCGGGAGCGGGGGTCGCGGAGCTCGCCCAGGGTCCGGCAGATGATGGCCCGGGTGGCCGAGGGTTCGGCCTCGCCGCCGAGTTTCGGGACCAGGACGTCCACCGCCTTGGCCTTCTGCTGCTCGTCGTCGTAGCAGCGCGGCGAGGCCAGCAGCTCGTAGGCCTTGTAGCGGTCGTTGGGGTCGGGGTTTTCCTTGATCCGGCGCAGGTAGGACGCGGCGGTCGTGCCGTAGAAGCTGCCGCATCCCGCCTGGGCCGACAGCAGCGTCAGGCCGAGCCCGGTCACGGCGAACCATCGGATCCACGACTGCGGTTTCGACTCGTCCATGAGCCTTCGCCCTGCCCCTGGACCGGGGCGTCAGGTGTTCCGGGACCCACCGTGGACGGCGGATCCTTCCGCGTCTCGGCGGTCGTTTCTGGGGGAAATCCGGTTCGAACGAGGGGTACAACTCGGAGGCGGGGCGCAGGGGGCTCGTCCGGACAGACGCGGGAGTTTAGCCCGAGCCCGGCAAACCGCCAAGCCCAGTTGCCCGACCGTGGAAACCCCGCCGCGCGGAGGCTATCCTGGGGCCCTGGGCAGTCCGGGTGGACGCAATCGATCGGGAAGGACGCATCAGCGATGAGCGAATTGAATCGGCGCACGTTCCTGGCGGCGGCGGGGATGCTCAGCCTGGGGGCGACGGCCATCGGGGCGACTCCGAAGAAAGAGCCCGGCAAGAAGAAGCCCGTCGTGGTGTCGAGCGCCAACGGCCTGCGCTCGGTCGAGAAGGCGATGGAACTGATCAAGGCCGGGTTCGACCCGCTCGACGCCGCCATCGCCGGCATCGCCATCGTCGAGGAGGACCCCTCGGACCGGACCGTCGGACTGGGCGGCATCCCCAACGAGGACGGCGTGGTCGAGCTCGACGCCGCCGTCATGCACGGCCCGACCCACGGCGCGGGCTCGGTGGCCTCGCTGCGGAACATCATGCACCCCTCCGCCGTGGCCCGCCTCGTCATGAAGCGGACCGACCACAGCCTGCTGGTGGGCGAGGGGGCGCTCAGGTTTGCACGTTCTCACGGGTTCACGGAGACGAACCTCCTCACCGAGGACTCCCGCAAGATCTGGCTGCACTGGAAGGAGACGCACAGCAAGGAGGACGACCGGATCCCGCCGCCGGACGACGAGCTCGACCCGGTTGTCCGCGAATTCTTCGGGATCCGCAAGCACGGCACGATCCACTGCTCGGCCCTGGACACCCACGGCGACCTGGGCTGCACGACCTCGACCTCGGGCCTGTTCTACAAGATCCCCGGGCGTGTCGGCGACAGCCCGATCTTCGGCGCGGGCCTGTATCTCGACAACGAGGTCGGGTCCGCCGGTTCCACCGGACGGGGCGAGGCGAACCTCGCGAACCTGTCGAGCTTCCTGATCGTCGAGGGCCTCAAGCGAGGCGCGACGCCGAAGGATGCGTTGATGGAAGCCTGCAAGCGGATCGCCGCGCACACGAAGTACCCCAGGCTCCGCGACGCCAAGGGCCGGCCGAACTTCGACGTCAAGTTCTACTGCGTCACCAGGGACGGCAAGTACGCCGGCGCCTCCCTCTGGGCCGGGGCCAAGATGGCCGTTCATGACGGTGACTCGGCGAAGCTCGTCGATTGCATCTCGCTCTACGACGAGCCCGCGCCGGAGTGACCGTCATCGGCCGCACGCGGTCTCCGCGCCGGGCGCGGGTCTCCAGACCCCGCCCCCGCCGTGACCGAAGGGGACCAGCGAACCGGGTCTCCAGACCCATGTCGAACCGGTCTGGAGACCCGATTCGGTGGTACGGCCCGGCGGATGTTGGGCCGGGGTTTGGAGACCCGCGCCCAGCGCCTCGCGTTCCTCTCGCCGGAGAAGGTCGATTTGAAGATTGATCAAGACGTGATCAGTTTTTCACCTGCCTTGGAGATCACATACCGATAGGTGCCCGAGGCCTTGTCTTTGGCGCCCTTCTTGATGAGCTTCTTCTCCAGGAGCGACTCCAGCGACTTTTGCTCGGCCTTCCTGCTGGTGAGATAGCCGGCGGAATCGGCGGAGATGGCCTTGAGGAATTCCTTCTGCTTGTCGGTGACCTTGACCGCCGGCGCGACGGGCTTGGGGGCCTTGGCGGGCTTGGCCTCGGCCTTGGGTTCCGGGGCCGGGGCAGGCGTGGGGGCCGCCTCGGCTTTGGCTTTTGCCTTCAGCTTGGGGGCCTTCTTCGCCGGGGCCTCGGCCACGACGACGGGTGCCGGGGCGGGTTCCGGGGCCGGAGGCGGGGCGGCCTCGGCGGCCTTCGCCCTGGGCTTCGATTTCGGCTTCTTCAACGCCTCGCTCGCGACGGCCGGAGCGCTCTCCGCCGCCTTCGACTTCTTGACCGCCATGATGCACCTCTCAGGATGAAGGAACGACGGGGCAGGCACGACCCGCGCGAGCCGGGGGATTCCGTCCTCGCGCGGGCGTCTCCGGATATCGTACAACAAGGAATCCAAGAAATCTGAGATCATTCGCGCAAGGATCTGGACCCGCGTCGGAGCATCCGATACAGCCGGACCACTTTCGCGCGAGACGAGGCTTTTTGGCCTTGCGACGTGATTCCAGGGGGCGGTTGTGGGACAATCCCCGGGTCGAGGGGATGCGACCCATGGAGTGCGGAAGCTCGCTTCCGCTGTCGTGAGGCGGGAGCTTGCTCCCGAGAGGACGCGATGAGACAGAGCGTTTCACTTCGATGCGGGGCGCGGAGCAAGCTTCGCGAGAACAGAGCGGAAGCAAGCTTCCGCACTCCGGGCAGTCTGATCGCGCTCGTCTTGGTCGTCGTGCCTTTCTTCATGGCGGCCTCGGACAAGGCTCCATCGAACCAGGAAATCGTGCTCCGGAACGGCCGCATCATCGACGGGACGGGGGCGAAGGAGACGGCGGGGGACATCCTGATCCGGGGCGATCGGATCGCGGCGATCGGGAAGGTGGAGGTCGGGCGGGATACGAAGGTTGTCGACATCAAGGGCCTCGTCGTCGCGCCGGGTTTCATCGATCTGCATACGCATTCGGACGGGCCGATCGTGGTGCCGGCGACCCGGGCGAACCGGAACTATCAGTTCCAGGGGGTGACCACGGTCGTGACGGGGAACTGCGGGTCGGGGCCGATCGACGTCAAGGAATTCTTCGAGAAGATCGACCGCGAGGGGGCGGGGACGAATGTGATCCACCTCGTGCCGCTCGGGAGCGTCCGGGGTTCGGTGCTGGGGAACGGCGACCCGAATGTCACGGCCGACGCGGTCAAGAAGATGGCCGGGATCGTGGACCGGGGGATGAAGGCCGGCGCCTGGGGCGTGTCGTCGGGGCTCATCTATCTGCCGGGTCGTTATGCGAAGACCGAAGAACTGATCGCGATGGCGAAGGTCGCCGCGAAGTACGGCGGGATCTACGCCAGCCACATCCGCGACGAGTCGGCCGGGCTGCTCGACTCGGTCAATGAGGCGATTCGCATCGGCAAGGAAGGCGGCCTGCCCGCGCATGTCTCGCACATCAAGGCGGCGGGCAAGCAGTTCTGGGGCGACATGAGCAAGGCCCTGGATGCGATCAAGGCCGCCCGCGCGAAGGGGCAGGACATCACGGCGGATCAGTATCCGTACATCGCGTCGAGCACCCAGCTCGCGGCGATGGTCGTGCCGCACTGGGCGAGGCAGGGGAACGCCGCCGAGTTCACTCGGATCGCCGCCGACCCGGTGCGCGGCAAGAAGCTCCGCGAGGAGATCGAGGTTGAGCTGGCCGACAACGAGGGCGGCAAGATGATCCGGATCGCCCGCTACAGTTCGACGCCCTCGCGCGTCGGCAAGAATCTCATCGAGATCGCCCGGGCCGAGAACACGACCCCGCTCGAAGTCGTGCTCGACATCGAACGGCACGGCGGGGCCCAGTCGATCCGGTTCAACATGAACGAGGACGACGTCAAGCTTGCGATGGCCGCCGACTTCGTGGCGACGGCCTCCGACGGCTCGTCGCACCTCCCCGGCCGGGGCGACAAGCCGCACCCTCGGGCCTACGGGACCTTCCCGCGCAAGATTCGCTACGCCCTGGACGACAAGGTCATCACCCTCGAACAGGCCGTCCGCTCCAACTCCGGCCTGCCCGCCGAGATCCTCCGGCTGCCGGACCGGGGCAAGATCAAGGTCGGCTATGTTGCCGATCTGGTGATCTTCGACCCGAAGACGTTCCGCGACGCCGCCACGTTCGACAACCCCACCCAGTACGCCAAGGGGCTTGTTCACCTGATCGTCAATGGCGTCCCCGCGATCGTGGATGGGAAGCCGAAGAACGTCCTGCCGGGCAAGGTCCTGCGCCTGAACGAGGACGGGGCCCCGACCAGGATCCTCAAGGCCGCCCGCATCTGGACCGGCGACCCGGAAAAACCCTGGGCCGAGGCGGTCGCCATCCGGGGTTCGGAGGTCGTGGCCGTCGGATCGGCGAAGGAAGTTGAGGCGCTCAAGGGGCCGAACACGAGGGTGATCGCCTTTGAAAAAGGCTTCGCGATGCCGGGTCTGATCGACGCCCACGGTCACGTCTCCGACCTGGGGGCGAACGCCGAGGAGGTCGACCTGCGAGGCGTGGCGAGCCTGGACGCGGTCCGGGCGAAGATCAAGGCGGCGATCGAGGCGAACCCGGGGGACTCCTGGATCCGAGGGGCCAACTGGGACCAGACCCTCTGGCCGGGCGGCAAGTTCCCGACGGCGTCCGACCTCGACTCGGTGTCATCGAATCGCCCGGTCTGGCTGAGGCGAGTGGACGGCCATGCGGGCTGGGCGAACTCGGAGGCGCTCCGGCGAGCCAAGGTCGATGAGAATTCCAAGGCACCGAGTGATGGACAGATCCTCAAGGATGACAAGGGGAAGCCGACCGGGGTGTTCATCGATGGTGCGATGTGGCTGGTGGGCCAGGCGGTGCCGGCGTCGCCCCGGGCGGACCTGGAGCGTCGGATCCTGGCGGCGCAGAAGATCCTGCTCGAAAATGGATTGACGGGTGTGCATGACGCGGGGCTTTCCCGGCTGGAGATCGAGGCGTATCGGGCGCTCGATCGGGCGGGCAAGCTGAAGGTCCGGATCTACGGGATGGCCAGCCCGCCGGGGGGCAAGGAGGTCGAGTTCGTCAGCAACCCGCCGCCCAAGGGGAGGCCGGAGGACCGCTTCAAGCTGAGGGCGATCAAGCTGTTCATCGACGGCGCGATGGGCTCCAGGGGCGCGCTCATGTTCGAGCCTTACTCGGACGACCCGCACAACAAGGGCCTGCTGCTGATCGAGCCCGACGTCCTCCAGAAGACCACGAAGGCGGCCCTCGAACACGGCTGGCAGGTCTGCATTCACGCGATCGGCGACAAGGGGAACGCCCTGGTTCTCGACGCGTTCGAGGCGGCGCTCAAGGCGGTGCCCAAGGCGCGGGATCCCAGGCTGCGGATCGAACACGCGCAGGTGGTCCGGAAGGCCGATGTGGCGCGGTTCAAGGCCCTCGGCGTGATCGCGTCGATGCAGCCGTCACATTCGTCGGACGACATGCGATGGGCGGACGCCCGCCTCGGCCCCGGCCGGGTGGATGGGGCGTATGCCTGGAAGTGGTTCCTGGATGCGAATGTGCCGATGGCGTTCGGGAGCGACTTCCCGGTCGAGATCGTCAGCCCGTTCTGGGGCATCTACGCCGGCCTCACCCGGCAGGATGAGAAGGGCCTGCCCGCGAACGGTTGGCATCCCGACCAGAAGCTATCGCTCGACGAGACCTTGCGCGGGTTCACGGCCGGGGCCACCTACGCCTCGTTCGACGAGGATCGCATCGGCGTCCTCCGGCCCGGCATGAAGGCCGACATCACGGTCCTCGACCGCGACCCCGGCAAGGTCCCCGCGCTCGACATCCTCAAGACCAAGGTCCTCGCCACGATCATCGACGGCCAGTAGGGCGGTTACCGCCCACCAGACCCATTGATGATGGCGTGTACTTCTCTCATGTCACCAAAGGCGTCGAAACGATCACATTCGGATGGTTCGTTTCGACTTCGTGACGTCCTGCGACCGCCCGCCGGGCCCGCCGGGGCCGGGCGGGCGGCGTCACGATCACCTCGGCGGCCTCCTCCGGCACCGTCTCCGCTGCTTCTGCGGGAACAAAGCCAATCTCGGGCTCGACGACGGGGTTGGCGGCCCGGTGGGCGTCGAGCGCCTTGCGCAGGCGGGTCTGCTCGTTTTGGATCGATCGGACGGCCTTGCGGACGCGATCGAGCGCGGGGTCGTCGCCGTGGATGGCCAGGATGGAGAGCGACTCACGTTCGAGCGAGGTCTGGGCCAGCCGCAGGTCGCGGAGGGGTTCGATCTCGGCGATGCGGTCGACGAGGATCGCGCGGAGCTCGGCCTCCCAGGCCGGGCGGCGGCCGGCGTGCATGGTGGCGAGGTACTGCTGGCCCGCCTGGGGGTTGACGTCGGACTGGCGGTCGAACGTCGGGACGTCTTCATCCGGCGGCCAGGTCAGGGGGGTGCCGGGGTTGAGGCACCGGCTGAGGACAACCGCGCGACTCTCGGCGATCCGAAAAAGAGTCGGCGAGCCGCAGATCAGGTCGAGGCGACGGTCGTAGGCGACCCCGAGCGCTTTCGATCGAGGGCATCGAGGATCTCGCGGAGGGTGCTGAGCATCCAATCGCACCCTTCGGCGGACTCTTCGAGCTGGCTGCGGATATTGCGGACAGTGTCCGGGTCGGAGCTGAGCAGGGCGTGGAGGGCCGTCTGGCGGCGGATCTTGTCGTCGAGTTCCGCACGCTGAATGGCGACCGAGGTCACGCGCTGCTCGACCCGCTCGGCCCGAAGGAGCTTCCAGGAGAGCCTCGCCATCCGCGCGCAGAGGTCGGCCTCGAACTCGTCGCGAGGTGCGAGCGCTGCGACGATGCCCTCGACGAACGCGCGGGCCTCGTCGGCGTCCTCGCCGGGGATCACGAGAGTGTTTGAGTCGAGCCCGTGGCGGAGGGCGTTGAACCGGACTTGCTGCTTGCCGTCGAGCGACTTCGGCCCGGTGCTCGCCTGCGCATTGATGCGATTGGCTTCGATTTGTTTCAGGGTGGAAGACATGATGTGGCGTCCCGATATGGTGGTGGCCCTCGGGGCACGCCGGGAGTCGGTGTGCCCCTCATGGGCTAACCTGGAACGCCGCGCGTGGGGAGGAGATCGGGAAATTTTGCGGATTTCGGGCGTAGGGTCGGGTTGGGCGGATCGGGAGGGTTGTTGTGCTCCTCCCTGATTGGGACCGAGCTTGCGTTGCACGAAGAGCGGCACCAGCGCTGATCGGGTGTACCGACCCTGCCCTGGCGAGGAGGAGCCGTACCAGCGAAACGGGTCTCCAGACTCATTCCGATCTGAGCCCCATTGTTGGGCAGACGGAATGGGTCTGGAGACCCGGGATGGGTGATCTGGCGCGGCCGAGGTTCGGGCGGGGTCGGGAGACCCACGCCCAGCGCTCAAGGTGGGGTCGGGACACCCCGGACCCGGCGCCGATTGGATCAGGGCAGTTCGCGGACGGGGCGGATGGGGCCGCGGACGGTGCTGCGCTGGGAGGGGCCGGTAGAAGGCTCGATGTCCTCGGGGTTCGAGCGGCGGAGGGCCGGACGGTCCTCGGCGGTGGCCGCGAGGTCGATCGCCGGGGGATTGTCGGCCGGGTCGGTGCGGGGCGCGTTGGCCACGCGGGTAGGATCGGGGCGACCGGGCTGCCAGCCGGAGTTGTCCCGGCGGGTGGCGGATCCGGTGGGCGTCGCGGTCATCCGGGGCTTGGGAATCCCCAGCGATTCGGGGCTGGGGACGAGCAGCTCGGCGTCGGCCTCCGCCTCGGAGGGGGACTGGGCCCGGGCGATCGTCCGGTTCGAGTTGCGCGGGGCGGCGGGCTTCGGGGCCGGCGTGTTGCTCGCGAGCAGGCGGCCGTTGGGGTCGGGCTTGTAGAGGTAGGCCAAGTCGGCGCGGTCGAGCAGCCTGTAGATCGAGGCGGGCTCGGCGTAGAGGCCGCGATTGCCCTGCTTGTCAGCGAAGTCGCAGACGCCGGCGACGTAGCCGTCGAGCGTGTAGAGACCACCTCCCGACCGGCCCTCGATCGGGGCGTGGAAGCACTCGATGACGTGGAACTGGTCGCCGACCTGCTGGTTCCGCTGGGTGACGCCGAGGGTGACGCGGGGCTTGGAGATCTTGGTGTCCCAGGCGGTGGCGTCGCGGCCGTTGGAGCAGCCGACGGTGATCATCGGCGTGCCGGGCTGGGGCTTCCAGTTGGTCGGCACGACCTGCGAAAAGGCGAGCTTGCGGCCCGGACGGATCCGGATGAGGCCGACGTCGTTCACGAAGTCGTAGTCGATTGCCTCGCCCTCATGCATCTCCTTGAAGTTCACCTTGCTGCCGACGAGCTTGCCGTCGAAGAGGTGGACCTCGATCTTGCGGTTGAACTGCTTCGGCTGGAGCTGCTGGCCGGGGAGCTTGAAGATATGGGCACAGGTGAGGATGATCGCCTCTTCAGGCGTGCTGGAGATGATCGTGCCCGACCCGAAGCCGACCTCGCGCTGGGAGACGTGGATCTTGATGCGGACCCCGGTCTCCCAGGGGCGAGGGTTCTTCGCGGGCGCGGCGTCCGCAACCCGCTCGTTCTCGGCGAGGGGCGCCTCGTCGTCCTCGTCGGCCGGGGCCTTGCGGCGGCCGGCGAGCTTGACGTCGCGGACGTCCTCGGTCTCCTCGCGGGAGTCGAGCTTGGCCTGGGCGTCGTTGTAGAACTTGGCGAGCTGGGTGGCGGGCTGATAGCCCTCGGTCCGGTCGACCTCACGCCCTTGGCCGTCGACCAGGACGAACGTCGGATAGGCCTTGACCTTATAGCGGCGGGCGAGCTCGGGGTTGCTCGGGCCATCAATCAGTTTGATCGGGTAGCCCTTGGCCTCGAGCGCCTGGATGGCGGGGCGCATCTGCTGGCAGGGGCCGCACCAGGAGGCCGAGAAGTCGAGGAGGACAGGTCCGCTCGACGCCTCTGCGGCGGGCGTTGCGAGCAGCAAGAGCAGTGTGGCGGCGAAGGTCATGCGGCACGGACTCCTTTCCCGCGGTTCGGTGTGTACCAGCCGTCTTGCGGGACGGCACGGCAACGCCGGTCGCGACATCGGTTCGCGTGGGAGTCCGGATCTGGCCCCGGAAACGCACGAGACGACGTCGTGGTTCGGGGATCTCGGGGCGCAAGGCGTCCGGGATCGTCCAACCCCGACCGGATGGTCTGGGAGTAGACGAGCGCGGGCGTGTCCGCGAAGGCGGACGCACGCTCCAAGCGAAGTTCGGATGGGAGTCTTGGTGGCGATTCTCGCCGGGGGTTCGTGGAAGGTGAACCCTCGACCCTTCCTTGGGCGGGCCTCGCGACGAGGTCCCCACGGACCGCCATCATGGCAGACCGCGCCCCCGCTGGCGGAAGGTTCCGGGCCCTGTGGTCGCGGCCCGAGGATGGGCCCACGGCCTCGCGCCCGGGTTCCCCCGGCGGAGTGTCGGTGATCGGGACCTCCCTGTCCGCACGCCAGAACAGAGGGCGTCCTGCCCTCCTCGACGCAACGACCGAGGGGATCGCGTTCACCGCGTGGGGCCCCTTTTACTTTGAGAATGCGGAAAAGACCAGATCTCTTTTTCGGCCGTTCGCCCGCCGTTCTTGAGGGCTCCTTCAAGAATTCCGGCGCGGCGGATTCTGGACGATCCGGGGGCCCGAACCCGCGACGATCCCGACCCGGCGCGGGACATTCCGGTTGAGGGGAGGGGACCGGCCTGTTACGCTGCGCAATCGATCCAGAACGACTCGCTTGAAAGACCCAGCATCCGAAGATCCACGCATTTCGCCGTCCAACGGGTGCCGATCATGCGAATCCTGCTCGTCGAAGACTCCGGTCCCCTGCGCGTCCTGTTCGCACGGCTGCTCACCCTGAGCGGCCACGACGTGTGCGAGGCGGCGGACGGCGAGGAGGCCCTGGAGCGCCTCACCGGCCCCGCTCCCGACCTGGTGCTCACCGACCTGATGATGCCGGTCCTCGACGGCGTCGGGCTGATCCGCCGCCTGAAGGCGGACCCGTCGCTGGCGGGCCTCCCCGTGATCGCGATGACCGCCGTCGCCAGCGGCGGCGACCGCGCGCTCGAAGCCGGCGCCGACCGCGTCCTCGCGAAGCCGCTTGATATCGACGTCCTGCTCTCCTGCCTCGGCGACCCCGCCCAGTTGCGATGACCCGAGCGGCCCGGACGTCACATCGTCGATCCCCGATCGGCCGATGATCGGCCTCCCTCAGCGGCCCGCCCGGGATCGGATCAGCTCTGCGACCCCTGCCAGGTCGATCGGCTTGGGGAAATGCTCGTCCATGCCGGACACCAGCGAGCGGGGCCGGTCCTCCTCCTGGGCATATCCGGAGACGGCGACGATCAGGCCGTCGTAGGGGCCTGTCCGGCCCGGAGGGTCCTCGCCTCCTCCTAGCCATCGAGGGTCGGCAACCCGATGTCCAGGAGGATCACGTCCGGGCGATCCCGCCGGGCCGCCTCGATCCCTTCGGGCCCTCGGCGCGCCTCCTCGCGCTGATGTCGCGGACGACGGCCAGGACGCGGGACGATCCCCCTTCGGGGTCGCGGATCGGTGTGAGGGTGGCGGCGAGCCAGCGATCGGCCTCCGCCGCCGCCTCCGACCTGGACCTGGACCGGCCCTGGAACCTCGTCGGCCCGCCGCACCGCGCCTCTTTCGATCGCATCCCTCTGGGTCGTCGAGTGCAGGTGCGGATATCGTTCCCTCATCTCATCGGTCTGGTGCCCCACGAAGGAGTCGAAGATCCTCTGATCGACGGCCTTCGACGCGAGGTTGCTGCACAGGCTATGTCGGAAAACGTGGAAACCCTCGATGACGCTCCACTTGGTGCCCTTGAGCGTGGCCTTGATGTGGTGCGTCGCGGCGTCCCTGGTCAGGGGCGATCCGTAGGCCTGGCAGAGCGCGAACTGTCCGCCCGGGTGTCTGGCGAACCACTGCTTCATCGTGTCGCGGAGCCGCGGGTGAAGTTGAACCTGACGAGAGACGACCCGGTGCCGGCCGCGGCCGTTCGTGCCCCGGATGGTGACGGTGCCGGCCTCGAAGACGAAGTCGTTCATCATGATGCGGACGATTTCGCTTCGCCGAGCCCCCGTGGAGGCGACTCTGGTGAACATCGGCAGCACGAATGGCTCGGTCGCCCGCTGCGTGACCTCGCTCAGCACGTCGAGCAATTCCGACTCCGTCAGGTCCAGCGACTTCCACAGGTCTTCTTCCCCGGATGAGTCCACTCCCCCGCGATCGAGCTTCTTGCGGATCGCGTCGAGGGTGCGGTACAGCTCCTTCTCGGGGGCCAACGGCATCCTCAGGTCCTTCAGATGCCATGGAAGTGCCGCCTTCACGAGGCCATTGAGCAGGCCTCACCTCCAGATCTGGCCCAGGGTGGCCAGTTCCTTCTCGATCGTGACCCGCTGGATCGGCTGGCCTCGTCGGCCCTTCTGCCTTGCCCGATTGTCGACGTACTCCTGGATATCCCGGAAGGCGATCAATTCGACCTTGTGATCCCCGCCGAGCAGCCCGGCCTCCGCCACGTGGCTCATCTGGATGACCTCGGGCTGGTGCGTGGACCGGCGATCGGCGGCAGCCGTCCGGGACGACTTGTATGCCTCGAACAGGCCACTGAGTGTCAGGGCCGTCGGCGGTGGGGGCGGCACGACCCGGATAACCTCCCTGCCCCCGTTGATCACGAAGGCCGCGAAATCGACCTCGTCGGGCACCTCGACGATCCCTTCCTGGATCTTCCGCAGGGTGTCCTCGGACGTGGTCGCACCAGGCGTCGACCTGGGCATCCGTCCGGATATCCTAGAGTTTGCAGGCCCGCTTGGATTTGCGATTGCTTTGCGAGGCCAACCGGAAGCCGAAGTAGTAGCCGCCCGACTCCTCAATCTTCTCGAACCAGGCCATCTGATGTCTCGCTCCGCTGGTCAGTGAATGACTCCACCGAACTGATAACTTGTCGCGAGACCGTCGCTACGCTCCCTTGCCCAAATCTGCCCAATGGCATCGCTTCGAAATGAAAAAGGACTTACGCCTCATCGACGTAAGCCCTTTCCTGATAGTGCCGAAGAGAGGACTTGAACCTCCACGGGCATGGTTAGCCCACTAGGACCTGAACCTAGAATTGTGGAGGTGTGCATGCGACGATCTCACGACGGTTTTACGACGGAAGTCAATACTAGCGTGAGGTTACCGTCCGGGCAAGACCGGCGTCGCAACGTCTTCGCAACGGCATGGCGACGGCGTCGCTGCCCCAATTCTGCCCCAACGGAAATGGGTCACGCGTCGACGCCTGTGGATCGGACCGGCCCTGTCGGCAGGCTCACCTTGTCATGACGAGCCGATGGTGGAGCCGGCATGATCGCATTCGGGGGCAGGGAGGAGACCGGCCCCCGGTCGTCGTTCAGTCCTTGAGCCCGCGTTCCATCCGGGCCATCGCCGCGTACATCTCGGCCTGCACTTCGAGGGTCGCGTCGTCGGGGATTCCCTCCTGCTCATCGTTGAGGTGCAGGGCGGCCCAGCGGCGATCCGCGTCCGAGGGCGGCTCGAAGGGGCCGGCGTCGTCGGGCCCGGGGCCAAGTTCCCAGCGGAAATTCTCGCTCCAAGCCGGCCATGTGATGGGAGGGCGGGGCTTGAGGGTTGACTTCCTGCGTACCGTGGACATGGGCAGCGACTCCTACAAGTCGTGGTCCCGGGGCCGGGCGGCGTCTTGATCACGCTGTCCGGCTCGTTTTGTTCGGGGGCCGACGTTCGGCCCACTCTCGTTGAGGAGGAGGTCCGTCGGCTCCTGTTGCCGATCGTTTCCTTCTCGCTCACTTGTGGGCCCAAGGGTTTCGACCGCCCCATCGCGGCCCTAGTCCCGTGGCCCCCGGAGGAAGGGGGTGGCTTTTATGTTCCGGCCGATGGAGCCCCAGTCCCGTGAGAGGGGAAGGGGCATCCAGGCCCAAACGGGACGGCTCAAGGCTCCCCCTTATGCATGCATGCATGCACTTTGTGCTCTTGGCACTCTCCGCTCGGGCCGCTCCTACACGAACGCTTCAGTTGGAGCGGTTAGGGGCCCGCGTGGGTGCCCTAACTTCACACCCTTGGCCCGGATAGTCATCGGGAGCGACGACCCGGCATTCGTCCTCCGCAGAGGCCCCTCCTGCCCCCTCAACCGGAGGCTCGAGCCTTGTCATTCTCGTACCGGGCGATCGACTGATCGCACTGATCCGTCGGACGGACTGTCGGCCTCCGAACCCTCCGAGGCATCCTCAGGCACGGCTCCACCCACGTGTGGACGGGTCTTGAGCCATCGCACTGATCCGTGAGGTGGGCATCTTCGATCTGCCGAGGCTGCACTCGTTCGGTTCGGGCCCGACCGCGAGTTCGCACTCCTGCACTGTTTCGCCGGCAATCCTGGATCCGCGGGCCGGGGATCCGGGTGTTTCTGCCGGGATCAAGGGTTTTCGGCCGTCGGCCCCGCACTGCTTTGTGAGCGGCGGAAGCCGATTTCAGGCTGTCCGCACTGATCCGTTGCTGAGGGAGGTGGTTCGATCCACCGACGGCTCTGCTCCGGTGAAGGGTCGCGAAGCGGCCGTGTTTGGTGAACCGGTGTGGCCCGATCTTCCTGGCCGATGTCTGCAACCGGACCCGGGGTGCACTGATCCGCGAGCGGCACCCTAATTGCCTCTGGTCCCGGCAAGGCATGCGGAGGTTGATGTGGATGGAAAATTACGAGTACGTGGCGTCGAACTTCAGGTTGGCCCGCTTCCCGATCCACTGGCTCTCGTCGGTCCCGGTCCTCAGTCGAGGGCCCACGATCGAGATGCTGGAGAATTACGGTAGCTGGTACGTGAGCTATGGCCGCCCGCCTAAGCCCCCAGGGGCCCTCGGGATGAGGGTCGACAAGTTGGTGGTGAATCCCGCACTCCTCGCCCATTCGATGAGTGGGAGGAAGGGCGGCCTCATTCGCCTGGGGAGCCTGCGATCCATCGCGAGGGAGATCGGGGCCGGACAAGGCAACACGACGGACCTGGCGGAGGCCCTCAGGAGGAATGCGGCCGTCCGAGTCCAGGTCAGCCCGGGCGGGCTCGGGTGGCAGACGCGTTATGACGTGTACCTGCCCGGCGACCGGCTGCCGGGGAGGAAGGCGGCCGACGAAGTCCACATCCGACCGAGCGACTTCTATCGCGACTGGGTAGGCGGGGCGGAGTGGTCGATACGGTTGCGACGGGACCTTCTCCGCGACTTGCCGGCGTCGTCGGCCCGCCTGTACGAGATCCTCGCCTCCCTGCGACGCCGCTTCACGGCGACCGTGCTGTATTCGGACATCTGTCGATACATGCCTGTGAGACGGGGTACGGTGTTGGAATCGTCGCCGGCACGGCTCGAACGGCTGCACGAGCCGCTCAAGGCACATGGACTGATCGAGAGGGTCGCATTCGAGCCGATCGAATATATGAGCACTCTGATGCTACCCCAGGCATACGAGTGGGTGAGCCCCGCTCCCCAGGAAGGTTCCTACTCACCCCCGTTCTACCTCGTGGGAGATCGGCTCCACCGGGACTGGGAGGTCCACTACGTCTACGGGAAGGAGGCGGAGTCGGCGTTCCGGGCCGACGGGCATGCCATTGAGGTCGGCTCGGATGCCGCGTGGAGGCTGAGGTTAACGACCCCGCCCGCGGACTGACGAACCTTTGGACGTGTCGCCCACGCCGTCCCATTAGAGCGATTTCCTTTTGATTTTGGCGGTTGACTGGGATATCCCTGGGTGTCAGGAGGACACCGGGGATGAAGGCCTATTCGATGGACCTGAGGGAGCGCGTGGTCGCCGCCTGCGAGGCGGGCGAATTGACCAGGGAGGAGATCGCCGGGCGGTTCTCGGTGAGCGTCTCCTGGATCCGCGCGCTGATGAAGCGGTGGCGCGAGGCCGGCACGATCGAGCCCAGGCCCCGGGGCGGGGGCAGGGTGCGTGCCTTCGACGCCGAGGCCGACGCTCGGCTCCGCCAGGCCGTCCGAGACGACTCCGACGCCACCCTCGAGCAACTCGCCGCGGCCGCCGGCGTCGCCTGCGGCCCCACGGTCGTGTTCCGGGCCCTGAAACGCCTGGGCATCACGCGTAAAAAAAGTCGCGGCGGGCGGCCGAGCAGGACCGTCCCGAGCTGAAGGAGCAGCGGCGGGCCTGGCGCGAGGAGTTCGCCGGGGTCGACCCGTCGCGGCTGGTCTTCCTCGACGAGACCGGCTGCACCACCGCCATGGACCGGACCCACGGCCGGGCCCCCAGCGGCGTGCGGGTGGACGGCCCGGTGCCGCACGGACACTGGAAGGTCATCACCCTCACCGCCGCCGTGAGGCTGGGGGGCGTCCCCCAGCCCGCCTGCCTGGCCACAGACGGCGCCACCAACTCGGCCTGCTTCGAGACCTACATCGGCGACTGCCTGGCCCCGACCCTGCGGACGGGCGACATCGTGGTGATGGACAACCTCTCCTGCCACAAGTCGCCCGAGGTGCGTCGCCTGATCGAAGCGGCCGGCGCCCAGGTCCGCTACCTGCCCCCCTACAGCCCCGACCTCAACCCGATCGAGCCGCTGTTCTCGAAGTTCAAGGCGATCCTCCGCGAGCTGGCGGTCCGGACGGTCCCCGATCTCTTCGGCGCCATGGGCGACGCCCTCCGCCGGATCACCCCGCAGGACATCGCCGGCTGGTTCCGCCATAGCGGCTACACCGCCACAGAGTCAACCGCCAGACTCATAGGGAAATCGCTCTAAGAGGATGGGCGGCGAGGAGTGCCAGGCGTTCACCGCATTCGACCGGATCGGACGCAGACAATCCGGTCACTCCCCCTGTTCCACTGTCGGATGGCCCGCCTCACGGGAGAAAGACGTGGGCTGTACTGGTCGACCAAGCGATCATCCGGACGCCGATGGACTCTGTCAGTCATGCCCTTTCACAGGGCTTGGGGCAGGGGGGAGGCGGGGGTAGCTCACTCCTCACGGCCATCGCGGGCTCTAGGGGTGCTCGTCCGCCTTTTTCGCGGCCCAGTCAAGGCTGTCCCGACCGTCGGGGATCCTTAATCTTCTCACATCCGGACAGGCAGGCGTCCGCGAAGTCCTCCGTGTCCCTTCCCGTCGCCACGCAGAACGGCACGACGGCGTCGATGTACTGCTCGGGCCGATCGTCCACCAAGGCCCTGAACCGGCGAGCCAGGGCGAACGACGCCTGCCGGTCTGGCGGAAGCCCGTGGCTGCCGACGAATTCAAGGGCGAGGTCTCGTGCCGTGCCTCCTCCCTGCCCCTTCACCCCGCCAGGGGCGTGCCCCCGTCAGTAAGTCCACCCTTTCTCGCCGCCGAGTATCTGTGCCGATCCCATGGCAGGTAGGTGATAAGTCGAGGGACGCCTGCACTATGTCTGTGCGAAGCGTCCCGCGAGACGGCAATCCTAGGTTTCCGACGTTCGAACCTATAGGCCATGGCATCGCGTCGGGCTGGCTTCCCGGGAGGAACCCCTATCCCGACGGACGCCGCGGCCGTGGACTTGCGACCGCTCAGGCCGTCCGCCGCCCTTCGCCGGACATCGGAGGGCCGACGAACTCGAATTCCCTGGCCTTGCCTTCCTTGAAACTATAGTCGGCCTTCACGCAGCGGATCACGCCGTCCGACTGGATGACGTTCAGGATCTTCGCCGCGGTCGTCGAGGACTTCCCGAGGAGCTTCGCCAGCCGTGGGACCGGCAGGAAGAAGGGGGCAGGGGAAGTTGCCGAGGCCAAGTGGTAGGCGATCGACACCACCCGGTCGTAGTCCGGGCCGCGATTGGGATGGTGCGGGAGCGGCTCCGCCTCGGCCCGGGCGACCGCCAGGCCCAGTACATCCTCGCCCTCGGCCAGCTCGATCTTGGACCAGACGTCGAGGACGGCGTACCAGAGGTCTTCCGCCGGCCTCCCGGCCCGCTCGGCGAACGCGTAGACGGCGTCCCGGAACGGCTCGGGCGACGCCTTCGAGATCGTCATGAGCGTCCTGGCCAGCACGAAGGCTGCCCTCCAGTCCGGCTCTCGGCCGATCATGTCGACCAGGCCGAGGGCGAGGAGTACCCCCTGACCTCCTCCCTGCCCCCCCGACGCCCCGGCAGGGGCGTCCTTCTCGTATTCCGTCCCGACCGGGCCCCGCGTCGAGCCGACTCCGCCAGGGGGCGGCTCAGGCGTGTTAATCTCTTGTCTTGTATCAACCTGGATAACTGAATAGACCTGGTCCCTCTGGTTCAACCAGGGCGACCAGTCCGGGTCGTAGAACCGCTCCTGGCCCCGGATTGCCCGCTCGATGGTGCGGTCCACGTAGTCATCCCTCCTCCACTTCGCCCTCCGGGTCCTCGGGCATGCCTTCAGGATCCTCTTCATGCGGTCCGGGTCCGGCCCGACGTAGAACGCCAGGTGCCCGCAGAGGGCCAGATCCCCCTCGGACTGGGAGCCGTAGCCTGCGGCGTCGCCCTCCCAGAGGCGGCCGTACTTCGGGTCATGGATGATCCTCTCGACGATCTCATCGTCGGTCATCGGGTTGGGCCCCGCCCAGGCGGCCTGTGGGGCCCCCTGAGCGTTCCCGATGTGCTCGGCGTGGATCCGGCCGAGCTGGGCCTGGCGGGCCTCCACGCGGCTCCTGGAGCCCTGCAGGGCGTACCCTGTGACCGTGAAGTAGCGATCTCGTGAATAGATCTCGATCTTGCCCTTCCGGCTGCCCGGCACCGGCGGCTGGCCCTCGACGAACAGCTTGACGCCGGTACCGCTCGGGGACACCTCGACGTAGGTATCGAACTCGGCGATGATCCTCTGGGCCCATCCCTCGATCTCCCCGGTCAGCGGGTCTCGGCATCGATCCAGGTCGATCCCGGCGAACGGGTCCTCCTCGGTGAAGACGAACCCGACCCCGTCCTTCCCTGCCGCGAGGGCCGCCTCCAGCGTCATCAGGTTCCTCGGGTCGGTGATGCTGATCGGCCTGCCCGTGACGCCGACCGGGACCTTCTCCCACTTCTGCCCCTTCTTCCGGAGGCTCCACGGGACCCACTGCGGCCTGGACGCCAGCTCCGGGGGGATGCGGTCGGGCTGGACCTTGAGGCACTTCGGCTTCGACATCTGATGCTCGGACTTCTTCGACTCCGCCCTCCAGGCCGGGTGCATCCCGGCGACTCAGGGCGTCTCCCGTCCTAATAGCTTCGCGGTTTGAGCAATGACGAAGCGGATCGCGGATTTTTCCGGGCAACTTGCTGCCGGCGGGGCAAGGCGACTGCTCCGAAATCATGGCTTGAGCGTCATGTTTCCTCCTGCCCCTCAATCCCGGCCCTACGTCGATGGCCTGCGACCAACCACCCGCCAGGCAGGGTTGACTCGCTCTCGAAGCCGTGGCGGCCTCATGGCTGGCGGATCTACCAGTGCGGACTGCTTCCTCCTCGCCACATGGTCGCCGGATCTGGTAGGAACTTAGTGGATCCGGCCGGCGGCGTGACCGAATCGCGACACATTCCCCCCCTTCCGGCAAGCGACGATGAACGACGTGACCCGCATCCTCTCGGCCATCGAGCAGGGCGACCCGCAGGCCGCCGAGCAGCTCCTGCCACTCGTCTACGAGGAGCTGCGGAAGCTCGCCCAGCAGCGACTCGCCCAGGAGCAGCCGGGGCAGACTCTCCAGGCCACGGCCCTGGTTCATGAAGCTTACATTCGACTGGTCGAAGGCCGGGACGCCCAGAGGTGGGACGGCCGCGGCCATTTCTTCGCCGCCGCCGCCGAGGCGATGCGACGCATCCTCGTCGACAACGCCCGACGCAAGCTGGCCGAGGTCCACGGCGGGGGACGCCGACGGGTCGAACTCGCCGAAGGGGACTGGCTCTCGCGGTCCACGCCCGAGGACATCGTCTCGCTCGACGACTCGCTGTCGCGGCTGGCCGTCTACGACCGCGAGGCGGCCGAGGTCTTCAAGCTCCGCGTCTTCGCCGGCATGTCGCTCGACGAGGCGGCCAGGAGCCTCGGGCTGGCCCGCACGACCGCTTACCGCCATTGGACGTACGCCCGAGCCTGGCTGATGGCCGAACGGCGGGGCTGAGGTGCCTCTGAGCGATTGGGAGCCCGATCCCAGAAAATTGCTGCGGCTCGTGGAACGAACGGGTCCCCTTTCTCGCATTGCAGGGTGGCGACGGTCGCCTCCGGGGGATTGCCGAGATGAACGCGACTCATGATCGGATCAAATCGCTCTTCCTCGACATCGTCGAGAACTGCCCGCCCGAGCGGTGGGAGGGCTATCTTGGCGAGGCATGCGGCGGGGATGACATGCTCCGTCGCCGCGTGATGGCCCTGCTGGACGCCCATCAGTGTGCCGACAGCTTCGTGGAAGATCCGGGACCGGCCGCGATGACAGTCGCCCGTCCCGGGATCGAGGAGCCGGGGACGGCCATCGGCCCGTACAAGCTGCTGGAGGCCATCGGCGAGGGCGGCATGGGCGTCGTCTACATGGCCGAGCAGTGCGTGCCCGTCCGCCGCCGCATCGCCCTCAAACTCATCAAGCCGGGCATGGACTCGAAGCAGGTCGTCGCCCGCTTCGAGGCCGAGCGTCAGGCCCTGGCCATGATGGACCACCCGAACATCGCCCGCGTGCTCGACTGCGGCACGGCCCCCTCCGGGCGACCCTACTTCGTGATGGAGCTGGTACGCGGCCTGCCCGTCACCGACTACTGCGACCAGCACCAGCTCTCGATCCGCGAGCGGCTGGAGCTGTTCACGCTGGTCTGTCGGGCGGTGCAGCACGCCCACCAGAAGGGGATCATCCACCGCGACATCAAGCCCTCCAACGTGCTCGTGACCGACATCGACGGCGTGGCCACCCCGAAGGTCATCGACTTCGGCGTCGCCAAGGCTACCGGCGGTTCCCTGACCGACAAGACGCTCTTCACCGGGTTCCGCCAGTTCGTCGGCACTCCGCTCTACACGAGCCCGGAGCAGGCCGAGCTGTCGGGGGCCGACGTGGACACGCGGAGCGACATCTACTCGCTGGGGGTGCTCCTCTACGAGCTGCTGACCGGCACGACCCCCTTCGACTCGGAGACTCTCAGGAAGGCCGCGTTCGACGAGATGCGTCGCATCATCCGCGAGGAGGAGCCGCCGCGGCCGAGCACGCGGCTCAGCACGCTGGGCGATCAGCTCACCACCGTCTCGGCCCGGCGGAAGGCCGACCCAAAGCGGCTGGGGTCGTCGGTGAAGGGCGAGCTGGATTGGGTGGTGATGAAGGCCCTGGAGAAGGACCGCCGCCGCCGCTACGAGACGGCCAGCGATTTCGCCGCCGACGTCATGCGGTATCTCATCGACCGGCCCGTCGAGGCGTTCCCGCCCTCGGTGTGGTATCGCTTCACCAAGTTCGCCCGGCGGAACCGGGCGGCATTGGCAACCGGGGCCGTCCTTTTCCTCGCCTTGACCACGGGCGTGGCGGTGAGTTCCTGGCTGGCGGCCCGGGCCATCCGGGCCGAGCGGCGGGCCGAGGCACGCACCACCCAGGCCCGGCGGGCCGTCGATGAGATGTATTCTCAGGTTGCCGAGAAGTGGCTCGCCCGGCAACCGAAGCTGACGGCGGTCCAGTCCGAGTTCCTGGAGAAGGCCCTCGGATTTTACGAGGCGTTCGCCGCGGACCAGGGCGATGACCCCGAAGCCCGGTTCGAGGCCGCCCGTGCCCGGCATCGCGTCGGGGCCATCCGATTCGCCCTCGGCAAGTTCGACCAGGCGGCGACGGCTTCCCGGCAGGCTGTTGAGCAGCTCGAGGACCTGGCCGCACGCAATCCGACACGGCCGGATTATCGGGCCGAGCTTGCCGACGCCAGCATCAACCTCGGGGGCCAGGAAGTAGAATTCGGCCGATTGGACGAGGCCGAACGGCATCTGAAGCGGGCCGTCTCGACGCTGGAGGCCCTCGTGGTCGAGGGCCGGAAGGATCGGGAGAGCCAGGGCCGGCTCGCCGGCAGCCTCGGGGCACTCGGGAGCCTGTACGAGCGGCGGGGACGCTTCCAGGAGGCGGAGCCCCTCCTGCAGCGAGGATTGGGCCACTTCCAGCGGCTCGACGCGGAGGGGCCGTTGCCGGACAAGCTCCGCGACCGTTTCCCGAATTGCGAGAATGACCTGGGCCTCGTCTACAAGGGCACGGGCCGGCTCGCCGAGGCCGAGCGGTGCTTCCGGGACGCGGCCCGGCGACTGGACGAGTGGTCGCGGGCGGGGCTCACGGGCCCTCGCGACCGCTGCACCCTGGCCGTCATCCTGACCAACCTCGCCAACTCCCAGTTGGGCTCGGGCCGACTCGAGGAGGCTATCGAGACCGACAAGAAGTCCATCGCCTTGCTGGAGACGTTGGCCGTCGAGCACCCCGAGGACTACTACTACCGCGGTCTGCTCCTGACGATTCGCACGAACCATTTCCTCAACCTCCGGGTGGCTGGAAAGGTCGAGGAGGCCGAACGGGTCGTCCGCCGTGCCGTGGAGGAAGGCGACGCGTTGGTCCGCGGGCACCCGACCGTCACGCACGTTCGCGAGGACCTGGCGAGGGCCCTCTCCGTCGCCGCGGACCTCTACTCCGCCTCGCCCACGGAGCCGCTCCACGACCCCGAGCGGGCCGCGAAGCTGGCCGCTCGGGCCTTCGAGGTAAGCCCCGGGAACAGCGGCCTTGCCCCCCAATCTTTGGGATGGGCCAGATACCGCACCGGGGACTGGAAGGGGTGCATCGAATCTCTCGAGAAGCAGTCTGGCTATCAGCGGGACGGCGACTTCATCGCCGCCATGGCCTACTGGCACCTGAGCGACAGGACCAAGGCCCGCGAGGTGTTCACGCGAACGGAGGAATGGTTTTCGGGGTATGAGCGGCGTTGGACGTCGAACATCTACCCCACGCCGGCGATGCTGCGTCGATTTCGGTCCGAAGCGGCGGCTCTGCTGGGCATCGACCTGCCGGCTGCCTCCCCGACCAACAAGCCTTCCTGAGCCACTTGAGGGTGCGTCGTATCCTTCGGCGGCCCTTGTCCGATGTCCGACTTCGACCCCAGTGAGCCGCGAGCCACCGCGGCCCGTTCGTTCTCCATCCAGAAAGGTGAGCCATGCGACGCCTGCTCTTCCTCGTCCTTTCAGCCTCGGCCCTGACGGCGGCGGCCTCCCCTGCCCAGGCAGGGGACCTGTACTACCGGACACCGGGCGACCCGAACACCGGGAACATCTATGCGGTCAACGAGAACGGCGGCACGCCGAGAGTGGTGCTCGGGCACTCCGAGTACGCCGCCGGGTCCACGGCCACGATGTCCCGGTTCAATCACGCCGGGAGCAACGGCCAGGCCTTGCTGCAGGGCAAGCCGGGCTCCGGCGACCTCCTCTCCGCCGACCTCCAGCTCATCTATCGGGCCCCGAACCGCCAGGTGGTCGTCAAGGCCGTCACGAACCTGGTTGGTCAGGGCCTTTCACCCTATTCCAGGCCGGTCCTAGCCCAGGACGACAGCTTCTTCTCCTTCCGGGCCCGCGACGGAGTCGGCCGATCGACGATCTGGCGGCTCAATGTGACGGTCGATCAGGCCTTGGCTCCCGCGTATGCCCCGCCGACGAGCTTCTCGGATACCCGCCTCCAGCTCCTCGTCGACGACGCCACGAACGGGGCCGAGAACCACGACCACACATGGAGCCCGGACGGTACCCGGTTGGCGTATCTCGACCGCTGGACCGACGCCGGCGGGATCGAATGGCTGTCCATCCGGGTGCTGAACGTCGTGGAAGGCACGGCCGACCCGCTCACGCATCCCCGCGTCATCGACACCGCTTATGCGACCCGCAATTGGGCCGCGATGCTGCGGTGGAGCCCTGTCGGGGACGCAATCTTGAACGGCTCCCAGGACGGCGGCATCTGGGCCTGCTACGCCGACTCGCCGGGGGTGATAAACTGGGTGGCCCGGCCCCTCACCACGACGACCAAGACACAGACGATCAACGAGCGTGCCTCATACCCCCTCTGGCGACCGGACGGACAGCGGATCGCGACCGCCTACACGAAGCTCACGACAACGACGAAGACAGGGGCCACCGTCCGCGAGCAGCAGCCCGGTGTCATGTCCACCGATGGTTGGCCCTTACTGAAGCTGCTCAGGACCTCCACGACGAACAACCAGCACACGCCCCTGGGCTGGACCCCCTGAGCTGCGGGGCCCACTGCTATCGACGAAATCACGCGGTCCATTTGAACGCCACGCGTCCTCACACGGGTCGCGTGGCGGCGGTGCATCCGGGCACCGGAACCGGGAACGAGGGTCACAACCGGCGTGCGAAATCGATCGGCGGAATCTGATCCGAAGTCGATCGATGGCCCTCCCGCGTTCTCCGTTGATCGACGGAGACGAGGTTCGCTCGTTTTGCTCCTGGTCGGAACGGAGTCCTCGCGGGTATCAGGGGCAACGTCATGCGGTAGGGTCGTGCCTGCTGAGGGACGGGAGCCGGGGGTCGAGGCGAGCACAAGCCCAAGCCGAGGCCTCTCAACGCACTTACCCGTCTCCCCGTCGGCGAGGCGGTGATCGCCAATCCTCCCGCCTACCTCCTGCCCCGATCCCCGAAATTGGTTCGCGAAGGGGAGAAGATGCCCCTCGGCCCGGCCAACGGTCGGATCTCCCGGGGAGTGTGGCCGGACGTGGAGCGTAGGGCATCCTGGGACCGGGCATCCGCCATCAAGCCAATGACGCCTCGGATTCTCGAGATGGCTCGCCGCATCGTCCTCGCCGCCTCCGGCTCGCTCGGCGACATCTACCCCTACCTGGCGATCGGCCTGGGCCTGAAGGACCGAGGGCACGATGCCGTCCTCGCCACCTGCGAGTGCCACCTCCGCTGGGTCGAGGACGCCGGGCTGGCATTCCGACCCGTGCAGCCCGACGGCGACTGGATCGCCGACCCTCGCGTCATGGCTCGCTACGCCGTGCCCCGCGTCGGACTGATGAAGACCGTCCTCGGCCGGTTCCTCCCGGTCCTCCGCCGGACCTACGACGACCTCCTCGACGCGAGCCAGGGTGCCGATCTCCTGGTCTCCCACCCCCTGTGCTACGCCGCCCCGATCGCGGCCGAGGCCACCGGCATCGCCTGGGCCTCGTCGATGATCACGCCGCTGGGCTTCTTCTCGGCCTGGGACCCGCCGGCCTACGCCTTCGCCCCGATCCTCTCCGCCCGCTCCGGGCCCTGGTACCCCGGCCTGGGGGGCGTTCCTCCACGCCGGCAAGCTCCCGAGCCTGCCGCTCGCCTCGCCCGTCGACCGGCTCCGCCGCGAGCTGGGCGTGCCGCCGCACCGGGGGAATGCTCGATTCCAGCACCGTAAGCTCGATGAGCATGCACATCCGAGCCTGCGAGCACTCCCAATCTCGAATCGTTCACCGGTAAAAGGCTCCCGCCCAGCTCAAGTCACCCGGCGAGGGCGAAATGGGCCCGAAGCACGATGAGTTGTGCTGTTCGAAGTCCTGCACATCGACTCGACAACCCGGCCGGCAGCATTGGGGCAGGGGGTGGCCTGGCGTGCTTTCCCGCCAGCAAGCCCGACTCCGCCCTCGGTCGTGACGACCGACCGGACCGGGCTCGTCTTCGGTGCCATCGCCCACCCCCTTCCCCCCACACCTCGCATCGACCGGCATGGGCCACCCAGGACGACCATCGGGCCCACCGCCTCCACCCACGAACGTTACGTTCTCCGCGGCTGCTCATCCCGACCGCCGACCCCTGACCGAGCCCCCCGGCACACCGGGACGGCCCGCTCCCCTGCGTTGTGAGCGAGACGGCTTCCTGGTACCATCGGACGACCTATCAAACCTTGCTCGCGTGCTGTTTCTTGCACCCGACGATCTAGCCGCCCCGCCGACCCCCCGGGTGTCGCACATGAGAATCCTGATCGTCGAGGACTCTGACCCCCTGCGTCGCATGTTCGCCCGGCTCCTGGCCATGAGCGGCTTCGAGGTGTGCGAGGCGTCGGACGGGCAGGAGGCGTTGGAGCGGCTCGCGGGCATCACGCCCGACCTCGTGCTCACCGACCTGATGATGCCCCGCGTCGACGGCGTCGAGCTGATCCGCCGCATCCGGGCGACGCCGGGCCGGGCGACGCTCCCGGTCGTGGCCATGACGGCCATGTCCGGCGGGTGCGAGCGGGCCCTGGAGGCCGGTGCCGACCGGGCCCTGACCAAGCCGCTCGGCCTGGAGCCGCTCCTGAATTGCCTCGGCTCCTACCCCTCCCCCGTTTGAGGGCGGCACATCGCCGCACGTGCTCCCGCCCCCGGGTGCTGCCGCTCCGCCAGGGCACCGCCCGCCGGCTTGCCTCGGAACTGGATGCGTTGCTCGCCGACCCGGGCTATACGAATCGTGCCGAGCCGATCCGCCAGCGGCTCGAGGCCGAGGACGGCGTGAACGCCACGTGCCGGGCGATCGAGTCGCCCCCGAGGCGGGCCGAAACTACGGCTCCACCGTGAGGAGATACGCTCCCCGGAACGCGGCCATCTCCCATCCCTTCTCGCAGATGACCCGCCCGCAGTCGGTCCCCCAGACCTCGTACGCGATGAACATCCCGAGATCGGCCGCCGCCTCCTCGGGCCCGCGGCCGTCCTCGACCTGCTTCCCCTTCTCGAACAGCTGGTGGGTGTTGAACCCGTAGTAGAGGCCCTCGGCGACGTTGTGGACGACGGTGCATCGCAGTCGCTTCGACAGGGAAGCGGCCAGGTCCGTATGGCCGAGCCACCAGAAAGGTCCCGAGACCTGCGTCCAGTCGTGGCCGGCGAGTTGGAAGACGAAGACGGCGTCCCCCGGGTCGTCGTCGCCGAGGTCGGTGGCCTCGATTCGGAGTTCGACGGCCCCCTTGGCCACGCCCTTGCGGCCCTTCAGTGCATCCACCACGTCCTCGCAACTCGCCCTCACCATGAGCGTCGCGACTTCGACTTCCAGCCCCTCCCAGGCCGGGTCGAGGCCCCTCATGCTGGCCACTGACTCGCCCCCGGAACCGTCGCCCACGTTCATGCCGTGCCTCCTACCCGCACACCGCCCTCTGTCCCATGCATGCTCCGGATGATATCGGGCCGTGGCGTCGTCCGCGAGGCGACACCCCGCCGGCTTGCCGACGCGAGCCACCCCACCACGTCAGACCGGATCCCCGGCGTGTCGAGCGGGTGGCCGTTCGCCGAGGTCCCGGGGCCGATCCCCATCGCCTCGACCGATCAACCCCGGTGCATCGATGGGAGCCCTCCCTGCTCCCGAACCTGAACTCAAAGGACCTGTCGTCCTTCCGGGGTCCCACCGCCGCGGAGGATTGCGTGCCCGAGTCTGGATTTCGTCCTGCCGCCCACCTGTTCCTGCCGCTCCACGCCCACCTGCTCGAACTCCTCGGCCCGCTCACGCCCGAGGACTGGCACCGCCCCACGGCCTGCTCGGCCCGGTGCGTCAATGACATCGCCTCGCACCTGCTCGACGGCGACCTCCGCCGTCTCGCCGCCCAGCGGGACGCCTACGCCCCGCCCGACGCCCCCGCCGGCTTCGCCTCGCCCGACGCCCTTCTGGCCTATCTCCCCCGGCTCAACGCCGAATGAACCTCGTCGTCGCGGAGGATCAGCCCTGGTCGTTGATCCGTCTCTCGGAAGAGAAGGGGCAGGGAGTGGCCGAGATCTCCGAGTCGGCCGACTCGCATGTCCCTACGACTTTCGGGCGGGCGAGCCCGCCTCCGCCATGGATCGACGCGGGCGTACACGGGATCCGGTGGCCAGGCCTTGTCGTGACGCAGCCAGGGCAGGGGCACTCGGCGAGCCTGAGAACTCGGGACGAACAGGCCCGAGGCGTCTGCCTGTCGCGTGCCCGCTGGTCGCCCGCCGTCCGAGATCCTACAATCGGGCGGACGATCCCCACGAACCCACCCGGCGGTCCCATGCAGGCGAAGGCCACCCCTCCCACCACCGAGAACGAGCTTTACCTCAAGCTCTTCATCACCAACGGCGGCGGTTGGTAGGTCGGCCCCTCTTCCATTTCGCATGATCGCCGTGCCCGTCTCGATCCGGGACGCGGTTCCCTCCACGTCTTTCGTCGACCACCGCCTCCCCGGCCGGCTGGTCCCCGTTCGCCCCTGCCTGCACAGCCCAACCCGGATCCCTTATGGAACACATGAGCGTCCCCCAATTCCTGGGCGTCCTCGTCCTCACCCTCGCCGTCGCGAAGCTCCTCGGGGGCATCGCCAGGGCGGTCGGCCAGCCGACGGTGCTCGGCGAACTCCTGGCCGGCGTCGTCCTCGGCGGCTCGGTGCTGGGCATCATCGACCCCCATTCGGAGGTGATCCACCTCCTGGCCGAGCTGGGCGTGATCCTCCTGCTGTTCGCCATCGGACTGGAGACCGACCTGGCGAAGCTGATGCAGGTCGGCGGGAGTTCCGCGGCGGTGGCAACTGTCGGCGTGGTGCTGCCGTTCGCCCTCGGCTACGGAGTCTGCCACCTCCTCGGCCTCGGCGGCCTGGTGGGCGTCGTGGTCGGGGCCTCGCTCACGGCGACCAGCGTCGGCATCACGGCCCGCGTTCTCTCGGACCTCGGGCGGATGGACGAGCCCGAGAGCCGGATCATCCTCGGGGCGGCGGTCATCGACGACATCGTCGGCCTGATCATCCTGACCGTGGTCTCGGGCCTCGCCCGGGGGGAGCAGGTCACGGCCGGGGGGGTCGCCCGGATCGCGGGCTCGGCGTTCGGCTTCCTGGCGGGGTCGCTCGTCCTGGGCCACCTCCTGCTCCCTCACGTCATGAGGCTCGTGGGACGCGTCAAGATGCCGGCCACGCCGACAATCCTGGCCCTGATGCTCGCCCTCGGCCTCGCCTGGCTGGCGGATCGGGCGGGGTCGGCGGTCATCATCGGTGCGTTCGTCGCGGGGGTGCTGCTGGCGAAGACGCCGAGGGCCCGCGAGATCGAGCACGGGGTCACGGAGCTTGGGAACCTCTTCGTGCCGATCTTCTTCGCCTCCGTGGGAGCGGCGGTCGACCTCCGCGTCTTCAACCCCGCGGACCCGGCGAACCGCACGACGCTCCTCGTCGGCGGCCTGCTCATCGTCGCGGCGGTGGCGGGCAAGTTCGCGGCCGGTTACGCCGTGCCCTGGTTCGGGGGCAGGAAGGGGGTCATCGGAGTGGGGATGATCCCGCGAGGGGAGGTGGGCCTGATCTTCGCCCAGATGGGCCTGTCGAGCGGCGTGTTCGACGCGAAACTCTTCGGTGCCGTCACGCTCATGGTCCTCGTGACGACCTTCCTCGCCCCGCCGCTCCTGAGGATCCTGTTCCCGCCGGCCCAGACGAGAGACAGTCATCTCGTTGCCGAGGGGATCGAAGAGTTGGTCACGGGCGAATGAAGAGGACGACGAGCCCCGACGCGACGGGCCCCGGGTCGAGGACCGGATTCATGGCGTCGCGTGGGCACCGGGGCAATCGCCCGACGGGCAGGCTCCTGGGAACCTGCCGAAGGCGATACCGCCGAGCCATCGTCGTCCAGGCCTTCGCCTTGAAGGGGTTAACCATGCGGATCGATCGGGAGGCCGCCCTGGTTCGCTTCCAGGGCATCCGTCTCGAAGGAGATCTTGGCCTGGCGGGCCGAGTGCTTGAAATTGTCACGATCATTGCCTGAGCCGCAAGCTCATAGCGGACTTTGTGACGGAGAGACTGACAGCCGAATGACACTACCCCTGCCGCAACGCTAAAGCGGCCGGGCGTGGGAGCAGGGGGGTGTAGCGACCCTCGATCCATTGTCGAAAGGGCGTAAGGGGTCTCATCGGCGGGGAGAAGTATTCACCGCGACCGTGGATCGCACTCGATTCGCAACGCTCCTACGCCGGCCGCGATGCCAGGATTTGCCAGAGCGGAGCAGCATAGAGGGCCTGCATCACGCCGCCCGATTCGAGGATGCGGCAGACCTCCTCGGTGCACGCCCGTCGCCGGGAAGCCGTGCGTCCGCCGTACCCGGTCTCCTCCAGCAGCGGTCTCCTCCAGGTCGCAGATCGGCAGGCGGACGCGGCGTCATCCAGAGCTTGCGTTTCAGTTACCGGGACGACTCGACATCCCAGGGCTGTGGGTCGGCGTCTCGCTCCACGATGCACCTCCAGGCTACGGTTGCATCTCGTCAGATAGTTTCACGTGCGGTCCGTAGCCGATTGTTGCACGAATCCTTTGGAAGAGCTTCTCAGCCAGCTCAGCATGCTCGTTCCAGGTGATCACGTTGTACATCTTCGTGTCGAAGTGGAGGCCACCAATATCGGGCTCGTGGCAGGTGAAGATGACCGGCTTGCCCAGCCCGAGGGCGTAACCCGCCTCAAAATAGACGCCGTCGCTGTGGCCGGTGAAGTCCGCCACCACGAAGTGGCTCTCCTTAATCTCGGCGATGATCCGGTCGTTGATCGTGCCATTGTGCTGGATGTCGTCGACACGGAACGCCTCGTAGCCAGCCCTCCGGACCGCCGGTTTGATAGCGTCCCGGCTGATCGCCAGCCTGTCTGCCTTGAAGGACATGGCGATGAAGACTCGGTCGAGTCTAAGTTCTGCCGTGGCCTCCGCCTGCTCCATGCCCTCAAGCGTCAATCGCAGGCCCTCGCCATGCCCTCTCGACATCCATCCCCGCTCTTCCATGGCCCTGAGGTAACTCAGGAACTCCTCCGGCCTTCGGCAGAAGGCCGCGGGAAAGTCCGTCTCGTTAACGACTTTCACGGACGCACCCAGGTGCTGAGTCTTGAGGTAGAGGAACTTCAGGAAGGCTTGCATCCTGCCGGCCACAGTAGTCGGGGCCAGTCGGGCGAAGTCGGCGACATTCTGCCGTGTGAGCAGGATCGGGGAGGACTCTGCGGCACGGAGCTTCAGCACCCCGCAGAGTCGGAGGTCGCCCGCCCGAGGCTCTAGGTCGCCCGCCAAGTCCTGTTCGATGCGGTACGAGCCGCAGAGCGGGCAACTCACGCTGATGATCCCGTCGTCCGGCGACTCGCGTGCGTCGGAGTGTTTGCAGACGTAGCAGTGCATGACCCCTCCATGGGGCGGGAGTCGCCCCATTTCGTTCGATTCAGTCGCACTTATTGACCGCAGTGGCTTCAGGCTCGCCGCCGCGACAGTTGAACTGGCCCCGCTCGGACTAGGCCCTGCGGTCTGCGTAGAGGCCGCCGACCTTGTAGAGGTGCATCACTCGGTCCCCGAGACCTTGGGCGGCTTGCAGGACACGCCGTCAAGGTAGATATCCACAGAGAAGGGCGGCTCGCCAGGATACTCGACGAACTCCACCTTGGAGATCACGCCCCTCAGGGTGACGACGTCGCCCTTCTTCAGGGCCTTCGCGAAGTCCCGGGCGATGTGCCGATCGAGGGTCATCTTCGTGCGGCCGTGCGGATGCTGGTCCTCCGGGCCGCCGACCACGTACAAGTTGACGTACATGGTCGAGATGTCGTTGTCGAGGGGGTGGATCTCCTCGGTGGCGTACCCCGAGTATTCCCAGACTCGCACGCCATCCTGGTCGATGGAGTCGACGGTGGCCGTCCACTCCACCTCCCTGCCCCCCATGGCCTTCAGGGCCTCCTTGTAGGCCGGCAGGTGCTTGTCGCGATAGGCCTTCATCCCCTCGTCGTTGAGGGCGTTCTCCTCGACCGCTTTCTTCCCGGACTGATACTGGGACTCCAGGTCCTTGGCCAGCACCTGGATCCAGAGGGCCGTACGCTTGCGGTCCTTGGAGTCGAACTCGGGCTTCGGCGGGGGTGGAGGCTCGGGCGGGGGTGCGGGGGGGCTGATCTCGGCCGCAATGAGGGACGGTCTCGGGGGCGGCTCCGGAGGGGAGCCGTTCGAGCATCCGACGAGCACGATCAGCAGCACAAGACTCTTTCGCACGGGGTGTCCTGGTATTAGCTGAGGATAGTCTCGGTCATCGGGACATCGTCGTCGGACTCCCCGACTCCATACCGGTCAACTTAAGGTGACTCCGCGGCCTTCGACGGCTTGCTTAAATCCCTTGTCCAGGATGATCTCTACCGAGAACAGCGGATCGCCGTGGTACTCCGTGAACTTGACCCGTGGGATCACGCCCTTGAGGACAACGGTATTTTTCTGCGAGACCCACCAGTAGGCCATCGTTTGTGCCTCCCTCGTCCCTCTCAGGTCGTGTCACTCCGCGTCGCCGAGGACGGCGTCGAGTTGGTCGTCGTAAACCTGAAGCGGCCGCCTCTGGACGCCGAACTCCTTCTCGATCATCAGATCCACGAGCGAGGGCCCGTTCAGCAGCACGACCGGCACGGCACCCTTCTTGATCGACGCATCGGCGGCCCCGGCGGTGAAGTCCGAGGTGGTGAAGAAGATCCCCTGCTCGAACTCGCCCTGGATCGCACCGCGGAACTTGTCGACCTCCGGCCTGGGGACCTTGCCCTCCCACCGCTTGCACTGGAAGGCGACGGCCATCCGTGCCAGGCCGACCTTGAGCATCCCGTGGCCGTCGATCCCGCCGTCCCGGCCGACCTGGGTGACTTTCACCTGGACGAACCCGTAGGCGATCAGGAGGTGCCGGGCGAAGTGCTCGAACTGGCGAGGCGTCAACTCGAAGAGCCGGTCGAGGAGCTTGGCCCGGAACTGGACGTCGTACCGGTCGTAGAGGTCCACCAGGCTGACCGCCGGCGATGCGGGACGCTCTCCCTGCCCCCCGCCTTTCGGCTTGGCGGCGTCGCCGACTCGCTTCCGCCCCTGCTCGGTGATGCCCCAGACGCCCCGCTCGGGGCTGGACATGTCGCCCGCCGTGATCAACGCCATGCGGGCCCACTGGATCCGGTTCATCCACTTCCGTTCGCCGTGCTTCAGACGCTCCGCCTTGTCCTCCTCGGTCATCCCCGGAAACCTCGCCGCGACGCGGGGGTAGACGTCCTTCGGCCGGGCCGAGCCCCCGAGTTCGACGAGGGCCTGGAGCAGGGGGAGTTCGATCTCTTCCTGTGCGGGGATCATCCGGCTGACGCTCCGGCAGGGGGCCGCGTTCGGTTGTCGAGCAAGTGTACGACACGAAGAGGTCGCAAGCCCCGTCCCCGACGCCGCTGAGCCCCGAAGACGTACAGGGGCAGGGAGGAGGCGAGGCCCGATCCTGCTCCCGATCGGGTCTGCATCGCACGCGACGGTCAGGCCGCCAGCCCTGAGACCGTCTGCAACAGGTCCAGGACGCCCGTGGGCACGAACTCCGAGGGCAAGCCCTGGCGACCCTTCTGGGTCTGCAACGCCAGCTCGAACGCGATAGAGGGCTTCTCGGGACGACTCACGTACTTCCGCAGGAGTTTCTCATACTGCGGAGGCGTGGGCTCCGGGACGCCCATGCGGGTCATGATGGTCGAGACCTGCTTGGCCGTCATCTTCATCGGGCACTCGCCGATGCGGGCCTTGTAGGCCGAGTAGCAGGCCCAGGCGTCCACGAACGCACGCTCCCTCGATACCGGGTTGGCGAACCCCGATAGTCTATTACATAGTATGAGGGACTGGTCGGTGCTAGGTGGGACGATGACCCGGCCCTGGTCCCCTACTCGCCGTCCCAGCAGGGCCTCCAGCACGCCCCAGGCGTCGAACCTCAGTTCGAGTGCCTTCGCGATATGGTCCACGCCCACCGCCCTCCCGAAGGACGGGTTGGCCAGCGTGGTGCGGATGCAGGCCCGGATCGACGCCCTGGCCCCCGTCGGCGGCGTCCTCGCGAGGCCCAGGCGGTGGAAGTGGCCCCACCAGGCGGCCACGACCTCCTCGACCAGGTCTTCGGGGTAGCCCCGCCCGAGCAGGCTGCCGATCACGCGGTTCATCCGGTCGTGTCGTATGCCCGCCCTGACGACGGGGAACCTCGCGACGGCCTCCGCCAGCAGGACGTCAGACGCCCCCACGCGGTCGCCCGTCGGGGCCGCACTGGATCGGGGCAGGGAGGTGGGCCGAGGGCCCGGAAGCACGGCCTCCCTGAGCCAGTCGGGCATGGCTGCGATGCCCTGTCTCGGCGTCCGCTCCCACCGATACTCCCGCCCCGTCTCCGGATGGACGCTGGGCTCGACGACGAGATAGCCGCCGTCGCCCTTCACGTCGATCCCGGGGAGGATGCCGTTGGAGCAGCGGTGAGTCTCGCCCTCCCCCACCCGGAACAGGTAGTGGAGGCCCTCGTTGCCCGTCTTCGCGAACGCGGTCTCGGGGAGGTGGCGTCTCCCGAGGAGCCGCCTGAGGGACCCGTTGCCCCCGTTGCGGGGGTCGATGTCGAGGGCCACGACGCCTCCCCCTGTGAGGATGGCCAGGTTGGCGTGGGACCTCCGGCCGAACCACTTTCGGATCTCCGCCGGGTCGGTCGTGGCCCTGTCTTGCCATTGCCTGATCAGGGGCGTCTTCTCGCCCGGCTTCAGGGGCACGACGCGGAATCCCTGGGCGGCGTAGCCGAGGGCGGCGTGGAGCACGGTGGAGCCGGGGTCGTAGGGTCGGAGGTCGCTGGGCATCGGCGGGGTGTCCTTGGAGAAGTTCGAGAGACCACCCCGTAGGAATAGCTTCCGCTATCAGCGGCCATAGTCGATGCGGCGTCGGAGCCGATCCAGGTCGGCGGTGTCCTTGCGTTAGGTGGCACCAAACCGCCTCCCCGGAAGCCCCATCCAGCACGTGGGGCAACTTTCTGAAGAGCATGAATGCAACAACGAGAAGCGTTGGAAAAGAAACGTGGTGGCAACCCGGGGAACTTGCCCGAGATAGCTGAGCAAATCGGGCAAAGTTACCGGAGGCTAAACGGAACTGATCCCGTCGAGGCGGCACTTACCGCGGATATGCCAGCGGTGTGAAGGCAGTGTCGACTGGATCGCAGCCACTCTCCAGGGAGGGCAAGCCCCACCGATCGCTCAAATATCGAGTTGCGAGTCATTGAACCCTAAGTCTATAGAGGAACTTGGAGTTACGCTCGACGCGATACGTGCAATCGGTTGACCTAGTTGTACCTCACGCTGCGACCGAATTCCGGCCAGGCAAAAGTCCTTCGCGATGGTATCGCGTCACTTCCTCCACCGGCAGAACCCATCTCTGGGACCGCCCCCGGCCGGATTTCTGTTTGATTCCGTTCAGCCTGCCGGTCTTCAGGTAGTCGCGGACCGTTCGGTCCGACCGGAGCCCGACGCGGTCGGCGAATTCTTCCGTCGTCAAGAATTCCTTCGAGGTGGTGTCAGTGGTCGGTTTCGCGGAGAGTTGGTCGAGCCGGTCCAGGATTTCGAGCAGGATTCGTTGAAGAGGCTCGCAGTTGATGCCGTCGCAGGAGGAGTTCATCGGCGACCAGTTGGTTCGAGGGCGAAAGGATGCGGGGGCACTTCGCCCCCGCTATGGTCCTAATAGCTTCCGCCCCTCGGGCCCCAAGTGAGTTTATCCCGGGTTCAGGAGATACTCTCGATCGCCTCCTTCTGGGTCTTTGAATGGAGGTGCCGATATCGCTCCCGCATCTCGTCAGTCTGATGCCCCACGAAGGAGTCGATGATCCGCTGATCGACGGACTTCGACGCGAGATTACTGCAGAGGCTGTGGCGGAAAACGTGGAAGCCCTTGATGACGCTCCACTTGGTGTCTCTCAGAGTGGCCTTGAAGTGGTGGGTGGCGGCGTCCTTGGTGAGCGGCGAACCGTCCGTGTGGCAGAGGGCGTATTGTCCGCCCGGATGCCTCGCAAACCACTCCGTCATCGTGTCGCGAAGCCTCGGGTGAAGCTGAACCTGGCGGGACACGGCCCGGTTACGCCCTCGGCCTTTCGTCCCCCGGATGTTGACGGTGCCGGCCGCGAAGTCGAAATCATCGATCAGGACGCGGACGATTTCGCTCCGGCGGGCCCCCGTGTAGGCGACCATCGTGAACATGGGCAGGATGAACGGCTCCGTTGCCCGTCCCGCCACTTCTCGGAGGACGTCGACGACCTCCTGCTCGGTCAGGTAGAGGGATATCCACAGGGCTTCTTCCAGAGAAGCATCCACGCCTCCGCGGTCGAGTTTCGTGCGGATCGTGTCGTATGTCCGGTACATCTCCTTCTCCTGGCCGAGGGGCATCCGCAGGTCCCTAAGACGCCACGGGACGGCCGCCCGGACCAGGCCGTTGAGCAGCCCCCATCTCCAGACCTGACCCAGGGTAGCGAGTTCCTTCTCGATCGTGACCCTCTGGATCCTTTGACCCCGACGCCCCTCCTGCCTGGCCCGGTTGTCGACATACCCCTGAATGTCACGGAAGACGATCGAGTCGACCTTCCGCGAGCCGCCCAGGAGCCCAGGCTCCGCCAGGTGGGCCATGTGGATGACCTCGGTCTGGTGCGTCGAGCGGCGATCAACATCCGACGACCTGGCCGACTGATATGCGTTGAAAAGGCCTCCGAGCGTGCAGGCCTTGGGTCGGGGAGGTGGCTCGACCCGGACGACCTCCCTGCCCCCGTTGATCACGAAGACAGCAAAGTCACACGAGTCCGGCACCTCCACGATCCCCGCCTCGATCTTCCGAAGGGAGTCTTCGATGTGGTCGCACCAGGCGTCGGCCTGGGCATCCGTCCGGATATCCTTGAGCTTGCAGGCCCGCTTGTATTTGCGGTTACCCTGCGACGCCAGCCGGAAGCCGAAGTAGTAACCGCCGGACTTCTCGTTCTTCTCGAACCACGCCATCTGATGTCTCGCTCCGCTGGTCGGTGAATTTCTCCACCGGACTCATAGGTTGTCGCGAGACCGTCGCATCTCCCACCTTGCCCCAAATCTGCCCCAAAGCCATCGCTTCGAAATGAAAAAGGACTCACGCCGAATCGACGTAAGTCCTTTCGCAGCAATGCCGAAGAGAGGACTTGAACCTCCACGGGCATGGTTAGCCCACTAGGACCTGAACCTAGCGCGTCTGCCAATTCCGCCACTTCGGCCTACGGAAGTTTTATAGCGAATGAGGGGGCGGGGGGTCAAGGGGGTAGCGGTGTCATGTGGGGTCGGGCGGGGTTCGGGTCGACTCGGTCGGGGGAGAGGTCGAATAGGATAGGTAGGGGATCGGGGCACAGGCCTGGTGAGGGGGTGGTCATGGGGATGGAACAGATCGATCGGATCGCCCCGACGCGGAGGCCCGACCGGAGGGTCGTGATGCGGCAGAGCTGGAGGAACCTGCTGTTCCTCCACTGGCCGATCGAGGTCGGGCAGCTCAGGCCGCTGATCCCGGAGGCCCTGTCGATCGACACGTTCGAAGGGGTTGCGTATGTCGGACTCGTGCCATTCAGCATGAGAAGGGTGCGGCCGGCCGGGCTGCCGGCGGTTCCCTGGCTGTCGAATTTCCACGAGACCAACGTCCGTACCTACGTCCACCTGGAGGGGCGGGATCCCGGGGTCTGGTTCTTCAGCCTCGACGCGGCCAATCCGGTCGCGGTCCAGCTCGCGCGGCGGCTCTTCTTCCTGCCGTACTTCGACGCGAGGATGAGCGTGGACGCCAGGGGCCCGGGCGGGGAGGCCTCGGCGGACTCGACGAGCTACCTGCCCGTGGGCTCGACCTTGCGATACTACTCGCAGCGCACCTGGGACGAACCTTGCCCCGCCACCACATGTCTCCGGGCCCGCGTCACCGGCCCGGCTTCTCCCGCCGTCCCCGGGAGCCTGGAACACTTCCTCGCCGAGCGTTATCTCCTCTACGCAAACCACCCGAAACAAGGCATTAAAGTCGGCCAGGTTTACCATACTTCTTATCCGATCCAGGCGGCGGAGCTTGAGGCGCTGGATGAGACGATCATCCCGGCTGCGAAGCTGACCCGTCCTGCCGGGCCCCCGCCCCTGACGCACTTTGCCTCGGGGGTCGACGTGGACATCTTTGCACTTCAATCCGCGCGTCGCGTCTAGAGTCGCCAGACTACGACAACGGAAGATGCCGTTGAGCGATGGTTTACGCCGTGACGCGAAAAATCACACGGAATTCCGCGCGCCCGAAACGGGCCCATCCCACCGCGTCATGCATGGTGGGTCATTCGCTTGATATGGCTGATTCCTACGAAGGATCCAAACCAGGTCCGGGAGGATCTGACCGCCTTCTCGCGCCGTTTCGGCCCGAGTTTGGGGGGAAATCCCGACGTATAGGCGGGAATTTGTCCGAGACATCTGTCAAACCACCGAAGTATGTGCGACGGAATCCGGGAAAAGAAAGCCGAATCCCGGTAACTCGAAACAAACCGAAGAAGGACGCGCGACTCTCCTGAATGCGTGTCAATTTTTTGCGGAATCCGAGGCAACGTCTTGCATTCTCGGAATCGGCCTCCCATCCTAGCAACCGGCCTTGAGGGGCCTCGGGTGAGGGTGAAGGAGTCGCCAGCCCGAGGCGGGACGATCGGTCGCCATGGCGCGGCCGCACTCCTGGCCTGCAACGGAGTCCGACCCTTGACCACGATCCACACTCTCCGCGTTGCCCGGATCCTGGGGCTTTCCTCGGTCACGTTTGTCCTGGCGATGACCGCCGCCCGCTCCGAGGAAGTCTCCCCGGCCCTGCCGCCGGCCCCGGCCCAGATGTCGCCGGCCCCGGCCCGGGGCGAGGCCCCCAGGACCGACACGCAGGTCCAGCCCGCCGCCGCCGCCCCCGCGGCCCCCGCCCCAGCGGCCACGACGGCCGCCGCCGAGACCGCCGCCGCCCCCGCGGCCCCCGTCTACTACGGCGATCCCTACGGCTTCACCGACTGGCTGAACAGCGTCCGGGCCCAGTACGGCCTCGGCGCGGTCGGGCACGACCAGAACCTCTCGGCATGGGCCGCCGTCAATAACGACCACCAGAACGCCTACGGCATGGGCCACCATGTCATGGGTGCCGCCCGCCGCCAGAACAGCGGCATGGGGGCCAGCACTACCGTCTTCCAGATGTGGATGGCGTCCCCGGCCCACCGCGCGGCCCTCCTCGACCCGTCGATCTCCTGGATCGGCATCGCCGCCAGCGGCGCCTACTGGACGTTCAACGCCTACTGATCGGATCAACTCCGATCCGGTTCTTCGCGGAACCCAAGAACGGTCGCGCCCGTTTGCCGACACCTCGGCAAGCCCCCATCTCGATATCAAGGCGCGCCGTCCGATCCCACTCCGCACGCCCGACGTCCCCGGCCGAACCGTCCGCGACTGGCACCGCCAGCCACGGCCGCCGCTCACTCCACGCGCGCAACCCGAGTGAGAACGACCGAGCGTCCGAGCAAACGGAGCCGAAACCCGAAAATGAGGGCCAGGGATGGCCCTCGTTCCATTTCGAATACACCCCGAGATTGCTACGGGGGAGCCGACCGGGCGCGAGATGCGGCCGGCCGTTGGATCTGGTTCAATCCCTCCGCACAGCGCAATGCGGTGTGCGACCGCGGAGATACCGGAATCATGGGCCGTCACCGTAACCCGCCGGGGCTCTTGCCATGACGTGGGTCACGATCACCTTCGGGACGGACACTTACGGGAAGGTCAAGTCCGTGCAGGGGGTTTCGGTCGTCACGACATTCGCCATGTTCCAGTTCCTCCCGATCTACCCCGTCGAGTCCTTCTACCTGATGACCCTGGGGCCGCTGGATCAACACGGGATCCCGTTCGGGCCCAAGCGATTCACCCGCGAATTCCAGGGACTCCCCCTGTCGAAGCTCGACGCGCTCTCGGTTGCGACGGCGTATCTCCGGGGGGTCTTCGCCTTCCTCGCGGTCCTCGGCAGCCTGGTGCTCGTCCCCGGCTACAGCCTGATCCGGGGCGAGCAGCTCGATGAGGTCGCGATGTTGATCGTGAAAATCCTGATCGGTTCGCTCCTCATCGGGTTGGTCGGCGGCGGGCTGTCCTACATCCTGTGCCCGATCTCGGCCCGGGAGAAGTCAATCCGCGCGTGTTGCGGCGAGTTGCTCGGGATCGCGATCGATCCGGCCCGGATCCCGCCCGATTGGAATCAGTCCCTCCTCGCGGAGACTCAGGCTGCCGATGTGTTTGACACATCCGAGCGAGACAGGCTGATCCGGCGGCTCGTCCAGGCCAGGGTCCGGATGGCGGACGCTGATGAGGAAGACTCCGCAGAACGCCTGACGGATGAGCTTCTGGAGAGCCTGCGCCTGACCGACGTGAGCCGACGAGGATCGCGGTTGTGATTTCTTATGGATTGAACTCTTGTCCACATGCAAGCCCGTGCACATAATGGGGCATGGCGAGCACGCGGAGAGTTCGATTCGAGGCCCTCCGAGAGCGGGGCAGGGCGGCGTGCGTGGGGATCGACCTCGCGGGGGTGGAGCACCGCGAGACGGGGGTGGCCGTGCTGGTCGACGGGCGGCTCGAACTGCTCGCCACGGCGGGAACTGACGCCGAGGTGCTGGAATTCGTTTCGCTGGCGGGGCAGGGCGGGGTGGTGGCGGTGAATGCGCCTCTGACCCGGCCGCTGGGGCGTTGCTGCCTCGATGATGATTGTGCCTGCCGGACCGACCCGGGCACGCGGAGCCGTCAGCTCGAACGGGAACTCGGGCGCATGAGGGTGCCGACCCTGGCGACGGCGCTCATCAAGGTGCTCGCCCGGCGCGGGGCGCGGATCGCCGAATCGATCCGCACGCTCGGATATGAGCCGCTGGAGGTCTATCCGTTCGCGACGCTCAAGCTGCTCGGGCTGCCGACGGCCGGGAAGAAGACTGACGCGGGCCGGCGTCGGATCCGCAAGGCGCTCAAGCCGATCATCCCCGGGCTCGACCGTCAGCACGCGTCCGAGCATCAGCTCGACGCCATCGTCTGCGCCCTCACCGCCCACCTCTGGACCCTCGGTCGGACCCGGACCATCGGCCTTGCCGAGGAAGGGACGATGGTCATCCCCGACCCTTCAAAGGGTTTGCCGATCTGATCATTTTCAGGAAAACAGCGACGTCAATGGCGAGCCGTCGTTGATGCGAAGGGGCCGGCCGATGGGATCGGGGATCTGCTGGGCGGGGTCGATGCCCAGGGCATGGAGGATGGTGGCGCCGATGTCGTCGGGGCTGATGGGGTCGCGGGCGGGGTAGGCGGCCCAGCGATCGGAGGCGCCGTAGGTCTGGCCGCCGCGGACGCCGCCGCCGGCCAGGGCCGCCGAGTAGCAGCGCGGCCAGTGCTCGCGGCCGGTGCCGTTGTTGGTGATCCTCGGCGTGCGGCCGAACTCCCCGGTCCAGACGACCAGGGTCTCGTCGAGCAGCCCTCGCGAGTCGAGGTCCTCCAGCAACGCGGCGAAGGCCCGGTCGGCCGGGGGCATCAGCCGATCCTTGAGGTGCCGGAAGTTCTCGGAGTGGGTGTCCCAGAAGTTCTGGTGGTCGTCGTGCCAGTTGACGGTGACGAGCGGGACGCCGGCCTCGACGAGGCGACGGGCGAGGAGCAGGCACTGGCCGTGGATGTGTCGCCCGTAGCGGTCTCGGATCTTCGGATCCTCTCGGTCGAGCACGAATGCACCCCGGGCCTCGGCCGAGGACAGGGCGTCGAGCGCCCGCCCTTGTTGACTCGACCACGAGGTCGGGCCGGGGCCGGGGAGCCCGATGCCCTGAGTCAGGTTTCCGAGCAGCCCTCGGCGTGAGTCGAGCCGGGGCCCGTCGACGCCCTCGGGGAGGTCGAGCCCCTGGACCTTGAACCGCTTCGCGTTGGGGTCTCCTTCGACCCGGAACGGGTCATAGACCTTGCCGAGCCAGCCGCCGTGCTGGCCAGGGGCCTTGCCGCCCGGTGCCCCCGGGTGCGCGACCGTCCAGGGCATCATCACGGCCGGGGGCAGCGAGCCGCGCGACGGCAGCAGCTTGGCCACCAGCGACCCGAGATTCGGCCAATCTTGCGGGGACGGGGGCGCGTCGTCGGATTTCTGCCGGGGGGCCAGGTGCCCGGTCACGACCCGGTGCGCGCTGGAGAGATGCGCGGGGTCGTCGTGGGTCAGCGACCGGAGGATCGCCAGCCGATGGGCCTGCTGCGCCAGCAAGGGAAAGTGTTCGCTGATGAACGTGCCGGGGACGCTCGTGGGGATCGCCTTGAACGGACCCCGGATGCTGTCGGGGGCGTCGGGCTTGGGATCCCAGGTGTCGAGCTGGCTTGGGCCGCCCCACTGGAAGATGAGGATGCACGACTTCGCCCGGCCGAACCCGTTCCCGGACACGGCCTTGCCGCTCGAGTCCCCGAGGGCGCGGGATTGCCAGAGCGACGGCATCGTGAGCGAGGGGAACGCCAGCGCACCCGCCTTGAGGATCGCGCGGCGCGTGAGCCCCAGGCTCCGGAACCCGTCGCAGGCGGTCGCCCGATCGTCTTGCTCGCGTGTCGGCATCGATCCAAGCCCCCGGGCCGTTCTCGGGCGGTCGTCGCCCCATTGTTGAATATTCGATCAACAATCGTCATTCAAGAATTTACCTTCCTGACCCTCCGTTGTCCAGGTTCGTCGGGGGGATTCCGCATGACTGCGCGGTCATCCGGGAGCGGACTGTCATCACCCGAAGTGTTGCAGGGCAACACCGATGGGAAATCGCCCGGCAAAGCGGTAGCGGCTTGCGCGGGGGCGTGCTACGATTGATCGAACGGGATCTCGAACGAAACGATTCGGACTGAGCGCCGGCGGCCTGCGGGGCATCGTGGTCGCGTCTCGTCCGTCCCATCTTCCCGATCGCGAGACTCCCCGACGCCTCGTCGTCTCTCTCCCATTGCACGTAGAGGCACGATCCGGGTCGCCCCCGTCGCATTCGCGCGACGGGCCGGGCCTCCCCGATCGTCCTCGTCCGTCCAGAGCGGGCCGGTTCGACATGCTCAAGCCGTCGGTTCAAGTGGGTCTGGAGGACTCGGTCCTCGTGGCCGAGTTCTGGGACTGCCTGCGCCTCGACCCCGCGCCGGTGCAGGATCTCCGTCGACATTTCGAGACCCACGTGAAGCAGGGGGGCCGCCCCGAGCTGATCGTGGACCTCAATGGGGTCGGTTACGCCGGCTCGGCCGCGCTGGGGGCGTTCCTGGCGATTCACCGGTTCGCCCGGCAGCATGACGGCCGGATGGTCTTCTGCAACGTCGACGCGATGGTGCTGGAGGTCTTCGTCGTCAGCAAGCTCGACAACCTCTTCAGCTTCGCCGCCGACAAGCCGGCCGCGAGGGCCCTGCTCGCCGGCGCGTCGAATGACGCGGCCGGCTCGGCCAATCCGGCCGCCCCGGCCCCGAGGCCGGCCCGGCCGGCGTCGCCCTCGCAGGGGGGCGGCCTGCGGGGACGCCTCAAGCGAGATACTTGAGAAGCTCGCTCGACTTGCGACGGATCGATGGCACAAACCAGCGTCGTTGGGTAAGGTAGGGTCCTCCCCAGCCCTTACAGTCTTCCTTGTCCCGAGGAGGAGTCGACGATGGTTACGACGCCCCGCATTGAGGCGATCGAGAAGGACGGCGTCTGGCTCATCAAGTTCAAGGAACGGCTGCTCTACGACGACCGCACCGTCCGCGAGGTCGCCGAGCAGATCTCCGCCTCGTTTCCCCGCCGACGGCTCCGCCATCAAGGCGGTCATCGACTTCGGCGGCGTCGACCTGATCTCGAGCGCCCTGCTCGGCAAGCTGATCCTGCTCCAGCGCCGGATCGACGGCACCGGCGGCAAGCTCCGGCTCTGCGAGATGGCCCCGACCGTCTCGTCGGTGTTCCGGACGTCCAACCTGGACCGGCTGTTCACGATCGACCGCGACCGCCTGGCGTCGATGGAATCGGTCTCCTGAGTCGACCGCCCGGTCAGACCTTCGTGTGCTTCCAACCGCCTTGCAGGAAACGGGTTGCGACCAGCGACCCTCGCACCAGGAGGTCGCAGAGCATGGCGATCCACGCCCCCCGGAGGCCCCAGCCGAGGCCCCCGGATTCGGGCGAGGTGGTCAACCAGTAGGTGAGCGGCATCCGCACCGTCAGGTAGCCGATCACCACGAACACCCAGGGCCAGCGGGTCTCGCCCGCCCCCCTGAGGGCCCCGTTCAGCACATTGATCGTCGCCAGCGCCGGGAGGGCGAACGCAACGATCCGGAGCACCGGCACGCCCGCCGCGTTGACCTCCGGCTGGCGGTCGCCGATGAACAGCCAGAACATCCCGTCGGCCTGCCAGTAGATGAGCGCTCCGAGCGTCGTGAGCACGAAGACGCCGAGCGCCCACGACCGCTTGACCGCCTTCTCGGCGAGGTCCGGCCGGCCCGCGCCGAGGTACTGGCCGGTCAGCGTGCTGGCCGAGACCGAGAACGCCATCACGGTCAGGAAGGCGATCGACTCGCAGCGGATCGCCACACCGTGCGCGGCCGAAGCGACCGTCCCGAGCTTGTTGATCAGCCCCAGGAACCAGAGCTGGCAGACGGAGTTCGACAGGTTCTCCCCCGCCGCCGGCAGGCTGATCCGCAGCATCCGTCGGAGGTCCGTCGCGCGGGGCGCGAGGCCGTGCAGGTCGATTTTCAGGCCCGACCGGCCCCGGAACAGGAGCAGCAGCACGAGCACGCCGCCGACCCCTTCCCCCAGCGCCGTCCCGGTCGCGATGCCCGCGAACCCCATCTCGGGCAGTGGGCCGAATCCGTGTAGAAGTCCCCAGCTGAAGGCGATGTTGATCACGTTGACGAGGATCATCACCCACATCCCCGTGCGGGTGTCGCCCGAGCCTCGCAGGCAGGCGATGCCCCCGGCCGTCACGGCGAGGAGGGGCGTGACCAGGAGGACGATCCGAAGGAAGAGTGCGGCACTCTCCCCGGCGACGCCCTGAAGATTCAGGAGCCCGACGATCGTCGGCGCAAGGCCAATCCCGGCAACGAGGATCGTCGTCCCGAGTGCAAACGCCAGGAAAATCGCCTGCTGACAGATCCGGTTCGCCCCGTCGCGGTCGCCCGCGCCCCGGAGCCGTGCCACCAGGGCGGTCGCCCCGACGGAGACGACGGTCAGCATCGAGCCGAGGAACCAGAGGAGATAGCTCGCGACGGTCACCGCCGCCAGCCGATCCTCGTCGAGGTAACGGCCGGTCAGCCAGGTGTCGGACAGCCCGACGAGGTAGAGGAGCGACTGCTCGATCAGCACCGGCCCGGCGAGGAACAGGACCTGACGCAGGATCGACCCGCCGGGGACCTCCACCCCGCCTGCTTGCTCCTCGACGATCACGGGCGCGATCACCCCACCTTCCGTCGCCGCGTCCGCGTCCGTCACAATCGGCTGACTCACCTCGGGGGACTCCTGTGCGGTCCGCTATTGCGGGACCAATCTCCTTATGCCACAACGAGTTGGGTCCGCAAAAGCGGACCCTGCGTGGAAGAGGACTCGTCGGGATTCGTCGGAGGTCCTATGATAAGGGCCGCCCCGGGGCGGGGCGAAGGCCAGTCGCGGCGAGTCGGGTCTGTTCCGTCATTTTGGAGTTCCCAGGCGTGCCTGCCCAGTTGCTCGATGGAAAAGCCCTGGCCCAGAAGGTCCGCGAGGCCCTGGCCGCCGAGGTCGCCGACATCAAAGCCCGGACCGGCAAGGTCCCCGGTCTGACGGTGGTCCTCGTCGGAGAAGACCCCGCCAGCCAGGTGTACGTTCGCAACAAACAGAACGCCTGCAAGGGGGCCGGGATCGACAGCCACCTGATCCGCCTCCCCGCCGACACCACCCTGTCCGCCCCTGCTCGACACCGTCGACCAGCTCAACGCCGACCCCGCCGTCAACGGCATCCTCGTCCAGTTTGCCGCTCCCCAGGGGCCTCGACGAGCGCAGCGTCATCGAACGCATCGACCCGAGGAAGGACGTCGACGGCTTCCACCCGGTGAATATGGGCAAGCTGTTCGCGGGCCTGAAGAGCTTCGTGCCGTGCACCCCGCTGGGGATCCGCGAAACTCCTGATCGACGCCGGGATCGTCACGAAGGGGGGCGAAGGGCGGTCGTCCCTCGGGCGGTCGAAACACCGTCGGCAAGCCGATGGCCGCCTTGCTGTTGCAGAAAGGGCCCGGGGGCGACGCCACGGTGACCGTCTGCCACACCGGGACCGCCGACCCGGCCGCCGTCGCCCGCGAGGCCGACATCCTGATCGCCGCCATGGGCCAGCCCGAGTTGGTGAAGGGCTCGTGGATCAAGCCCGGGGCCGTCGTGATCGATGTCGGGATCCACAGGCGCGACGACGGAACCCTCTGCGGAGACGTCGATTTCGCCGAGGCCGTCGAGGTCGCTTCGCGGATCACCCCGGTCCCCGGCGGCGTCGGCCCGATGACGGTCGCCATGCTCCTCAAGAACACCGTCGAGGCCTTCAAGGCCGTCGTCTGACCGAACTCCTCACGCGAGATGCCTCATGATCCGCCTCGGCATTTGCAACGAACTTTTCGAAGGCTGGGATTGCAAGAAGACCTGCGAGGCGATCAAGGCCGCCGGTTACGAGGGGATCGAAATCGCCCCGTTCACCCTGGCCCCCTACATCACCGACCTTGGCCCCGCCCGCCGGGCCGAACTCAAGTCGATCGTGGCGAATTCGGGCCTCGAAACCATCGGCCTGCACTGGCTCCTGGCCAAGACCGAGGGGTTCTACCTGACCACCCCCGACGCCGCCGTCCGCCAGAAGACGGGCGACTACCTGATCGAACTCGCCCGCGCGACCCGCGACCTGGGCGGCTCGTTGATGGTCCTCGGTTCGCCCAAGCAGCGCGACCTATTGCCGGGCGTGAGTTACGAGCAGGCCGAGGGTTACGCCGTCGAGGTGTTCCAGCGGATCATGCCGGCGATCGGCGACCTTGGCGTCGACCTCTGCCTGGAGCCGCTGGCCCCGACCGAGACGAATTTCCTCAACACCTGCGACCAGGCCAACGAGGTCATCCGCAAGGTCGGCCACCCCAACCTCTTGCTGCACATGGACGTGAAGGCCCAGAGCGGCGAGGTCGGCAAGACGGTCCCGGCCTTGATTTCGGAGCACGCCGCGAAGGCCGGCCACTTCCACGCCCAGGACACGAATCTGAAGGGCCCCGGGATGGGCCAGGTCGACTTCGGGCCGATCCTCAAATCCCTGGTCGCAAGCGGTTACGATCGCTGGGTTTCGGTCGAGGTCTTCGACTTCGCCCCCGGCGCCGAGGAGACCGCCCGGCAGAGCATCGCGACCCTCAAGCGGGAGCTCGCGGCGGCCTCCGCGGCGGTGGCCTAGGATCGATTCGACTGAAATTTTGTTCAGTGCGGCGTTGCAAGTCGGGTAGACTCGGGGCTAGACTGCTGTAGACTCGGGCGAGGATGGGCCCGCGAGGGCGTCGCACGCAGGACTCGCTAAGGATCGGGCGGCCGATGGCCAGGAATCGAAGGACGCAGGGCGGTCTGGACGAGGGCGCGGCGCGGCCGAATGCCGTCGTCGAGGAGGTCTCGCTGGCGGAGGCCACGCGGGGCCGCTACCTCAACTACGCACTCAGCGTCATCACCTCACGCGCGTTGCCGGACGTCCGCGACGGGCTCAAGCCCGTCCAGCGGCGGATCCTCTACGCGATGTGGGAGGACCTGAACGTCCGGGCCGACAGCCGGTTCATCAAGTCGGCGGCCGTCGTTGGCGAGGTGATGAAGAGCTATCACCCGCACGGGGACCAGTCGATCTACGACGCCCTCGTCCGGATGGCCCAGCCGTTCAGCCTCCGCTACCCGCTCATCGAGGGGTACGGCAACTTCGGATCCGTCGACGGCGACCCCCCCGCCGCCATGCGGTACACCGAAGCCCGACTCATGCCGATCGCCGAGGAACTGCTCCGCGAGCTCCGCGAGCAGACCGTCGACTACCGGCCGAATTACTCCTCGACGACCGAGGAGCCCCAGGTTCTCCCCGCCCAGTTCCCCAACCTCCTGGTCAACGGGACGCAGGGCATCGCCGTCGGCATGGCGACGAACATCCCGCCGCACAACCTCAAGGAGGTCTGCGCGGCGCTCATCGCGATGCTCGACGACCGGGAAATCCCGCTCGAAACGCTTGTCCGGCACGTCATCGCACCCAACTTCCCGACCGGCGGCGTGATCCTGAACACCCCGCAGGAGATCCAGCAGATCTACGCCACGGGGCAGGGGGCCATCAAGCTCCGGGGGACCTACGAGCCCGACCCCGAGCGCCAGAACATCGTCCGGATCACCTCGATCCCCTACGCCGTCGAGAAGGACGAGCTGGTTCGTCGCATCGGCGAACTCATCGGCAAGGGGCAGGTGCCGCAGCTGGTCAACGTCAAGGACCTGAGCACCGACGACATCCGGATCGACCTCGAACTCCGCCCCGGGGCCAATCCCGACGCGGCCCTGGCGTACCTCTTCAAGAACACGCCGCTCCAGATCAACTACAACGTCAACATGACCTGCCTGCTGCCGTCCGACGGGGCTGAGGTCGCCGTGCCCGCCCGGCTGGACCTCAAGACGATGCTGGGGCACTTCCTCGACTTCCGCCTCCAGATCGTCACCCGGCGTCTCCAGCACGAACTCGCGAACCTCCTCAAACGGATTCACATCCTTGAGGGCTTCGCGATCATCTTCAACAACCTGGACGAGGCGATCCGGATCATCCGGAACAGCGACGGCAAGCCCGATGCGCGTCCCAAGCTGATGGACCGCTTCGGCCTGACCGAGATCCAGGCGGAGGAGGTGCTCGAGACCAAGCTCTACCGCCTGGGCAAGCTCGAGATCGCCGACATCCTCGCCGAGCTCGAAGCCAAGCGGGCCCGCGTGGCGGAGATCGAGGCCCTCCTCGCCGACGAGCCCGCCCGGTGGAAGATCGTCCGGGGCGAGATCAAGGAGATCACGTCCGCCTACGGCGACCCCCGCCGGACGAAGGTCGACGGGCCGCCGGTCGTGGTCGAGTACCGCGAAGAAGATTACATCGTCGACGAGGATTCCTGGGTCATCATCACCCGGGAAGGCTGGTGCAAGCGACAGAAGTCGTTCACGGACATCGCGAGCATCCGCGTCCGCGAGGAGGACCGCGTCGGCTGGGTCTTCCGCGCCCGGGCCCGGCAGACCCTGACGATCTTCACCGATCGTGGCGTCGCCTACACGATCCGGGCCAACGACATCGCCATGACCACCGGCCACGGCGACCCGATCCAGAAGCAGTTCGCGTTCGAGGACCAGGAGCACGTCGTCGGCGTCGTCTGCCACGACCCGCGCTGCCTGCCCGAGCATTCGGCCGCCGCGCCCCCGCCCCCGCAGCCGCTGGTCCAGGGGCTGCTCACGGGCGAGAGCGGCGCGGTCAACGGATCGGCGAACGGTCTCGGGGAGGACGGCCTGCCGCCGGGGCCCTACGGCATCGCGCTCACGGCCGGGGGTAAGATCCTGCGGTTCTCGCTGGCGACGTTCGCCCCGATCTCCAACAAGAAGGGGCGGTCGGTTGTCCGGCTCGATCAGGGGTTCGACGCCGACAAGGTGGTGGGCGTCGAGGTCTCGGATGGGACCGAGAATGTCTGCCTCGCGACGCAGTCGGCCCGGGTGCTGATCTTCCACGTCTACGAGGCCAACATCGTCTCGGGCGCGGCCAAGGGCGTGACGGCGATCAAGCTGGAGGCGAAGGACCGCGTGATCGGGTTCTCGCTCGCCGGCAAGAAGCGCGAGGGGTTCACGGTGAAGACCAACCGGGGCGCCACGCAGATCGTCCGGGCCACGAAGTATCCGGTCACGGCGCGCGGCGGCAAGGGCTACGCCATCCTCCAGCGCGGCTCGCTCGAAGCGGTCGTCCCCGAGGAGGCCGAGCCGGTGCCCCCGGTCGACCAGATCGCCGAGAACGGCTGATTCCCGCGTATCGTAGCGCATTCACTCGAAACCGATGCCTGCCTGCACGTCCGACCGAGGGACGCAACTCCTATGTCGACCGGAACGTATAACGCCGAATCGATCACGGTGCTGGAAGGCCTGGACGCCGTCCGGCGCCGGCCGGGCATGTACATCGGCGGCGTCGACAAGGCGGGGCTCCACCACCTCCTCTGGGAGATCGTGGACAACTCGGTCGACGAGGTCATGAACGGCCACGCCACCCGGATCGCCGTCACTCTCCATGCCGACGGCCAGACGATCACGGTGACCGACAACGGCCGCGGGATCCCGGTCGACATCCACCCCAAGACCGGGAAGTCGGCCCTGGAAGTCATCTTCACGACCTTGCACGCCGGCGGCAAGTTCGACAACGACTCCTACAAGGTCTCCGGCGGCCTCCACGGCGTCGGCGCGAGCGTGGTCAATGCGCTCAGCAGCAAGCTCATCGCCCAGGTCCGCCGGGGCGGGGTGACGTACACCCAGGAATACGAGCGGGGCAAGCCGCAGACCAAGGTCACGCCCGGCGAGCCCGCGCGCGGGAACGGCACGACCGTGACCTTCTCCGCCCGACATCGACATCTTCCACGACACCGTCTACGACTCCGCCCTGATCGCCGAACGCCTGGATGTGAAGACGTACCTGAACAAGGGCCTCATCATCCCAGTTCATCGACCAGAAGGCGGGGACCTCGGCCGAGTTCCGGCACGACGGCGGCGTGGCCGACTTCCTCCATTCGCTCAACGCCCAGCGCCAGGACGTCCGCGTCGCGCCCCTCGCCTTCCACCTCGAGAAGGAGGACGCCGACGAGGGGGTCAAGTGCGACCTGGCCCTCGTTTGGACCGAGGCGACGGACGAGATGATCCGCTCGTATGTCAATACGATCCCGACCCGCGACGGCGGCACGCACGAGTCCGGCCTGCGAGAGGCGGTGCGGACGGTCGTCGGCAAGCACCTCCAGGGGCACGAGCTCGTCAAGAAGGGGATGGAGATCAAGGCGGAGGACATCCGCGAGGGGCTCACCGCCGTCCTCTCCATCTGCGTCGGCGAGCCGCAGTTCCAGGGTCAGACCAAGGACCGGCTGAATAATCCCGAGGTGCGCGGGATCGTCGAGTCGATGATCCGGCCGCAACTCGAGAGCTTCCTGCTCAAGAACAAATCCGTCGCCGACGCCATCGCGGCGCGGGTCGTCCAGGCCGCCAAGGCCCGCGAGGCCAGCCGCGCGGCCGCATCGCAGGTGCGCCGGAAGACCGCGATCAGCAACCGGCTCAACCTCCCGGGCAAGCTCCACGACTGCGACTCGAACGACCCGGAGCGTTCCGAGCTGTTCATCGTCGAGGGCGACTCCGCGGGCGGCTCGGCCAAGCAGGGGCGCGACCGCAACATCCAGGCGATCCTGCCGCTCAAGGGGAAGGTGCTCAACGCGGAGCAGGCCGGCAAGGCCAAGGTGCTCGACAACAAGGAACTGACCGACATCGTCAGCGCCCTCGGTTGCGGCATGGACGACCAGTACGACGCCAGCCGACTGCGGTACGGCAAGGTCATCCTCCTGACCGACGCCGACAGCGACGGCCACCACATCGCCACGCTCCTGATGACCTTCTTCTACCGACACCTGCCGACGCTCCTGGCCGACGGCCGGGTCTATCTCGCCTGCCCGCCGTTGTACAAGATCACGCACGGCCAGGAGACCCAGTGGGCCGCCGACGACCCCTCGCGCGACCGGATCCTGGCGAAGCTCCCGAAAAACGCCAAGCCCACGATCACCCGATTCAAAGGCCTGGGCGAGATGCCCGCCAAGCTGCTCTTCGACACCACCCTCGACCCCCACCCGTCGGCGCCTGCTCCGCGTGCTCGTCCCCGAGGACGACCGCCCGTACACCGAGAAGACCGTCACCGACCTCATGGGCAAGGAGCCCGAGGCCCGCTACAAGTTCATCATGGAAGAGGCCTACACGGCCAAAGATATTGATATCTGACGATTGATTCCTGGTCTTCTGCACCTCCGATGGCGACTTTTCGCACTGGGCGCGGGTCTCCAGACCCCGCCCTGGCCCTGAGAGGCCGTACCGCGAAATCGGGTCTCCAGACCATTCCCCATGACCAGGAGGAAACGGGTCTGGAGACCCGGTTCACTGGTCCCCTTCGGTGAGGGCCAGGGCGGGGTCTGGAGACCCGCGCCCAGCACTGTTCGCCCAGGGCTGATCCTGGAGCGTCTCCAGTTCAGGGTCTGGAGTGTGTCCCGTTCAGGGCTTCAGGAAGATCTTCCTCGCCCCCGAGGCCGCGGCGGCCTGGAAGGCGGCTTCTCCTTCGGCGAGGGGGTAGGTCTTGCCGTAGAGGGGGCTGACGTCGACGGTGCCTTTCTTCAATGCGGCGATGGCCTTGTCGAACGGCCCGCAGCGCGAGCCGACGATGATGATCTCGTCGATGACGATCGGGGCCATGCTCATGGTGTGCGGGGCGGCGACGGTCGACTTCAGGATGAGGGTCCCGCGCGGGCGGACGAGCTTGAGGGCGAGTTCCAGCCCCTCGTTGGAGCCCGTGGCCTCGATGACGTTGTCGTAGCCCGGGTCTCGCGGGGTGATGTAATCGATGTGCCGCTGGTCGATCGTCGGCCCCGCGAGCTTCATCTTGTCGTCGTGCTTGCCGTAGAGCGTGACGTACTCGGTTTCGAGCCGGGTGACCCAGGCGCAGAGGATCCCGAGCTTGCCGTCCCCCAGGACCGCGACGTCCTGCTTAGGGGTGATCATCACCTGCCGGGTCACCTGGAAAGCGGCGGCCAGCGGCTCGATCATGACGGCCTGTTCGTCGGTCAGCTCGTCGGGGACGGCGTGCAATTGCTTGACCGGCACGACGACCTTCTCGGCCATCGCCCCGTCCTTGCCGAGGATGCCCAGGACCTTGCGGTGCGGGCAGTGGTTCCGGGAATACAGCCCGCAGTGCCTGCACTTGTAGCAGGGGAAGTTGATCTCCGAGGTGTACCGCTTGCCGCCGGCATCCCGGCCGACGAACTCGTGGCCGAGGACGCCCTGGAAGCCCATGTACCCCTTGGAGATTTCGAGGTCGGTCTTGCAGATGCCGACGAGGTCGACGGTCAGCACGACCTCGTCCTCGCCGGCGACGGGTTCGGGGAGGTCGTCGCGGACCCGAATCGAGGAACCGTCGCAGTAAACCCCTCGCATCTGGATGTCCCCGACAATCGATCTTTGGTGGGTCAAAACGCGTCTTTGGGGAGCAAAACTTGCATTATAGCCCGCTGGGACGTGGGTAGCGAGGCACAACATCCGGACGTTGCGTCGTCGAAACGCCGGCAAATGGTCGCGGATCGATCGACAGAACCTTTGAATTGGGAGATGTTTAGGGCATCTCCAAATTTTTTGCGAAATCGGGCGAGAGAAAACGGGAAAAATGTCCTATTGTGGTATACCCCTCCAGAGGTCCGGGCCCGGGGTCCGCGAGAGATCCTCCCCGCCACGGTCCGGTTGCGAGAGTATCGACCCTCCTGGTTGCCTGCCGATCGACATCCCAACGTAGTGAGTCGAGTCCGGTCGGCCCGGGTTCCCCGAGTCCCCATCGAGTGACGAGAATGTCGACCATCACGACGCCACAGGCGCAGAACAGCAATTTCATCGCGTGGCCCTCCCTGATCTGGATCGGCGCCCTCCACGTTGGCGCCTTGCTGGCGTTCGTCCCGGCCTACTTCACCTGGCAAGCCCTGTTGCTCTGCGTGGTCTTGCACTGGGTCAGTGGTGGCGTCGGGATCTGCCTGACGTACCATAGGCTGCTGACCCACCGCAGCTTCGTGGTCCGCCCGCGCTGGCTGGAATACGTCCTGACCGCGATCGGCTGCACCGCCTCCGAAGGCGGCCCGATCGGTTGGGTGGCCGACCACCGCTGCCACCACGCCTTCTCCGACCAGGACGGCGACGTGCACAGCCCGAACAAGGGCTTCGGCTGGGCGCATATGTTCTGGTGGATGACCCCCGACGTCACCTCCCTCCACAGTAACGACTGGTATGAGAAGTGGGCCCCCGACCTCAACCGCGACCCCGTCCATCGCTGGTTGGACAAGTACCACATCCTCTTCCCGATCGGGCTCTTCGTCCTGCTCTATGCCATCGGCGGCATGCCGTTCCTGGTCTGGGGCGGGTTCGTCCGGGCCGTCACGGTCCTGCACACCACCTGGCTCGTGAACTCCGCCGCGCACATCTGGGGCTACCGGAGCCACGAGACCCGCGACAAGTCCACCAACCTCTGGTGGGTCGCCCTCATGACCTACGGCGAAGGCTGGCACAACAACCACCACGCCTATCAGACCTCCGCCGCCCACGGGCTCCGCTGGTGGGAGATCGACACCACCTACTGGATGATCCGCGTCATGCAGGCCCTCGGCATGGCCCACACCATCAAGATGGCCAAGGTCCGCAAGGGCCAGACGACCGCCCCCGCCGGCGACGGCCCCGCTGTTCTGCCCGCCGCGAACCTGGCGGCCGATCAGTCCTGACCGAACCCCGTCGAGAACTCGACCCATCGCGGCCCGCCACCCGGCGGGCCGCGTCATTTTTTGGAGTGCGGAATCGGAGCTACCGCTTTCGAGGCGTGGATCGCTTCCAGAGAGGGGAACCGGTCTCGCGGAGGTTCTCGGATCGGTCGACTGCAACCGCAGGGAAGCGGAAGCCTGGCTACCGCACTCCAACGGTGTCAGCCGTTGGTGCGGGCGAGATCCTCCCAGAACCCGGGATAGGTCTTGGCGACGCAGCCGGGGTCCAGGATGGTGATGCCGGGGGATTTGATCCCGGCGATCGCGAAGGACATGGCCATGCGATGATCGTCGTATGTGGCGATCTCGGCGGGCAGCGGCTTCGCCGGGGGGATGATGACCAGGCCGTCGGATTGCTCCTCGACGGTCGCCCCCAGCTTGCGCAGCTCGGCCGCGAGGGCGGCGATCCGGTCGGTCTCCTTGTGGCGAATGTGTCCGACGTTGCGGATCCTGGTGATGCCGTCGGCGAATAGGGCCACGACGCCCAGGGTCATGACGGTGTCGCTGATCGCGTTCATGTCCACGTCGATCCCGCGCATTGGGCCGCCGGTGACGGTCGTCGAATCCTTCCCGCGCTCGACCGTGCAGCCCATGTGCTCCAGGACGTCCACGAATCCCATGTCCCCCTGGATGCTCCGGGTCCCGAGCCCCTCCACCGTGATCGTCGCGCCCGTGACGGCGGCGAGGGCGAAGAAGTAGCTCGCGGCCGAGGCGTCGGGCTCGATGGCGTAGGGGCGGGCGAGGTACGGCCCGGGGTAGACGTCGAACCGACGCTCCTTGCGGTTCGACACGTTGATCCCGAACGCCCCGCATCACGTCCAGGGTCATCGCCACGTAGGGCTTCGAGACCAGCACGCCCTCGACCTCCACCGTCGTCTGCTCCCTGGCGCAGGGGAGTGCCATGAGAAGGCCGCTGAGGAACTGGCTGGAGACGTCCCCGCGCACGAACGCATAGCCGCCGTCCAGCCCGCTGGCCCGGACCGTGACGGGCGGGCAGCCGGTGCGGAGGTCGGAGCTGGCGTCGGCCCCGAGGCCGTTGAGGGCCTGGAGGAGGTCCTGCACCGGACGCTGATGCATCCGGCCGGTGCCGGAGAGCTTGTAGGTCCCGTGGCCGACGCTGACCATCGCCGTGAGGAACCGCAGGCTGGTCCCCGAGTTGGCGATGTAGAGTTCGGCCTCCTTCTTCGGCATCTTGCCGCCGCAGCCCTGGATCGTGATCGTCGCCGAGGCCGTGTCGTGCTGGACGTCGAGCCCGAGTCGTTGGAGCGAGTCGACCATCACGCGGGTGTCGTCGCTATCGAGGGCCCCCGTCAGCGTGCTCTTGCCGTTCGAGAGCGCGGCGACGATCAGGGCCCGGTTCGTCAGGCTCTTGGAACCCGGCACGCGGACCGTTTGGGGCGCCGGGAGGTTCGTCCAGGGTGTGATCTCGATCTTCGTCGGAGACTCGGGCATGGTATCAGGCTCGATTGTCAGCAGTGTCAGCGGTTCGGTTCGGAACGGAGCCGAAGCGCCCCGCGCGGTTTGGAGTCATTCCGTAGGCCACTGGCTTGCCAGTGCCGGGGGAGATTCGATCGAAGTTTTCTGGATGCCCTGGGGAGGCCGGATTCCGGGCGTTTCGCATTCGCCGGGTCCGAATCGCTCCGACCGGCTTCGCTCCGGTCAGGGGATCAGGGGCTCCAGCTTCGCCCGCAGGGCCTCGGCCGTCCAGCCCTCGGCGAGGACCTTCTTCTCGCGGTGGGTCTCTCCGGAGAGGAGGGTCAGCGAGGAAGGCCGGCAGCCGAGGGCGTCGGCGAGGACGTCCAGCACGGCGTCGTTGGCTTTGCCCTTTTCCGGGGCGGCGGTCACGGCGACACGGACCATCCCGGCGTGCTCGCCGACGATCGCGTTCCTCCGCGCCTGCGGCTGGGCCCGGACCGGGATGATCGTCCCTCGCTCGTGGGGGAGCAGTTCGATCATCCGGCCACCCCATCGAACAGGGCCGATCCGACCCGAATCCACGTCGCGCCTTCTTCGATCGCGGCCTCGAAGTCGCCGGACATCCCCATTGAGAGCTCGGGCAGGGCGAGTCCGGTCGCGTCTCGGAGTCGATCCCGGGTCTCCCGCAGGAGACGGAACGAGGGCCGGGCGGTCTCGCCGTCGGTGCCGTAGGCAGCCATGGTCATCAGGCCGACGATCGGGATCGACCGGCAGGCGGCGATGGCCTCGGCGTCGGCGAGGATCTCGTCGGCCGACCAGCCGTGCTTGGCGTCTTCCTCGGAGGTGTTCACCTGGAGGCAGACGGCGGGCGGCTCGATGACGGTCGCGGCCAGTTCGTCGAGGGTCTTGAGGAGACGGAGCGAGTCGACCGCGTGGATCATCCGGACCAGTGGGAACGTCCGCTTCGCCTTGTTCCCCTGCAGGTGCCCGATCAGGTGCCAGTGGACGCCCGGCCCGTTCAGGTCGGCGGCCTTGGCCCAGAGTTCCTGGGGATAGTTCTCGCCGAGGACGTCCTGGCCCAGCGCGGTCAGGGCCCGGGCGAGTTCGACCGGGTTGCGCTTGGTGACGGCGACGAGGCGGACCTCCCCGGGCGATCGCCCCGAACGCCGGGCGGCCTCGGCCATCCGGTGGCGGACGTCGTCGAGGTTGGCCCGGAGTCGTTCGAGATTCATGGCGAGGGTCCGGGCGAATCGGCGCCCGATGGCGGGGCGGGGGCCAGATGGATGACGAGGCGGTCGATGGGGACTATCTTATCATCTTCGAGCCAGACGGCGACCTCGACGGCCGAGGCCGGCCGTTTCCCGACTCCGAACCAAACGCGCAGGGAATTCCAACGCGATGAAACGCAGCCTCAAGCAGATCATCCTCATCCTCGGCGGGTTCGCCGCGCTCCTGGTCCTGTCGCAGCTCGTGATGGGCATCCTGATCGCGGGCGGCAACGGCAACCTCCGCAAGGCCCACCAGCATTCCGGCTACCTCACCGCCACGGTCGCCTTCCTCTACATCGGCTTCTCGATGTCCGCCATCGCCTCCGCCAAGCCGAAGGATTGACCGTCGGCTCGGCTCCGCCCGTAGGGTCCGCCGCGGCGGACCCTACTCGATTTTGAGGAGCTGCCTTACCTCGCCCGCACCGCTGAAGGTGCCGACGAGGAAGCGGGACAGGATCTGGTGGCCGAGGAAACAGCGATTGGCCTTCGGGCCCAGGCTGCGGTAGAAGACGATGCCGTCCTCGGAGAGGTG
>CBDIHP010000042.1:0-317667 GCA_965279195.1 Isosphaeraceae bacterium
CGACGACCTGCCCCGCCTGCTCAAGGTCGGGGACGTGGCCGAGTACGTTTCGGCCAACATCGGCGCGGCCGCGGCCTGACCGGGCATTTCTCGCGGGTTCGAATCGTGGCCAGGGCGGACCGGAGGGGCGGTTGGAACTCTCACAGGATTGGATCCACGTCCAGAAGCGGATCCTGCAGGTCATCCTGCCCGTCCTGCGCCGACTCCCCGCGCGGCTGGGGACCTCCCTGCTCTCCTGGGTCGGCCGCTGCGATTATGACCTGATCCCGCGCCAGCGCCGTTCCTATCTCGAAGCCGCGAAACGGGGCCGGCATCTCCTCGACGGCCACTGGGACGACCGGCGACTGGGACGTGCCCTCGCGTCGAGCCTCGCCCACTGGCGGATGCGCGACGGCCTGCTGGACGGGATCGATGACGACGAGGCGCTCACCCGGTTCGCCGTCGAGGGCCGGGAGCATCTGGATGAGGCCCTGGCGCGCAGGAAGGGCGTGATCCTGCTCGGGAACCACTTCGGGGCGCACATGCTCCCCGCCCACTGGCTCTACCGGCAGTCGTATCCGGTCCGGCTGTTCATGGAGCGGCCCCGGAACGTCTCGCGGTTCATGGCGGGGCAGTTCCGAGTCGACGGGCCGCACCCGCAGGCGAAGCTGTTCATCTCCCGGCGATCGACCCCGGCCGAGGCCGCGGCGTCGATCCTCCGCGCTTCGAAGCTCCTCCGCGCCGGCCTGATCCTGAACATCGCCAGCGACGTTCGCTGGGAAGGCTCGTATACCGCACCGGCGACCTTCCTCGGGCGGACGTTCCGATTCTCGACGACCTGGGTCGCCCTCGCGGCGATGACCGGCGCGCAGGTGGTGCCGGCCTTCTGCCGGATCGGACTGGACGGCAAGTATCACCTCAAGTTCTTGCCGCCCTATGAGATCCCGTCGAACACGATCGCCGAGGACCTCGCCTGGCGGTACGTCCAGCGCAACCTCGACGCGATCGCCGAGGAGGTCCGCCGCCACCCGGATCAGGCGAACGACTACTTCTTCTGGCCCGATGCCGAAGCGGCTGCGAATCACTAGGGCGGGACGCGTCGGTACGACCGTTCGCAACACGAGAAACTCAACGGGGAGAGCCAAGGATGCGGCGACTCGACCTGCGGTCGTTCTGGAAGGCGTGGTGGCCCTGGTTTGCCGTCGCCTCGATCCTGATCCCGGCCGCCTGGCACGTCCTCGACTTCCCCGAGGATGTCGACGGCGAGTTCCCCAACGTCGTCCGGCCGACGTTCAACCCCCTTCCCCCGCCCGCCTACCGCCTCGCCGAGCCTGGTGACACCCTCGACCGCATCGGCATCTACATCTCGGCCGGCGCCTGCCTGCTGGGGGCGATCGGACTGCGGCTGAGCGTGAGGGATGGGAAAGGCGTCGCCCTCTGGCCGGCGGCGATCGTGCTTTCGCTGGTCTCGCTCTACTACGTCTCCACGCCCCTGCCCACGTACGACGGCTACCACGGTATCGGGTTCGGCTCGATGTTCGATCCCGCGACGCCCCACTCCACCAAGGTCTGGATCGCATCGGGTCTGGGGCTCGCGGCCGTCCTGGTCGCGGCCAACGCGATTTGGGTTTGTTCCCGCGTTTTCGAATTCGGCGTCATCGCGAGGGAGGCGGGGGCCCGGGGGTTGCTCATCGGGGCCGCGGTCCTGGTGATCCTCCGCCAGTTCGATTTCGTCGGCCTCCAGCCGGTCGGTTACTGGACCCGTTGCGCCTACGACGCGGGGATCCTGGCGTTCCTGCTGGCGATCGTCCGTTGCCTGCCGCCGATCCCGCCCATGCCGAGGCGGCGTCGGGTCGCGATCTTCGGGCTGTCGGGCGCGGCCTGGCTGGGGATCGTATTGATCGGGATCAACCTCACCTGGTATCACCGCCCGCTCTGGCGTCTCAAGGAACTGGTGCCGGGGAAGATCTACATCAGCGCCATGCCGACCTACCGGGGGCTCCAGGTGGCCCACGCACGGCACGGCTTCAAGACGATCATCAACCTCTACAATGAGGATGGTGAGGACCGCAGCCCGTACATCGGGGAGGAACTGCGGTTCGTGAAGGAAAACGGGATCCGTTACCTGAACAGCCCGCCGAACGGGCTCGTGTCGGATCCGTTCTTCGACGAGACGCTCCGGATCGCCCAGGATCCGAATGCCTGGCCGATCCTGGTGCATTGCCACGGCTGCAACGACCGCACGCCGGCGTGGTCGGGGGCGTATCAGTTCCTGGTCGAGAACAAGCCCCTTCAGGACATCATCGTCTGGATCGAGCGGCACCGGGGGTGCCGGCCGAAGGCGGTGGTGACGCTCCTGTTCAACCGGATCCTCGAGAGGCGTGCCCCCGAGCGTTACGCGGCCGACCCGGTCGGGCGGATGCTCAAGGAGAACGCCAGGGGGACGACCGACCCCTACTTCGACATGGTGCTTGCCCGGGCGGCCGAGCGGAGCAAGGGCGGGTCGAAGAAGACCCGGTAAGCCGGGCGAACCCGGGGAAATCGCGCTGTGTCGGCGGTGCACGGGCCGTCGAGAGCGCGGCCCGCCGCGAGGGGTTCGAGCGACCTTGACACCCGGACGTCGGCCGCTAGAGTACCAAACGAGCCCTGACGCGTCCCGGCGACTCTCGACCCATCGGCACGATTCATGACGCCCAACGTCCCCCTGAGTTCCGCTTCGAAACGGACCCGTCCTCCGGCGATCAGCCATCTGATGCGGTTGGCGCTGGCCAACCCGGACCTGATTTCGCTCGCCGCCGGGTTCGTCGACCAGGCCAGTCTCCCATACGAGACCACGGCCCGGACGATCGCGGACATGCTCGCGGACCCGGTCGAGGGGCGTCGCGCGCTGCAATACGGCACGACCCAGGGCGACCCTGCGCTACGCCGGGAGTTGCTCAAACACCTCGAACGCGACCAGCGGGTCGAGTCCGGGACGTACACCGACCTCCTGCCGCGCGTGGTCGTGACGACCGGCTCGGCGCAGTTGCTCTACCTCGTGGCCGAGGTCCTGATCGACCCGGGCGACATTGTCATCGCTGAGTCTCCCACTTACTTCTGCTTCCTCGAAGCCCTGGAGACGCGTGGGGCGCGCGTGATCGGGGTCGAGATCGACGACGGCGGGATGAAGCTCGACGCCCTGGAGGCGGCATTCCGGGAGATCGAGGCCCGGGGCGAGCTGCACCGGGTCAAGCTCGTCTACTCGATCACCGAGCATTCGAACCCGTCGGGCATCAGCCTGGCCGAGGACCGAAGGCCGAAGCTGGTCGAGGCGGTCAAGCGGTGGTCGAAGACGCAGCAGATCTTCCTGTTCGAGGACGCCGCCTACCGCGGCCTGAACTACGAAGGCCCGGAGCCCCCGAGCGCCTGGAAGTCGGATGCCGAGGGGGACACGGTGATCCTGGCGAGGAGTTTCAGCAAGACCTACAGCCCGGGGATCAAGACCGGCTGGGGCGTCCTGCCCGACTCGCTCGTCGGCCCGGTGGTGGACATGAAGGGCAACCACGACTTCGGCACATCCCACTTCCACCAGCAACTGCTCGCGAAGCTCCTGGCCGAGGGGGCGTACGAGCGGCAGATCGAGACATTGGTCGGGGTCTACCGCAAGAAGCGGGACGCGATGCTCTCCGCGCTCGCCGAGCACCTCGGGCCGCTCGATCCCGGCATCACGTGGACCCACCCGAAGGGCGGGATGTTCGTCTGGTTGACGGTGCCCGAGGGGGTCGATCTCGGCCCGACGGGGCCGGTGGTCGGACGCTGCCTGGAGCACGGGGTGATCTACGTCCCCGGCACGCTGGCGATCCCCGGCGAGCCGGGGCACGTGCCGACGAATCACGCGAGGCTTTGCTTCGGAGTCCCCGGCGAGGCGGACCTGGTCGAGGGGGTGAAGCGGCTGGCCGCGGCGCTCTCGGAATGCCTGGTGCCCGTCGGGTCGGGCTGACGTAGCGTCGGAGGTCAGGGCCGCCGGATCGGAGTCGGCGGCCGGGCGGGGTGGGTGCGATCGGGCTGATGCGCGGCTCGGGGCAAGGATGCCAAGGAGGCGCCGTTGCGTTTCGGAATCCTCCAGCGATACGTGATGGGCGAGGTCTTCCGCGCCTTCGCGCTGGCCGTGGTCACGATGACGGCCGTCTTCGTGCTGTTCATGGTCATGACCGAGGCGACCCGGATCGGCCTCGGGCCCTGGGACATCGCCAAGCTCGTCCCTTACGTCGTCCCGGGGAGCCTCCCCTACACCATCCCGGTGTCGCTCCTGTTCGCCGTGTCGGTCGTCTACGGACGGCTCGCGGGCGACAACGAGATCATCGCGGTCAAGGCGACCGGCCAGAGCGTCTGGATCGTGCTCTGGCCGTCGCTGACGCTCGGCCTGATGATCGGCACCGGCCTGATGTTCGCCAGCGCGGAGGCGATCCCGAACTCCAACGCGATGGCGAAGCGGGTCATCCTCGGTAACACCGAGGATCTCTTCTACAAGTACCTGAAGAAAGACCTCCGCTTCGACAACGCCAAGTGGCCGTTCTCGATCGTCGTCCGCGATGTGCAGGACCGTGTCATGATCGGCCCGACGTTCAAGAAGCGGGCTGACAAGAACAAGAAGAAGGATCAGCGGAAGAAGGACGAAGACGATTCCCCGTACGACATGATCGTCCAGGCCTCGAAGGCGACCCTGCACTTCGACTTCGCGAAGAAGCTGGCCACCGTCTACTTCGAGAACGCCACCATCTCCTACGGCGGGGAGGACGGCAACGAGGGCGTCCTCAACGACTTCCAGTATGAGATCCCCATGCCCGAGGGGACTGAGCTCAACCCGCAGAAGAAGATCCAGGAGAAGACCAACTCCGAGATGCGGGAGCTGAACCGGCAGTACGCCTACCTGCTCAAGAACGAGCAGAAGAAGCAGTCGATCATCGTGTCGCTGGGCCTGGCGTCGGGGATGGTGGAGCGGGTGAACTGGCCGCAGTTCCAGGCTGCGTTCGTCGACTACCACGAGTGGAAGTCGAAGACGCAGGAGCACAACACCGAGATGAACCTGCGGATGGCGATGTCCTGGGGCAGTTTCTTCTTCGTGCTGCTGGGGGCGCCCGTCGGCATCTTGTTCGCCAAACGTGACTTTTTGTCTGCGTTTATCTCGTGCTTCCTGCCGATCATCATCCTGTATTACCCCCTGATGCTCATGGGCGTGAACCTCGGCAAGGAGAACATCGTCTCGCCGGTGTACGCGCTCTGGTCGGGGAACGTGCTGCTATTCGTCCTCGCCGTGGTGTTCGCCCTGCCGCCGGTCGTCCGGCGTTGATCGGGGTGTTTCCATCCGCGACCCGGATGGTTGTCGTGGAGTCCTGCATCCCATGTCGATCCTGGACCGGCAGCGCTACTGGGCCTTCCTCAAGGCGTACTGCGTCTGCTTCGTCGCGCTCGTCGGCCTCTACGTCGTGATCGACGCGTTCACGAACCTGGACGAGTTCTCCGAGGTCTCCGACACCCCCGGCGAACTCTTCCGGAACATGGGGTACTACTACCTCATCAAGATGAGCGGGTTCTACGACCGTCTCTGCGGCGTCATCAGCATGATGGCCGCGATCTTCACGGTCACCTGGATGCAGCGCGACAATGAGCTGGTGGCCATGCTCGCCGCCGGGATCAGCACGCACCGCGTCATCCGGCCGGTGATCATCTCGACCGTGCTGGTCTCCGGCCTGGCGATCGCCAACCAGGAATGGATCATGCCCCCGATCGCCGAGGAGCTCCAGAAGCCCCCGGACGACGACGGCAAGCGCCGGGTGCTGGTGTTCGGCAGGCACGACTCGAACGAGGTCTACCTCACCGGCCTCGGCGCCGACCGGGCGAACCGGACGGTCCTGGGCTTCAGCGTGACGATCCCCGTGAAGGTCGCCGGCCGGACGGTGGAGATCCAGGCGCGCGAGGCCACCTACTTCGGGCGTTACGCGACCCAGTTCCCGATGCACGGTGGCTGGCTGCTGCGGGGGGTCAAGTTCGTGACGGGCTCCGCGAACACGGAGATCGAGGGGGTCTTCACGAAGGTCGCCGACACCACCGGCTTCCCCGCTCCGCTCGATCCGAAGAACAGCCTGCCCGGGACGCCGACCTACTTCCTGAATTCCGACTGCACCTTCGCGGCGGTGACCCGCAACCGCCAGTGGTACATGTATGCCCCGACGCACGAGCTGGTCCAGGCGATGTACGACCCCTCGAACCGGGGCGACCGCCGCGACATCGAGGTCTTCCTGCACACCCGCCTCATCCGGCCTCTCACCGGCCTCTGCCTGATGTGCCTGAGCCTCCCACTGGTGCTCGGAGGCGCGGGCCGGAACATGTTCGTGAACCTGGGGCTGTCGCTGGGGACCTCCGGCGTCTTCTACGCGTTCCTCTTCATGTGCGGCTACTTCGGTGGCCTGGGCGCCATCCCCCCCGAGTTGGCCGCCTGGTTGCCGCTGTTCATCTTCGGCGCCGTGGCCGTGATCCGCTGGGACAAGATCCAGACATAAGACGCATTCGTCGGGCCATCTGAAATTACGGCGTGCCCCGGGGCTGGCGGCGACCACCCGGGGCACTTCTTTGCGCTCGTGGCGCCGGGCGATGATCCACGTGCCCCCCGCGCTGGGCGAGCATCTCCCGATGCCGTCCGACCGGAGGACGCGCCGTACCACCAAGCCGGATTTCACGATCCGTCGGCATCCGCCCCGGAAGATGGTTCGGGAGATCCAGTCTCGTCGTCCCCTTCGGCCAATCGTCGGGCGGCATCGGGAGATGCTCGCCCAACGCCTTCGAGGCTCCTCCGGCGCAGAAGACAGATCGGGAGATCCGAGGAATCGAGTCCACGTCGGCCGTGGGTCGGACGGCATCGGGAGAGATGCTCGCCGAGCGCGTCGGGAAACGCAAACGGCCCGGGGGGACCGGGCCGTTGGACGGGTGAGATCGCGAGCGTCGATGCTTCAGCGATCGAGCGTCGAAGATCGGAACCGGGCCGAACCGGGCGGTAGGGGCGGCAAGGTGTCGCCGTCGCTGGTGGGCCGGGGAAGCGGGGCGCCGACGACGGAATCGCGGGCGGCGGGCACGACGGGCGTGTCGCGGAGGTCGGCCGCGAGGGCGACGGGGTCGCGAGAGTTGCGCCGGGCCCCCTCGGCTTCCATCGGCATCGGGTCGCCGAGTTGGATGCCGTTGCCGCTCGGGGGCGCGGGGCGGGTCGAGCGGAGGGAGCCGATCCCTCGCGGCTGACGCGGCTCGGCCTGGGCCCCGGCACGGGTGCCTTCGCGTGCCAGGTCGATCCGCTGGGCCCCAGAAGGCGTCGGCTCGACAAACATCGCGGCCCGCTTCGTCTCGGTGAAGGTCGGATTGGCGACTACGCCGTTCAGGACGATGTCGAGGGCCATGCGTTCCTGGAACCATTCGAGCTTCACGTGCTCGGGGATCCAGGCGTTGACCATCTCGCCGGAACCATCCGGGTTCGCGATCGGCAGCGTCCGGAACTTGCTGACGGTGGCCCGGGCCATCATCTTGCGGTCGGCCCCGTAGAGCCGGTGCTCCAGGATGCGACCGGAATCGTCGATGACCGTCTCCTTGATCATCGTCTCATTCCGCCCGCCCTTACGACGCTGGGTGAGGAGGTGGGTTCCCGGACGGGGGCCCTTGGTGCTGGCCAGGGTGCTACTCTCGGATTCCGGGATCAGCCGCAGTCCGAGTGCTTCCATGACCCACTCTGGTTCGAATGTGCTCGCGAGGGCGCTCGAGGCGATCTCGTCGTGGCGGCAGAACCGGACGGCGTTGTCCTTCTTGTTGGAGATCCAGAACCAGAACTCATCGTCGTTGGAGCCGATGTCCGCCATGTCGCGGTTCATCGGGCCCTTCATGGCGAGCTTGAAGTTCCGGGGCCGCTCCATCGCGAGGTAGCCGGAGACGCTTCCGGAGTTGTCTCCGGCGACGACATCGATCTTGGGCTTCGCGGTCAGCGACTGGATCTGCTCGGCGTTGCGGTTGTGGGCCTCGATGGCCGGCATCGCTTCGAGCGCCGTCTTGGGCAGTGGCGGGTCGGGTTTGATGAGATTGCCCGCGCCGCCGACATGGCAGCCGGAGCCGACAGTCGCCAGGAAGAGGGCGAAGGCGGGGAGAACGCGTCGGACGTTCATGGATTACAGACCTCCCCGGCCTTCCAGGTCGGGCCTCATACCCGACCAGGAGCCGCCGGCATGCGACACCGGAATCGTCCCGGAACCGTTCGAACGCGTTGAGGACGATCTGAGGAGTCGTGGAAGTCTATCGGAAACCGGGAAGCGGGCAAGCTCACTCAAACGGGAATTTGAAGCCAGCTTTGACGTTGGGATCGATCGGGCAAGGTTTGGGGCGCCCTGCCTTCTACTTCGGCGACAGGTAGGGTTGTGTGACGCCTCGCCCGCGGCTCGGCGTCTGCACCCCACCCTACCCGGCCGCGGTGTGGCTCAGCCCTGGAGGAAGGTCTCGATGGCGTCGAAGCCGCGTTCGAGGGTGACGAGGTCGGTGGCGAAGGAGAGGCGGGCGTAGCCCTCGATGCCGAAGGCCGAGCCCATCACCAACGCGACGTGGGCGGAGGCCAGCGCGGTGAGGCAGAACGAGGTCGAGTCGGTGATCTGACGGCCGCCCAGGGTTCTGCCGAAGTGCTTCGAGACATTCATGAAGGCGTAGAACGCCCCGCCCGGGGGGACGCAGGTCACGTCCGGCAAGGCGTCGATCCGCTCCAGGACGTACGCCCGGCGTTTCTTGAACTGGGTCAGCATCACGGCAACGGAGTCCTGCGGCCCGGCGACGGCTTCGAGGGCCGCCCACTGGCTCACCGAGCAGGGGTTGCTCGTCTCCTGGCTCTGGAGGTCGCCCATGAACTTCGAGACGTCCGCCGGCCCGACCGACCAGCCGATGCGCCAGCCGGTCATCGCGTAGGTCTTGCTCACGCCCGAGATCGTGATCGTCCGCTCGGCCAGGCCGGGGCGGAGGGTCGCGAAGCAGGTGGCGACCGAATCGCCGTAGAGGAGCTGCTCGTAGATCTCGTCCGAGAGCACGCCGACGTTCGTCTGGAGCACCGCGTCGGCCAGGGCTTCCAACTCGGCCCGATCGTAGACCACGCCGGTCGGGTTCGACGGGCTGTTGATCATCAGCAGTTTGGTCTTCGGCGTGACCGCGTTCAGGAACTGCTGCGGCGTCAGCTTGAAGCCGGCCGACTCGGGGGTGTCGAGGATCACCGGGGTCGCGCCGGTGAGCTTGACCAGGTCGGCGTAGCTGACCCAGTACGGCGCCGGGATGATGACCTCGTCGCCGGGGCCGCAGACCGCCATCAGGGCGTTGTGGATCGAGTGCTTGGCGCCGTTGGAGACAACGACTTGCGCCGCGGTCGCAGGCAGGCCAATCTTCTTCGTGTAGTGCTCGGCGATGGCCGAACGCAGCTCGGGGATGCCGGCGGGCGGGGTGTAGTGGGTCTGGCCCGACCTTATGGCGCGGAAGGCCGCGTCCTGGATATTCTCGGGGGTTTTGAAGTCCGGCTCGCCGAGCGCGAAGTCCAGGACGTCCACCCCTTCCGACTTGAGTCGCTTGGCCTCGGCGGCCATCGCCAGGGTGGCCGACGGGGCAATCAACTTCGAACGCTCGGCCAGTTTCAACGCCATCGCGACCTCGCCCTCTCCGCTCTCAACGGTCCAGCCACCCGACACGCCTCGACACGACCCGCGGCCGCGACGTTCGGCCCCGCCAGGATAACAGCCCGCCCGCGCGGAGTCACCCGTCCGACCCGATGCCCGGGCCCACCGTCGGGCCCCGAAACGCTCAAGGCACCCGCCGCCTCCTCCGATCCGAACGTCAAAAGGGAGAAGCTGTAGTGTCCGGGATGACCCGGTGGACTTTCTTGCCCAAACCTCCTACTTTTCTTGATCCTCGTCAATGGCGTGGTAACATGTGGGTAAGAGTCGTGAGACACGACCTGTGGGTTGTTTCGTAGGGATAGGTGGTTCACGGAGGCTGGGGGTTCGGTGTGGACTTTCCGGCATTCGAGTCGAACCTTTTTCGCTACGACAATCCTCAGTTCGGGGTGGAACGCCTCGCCCATTGATCGGCAACCTGAGCTGGCACCCCGGAATTGATCGAGGGGGATCGTGATGCGTCGCGTGGTGGTGACAGGTCTGGGAATTGTGTCGCCCAACGGGATCGGTCGCGCCGACTTCAGCGAGGCGATCAGCGAGGGGCGTTCGGGCGTCAGCCGGATCGAGAGCATCGACACGACCGGCCAGACGATCAAGATCGCGGGCGAGGTCAAGAACTTCGACCCGATGCCCTACCTCGGCGAGCACAAGAAGCAGCTCAAGGTGATGAGCCGCGCGGTGCAGTTCGCCGTCGGTGCGGGGGCGATGGCGGTCAAGGACGCCGAGCTGGACATCCACAAGCTCGACCCCGCCCGCTTCGGCGTCTGCATGGGGACCGGGATCACGCCGGTGGACATCGCCGAGTTCGCCGGGCCGATCGCCCGGGGGATCAACAACGACGGGGCCTTCGAGATCGGCCGGTTCGCCGAGGCGACCTCGGAGTCGATCTTCCCGCTCTGGCTGCTCAAGCACCTGCCGAACATGGCGGCGGCCCACCTCTCGATCCTCCACCACGCCATGGGCCCGAATAACACGGTCGTCACCGCCTGTGCGGCGGGCACCCAGGCGATCGGCGAGGCCTTCCGGCTGATCGGCCGGGGCGACGCCGACGTGATGCTGGCCGGCGGCTGCGACAGCCGGCTCGACCCCCTGCTCCTCGTCGCCTACCAGGCCATGAAGGCGGTCAGCAGTTCGACCCGGCCCGCGTCCGAGGTCTCTCGCCCGTTCGACGGCGAGCGAGACGGCTTCGTCCTGGGCGAAGGGGCGGCCGTCCTGGTGCTGGAGTCGCTCCAGAGGGCCCGGCGCCGCAAGGCGACCATCTACGCCGAGATCACGGGCTACGGCTCGTCGTTCGACGCCTACGGCATCACCCGGCCCGAACCCGAAGGCAAGGGCGCGGCCCTGTCGATGCAGGCCGCCCTCCGCGAGGCCCGGCTGGACCCCTCGGACATCGACTACATCAACGCCCACGGCACCTCGACCCGGCTCAACGACCTGATGGAGACCGTCGCGGTCAAGCGGGTCTTCGGTCACCGGGCCGGTTCGATCCCAATCAGCTCGCAGAAGTCGATGGTCGGCCACCTGATCGGGGCGTCGGGTGCCCTCGAAGCGGCGGCCACCGCCCTGTCCCTCCAGCGCGGGGTGGTGCCTCCGACGATCAATCAGGCCACGCCCGACCCCGATTGCGACCTGGATTACGTCCCAAACACCGCCCGCGAGATGTCGCTCAACTCCGCGATCTCCAACAGCTTCGGGTTCGGCGGCCAGAACGCGTCGCTCGTGATGACCCGGTTCTGAACGGGATGATTCATGGTTGATGGGTGATGGGTTGGCCGGAACTCGGCCGACCCCTCGCCGCGACTTGCCCGGCACGTCGATTACTTGACTTTGGCAATTAATCTGGTCGAAACGCCGGAATTGCGTATGATTCCCTCCGAATGATGTTCGTCACGGATGACGATCCCGATCGGAATGGCCAGGAGGGGTGCGGAGGTTCATGGAGAGCCCCCGTCCTTTATTCATCGTCGCGGCCTGGATTGGCCTCTGGGCGGGCGTGTCGCCCGGGGCCGATGGATGGCCGTCGCACTCCCGGTTGCCCGTGCCGGAGGGGATCCCTCGGTACGAGATTGGGGTTCGCGTGGACGTCGCCCGACGCCTGGCGATCGCCCGCGAGCGGGTCCGGTTCACGAACCGGACGACGAATGAGGTCCGGGAGCTCGTCTTCCACGTCTACCCCCGGTTCAGGGTCGCCGACGCCGACTGGAACCTCCTGGGCAAGACCATGGAGGTCCTCCGGCTCAGCCCCGACGAGGCAATGGACCGCCAGGGCCGGCGGCTCTCGGTCCAGCGGGCGAGCCTGGATGGCAAGGACCTGACCGTCCGGTTCGACGAGGCGGTCGACACCATCATGACGTTGGACCTCCCCTCCCCCGTGAAGCCCGGGGCGTCGGTGGAGGTCGAGATCGACTTCCGGGTCGAGCTGCCCGACAAGTGGGGCCGCTGGGGCCAGCACGACGGCATCACCTACCTCGCCAACTGGTACCCCGTCCTCGCCTATCACGACCAGAAAGGGTGGGAGAAGACCCCCTTCGTCCCCTGGCACCAGCCGTGGCACCAGGAGGCCGGGCAGTACCGTGTGACGGTCGACCTGCCCTCGGACCAGATGGTCGCCTCGACCGGCTCGATCGTCTCGACCCAGCAAGTGGACGAGGGTTGGAAGCGGTTGAAGATCGAGACGGCCCCGGCGCGTGACTTCGCGCTCGTCTGCTCGTCACGCTTTCAGGCGTTCGAGCGCAAGGCCGGCGAGACCCGCGTGCGGGTGCTGGCCCTGCCCGAGACGGCCGAGAACGCGAAGGCTTGCCTCGACTTCGCCTGCGAGGTCATCCCGCTCTACGAGGCCTGGTTCGGGCCGTACTTCGACGAGGAGTTCGAGATCGTCACCTCGTACTTCGGCTGGAACGGCAACGAGTGTGCGGGCCTGGTGATGATCGATCAAAGGGTCATGAATCTCCCCTCGGTGGGCGTCCGCTACCTGGACCATCTGGTCTCGCACGAGACCTTGCACCAGTGGTTCTGGAACACCGTCGGCACCGACGGATATGCCGAGACGTTCATGGACGAGGGGATCGTGTCGGCCGTGACGGCCCGCCGGCTCGACGCCAAGTACGGCCGGAACGGCTCGCTGGTCGTCTGGCCCAGGGGGCTGGGTTGGCTGCCGACGATCGGCCGCGAGGACATGCGTCTGTCGGGCTACTACGGCTGGCGGGCCAAGGGGAACGGCGGCCCGGTGCTCCAGGACCTGAAGACCATGGGCAACCTCAGCGCCCTCTTCAGCCTGGCCTACGACCGGGGCGGCAAGGTCATCAACATGGTCGAGAACCGCCTCGGGCCCGAGCGGTTCGAGGCGTTCTTCCGCAAGATCTACCATGATTATGCGTTCAAGACCCTCTCCTTCGCCGACTTCCGGCGCGAGCTGGCGGCCTTCGACCCCGGACAGAACTGGGACGATTTCCTCGACGGCTGGCTGATCGAGCACGCCGACACCGACTGGTCGGTCGAGCGGGTCAGCATCGGCGGGGCCGACGACAAGGGCGTCCACCCGGTCACGATCGAGGTCAAGCAGAAGCGGGAGATGCTGGAGCCGACCGTCGTCCTCTGCGACTGCGACGCCTCCGAGATCCGCGTCCCCCTCTGGCCCGAGCGGGGCGACTACGAGGTCCCGGGCGCGAAGGTCAGCCGCAAGGGGGACACCTGGACGATCCAGGTCGACGCCCCCGTCCGCCCCAGGCAGGTCGAGGTCGACCCCGACCACGCCCTGCTCGACGCCGTGCCCGACAACAACCGCTGGAAGCCCGAGGTCGCCTGGCGGGTCACCCCCTTGATGACGCCCCTGGACGAGTCGTCCACCTTCCAGGCGTACGACCGCATCTCGGTCGTCGCCGGGCCGTTCATCGACATGTACGCACGCGGCGGCTTCAAGGTCGGCATCCAGCGCCTGGAGAAGTGGCAGCTCACCGCCTGGGCCGGCACCGAGCCCGCCCTCCGCGAGGCCATCTTCGGCGGCCAGTTGCTCTTCCCGCACACGCCGTTCCCCAGGTGGGTCTCCGGCATCTTCTACGAAGAAGGTTTGTACAACTTTTATAATGACAAGCGGCACTCGGGCGGTCGCCTCTTCACGCGTTACAAGTTCCTCGAAACCTCCAGCTTCCTGACCGAGGACCAGGGCTTCGCCGAACTCTACCTCGGCACCGGCAACGAATTCTGGCAGGGGGACGACGGCCGTCCCGTGAACGGCAACCTCACGGCCATCGGAGGCCGGCTCCGGGCGAGCACGCTGTTCCCGGTCTGGGACCCGGTCGGAGGGAACCTGCTGGAACTGACCGTCGAGCGCGGGGACCGCGCCATCGGCTCGAAGTATGACTACGTCCGCATGACCGGCGAGGTCGGCGTGGTCCGCGCGTTGCCCGAGTCGACCGGCGCGTACTTCTCGAAGACCAAGCTCGCCCTCCGCGCCTACGGCGGCTGGGCGTTCCCCGACGACCAGCCGTATTTCCGGCTCGGCGGCGGGCGTCGCCTGCGGGGGCTCGACCTCACGCAGTACACCGGCAGCGCCGTCTGGCTGGGGACGGCCGAGTGGCGGTTCCCGATCTGGGCCGACATGAATCAGGGCGATCCCACCGGGTTGCTGCACGGCCAGAACCTCTTCGGCTCGCTCTTCTACGACGTGGGCCAGTCCTACCTGCGGGGGAACTTCAGCCCGGTGGTGCACAGCGTCGGGTTCGGGCTGAGGCTGGACGTCTCGCTGTTCTCGTTCCTGGAGCGGGCGGCGTTGCGCATGGACATCGCGCAGCCCATCGGGATCGGCCGGGGTCCGGTGCTCTGGTTCGGGCTCAATCAGGTGTTCTGAGGCATCCGTCGGGTTAAGATCGGGGACGGAGAACCACGCCCCGAACTGCCCTGACTCGCACACGGACGCGCCTCGGATGCTGCAACGCCGCCTGAAGCTGTTCCCCGCCGTCAGCCTGAACATGTCGATGATGGTCGGCGTCGGGCCGTTCCTGACGATCCCGATCCTGCTCCAGTTCGTGCTGGGTCCGTATGCCCTGCTCGGCTGGGTGCTGGGCGCGATCCTGGCCATCTGCAACGGCCTGGTCTGGAGCGAACTCTCGTCGGCATTCCCCGGATCCGGGGGGACCTATCACTTCTTCGATGCGATCTACGGCGAGTCTCGCCTCGGGCGGGCCCTGAAATTCCTCTTCGTCTGGCAGTTCCTGATCAGCGGGCCGCTGGAACTGGCGTCCGGAATGATCGGCTTCAAGGATTACGCCGCCTACATCTGGCCGGGCCTGAAACAGACCCTCTGTGGCGTGACCTGGACCTGGCCCTGGGCGGGCGAGCCCAGCGTCTGGACGATCCAGGCCGGGCACCTGCTGGCGATGGCCGCGATGGCGGGGATTGTTCTGCTGGCCTACCGGCGGATCGAGGCGGCTGCGAAACTGATGGTGGTGCTCTGGGTCGGGATGCTCGCGACCGTCGCCTGGGTGATCCTCGAAGGGCTCTTCCGGTTCGACCCGAAGACGGCGTTCGACTTCCCGTCGAACCCATTCGAGCCGATGAGTCCGTTCCTCGGCCTCGGGGGCACGCTCCGCCTGGCGATGTACGCCTACCTCGGCTACTACCAGATCTGCTACCTCGGCGACGAGGTGGTCGCCCCCGAGAAGAACATCCCGCGCTCGATCGGGATCTCGGTCGTCGCGGTGGCGGCGATTTATTTGAGCATGAACCTGGGGATCTTCGGCGTCGTCCCCTGGCGCGAGGTGGTCGGCTCGTCGTCGATCGCGAGCGACTTCCTGGCGAGGGTCCATGGCCCCTGGGCGGGCTCGCTCGTGAGCCTGATGGTGATGTGGACGGCCGTCGCCGCCTGCTTCGCGGCCGTCCTGAGCTACAGCCGCGTCCCCTACGCCGCCGCGAAGGCCGGGCACTTCTTCAAGGCATTGGCCGTGACGCATCCGACGGGGGATTTCCCGCATCGGTCGCTGCTCCTTCTCGGCGCCATCGCCATCCTGGCGTGCCTCTGCGACCTGTCGATCGTCATCGATGCGTTGCTCACCTCGCGGATCCTGATCCAGTTCCTGGCGCAGGTGGCGTCGGTGGTTTACATCCGGCGCCGGCCGGACCTCGCGGCGAGGCTGCCGTTCCGGATGTGGCTCTATCCGCTGCCGGCCCTGGTCGCGGCGGTGGGGTGGATCTGGATCTTCGCGTCGTCGCCGCCGGCGGTGATCCTGTTCGGGCTGGGGACGATGGCGTTGGGGCTCCTGGCGTTCGCGGTGCGCGACCGGGGCGTTCCGTCGGGACCCGCCATCGTGTAGAACTCAGGGATCCGACCCGCCGGCTCCCCCCCGCCCTGCCCGCCCACCCGAGGACTTGCGCATCATGAACAGGCTCGCGATCGTCCCGCTGCTCCTCCTCGGGCTGGCCGGATCGGCCCCGGCCGCCGACTCGAAGTCGTTCGAGGTCGGCCTGGCGAAGGTCGACATCACGCCCGAGTTCCCCGTCCGCATGGGGGGCTACCTCGTCCGCACCAAGGAACTCGTGGGTGTGGATCAGAAGGTCTACGCCAAGGCGCTGGCCATCAGCGCACCGGGACGGGGGCCGGTCGTCCTGATCTCGGTGGACACGCTGGGAGTCTCCGACGCCGCCGTCTCGGCGCTGGCCGAGCGCCTGGCGAAGGAAGGCGTCAGCCGCGAGTCGCTCACCGTCTCGGCGTCGCACACACACTCGGCCCCCTGCCTCACGGATGTGGCCCCTCATATCTTCGGAAAAAAGCTCGTCGATGAGGAGCAGGAGCGGGTCGACCGTTACACGGGGATCTTCCGCAAGAAGCTCGAAGAGGTCGCCCTCGCCGCCCTCAAGGATCGCAAGCCGGCGACGCTCTCGTGGGCCGAGGGGAAGACGGGCTTCGCGGCCAACCGCCGCACGAAGGGCGGGCCGATCGATCACGCCCTGCCGGTGCTGCGGATCGCCTCGCCCGACGGGAAGGTGCGCGGGGTGGTCGTGAACTATGCCTGCCACTGCACGACCTGCTTTCCGGCCGTGAACAAGGTCAGCGGCGACTGGGCCGGGCACGCGCAGGCCGAGATCGAGGCCGATTTTCCGGGTGCGATCGCGATGACCGTGATCGGCTGCGGGGCCGACGCCAACCCGACCAAGCCCAGGGGGCAGTCGGAGGAATCGTGTCGCATCCATGGCCGAGGGATCGCCGATGAGGTCAAGCGACTCTTCGCCGGACCGATGGTCTCGCTGAATGAGTTTCCCGTTACGAAACTCCGGAAGTTCCGGTTGGCCCTGGAATCGGCCCCGACCCGCGACCAGCTCAAGGCCCTGATCGAGAAGGGCGGCCCGCCGGGCTACAACGCGTCGGTCTTCCTGGCGAGGCTCGACCGGGGCGAGGCCATCCCCGAGACGGTCGAATACTCGGTCCAGACATGGGCCTTCGGGGACGACCTGCTGATGGTCTTCCTGCCGGGCGAGGTCGTGGTCGACTACGTCCTGCGGATCAAGAAGGAACTCGACGGCAGGCGGGTCTGGGTGACCGCCTACTCGAATGACGCTCCCTGCTACATCCCCTCGGAGCGGATCCTCAGGGAAGGTGGTTACGAGGGCGGCGGCGCGATGGTGTATTACGCCCAGCCGACGAAGTTCAAGGCGGGGCTTGAGAATGTGATCATCGACGAGGTCAAGGCCCAGGCGCCGGCGGCCTACAAGCGAATCACCGCCGGGCCCGGGACGCCGCCGTCGATGTCGCCCGAAGATTCGCTCAAGGCGATCGTGGTTCCGAAGGGGTTCAAGGTCGAACTCGTCGCCGCGGAGCCGCTCGTCGTGGACCCGGTCGCGATCGACTGGGGCACCGACGGCAAGCTCTGGGTCTGCGAGATGCGGGATTATCCCACGGGCATCGACGGCAACTGGAAGCCCGGCGGGACCGTCAGCTACCTCGAAGACACCGACAAGGACGGCAAATATGACAAATCGACGCTGTTCGCCACGGGATACCCCTTCCCCACCGGCGTGATGGCCTGGCGCAAGGGTGTGCTCCTGTCCGCCGCGCCCGAAATCATCTACCTCGAAGACACCGACGGTGACGGCAAGGCCGACCTCAAGAAAGTGCTTTTCCGGGGGTTCGCCACCGAGAACTACCAGGCGAGGGTCAACGGCCTGTCTTACAACCTCGACAACTGGGTCCACGGCGCCAACGGCCTGATCGGCGGCTCGATAAAGGGGACGGCGACGGGCAAGACGGTGGACATCGGCGGCCGGGACTTCCGGATCCGGCCCGACACCGGCGTGATGGAGCCCGCCTCGGGCCTGACCCAGCAGGGACGCATCCACGACGACTGGGGCAACCAGTTCGGCGGCAACAACTCGGCCTGGATCCAGAATTACCCCTTCCCCGACCACTACGCCCGACGCAACCCCGATGTCGCCGTCCCCGGCCCGACGGTCTACCTGCCGCAGGGGCCCGAGTCGTCGCGAATCTACCCGGCGGGCGAGCTCGGCGAGCGCTACAACCACCCCGAGAGCGCCAATCACGTCACCTCGGCGTGCAGCCCGATGATCTACCGGGATGCGCTGCTGCCGGGTCTGAAGGGGAATGCGTTCATCTGCGAACCCGTTCATAACGTGGTCCATCGCGAGGTCGTCGAGCCGAAGGGCGTGACCTTCGCCAGCCATCGGGCCCCGGGCGAGGACGCGTCGGAATTCCTCGGCTCGACCGACCACTGGTTCCGCCCGGTGCAGGTTCGGACGGGGCCGGACGGGGCGATCTATGTCGTCGACATGTATCGTTATGTGATCGAACACCCGCGCTGGATCTCCCCCGAGCGGCTCGCCAGCCTGAACTTCCGCGCGGGCGACGCGATGGGGCGGATCTACCGGGTCGTCCCCGACGGCACCCCGGCGCGGCCTATCCCAGTCCTCGACTCGCTCTCGACGCCCGAGCTGGCGAAGGCCATCGACAGCCCCAACGGCACGCTCCGCGACAACGTCCAGCGCCTCATGGTCCACCGGGGCGACACCGGCGCGGGCCCCGGCCTGCGCGAGGTGGCCGCGAAGAGTGCTCATCCCGAGGCCCGGGTCCAGGCCCTGTGCGCGATCGAAGGCCTGCACGCGTTGACGCCCGGGGATGTGCTCAATGGCTTGAAGGATCCTCACCCCGGCGTGCGACGCCAGGCGGTCCGGCTCGCCGAGCCGTTCCTCGGCAAGGATGAGGCGATCGGCGCGAGGGTGCTCGCCCTCGCGACCGATCGGGATGCGCCGCTGCGTTTCCAGGTCGCCCTGAGCCTCGGCGGCTGGGACGATCTTCGTTCCTCAAAGGCCCTGGCGAACATCGCGCTCGGGGAAGGCTCGGACGCCTGGCTCGTCGGGGCGGTCATCAGCTCATCCGCCAACCGGCCGGGGGCGATCCTGGCCGAGATCCTCGGCATCCCCGGCGACCCCGAGTCGGCCACGCGGCGATCGATGCTCGGCTCGATCCTCAAGACGCTTGCAGCGGAGGGCACGCGGCCCGAGCTGGAGAAGGCACTCAAAGCCCTGGTCACGGACAAGGTCGAGGTCTGGCGGCTCGAAGCCCTCGCGACCCTGTTCGAGGCCGATGACCGCCCCGGCGAGCGGTCGGGGATGGTCCGCAAACTCGCGGCCGAACCTGGGTTCGCCGACCGGCTGGCTTCGTATCGCGACGCCGTCCGCAAGTGGACCGAGTCGGAGAAGGCGGGCAATCGCCAACGCCTGGCCGGGTTCCGGCTGCTGGGGCGGTTCGGCGAGGACAACCCGACCGTCGATGCGATCCTGGCCGCAAGGCTCTCGCCGCAGGAGCCCGACGCCACCCAGCGCGCCGCCCTGCGGGCCGCCGCCCGGATCGCCTCGGCGGGCTCGCGCAGGACGGTCCTCGACGCCTGGTCGGGGTTCGGCCCGGGGGTGAGGTCGGAGGCGCTGGAGGTCCTGCTGGCGAGGAACGAGGGCGCGATCGCCCTCCTCGACCGGATCAAGGCGGGCTCCATCCGCCCGGCCGAGGTCCCCGCGTCGTTCCGTCAGCGGTTGCTCAAGGAAGAGAGCGTCGATTTGAAGGCGCGTGCCGAGGCGGTCTTCGGCGCCGCAAGCGGCAGCAAACAGCGGCAGGAGGTGCTCGACCGCTTCCTCAAGGCCAGCGTGAATGGCGACCGTGTCCGGGGCCAGGCGGTCTTCGGGCGGGTCTGCGCGACCTGCCACAAGGTCGAGGGCAAAGGGCACGAGGTCGGGCCCGATCTGCTGGCGCTGACGGATCGCACCCGCGAGGGGCTATCGATTGCCGTGCTCGACCCGAACCGGGACGTCGACGCCCGATACGCCCAGTACAACGTCTCGCTCCGCGACGGCAAGGTCCTGAACGGCCTGATCGCGTCGGAGACTGCCAACGCGGTGACGCTCAAGGGGCCCGAGGGGCGGACCGAGGCGATCCTGCGGGCCGACATCGACGAGGTCAAGACCCAGGGGCAATCGCTGATGCCCGAGGGCCTTGAGAAGGATCTGACGCCGCAGGATCTCGCCGATGTGATCGTCTACTTGAATGAACAGGGACCCCGGCCGAAGTCCTACCCGGGCAACTCCCCCGCCCTGGTCGTCCAAGCCGAGGACGGCACGATCCGTCTGAAGGCGAGCGAGGCGGAGATTTATGGGAACTCGCTGGCCTTCGAACCCCGGCACGGCAACCTCGGCCTGTGGCACGGCGACGACGACCGCGCGGCCTGGTCGGTCGAGGTCAAGACCCCCGGGGCCTACACGATCTCGATCGAATGGGCCTGCGACGCTGGCTCGGCCGGGAACCCTTACCAGATCCAGGCCGGGGACCGCACGGTGCGGGGCGTCGTCGGGTCAACCGGCCGGGGGGGTTGGGATCAGTACCGGTCGATCTTCGTCGCGGAGACCAGGCTGTCCAAAGGGAAGCAGAGGGTCGAGATCCGGCCGATCGGCGTCCCGCGGGGGGCGCTGCTCGACCTCAAGGCGGTCGTCCTCACCCCGAGGAACGACGGCGTGAAGGCCCGCTGAACGGACATGGGCATCGGCCGGCACATCACTGCGCCGGCCGATGCCCATGAATTGATGCAGCGATTCGCGTCCGGGATCAGGTCCGCTGCTCGGCGATGCGCCGGAGGTTCTTGCGGGCCTTGGCCAGGATCGGCCCGACGGTGTTTTCGGCGATCCCGAGCTGCTTGCCGATCTGGCGGTAGTTCAGATACTTGAGATGGTAGAGCCGGACGACGTTGGCCTCGCGCTCGGGGAGGTCTTCGAGCATCCGCGAGACCTCCTCGGCCGCGATGATCGGCTCGACCTCGGCGGAGGAGTCGTCGTTCGGGATCGCCGAACGGTGGGCGCGGGCGTGCCCGAGTTCGGCCTCGCGGAACCGCTTGACCACTTCGAGGATGCAGACCCGGCGGGAGATGACGGTCAGGTAGGTGGGCAGCGACGACTGCCCCTTGAACCGTCTCAGGACGGCATAGTCATTGTCGACGATCGCCAGGAAGATCTCGGCGGCGATGTCCTCGACGTCGTCGGGGGTCAGCACCAGGCTCCGCGAGTGGGAGACGTGGTGAATGACGTGGTAGATCAGCCCCATGTACCGATCGACGAAGTCATTCCAGGCGCCCGGTTCATGGCGAAGGCAGCGATCCAGCAGGACCTTGTCGATCTCGCGCAAAGGCACGGGCGGACCTCCCCAGATTGGAACGACCCCCAGACGTCGGGAATCCCGGACCCTCGTCGGGTTCCCCAATCGTCCCTTCATCCCGTATGCCGCAAATTGCCAGGCTGTTGCAGAATTTTACCCGCTTCCCGGATCAGGGCAAGGACGTTTGTCGAAATTGCATGCATCCGTGCGTGGTGCCTGCGGCGGTGTCCGGGCCGTTTCCGGTTTCTCTCACGGGCGTGGGAGGATAGAATCGTGGCCAAGTGGGGCGCGGCCGTCGGATGAGGTGCGCCCCGCCTGCCCTAGCCCCGGAGCGTTCGCCTTGGCCGGTTCCGACGACCTCCCTCGCATCCTGATCGCCGACGACAACCTCCAGAACGTCGAGCTGCTCGAAGCCTATCTCGCGAGCGTCGACTGCGACATCCGCACCGCCGTCGACGGCGAGGACACCCTCCGTGTTGTGGGCGAGTTCAAGCCCGACCTGATCCTGCTCGACGTGATGATGCCCAAGCTCTCGGGCTTCGAGGTCTGCCGCAAGCTCCGCGCGAACCCGGACACCAAGGACGTCCTGATCCTCATGGTCACCGCGCTCGACGAGGTCAGCGACTTCGAGCGCGGGGTCCAGGCCGGCACCGATGATTTCCTGACGAAGCCGGTGAACAAGGTCGAGCTGCTCTGCCGGATCCGGAGCCTGCTGCGCGTCCGGCACCTCTCGACCCAGCTCGAGCGCACCCTCGCTTACCTGGCCGAGGTCGAGACGACCAGCCGGTCGGCCGGCAATTGATCGCCTGAATTTTCCAATGCCCGGGGATGGTCCGTCCTCCGCTCCGCAGAATCCGCCTCCTTGATCGAAAGAAAGACGCCCCGGATGTCTCAACTGCCCAAGGTCATCATCAAGGCCAGGCGTGCGCGCCCGTTCTTCGCCCGGCACCCCTGGGTCTTCGTGACCTCCATCGACGGCGTCGAGGCCCACGCCGAGCCCTCCGCCGGCCAGGAGGTCACCGTCCATTCCCGCGAGGGGCAATTCATCGGGCGGGGGCTCTACAACCCCAACAGCGCGATCCGGGTCCGCCTCTATCGGTGGGAGGACCAGCCGATCGACGAGGCCTATCTCGGCCAACTCCTCGAACGCGCCGTCCGGTTCCGGACCGCCGGGCTCGGGCTCGACCGGGGCGACTCGCAGTCGGCCTACCGAGCGGTCTATTCGGAAGCCGACGGCCTCTCGGGCCTGACCGTCGATCGCTTCGGCGACTACCTCTCGGTTCAGTTCACCAGCCTGGCCCTCTACGAGCGCCGGGAGTTCCTGATCGCGAAGCTCGCCGAGCTGACGGGCGCCAAAGGCATTCTCGTGAAGGGCGAGAAGTCGACCTCAGGCCCCGAGGGGCTGAAGGTCGAGGAAGGGTTGGCGTCCGGCGAGGCCCCGACGGGGCCGGTCGCGATCCGCGAGCACGACCTGACGTACAAGGTCGACCTCGTCGCCGGCCAGAAGACGGGCTTCTACCTCGACCAGCGCGACAACCGCCGGGCGGTGGCGGCCTATGCGAAGGGCAAGCGGGTCCTCGACCTCTTCTGCTACACCGGCGGGTTCGCCCTGAACGCGATCAAGCACGGAGGGGCGGCGTCGGCCCTGGCGTTCGACAGCTCCGCCCCGGCCATCAACCTGGCGCGCGAGAATGCGGTCGAGAACCAGATCGGCAGCGCCCGGTTCGAGGTCTCGGACGTCCAGGCGGCGGTCGACAGGTTGCGGTCGTCGGGCGAGAAGTTCGGCCTGATCGTCTGCGACCCGCCCAAATTCGCGAGGCACGCCAAGGGGGTCGAGGATGCATTGCGGGCCTATGTCGCCCTGAACCGGAACGTCGTCGACCTGCTCGAACCCGACGGGATCCTCGCGACCTGCTCCTGCTCGGGCCTGGTCGACAAGGGCCTCTTCGCCGACCTCATCGGCCAGGTCGCCGAGCAGTCGCGCCGGCCGATCCAGATTCTCGAACAGCGCGGCCAGGCGACCGACCACCCCGTCTCGGCCTCGTGCCTGGAGACCGAGTACCTCAAGTGCTTCGTCTTGAGGGTTCAGTAGGCTTCGAAACGAACCGGGCCCGCGACTCCTGTTCGAGGTCGCGGGCCCGTGCGTTGCTTCGCCCTTCTGGATCAGCTCGCGGCGCGGATGGTCTGGTGCGCCGGGGCGACGGCCTGGAGAGGGGGGCCGATCAGGTTCTCCTCGATGACGGCCGTGTCGGGGAGGAATTCCTGCGGCGGGGCGATCGGGCTGACCAGGCCGAGGGTTCGGGCGTCGATTCGGTCGGTGCCGAGGCGGGCCTTCTCCGTGCCGCCCCGGTTGTTCACGAGCACGCCGGCCTCGCCCGAAGCCTGGACGCCGAGCATCACGGCGTTCTTCTCGTGGTTCATGAACAGGCCCGAGGTGCCGTCCTGCCAGGAGAACAGCGACGCAACGTTCGTCTGGCCCGGGTCGAGGAACTGGAGCTGCGCGGTGCCGTCGGCCTTCGTGGCCAGCGAGGCCCGGCTGAGGCCCTTGTGGGAGAAGTTGAGCCGGGCCGAGGCGTCGGCGTAGGTGTCGAGCGAGGCGACCTCGGTGCCGTGGCCGTCGAACAGCTTGAGCGACGGTGCCTCATCCTCGGTCATGCCGAAGCTCGCCCGGACCTTGCCGTCGCGGTCGCGGACGACGATCTTCTCGGCCTCGATGACCTTGGGCTTCCCCTTCTCCTTGCGGAGGGAACCGCTGAACTCGCCGACGAGGGCGATGGCGCCGACGAACAGGGCGGCGGCCACCCAGCGGAGGACTTTGTTGTCGCGCTCCAGCGTGTCCAGTCGCGCGTTCAGTTTCTCGATCGTCGCCGCCGTCTCGTCCACGATCGTCGCCCCGGCTTGCGTGCTCATCGTCCTGACCCCTTTCGGATTCCCCCGCCCGCCCCGCGACTCATCCTGGCGGCAAGGGTGTTTGGGAGGTTGTCTCTGAATTCTTTCGGAGAAGTCCCGGCGATGCAAGGGCCCTGCGGATTCCGCCGGCGCGGACGGGTGGCGTACCCGTCATACGAGGTTTCGCGGGACGTCGTCGACGCCCCCAACATCGGGTTGCAACGGCCGGTGCCCGGGGGCCTTCGGCTCGTCAGGAGGCCGCCATCCTGTCGGACGCGGTGTTGTTACTGGTTCTTCGATCGACCCCGAGGATTATTTACTTGGGACTCGCTCGCCTCGCAAATCCCCCGGGAAAACAAGGGGGAAACGGCGAGACGCACACGGATCCACGACCGAGAGGTCATGAGATCTCTGATTTGCAAGTCCCTGGATGCGGGTGATGGGGTACGAACGTCACCCACCTGGAGAGTCACCGGACCGATCAGGTTCGCGCCGGTGAATTCTTTCTTGAAGGTCGTTTTCGAAGGGCGATCAGCGACCCGGCGCCTCGTCGCCCTCGATCAGGGCGCGGAGCATCGCGCGGTCGTCGGCGCTCAGGGTCTCGCCGCTCTTGACCAGATGCGTGAGCAGCGGGGTGATCGAGCCGCCGCAGAGCTTGTCGGCCACGGCGCGGAGGCGACGGCCGATGAGGTCGTCGCGGTCGATGGCGGGGCGGAAGACGTGCACGCCGTCGCCCCGGTCGCGCTCGACGCACCCCTTGGCCTCCAGCCGGTCGAGGAGCTTCTGCACCGTCGCGTACGACGACGCGCCGGCCTGGCCGTAGGTCGCCTCGCAGAGCTGGCGGATGGTCGCCTCCCCCCGGTCCCAGAGGGCCTGGAGCACCGCGAGTTCCGCTTCCGTCACGTCGTGAGACGTCCTGGCCATGGCCCACCTCGTTCCGTGCTGCGCCCCGGCCGGTCCATGCTACGGGCGCAGGGCAATCCGAGACATTCTGTCTAGAGGAAGGGTAAGACAATCGGTCTGAGATGTCAAGGCGTCTCGCGGACGGCCCTCGTATTGTTTGAGAATTGCTGGATCTTCCCCCGGAAAGCGTGTACATTCCTGTCGCCAAGATATGGAGAGGCGGGCCGGACGACGCGCGGTGGTCCCCGAGGTCGAGGTGGCGAATGAGCTCCGGGCGACGCGGTTTCGAGGCGTGGGGGCCGACCGGCCGTGACCTGGTCAACGTCGGCAATCCGACCCGGCGCTGGTTCCTCCAGACCGGCCTCGCCGGGGTGGCGGGTCTCAGCGCGCCTGAGCTATTCCGGCTCTCCCGGGCCAATGCGGCCGAAACGCGGCCGGCCCCGAAGAAGTCGGTCATCCTCTTCTGGCTCTCGGGCGGGCCCAGCCACATTGATATGTGGGACCCCAAGCCCGACGCCCCCGCCGAGGTCCGAGGGCCCTTCGGCTCGATCCCCACGAAGGTCCCCGGCATCCGGATCTCCGAGCACCTGCCCCGGCAGGCGGCGATCATGGACAAGCTGACCATCCTCCGATCGGTCGACTGCTCGGCCTCGAACCACACGCCGATCACCATGCAGGCCGGAAATCCCCTCGCCCGCCGGACCGACGACGGCCGCGACGGCGCGGGCCACCCGTCGATGGGCTCGATCGTCTCGAAGTTCCGGGGGTCGAATGCCCACAACATGCCGGCGTTCGTCGGCCTGGCCGATAGCTGGGTGTCCGACGTCTACGGCGCGGGCGACCTCGGCTCGCAGTTCGAGCCCGTGAAGGGGGGCGAACTCGCGGGCAAGTTCCGACTCCCGAAGGGCATCAGTGTCGACCGCCTCCAGGACCGCGACGCCCTCCGAGGCCAGTTCGACCACCTCCGCTCCGACCTGGATTCGGGCAGCCTGATCGCCTCGACCGACCGCTACACGCGGATGGCCGTCGACATGATCGCCTCGGGCCAGGTGCAGAAGGCGTTTGAGGTCGAGAAGGAGGACCCGAAGGTCCGCGATGCCTATGGGCGTGACAGCATCGGCAGCAAGGCCCTGCTCGCCCGGCGGCTGGTCGAGGCCGGGGTGAGCTTCGTCCTGGTCAGCGGCGCCTGGGGGTACTTCGACCACCACGGCGACAACGTGCGCTGGATGGGCATCGAGAAGGGGCTGAAGCCTCTCATGCCCCGGGTCGATTCGGTCCTGGCGACGATCGTCGGCGACCTGGAGGCGCGCGGCCTGCTGGATTCGACGCTGATCATGATGATGGGCGAATTCGGCCGGGCCCCGACGCTCAACCGCGAGGCGGGCCGCGACCACTGGACGAGCGTGATGTCGATGGTCCTGGCCGGCGGCGGGCTCCGGCACGGCCAGGTGATCGGCGCGACCGACCGCAAGGGGCACGGGATCCTCGAACGGGCCATCCGCCCGCAGGACCTCGCGGCCACGGTCTTCAAGCACCTCGACATCGACCTGGACTCGAGCTGGGTCAACCCGCAGGGACGCCCGAACCCGATCGTCGCCGAGGGCGGCCGGCCGATCCACGAACTCTTCGGCTGAGATCCCGGACAATTGACGCGTCCAGGCGCCCCGGGCAAAGTCGTGGGGAGACCACCTCTCCCCAGGACGCCGCCCGATGCTCGCCACCCTCGCGCTTGCCGCAAGTCTCGCCCTGGCCGACGCCCCGTTCGGCATCCGCGTCGTCGACGAGGAGACCGGCCGGGGCGTCCCGCTCGTCGAGCTATCGACCACGAATCAGCTCCGGTACGTGACCGATAGCGCGGGCTACGTCGCCTTCGATGAGCCCGGCCTGTTCGGACAGAAGGTGTTCTTCTCGCTCAAGAGCCACGGTTACGAGTTCGCGAAGGACGGCTTTGGCTTCGCCGGCAAGGCACTCGATGTGACGCCGGGCGGCGAGGCCGTCCTCAAGATCCGCCGCAAGAACATCGCCGAGCGGCTCTACCGGGTTATCGGAGGCGGGATCTACGCCGACAGCGTGAAGCTCGGGAAGCCGGCCCCGATCCGCGAGCCGCTCCTGAACGCGCAGGTGTTCGGCTCCGACAGCGTCGTGAACGTCCGCCGGGGCGATGACTACTGGTGGTTCTGGGGCGACACAAACCGTCCCCGGTATCCGCTCGGGCAGTTCCACGTCCCGGGTGCCACCTCGAAACTCCCCGGCAAGGGCGGGCTCGACCCCGACAAGGGCGTCGACCTGGTCTACTGGAAGGACGGCGAGGGCTTCGCCAGGAAGACCGCCGAACTCCCCGGCGAGGGCCCGACCTGGATCGGCGGCGCGGTGGTCTTGCCCGCAACCGAGACGCAACCCGAGACCCTGGTCGCCGGCTACGTGAAGGTGAAGAACTTCCTCGACGTCTACGAGCATGGCCTGGCCGCGTGGGACGAGAAGGAGTCTCGCTTCAAGGGCGTCGCGAAGTACCCCGAGAAGGCCCCGAACTATCCGACGGGGCACGCTGAGATTCGCAAGGTCGAAGGCGCGGATTACGTCGTCTTCGATACCCCCTTCCCCCACTCGCGGGTCAAGCCGGAGCTCACGGCGATGAAGGACCTGGCCGGCTACGAAGGCTTCACCTGCCTGGAGCCAGGGACCGGGATCGAGGCGGCGAAGGTCGAACGCGACTCGGCCGGGCGAGCCGTCTGGGGCTGGAAGAAGCTCACGCCCCCCCTCACGCCGGATGACGAGGACAAACTCATCAAGAAGGGCCGGCTGCGCGAGGAGGACGCCCGCGTCCGAATCCGAGACGAGGAGACCGGCCGACTCGTGAAGGCCCACGGCGGCAACGTGGCCTGGAATGCGTTCCGCAAGCGATGGTCGATGATCTTCGTCGAGGCCGGCGGCGAGTCGTCGTTCCTGGGCGAGGTCTGGTACGCCGAGTCCGACGCAATGACCGGCCCCTGGCTCTATGCCCGGAAGGTCGTCACGCACGACAAGTATTCGTTCTACAACCCCAAGCAGCATCCCGTCTTCGAGAAGGACAATGGGAGACTCGTCTACTTCGAGGGGACGTATTGCACGACCTTCTCGGGTAATGACAACCCGACCCCCCGGTACGACTACAACCAGGTCATGTACCGGCTCGACCTCTCCGACCCGCGCATGAACCTGCCGGTCGCCTTCTACCGCGAGGGGGACCGATTGAAGACCCGCGCGGTGGGCGGTCGGGCGGAGTTCTACGCGAAGGAACGCCCCGGCCCGGGGCTGGTCGGGATCGTGGAGGATCCGGAGGCCGGACACCTCCGGATCGCCGGTGCGTCGGATCGCCCGATCTTTTACGCCCTACAAGCTGAAGGGGCAGCGGTGAAGACCACGAGACCCCTCCCCGACGGTCGCGCGGGCTCGGCCGAACCCATCGCCCGCGTCTGGAGCGCCCGGTAGTCATCCCCCTCTTACCGCCTGAATCACGCCCGAACACCGAGCCGGCCAGCGCTGGGCGCGGGTCTCCCGACCCCGCCCGAACCGTCGCCGCGCTGAACCACAAACCTCGGGTCTCCAGACCCGTTTCGCGACCGGTCAGGAGACCGGGTGGGGTGGTCCGCCTCGATCGCGGCTGGGGCGGGGTCTGGAGACCCGCGCCGAGCGATTGAAGCCCTCGAATGCTCAGCTTTGCTTTGAATGGTGTTGATGCCTAAATCAGAATCAAGTGCCTTCAAACAACCCAGTCGAGCGGCCCGGTGGGGGCGGAGAGTTCGGCGACGGTGGCGGAGGTGAGGATCTGGCGTTCGGCCTCGTGGGCGCGGCGGAGGACGTCCCCGAGGAGGCGCGATTCCCCGGACAATCCCCTCGGGGTCGGCTCGCTCGGGCCGTCGATGGCCGCGATGATGTCGGCGATCGTCAGTGAGTCGGGGGACCGGACGAGGTGGTATCCCCCTTCCGATCCCCGGGCGCTCTGGACCATCCCGGCGGCCTTGAGCTGCAGGAGGATCTGCACGAGATACCGCTCGGGGATCTCCTGCGCCTCGGCGATCTCGCGGACCCGACGCGTGCCCCCGTTCGAGCCGGACTTCGCCAGCTCGATGATCGCGAGACACGCATACTCGGCCTTGGCGGAGATCTTCATCGCGGCCTTGCGCTGGGGTTGGACGGGTCACGGGGCCGCCATCCCGGCGGCCTCCGATCGATCAGTTGGCCGAGGCGGCGGAGGCGAGCTCATAGACCGTCGGCCGGGCGGCGGCCAGGGCCCGCTCGTAGGCGACCCGGTAGATCTCCTGCATCGCCTCCGGCGTCATCGGCGTGCCGACCGGACAGACCGCCATCGCCGGCTCCATGCGCCGGATCGGCCAGGGCCAGGGGGTTGCGTCCGATTGAGCTGAACCGAAAAGACGCCCGCGTTGCATCGGATCTACTCCGGTCTCGGGGACGAGTATGACTAACTCGACTAAGATTATCGGCATTGTGCCCTTCTGGCAACCAGGTTGTCATAGTTTTTTGATCGGGATGGACGGGTTACGAGGGTTTTGAGGGCGACTGGCCCAATTCAACCCAAGACAAGAAAAGGACTTCCGCCGATCCTCGAGAAGTCGTCTTCCCCGTCACGTCTCCCCAGCTAGCGGCTCTGGACTCGGGATTCCTCGGGTCTTCATCATGATGATCAACCCGGTGATGATGATCATGTTTAGTATAATGGTTTGTGAATATTTTTGTATTATGCCCTTGATCGCCGCCCGCGCCCCGGCCAGAATCCGGACATGAGGCGACCTCGCCCCGTCGGCGACGGCCTCCGGATTCCAGCGCCAGGAGCGACGACGATGACCGCGATGATGACCGAGCGGACCGGTATGGCAGGGATGACGATGGGCATGGGGATGCCGGCCGGTGCGGGCATGATGGGCCAGCCGGGCATGGCCCCGGCGGGCATGAACATGACCATGGTCCCCCGCTGCACCATGACCTTCGAGAAGTGCGCCGGCGGCATGAAGATCATGTGCGTCTGCGACGACAAGGTCTCCGCCGGCATGCTCCAGAACCTCTGCACCATGATGGCCGGCGGGATGTGCTCCTGCGCCATGATGATGAACGGCATGATGGCCTGCTGCTGCAACCTGATGATGGGCATGTGCAAGTGCGAGCCCACCGACATGGGCGTCTGCATCACCTGCACCAGCGGCGACAAGGCCTGCTGCGACATGATCCAGGCCTGCTGCGACTGCTGCATGACCATGATGACGTCCGGCTGCACCTGCTGCGTGATGATGAACGGCATGCCCATCTGCTGCGGCTGCTGCTGAGCCAGAATCCCCTCCCTCTCGGGGAAGCTTCGCGATCCGGCGCGTCCACGACGCGACGGATCGCGTCGTTTCGAACCTTGCCAAGCGTCGGCGTCTGGGCGATAACCCCGTCGTCGTTCGGAACCGGGATTCGCTCGCAGGGAGGCGCGACGATGGTCAGGAAATCCCCGCGCTGGGAGTTGCCGGCGTTCGTGATCGTCCTGGCCGCGATCCAGGCGGGCCTGTTCCACGCGTCGCTGCTCGGCGGCGAGGTCCTGAGCCCGGCGGACGTCCTGCTCACGACCCGAGGCTTCTGGGACGACCCTTCGGAGGAGTACGTCCCCGAGAACCGGCTCCTGATGGACCCGGTGCTCCAGTTCCAGCCCTGGGTCGAGTTCAACCGCGAGAGCCTGCGCAACGGCCGACTGCCCCTCTGGAATGACCGGGCCGGCTGCGGTGCCCCGCACCTGGCGAACGGCCAGAGCGCGGTGTTCGACCCCTTCCAGCTCATCGCGTATCTCTCGGACGACGTCCCCGGCTCGTGGGCCCGGATGAGCTGGGCCCGCCTCGTGTTCGCCGGGACGGGGATGTTCCTGCTCGTCCGCAACTGGGGCGTCGGCCCGCTCGGGCGATGGTTCGCCGGGCTGGCGTTCCCGATGTCGGGATATCTGACGGTCTGGTTGCTGTATCCCGTCACGAACGCGGGCGTATGGCTCCCCTGGTTGCTGTGGAGTACGGACATCGGGTGGGCACCGCCCTCCACAACTGCTGACGCGCCGGTCTCATCGGGACGTCGATGGGCGAGGGCGTTGGGGGGCGGTGCCCACCCTCCGTGTGTGGCCGGCACGTTGCTGGGCGGTCATATCCAGACGTCGGCGCATGTGCTGCTGCTGGCGGGGCTGTATGTGCTGATCCGGTACTGGGCGGACTGGCGAGGTTGGGCCCGCTGGGGGCTCGGGGTGGCGCTGGGGGTGGCGATCGCGGCGGTGCAGATCGTGCCGCTGGGGGCGTATCTGTCGCGGAGCCCGGTGTGGGAGGACCGCGAGAAGGTCAAGCCGAGCCCCTGGACGCTGGCGAGGCCCCGGCTGCTCGAATCGGCCTGCACCGCCCTGCCGTACCTGTACGGGAGCCAGAGGCGAGGGCAGCCGAACCTCGCGAGGGCGATCGGGGCGAACAATATCAACGAATCGGCAGGTGGCTATGCCGGGCTCGCGACCCTCATCTGGCTCGCGCCCCTGGGCTGGGCCGTCGGGCGACGCCGGCCGGTGGTCCGCGCACTGGGGTGGATCACGCTGCTGGGAGCCCTGGGGGCGTTCACGCTGCCGCCGGTGGACAACGTCCTCCGGGCGTTGCCCGTCTTGAGCGTGACGGACAACCGCAGGCTGACGTTCTGGGTCGCGTTCGGGCTCGTGTCGCTGGGGGCATTCGGCATCGATCGCCTGGCCGCCACCCGCCGGGGAAAGGCCTGGGGCCGCTGGGGGTTGCTCTGGACGCTCGGCGCACTGGCGATGCTCACGGCGGCCGGATTGGTCCGGACGCTGGAACCCCGGCTCCGGGATCGCGCGGTCGCGCACTACATCCAGGCGGCGAACGAGACGCCGGGGGCCGATACCGACCTCTACCGCCGTCGCGGTGAACGGCAGGCTCGCGAGACCGTCGAGTTCGTCCCGCGCTACCTCACCATCTCGGCGGCGCACCTGCTCGCGCTGGCGGCGGGTATTGCGTTGATCCGAAGACGTTCTCCGCCTGGTCGGGGGATCCCCTGCCTCGTCGTGGGCCTGACGCTCGCCGACCTCGCGGCGTTCGGCTACGGCTTGAACCCCGCGATCGACCGTTCGCTCGATCGGCCTTTGCCGCCGCTGATCGCGCGGCTGCGGGAACGCCTGGGGCGCGACGGTCGAATGCTCGCCCTCGGGGCCGAGATGCCTCCGAACGCGGCGATGCGATACGGGCTCGCGGACATCCGCAACTACGACTCGGTCGAGATGGCCGGGAGCCTCGGCTGGTTCGCCCCGCTCTACCCCGCGAAGGGCAAGGAACGCACCAGTCGCCGCGAGGTCACCTGGGAGCGGGTGGTTGGCAGCCTGGATTGCCTCAGGGCGAGCGGCGTTCGTGCGATCGTCTCGCCGACGGCCCCGTCCCCGGTCCCGCCAGGCGTTGAGGTCGAGCCGATCGGTCGGGTCTGGGTGGCCTGGATCGCGGGGGATCCGCTGGTTTCCGCCGATACGGGGTCGACGCTGACGGTTCGCGACGTTGTTTCCACGCCGGGTGACATCGCGATCGAGGTCGAGAACCGTGGCGGCGGTCGTTTGAAGGTCCTTCAGACCTACGACCCGGGCTGGCGTGCGGAGTCGGGAGGACGGCCGCTCAGGCTTGAGCCCCTGGACGGCGTCTTCCTCCGAGTCGACGTCCCCGAAGGTGTCGAGTCGGTGAGGTTGATCTACGACCCCACCGAGGTGCGCATCGGGGGTGTTGTCAGCCTTGTTGCCCTGGCTCTCACCCTTTTCACCTTGACGGGGTTCGGGCGTTTCCGATTTACTCGAATTACTGGCCGGATGCTTGGAAGGACCCGAGCGGTCGGGGTAGAATCGTGATCGTCACCCCTGCACCGGCATCTCCGACCGGGAACTCGAAGGACACGACGCTGATGGTCCACTTCACGTGTGATCTTTGCGGCAAGGATTTGACCGCAACCGGCGAGCCGCGCTACGTGGTCAAGATCGAAGCCTCGGCAGGTTTCGATCCGAACGAGATCACCGACGCCGACCTCGACGCCGATCACATGGAACTCGTCTCGGAACTCCTCCAGCGCGACGAGAACCTCTCCTCCGAGGAGCTGGCGACCCCGGTCCGCAAGGACTTCCGCTTCGACCTCTGCCCCGCCTGCCACCGTCGCTTCCTCAAGGATCCGCTGGGCAAGAATTCCCTGCATACGTTTGATTTCAGCAAGAATTGATCTTTAGCGTGCGGGAGCTTGGCTCCCGCTATCCCCCACCCGGATGCTTTGCGGCGGGGACCATTCGCGGCGCCCTCCTGAGCCTGGGCGCCGTCAGAGTAGGGTGTGGTGCCGAAGACGTCGCTCTGCGACGGCGGCGGCTCCGCACCAAGATGACTGCCGATGTCGGTGCGAGGCTTCGCGTCCCGCTGGTCCGCGAGGCACCACGTCCTACTTGGCGATGAGCAGCAGGATGTTCGCCACGACGGACAGGCCGAGGATCAGCGCCAGGGCGGCGATGATGTTGGTCCGCGCGTTGACGATCGCGGCCATCTGCTGCTTCTCCTGATCGGTCACGGCCGAGACGGTGCCGACCTCGGCGGACTCGGAGAAGTCCCCCTCGGCGAGCGAGGCGAGGTCGTCGGCCTTGCCGGCGGCGATCATCGGCGATTCGCCCTGGATCAGGCACTTCAAGTCGAGGATCAGGTCGTCGGGGTTGCGGTAGCGCTGGTCGCGGTTGCGGGCCATCATCGTCTCGACCACGGAGCCCAGGCCGCTGGAGAGCCGGGTGTTCAGGTGGTCCGGCGGGACGAGCTGCACGTTCTTGTCGACGTGCTTCTTCATCACCTCGCTCGGCGTCTCGCCCGAGTAGGGTACCTTGCCGGTGACCATGTGATAGAACGTGGCGCCGAGGCTGTAGATGTCGCCCCGGATGTCGACGTCGACCTGCCCCCGGACCTGCTCGGGGCTGATGTAGTAGGGCGTGCCGATCGCCATGCCGGCCTCGGCCATGGCCCACTTCTCATCGGCGGTGAGGCGGGCGAGGCCGAGGTCGGCGAGCTTGACGTTGCCCTCCTTGGTGAGGATGACGTTCTCGGGCTTGATGTCGCGGTGGATGAGGCCCTTCTGGTGGGCGTGCTTGAGGGCCTCGGCCACGGCGAGGATGACCTTGATCGCGACCTTCTCCTCGAACACCTTCCCCTTGTCGAGCTCGTCCTTGATCGTCCCCCCCTCGACATACTCCATCACGAAGAAGTGGTGGCCGTCGGCGGTGCCGGCGTCGATGGCATTGACGATGTTGTTGTGCGAGAGCTTGGCCGCGATCTTCGCCTCGCGGTCGAATCTCTTGATGAATTCCTTGTTCTGCGCCAGCGAGTCGAGCAGGATCTTCACCGCCACGATGCGGTCGACGCTCGTCTGCTTCGCCTTGTAGACGACGCCCATGGAGCCCTTGCCGAGCTTCTCGATCACCTGGTAGCCGGGGATCGCGAGCTTCCCGGGGGTCTCGGCGGTCGCCTCCTTGAGCAGGCGGGCCGCCTGGCCCTTGGTGAGGACCTTGGCCTCGACCATGATCTCCACGAGGCTGCGGGACGCCGCGTCTTTCTCCTTCGCGGCGGCGGCGAGCTTGGCCCGGTGCGACTTGCACGCCTCGATCTCCTGAGGCGTCGCCAGCCCGCGCCGGAGGATCGACGCGGTGAGCATCGACTCGCTCAGTCCGGAGTTCCCCTTCGTATCCTTGGCCGGGGGATTGGTCTCGGTCGAGGTCGCCATCGGGGAATCTCCGGGACGTCGGCTTGGGCTCGTCGCGTCGGGTTGCCGGTTCGGGTCGGACGAGGCCGGGGGGGCCAGGCCGTTCGAGAGTCGGGAAAGGGTTCCGTCGCATCCGCACCCGGTTCCCATCAAAACGCGTGCCCGACCCGGATGGGGACCCGGAATCGGATCGATAGCGAGCGGGATTCGGGCGATTTCGAGTGCGTGAGGGCACTCGTGTGGGGCGACGGAGAGGAGATGCGACGCGTCCGGCGCGGCTTCGCCACGAACGGATTCGTCTCGATCTAAGTATCGGCCCTGACGGGCCCTTGTCAACAAGGAGTCCGCCCGGTCGGGGCACTCCTGGGATCCTTGTGCCTGCCTCCGGCGGGGGGTATATTGGATCACGATTGAGTCGGTTACGGCTCGGGGGCCCGTCGGTGACGGATGGGCCGGCCGGACGACTCCAGGCAACCGGCCGGGTCGGCACGTTCCGACCCCCCGTCGGCGGTTCGTTGCGGTGCGGAGGCGGCCTTGGCGACGATTGGTGTGATTGCCGGTGATGGTGTGGGCCCCGAGGTGGTGCGCGAGGGGCTCGCGGTCTGGGACGACGTCGCCACCCTCGATGGTCCACGCCCGGAGCTCGTGAACTTCGACATCGGCGGCGAGCGGTTCCTCAAGACCGGCGAGGTCCTGCCCGACTCCGTGCTCGAAGACCTCCGTAAGTGCGACGCCATCTACCTCGGCGCGGTCGGGCACCCCGGCGTGGCCCCCGGCATCCTCGAGAAGGGCATCCTGCTCCGGCTCCGGTTCGCCTTCCACCAGTACATCAACCTCCGCCCCGTGAAGCTCTTCCCCGGGGTCGAGACCCCGATCAAGGGCAAGGGCCCGGACGACATCGACATGGTCGTCGTCCGCGAGAACAACGAGGACCTCTACGTCGGCGCCGGCGGGTTCACCTACAAGGGGACCCCGGAGGAGGTCGCGATCCAGACCTCCATCAACACCCGCGCCGGCGTCGAGCGCTGCATCCGCTACGCGTTCGACCTCGCCCGGGCCCGCGGCAAGGCCCGCGTCTTCCGGGGGTTCGCCCAGGCGGACAAGGACGCCGGCAAGGTCGGCCTGGTGACGATGGTCGCCAAGACGAACGTCCTGACGTTCGCCCACGACCTCTGGAACCGGGCCTTCAATGAAGTCGCGGCCGACTACCCGGACATCAAGACCGACTACAACCATGTCGACGCCTGCTGCATGCGGATGGTCGTCGCGCCCGAGCGTTACGACGTGATCGTGACGACCAACATGTTCGGCGACATCATCACCGACCTGGGCGCGGTGCTCCAGGGCGGCATGGGACTCGCGGCATCGGGGAACCTGAACCCGAAGCGGACCGCCCCGAGCATGTTCGAGCCGGTCCACGGCTCCGCCCCCGACATCGCCGGCAAGGGGATCGCCAACCCGGTCGCCGCGGTGCTGTCGCTCGGGATGCTCCTCGATCACCTGGACGCCCCCCGCGGGGCCGACGCGGTGCGCAAGGCGGTGGCGAAGGTCCTCGCCGCCGGCACGCCCCGCACCCCCGACCTGGGGGGCAAGGCGACCACCGCCGAGGTCGGTCGCGCCATCCGAGACGCCCTGGAGGCCCAATCCCTCTGAGCCGACCCGACGGACTCGCGCTCTCCCGATAGTTCGATCCGAGCGTCCCGGCGCCGCCACCCGACCCCGAGTCGGTCGCGGCCCCGGGCTCCGACGGTGGCTCGACACGACACGATCCGACGACCGATCCGCTCGACCGCTCGCACGCCGGGCTCGACCGATCGCCGCGAACCTGTCCCTGTCCCGGGCCGCCACCGCCTCGATTGGCCCCGCGCCGCGCCTCGATGTACGGAAGTTGGAACCCCCCTCCCGTCCATCCGTCCGCGTCCGGTCCGAATCGCTCGATCCAACCTTTGGAACCGCGATGCCACTTCGGGAGAGCTCAGCAGATGAGTCTAGGCGCCTCCTCACCTCTCGACAGCAGCGTCCTCGTCCTCAACCGGCTGTTCATGGCCGTGCACGTCATCTCCGTCCGTCGCGCGTTCGGGCTGCTCGTGAAGGATCTGGCCGAGGTCGTTCAGCTCGACGACGGCCAGTACACCTCCTACGACTTCCATAGCTGGCGGGAAGTCTCCGAGGCCCGCGCGCTGTTCAAGGGGCCCGACGACGACTACATCCGCACCGTCCACTTCGAGATCCAGGTGCCCCGGATCATCCGGCTGATGACTTACGACCGGCTCCCCCGGCAGAAGGTCAAGTTCAACCGGCGGAACATCTTCGCCCGCGACGGCAACCGCTGCCAGTACTGCGGGAAGCGGTTCGCGACCAGCGAGCTGAGCCTCGACCACGTCATGCCGCGCAGCCGTGGCGGGCTGACGACGTGGGAGAACATCGTGTGCGCCTGCGTCAAATGCAACGTCAGGAAAGGCGGCCGGACCCCCTGGGAGGCCGGCATGAAGCTGACCCGCGAGCCGGTGAAGCCCAAGACCAGCCCCAGCCTCGGGATCAAGCTGACGAACCGCAAGTATCGGAGCTGGAAGACCTTCCTCGACGCCGCCTACTGGTCGGTCGAGCTGGAGTAAGCGTTCGGAACCGGTCCGCGTTGCGATCCGCGCGCCAGTCGCACTTGACAAAGGGCCGACTTCCGTAAGAAAACGGGGGTCGGCCCTGCGACGTTTGTCACGAAATTCATCGCAGATTGATAGCATTTACTTAGCAGCGGTCGTAGCCTATCAATTAGAGTATTGTGGCGACCGACGATCGATCGCGTTCCTCCCGACTCGAGGAAGGTGTCATGCGCATCATCCGTTCTTCGCGGCCCGACCGGTCCGGCTTCACTCTCATCGAACTCCTGGTCGTCATCGCCATCATCGGTGTGCTCGTCGCGCTGATCATGCCGGCCGTCCAGCAGGCTCGCGAGGCGTCGATGCGGACGCAGTGCATCAACAACCTGAAGCAGCTCGGCCTGGCGGCCCAGCTCTATCACGACGCCTATAACAGCTTCCCGTCCGGCTGGTATTGCGACGAGACCGACACCACCAATTGCGTCAACACCGCCGCCCAGCCCTGGATGTGGAACGGCCTCACCGGCCTGCTGCTCAAGCTCGAACAGGAGAACCTGTACAACGAGCTGAACTTCAACCTTCGCACCAATGACATCGCGAATGTGACCGGCGTGCGCCGGACGCTCAACATGCTCGTCTGCCCGTCGAACCGCCGCGCGGCCACTGTGAATACCACCACCGGCACGGGCACGACCAAGGCCACGGTCCGCTACGGCCCGTCGGACTACCGCGGCAACATGGCCGCCGGCTACGTCCCCGGCTGTGCGAACGCGGCCACGGACCCGACCTGCGGCATCTACGACAACGGCCTGACCTACATGAACTCCTCGGTCGGCATGGCCGAGATCTCCGACGGCACCTCGAACACCTGCCTGATCGGCGAGACCCTCACCGGTACCTGGTCCGAGGCCAATTCCTGCTGCGTCCGCACCACGGTCGACCGCCAGCTCAACAAGCCCATCCGCGTGAACGGTGTGAACTACTACACCTACTGGATGAGCAAGCACCCCGGCATCGTCAACTTCCTCAAGTGCGACGGCAGCGTGTCGAGCGTCACCAACCAGATCGACAAAAACGTCCTGGTCAAGATGATGACCCGCAACGGCGGCGAGGCCCTCTCGGCCGACGAGATCAAGTAACGCACGGGAAGCCCACCGCCGGCACAAACATCGCCGCCCGGGGACGAGCCTCGCTCGTCCCCGGGCGGCGTCGTTTTAAATTCACCCCATCGGGACCGGCGCAACAAAAAACCCCGGCCGGTGCCGGGGTTTCAGGATCAAGCCGGGGAGCCTCGGCTCACTTCTCGGCCTTGGTGCAGGACTCGCCTTCGAGGGCGGCCTTCTTCTCGGTGATGACCGGGCACTTCGGGGATTCTTCGGCGTTGAGCTGCGTGAACTCCTTCCAGTCGTCCGGAAGGTTGTCCTCGTGGAAGATCGCCTCGACCGGGCACTCGGGGACGCACGCCTCGCAGTCGATGCACTCCTCCGGGTGGATGAAGAGCATCTGGGCGCCTTCGTAGAAGCAGTCGACGGGGCAGACCACCACGCAGTCCGTGTACTTGCAGTCGAAGCACGGCTCGGCGACAACGTGAGCCATTCAGAGCTCCTTTTCGAGGACGGATCTCTCAACGCCGATGGATACGGCGGGACGGGAAGGACAAGCGGCGGGGCGGTTGCCCTCGGGACGCGGATATCTTAGACCCCGCCGTCGACGCGGTCAAGGTATCCGAACCTGCTCGCCCCGCTTGCGCTTGGGGCGAGAATCAACCCTTCGGCTTCCGCTTGGCGCTCTTCACAGTAATCGGCTTCATTGGCACGTCGCGGTGAGCATCGTTGTACGTATCCTGCTTCACCCCGGTCTCGGCCTTGGCGATCGCGTCGACCACGTCCATCCCCGCGGTGACCTTGCCGAACACGCAGTATCCGCCGCCGTAGTTGTCCAGGTTGTTGTTGTCGACCAGGTTGATGAAGAACTGCGACGTCGCGCTGTTCGGGTTGTTGGTCCGGGCCATCGCGAGCGTCCCGCGGAGGTTGCTCAGGCCGTTGCCCGACTCGTTGACGACCGGCGGGAAGGCCCCTTCGAGCTTGGGCTTGAGGGTGCCGTTGGCCTCGGTCATACCGCCGGTCTGAATCATGAAGCCGGGGATGACCCGGTGGAAGACGACCCCCTCGTAGAACCCCTTGTCGATGTACTTCAGGAAGTTCTCGACCGTCTTGGGCGCCTTGGCGGGGTCGAGCTCGACGGTGATCGTGCCCGCGCTCGTCTCGATGACGACCACTGGCTTGTCGTCGGCCGGGGCCTGGGCGTTCGCGGAGTTCAGGCCGGCGAGTGTGAAGAGGGCGGCCAGGGCCAGTCCGTTGCGGATCATCGCGTGTCCTCTCGGCAAAGTCGGCGGGGAGTTGCTTCCATCTTGGCGTTCGGTACGCAGGCCGGACCGGGTCCCCCGCGACCCCGGCCGGCCGGACGGCTCGAATCTATCAGATGCCCGAAGCCCATGTCGAGCGACCGACGACCCGGCCCGCCCCTTGCCCGGATGCGTCGAGCGCCCCAAGATCGAAGGGCCTCGACTCACACCAGGGAGCCTGAAAACGCCATGATGCGACGCGACTTCCTCAAGGCCGCCTCCGCCGGGATCCTGGGCGCGGGCCTGTGCGGGGCCGGCCCCGCCTCCGCCGCCGGCTCGATCTTCGACGCCAACAAGCGACTCGGCCGGGGCATCAACCTCGGCAACGCCCTCGACGCCCCCAGCGAAGGCGCCTGGGGCGTGACCCTCCAGCCCGAGTACTTCGCCGCCATCAAGTCGGCCGGGTTCGAGTCCGTCCGGCTCCCGACCAAATGGTCGGCCCACGCCGGCAGATCGGCCCCTTACAAGATCGACAAGGCCTTCGCCGAACGCGTCGACTGGGCCGTCGAGCAGGCGACCTCCCGCGGCCTGAACATCGTCGTCAACGTCCACCATTACGACGAGATCCACGACGACCCGGCCGCCCACCTGCCGCGGCTGATCGGGCTCTGGTCGCAGATCGCCGACCGATCCAAGGATCGGCCAACGTCGGTCTCTTTCGAATTGCTCAACGAGCCCCACGGCAAGCTCAAGGACGCCGAGTGGAACGCGATGCTCCCGCGCCTGCTGGAGGTCGTCCGCAAGACCAACCCCGATCGCCCCGTCATCATCGGCCCCGCGAACTGGAACGGCGTCCACGGGATCGACAGGCTGGTCCTCCCCTCGGGCGACTCCAACCTGATCGCGACGGTCCATTCTTACGAGCCGTTCCACTTCACCCACCAGGGGGCCGAGTGGTCCGAGGGCTCGGACAAGTGGCTCGGCATGAAGTGGACCGGCAGCGAGGCCGAGGCCTCGGCCATCGCGAAGACCTTCAGGAAGGCCGCCGACTGGTCGAAGGCCCACAACGTACCGATCTACCTCGGAGAGTTCGGGGCCTATCGCAAGGCCGACATGGACTCCCGCGTGCGGTGGACGAGATTCATCGCCCGCGAGGCCGAACGCCTCGGCTGGAGCTGGGCCTACTGGGAATTCTGCTCCGGCTTCGGCGCCTACGACCCCGCCGCCAAGGCCTGGCGCGAGCCCCTCAAGAAGGCGCTGGTCGAGTAGGATAGGCAACCCTTGGATTCGGGCTGGGCGGGCTTCGAAACAAAACCGGGGAGCCCTGGATTCAGGGCTCCCCGGTGGGGTGTCGGCCTTCCGCGGCGGGGCCGACGTCGTACGCGTCGGGTTCGTCCGGCGATCAGCGCTGGAGGGTCTTCATCAGGGTGTCCATCTCGGCCGCCATGGTGGCGGGGAGTCGGTCGCGGCCGGCCTTGGCCTTGTTGAGGTAGTCGGCCGCACGGGCGGACTGGGCCTTGTCATTGGTCAGGATCAGCCGGGCCATGTGGAAGTTCAGGACCGGGTGATCGCCCGCCTTGCGGAGGCCCTTGCGGTACGACTCCTCGGCGTCCTTGGGGCGACCCTCCGCCTCCTGGATCGCGCCGAGGGTGTCGAAGAACTCGCCGGGCAGGGTGCCGGGATCGACCTTGGCCAGCAGGGCCTGGGCGACCTCCAGGGCTTCACGGTTCTTCTGGAAGTGCTGGTGCAGGATCCACGCCTTGTTGTTGGCCGCCTCGACGAGCCGGGGCTCCAGGAGGAGGGCCTTGTCGTACTCGGCCAGGGCCCGGTCGAGGTACTGCCTCGCAGCGGCCTTGTCGGTGCTCCCCTCGCCCAGCCCGAGCAGGATGTCGCCGAGGCCCAGGTGGGTGATCGGGTCATCGAGCCTGGACACGGCCTTCTCGGCGAACGGCAGGGCGAGTTCGAGCTGGTTGGCCTTGTGGAACCCGAGGGCGACCGCCTGGCTGCGGCGCCCGCTGGCGTCGGCATCCGCGATGCCGCGTGCGAACGACTGGGCGTCGGCGAGTTCGGCGGCCGTCGGGGCCTGGCCCTTGTCGCGGGGCTCGGTCATGACCTGGACCAGCAAGGCGATGGCGGCGGTGTCGTCCGGGCGGCGTCCGACGGCGGCCTTGAGGGTCGCGATCGCGGCGGCCCGCTGGCCCGAGGCGAGCTGGATCTCGGCGGCCAGGTAGTACGCGTCGATGAAGTCCGGGGCGAGCCGGACGGCCTCGGCGAGCTGCTTGATCGCCTGGTCGCGGGACTCGGCGATCTGGGTCGGGGTGCCGGTCCGGCTGGCCAGCGCCCGGGCGTTCACCAGGATCGCGCCGGGGCTGTTCCGCTCGGATTCGCTCAGGAGGCTCGTCTGCTGGAGGGCGTCATCCACCTTGCCGATCTGGAGGTTCAAGCGGGCGAGCTGGAGCCGGACCTCGGGCTGGCGCGGGTTCCGCTTGAGGGCCTCGGCGTAGGAGTCGGCGGCCTCCTTGGGGCGGTTCTGGCTGACGTAGATCTGGGCCCGGAGGATGGGCCCGACCGGCGAGGTCTTGGCCAGCTCCTCGTACTCCCCGCAGAGGGCCAGGGCCTTGGTGAAATCCTTCTTGCGGGCGGCCAGCTCGCAGTCGAGCTGGACGAAGGTGGCCTCCTTCGGGTAGGCCGTCCGCATCTCGCGGATGAGGGCGGCCGTGCGGTCGTTGAGCTTGGCCTCCGAGGCCGCGTCGCCCTTGCCCGCGACCTCGATCGCCTGGGCGGCAATCATACGGACCTCGGCCGCGCCGAAGCTGGCGGCCTCCTTGGGGTTCTCCTTGCGCAGCTTCGTCAGCAGCTTCTCGGCACTGGCGTAGTCGCGACGGTCGCGGTAGATCGTGGCGAGCATCCGGCTGAACGGGGTCGTGTTCAGGGTCGCGACCTTCCCCTCGACGAACGTGATCGCGGCCTTGGCGTCGGACTGGTTCAGGAGCGAATACTTGGCCTGGACCATCTCGACGGACTCGGGGCAGGCGGTCATCCCTTCGTCGAGGACCTTGCCTGCGCGGTCCTTGCCCTGGGCCGAGGTGTCCTCCGCCTCCAGGGCGGCGAGCATCAGGTAGTAGCCGGGGCGGGTCCTGTCGTCCTTCTTCGCGGGGACTTCCAGGGCCTTGCGGATCGTCGCCTTGGCGTCGTCCGCCTTGCCCATCTTGGAGAGGATCTGGGCCTTGGTCACGACGGCGCCGGCGAAGGTCGGCTCGTCCTTGAGGGCGAGCTCGACCTGCTCCAGAGCGGCGGGCTGTTCGTTGTGGAAACGGTAGTAGGTCGCGGCCCGGACCCGCTCGCGGGCGGTCGGCTTGACCTTGGGATCCTTGAGCAACTCGTCGATCTCGGCCCGGGCGGCCGGCCATTCCTTCTTCGTGACGTGGGCGGTGACGAGCGCCCACTTGACCGCGCGGGTGATCCCGCCCGACTGGCCGGCCTTGAGCAGGCCCTCATATCGAGCGATGGCCGAGTCGACGTCGCCCTGGGTCATCTCCAGGTTCGCGAGTGCCGACTGGGCGGCGGTCATGAGGGGGATGCCCTCCTCGATCTCCTTGCTGGTCCGCTCGGTGGAGAGTTCTTCGAAGACCCGGGCGGCGGCCCCGGGGTCGTCGCGGCCGTCGATCTGGGCCTTGTAGAACTGGACGACCTTGTTATTGGGGTCCTTCTTGAGGACCTCGGCGAAGTGGGCCGAGGCGGCGGTCGGGTCGTTCCTGGCCAGGGCGAGCTGGGCGTCGAGCATGTCGGCGGCCGCGGCTTCCTTCCACCGGGTACGGATCTGGGCGATCGTCGCGTTGGCGGCGTCGTAGTCCTTGTCCTGGATCTGCATCGTGCCGAGCTGGACCAGCGGCGTGGAGTTCTCGCTCTTCTCGGCGGCGGCGAGCAGCACGGCCTTGGCCTCGGCCGGCTTCTTCAGGTCGGTCGCCAGGATCTGGGCCCGCTGGATCGCGCTGGGGATCGACTCGGGGTTCACCTTGAGGAACTCCGCCAGCACCTTGTCGGCGCGGGCGGGGTCCTTGTCGCGGAGGGCCAGATTGGCGTCTAGCGAGGCGAGTTCGCCCGACTTGGGGGTGGGCCGCGCGGGCCTTGGCGAGCCGGGCCTCGGCCTCGGCCTTCTGGCCCTTGTCGAGCATGATCAGGATGGCGAGGTACTCGGCGCCCGGGACGCCTTCGCCCTTGCCTTGCATCTCATTGACTCGCTTCAGGGCGTTCTCGGGCTGGCCGAGCATGATTTCGAGCTGGGCCATGCGGAGCCGCAGGGCCGGGGTGACGGTCTGGCCCGCCTCGAACGCCTTGCGGTAGCAGTCGATCGCCTTGCGGAGGTCGGCCGGCGACTTGCGGGCCTGGTAGATCTCGCCGCTGAGGAGGTAGAGGGTACCGGCGAGGGCCTTGGGGCGGCGCCCCTGCTCGATCTCGCCGAGGAGCTGCTGCGCGATGGGCTCGGCCTCCTCCGGATAGCCGGCCTGGACCATCGACCAGGCGGCCCAGACCTGATACTGGGCGTCGAGCGTGCCCATGCGGCGGGCCTGGGCGAGGTACTGCCGGCCGAGGGCCGGCTCCTGCGACAGGATCAGGGCCACGCCGTAGCGGGCCTGGGCCTCGGCGAGGTCGGGGAGCTGCGACGCGGCCGTCTTGAGGTGGTACAGGGCCGAGCCGCGGGCCTTCTGGCGGGCGGCCTTCTCGGCCTCCTCCGATTCGCCCTTGACCGTCCCCGCGCCCAGGAGGCCGGAGCGTTCGAGGTCCATCGCCCCCTGGAAGAGGTGGCCCAAGGCCTGGAACCGGACGACGCTGCTGTCGAGCAGCAGCTTGACGTGGGGCTCCGCCCTGGCAAACCGATCGACGTCGGCGAGGTCGCCCAGGGTCGCCTCGACGGCCAGGGCGTGGAGCGCCAGGACGACCTCCGCCCCCGCCTTCTTGGCCCCCTGCCCGGCCTTTACGCCCTTCGCGACGACGTCCAGGCATTCCTGACGCTTGTTGCGGTAGCGGAGGTGGTCGGCGTACGCGAGATAGACGCCGAGGTCGGCCCCGCCGGGGACGTCGAGCGCCTTCTTGAAGAGTTCCTCGGTGACCTTCTCAATGGACTCGCTGATCGACTTGTACCCGTCGGCGTCGGGGTTGCCGGGGGTCGAGAGGGCGGTCAGGTTGCGCTGGGTTTGCTCGATCAGGAGGCTGACCCGGGCCAGCCGCGAGGCGGCGATGCCGGTCTCGGAGGAGACCGCGAGGGCGTCGCGGGTGAGGGCCTCGACCCTGGGCTCCATCTCGGCCGGGTTGGAGGCGGCGGTCACGTCCATGGCCCGGAGTTTCAGGATGGCCATGCGGTCGAGCGTGTTGGCCTCGGCCGGCAGGGGCATCGTGCGGGTCTGGGCGAGGGTCTCCTTGAGCTTCGCGTCGTCCTTGGTGAGCTGCGAGAGCCGGGCGAGCAGCCAGATCGACCGGGGCCGCATCGGCTTCTCGGTCTGGAGCACCTTGAGGTGCCGGCCGACCGCCGGGACGTTCAGCGAGGAGGCCTCGATGGCCTCGGTCGCCTGGGCGTAGTGGGCGTCGAGGTTATCGGGGTCGAGCGGCAGGATTTCCTTGGCCCAGCGGTTCGCCTCGACCATGTCCTCCTGCTTGAGGGCCTCGGCGAGGAGCGTCTTGCGCGGGGCGAGCCGCTTGGCGTCGAGGCTGGCCGCCTTGGCGAGAGCGTGATACGCCTCCAGCCTGAGGTTCGGGGCCTTGTCCGCCGGGGCCTTGTCGGCCCATTCGCCGTAGAACGCCGAGAGTTCCTCGTGGATGTCGGCGTCGCGATCCTTGGCCTGGAGGGCCCGCTTGTAATCGACCAGGGCGTTATCGTACTGGCCCGCCTTGCGCTCGGCGCGGGCACGTTCGAGGATCTGGGCCGGGCCTTGCGGGCGGAGGACCATGGCGATGGCCATGAGGCCGACGACACCGATGACCAGGAACACACCGGAGAGGATGAGTAGCGGTTTCCAACGGACGGTCATCGAACGCGACTCCTTGTGCTCGCTGTGCCGGTTGCGGCGATCCCGCGGCCGGGTCCCGGATCGGACCTCATGTCCCTCTCGGGGGCGGGAACGCTGCGGTGGAAATCCTGGGGAGTTGCGGAGGGCGCTGGTCCCTCCTTACCCCCAGAAGTCGAAAACCCCGACCCCGGCCCGACATCCCCGGGTGGATGCTGATGCCGGGCGTGGCAGCCCCCGCGCATCTGGTCGCTGCGTTCGCAAAGATTGGTGCGGAGCCTTGCGTCCCGTGGGTCCGCAAGGCATCACACCCTACCGACAAACGAAAACGGGGCGGGCCGCGATGGTGCGGACCGCCCCGTGGGATCGGGCTTACCTTGGATCCGATCGGGTGATCAGCGGCGGATCGTCGCGCCCGTATCCAGTGCCCGGCTGAGCATCGGGGCCGGGGTCGGTGTCAGCGGGGCGTAGCGCCGTGCGACGGCGACGGATTCCAGCCCGGGGGTCTGTCGGGCGAGCAGCGGCGACTTGACAACGCAGTGGGTGCAGGTCGCCCGGTCGGCCAGGTCGACGTGGGCGTATCGCTCGGGGTTCTTGAAGAACTGGAGCCGCTCGTCCTGCGAGGTGCAGAGGAACAGGTGCCCCTGGTAGTAGACCCCGAACTTCGGGTTGCCCGTCGCCTTCTTGCCCGACTCCACCTGGAGCACAGGGCTCTGCTCGCCGTTAACGGGGGCGAAGACTTCCGGCTTCTGGCGGAAGCGGTCGCGGTGGGCGGCGTCGACGAACCGGAATTCCTTGCCTTCGTGAATCGCCGTCACGTCCGCGCGGCCGACCACGAGTTTCCGGTCCTGGATCAGGCTCACGGGGCAATAGCCGCCGAGGGCCAGCCGGTCATTCTTCGGGCGTTCCGTGCCCGGGTAGCGCCCCTCGGACTGGAGGATCCGGTACAGGAATCCCCGGAACTCGTCCGAGTCGGCGTAGCCTTCGAGTTTCTCCACAACCTCGCCGCTCGGGCGGACGATGACCGTGGACGGCAGGCTGGAGAGCCCGAGGTCGAGGGCGAGTTGCTCATGCTCGTCCGAGCGGAGCTTGACCGGCACGAACCGCTGGGCCGACTCGGCGATGATCTCCGGCTGGGCAAAAGCGCCGACTTCCATCCGCTTGCAGTTGATGCACCAGGGGCCGGTGAACTGGATCCAGAGGAGGGTATCCCGTTCCCGAGACTCGGCCTGGGCCTGGGCGAGGTCGGACCGCCAGTTGATCTTGCTCGGGCCATCGGCCCGGGTGTCGGACGTGAGGCATGCGAGGAGGGCGAATCCAAGCCCGAAAACGGACACGGACCGAGCCCGGTACCACCGTGGGGCGGGGTGTGTCATCGTAGTATCTCCGTCAATCGGCGCGGGAAGGTGCGAGCAGAACGAGGGGTGCTGATCCGAGTGGATCGGCGGATCCTTCCCTGGAGAACGTCCCTTGGGGGTGGACGTGCCATGCCGTCGGCGGAGTCGAGTTGGGTGGGCTCGAAGGTGTACCCGGACTATCGGCCGTGCCCCGATCGACCCGGAGGGATTTTGGAGGATTATTCGAAAGGTGAGGTCGGATTACGACGGTTCGGGGAGGCAATGCGGCTGTCGGGATTCCATCGGACATCGGGAATGTTTCAATTCGTCGAGTCGATCTCGGACGGCGGCGGGCTCGATGGGTGAGGCTGGCGGAAGACCCGGGCGGACGGCGGGGGCTTGAGGATCTCGGCCAGGAGGAAGGCCTCGCGGAGCCGCTTCGGGTCTCGGGCCGAGATCAGGACCGCGGCGCGGGTCACCTGGGCCATGTCCACGGCCGCCGCCTGGCCCGTCACCGGGGAGACGTGGGTCAGGTCGTTGGAGATGGGGATCGAGGGCGGGTTCAGCGGCGAGAGGTCGATCGGCCGGGCGATCTCCCTGGCGATCTGCTGCGAGATATGCCCGAGGCTGGTCGTCGGCACCGTCGGGGCCTGGGGCTTGTCCTTCGGCTCGGTGCGGGGCCGTCCCCGGCGGGTCCGCGAGCCGAACTGGCCACCCGATCCTCCCCGGGCGGGCCGGGTCTCGCTGATGATCAGGATGTCGTCGTCGTTGCCGCGCTGGTCGGCCCTCCCCTGCCCCCGGCGCTCGCCGGGGCTCATCGTTTGGTTGGACCACCGCAGGGGTTCGCTCGACGAGGGTCGGCCCGTCCCGGCGGGTTCGAGGCCGAACGATTGCGGCGTGCTCGAACCGGGCCGGCCCGCCCCCGAACCGGCCCCGGTGCTCGACCGGGGCGGCAGGGACTGGCTCTCGCGGTTGAACAGCCAGGAGATCGCCCAGATGGCGAGAAACCCGAGCGGGACCAGCAGTCGCAGCAGGCTCTCGATGTCCATGTCCGGCCAAGGTTCCAGTTGAGGGGGATCCGATACGTCCGACGCGGTGGGCGATCAGCTCGACACGGTCTGGCGGGCGTTGGTGCCCGCGATCGTGCTGCGCATCTCGGTGTCGGCCTGGAGATTCCGGAGGTTGTAGTACTCGGAGATCCCGAGGTTCCCCTTGCGGAACGCCTCGGCGATGGCCAGGGGCACCTCGGCCTCGGCCTGGATCACCTTGGCCCGGTTCTCCTGGACGGCGGCGAGCTGCTCCTGCTCGCGGGCGACGGCCTCGGCGCGACGCTCCTCGGCCTTGGCCCGGGCGACCCGGGTATCGGCCTCGGCTTGGGCGGCCTGGAGGTTCGCGCCGATATTGTCGCCGACGTCGATGTCCGCGATGTCGATGGAGAGGATCTCGAACGCCGTGCCGGCGTCGAGGCCCTTGGCGAGCACGCGTTTGGAGATCAGGTCGGGGTTCTCCAGCACGAGCTTGTGGCTCTCGGCCGAGCCGATTGTTGTGACGATGCCCTCGCCGACGCGGGCGATGATCGTCTCCTCGGTCGCACCGCCGACCAGCCGGTCGAGATTCGTCCGGACGGTCACGCGAGCCTTGGCCTTGAGCTGGATGCCGTCCTTCGCGACGGCGTCGACGGTCGTCCGGCCCTTGGTGGGGTCGGGGCAGTCGATGACCTTGGGATTGACGCTGGTCTGCACGGCGTCGAGCACGTTACGGCCGGCGAGGTCGATGGCGGCGGCCCGCTTGTACGACAGGGGGATGTCGGCCCGGGTCGCGGCGATCAGCGCGCGGACGACGTTGGGGACGTTGCCGCCGGCGAGGTAGTGGGCTTCGAGCCCCTGGGTCGTGAGCCCGTCCTTCTCCGTCAGGCCCGCCTGGATGGCCATGATCTTGGACCGGACGATGATGTTGGGATTCACCTTCCGGAACGACATCATCACCAGGTCGAACATCCCGACGTTGGCCTCGGAGACCTTCGCCTGGAGCCAGAGGTTGAAGAACTTGGCGAACAGGATGAACCCGAGCAGGCTGATGAGCGCGATGACGACGATCAGGACGACGATCAGCATCTGCGCGCCGGAGGGCTGCTGGGCGAAGAGGACATTCAGGAGCGGCGGGAACATGAAGGTGTCCTCGAGGGGGACTGTTCTCGGTCGTGGCGGGTCTCGCCCGCGATCATGCTATCTTGGACCTCGCCGGATGCGATCGTCAACGGCCTGGGAACCCGGCTTCCCCCACGGATCGGCCGCCGCCGGGTCAGGAACCGGACGAGCAACTCGACCCATTCTCGCATTCATGGCTCGGACAGCCTTCGGGGTTGCAGGGGAGCAGGTACTCGTCGATCGTCTTCGCGAACAGCTCGGCGTGGGTCAGGAAGGCCTGGTGGCCGACCTGGGGGACGATGATCGCCGTGCACCTCGGCAGGCCGTCCTTCAACTCGTCGAAATAAGTGCGGTTGACGATCCGATCCTCGTTCCCCTGGACGATCAGCGTCTCCACCGGGATGTCCTTGAGGATCGGCCGGAGATCCAGGCCGTTCAGGGTATCCACCCGGTGCGACAGGCCGGCGATCGGCGAGAGGCCGTTCTGCTCGACGTAGAAGTCCCAGCGATCCATCAGGAGTCGAGGATATTGCGACTTGCTGTTGTATTCGAGGACAGTCTTGCGGAGCGGCAGCTTCGAGAGGTTGCCCTTCACCCGCCGGCCGAGGAACAGGGCGATCCGCTCGGCTCTGGTGAAATCCCGGTGGGCGAACGCCCCCTGGATGACGGCCTTGGGGAACCGCCTGGGCTCGCGCTTGAGGGCCTTGAGGGTGATTGTCGAGCCGAATGACAGGCCGAGCAGGAACACCCGGCCGAGGTTGAGGTGTTCGATGAGCCCGAAGAGGTCGTCGACGAAGTCGTCGTGGCGGATCTTCCCCAGCTTCGCTCCGTCGTCCGGGTGCTCGCCGGGATAGTCGTAGGTGATCGTCTGGAACCGGCTCGCCAGGGTGTTGAGCAGGAGCGAGTAGACCCGGTAGGTCGAGGCGAGCCCGGGGACCAGGATCAACGGCGGCCCTTCGCCCTGGATCCGGTAGGTCATCCGGTATCGGGGGCCTTCGTAGATCCCGACGCGGGCCTCTCGGTCGTATTTCTCGACCTCGGCCCGGATCTTCGCCGGCGCCGGGCAGGGCGGCCGAGCGGGCGGGTCGGCCGGGGTCGGGTTCTCGGTCTCAATCGGGGCCGGGGCGTCGGTCGATTCGATCACGGCGGTCGATCTCGGCGGCGAGGGACTCACGACGACCGGGCGATTCCTGCCCGGCGCCTCTACCATATCAGTGTATCCGCGGGGCACGCCCGGGGTCCACCGCCCTGCCCGGCCCGCCGGCGGCTCAGGGGTTCGTCGCGTCGTAGGCGACGCTCGCGAAGCTGACGCAGCAGGTCCGCTCGCCGTTGACCGCCTGGTCGTACTTGAGCACCTTGCCGGTCACCGGGCCGATCGCCTGGAGCATCGTGTACGTCGCCGCGAGCCCGCAGACCCGCAGGCGGTTCTCGATGGCCCCGGCGGTCTGGAACCACCCGAGGGCATCCCCGGCGGTCGCCCTGGCCAGCATCGACTGGTCGAACCCGCGGACCTGCGAGAGCAGGAAATCATCGACGGGCGCGGGGTCGCCGAACTCCGGGCCGACGTGGCAGAGGTCGATGCCCCCGATGTAGGCCACCTTTCCCTTGCTGGCGGCCTCGGCCTCGCGGACGGCATCGACGAGGCTCCGTACCTCGGGATCGTCGATCGGGTCGACCCCCCGGAGCATCAGGTCGTGGAACGAGCCGACGAGGATGGGCACGATCGAGAATTCGCGGTCCGGGCCGAGGAGGTACTGGAGGAACACGACCTGGAACTCGATCGAGTGCTCCCCCTTGTGCACTAGCTCGTCCTCGAACAGGTGCTCGCCGGTGCGGGCGACGACGCGGTCGACGAATGAGCGGTCGGTCCTCGCCAGGCCGAGTGGCGTCTCAAAGTCCTTGCGGGTCAGGACGAACCGCTGGTTTGTGTACTGGTGGGCGACGCCGAAGATCACGAAGGTGTCCGCGTCGGTCCGCTCGACCAGCTCGCGGTAGGCCCAGGAATAGGTCGTGCCGCCGCGCCCGAAATCGATGTGCGGGCTGAGGATGGCTCGGATCCGGGCGGCGTCGGACGACGCGGCGGGGTTGGGCGTCCCTGGCCCGCTGGCTCCCTCGAAGTAGCGACCGAGTTCCGTGCGCAGGGCCCGCTCTGTCCCGGCGTAGGAGCGGCCCGCGAAGGCGGCGGGGCGGGTGTGCTCGTGGGCGTAGTTCTGGACGAAATCGGCGTACGCCGGCCCGTCTAGGATCATCGCCTCGTCGAGCCTCTTCACGAGGGTCTCCAGCTCGGCCGCGTGGATGAGCTGGCCCGTCTCGCGCAGGACCCTGGCCTGGATCTCGACCAGGGTGGTGTTGCCGTCGAAGTGCCGGACGACGTGCTGGAAGCCGTTCAACGGAAGGACGACCCCCTCGTCGGCGACGCCGAGCGGGTCTTCGAGGAGGACGAAGGCCTGTCCCTGGTGCTCAACCCGTCGTCCGGAGAGCGGGCGGAGCTTGGGCCGTTCGAGCGTCGCCATGTCGCGATCCTCGCCATGACGGCGTCTGATCGGGACGGCGGCCTCCGCGAGAGTTCCCGTCATCGCGGGCCGGGACGGCCCCGCTCGGGGGCAATCCCATCAATAACCGCCATCCTTCCCCGGTCTCGCAGCCGAGGAATTGTCGAAGATCCGGCGCGTCTCGTCAAGTCACGCGGAGGCCCGAGGCCCTCGGGGCGGCAGCCCGATCAGCGGCAAGTGCCAGACGGGCGGTGCGGCTTCCTGAGGCGGCTGGGGCAAGGTCCGGATCATCAAACCCTCCGACCCTAGACGGTTTCCGATGCACGGTTTCGCGTCTCTTGACCACTTGGGAGACCGATGTGCAAACGGTGTTCCGGCGGCCAGAGATCTGGGGGAGAGTTGGTTGTCGACCCCGATTTTGAAAACGATGGAACAAAGCCAATTCTATTGTAACTTGTTATTATAGATTAGTTTACATTGAGACACAAGTGGAGAGTATTCCGCCCCCGAAGGGCGACGGGTGGTAGCCAGTGGCTTTTCAACCCCTGGTGGATGAGGCCTGCTAGCTACCCCGGTTCGACCACCTCAAAGGAATCGATCGGGAATTGGGTTCCAGTCGGATGGTTGTGCCGATTTTCGACGTAAACATTAATCTTCCATCGTCTTACGTCCAGGCATCGGAGGCCCCTGGCTACCTCCCGCGGCACTTGCAGGGCGGGAGCACAATTAACAATCCGTTGGCATCGGAACGACATCCCAAAGCCATAGGCGCCTCGTGCGTTGGTTCGGGGCAACGCTGCCGCGAAACCGGGCTGCGACGCTTCGGCGTTTTCTCGTCCCGACTTGAATGAAAACGAGGCGTTGGGCTGGCCGGATTCATCGAGATGTGATAGGAAACCCGCTCGTGCTCGACCCGGCCCGGGAACGGAGTGATGGGGCGGGAGACGGCAAGGGGGCGAGGGCCCCCGGGCACGATCACGGAAGGAATCGCCCATGCCATTTCGCTCGGCTTCGTCTCGACTGGTCGTCGCCGCACTCGGGGCCCTGAGCGTCCCGGTCCCGGCCCTCCTGGCGCAACAGCCCGGCAATCCGAGAGGGGCGGTCGCCTCCCCGGCCCAGAGAGGACAGGCCCCGGTCGGCCGCCCGGCCCCGGCGCAGGGGGCGGCAACCCGTGCCCAGCCCGCCCCGCCGGCGTTGACCCCGGAGCAGGTGGCGGCCAACCAGAAGCGGATGGACCAACTCCTGGCGCAGTGGGAGGCGAGGTCGTCGCAGATCACCTCGCTTTCGGTCGGCCTGGAGCGGGTCGACAAGAATCCGGTCTGGAACGATACGACCCAGTACAGCGGCGTGGCCCTGCTCAAGAGCCCGAACCTGGCGTGCCTCGAATTCAACAAGAACGTCGCCGAAGAGGGCCAGCCGCCCAAGATGGTCCCGCACGACCGGATCGTCTGCACCGGCAAGGAAGTGTATCAGTACCTCTACGATACGAAACAAATCTTCATCTATCCGCTGGCCGCGGAGGACCGCAAGCGGGCCCTCGAAGAAGGCCCGCTGCCCTTCCTCTTCAACATGAAGGCGGCCGACGCCAAGATGCGGTACAGCATGAACTTGCTGAACGAGACCGACGAGTTCTACATGATCGCCATCGTCCCCCGCATGACGATCGACCAGGAGAGCTTCGGCCGGGCGTTCGTGCAGCTCAACAAGCAGACGTTCCTGCCGAAGCGGCTCGTCCTGGTCGCCCCCAACGGCAAGGACACGCAGGATTTCACGATCAAGAACATCGCCGCGAACAAGGAGATCAACCCGCAGTTCCTCTCCGGCGGCGTGTTCAACGGCTGGAAGGTCGTGCGGAATCCGAAGCCCGAGGACGTGCAGCGCCCCGCCCCGGGTGGTGCCGCGGCGGCCGCGCGTGGCGTGGGCCAGCCCATCCAGCCCCGCGCCCGGGATGGCAGGGCTCCGGCCAAGGGCGTCCCCCGCTGAGGCGGACGGCAGGTTTCACTCCCTCCGGCGACCGAATCGGGACGCCGCGGAACGATCGTTTCGCGGCGTTCTCGCGTGTTTGACGAGGCCTGCGCCCGGGTCTATAATCGCCGTTGGTATCGAGCAGAAGGGGCGTTTGTCCGCGGAATCGGACAGCCCCGTCCGCCCTCCCGGTCGCGGTCGGCGCCGTCCGACGGCTCTCATTCCGTGGCCCGGGGCGGCCTTTCTGCCCGGCCGTTCGAGCGGAGGGAGTCCGAACGCAATGTTTCGATCCATCTCGACCCGCCTCGCCGTCGCCCAGCTCGAAACCGCTCGAATCCACCCCCCATCGCTCTTGCTGACCTCGGCCATCCTCCTCGCCTTCGCGGGCGACGGCTATTCGCAGGTCAATCCGCAACCGGCCGCGCCCGCCGGCGGGGCCGAGCGCACGGGGGGCAGTCCCGGCCAGTTCCTCACGATCGAGGAGCCGATCGACAGCGAGGTCCTGACCCGGATCAAGAACTCGGCCAAGCAGGTCCTCGCGCGATCCTCCCAGAAGGGCTCCGATCGCCCGATCCTGGTCTTCGAGATCCGGCCGGGCAAGGTCCGGCCCGGCGGCTCCGAATTCGGCAGCTCCTACGACCTCGCCAACTTCCTCTCCACCGAGCTGGAAGGCGCGAAGATGGTCGTCGCCTACGTGCCCGAGCCCCTCCAGGGCTACGCAACCCTCGCCGCGCTCGCGTGCGAGGAGATCGTGATGGGCCCCGACGCCTCCCTCGGGCCGATCACGCCCGAAGGGTCGAACGCGTCGGCCGGCTACAAGGATCCGATCCGGTTCCTCGCCACGCGTCGCGGACGCGAGCCGGACCTCTTCCTCGGTATGTTCGACCGCAACCTCGACCTCCGCACCATCCGGACGGCCGACAAGCAGTTGCATCACGTCCTGGCCGAGAACGTCGCCGAGTTCACCAAGAATCACCAGGTGATCGACGACAGCCCCGCCTGGGGCGACGGCCGGCGCGGGGTGCTCTCGGCGAGGAAGGCCCGCGACGAGGGGTTCGCCAAGCTCATCGCCGACAACCGGATGGAGATCGCCAACTTCTATGACATGGCCGGCAAGGCCCTGGCGAATGACCCCACCCTGCTCGCCGAACTCAAGCCGGTCTGGATCCAGATCGAGGGGCGGCTGGACACGGGCAAGGAGTCGTACCTCCGGCGCCGGATCGAGCAGGCGCGGGTCGAGAACGCCAACATGATCCTCTTCCAGATCAGCAGCGAGGGGGGGATCGACACGGCGGCCGACAACGTCGCGGGGCTGATCGCCGGGCTCAAGGACATGAAGACGGTCGCCTACATCGACGACCGGGCGCTCGGGGTCGCGACCCTGATCCCCCTGGCCTGCGACGAGATCTTCTTCCAGCACGAAGGGCGGATTGGCGACGTCCGCCTGATCCTCCCCGGATCCGGCCGGGGGATCGAACTGTCGGCGCCCCAGGTCGCCGGGCTGTCGAAGCGGGCCGAGGCCCTCGCCGCGCAGAAGGGCCACCCGCCAGCGGTCGCCCGTGCCATGATCGAGCGGAACATGGAACTCTGGGAGGCGAAGGACGCCAAGACCGGCGCCCGCGTCTTCCTCGACAAGGCGACCCTCCAGGCCGACCCCGCGCGTTATCTGGAGGCCCAGAAGCGCAAGGAAGCCGGCGAGCGGCTGACCCTCGTCTCCAACGAGGCCGCATCGTTCGGGCTCGGGCAGGAGGTCTCGAACGTCGAGGACCTCAAGAGCGTTTTCGGGCTCCGTGGCAAGATCATCAAGATCGAGCGGCCGACCTGGGTCGACGGCCTGGTCGCCGTGCTGACGACACCTACCGTGAGCTGGCTCCTGCTGTTCGTCGGGATCTTCATGCTGATCCTGGAGGTGAAGATCCCCGGGACCGGCCTCTCGGCCATCATCTCGGCGCTGGCGTTCATCCTCTTCTTCTGGAGCCGCTACCTCACGGGCACGGCCGACCAGCTCGAAATCCTGCTGTTCCTGGTCGGGATCGTCTGCCTGGCGATGGAGCTGTTCGTGTTCCCGGGCTTCGGCGTCTTCGGGATGAGCGGGATCGTCCTGATCCTGGTGAGCATCGTCATGGCCAGCCACACGTTCGTCTGGCCGACCCAGGAATATGAATACCGTCAAATGGCGGGGACGCTCCTGCAACTGACGGCCGTCCTGGTGACCGTCGCGGGCGGGGCCGTGCTTCTGGGCCGGTACTTCCCGTCGTTGCCGATCTTCAACCGGATGGTCCTCAAGGCCGAGCCCTGGAACACGGTCGACGTCGAGGACCCGTTCGCGAAGCCGTCAATGGAAGGCTACGAGTCGCTGGCCTTCCTCCTGGGCGAGTCCGGGCGCACCACGACCGTCCTCCGCCCGACGGGCAAGGCGAAGTTCGGCGAGATGGTCGTCGAGGTCACCGCCCCCGGCGCCTATCTCGATCCGGATACCCTGGTCGAGGTCATCGAAGTCCAGGGCAAGCGCATCGTCGTCCGTCCCGTGGGCTGACTTTGGAGTGCGGGAGCGACGCTGCCGCTTTCGACGGGGTCGGGAAGAACCCTGGCGATCGGAACTACCTCAAGTCCTCACCCGTTCCATTGGCGAACCTACCGGGAGGTAGGCGGCAGCCGGACGGCCGCACTCCAAGTTAGGGGCGGGGGAGGATTCTCGGGATCAGGCCTTCCTCGACGGGCGCGACGTTCAGGTCGAGGCCGAGGCCGGGCTGGGGGGCGTCGGGGTTGCGGTGTCCGAGGGGGGTGGTGTCGACGGGCGTCTCGTGGCGGATCATCTCGCGGACGCGGGCGACCTTGGCCTGGAGGTAGTTCGTCCAGTTGATCTCGTTCGAGAGGTCGGGGACCAGGACGGTCCCCCGGGAGGTCTCCTCGACCCGGTAGGTCCCGGATCGGCTGGTGTCGCGGAGGTAGCGGATCGTCCGCTCGGCGGCGTCCATCTCGCCCTCGCCGAGGAGGATCTGAGCCCGCACGCCCAGCAACGCCCTGCGCTGCTGGCGGGATTCCACGAGGTTCTCCAGGCGATCGAGCGAGAACCCGGCGGACGGGTAGTCCTCGCGGAGCATGTCGAAGAACAGCCGGGCCTCGGCGAGCATCCGGTCCTGGGCCGCGTCGAGCGGCGGGGCGTCGGCCGGGCGGTTGCAGAGCGGGCGTCCGAGCCGTCCGAGCCGGCGGAGTCGGAGGCTGAGCTCGCTGTTCTCGGCGACCTCGCCCCGGACCGGGAGCCGGATCGGCCGGGCGACCGGGGCGTTCCGGTCGGCGGTGAGCCAGGAGGTCTGGAGCAGCCGGTTGGCGTGATGCGCCAGGAACCCGATCCAGGCCATCCGCGCCTGGTCGTCGGGCACCAGGAACGTGGCGGTGTTGCCGGCGTGGAGGTCGAGGACGACGGGCGGCAGCCGGAATTCCGGCTCGCCCACCCGGAAAGCCAGGTGGCCTCCGTCGGGCGAGACCGAGAGCGAGCCCATCGTCATGTTCATGTCGATGGGGGCGAAATTCTTGTAGGGGACACCGTCGCGCACCTGATACCAGGCGAGCTGTCGGGGCTGGCCCTCGACCGCGATGGTGTGGAAGAGGTTCTCGCCATCCCGGTCGATGGCGAAGGAGGTCCCCTGCACCGGCCGCTGCCGGACGGGGCTGGACTCGGTCGAGAGCGAGCGGATGGAGTCGACCATGCCGGTCTCGACCTGGACGCGGACCAGTTCGAGTCGCTCGGTCGGCGGGCGGTCGCCCTGTCGGTTGGTCTTGTGGACCATGGCCAGGAGGCCCGAGCTGTCGCGGGTCCAGACCGGGGCCTGCCCCGCCTGGCCGACGTCGAGCAGGGTCCGGGGGATCCCGCCGTTCACCTCGGAGACGGTGAGCTGGTCGCTCTCTCCCCTCACGAAGTAGGCGAGCTTGCCGCCGTCGCCCGACCAGGCCGGGAGGAACGCGTCGTCGATGAACCGGACGACCCGGCCGTTGCCGGCCTGGATGATCAGGGTGCCCGGGGGATCCACCTGGGGCAGCGCCAGGTGGTGGCCGTCGGGGCTCCAGACGACCGCCTGCCCCGGGAGCCGGTCGGCCTCGGGGGGCAGCTCCTTCATCGGATGCGAGTGAACGACCCGCTTACGCTCCAGGCCCTCGCGCAGCACCACCTCCAGCCGGAGGCCCGCCGGTTCCTGCCCCCGGGGCCGTTCGACGATCCGGACGTAGCCCAGCGAGCGGCCGTCGGGCGACCAGCCGGGCGAGCCGATCGGCAAGGGGGATTCCTCGATCAGGATCGACGCCGAGTTGTCGAACCGGCTGACCCAGAGTTGATAGGAGCGGGCGGCTCCGCGAGGCCGCTCCCAGATGCCGGGGCCGTCGTTCCGGAAGAGCCAGCCCGGCTTGAGGTTGAGATCGGCCGGCGGGGCCTCGGTGACGTAGGCCAGCCAGCGGCCGTCGGGCGACCAGCCGAGCGGGGTGTGTAGGCAGCCGAACCCGACGGCGAGGCAAACGACGCCCAGGATGATCCGGCCCCCAGCGCGTCTGTTCCTCGCCATGCCGTCGCCCTCAAAATGACGGAACGAACCCAATCCGCAGGCCGCACTCCGCGCCCCATATTATAGGCAGCACCCGTCGAGTCTTCCCATGACAACCATCCCGAAAAGCACGACCGCCGAGTTTGGCCACCGATGAATTTGGGTAATCTGGGAGGTCTGATTTGACGGAGAAGGATAGCGATGTAAACTCGCAGTGTTCGACCTGAACCTCAGCGGAAGCGGGGGTTAGGGCGTTGGCCTTGCGGGGAATCCCGCATAAGGCTACATTGATTGGCTTGACATAAGCTCACCTGACCGGGCCGACGATTGTTGGGTGCCCCGGGTCGGTCGAGATGGCAACTTTGAGAGTCCGGGGCGTCCCATGAGATTCGTTCTGGTCGATCGGATCACGGAGCTCGAGCAGGGCCAGTCCCTGGTGGCGGTGAAGAACCTCTCGCTCTCGGAGGAGTACCTGGCCGACCACTTCCCGGGCTTCCCGGTGATGCCGGGGGTGCTCATGCTGGAGGCCTTGACCCAGGCGGGCGCGTGGCTGATCCGGGACATGGAGGACTTCGCGCACAGCGTGATCGTCCTCAAGCGGGCGAAGATGATCAAGTACGGCAGCTTCGTCGAGCCCGGCCGCCAGCTCCAGCTGAAGGTCCAGCTCGTCTCGGACAACGGCGTGGAGACGACGTTCAAGGGCGAGGGGACGATCGAGGGCCAGGCGGTGGTCAAGGGCCAGTTCGTCACGACCCGGTCGAACCTCCGCGACAAGGATCCCGAGCTGCACAAGACCGACGCCACGATCGTCTCGGGCCTCCGCGAACTCTATGCCACGCTCCGCAAGGGCTCGGTCGGGGCCAAGGCGATCGTCCGAGATGGGGCGCCCGATTCGGCGAGCCCTGTGCCCGTCCAGTCCCCGACCCGGGTGGGTTCGTGAGGATGGCGCGGGTTGTGCGGGCCCGGCTGAGGTTGCAAGGATTGCCCGAAGATATCAAGATAGGCGACGACACGGAGACGCTCCGGTCGGTGGCGGCGGCCCTCCGCGCACGGGTTACCTGCGTGGGCGTTGCATTGACACGGCCTCATTGAAGTTCACCCCTTGGCTTCGCCGACCTAGAAAAGAGGGCATCGACTCGCTCTCGGCGGCCGAAGAAACGTCCCTGTCCAGAGATCCGGAGCGATCTTCCTGTTTTACGAGGATGCTATGCCGACGCACGACGAGATTTTCCAGAAAGTTCAAGCGACCTTGGTGGATGCCCTCGGTGTCGATGAGGATGACGTCCAGGCCGATTCGACCCTCCAGGGCGACCTCGGGGCCGAGTCCATCGACTTCCTCGACATCGTCTTCCGCCTCGAGCGGAACTTCGGGATCAAGATCCCGCGCGGCGAGCTGTTCCCCGAGAACGTCGTCTCCGACCCGGAGATGATCAAGGACGGGAAGCTCACCGGCAAGGGCCTCGACGAGCTGAAGTCGAAGATGCCCTACGCCGACCTGTCGGCCTTCTCTGCCGATCCGGACGTCGAGAAGATCGGCGACCTGTACACGGTCGACATGCTGGTGCACTACGTTTCCAGCAAGCTTTCGGCCTGAGGCCGACCGGGCGACGCACGGATTCTCCGCGAGCCCGCCCTCCACACGGGGGCGGGCCGGGGACGCCGGCCGGCGGCGGGTCTCAGACCCCACCTCGGCCCGCGACGGGACACGGATGTTCGACAGGAAGGCCCCCCGCGGGGCCTTTTGATTTCGAGACGATCGGGCGGTGCGTCCGCGCCGCCTCCACTCGCCAAGCTGGACCCCTTGCGCGGATGACGTTCCCATGCGCTGGATCTGGATCGACAAATTCCTGGAGTTCCGCAGCGGCCAGTTCGCCCGCGCGATCAAGAACCTGACCCTGGCCGAGGAACACCTCCACGACCACTTCCCCGGATACCCGGTCATGCCCGCGTCCCTCATCATCGAGGGTCTGGCCCAGACCGGCGGGATCCTGGTGGGCGAGGCGGGCGGGTTCGTCCAGAAGGTCGTCCTGGCCAAGATCCCCCGCGCTGAGTTCTTCGGCGTCGCCTGCGCCGGCGATCAGCTCATCTACGAGGTCACCCTGACCGACCTGCGTGCCGAGGGGGCCGTGGTCGAGGGCAAGGCGTTCCTCAACGGCGAACTCCTGGCCGACACCGAGATCGTCTTCGCCCACCTGGACAACACCCGGGCGAACCAGATCTTCGGGCCCAAGAACTTCGTCTTCACCCAGCAGTTGCTCGGGGTGCTCGACCTGGCCAAGGCCCAGCAGCGGGCCGCCGCGGCGACCGCCGCCGTCGAGGTCGTGCCCGAATCCAACGGGACCCACGGCGGTTGATCGCCCCCGTGGCTTGACCCTCGACCCAAGATACCGCAACACCGCTTCACAACGACCGACCCCGGCCCGGCCCGCCCCGCGCGGCGATGATGGATGAGTTCCGCCATGCCCCGTTATGAACGACGAGTGGTGATAACCGGTCTGGGCCTCATCACCCCGGTGGGGATCGGCGCCGATGCCGTCTGGGCGCGGCTCGCCGAGGGGCGGGGCGGCGTCGACCACATCAAGGCCTTCCCGGTCGCGGGGCTCGGGACCGACGCCGGCGGCGAGGTCGTCGGCTTCAACGAGAAGACGATGAAGGCCCTCTCCTTCCCGCGTCTGGCCAAGACGGTGGGCAAGAGTTCCAAGTACATGGCCCGCGACATCCAGTTCAGCGTCGCGGCCGCCCAACTCGCCATGACTGACGCCGGGCTGGCCGAGGGGGGCGTCGACCCCACCCGAATCGGCCTCGACCTCGGCGCCGGTCTCATCTCCACCGAACTCGACGAGTTGGCCGAGGCGTTCAACCACGCCTTTCAGGCCGACGATAGCTTCAGCTTCGAGGTCTACGGCAAGGAGAGCATCCCCAAGATCACCCCGATCTGGCTGCTCAAATACCTGCCCAACATGCTCGCCTGCCACATCTCGATCCTGCTCGACTGTCAGGGGCCGAGCAACTCGATCACCGAGGCGGAAGCCGCCTCCAACCTCGCGATCTCCGAGGCCGCCCGGATCATCCAGCGCGGCCGGGCCGACGTGATGATCACCGGCGGGGCGGACTCCAAGATCCACCCCATGAGCCTGATCCGCACCCGGATGTTCAACGAACTCACCCGCTGGGAGGGGGATCCCTCCGGAGCCCACCGTCCGTTCGACAGGAAGCGCAGCGGCTGGGTCCCCGGCGAGGGGGCGGGCATCGTGATCATCGAGGAACGCGAGCACGCCCTGAAGCGAGGGGCGAAGATCTACGGCGAGATCCTCGGCTTCGGGTCCGGCTGCGACGCCAACCCGGGCGGCGGGCTCGACCCCGAGGGTAAAGGCACCGAACTGGCCATCCGGGCCGCGCTCCGGGACGCCGAGCTGGCCCCGGATCGCATCGGCCACGTCCACGCCCACGGCAACGGGACGCAGGTCGGCGACCTCGCCGAGGCCCGGGCCATCTCCCGGATCTTCGGCGAGAGCGGCGTCCCGGTCACCTCGGTGAAGGGGCACATCGGGAACGTCTTCTCCGGCTGCGGCGCGGTCGAACTGCTCATCAGCCTGATCGCGGCCAACAAGGGCCTCATCCCGCCGACCCTGAACTGCGACGAGCCCGACCCGGCCTGCACGGTCGACGTGGTCACCGGCGCCCCTCGGGCGTCGAAGAGCCCGATCTTCGTGAATACCAACTTCTCCCGGCACGGCCAGGCGGCGGCGGTCGTCGTCGAGGCGGGTTCCACCGGCGCCTGATCGGGCACCCTTGAACCGTCTCGTACAATCGTTCAACGCTCCTCCGTTCACCCCCTATGGGTCGAGACAGACACATGCACCGCCGAGTCGTCGTGACGGGAATGGGGATGGTCACTCCGGTCGGGGGCGACATGGAGTCGACCTGGGCGTCGCTCCGCGAAGGCAGGAGCGGCGTCGGCCGGATCTCCCTCTTCAACGCCTCCACCTTCCCCACCAAGATCGCCGCCGAGGTCAAGAATTTCGACCTCGGCCGGTACATCCCCGACGCCGGTCACTGGGATGAGCACTGCCGGAACACCATCTTCGCCCTCGCCGCCGCACGGATGGCCATCGACAACTCGGGCGTCGAGTCGTTCGACCAGCTCGACAAGACCCGATTCGGCGTCTACCTCGGCTCGGGCGAGGGCCAGCAGGATTTCCCCCGGTTCGTGAAGCTGGTCCACCTGGCCTCGATCCCCTCGAACCACGTCAACACCGCCACGTTCACCGAGCGCGGGCTCGACACGCTGCACTTCGTCCACGAGGCCGAGCAGGAGCCCGGCACGCCGTCTGCTCATCTCGCCAGCTACTTCGGGCTCCAGGGGCCGAACTCGACCTGCCTCACCGCCTGCGCGGCCAGCTCGCAGGCGATCGGCGAGGCCGTCGAATTGATCCGTCGCGGTGAGGCCGACCTGATGCTCTCGGGCGGCACCCACAGCATGATCCATGCCCTCGGCGTGACCGGGTTCAACCTGCTCACCGCCCTCTCGACCCGCAACGACGACCCGACCAAGGCCAGCCGGCCGTTCGACCGCGACCGCGACGGGTTCATCCTGGGCGAAGGGGCGGGCATGGTCATCCTCGAAGAGCTCGAACACGCCAAGGCTCGGGGCGCCACGATTCACGGCGAGGTCGTCGGCTACGGCTCCACCGCCGACGCCTTCCGGCTCACCGACACCCACGACGAGGGCCGGGGCGCCATCGCCTGCCTCCGGGAGGCGTTGGCGGAAGCCAAGCTGAATCCCGAGGACATCGATTACATCAACGCCCACGGGACGTCCACCCACGTCAACGACTCGATCGAGACGCTGGCAATCAAGAAGACGTTCGGCGAAACTGCCTACCGCGTCCCGATCTCCAGCACCAAGAGCATGATGGGACACCTCATCGCCGCCGCCGGCAGCGTCGAGGCCATCGTCTGCCTGCTGGCCATCCGCGACGGCGTCGTGCCCCCGACCATCAACCTCGAAAACCCCGGGGAGGACTGCGACCTCGACTACATCCCGCACACCGCGCGGACGAAGGCCGTCGATGTCGCCCTCTCCAACAGTTTCGGTTTCGGTGGACAGAACATCACCCTGATCTTGAAGCGTTACGCGGGCTAGAATGGATGCACACCAGCCGGGCGCGTGAGCGCCCGGCTGTTGGCCTGCCCACCCCGACCAGAGTCGATCCCGCCACCCGCCCGACGGAACATCCGGGCGGGTTCCGTCGCGCGAGGCTTCACCACACGCTCCTCTGCGAACAGGCGACGACCCCGGAGTGACATCCCGTGCCGAGCCCGTTGACTCTCCTGGCCATCGCGGTCTCCGTGACCTCCCTCGCCGCGATCGCCTACGCGACCTACATGTACGTGAGGTACGCCCCGGTCATCGGGCGGATCTTCGAGGAAACCCCGATGTTCCTCCCCTTGCGGGTCTCCCCCAAGGGCGAGGGCGAGTCGGTCACGTTCCCGACCGAGGACGGCCTGGAACTCGCCGGCACCTACCTCGAGGCCCGCACGCCCTTCCGCGTCGGCGTCCTCGTGTTCTGCCACGAATATCTCAGCGACCGCTGGAGCTCGTTCCCCTACGTCGACGGCCTCCGCGACCAGGGGTTTGACATCTTCACGTTCGACTTCCGGAACCACGGCCAGAGCCCCAAGGATCCGGTCTACGCCCCCCTCCAGTGGGTCACCGAGCATGAGGTCCTCGACCTCCAGGCCGCGTTGACCTACCTCCGCTCCCGCCCCGACGCCGACCCCGCCGGGTTCGGCATCTTCGGCGTGAGCCGGGGCGGCGGAACCGCGCTCTGCGTCATGGCCAAGGATCCCGGCATCTGGGGCGTCGTGACCGACGGGGCCTTCCCCACCCAGGGGACCATGATGGCTTACATCTGGCGCTGGGCGGAGATCTACGTCCAGAGCCCCCTGCTCTTCAGCATCACGCCCAACTGGATCGTGTCGCTGCTCTCGACCACCGCCCGGATCCGTTCCGAGAACCGCCTGCACTGCAAGTATCCGAGCGTCGAGAAGGCCGCCTCGAACCTCGGCCCACGCCCCTGGTTCCTGATCCACGGCGCCAAGGACGCGTACATCGGCAAGGGGATCGCCGAGGAACTCTTCGCGCTGGCGAAGGGCCCCAAGGAATCCTGGATCGTCGAGAAGGCCAAGCACAACCGCTGCCGCGACATCGCCGGCCCGCTCTATCACGACCGCGTCCGCGAATTCTTCCTCAAGAACGCCCCGCGCAAGGCCCCGGCCAACCGCCCCGAGCCCATCGCTCCGGCTGCGGCCCCCGCCCGGGTCGCCGAGCCGGTGAAACTGATCCCGGTCAACGCGGCCTCCACGGTCACCGATCTTCCGATCGTCTGACTTTGGGGTGCGGACGCAGAGCCTCCGCTTTCGGATGCCCTCGTCGGAGCGATCCGCGTCGGGCATCCGTTGTCGTTTGAGACGAAGCCCCTCCTGGAGTGCGGAAACTCTGCGTCCGCACTCCAGTGGGGTTGCCTTGACGCAATCCCAGACGCGGGCTAGTTTCGCGGATCCTCCTCTCCTCCAACGGCCCAGGCGGATCGGCGTCGCGTGATACTCTCACTCATCCGGAAAGTCGCGGGGATCCCGCTCGTCAACCGCTCCCGCCGCCTGGCGAGGGACTTCCTCGCGCAGACGAAGCGGGCCGATGAGGTCCAGCGGGACCTCTTGCGCACCCAGATCGCCCGCCACGCCGGCAGTGGGTTCGGCCGCGACCACCACTTCGGCGAGATCCGTTCCGCCGCCGACTTCCGCAAGCGCGTCCCCATCGGCGGCTACGAGCGGCATGAGCCCTACATCGAGAAGGTCCGAAACGGCGACACCGGGGCCCTCTTCGGCGAGGGCACCCGCGTCCTGATGTTCGCGATGACCTCGGGCACCACCAACCGCCCGAAGACGATCCCCGTCACCGACCTCGCCGTCCACAACTACCGCGAAGGCTGGCAGATCTGGGGCATCCTGGCCTTCGACTTTCACGAGAATATGCACAAGTATGGGCTCAAGCCCATCTTGCAGCTCTCCAGCGACTGGCGGGAATCCTTCACACCCGCCGGGATCCCCTGCGGCGCCATCACGGGCCTGACGACCTCGATCCAGAACCCGATGGTCCGCATCACCTACTGCATGCCCGTCGCCGCCTGCCGGATCAAGGACGTGGCTTCGAAGTACTACGTCGCGCTCCGGATGTCGGTCCACCGCGACCTCGGCACCACCATCGCCGCCAACCCCAGCACCATCCTGGGCATCGCCCGCCTGGGGGATCAGGAGAAAGAGACCCTGATCCGCGACTACTACAACGGCACCATCGACCCCAAGTGGCAGATCCCGCAGGATGTCCGCGACGCGATGAAGCTCCGCGTCCGGATCAAGCGCCCGACGACCGCGAAGCGGCTCGAAGGGATCATCAACCGCACCGGGCACCTGCGCCCCAGGGACTACTGGCCCAACCTGGAATTCCTCGCCAACTGGACCGGGGGCACGATGGGGGCCTACCTCCAGGGCTACCCCGAGTGGTTCGGCGACAAGCCGGTGCGGGACATCGGCCTGATCGCCTCCGAGGGGCGGTTCACGATTCCCATCCAGGACGGCACCCCCGCCGGCGTGCTCGACATCCGCCACCACTACTTCGAGTTCATCCCCGAAGAGCAGGCCGACCGCGAGGCCCCCGACACCGTCGAGGGGCACGAACTCATCGAGGGCCGCAACTACTTCATCGTCCCGACCACCGCCAGCGGGCTGTATCGGTACATGATCCACGACCTCGTCCGCTGCGTCGGGTTCGAGGGCAAGGCGCCCCTGATCGAGTTCCTCAACAAGGGGGCCCACTTCTCCAGCCTGTCGGGGGAGAAGCTGTCGGAGTATCAGGTGGTGACGGCCGTGAACGCCGCGCAGGCGAAGCTCGGGCATCGCCTCTCGTCGTATCTCCTCCTGCCGCGCTGGGGCGAGGTGCCCTACTACAACCTGCTCGTCGAGGCGGGGGATGTCCCCGACGACGCCTCGGTGCACCGGCTCCAGCGGGCGGTCGAGGCGGAGATGCAGGAAGTCAACTGCGAGTATGAGAACCGGATCTCCACCCGGCGACTCGGCCCAATCCGCATCGCCCGCATCCCGTCGGGTTCGTGGGCGGAATTCCAGAAGAGGCGGCTGCAAAAGAGCGGCGGGACCGTCGAACAATACAAGCAGCCGTGCCTCCTGTCGGACCTCAACGCATATCAGTCGTTCGATCTGACGGAGATCCCCTCGGGGGATTGACCCCGTCGGCCCGCGCGACTCGGGTTGAGGGATTCGCCGAACTTTGGTAAGGGTCCGGGGAATTCGGCGGGCTCGGCCCGTCGGTGGCTCCTGACTTGCGCGACAGGACCTGGAAAACGACACGGATCGTCTCCCGGGCGGCAACGGCCAGGTCGATTCCCCGAAGGGGGTAGCCCGCATGGTTCCGGCGAAGGATTCCGCCTTGTCACGTACCGCCCTGCCCTACCGCGTGCTTCCGCGTCGCGCCGCCGTCGGACTGCTCCTGCTCGCCGCGGTCGCCGGCTCGGAAGGCTGCTCCAAGATGAAGTCCGGCCGACGGTCGGACTTCGGCCTCGCCCGGCACCCCCCGCGCCCAGAGCGCCGAGCCGGTCGACGCCTACACGGCCTTCAACAAAACCCTCGATCAGAGCCAGAACCCGAGGGCGAAGGCCGTCACCGAGACGACGCCCGAGTTCAGCGACCGGGGCCGGATGGCCGCCGCGACGCCCGAGATCGCCACGGCCTCGGTCGAGTCGACCTCCCCGGCGATGCCGCAGCCCCGCCCGGCCGCCCTCACCCGCTCGACCGCCCACCCCCGCCCGCAGGTCGCCCAGACCCCGCCCGTCGGCGAGGTCCCTGAACTCCTCAACGTCGAGCCGATCATCGTCGCCGCTCCGGCGCCCTCACCCGTCGCGTCGCCCGCGCCGCCGTCGAACGATCTCAACCTCGCCCTGAATACGGCGAGCCCCGCGCCGAACGTCCCGGCCCCGAAGCCCGAGCCGAAGCTCGTCGCCCCGGCGAATGAGCAGACGGACCTTGCGAAGCTCGTCGCCGACGCCCGCGCCCGGCTCGACGGCCTCAAGAACTACCAGCTCAGGGTTTCCGGCCAGGAGCGCGTCGGCGGCGCGCTCAAGGATCCCGAGCTCATGGTCATGAGCATCCGACGCGACCCGAAGGCGGTCCGGCTGGAATGGAAAGAGGGCCCCCAGAAGGGTCGCGAGGTGATCTACGTCGCCGACCCGAACGGCGGGATCCTCCACATCAACATGGCCGACTCGCTGATCCCCGTCCCCCGGATGAGCCTCTCGCCGACCAGCCCTCTGGTCATGAAGAACAGCCGCCACCCGATCACCGAGGCTGGTTTCGACCAGGTTATCAAGAACCTCGAACTCGCCCTCAAGCCCGTCCCGGGCACCCCGCAGGCGAAGGCGAAGGTGACCTACGAGGGCTTGAAGACGGTCAAGCCGCTGACCAGGCCGCATCAGCTCGTCGTCCGGATCACCCCCAACGGCGAGACCTGGAACGTCTACTTCGACCCCGACACCAAGCTGCCTGCCCTCGTCGAGGCGTTCGGGGCCGACAAGCAGATGCTGGAGAGGTACCACTTCAAGGAGCTGAAGGCCGACGTCCCCGAGCTGCTCGCCGGCGGGGCGTTCGACCCCGACGTGCGATGGGGTAAGCCGGGCGGTCTACTGAGCCGGATGGCCCGGACGCCCGCCGCCGACGCCGCCCCTGCCACCCGCTGACTGCCATTCTGGCGGGCCCTGTACGGATTCCCTGTCGCCCCCGACGTGGTATTCTCGAATCTCCTGATTGACCAAAGCCTCGACATGACCTAGTTTTGACTACAATGACGGGGGCGCCGGAGGTGAAGCCGGATCGGAATTGGCGTGGGGCTTGCATGTCGAGCCCTGCTCCCTTGACCGGCTCACGTGCTGTCGCGTCTGATGGACTGGTCAGCCATGACCCAGCTTCAGCCCTATTCCGTTCTCATCACCGATGACGACCCTGGCGCCCGCGAGACCTTTCGCGAGATCCTGGAGCCGGTCGGTTTTCGTACTCTGCTGGCCGAGAGCGGCGAAGAAGCGATCGATCTCGTCCGCGACAACGAGATCCACGTCGCCCTGATGGACATGCACCTCCCCCGCCTCTCGGGCCTGGAGACCATGGCCATCGTCCGCGAGATCAAGGGCATGCTCCCCATGATCCTCGTCTCCGCCGACCAGGACGACAGCCTCCTCCGCAAGGCGCTCTCTGCCCAGGTCTTCAGCGTCCTTGCCAAACCCGTCAGCAAGAACGTCGTGATCTACGTCGTCCGGCGCGCCCTCGAAAAGTTCTACTGACCCGATCGGCCTCCCTCCCCATGCGGCGACCCGGTGCCATTGGCTTCGTCTGGGCACTTTGCGTCGCGGCCAATGTCCTCGGCCACGACATCCCCAACGCACGGGTCGACCGCTCGATCCAGGTCACCGTCGAACCCGGCCGGATCTCGGTCGCCTATGAGGTCAGCCTCGCCGAGCTGACCCTGACGCAGGATCTCCGTCAACTCACAGGCGGGCGCACGCCCGCCGACCGCCGCGAGCTGTTCGAGCAATACGCGAAGGTCGTCGGGCCGCTCAATGCCAAGGGCCTACTCGTCCGGCGCTACGGCGAGGAACTCGAATTGGCCGTGGACGGTCACGACCTCGTCGTCGAGGACCATCCCCGGTTCACGTTTCGCTTTTCTGCCCTGATCCCCGAATCCGGCCGGATCGTCGTGCAGGACACGAACTACGACCAGAGCGAGGGCACGAGTCGGATCGCGGTCCGGGCCTCGCCCGAGATCGAGCTGGATGGCGACGAACTGCCAGGCGACGTCTCGAAGATCCCCCTCCGGCCGGTCTGGCAGTTGACCCCGGCCGAGGAGCGTCGCTCGAAGCGCGTCGAGTTCGCCTACCAGCCGACGGCGTCGAAGGCCGTCGAGGTCGTCGCCGAGAAACCGGGTGCGGAGGAACCCGCGTCGCAGACGAAGGTCGAGCGGAACCGCCTGACGGCCCTTCTCGATGACCTCTCGGGGACGAGCCGCGTTGGCCTGTGGCTTGCCGCCCTGCTGCTGGGCGTGCTGCATACCGTCCAGCCAGGTCACGGCAAGACGTTGGTGGCGGCCGCGACGCTCAGCGGGGACAAGTCCCCGTGGCGGGGGATCCTGCTGGGGCTGGTCACGGCCGCGACGCACGCGACGGTCGTGTTGCTCGTCGCGCTGGCCCTCGCCTGGACGGCCTCCCGCGACTACTCGGCGATCCAGGGGGGGCTGACGACCTCGGCCGGGTTCGTGATCGCGGCGATCGGGCTGTTCAAGTTGGGGCGGGTGGTCGGGGGGCATCCGGAGCACGCGCACGACCTCTCGGGCGGCCACAAGGGGCAGGTTCGGAACCTGGTCGCCCTGGGCATCGCCGGCGGGCTGGTGCCCTGCTGGGACGCGATCGCGCTGATCGTGCTGGCCGGGGCGATCGGGCGATTGATGCTGGGCGTCGAGCTGCTCATCGCCTTCAGCCTGGGGATGGCGTGCGTGCTGGTCCTGGTGGGCTGGGCGGCGGGGCGATTCTCGGGCGGGGGATCCTCGCGACGGATCGGCCCGGCCTGGATGCGGCGGCTGCGGGCCTTGAGTGCCCTGGTGATCTCCGGAATCGGGTTGTATCTTTTGCTGGTCGCCTGACGTTGCGAGCGACCCGAAGCGAAGCCGGCCCGAGGACCTCGCGATGCCCCGCGTCCGATCGATCACGCTCCACCACGCGGGCGTCCCGCTCCGTTCGAAGATCAAGCATGCGTCGCACGAGCGCGAGGCCAGCGACAACCTCGTGGTCAAGGTTACCCTCGACGACGGCCAGGTCGGCTACGGCGAGGGCGTGCCCCGTTCGTACGTGACCGGCGAGACCATCGACACGACCTTCGACGCCCTCGCCCGCGTCGACGTCCCCCGGATCCTCGACGGTTCCGAAGGCACCTTCCTCGACGTCGCCTGCGCCCTGTCGAGGTGGACGCTGCCCGAGATCGCGGACGACCCTCGGGGCATGTTCGGCAACGCGGCCCGATGCGCGCTGGAGATGGCCCTGCTCGACGCCTACGGCCGGTCGTTCGGCGTGCCGTTCGGCGAGGCGATCGAGGCAGTGGCCGACGCCGCCGGGGCCCGCCGCGAATCCCCGGCCCGGGTCCGGTACTCGGGCGCGATCACCGCCGACTCCCCGCGCGGGGAGTTCCGGTCGGCCATCAAGATGCGAATCTATGGATTCGCCCACGTGAAGCTCAAGGTCGGCATCGCCGGCCAGGACGACGAGGCTCGCGTCCGGCGCTGCCGGCGGATCCTCGGCTCCCGGGCGAACCTCCGGGTCGACGCCAACGAGGCCTGGACGCTCGACGAGTTCGCCGGCCACGTCCCCCACCTCGCCGCGCGGAAGGTCTCCGCCGTCGAGCAGCCCTTGCCGCACGGCAGGCTCGAAGACCTGGAGGACGCCGGACGGCGGTTCGCGACCCCGGTCATGCTCGACGAGTCGCTGTGCGGGATCCCCGACGGTCGACGGGTGATCGAGCTGAGGGCGGCGAAGTATTTCAATATTCGCCTATCCAAATGCGGCGGGATCTTCCCGTCGCTCCGGCTGATGGAAGTGGCCCACTCGGCGGGCCTGGGATACCAGCTCGGCTGCCACCCCGGCGAGACGGGACTGCTCTCGGCGGCCGGCCGGGCGTTCGCGAGCCGCCTGCGGGGATTCCTGGCGGTCGAGGGGTCGTACGACCGGCACGTCCTGGCGCGGAACATCATCCGGGAGGACGTCACATTCCACTACGGCGGCTGGGCCGCGCCGCTCCCTGGGCCGGGCCTGGGGGTGACGGTGGATCCCGAGGCCCTGGCGTCGCTGACCGTCAAGTCGCGCGAGGTGACCTATGATTGAGCCGCAGAGTCAGTGCCAGGTCGCCTCGGACGGCTATCGCCTCCACATCACGGCCTGGAAGGTCCCCGAGGGCACGCCCCTGCGAGGGCGAGTGGTCGCCGTCCACGGGATCCAGAGCCACGGCGGCTGGTATCACCGGCTGGGGCGGACGCTCGCCGAGGCCGGCTACGAGACCTACTTCCCCGACCGCCGGGGCTCGGGCCAGAACCGCGTCGACCGGGGCCACGCCCGCCGGCCGGGCTGGTTAATCAAGGACCAGGTCGAGTTCCTCGCATCCGTGAGGGCCCGGTCGCCCTCGGCCCCCGTGGCCTTGCTGGGCATCTCCTGGGGGGCCAAGATCGTCCTGACCGCCGCCGCCCGCCGGCCGGATCTGGTCGATGCGATCGGGCTGCTCTGCCCGGGATTGTGTCCGTCGGTCGACGTCGAGCCGCGCGACAAGCTGAAGATCGGCCTGGCGTTCCTGTTCCGCAGGCGGAAGACGTTCCCCATCCCGCTCAATGATCCCGCCCTGTTCACCGCCACCGAGGAGGGCCGGGCATTCATCGCGGGGGACCCGCTGGCCCTGCGAGTCGGTACGGCGGGGTTGCTGGCCTCCTCGGCGATCCTGGACCGGATGGTCGCGCGGGCGATGCGGAAGGTCCAGACGCCGACGTTGCTGATGCTGGGCAGCGAGGATCGGATCATCGACAACGCGAAGACTCGGGATGCCTTCGAGCGGATCCCGGCGGCGAATCGACGGATCCTCGAATATCCGGGGGCGCATCACACGCTGGAATTCGAGCCCGATCCGACGATGTATGCGTCCGATCTGGTGACGTGGCTCGGCGAGACATTCCACGCGTGAACCCGGCCTCGGGGTTGCGTGTCCGTCGGTGCGGGAACGGATCGGCGGATGTTGTGGTGGGCGGTGCCCACCCTGCGAGGGGATTCATGGACAAGCTCAAGCGAGAGCTGCGCGAGGAGAAGCGGCAGATCAAGCGCGCGGGGACGAAGAAGGTCCGCCGACTGCTCAAGCAAGGATTGATGGATCATCCCGACGAGGCCCACCACGACGCCCCCAATCCGGGGCGGCACTCGACGGCGAAGCTCAACGGGCTCGATCGGGATGCGACGAGGCGGCGGGAGAGCGAATCGGATCAGGACTCGGGGATCTGAAGATCTCGGAAGATCTTCCTGGCGAGGAAGTCGTTGATTTCATTATGTCTGGGGACCGCAACGCCGACGCCGTGCTTGGGATTGTAGTAGATCGAATGCCTGGCTCCTTCGCGTCGGAGAAGGCACCCATTCGACTCAAGATGTCGGATCAGGTCCCTTCGCTTCATACTTCCATGGCGAACGGCTCGCGAGTCGCCGTTCGACCCTTCATCGCTTCCTCGGCAAGTTCGCGATTCGTCTCGATCACAAGAGTGACGGCCTCTCGGAGGTTCTCCCTCGCCTCCTCCAGGGTTGCTCCCTGAGTGTGGGCTCCAGGTAGTTCTTCGATGAAGGCGACGTAGCCCTCAGGGACCTCGATGTAGACGGCGGTCAAATTCATGGATGGGCTCCTCAAAGCTGCATGAACTCCATTCGGATCACCGCCTCGGTTTGAGGTTGAGGGGCCAGCCTCTGGTGCCGAACGTGCCCGATGCGCCTTCGCGGTAGGACTCAATCCGGCTGGGCTTGCCGTCGGGGCCGACGGCGATGGCGAGGACGAACGAGTCGCCCTTGACGCTCCAGGTCTCGCCCTGGCGGATGAAGGCGGTGCCCTCGTCGATGCCGATGCCGATCAGGTCGCGGTGGTCGGCCAGGACGCCGACGAGGCGGTTGATCCGGCTGCGGCGGAGGAAGTGCTGGTCGACCACGGCCCCCTTGAGGAACCCGAAGCCCTTGCCCGTTTCGGCCTTGGTCGCGCCGCCGCTGATCATCACCTCGGTCATGATGGCCGCGCCGGCGGACGTGCCGCCGATGACGCCGCCGCGGTCCAGCAGGGCCCGGAGTTCGCGCTCGAACTCGGTCCCGGCGTAGGCCTCCATGATCCGGCTCTGGTCTCCGCCGCTGAACCAGACGCCCGTCGCCTGACGGATGTCGTCGCAGAACGCCTTGTCGTTGGCCTTCTCGCGCGACCGTGTATGCACCAGTTTGAGGGCGGCCGGCTTCCAGGGGCGCCAGGGGGCGAGGTAGGAGTCGTGCTCGGACTTGTCGTCGCCCGAGGAACTGGCCGTCGGCACGACGACGATCTTCGCCTTCGTGCCGCCCGCGAGGTCGACGAATGCCTTCCGAACCGAGTCGGGCATGCCGCCGCCGCCGACGATCACCAGCGACCCCTTGAGGGGGGCGTCGTCCGCCGGGCACGGCGAACCAAGGGATGCACCGACCACCGCAAAGAACAATCCGAGCGTGCGCAAACGCATGGGCAGATGAACCTCTCTCGGTGGCACGGGGATCAGCGGACGAATTCGGACTTCTTGGCCCGGAAGGCGGTTTCGAGGAGCGACTCGGTCACTTCGGCCGGGAACCCTTCGACGACGACCACATCCATCCCGCGGCGCTCGACGGCGTACCCCTTGCCAGAGTGGGGGCGTCGGATCGAGTCGGGGAAGGCGTCGGGCGAGGAGACACCGTCGCCGATCTTGGAGGTCTGGAACCTCGTGTACTGCCGCGCGAAGTCGGCGGCGTCGGTCTCGGTGTCCCAGGTCGTGAACCAGACGAGTCCGAGCTTGCCCTCGGGGCCCTCGAAGACGGCGAAGCGGTCGCCGTCCCAGCCGGCGGCGATGGGGCGGCCGCCGTGGCTCCGCAGCAGGATGCCGAGCTGCGCCTCGCCGACGACGTTCCGGCCGATTTCCTTCCAGCCCGCGCCGGGGTCGAGCTTTCCGAGGTCAACCTTCGTCGGCAGGTCGGGCTTGGCCCGGTACTTCTCGGGGTGGAGGATCTGTTCGGTCGAGACGGGGGGCTTCTCGTAGGCCTTGCTGATGGCGTCCCAGCCCCCGTCGTTGGCGAGCTTGGCGCAGAAGATCATGCCACGCAGGTAGGGGACGAGCATCCCTTCCGACAGGATCGCCGGCGCCTCGCGGAGGCTCGGCCCGCTCATCATCGGCATGAACGGCATCATCAGGCTGAAGGTGCTGTCGAGTGTGGAGGCGGGGAGTTCCTTGGTGGCGACCCCGGTCCAGTCTTCCATCTGGGCGCCGATCATCGTGAGCGTGGCCTCGCCCTCGATCAGGGCCGAGAGCGCCAGGCTCTGGTCGTCGTCGTCCTTGACCGCCTTCTGCATCTTCGCGAGGTCGTAATTCTGGTCCGCCAGCGCGTGGGTCAGTTCGTGGGCGATGACGGTCTTGTTCTCGTCCTTGTCGAACCCCTGCTTCTTGCCCCCGCCGAGGAGGCTTTCGAGCAGGCCGCCGGACTTCTTCTTCGCCGCCGGCCTGTCCTTGGCCTCGGGTTCCTTGATGAGGTGCATGGTCTTGGTGCGGGGGTCGTAGAAGGCGGCGATCTCCTCCGAGTAGACCTTCACCATCGTCTTCTTCCAGTCCATCGACTTCGGGATGAAGCCCAGGGCCTTCATCCCGAGTTCGTTGGCCCGGAACTGCTCCGGCGTCATGTCGGAGTCGATTTCCTTGATCAGGAACGCCTGCAGGTCCTCGCGCGCGGTGACATCGCGCTTGACCTCGGTCTTGAACGGGATCTTGCGCATCCCGGGGAGGAGTTCCTCGAACCCGAGCTTGTACTTGAGCACGGCCTCGTTGGGCTTGCCCTGGTCGGCGAGCCTGTCGCCGTCCCGGAGGAGCGACTTGCCCTTGTCGACGCTCGCCGGTCGGTCGGCGGCGCCGGCGTGGGCGGCCATCAGGAGCGCAGCGAGGAACGCGAGGGGGCTCGGACGGATGCTCATGGGTGCGGGCTCATCGGTTGAGGTCGCGAGTCGGCGTCGGCGTCTCGGCACTCGTGCTATTGTGGCAAACCCTGCCCCGCTCGGCCAGTCGCGGCGGGGAGCGGCGTGGGCGGGTAGCTCATGAGGATCCGCGCGGCGAGGACCCACACGTCTTCGAGCCGGGTGGGGCCCGAGCGGCTGCCCATCTGCTTCATCTCCTGCTCGGCGATGTCGCTGAGGATCAACGCCTCGGAGTAGCCGTTCGAGCGCAGGAGCTTGATCCGGGTCGGCCTGCGGATGCCGGCCCCCGGGCCCATCAGGAACTTCGCCACCCGCTTCTTGGCCGACTCGGGCACCGTGCGTGGCGAGGTGGCGCAGAGGGCCTGGATCGCCGACGCGGAATCGGAGCCGGCCTCGCGGAGGATCTTCGCCAGCTCCTGGTGGAACTGGCCGCGATCGGCCCTGGCCTCGGCCTTGGCCTGGGCCTCGTCGGCCTGCTGCTGGGCGCGGATGACCGCCGGGTCGGGCTGCAGGAGTTCGGGCTTGGCCGCTTCGAGCTGCTTCCGCTCCAGCCGCTTCGCCTCGGCCTCGCGGAGGATGTCGGCCTGGACGTCCTCCGTCTTCACGGGTTGGGGTGCCTCCTCAACCGGCTCCGTGGCCTGGATCGGCGGCGGCAACGGCGCGAACGCGGCGGCCTCGGGCTTCGGTGCGGCCTCGGCGGGCTTCAGCGCGGGCGCCGGCGGGGCCGTCGGCTTCGGCGACTCGGGCTTCGGGGTTTTGGGCCCGGGCGCCTCGGGCGGCTTCTTGCCCTCGTCGGGGTCGAACCCGATGCCCGCCGGACGCAGGACGGTCCGCTTCTGGGGGGCCGGGGGCTCGATCGGCGGCGGGGGGACTTCGGGGAACGCGTCCGGGGCCGGCTCGGTTGTGGGCGTCTCGACCTTGGCTTCGGGCTCGGCATCGGGCAACGGCTCGCGAGGGGCCGAATCGTCCCTCGGGGCCTTCACGATCGGGCCTTCGATCCGCTGCGCCACGAGCCACGGCTGGACCGGCCGACCCGGCCGGCTGGCGATGACGCCGGCCGCGATGCACAGGGCCATCAGCACCGGCACGAGGGCCCAGGGGAGCCCGCTGCGACGGTGATCGACGACGACGACCGGGCTCGACTCCGACCCGGCGGCGATCTCGTCGTCGCGGCTCACCAGTTCGTCGAGGTCGGGCGGGTCCGGCTGCATGAATCGGCCTCGTCGGGCGGGGAAGGTCGGTCAAGGGGGGAGTCGTATCAGCTCGCGGCCGGGGTCGCGGTCGGTCGATGCGTCTGAGGCCGAGGGTCGAGCAACCCGTCGATCTCCTCGGACTTCAGGGGCTCGCCCGCGACGGCCACCGTGCCCGAGCCGTAGGGCGGGCCGAGGAGCGTAGCGACCTCCTCGGGGGTCTTGCCGACGAGTTCGGTCAGGACCGCCCGGACCGACGCGCCGGTGCCGTGGGCCTTGCGGACGACGGCGGCCACTCCATCATAGCCGACGCGGGAAGCGAGCACGGGGCTGATCGAGAGCGAACGCTCCAGGTGCTCGCGGCAGCGGTCCTCGTCGGCCTTCAGACCGGTGACGCATCGCTGGTCGAACAGCCGCGCGCCGTTGGCGAGCAAGTCGATGCTCTGCAACAGGTTATAGGCGATCACGGGGGTCATCGTGTTAAGTTCGAAGCTCGACCCCTGGCCGTTCGCCCAGGAGACCGTGGCGTCGTTCCCGATCACCTGCGCTGCCACTTGCAGGATGATTTCGGGAATCACGGGGACAACCTTCCCCGGCATCGCCGACCCGCCGGGCTGGACCTCCGGTAGCTTGATCTCGCCGAACCCCGCCCTCGGGCCCGAGGCCATCCAGCGGATGTTGTTGGCGATGGTCGAGAGCGCGATGGCCGTGGTCTTGAGCGCGCCCGAGAGTTCGACCGTCTCGTCGCGGCTGGAGAGGGCCTCGAACAGGTTTGCCGCCGGGCGGAATGGCAGGCCCGTCTCCTGCGACAGCACGGCCGCGACCCTGGGGCCGAACTCGGGGTGGGTGTTCAGGCCGGTCCCCACGGCCGAGCCGCCCATAGGCAGCTCCTGGAGCGATTCGAGTGACAATTTGACCCGTCGCCGGGCGTGCTCGATCTGCCGGGCGTAGGCCGAGAACTCCTGCCCGAGCCGGATCGGCACCGCGTCCTGCAGCTGCGGCCGGCTGACCTTCACGACGCTGTCGAATTCCTTGGCACGCTCGGCGAGCCGCTCCTGGAGCTGCTCGAGCGCCGGGAGGAGCCGCTTCTGGATCCCCTCGTAGGCGGCGAGTGTGAGGGCGGTCGGGAAGAGGTCGTTGGAGGTCTGGCAGATGTTCACGGCGTTGTTGGGGTGGACCGGCGACGCGCCGCCCCGGGTGCCGGTGATGAGCTCGTTGGCGAGCCCGGCGATGACCTCGTTGAGGTTCATGTGGGTCGCCGTTCCCACGCCCGACTGGAAGATGTCGACGACGAAGTAGTCGTCGTAACGCCCCTCGGCGATGGCCTGCGACACCTGGACGATCGGCATGCCGAGGTCGGCGCTCAGGAGCCCGAGGTCCATGTTGACCTGCGCCGCGGCCTTCTTCACCAGGCCGAGGGCCCGGATCATCGACCGCGGGAATTGCAGGCCGCTGACGTCGTAGGTCAGGAGGGCGCGTTTGGTCTGGACGCCCCACGGGACGTCGCCGGGGATTTCCAGCTCGCCCAGGGCATCGCGTTCAATCCGGACTGGTGCAGGTCCCGTGGACACGGTTCTCGCTCCCTCGTGGCGGCGACGACTGGCTTCGACTCCCGCTAGCAGAGGCGACTTCGCCCATACTGTCAATTTCAGTTTGGCCGCGACCACGCGCGGGGACACCCCTCTGGAATTCCCAAGCTCAACGCCCGTGACGACCTGCGGGGCGAGTCGTTACAATCCCGGCACGCGACCGCCGCCGGCCCCTTCCCCCGGCGCGACGGGTCGAGGACGGACGAAGCCAGTCGAGGAGATTCGCCCCAATGGACGCGGGCCAACGGACCAAGCTGGTGATCCTGGGGATCGGCGACGACGGTCTGCCGGGCCTGACCGACGCCTCCCGCAAGCTGCTCCAGCACGCGGACCTGATCCTCGCCCCGGTCGCCATGACCGGGCGTCTCGACGGCCTCGCCGCCGACATCAAGCCCCTCGAACCCGACATGCCCCGGGCCCTCAGGCAGGTCCGAGAGGCCCTCGGCTCGGCCCGGAACCCCGTGCTGGTCAGCGGCGGCGACCCCCTCTTCTACGGCGTCGCCCGCTACCTCTGCGACCGGCTCGGCAAGGACCAGTTCGAGGTCATCCCGCACGTCTCCAGCATGCAGCTCGCCTTCGCCCGGGTGAAGGAAAGCTGGGAGGACGCCTACCTGACCAACCTCGCCGGCCGCCCGCTCGAATCGGTCCTCGACCGCATCCGCACGGCCGAGAAGGTCGGCCTGTTCTCCAGCGACGAGGCCCCCCCCGCCCGGCTGGCCCGGGGGCTCCTCGACCGGGGCATCGACTATTTCAAGGCCTACGTCTGCGAGAACCTCGGATCCCCCGACGAGCGCGTCACCCAGGCCGAGCTGGTCGACCTCCTCGACCTCGACTTCGACCCGCTCAACGTCGTGATCCTGGTCCGCAAGCCCGATCGGCCCGACAGGGTCCACCGCTCGACCCGATACCGCCGGTTCGGCAACCCCGACGTCGCCTTCGCCCAGAGCCAGCCCAAGCGCGGGCTCATCACCCAGGCCGAGGTCCGCTCGATCGCCCTCGCACAGCTCGACGTCCGCGCCACCAGCATCGTCTGGGACATCGGCGCGGGTTCGGGATCGGTCGCTATTGAGGCCGCCCAGCTCGCCGACCACGGCACCGTCTACGCCATCGAGCCCGAGCCGGGGGACATCGCCCTGCTCCAGTCGAACTGCGAGGCGTTCGGCGTCCCCAACGTGAAGGCGATCGCCGGGCGCGCCCCGGAGGTCCTGGCCGACCTGCCCGACCCCGACGCCGTGTTCATCGGCGGCACCGGCCGGCAGGTCGGGGCCGTCCTCACGGCCGCCTACCGCCGGCTCAAGCCGGGGGGCAAGCTCGCGGTCAACGTCGCCACCATCGACGGACTGGCCGAGTCGCACGCCACGCTCAAGTCCCTGGCCGGGACGGTCCAGATCTGGAACGTCAGCGTGGCGCGCGGGATCGAGCAGATGGAGCGGGTCCGGTTCGAGGCCGTGAACCCGACGTTCCTCCTCGCCGTGACCAAGGACGCCGACGCGGACGATTGAGTCGGCTGTGGGGACCGGGCGGGCGGGGAGGTCTCGGCGGGAAAAGCCGTCGCGACCGCCTGTTTGATTCCCCGCGCGGTCGATATAGTGTTGGGGTCGCCCGGAGGAGAGTCCCGGGATCGTCGAGGCGGAGAGGACGCTGCACGCATGCCCGAGCCCGCAGATGACATCGTGCTGGACGTGATCGCCGTGGGTGCGCATCCCGATGACGTCGAGATCGCCTGCGGCGGGACGCTGGCCCGACTCGCCCGGCTGGGCTACACCGTCGGGATCGTCGACCTCACCGACGGCGAGCCGACGCCCCTCTCGCCCGGCCCCGACGTCCGCGACGCCGAGGCCGTCGCCGCCGCCAAGATCCTCGGCGTCCACCGCCGGATCAACCTCAACCTGCCGAACCGCCGGCTGTTCGACGACTTCACCGCCCGGGTCGCCCTCGCCACGGTCTTCCGGCGCCACAAGCCGCAACTGGTGCTGGGGTTCGGAGGCAAGACCGTCATGGCCTCGCCCGACCACTTCCAGGCGATGCAGATCACCGACGCCGCGGTGTTCTACAGCCGCCTCTCCAAGTGGGACGAGCACTTCGACGGGCTCCCGACGCACACGATCAACACCCAGCTCGGGTTCCCCATCGCCTTGCACTCCCTGGATTTGCCGTCCGCCTCGGGCTACATCGTCGCCGATATCGGTGATACACTGGAGGCGAAGATCGAGGCGATCCGCTGCTACAAGACCCAGTTCCCGCCCACGAAGGCCGGGATCTTCGGCACGGTCGAGTCGATGAACCGATACCACGGCATCACGGCGGGCTTCGCGGCCGGCGAGCTGTTCATGACCTACCGTTCCATCGGGGTCAGCGACCTCATGTCGTTCGCCTGCCCCAGCCCGAGGGCGTCCTGACTCCGACATTGCTGGAGTCGGTCACGCCGTCCGGTCGAGTAGTATTGATCAAACAGTGACGTTCGGTACCGGATCGGTCGGTGTTGGCGCAGATCTGGGCGGTGAGCGACGTCGGCTCCGGGCTCGGGGCGACTCCCCTCCCCAGCCAGGCAGAAAAGAAGGCGGGTGCGGTGGGTCAGCCAACATTCCTACGACGTCTGTTCGACAGGGTCCTGGGCAGGTCCGCCTCGGCCGCGGGGGCCTCCGCATCCTCGGGGTCCGAGAGCACCATGTCCGTCTACCCCGTGGGAAATAGCCGGTTCGCCCAGCTCCGCGTCGGGCTCGTGTCGACCGTCGGGAATTACCGCGAGCACAACGAGGATAACTTCTACATCCCCGCCAACGGCACCACCCCCACCATCGGCGGGGTCGGGCAGAACGCCGTCGCCGAGGAATTCCCCGCCCGCCACGAACGCCCCCTGCTCTTCATCGTCGCCGACGGCATGGGCGGCCAGCAGGCCGGCGAGAAGGCCAGCGCCATGGCCGTCGAGATCATCCCCAAGGAGCTGGCCAAGCGGATCGAGGCCACCGAGGGGGACCGCGAGGTCCGACGCGCCATCCAGGACGCCGTCGCCGCCGCCAATCAGGAAATCCTCGGCCTCTCCCACGTCCAGCCCGACCTGAGCAACATGGGGACCACCGTCGTCCTCACGCTCTTCCGCGACTCCCGCGCCTACGTCGCCGGCATCGGCGACTCCCGCGTCTATCGCATCCGCAACGGCGAGATCGAGTGCCTCACCAAGGACCACTCCCTCGCCCGGGCCCTCTTCGAAGCCGGCACCATCAGCAAGGAAGAGCTCCCCAACCACAAGTTCACCCACGTCCTCTACCTCTACCTCGGCAGCAAGGACGCCCTCGGCGGGCCCGAGCACGTCGACGCCTCCGACGTCCATCCCGGCGACCGCTTCCTGCTCGCCTCCGACGGCCTCACCGGCGTCGTCGAGGACGAACAGCTCGCCGCCATCGTCACCGAGGAGGACGACCCATTGAAGACCGCCAGCCGGCTGGTCGACCTGGCCCTCGATAATCAATCCAAAGATAATGTGACCTGCATGATCATCCACGCCGTCTGATGTCAGCGGGCCGACACGAACCGGGCGGCGTTGCGTAAGGGTACGGATACCCTGATTGAGGCGGGCCGGGCCATCCCGGCGCCCCCTCGTTACCCCCGAACGTGATTCGCCCCTCCCGCCGACCGGATCCCCGCCGGCGGCATCGAGAGACATCCATGCCCGGCATCGAGGAGTTCCTGGACCATCTGTCGCGGAGCCGGCTGCTCTCCCCCGAGCAGCTCGACGTCGCCAAACAGAAGGGCCGGACCCTCGCCTCCCGGACCGGGCCCGCCGACGCCGCCGTGTCGCTCGCCAAGGAACTCGTCCAGCAACGCCGGCTGACCTCCTACCAGGCCCGCAAGCTGATCTCGGGCGCGACCCGGGGCTTCTTCCTTGGCGAGTACCGCATCCTCCGCCCTATCGGCGAGGGGGGCATGGGCAAGGTCTTCCTCGCCGGCCACGAGAAGGACCAGACCCGGGTCGCCATCAAGGTCCTGCCGCCCCGCAAGGCCACCGAGGGGAGCCAGGCGCTCAAGCGGTTCATCCGCGAGATGGAACTCTCCCAGCGCGTCGTCCACCCCAACGTCGCCCGCACCCTCGACATCGGTCGCGAGGGCAACGTCTACTTCATGGTCCTGGAGTACATCCCCGGGGCCAGCCTCTATGACCTGGTCAAAGGCGAGAACGGCGGCCCGCTCCGCGTCCCCGACGCCGCCCGCTACTTCCTCAAGGTGGTCGACGGCCTGGAAGCCGCCCACAAGGCCGGGCTCGTTCACCGCGACGTCAAGCCCTCGAACCTGATGGTCACCCCCGAGGGGGACGCTAAACTCCTCGACCTCGGCCTCGCTCGGTCCTCCGAGGACGACGGCCTCGCCCCCCTGACGGCGCAGCACGTCGTCATCGGCACCCTCGATTACGCCAGCCCCGAGCAGCTCGGCAACGCCGCCCATGCCGACCTCCGCAGCGACCTCTACAGCCTCGGCTGCTCGCTCTACTTCGCCCTGGCAGGCCGCCCGCCGTTCGACGGCGGCGACGTGGTCAACAAGATCTTCAAGCAGCGGATGGACGACCCCGTCCCCCTGGAACGGGCCGCCAAGGGGGTCCCCGCCGCCTTCGCCGCGATCATCCGCAAGCTCATGGCCAAGGCCCCCGGCGACCGCTACCAGTCGTGCGCGGAGGTCCGCGCCGACCTGGTCCGCTGGACCGACCCGTCGGTCGTCCGCGCGATCCTCGGCTCCGAGGCCGACTCCGCCCGGGCCTTCCGGCCCCCCCCGCCGACCCTGGAGGACGAGGACCTCCGCGTCCTCGACGACGAATTCAGCCGATCGGGGACCGTCTCGCTCCGCGACCTCGGCGACGCCGAGGTCCCCCGCGCACCGATGCACAAGCCCCCCCCACCCCCCCGTCCCGCCGTCTTGGTCGGGGGGATCGGCAAGGCCTCGCGGTCCGGACGGGGCGGCGCGGCCGTCGCCGAGCCCGACATCGAGCCCATCGACGAGCGTCGGCCGGACTCCCGCGAGGACCTCCGTTGGATCCTTCGGTTCGCCGCCCTGGCCCTCTGCGTCGGGGTCATCTTCCTGCTCGTCCTGCTCCTGCTGCGGGCGTCCTGATCGGATTGGCCTGCCTTTTGCTCTCTTCCGAGGCACCTCTCAAAGCGACCTTGGTCGATCGCCCGGCGGAAACGATTCCCATGCAAACTCCCCTGTTCGCACCGGCCGGTTTCGAGCCCGGCAACCTCCCCTCCGGCCCGATCATGCCCGAAGGCATGGTCGAGATCGGGCTCCTTCTGCCTACGAAACGTGCCGAGGCCCTGCTGAAGCTGGCAAAAGAGCGACGCGAGAGCGTCGGCCAGTTGCTCCGCCGGATGATCGACCGCGAACTGAATTCGCTCGAAGACTGAGGCGGTTTCCGGCAGCGGCTGTGAGACGGGTTTGCAACATGGATCGCCGGACTTGTAGTTTTTGTACAGTATGCCCTTGTCGGGCGGATCGCCCTCGCTGAGAATCACCCGGGTCGAGTCGCGTTGAGGTCGCCCGGAGCGGCCCCGCGACCCGCGTCGCTCCGATCCGGAGGCGAGTCGGGTGATCCCTCCCCCGGATACCATCGAGATCGAAGGCCTCGGGCCCACCACGTCCGCGTGGTTCCGATCGACCTTCGGCGAGCCGACGCTGGCCCAGAACCTGGCCTGGCCCGCGATCGCCGCGCGGAAAAACGCCCTTCTCGTCGCGCCTACGGGCTCGGGCAAGACCCTCGCCGCGTTCCTCGCCTGCCTCGACTACCTCTGGGCCAACCCCGGCACCAGGCCGAAGACCCGGATCCTCTACATCTCGCCACTCAAGGCGCTCAACAACGACGTCTACCGGAACCTCCAGCGCCCTCTGGCAGGGATACTCGAAACGGCCGAGGATCTCGGCACGCCCCTCCGCCCGCTCACCCTCGGACTCCGCACCGGCGACACCCCGCAGGCCGAGCGCCAGAGGATGCTCCGGAAGCCGCCGGAGATCCTGATCACGACGCCCGAATCATTGCACCTGCTGCTCACAAGTCGCGCACGCGAGACGCTGGCCGAGGTCGAGTTCGTCATCGTCGACGAGATCCACGCCCTCTGCAGCAACAAGCGGGGCGTGTTCCTTTCGCTCTTATTGGAGCGGTTGCAGGGGATTGTCCCATCCGAATTCGTCCGGATCGGGCTTTCCGCGACCCAGCGGCCTCTCGAAGAAGTTGCGCGCTATCTGGGCGGGCTCCGCAAGGAAAACGGGCGGAATGGCATTACACGCTGGATTCCCCGGCCGGTCGAGATCCTCAACGCCGGGATGCGGAAGAATCTCGACCTCGAAGTGTCGCTGCCTCGCTTGGCCGGAGACCTCGGCCCCAAGCCCGGCGAGACCATCTGGCCGGCGATCCAGGACCGGCTGCGGGAATGGATCCTCGGCCATAACTCGACGATCGTCTTCGCCAACAACCGGCGGGTGGTCGAGAAGCTCTCGACCCAGCTGAACGAGTCTGCCTCTGCCGAATCCATTGCGGACGAAGACGTTACGCCCCTGGCCCGGGCCCATCACGGGAGCCTGAGTCTGGAGGAGCGGCGGGCGACTGAGACCGCACTCAAGGCCGGCGAACTGCGGGCGGTCGTGGCGACGGCGTCCCTGGAACTGGGCATCGACATGGGGGCGGTCGACCTGGTCTGCCAGGTCGGCTCGCCCGGCGGCGTCGCCAGGGGACTCCAGCGTGTCGGTCGAGCAGGCCACATCGTCGGCCAGGTCAGCAAGGGGCGGATCCTCGCCCGGACCCCTTCCGAACTGCTCGAATCGGCCGCCGTCGCGCATGAAATGGTCGCCGGCCGGGTCGAGGTCCTCCGCGTCCCCCAGAACTGCCTCGACATCCTTGCCCAGCAGCTGGTCGCGTGCGTGGCATCCGGACCCTGCGAGGTCACGAAACTGTATGACCTCGTCCGCTCGTCTTACCCCTATCGCGACCTCCCGGCGGCGGCGTTCGAGAGCGTGCTGAAGCTGATCTCGGGCCGGTTCCCCAGCGCCACGTTCCGCGACCTCCACGCCCGGGTGAGCTGGGATCGCCTGAGCAACACGCTCATGCCCCTGCCCGGCACGTCGCGTTCGGCCCTGAGCGGCGGCGGCACGATCCCCGATACCGGCCAGTACCCGCTCTACCTCGGCGAGAAGGGGCCGAAGCTCGGCGAACTCGACGAGGAGTTCGTGCTCGAACAGCGCCCCGGGCAGACGTTCGTGCTCGGGACCTCGACCTGGAAGATCGAGTCGATCGACCCCCAGAAGGTCGTCGTCAGCGCCGCGGGCGGCCAGGCGGCCCTCATGCCGTTCTGGCGAGGGGAGTCGGTCCCGAGGACGTTCGAACTGGGCCAGGCAGTCGGCGCGTTGACCCGCGCGATGGCCGAGCGTGTGGACGAGGACGAGGCGTCCGCCACGGCGTGGCTGGGGCGCGAGTATCACGTCGCGGAGCAATCGGCGAGGTCGCTCCTGGGCTACGTCCGGAGGCAGAAGCGGCTCGCGGGCGTGGTGCCGGACGACCGGACGATCCTGGTCGAGGCGTTCCGCGACCCGGCCGGCGAGGTCGGCCTGGCGATCCTCTCCCCGTTCGGCGGCCGGCTCCACCGGGCCCTCGACCTGGCGATCCGCGGCCATTTCCGCGAACGCTTCGGCTTCCTCCCAGCGACGCTCCACGCCGACGACGGCATCCTGATTCGGCTCCCTCGCGCGGATTCCCTGCCGTTCGACATCCTCTCGGAACTCACCCCGCAGCGGGCCGAGGACCTGATCCGCTCCGAACTCGGCGAGAGCGCCATCTTCGGCCTGCGGTTCCGCCAGAACGCCGGGCGGGCCCTGCTGTTGCCCAGGCCGGACCCCGCGAAGCGGACGCCCTTGTGGCTCCAGAGACTGAGGGCAAAGGACCTGCTCCAGGTCGTCCGCAACTACCCCGATTTCCCGATCGTCGTCGAGACCTACCGCGAGTGCCTCGACGACGACCTCGACCTGCCCCGGCTCCGCGAGGTCCTGCAGGAAATTCAGGACGGCGCGATCCAGGTCGCCATGCGAGACGGCGAGGTGGCGTCCCCGTTCACGTCGACCCTCATCTTCAAGTTCACGACCCAGTACCTCTACCAGTGGGACGAGCCGAAGACGCCGGACTCCAGGGCCAATCGCAAGGGCGAGGTCGACGCCGCGCTCCTGGATTCGCTGCTCGAATCGGACGCCATCGGACGGGTCGAGTCGCGTCTCCGGGGCATCGGCCGGCCGCCCCGGACCACCGAGGAGATGGCCGAGACCCTGCGGCAACTCGGCGACCTCACCGCCGAGGAACTCGAAGGCCCGATGGCGGCACAGGTGGCCGAACTCGCCGCGTCGGGCCGGGTGATTGCCATCGAGCTTCAAGGCACGGCGAGACCGCAGCGTTACATCCTGGGCGAGGAGGCCGATCTCTACGGCCGGGCATTCCAGGGGAAGGAGCCCGAACCGATGGCGACGGTCGTCCGGCGCTACCTGCGGTCGCACGCGCTCGTCGGGCTGGGCGACCTCATCGGCCGCTATCCACTGAGCCCGGCCGAGGCGACTGAACTGCTGGAGCGCTGGGCCGAGGACGGCACCCTGGTGCCTGTCGAGGTCGGTGGGGCGAAGTGGGCGGATCGGGGTAACCTGGACGAGGTCCGGCGGCTGTCGCTGGCGATCCGCCGGAAGGAGAGCGTGGCCGTCGCCCCCGAGGTCTTCGCCGACTTCGTCGCGCGTCGGCAGCACATCCATCCGACGACCCGTCGCGAGGGGTTCGAGGCGTTCCGGCAAATGCTCGAACGGCTCGAAGGCTACGCGGCCACGGCCGAACTCTGGGAGTCCGAGATCCTCCCTCGCCGCCTATTGTCCTACAAATCCGCCTGGCTCGACGAGGCCCTGCTGGGCGGCGACTGGGTCTGGCGAGCCCGGTCGGAGTCGGAGCGTGGGGATCCCCGGGCGGCGTTCCTGTCGAGGGGATTCGTCGGCGGTTTCCCGATGGTCGAGGCCGAGGGCGATCCCCTCTCGGACGCCGCCGCGAAGACCCTGGCCCAGCTCGAAGGCCGGGGCGCGTGGTACGTGGCCGACCTGGCGCAGGCGGTCGGGCTGTCGCCGTCCAATGTGAGATTCGCGCTCCGCGACCTCCAGAATCGCGGGCTCGTCAGCAACGACCGTTTCGACGCCCTGCGGCCGGCGGGCGAGCGGATGCTGGAGGCCCTGGCCGAGGCCGGTTCGGCGTCCGCGTCGCGGGGCCTGCTGCGTTCGACCCGGGCGCCCCGGACCGTCGGCGGTCAGCCCGAGGGGCGGTGGTCGGCGTTCCGATTGACCGATCAGGCCGATCCCGAGACCCGGGCGCTGGCCTGGGCGTCGGCCCTGCTCGACCGTTACGGGGTCCTCTGCCGCGAGACGGCCGGGCAGGATCCGTGGGCCCCCCCCTGGCGCGAGCTTTATCCCTGGCTGGATCGGGCCGAGCTTCGCGGGGACGTCCGGCGCGGGTACCTGGTGGAGGGTCTCTCGGGCGTCCAGTACGCCACCGAGGAGACCATCACGGAACTTTCACGCCTGGCCGGCCATCGCGACGAGTCGCCGACGCCGTTCCTGGTCTCAACGCTTGATCCGGCTTGTCTTTACGGCTCGGGTGCCCCCTTCGATATCCCCCTGCTCGAAGGAGGGACGGCGCGGTTGAACCGGTCGGCATCGAACTGGGTGGTGATGCTGGGCGGACGGCCGGTCCTGATCGTCGAGGGTCAGGGCAAGCGTCTGACGGGCCTGGCGTCGGCGTCGGACGCGGAACTCCAGGCGGCGGTGGCACTTCTGCCGGGGCTGGCGGGGCCGTCGCGGAGGGTGCTGAAGGTCGGGACCTACAACGGCGCGGCGACGCTGGCGAGCCCGGCGGTCCCCTGGCTGGCCGGAGCGGGGTTCGTCCGCAACCCGCCGGGCATGGCCTTTTACGCGGGCTGGTAACGCGTCAACGTGTTATAATCACGACGGTTCCGGTCGCCAGGCCGGACGGATGGACCTCCCGGGAATCGACGCATGGGCCCGCCGGATTCCGACGCCCCGCAGGATCCGCTGCGTTACGACTGCATCGTCATCAGCGACCTGCACCTCGGCAGCGACATGTGCCAGGCGAGGCTCCTGGAGTCGTTCCTCCAGTGGGCCTGCGCGTCGTCGAAGGAACTGGTGATCAACGGCGACATCTTCGATGATCTGAACTTCAAGCGCCTCAACAAACGGCACTTCGCTTGCCTCAAGGTCATCCGACGCAACTCGGACCGGGACGATTTCAGGCTGACCTGGGTCCGGGGCAATCACGACGGCCCGGCCGACATCGTCAGCCACATCGTCGGCGTCGAGATCCACGACGAGTACGTCTACGACAACGGCCAGGTCCGGCTCTTGATCCTCCACGGCGACCAGTTCGACCACTTCATCACCCAGTACAAGCTCATCACCGACATCTTCTGCGGGATCTTCTACTTCATCCAGCGGCTCGCCCCGCACCGGGCCTCGCGCTGGATCCGCCGGGTGTCGAAGCGGTGGCAGCGGAACAGCGAACTCGTGCAGAACTCGGCCATCGAGTACGCCCAGAACAAGGGCATGAAGTACGTCACCTGCGGGCATACCCACCTGCCGCTGACGGCCGAGCGCAACGGCATCCGCTACTTCAACTCGGGCACCTGGATCGAATCCCCCCCCTGCCCGTTCGTGTCGGTGAAGGGCAACGAGGTCCGGCTGGAAACCTGGCCGCCGATGCTCGAAGACCGCGCGGGGGCCGATGAGGAGCGGGATTTCCCCGAGTCGGCCGAGATGCGGATCCGACCCGCCACCTCGCGCGGGCTGACCCCCCAGATCGCCTGAGATGCTCTACGACATCACGCCCCTGGTCACCCCCGGCTTCCCCGTCTGGCCGGGGGACACCCCGCCCGATCGCGAGGTCCTGCTCGACCTCCGGCGGGGCGACACCATCACGCTCTCCACGCTCCGGGCTACCGTCCACCTGGGGGCCCACGCCGACGCACCCAGCCACTACGGCGAGCCCGCCCCGACGATCGAGGCCCGCGACCTCTCCCACTACCTCGGCCGCTGCCGAGTCGTACACATTCCGGCCGCGAGGCGGACGCGGATCGGCTTGGAACATTTCCCCATCGATCGCCTCGATGCGCCCCGGGTCCTCATCCGCACGGGGACCTATCCTCAGGACGGCATCTTCCACGAGGACTTCGCCGCGCTCGAGCCTTCGCTGGTGGACACGCTCCACGCCAGGGGCGTCCGACTGATCGGGCTCGACACGCCGTCGGTCGACCTGTTCGACTCGAAGGACCTGCCGAGCCACAAGGCATTCTTGCGCCATGACATGGCGATCCTCGAAGGCCTGGTGCTCGACGCCGTGCCCGGTGGTCTCTACGAGCTGATCGCCCTCCCCTTGCGGATCGCCGGGTTCGACGCCAGCCCGGTGCGGGCGGTGCTCCGGACCTGGCGGGAGGGTTTCGCCGATGAGCCATGACCCCGCGCGGTACCGGCCGCATTTCCCGATCCTGGCAACGACGAATTATCTCATCAGCAACTCTCTGGGGGCCGTCCCCGCCCGGGTCGAGGAGGGCCTCCGCGAATACTACGAGACGTGGGCCACGCGTGGCGTCCGGGCCTGGGAGGAGGGCTGGTGGACCCTCGCGGCCGGGATGGGCGACCTGGTGGCCCCGCTGATCGGCGCGGGGGCGGGCGAGGTGGTCTTCCAGCCGAATGTGACGATCGCGCACGACGTCGTCTTCAGCGCCTTCGACTTCGACTCGGCCCGCCCGAAGGTCGTCACCGACGCGATGCACTTCCCGTCGATCCTCTACCTGCTCGACCAGCAGCGGTCGCGCGGGGCCGAGGTCGATGTCGTGCCGACGGACGACGGCGTCTCGATCGACACCGGCCGTGTCCTCGACGCGATCGACGAGCACACGGCGTTCGTCAACGTGTCGCACGTCCTCTTCAAGTCGTCCTGGATCCACGACGTCGCCGCCATCGCCGAGAAGGCCCGGTCGGTCGGGGCACTCACGATCATCGACGGCTATCAGTCGGTCGGCTCGATCCCGGTCGACGTCCAGGCGCTAGGCGTTGATGTGTACATCGGGGGATGCCTCAAATGGCTCTGCGGCGGCCCCGGCGCTGCGTTTTTGTGGGTACGGCCCGAGCTTCGGCCCCGGCTGACGCCCCGGCTCACGGGCTGGATGTCGCACACCACGCCCTTCTCCTTCGCCCCGGAGCTGGATCGGCGCGAGGATGCCTGGCGGTTCCTGCACGGCACGCCGAACATCCCTGCATTCTACGCGGCGCGGCCGGGGCTGGAGATCGTCAACGAGGTCGGGATCGATGCGATCCGGGCCCACTCGCTCGAGCTGACCGGGCGATTGCTCTCGCTCGCCGATGCCCATGGCTGGCGCTGCACGACGCCTCGCGACCCGGCCCGGCGGGGCGGGACCGTGGCAATCGACCTGCCTCACGGCTACGAGATCTCGAAGGCCTTGAAGGCCGATCGGATCCTCTGCGACTATCGGCCGGGGGCGGGCGTGAGGCTCTCGCCGCACTTCTACACGATCGAGCGCGAACTCGACGATGCGGTCGAGGCGATTGATTCCATCGAGAAATCGGGTGCCTGGCGTCGATTCGCCGGGAGTCGGTCCGAGGTCACGTGAATCGCACCGATCACTCCAGGCGATGGATCTCAGGAACACCGATTTACGCTTGAAGATTGAGTGTGGGTTCCTCATACTGTCGTCGGGGGCATTGACAACGGACAGCCAGGGATTGTCAGTGACTCGAAGGAGCCTGCCTGATGAGTGTTGGGCGCGAACTGCGCAAGTGTCTGGGATTGACCGTCCTGATCCTGGGGCTCGGCTCGGCCGGTTGCACGTCCGAACCGCCCGCCGCCCCCGCGCCGACTGCACCCGCCGAGGCGCCGGTCGGCCCCGCTTCGAAAACCAAAGCCAAGCCGGCCGCCCCCGGGGCCTCCGGCTACGAGGACAAGCCCGGCGGCGCGGCCCGCGGCAAATAATTTCCGCCTCGATTTCCCCGGCGCGGCGACGCGCCTCGTCATCCCATCCTCGACATTTGCCCCATTCTTCAGGCCACTACCAAAGAGGCATCCCCAAGCGCGCCCCCATCTCCCCGCGACGTCGCGGGGGTTTCACGCTGATCGAACTGCTCGTCGTCATCGCCATCATCGCCGTGCTGATTGCCCTGCTGCTGCCCGCCGTGCAGAGCGCCCGCGAGGCCGCCCGCCGGATGCAGTGCACCAACAACCTCAAGCAGCTCGCCCTGGGCGTCGCCAACTACGAGTCGACGAACACGTCGTACCCGCCTGGCACCTACACCGCCATCCGCGAGAACGGCCTCGTCACCCGCGACGGCGTGAGCGTCCTGGTCCGGCTGATGCCGTTCATCGAGGGCAACGCCGCGTTCAACGCCGCCAACTTCTACTGGTCGTACACGAGCTGGTCGAACGTGACGGTGGCCGGCATCGGCAACTCCGTCCTCTGGTGCCCCAGCGACCCGGCCATCAGCGAGGGCAAGGCGCTCGACGCCACCTACGCCATGCCCGGCACTTTCCGCCAGCACTTCACCAGCTACGGCGGCATCCAGGGCGTCTGGGGCCTCGCCCTCCGCACCACCAACGCGACCTTCGCCCAGCGGGCCGCGAATATGAACGGCGTCATCTATGCTCACTCGACCACGAGCATCGCCAGCATCACCGACGGCACCAGCAACACCCTGCTGTTCGGCGAGAAGGCGCACTCGCGGATGCTCTCCTCGGCCCCGTACTACCACTGGTGGAACTCGGGCTACTACACCGACAGCATGATCGAGGCCTGGTACCCCCCCAACGGCCAGCTCAAGTACAAGACCCACTACACCGACACCAACACCGGGCTCGAAGAGACCTGGGCGATGATCTCCGGCAGCAACCACCCCGGCGGCGCCAACTTCGCCTTCTGCGACGGCTCGGTGCGGTTCCTCAAGGACACGATCGACTCCCAGCCGATCATCGACACCGCCGCCAATGCCCCCGGCATCACCTACAACTGCGACGGCAACCGCACCTACTGCGTCACCCCGCAGAACAAGATGGGCATCTTCCAGAAGCTGGCGACCCGCAACTTCGGCGAGGTCGTCAGTGCCGATCAGTATTGATGTGAAAGTTTGATCTTGTGTGGTGGGGTTCGGGCCGTCGTCGGCCAACCCCACCGGACAATCTGCCCGGCCGTCGGCTGGTTCAGGGCACCTGAGGGCATCTGAACTTCTCGACCGCCCCCCTGGAGTGCGGAAGCTTGCTTCCGGGAGACCCGATCCAGGCGCTAGCACGTGCTTCGATCCGGCGCGCGGAGCAAGCTCCGCGAAAACCGAGCGGAAGCGAGCTTCCGCACTCCATGCCTTCGGTCGAGCGGTCAGAGGATCGTGAACAGGATGACCCTCGCGGCGCGGACCAGCGTGGCCCGTTCCTGAGCCGAAATGGTTCCCCGCGCGATGGCGGCGTCGGCGGTGGCGATGGTCTGCGACAGCATCGCGGCCTGGCCGGGCTTCAGGCCGAGTTCCTCGCGGTGGTCGAGCAGGGTCGAGAGGACCCGCTTGATCGAGCGCGCCTCGGATAGGCTCCGTTCGGGGGCCTTCGACCACTCGGGGACGGACTCGGCGTCGAGCGACTCGCGGAGGACGCGCTCGATGATCCGGGTGGCAGAGGCGAGCTTGTTGTAATTGAGGCTCGCGGGGGTGTCGGTCTGGCGGTGGTAGCGGCGGCTCTCGCCGGTGGTGAAGAACAGGAACGGGATGCTCCGCGACCGGAACGGGCCGTAGTCGCTGCGGTCGATCAGCAGCATGTCGGCGCCGAAGGTCCCGAGCGAGAACGGCTCGCCCTTCGCGGCCGTTTCGAGCCAGCCGAGCAGGCCGGGTGCGTTCTCGGACCCGAGGGCGAAGAGGTCGTCGCGGCAGACGTCGGCCAGGGCCCCGCCGAGCATGTCGGCCGTGACGAACAGCTTGACCTTCGCCAGCGGCATCGGCGACCTCTCCGCGAAGTACCGCGAGCCCCAGAGGCCGGACTCTTCGAGGTCGAAGCCGATGAAGGCGATCGAGCGACGGGGCCGCTCCTTGCCCTGGCTGATCCTTCGGGCGACTTCGAGCATCATGGCGACGCCCGAGGCGTTGTCGTCCGCGCCGGGGAACACGACGCCGTTGCGGGAGCCGAGGTGGTCGAAGTGGACGCCGAGGAGGATCCACTCCCCCTTCAACGTCGGATCCGATCCTTCGAGGAACGCGCCGACGTTCGTCCCCTTGATGCCGGCGGGGTCGGGCTTCGCGATCTCCTGCCGGAACGAATTCTCCGGGAAGAGGGGCTTGACGCCGAGGCCCTGGAACTCCTTGATGAGGTATTGCCGCGACTTCTCGGCGACCTCCCCTCGCCTGCCGCCGTACTCGGGCGAGGCCAGGGTGGCGACGTGGGCCCTGAGGCGCGTGAGTGCGACCGGGTCCGGCTCGCCGGCGACGGCCAGGACGGTCAGGGCGATCGAGATCGAAGTGAACATCCGTCGGGGCCCCCGATCCTTGGGTGTTGGAATCGTGCGATCGCGAAGGCTCGGAAGAACTGGCGCGACCTGAAACCAGCCCGGGAAAAAAGTCGGCCGATTTGCCCCCGCGCCGGGGATCGTGTGGCATGCTTCACCGTATCGAGGGAACGGTGTCCCTCAGAGCACGGAGGTGTCGCATGTCGTTCACGAAGTTGGCGAAGGCGTTCGCGATCGCGATCGCGATTTCCGGCCTGACGGGCCTCTCGGCGAAGGCTCAGGACTGGTCGAGCTACCTCCACTGGCCGTATGTCCCGCCCCAGGTCCCGGGCAACGGCTTCGAGTACACGTCCCTGCACGATGGGTGGTACACGTACCCCCGCGAGCAGCGCATTGTGCCGCAAATCCAGGGGCCGTACTACCGCAACTTCTACGGCGGCAAGCGCATCCTCGGCATGCGGTTCAACCACGGCCACCACGACTGGACCAACAAGAAGTTCTACTCCGGCTACCACTTCACGCTGGACGTCTTCTGAGCTGAGCCCTCGTGGCTTCCAGTCGGCGGAACACGAACGGCCTGCCCCACGCAACTTGCGGGGCGGGCCGTTTGGCGTTGATTCGAAGAAACCGCCCGGAGAGCGGAAGCCGGCTACCACTCTCTCCCACTGGGAGCTTGCTCCCGAGAGACCACATCGAGTCATCACCGGGCCCTTTGTCCCGGCGCGCGGAGCAAGCTCCGCGAGAACCGAGCGGAAGCAAGCTTCCGCACTCCATGCCTTCGATAGGGCGAGCCAAACGAACCCACCTGCCAGATTGGCAGTCAGGCGAGAAATAGAGCGCTGACCTTCGGCTCGGATTGATTCGGATCGAGTGGCTTCGATCGCACGCGCGAAGCAAGCTCCCGCACTCCACGACTACGGACGGGCCTTGCCGAGTTCCAGGGCCATGGCGTGATAGATCTCGGCGGCGAGGCGGATCTGGTCGAGTTCGACCCACTCGTCGCGGGTATGGGCCTGGGCGATGTCGCCGGGGCCGAAGACGAAGGCGGGGAGGCCGGTGTCGCCGAGGGGGCCGGCGTCAGTTCCGAAGGGGACGCCCTTGATGGCCGGCTTCGTCCCGCGGATCCTCGCGATCGCCTCGACCATCGGCGGGATCCAGGGGTCTTCGCTCGGGGCCCTGCCCTTGAGGGCGGGCATCTTCACCCACGGGGCGGAGAATTCGAAGGGGTCGGTCGCGGCCAGGTGCGTGGTCAGGAAGGCCCGGACCTTCTCCATGGCGGATTCGGGGGTCTCGCCGGGGATCAGGCGGCGGTCGATCTCGGCGTCGCACCAGTCGGGTACGATGTTGACGCTCTGGCCCCCCTCGATCCGGCCGACCGAGAGGCTCGGGGGGCCGAGGACCGGGTCGGGGGCGGATTCCGACAGCTCCGTCGCATAAATGCGCAGCCCTTCGAGGATCCGGCCCATCCGGTAGATTGCGTTGTCGCCGAGGTGTGGGGTCGAGCTGTGGCAGGCGATCCCCCCCGCCTTGACCTTCCAGCGCACCGCGCCCTTGTGGGTGTTCACGATGTCGAGCATGGTCGGCTCGGACGCGATGACCACGTCGGCCCCCTGGGGGTGCTCGGCCAGGTAGGACGACCCGATGTGGGTGTACTCCTCGTCGACCGTGCAGGCCATGACGACATTCGCGGCCCCGGCCGGCTTCTCCTTCACGAGCCGGGCGAAGGCGGTCAGCATCGAGGCCATGCCGCCCTTGATGTCGCAGGAGCCCCGGCCGTAGAGCTTCCCGCCGACGATGTCGGGCTTGAACGGGTCGATGATCATGCCGTCGACGGGCACCGTGTCCTGGTGCGCATCGAACAGCACGGTCGGGGCCGAGGGGGACGACTCGTATCGGGCGATCACGTTGTCGCGCCCGGGGGCGATCTCGACGCGGTCGTAGGGGACCCCGAGCCGGCGGAAGTAGTCGACGAGGTAGTCCGACATCCGGCCTTCGAGGTACCACGGGCCGTCGAGCCCCCGGCCCATCGGGTTCACGCTGGGGATCGAGACCAGGTCGGAGAGCAGTCGGATCACGGGGTCCACGGAAGGGCTCCGGGGTTTGGGGAGAGTCGAGTCTCGATCTTAACCGTGCAAAGCGGCCCCGTCACGCACCTTGCGTCCCGGGCGGGAACGGGAACAGCCGGGCCGCGGCCTCCGCATCCAGCGGCGAGCCGTATTCGGACCCCTCGAACAGCTCGACCAGCCGGAGGGATTCCGCCGCGTCTCCGTAGGTCGACCGCAGCCAGGGGCGATGGGGTTCGGCCAGGGCCAGGGTATGCTGCTCGATCAAGGCCGCCAGCCAGGCCCGGCGGCCCTCGGGTGTGTCGGGGATCTCGTCCTCCCGGCGCATGTTGTAGGGCAGCCACTCGTAGAACTGCGACCGGTGTGCGTCGAGGAGGTCGATCTTCCGGTCCCAGACCGGGGCAACGTCCACGGCGACGGTCGGCGAGAAGGGATAGGGCTTCGTGAAGTGGTCGCCGAGGTAGGCGATGACCGGGTCGCGCCTCAGGTGGGGGACCTCGGGGCAGATCGGCGGGACGGTGAGCAGGGAGGCGGCGTCCTGCACGAGCTGGCCGACGACGCGGTGGTCGGGGTGGTAGTCGTTGGGCCGGTGGGTCAGGACGAGGTCGGGCTTGCGTGTCCGGATCAGGGAGATGATCCGCTCGCGGGCGTCGAGGCTGGGCTGGAGCCGTCCGTCGGGGTAGTCCCAGACCTCGGCGTCGATGCCGAGCCGGGAAGTGGCCTCGGTCGCTTCCCTCCGGCGGATCTCGACCAGGGGCGGTCCGCTGATCCGGTGGTGGCCGGATTCGCCGTTGGTCACCGAGACGAAGCAGACGGGGAACCCCTTCTGGCGGTAGAGGGCGGCGAGGCCACCGGCCTTGTATTCGGCGTCGTCCGGATGGGCCCCGATGACGAGCAGGCTGGGCATGGCGGGCGGACCTTCGAGGGTGAGTCGGCGGGCAGGAGCGACCGATTTTGGCCGAGGGGGCGTCGGAGTCAACCGGCCGGCCGGAGAAGTCGTGACAATCGGGCCCGGAACCGTTGTAATCGGGCCGCTCGGGCGTGACGGATCACTTCCAGACAGCATGGGGATGAACCCTTGAGAATCGGGATCGCGTTCGACCTCGTCCCGACCGAACCCCACGACGGCCCGGACGACCTTTACGAGGACTTCGACACCGCCGACACCGTGGAGATGCTCGGGAGCGTCCTCGCCGCCGACGGCCATGAGGTCGTCGCTCTGGGCGACGGGCCCGAGCTGGTCAAGGCCCTGGTGGGCGACCCGGTCGACCTCGTCTGGAACATGGCGAGGGGCGTCGGGCAGTCGCGAGCCAGGGAGTCCCGGGTGCCGGGGGCGCTGGAGCTGCTGGGGATCCCCTATGTGGGCTCGGACCCGGTCGCCGTGGGCCTGGCGTGCGACAAGCTCATGGCCAAGCGGATCGTCAGCGCGGAGCACATCCCGGTGCCGTTCGGGGCGTTCTTCCCGCCGGAGACGCCGGACGAGGCCGTGTCGCAGTGGTTCCGGGAGTACTTCCGCAAGCCGACGGCCGAGCCGCTGGTGCTCAAGCCCTCGCTGGAAGGGGCCGGTCGCGGGATCCGGGCCGACGCGGTGGTGAACCGGCCGTCGCAGGCGATCGCCCTTTATGAGCGATTGAAGCAGCAGTTCGCCCAGACGATCCTGGCCGAGCCGTATGTCTACGGCGACGAGTTCACCGTGGCCGTGCTGGGCCAGGGGTCATCGGCCCGGGTGCTGGGGATGATGCGGATCCACCCCGCCGAGCCGGCCGAGTGGTTCATCTACGACCTGGATTGCCGCCGGAACAGGACGACCCACGTCGTCTACGAGGCCCCGCCCCGGCTGGAGACGACCGTCCGGCAGTCGATCGAACTCGCCGCCCTGACATGCCACGCCGCCATCGGCTGCCGCGACGTCGCGCGGTACGACATCCGCCTCAAGGACGGCATCCCCTACTTCCTCGACGCCAACCCGATCCCCGACCTGTCGCCCCGCGACAGCGACATGGCCATCCTGGCGAAGGGCCACGGGCTCGACTACCGGGGGCTGATCCGGCTGATCCTCAAGGAGGCGATGGGCCGGCTGAAGTACGGGGGGGTTGGATGATGGGAAATGGTTAAAGGGAAATTCCTGTCACCCATGCCCCATCAACCATCACCCATTCTTGATCTTACTTGACCCGCTCGACGTACTCGCCGGTGCGGGTGTCGATGCGGATCTTCTCGCCGGGCTTGATGAAGGGCGGGACCTGGACCTTGAGTCCGGTCTCGAGCTCGGCTTCCTTGTACTGGTTGGTGGCGGTCGCGCCCTTGAGTTCGGGCGGGGTGTCCTTGACCACCAGGTCGATCGAGGCGGGGACCTCGATCGAGACGGGCTTGTCGGCCACGTACTTGACCATCACCCGGCTGTTGGGCAGCAGGTACTGCATCGACGTGCCGAGGATCTCGGGCGTGAAGCTGAGCTGGTCGTAGGTCTCGGTGTCCATGAAGACGTGGTCGTCGGCCTGGGAGTAGAGGTACTCGTACTCCTTGGTCTCGACGAACGGGACCTCGATCTGGTCGACCGAGCGGAGCCGCTTCTCGATCAGGGCGCCGCTGTTCATGTTGCGGAGCTTGGTCTGCACCATCGCCCGCAGGTTGCCGGGGGTGTGGTGGGCGAAGTCGACCACGACGAAGTTCACCCCTTCCATCGTGATCACCATGCCGCGTCGGATGTCGGTCGCCTTGATCATCATGGCTGTATGCGTCGCCCCCGGGAAAGTTCGGTCACGGACGGCTGACCCTCAATGGACTAGGACAGATCACCCCGGGCGCGAAGGTCGTCCGCCGGGAACCCCTGGTGCGGATCACGCCGGGGCCGGGCCTCATTCTCGATGCAAACGGGCGCAATCCGGGCGTGAACCGCCCTAGACGCTAACCAATGACGCCCCGACTTGCCAGTCCTCTTGACCCGGGCGTGGCCCGGCGTCACACCTTCACCGCCGCCAGCACCCCGCAGTGGATCAGCGTCGGGATCGCGTCCCCGGCCACCAACCCGGCCCCGCCGAGCCACTCGCGGTACTCCCCGGCCGAGTACGCCCGGCCCTCGGTGCGCTGGAAGAGGTCGGCCGAATAGAGGGCGATCGGCAGCGGCCCGTCGAGCTCGTCGTCCAGGAAGACGTCGTGGATCAGGAGCCGGCCGCCCGCCCCGAGCGACGACGCCAGCCGCTCGATCAGGACCTTGCATTCGGGGACGTCCCAGTCGTGCAGGACGTTCGAGAGGAGGATGACGTCGCAGCCGGCCGGGACGGGGTCGCGGAACATGTCGCCGGGTTCCAGGACCAGCCGGTCGGACACGCCGTGCCGCTCCGCGATCTCCGAGGCCACCTTGAGCACCTCGGGCCGGTCCCAGACGATGGCCTTGAGGCCCGGGTGGCGCAGGAGCCAGGCGATCGAGTAGATCCCCGTCCCGCCGCCGACGTCGAGCAGGGTGAGGCCGTCGTCGAGCGGGAAATTCTTCGCCAGGACCGGGGCGACGTTGTTGGCCCGGCCGGCGAGGGCGAGCGTCAGGGCCCGGGCCGAGGCCTCCTGCTCCATGGCGGAGGAGATCCCCTCCCGGAAGATGAACTCAGCCCCCCGGTCGTCATCGGCCCCGATCGGCCGGTTGGTCCGCAGGCTCCGGACCATCCCCAGCACGTCCGGGCTGTCGGCCGAGAGCCCGAAGTAGCCGCTGACGTCGAAGTGCGAGCCGGTCGTCAGGTGGTCGGCCGCGACGTCGGTCAGGCCGAGGCGGCCGTCGGTGTCGACCGAGACCAGGCCCATCGCCCGCAGGGCGGTCGAGAGGACGACGGCCGGTCGCTCGGACAGGCCGAACTCGCGTCGGAATTCGTCCGGGGTCATCGGCGCCTTCTCCAGGCGGTCGAACACCTTGAAGTGCGCGACGGCCGCCGTGAGCAGCGACGTGGCGAGGTGGCCCCGGTAGAGTTCGAACAGCGGGGTCGGGTCGAGCCAGGGGGCGACCATCGGCGGGTGTGGGGTCATCCGGGATTCTCGGCTCCGGGCTCGATCGCGTTCCACGGGCGAACCGCCCGACCCCGGACATTGTCGGGATTCCCCCGACCCGCGCCTACGGCTCAACCCGGCGGACCCGGCCCGTCGATCTTTTCCGAGGGGCAACCCCGCGCGCGATGGGCCGTCGAATTGACCCCGTTCCGTGCGTGCCCGTAGAATCATCGGCTTGCCGATGCACGGAGTCGAGATCAGACCCCCGGCCGCTTCTCGGAGGCGGGCCCGGGGAGGAGACAGCCGGACGATGGCCACCGACCTGCGACTCAAAGAATCGTTGCCCGCGATCACCGAGCGGATCGTGGAGACCTACGACGAGTGCGGGGGCGTGAACCACCTCGGGCATTCCCCCCTGCCCAGCTACAAGGAGGTCGTCGACATCCTGATCGACCTCAGGGAGATCCTCTTCCCCGGCTACGGCCGGCGGCAGAATCTCCACATGGGGAACGTCGGCTACCACGTGGGCGACCTGATCGATAGCCTCCACGACCGACTCACCCTCCAGATCGCCCGGGCCTTCCGGCACGACTGCAAGGCCAGAGACCTCGAGGCCGACTACGACGCCGACGCCCAGGTGATCGCGATCCAACTCCTGGACTCGATCCCCAACCTGCGCCGGACGCTCGCCGACGACGTCCGGGCCGCTTACGACGGCGACCCCGCCGCGCCCAACCTCGACGAGATCATCTTCTGCTACCCCGGCGTCTCGGCGATCACCGTCTTCCGGGTCGCCCACGAGCTCTACCGCCTGGGCGTCCCCCTGATCCCGAGGATGATGACCGAGTACGCCCACTCCAAGACGGGCATCGACATCCACCCCGGCGCGACCATCGGCCGACGGTTCTTCATCGACCACGGCACCGGCGTCGTCATCGGCCAGACGACGAACATCGGCGACGGGGTGAAGATCTACCAGGGCGTGACCCTCGGGGCGTTGAGCTTCCCGCGCGACGAGGCCACCGGCGAGATCCGCCGGGGCGACAAGCGGCACCCGACGATCGAGGACGAGGTCGTCATCTACGCCAACGCCACCATCCTCGGCGGCGAGACCGTGATCGGCCACCACTCCGTGATCGGCTCCTCCGCCTGGCTCACCCGGAGCGTCGCCCCCTACACCACCGTGACCATCGAGAGCCCCAAGCTCCGCATCCGGGGCGCCAACGCCCCCGCCGCCGAGGCGGCGATTGATTATATGATTTAGTAGGGTGTGGTGGCCGCGTCCTCGCGGCCTCCGCACCGGATCAGGTGTTCGGCCTACTTGCGAGCGAACACCATCCAGCCGCCGGAGCGGATCCCCGGGAAAAACCAGGGGGCGGAGATCGGCCGGGCGTGGACTTCGTCGATGCAGAGGCGTTCTTCGATTTCTAGCCCCGCCTCCTGAAACAACCCGCGCAGCTCCCTCCAGCGGAACAGGTGGACCTGCATGCCGGGGATGCCCCGGTAGGTCATGGTGCGATCGCCGAGTTCCGGGTCGCGGAGGAGGGCCCGGGCCCCCTGCCCCAGGAGCCAGCGGCGGCCGTGGCGGTCGCGGAGGTTGAGCCAGAGGTTGTGGGCGTGCAAGGCCAGCCGGCCGCCGGGCTTGAGGACCCGGGCCGCTTCCCGGAGCGCCTTGCGCCTGGCGGAGTGTCCCCGGATCATCCCCAGGGTGCTGAACATCGAGAGGCCGTAGTCGAAGGCGTCCGACGGCAGGCAGTCGAGCCGGCAGAGATTGGCGACGAGCCCCTGGAGCTTCAGGCCTTCGGTTCTCGCTTTCTCGGCGACCTTCGCAACCATCGGCTGCGACAGGTCGACCGCGGTGACGTCGAACCCCCGGCGCGCGAACTGGATCGAATGCCGGCCCGCCCCGCAGCCGAGGTCGATGAGCGACCCCGGCGCGGTGAACCGGGCCTGGAGCGCCTGCGCATCCGCCTCGAAGAGCGCGTGGCCGGCGAAGTACGTATCCTCCTCCTCGGCCAGCCGGGTCGAGTGGGCGTATTCCCAGAGGGAGGCGTTGACACCGGTCGGTAGCTGCCAGCGTGGCGGGGGCATGATTGTCCTGTAGGGTGTGGTGCCACGCGGACCGATGGTCCGCGTCCACCGCACCGACGGTGGCCGATGTGTTGCTCAAATGCCCCTGCGGCGGGGCTGGTCGTCGGGTGCGGTGGTCGCGGACATCCCATCCGCGAGTCACCACACCCTACCGGCCGAACACTCTGCCGGATCGGGGCGCGAGTTTCAACGACCGCAGATCGACGGGGCCGCTTTCGGGGCGTTCCAGGGCCCATTTCTCCTCGGCGGTCGGGGCGAAGGCCGAAACATCAACGACCCTGGTTGCCTTGGAAATGTTGATCGCCACGAGCACCGACTCCTCGGCCATCTCGCGCACGTAGGCGATCACATCATCCTTCGCCGAGAGGAACCGGAACGTCCCCCGACGCAGGGCATGGTACGATTTCCTCAGCGAGATGAGCCGCTGGAAGTCATGCAGCAGATCCGTATCCCATCGGGCCTCGTCGTGCCACCGGAAGGCGGCGCGGTTGAAGGGGTCGTGGCCGCCGGCCATGCCGATCTCGTCGCCGTAGTAGATCGACGGGGCGCCCGGGTAGGTCATCTGGAAGAGTGTCGCCAGCCGCAGGGCCGATTTGTCGTCGCGGGCCAGCGACAGGAACCTCGGCATGTCGTGGCTGTCGAGCAAGTTGAGCTGCGCGAAGGTCACCTCGGGGTGATAGAGCTTGAGCAGGCTCTCGATGGAGCCACGGAACGCCTCCGCGCCGGGCGTGTCGACCGCCTTGAAGCTCGACTTGGCCATCTCGGCGGCGTCGATGTTGTCGCCGATGAAGGCTGCGATGACGGCACGCGTGAACAGGTAATTCATCACGGCGTCCCACATGTCGCCCTTGAGCCAGTGGGAGGCGTCGTGCCAGACCTCGCCGACGATGTAGGCCTCGGGGTTGCCGTCGCGGACCCGGCGGCGGAACTCGCGCCAGAAGTCGTCGTCCTCGATCTCGTTGGCGACGTCGAGCCGCCAGCCGTCGATGCCGAAGTCGATCCACGTCCGGCCGATCCCCCAGAGGAACTCGCGGACGGCCGGGGTCCTGATGTTGAACTTGGGCAGGGCGTGCAGGTCCCACCACGCGCCATAGCCCGGCGGCCGGGTATGGTCGTAGGGGTTCAGGGGCCAGCCGTGGATGATGAACCAGTCGAGGTAGGCCGAGTTCTGGCCGTTCTCGAGGATGTCGTGGAACGGGAAGAACCCCCGGCTGGCGTGGTTGAAGACGCCGTCGAGGACGATCCGGATGTGGCGCGCGTGGGCCTCGTCGATCAGCCGTCGGAGGGCGGCGTTGCCGCCGAGCATCGGGTCGACCTTCTCGTAGTCGTGGGTGTGGTAGCGGTGGTTCGAGGCCGACTGGAAGATCGGCGTGAAGTAGAGGGCGTTGACGCCGAGGTCCTGGAGGTAGTCGAGCTTCTCGACGACGCCGATCAGGTCGCCCCCCTGATAGCCGTAGTAGGTCGGCGTCGCGCCCCACGCGTCGAGCCCACTGGGCTTTGGGACGGAGAGGCTGCGCGCGAAGCGGTCGGGGAAGATCTGGTAAAAGACCGCGTCGCGCACCCATTCGGGCGTCGTCACATCCACGAGCAAACTCCGCATCTCGGGCCGAAGGTCAGGTCCACTCACGGCGGACTCGACGGCAAATCTGGGTCCATTCCCCGCTCATTTGCCGCCGGTGCTGACCTTCATCCAGTACATCTGCGAGCGGTCTCCCCGGAGCCGGAGGTCTTCCAGCATGGGGCCGTACTCCAGCTTGGCGATCCCCTTGAAGTAGGATTTCCCGTTGATCCGCACTTCCATGCGCTTCTTGAAGTCGATGAGCTTCGGGCTGACCCAGACGTCGAGCTGGGTGATGCCCGTGGCCGTGATGTTCAGCAGGTTGCTCAGGCTGCTCGACTTCTGCTTGATCGTGGCCGGCCGGAGGTTGCGGCCGTCCGGGTCGACGGCCTCGGGGGCCATCGCCCGGCCGTTCTGGAGGCTGCGGACCACGACCCCGTAGAACCGGCTGTCGCACTCCCGCGCGGTGACCGTCGAGAATTCCTTGGGGGACGGGTCGCGCGAGCGGCGGTCCATCCAGTCGAACGCGGCGGGCTGCTCCTCGGGGAGTTCCTCGACGCCCCTCCGGAAGTATTCGACGTAGGTGACGTCGACCACGTCCATGATCATGGGCCGGACCAGGCCGTCGAAGATGAGGGGCTTGAGCTGGGGGGTCAGCTCGCCGTTGACGCTATAGATCGGCAGGCGGTCGGCGTGACTGCGGTAGCGGAAGACGTACTTGAGCGGGATGCCCGCGATCGGGATGGTGCCCGCGAAGAGGTCGGGGTGGGAGATCCCGAAGTCCCAGGCCATGTTGCCGCCGATGCCGACACCGCCCACGAAGACGCGATCCGAGTCGATGGCGTACCGTCGTTTGGCGTCGCGGATGGCCAGCTCGGCGGCGGCGTGCTCGCTCTCGGTGTACCGGTAGTCCGGCGGCTGGCCGGGGATGCAGAACTCGGGCGCCACGACGATGTATCCGTGCTTCGCCGCCTCCGCCGCCCACCAGAGCGCGGCCGACTTCGGCCCCCGGCCGTCGTGCAGGGCCACGATGGTCGGATAGCTCCGGAGCGGGTGATATTCCGGCGGGACGATGACCACATATTCGGTCGGCGCGGGGTTGTTGTCGTTGGCGACCCTGTGGATCCTCGGCTCGCGGGGGTCGCGGACCATCGCCGGAGGCTTCGTCGCCCTGGCGGGCTCGTCCTTCTTCGGCTCGTCCTTCTTCGGCTCGTCCTTCTTCGCGGCCCCGTCCTTCGGCTTGTCGTCGGCCTTGGGTTCGGGCGCCGGCTTGGTCTCCTTCGGTGGGGCGGGCGGTGGCAGATCCTCGCTGGCGGCCGGGCCGATGAGCTGGGCGATCGGCGCCAGGACGTCGATCTCAAGGCCCGAGAGGTCCTGGAGTTCCACCAGCTTCCCCGATCGCTCGCCGCCGTCGGCCAGGGACAGGTACGCCCGGGTCAGGTCGCGGGCCTTCCAGTAGGCCCTGGACTTCGCAAGGTCGGCCGTCGCCTTGTCGGACCCCGCGACGAATCCCGACGCGGCCAACGCGAAGCGGCCCTCGATCGAGGTCGAGGGCTCGGCCTTCTCGAACGCCTGGAACCGGTCGCGGACGGCATCGGGCACGTCGGCGAGGTCGCGGAGCATCTCGGCGAGGGGGAGCTTGAAGGCGTCGCGGTCGTCGGGGGTGAGCCTGTCGTAGTTCGCCTTCAGCGTGTCGGCGGCGCGGCGGTCGAGGGCGAACTCGTCCTCCCACTTCCGGAGCGTCGTCCTGGCCTCATCGATGACCTCCTTCGGCAGGTCCTTGTCCTGCACCGGGAAGGCCTTGAGCAGGTCGACGGCGGCCTTCGGCTGCCGGAACTTCTTGAGCCGCTCGGCGTCGGAGATCATCCGCCTCGCCATGGCAAGCCGGACGGCCTTCTTCGAACCGCTGGCCGCCTCCTTGATCTCGGGGAAATCCTTGATGATCCGGTCGAGGGCGTCGAGGGCCTCGGGGTACCACTCCGCCTGGATGAAGAAGCGGGCGACCCGAAGCTGCTCCTCCTGGTTCGACCTGTCCACCCGGTTGAGGATGCCCATGACGATGGGCTTGGGCACCTGGCCGGTCGAGAGCTTGGCGACCCAGAAGCCGTCGATCCCCCGGAAGTTGACCCAGTAGGGGCCCAGCCGGTTGATCGCCTGCTTCATCCGGAGCGGGTTGCGCGAACGGTCGCCGATGTACTCGAAAGTCCTTCGCCCCTTCTCGTCCCAGGGGGTGCTCTTGATCCCAAGGGCATAGGCGGGCATCGCGCCGCCGTGGACGACGAGGGGCTGGACGAGTTCGAAGATGACCTGGTTGGCGAGGCTGTTGTCCGACTCGACCCGGGCGACCTTGGAGTCGCGGATCACGGTCCGCTTGACCTGGTCGGAGACCTGGAGGAGGGTGTTGTCCTTGTCGACCGAGCCCTTGAGGGTCGCCTGATTCTTCAGGTGGATCGTGTCGGCCCGGACGCGGGCGGCCGGTCTCGAATCGAGGGCGGCGGAGGCGAGGACGAGGCCTGTGGCGACGGTCAGTCCCCAGCGGGTCGAAGCGGGCATGGCGGGCGTATCCTTCCCCCTCGCTCGAGGAGACGGCCGATCCTTCCTCGGAGAGATCCGACTCGACGGGGCCGCGCCGTCGTCCCGGACATTGTGCAGGCGGCGAAACTTCGGTCAAGCCGGACCGTTTCCGGAGGATGGCGGGGGGGCCCCTCCGCTTGTACTCTGGTAGGGATCGGCGAGGGTCCGCCGCGCGATCCCGGGATCCCGACCGGACCGAGTCGCCCGGCGCGACGCTTTCCCCCCAGAGAAGAGACGGCGATGGCCATCGCGTTGTTCAAATTTCGCTGCTCCCAGTGCCAGAAACTCCTCGGGGTGTCCCACTCCCGGGCGGGCACGCGGGTGAATTGCCCGAGGTGCAACACCGAGCTGATCGTGCCGGAGCCCTCGGGCGAGCACGAGGTCGCCGAGGAGGGCTCGACCGTCCCCGACCTCTCGGCGATCGGCCTGAGCACCCTCGACGGCCTCGGCTCGATCCGCCCCGAGGACCTCCGCGTCCTGCCCGGCATCGGGCGGGTCGACGACGTCCCCGCCCCATCCAGAGGGGCCTCGGCTCCCTCCTGGGTCCCCGACATCGCCACCGAGCCCGGCCCCGCGATCCCCGCGCTCCGGGAGACCACCCGGCCCGCGGCCTCTCGCAGGGACGACCTCGCCCCCGATGAGATCGGCGACATCCTCCAGGCCGTCCAGGCGGCCCAGATCGCGTCGCCCGGTCGGTCCGAGCCCGACGGCCCGGATCCGGCCCACATCCGGGAGCCCGAGGTCGCGACGGCCGTCGAACTCGAGGCGCCGACGATCCGCCCCGCAGGGGCACCCCGCCGCAATGACGTGGCCGTCCCGCGTTCGGCGCTGATCGCCTGGTCGTTCTCGGCCGTCCTGGCGATCGCCTCGGCGTTCTTCGCCGGCCTCCTTGCCGGGCATTTCGTCTGGAAATGACCGGCCCCCGCGTGCAACCTCCCCCCAGTCGGGGCGACCACACTCTCCGCCCGGAGTCCCTGATGAAGTCCGAGCAAACGAAGCGGATCCTGATCGTCGACGATCAGGCCGATTTCGCCCAGGGGCTGTCGATGCTCCTGCGCGTGCGGGGCTTCGAGGTCGAGGTGGCCGGCGACGGCGAGGCCGGCTGGGAGCAGATCCAGTCGCGGCGGCCGGAGGTGATCCTCCTCGATCTCGGCCTGCCCAGGCTCGACGGCTACGAGGTCGCCAGGCGGACCCGGGGCCTGGATCCGGCCTACGTCCCCAGGCTCATCGCCCTCTCCGGCTACGACCTGGAAGACTCCGCTGAGACCCCCTCGACCCTCTTTAACGCCCATTTCTTCAAGCCCGTGGACCTCCCCAAACTCCTCCTGGAACTCCAGGCCGGCTGAATGATGTCGCGCGGCATCATCGCGGGGCGAGCATGTCGGCATTCTTAACTCTTCGCCTCCAACGGTTTCTGTTGAGGCCAGGGAAGGGATTTGCGCGGTCCCCGATTCCGCCGGGGAATCCGCTTGGATGGCGACGGCGATACTGCTAGACTTGTTTTCGTAAACCGTCTATCCTTCCCAGATTCCGCCCGGACGTGTCGGTCCGGGCGGCCGAAGAGAACTCCGGGGGGCCTCCCCCCAGGATCACACCCCGCTACGCACCTGGAGAGTTCTTCGATGCGTCGAGATCGCGTTCGTGATCGCCTTGCGCGCACCCGTGCGGCCCGCTCGCTCCGCCCGACGGCGAACTGGGAGCGGATGGAGGATCGGCGGCTCCTCGCCACGTTCGTCGTGAACACGACGGCCGACGCGGGCGCGGGCAGCCTGCGTCAGGCCCTCACCGACGCCAACACGACGGCCGGCGCCGACCTGATCACATTCAACATCGGCAGCGGCAACATCATCCAGCTCGCATCGAGGCTGCCGAGTATCACCGAGCAGGTCACGATCGACGCCACGACCCAGCCGGGCTACAGCGGCTCGCCCCTGGTCCGGGTCGACGGCCCAGGACTCTCCTCGTCCGGCTTCACGATCGCGACCAACAACTCGACCATCAAGGGCCTGGCGATCAACCGGTTCTTCACCGGGATCACGATCACGGGCAACAACAATACCGTCCAGGCGTGCTGGATCGGGCCGAACCTCACCGGCAACGCCGGCGCGGGCAACGTCTTCGACGGCATCGACATCAGCGGGGCGAACAACCTCATCGGCGGCAGCGTGGCCGGCGCGGGCAACGTGATCTCCGCCAACGGCAGCTTCGGCGTCTTCCTCCAGGGCAACTCGGCCGGGTCCAACGTGATCTCCGGCAACATCATCGGCCTGGGTGCGGACGGAACGACCAGGCTCGGCAACGGCGACAGTGGCATCTTCTCCAACGGCCTGGCCGCGACGAGCATCGGCGGCTTCACCCCCGAGGCCAGGAACATCATCGCCGGCAACGCCGGGCCGGGCATCGAGATCCAGGGCACCACCGCCAAGAACACGGCGATCCTGGGCAACTACATCGGCACCGACCTCAGCGGCACGCTCGGGCGGGCCAACGTCGGCGGGGGCATCTTCATCAACGGCACCCCGTTCGTCAGCATCGGCGGGATCCTCGGCAGCACGGGGAACGTCATCTCGGGCAACACCGGCCCCGGGATCGAGATCCAGGGCGCGACCGCGACGAACACCAATATCAAACGGAACCTGATCGGCACCCAGGCCGACGGCGCGACCGGCCTGCCGAACTCGTTGGAAGGCATCTTCATCAACGGCGGAATCGGCAGCATCATCGGCGGCGACACCGCCAACGACGGCAATGTCATCGCGTTCAACGGGCTCTCCGGCTCGACCACCGCCGGCATCAATGTCTTCAGCGGCTTCGGCAACCGCATCCTCTCGAACAGCATCTTCTCGAATGCCGGCCTCGGCATCGACATCGGCACCAAGGGCGTCAACCCCAACACATCGACGAGCCCCAGCTCCAACATCCCCAACCAGGGCCAGAATTACCCGGTCCTGAACAAGGTCGACAGTGCCGGCTCCTTCACCAACGTCGCCGGCACCCTGACCAGCATCCCCAACAGCCCGTTCACCATCCAGTTCTTCTCCGACGCCGGCGACCCCAGCGGGTTCGGCGAGGGCAAGACCTTCCTGGGTTCGGTGAACGTCACCGCCGACGCCAACGGCCTGGCGAGCTTCAATGTCCGGCTGACGACGGGCGTGGCCGTTGGGTCTTTGGTCACGGCCACCGCCACCGACATCACCCCCGGCAGCTCGACGTCGTTCAGCACCTCCGAATTCGCCAGGAACGTCTCCGTCACCGCCGCCAAGCAGGTCGACATCGCCGTCACCTCGGCGTTCGCCACCAACCCGATCCTCGTCGGCAAGGACGCCGGCTACGACATCACCATCACCAACAACGGGCCCGACGACGCCACCAACGTCGTCCTCAGCGACTCGCTGCCCACCAATGCCACCTTCGTCTCCAGCACGGCGGGGACCTACGACGGGCCCAACAACCGCCTCAACCTGACGATCCCCAGCCTGCCCGCCGGGTCGAGCCAGGTCGTCCGCATCGTGGTCAACCCCACGGGCGTGGGCTCGCTCAACAACACCGCCGTCGTCACCCCGAGCGAGATCGACGTCGACACCTCGAACAACAGCTCGACCCTCTCCGGCACGATCAACCCCGCGGTGAACCTCCAACTCACCCTGATCGCCGCGCCCGAGCCGGTGGCCATCGGCGACACCCTGAGCTACATCATCGCCGTCCAGAACGCCGGCCCGAGCACCGCGAGCTCCGTCGTCGTCAACGTCACGCTCCCCGGCTCGCTGTCGTCGATCGGCGTCGACACCCAGGGCACGTTCTCCTTCAACGGCAACGTCCTGACCGTGACCCTCGGCCAGATCGTCGCCAACGGCGTCGGGAACATCACGATCAAGGGGAACACCGGGTCGATCGGCAGCATCAGCGCGACCGCCAGCGTCTCGACCCCGGAGGCCGAGCTCGACCCGACCGACAACACCGCCACCGTCACCAGCAATGTCGCCCCGGCCGCCGACCTCACCCTCGCGGTCACCTCCAACCCCAATCCCGTCCTGGTCTCCGCCGCGCTCACCTACGACCTGAGCGTCACCAATAACGGCCCATCCGACGCCACCGGAGCGGTCCTGGCGTACACCCTGCCGGCCAACGTCACGCTCGTCTCCGCCACCTCGCCCGACGGCAAGGTCTCGGTGAACGGCAACTCGATCCGGGTGACCTTCAACACGATCATCAACGGCGGCATCGCCTCCGCCCGGATCGTCGTGACCCCCACCGCGAGCGGCAGCCTGGCCTCGACCTTCCTGCTCTCAAATCAGTCGGAGGTCGACCTCAAGCCGAGCGACAATACCGCGGTCGACACCGTGCTGGTCAGCCCCGCCGACCTCGGCGTCACGATCACCGGCTCCTCCCAGCCGATCCTGAGCGGCTCCCAGACCGACATCACGATCGTCGTCGCCAATAACGGCCCCTCGACCGCCGACAACGTCAACCTCGCGAGCCTCCTGCCCGCCGGGCTGACCTTCGTCTCGGCGACCGCCAGCGGCGGCGGCACGTTCTCGATCAACGGCCAGTCCTTCAGCGCGTCGCTGGCCTCGCTCGCCTCGGGCAGCGTGTTCACGATCGTCATCACCGCCACCCCGGCCGGTTCGGGCACCCTCGACCTCTCCGCCACCGCGTCGGCCGACGAGTTCGACCCGGTCTCCGACAACGACACCGCCACCGCCCAGCTCCTGGTCGACCCCATCGACCTGATCGTCGGCATCCAGGCGAGTGCGACCCCGATCGTCGTCGGATCGAACCTGGTTTACACGTTCCGGGTCACCAACAACGGGCCGGCGGACGCGACCGGCGTCGTGCTGACCTCGCCCGTCCTCGCGAAGGGCGCCCTGGTCGGGGTCGCGACCAGCACCGGCAAGGCATCCGTCTCCTCGGGGCAGATCGTCTACAGCATCGGCACCCTGGCCGTCGGCGGCTCCGCGACGATCACGGTGACCTTCCGGGCCGACGCCGCCGGCACCTATGCCCCCACCGCGACCGTCGCCGCCGACCAGTCCGACACCGACGAGAACAGCAACAAGGTCACCGGCTCCCTGCCCGTCATCAACCGGCCGGGCACCTTCGTCGTCGGCTCCGCCACCGCCTCGGTCAAGGAGAACGCCGGGTCGGTCACGCTGACCATCAAGCGCGTGCTGGGCAACCTCGGCACCGTGACCATCCACTACGCCACCGCCGACGGCACTGCCAAGGCCGGCGTGAACTACACCGCAACCTCCGGCACCCTCACCTTCCTGGCGGGCGAGACCTCCAAGACGATCGTCATCCCCGTCAGGCAGGACGGGGCGATCACCGACGCCCTCGGGTTCACCCTGAACCTCAGCAGCCCCGGCGGCGGTGCCCTGCTCGGCCAGCCGAACTCCGTCAAGGTCAGCGTGGTCAACGTCGATCGCGACCTGATCGCGCCCAAGGTCACCGGCGTCCAGGCCGTGACCGCCAACGGCAAGATCACCGGCTTCCTGATCTCGTTCAGCGAGGCCATGGATTCGGCGAAGGCGGGCGACCTCCGCAACTACGCGATCGCGGTCTCCGGCCGTGACCTGGCCCGTCCGACCGCCGACGCCGGGCTGACCCTCGCCGGCGCGACCTACCTGCCGGGTCAGAACGCCGTCCGTATCGACCTGTTCCAGGCCCAGCCGCTGAACCGGTTCTACAAGATCACGGTCAACGGCAGCACGGCCACCGCGCCCGCCGACAAGTACGGCAACGTCCTCGACGGCGACGCCAACGGCACCGCCGGCGGCAACTACCTCGCCTTCAACGCCCTCGGCAGCAACCTCCGCTACATCGACTCCAACGGAGATGCCGTGACCGTCAAACTCACCGGCGGCGGCCTGATGTCGCTGACCCGGGGTGCCAGCGGCGAGGGCAGCCTGCTCAACCTGATCGGGATCACCCCCCGCCGTTCGAAGATCGGCGGCACGGTCCAGCGCTCGAATGGCCGGGGCGACGGCCGGACCCTGATCAACACGATCACCGGCTTCGGCAAGTTCGGCGACGTCTTCAGCGTCCTGACCACCCCGCCGTTCTTCACCAGGACCCAGGCTACCTCCTCCTCGGCCTCGATCGTCGTCCCCGTCGTCGGCCCGAAGGCCGTCCCCCAGGGGCCCCGGAAGAAGTAAGGTCCTCGACGTCGTTTGACCTATCCACGCCCCGGCGCGACACCCGTCGCGCCGGGGCGTTTTCGTTGCGAGGCGCACCCATCGGCGGATCAGGGGGGCTGACCCGCCCGCCGGTTTGTGCAACAATCATTCAATGCGAGTGATTGAGACCCGCCCGCCCGCGCCGGTTGTTTTCCAGAACATCCGGGCCGGCGACGCCGTCCGATCGTAGAAGAGACGATCGGCGGACCCACCTTGCCCGTCCGCCCACTGCTTCGACGACCCGGGGAGCCATCGCGAATGCGGAACGTCCTCTGTTCGCCACGGGGCCGCGTCCCCGCCGTCTTCGGCGCCCTCCTCGCGATATCCGCCTGGATTCCGGCCGCCCGCGCCGCCGACTCCGCGAAGCCCGTCGACTTCAACCGCGAAATCCGGCCCATCCTGGCCGATCACTGCTTCTCCTGCCACGGGCCCGACGAGAAGTCCCGCAAGGCCAAGCTCCGGCTCGACCGACGCGAGGACGCCTTCGCCCTCCGCAACGGCGCCGCCGCGTTCGTCGTCGGCAAGGCCGACGACTCCGAGGCCCTCCAGCGAGTCAAATCGAAGGACGCCGACGAGGTCATGCCCCCGCCGGCCTTCCACAAGCCCCTGAGCAAGGACCAGATCTCCACCCTGGAGCGCTGGGTCTCCCAGGGGGCCCCCTGGAGGGAACACTGGGCGTTTGCGACCCCCACGAAGGCCCCCGAGCCGAAGGTCAAGGACGCGAACTGGGCCAGGAACCCCATCGACCGCTTCATCCTCGCCCGGCTCGAATCCGAGGGGCTCACCCCCTCCGCCCCGGCCGACAGGATCACCCTGATCCGCCGCATCACCCTCGACCTGACCGGCCTGCCCCCGACCCCCTCCGAGGTCGATGCCTTCCTCGCCGATCACTCGCCAAACGCCTACGAGAAGGTCGTCGACCGCCTGCTCGCCTCCCCGCGCTACGGCGAGCATTCGGCCCGACTCTGGCTCGACGCCGCCCGCTACGGCGACACCCACGGCCTCCACCTCGACAACTACCGCGAGATGTGGCCGTACCGCGACTGGGTCATCAACGCATTCAATAACAACAAGCCATTCGACCAGTTCCTCGTCGAGCAGATCGCCGGCGATCTGCTCCCCAACGCCACCCTCGACCAGATCGTCGCCACCGGGTTCAACCGCAACCACGTCACCACCAGCGAGGGCGGCTCGATCGAGGAAGAGGTCTACGTCCGAAACGTCGTCGATCGGATCGACACCACGGGCACCGTCTTCCTCGGCCTCACCGTCGGGTGCGCCCGCTGCCACGATCACAAATATGATCCGATCCGGATGAAGGACTACTACCAGTTCTTCGCCTTCTTCAACAACATCGAGGGCAGTCCTCTCGACGGCAACATCTCGAAGCACCAGCCCATCGTGCAGGTCCCGAGCGCCCAGCAGACGAAGGCCCTCGCCTCGGCCGACGCCGAGATCGCGAAGCTCCGCGACGCGATCAAGAAGGAAGTCGCCACCATCAAGTATGACGACTCCCGCGACGCCGCCGAGGGCGAATACGCGAGGCGCGCCGACTACGTCTGGGTCGACGACGCCCTGCCCCAGGGCGCCAAGGTCGAAGGCCCCCTGCCCTGGAATTTCGGCGGCGAGCCCGACGCCCCGGTCGCGAGCGGCAAGGCGTCGGTCCCGATCCGAGACGGCAAGGACATCACCCAGGTCGTCTTCTCCGAAGCCCGGCCCAAGCTCAAGGTCGGCGACGGCGACGTCTTCTTTGCTTATGTGTTCCTGGATCCGATCAATCCGCCTAAGGAGATCATGCTCCAGTGGAACACCGAGGGCTGGAACCACCGGGCCTACTGGGGCCAGAACCTGATCGACTGGGGCCGTGACGAAGGGCCCCAGCGCAGGAAGATCGGCGAACTCCCCCCGACCGGCAAGTGGGTCCGCCTGGAAGTGCCCGTCGCCCAGGTCGGCCTGAGGAAGGGCATCGAGGTCCACGGCCTCGCCTTCACCCAGCACGGCGGCACCGCCTACTGGGACAAGGCCGGCCTCGAAACCTACACCCCGCAGGACGGCCAGACGTACGAATCCCTCGCCTCCTGGGTCCGTGCCCAGAAGGTCAAGAAGGGCGACGGCCTCCCCGCCGACATCCAGGCCGTCGTCAAGCTCGACCGCAAGGCCCGCTCCGACGCGCAGGCGAAGCAGCTCCGCGCCTATTTCGTCGAGAACGCCTACGCCCCCGCCCGCTCGTCGCTCGGCACCTTCCAGAAGCAACTGGTCGACGCCCAGCAGCGACGGAACAAGATCAACGATGAGATCCCGACCACCCTGGTCTTCAAGGAACGAGCGGAGATCAAGCAGGCCTTCATGCTCGACCGCGGCGAGTACGACCGCAAGCGAGACAAGGTCGACCGGGCCCCGCCGGCCTTCCTCGGCCCGCTCCCCAAGGGCGCGCCGGCCAACCGCCTCGGACTGGCGAAGTGGATGGTCGCCCCCGAGAACCCCCTCGTCTCCCGCGTCGAGGCGAACCGCCTCTGGCAGCAGATGTTCGGCACCGGCCTGGCCAAGACCGTCGAGGACCTCGGCCTCCAGGGCGAGCCCCCCAGCCACCCCGAACTCCTCGACTGGCTCGCCGTCAGCTTCCGCGAGGACGGCTGGGACATCAAGAAATTCCTGCGCAGGATCGCCCTGTCGTCCACCTATCAGCAATCGTCGAAGGTCACCAAGGACCGCCTGGCGAAGGATCCCGCCAACCGCCTGCTCTCCCGGGGAGCGCGCTATCGCCTGGATGCCGAGAACATCCGCGACCAGGCCCTCTTCGCCTCCGGCCTGTTGATCGAACGCGTCGGCGGGCCGAGCGTCAAGCCGCCCCAGCCGGCCGGGCTCTGGGAGGCCGTGGGATATGTCGATAGCAACACGGCCAAATTCACCGCCGACACCGGCCGCGAGAAGGTCCACCGCCGGAGCTTCTACACCTTCTGGAAGCGGACCAGCCCCCCGCCCCAGATGACCACCTTCGACGCCCCCTCGCGCGAGGCGTGCATGGTGCGCCGCGAGCGGACCAACACCCCGCTCCAGGCCCTCCTCCTCATGAACGAGACCCAGTACGTCGAGGCCGCCCGCGCCCTGGCCGAACGCTCGATCAAGGAGGGTGGCGCCAACCCGAAGGATCGGCTCACGCTGATGTTCCGCCTCTTGGTCGCCCGCAAGCCGGACGAGTCGGAAATGTCGGAACTCCTCCACCTCTACGAGGAGAACCTCGCCGTCTACGGCAAGGACGCGGCCGACGCGAAGAAGCTGATCCACCTCGGCGAGACCAAGCCCGACCCCGCGCTCAACCCCGCCGAACTCGCGGCCACCACCATGGTCGCCAACCTCGTCCTCAACCTCGACGAGGCGGTCAACAAGGAATAGCGCCGGCGGCGGTCGTACACCTTCCCACACCCTCGAAACGGAGCCGTCTCCCGATGGACCCGATTCTCGAATATCAGCAGGCCCTCACGCGTCGCCACTTCTTCCGGAAGGGGGCCCTCGGCCTCGGCACCGCCGCGCTGGCGAGCATGCTGCCGTCGCCCGCCCAGGCCGCCTTCGACTCGTCGCCACTCGGCGGGCTCGACGGCCTGCCGCACTTCGCCCCCAAGGCGAAGCGGGCGATTTATCTGTTCATGAACGGCGGGCCCTCGCAGCTCGACCTCTGGGACCCCAAGCCCAAGCTCGGCGCGCACTTCGACAAGGACCTGCCCGAGTCCATCCGCAACGGCCAGCGTCTCACGACGATGACCAGCGGCCAGAAGCGGTTCCCGGTCGCGCCGTCGAAGTACAAGTTCAACCCGGCCGGCCAGTGCGGCACGTACATGAGCGAGCTGCTCCCGCACACCGCGAAGGTCGCCGACGAACTCGCCGTCGTCCGCTCGGTCTGGACCGAGGCTATCAATCACGACCCGGCGGTCACGTATATTTGCACGGGCAACCAGCTTCCCGGACGCACCAGCCTCGGCTCGTGGCTGTCGTACGGACTCGGCACAGAGAATCAGAACCTGCCGGCGTTCGTCGTCATGACCTCCACCTGGTCCGCCCGCAAGGACGCCCAGGCCCTCTACAACCGCCTCTGGGGCTCCGGCGTCCTCCCCAGCAAGCACCAGGGTGTCGCGCTCCGCTCGCAGGGGGATCCGGTCCTCTTCCTCACGAACCCATCGGGTGTCGATGCGAACACGCGTCGCCGCATGCTCGACTCCCTCGGCCGTCTCAACCAGAAGCACCTGGACGAGGTCGGCGACCCCGAGACCCGCGCCCGGATCGCGCAGTACGAGATGGCCTTCCGGATGCAGACCTCCGTCCCCGACCTCGCCGACATCTCGCGCGAGCCGAAGTCGGTCCTGGATATGTACGGGCCCGATGTGACGAGGCCCGGCACCTTCGCCGCGAGCTGCCTGCTCGCGCGACGGCTCTCCGAGCGCGGCGTGCGGTTCGTCCAGATCTTCCACCGCGGCTGGGACCAGCACGCCGACCTGGCGGGCGAGATCCCCAAGCAGTGCAAGGACACCGACCAGGCCGCCTACGCCCTGATCGCCGACCTCAAGCAGCGTGGCCTTCTCGACGAGACCCTCGTCGTCTGGGGCGGCGAGTTCGGCCGCACGGTCTACTGCCAGGGGGCCCTCACCCGCGAGAATTACGGCCGCGACCACCATCCTCGCTGCTTCTCGATCTGGATGGCCGGCGGCGGCATCAAGGGGGGCGTCGTCCACGGCGAGACCGACGACTTCTCCTACAACGTCGTGAAGGACCCCGTCCACATCCACGACCTCAACGCCACGATCCTGCACTGCATGGGCATCGACCACAAGCGGCTGACCTACAAGTTCCAGGGCCTTGACATGCGGCTCACCGGGGTTGAGGATCACGCGCCTGTGAAGGCGATCCTCGCCTGATCCCCGGAGCCCACCCATGCCGCTCTCCCGATGGATCGCTCCCTTGCTCCTCGGCTCGATCTTCGCCGGATCTCCCGCGCCCTCCGGGGCTCAGGAGATCCGCAAGATCAACGAGGAGGAATCCCAGGTCCCGCCTTATACCTTGCCCGACCCGCTCCTGCTCCCCCGGGGCCAGCGGGTCAAGGATGCCGCCGACTGGAATTCGCGAGGCCGCGCCGAGGTCCTGAACCTCTTCGAAACCCAGATGTTCGGCAAGATGCCGACCGCGAAGGTGAAGATCGCCTCGCAGATCACCAGCAAGCCGACGCCCGTCATGGACGGCAAGGCGACGCGTCGGATCGTCCGGCTCTCCTTCGGAGATGGTCCCAACCCCCCGGCCATGGACCTGATGGTCTACGTCCCCGCGACGGCGCGGGGCAAGGTGCCGTTCTTCGTCGGCCTCAACTTCGGCGGCAACCACGCGGTCGCCCCCGACCCGAGAATCCCCCTGCCGACCGGCTGGTTCCGCGACACGCCCAACGGGGCCTACAAGAAGAACCGCGCAACCGAGGCCTCGCGCGGCGGCGAGCGGACGCGTTGGTCGGTCGACAAGGCCGTGGCCGCCGGCTACGGCGTGGCCACCGCGTACTACGGCGACCTCGACCCCGACTACGACGATGGCTACAGGAACGGCGTCCACCCGCTGTTCGACCAACCCTCCTCCGGACCCCGTCCCCCGGACGCCTGGGGCGCCATCGGCGCCTGGGCCTGGGGCCTCAGCCGCGCCCTCGACTACGCCGGCACCACCGACGACCTTGACCCGACCCGGGCCATCGTCCACGGCCACTCCCGGCTCGGCAAGGCCGCCCTGTGGGCCGGCGCGACCGACCCGAGGTTCGCGATCGTTATCAGCAACGACTCCGGCTGCGGCGGGGCCGCGCTCAGCAAGCGGGTCTTCGGCGAGTCGGTCGCTCGCATCAACACCAGCTTCCCCCACTGGTTCTGCGGCAACTACAGGGCCTACAACGACCGCGAGGAGGCGATGCCCTTCGATCAGCACCAATTGATCGGACTCATCGCCCCCCGGCCCGTCCTCGTCTGCTCCGCGCAGGATGACGCCTGGGCCGACCCGAAGGGCGAATTCCTCGGCGCCGCCAAGGCCGATCCAATCTACAAACTCCTCGGCACCGATGGGATCGCCACCCAGGACATGCCGAGGGTCAACGAGCGGATCCTCAGCACCATCGGATACCACATGCGGCCCGGCAAGCACGACGTCCTCCCGGAAGACTGGGACGTCTGGATCGCCTTCGCCGACCGCCACCTCAAATCCCGCTGACCCGAACCGGGGTCGGCCTCTCCCACCCGACGTTTGACAGGACACCAACGATGATGTTCACCCGCCCACGCAACGTCGCGCTGGCCCTCGCCCTCGGCGTGATGACCGCCGGCCCGGCGTTCGCCGACGCGCAGGACGACAAGGCCGCGCTCGAGGTGCAGAAGCTCGGCGGCCGCGTCGACCGCGACGACAAGGCCCCCGGCAAGCCCGTCCTGACCATCAACTTCGCCACCACCCCCGCCGACGACAACGCCCTCGGCCTCGTGACCGGCCTCACGAAGATCAACAAGCTCACCCTCAACGGCACGAAGGTCACCGACGCCGGCCTGGCCAAGCTCAAGGGCCTTTCGAGCCTCAAGAAGCTCTACGCCGTCGACACCAAGCTCACCGACGCCAGCCTCGCCCACATCAAGGAACTCAAAGGTCTTCAGATCCTCAGCCTCGTCGGCACCGGCATCACCGACGCCGGCCTCGACCAGCTCAAGGATCTGAAGGACCTCAAGGAACTCTACCTCTACGGCACCAAGGTCACCCCCGAAGGCATCAAGAAGCTCCAGGCTGCCCACCCCAAGCTCAAGATCGACAAGTAAGGTGGGCACCGCTCACCACAACATTTGACGACCTGAAAACATCCACGCCCGCCGCATTCACCAGTCAATGCGGCGGGCGTTTGCATTTTCCATCAGGGCGACAACCTCTCCACCACCCAGATCCCGCCCGCCACCCGATACCTCAGCCGGTCATGCAATCGGCTCGGCCGCCCCTGCCAGAACTCGAACATATGAGGGACAAGCCGATATCCCCCCCAGTGCGGCGGACGGGGGATCGGCCCCTCGCCGTACTGCGAGGCCAGTTCCTTGAGCCGATCCTCCAGCGCCTCGCGTCCCGGCACCACCGCGCTCTGCACCGACGACCACGCCCCCAGCCGCGACCCCCTCGGCCGGTTCTGATAGTAGTCGTCCGACTCCGCCTCCGATACCTTCTCGACCGTCCCCTCCAGCCGCACCTGACGTTCCAGGTCCGGCCAGAAGAACACCAGCGCCGCCTTCGGATTCCCCGCGATCTCCCGCCCCTTGCGGCTCAGGTAGTTGGTAAAGAACGTCATTCCCCTGTCATCGAGCCCCTTCATCAAGACGATCCGCGCCGACGGTTGCCCATCGGCATCCACCGTGGCCAGCGTCATCGCGTTCGGCTCCGGTACCTCCGCCTTCAAGGCCTCATCGAACCACCTCCCGAACTGCTCGAACGGTCTCGATGCCGCGTTCGACTCCAGCAGCTCGGCCTTGGTGTATTCCTGCCTCAAGTCCTGAATCGACTGCGTCATGACTCATCCCGTCGTGAACCGCGTCGTACCCGATCGTTACGATTCCCCGCATTGTATCCGCCGCACATCCCCCTGGCGACCGCCCGATGCGTTGGGCGAGAGTCTCCAGACCGCGCCTCAAACCTACGACGCGCCCTACCACAGGACCAGGTCTCCAGACCCGGTCCCTGGCCCGATTATTTCGGTCTGGAGACCCGGTTCGGTCGCCTCCTTCGATCACCGCGGGGCGGGGTCCTGAGACCCGCGCCCAGCGCTCGATGACCCAAGTTAGATCATTATCTGCGGGTCTTTACTAATTGATGATATCAGCCAATGCCGTTGAGGCGTAATTCGGTCGTCAGCTCCGTGGGGGTCTTCAAGGTCTGGAACACGACGCAGTACCGCTCGACCAGTCGGACGAGCGTCTCGACCTGCTCGCGGGGGGCGTCGGTGTCCAGTTCGAAGCGGATCGCGACCGAACGGAACCCGACGGGGGTCTCCTTGCTCACCCCCAGCGTGCCCCGGAAGTCGAGCGTCCCCTCGGCCACGACTTTCGCTTTCCGCAGGGGGATCGCCATCGCCGTCGCGACCGCGCCGAGGGTCACGCCCGCGCAGCCGACGAGCGCCTCCAGGAGCATCTCGGCGGAGCAGGCCCACGAACCGTCGCCGCCGGTGGCGGGGTGGAGCCCGGCGTTGACGGTCCCGTGATTGGCCTCGATCCGGCAACTGACGGAATCGACCACCACCGTCCCCTCCGCCCTGAGGGTCGCCAGGGCCGACTCGGGGGCGTCGCGATACTTCGCCTTGAGGGGAGTCTGGAGCGCCTTGAGTTCGTCCGCGTTCATGAGGGCCTCGATTCGTGTGCGAGCGTCCGCCCCCAGGGTAGCGGCATCGTCCTCGATCGCAAAGCCTCGACCGGCCCCATGGATTGCTGCCCTTGGAGCCCCTCGACGGGAACGTCGCGACCGCGGAGACCTTTCCGGGTGGCTGGGACGTTTATGGCGGCGAGCGATGCTGTTACGCTGTGTCGGGCCGGGGCTCGATCTCATCGCCAGGGCATCCCCGGCCCGACGCTTCGAACCCCACCCGAGGGCCCGATGCTCCCAAGGCTCCGCCTCCTCCTCGCCACCGGAATCCTCCTCGCAATGTCAGCCACAACCACCGTCGCCGCCGACGCCGCCCCGATCCGATACCAGGTCCGCATCGCCAACCCGTCGAGCCACTACCTCGCCGTCGAGGCCGAGGTCCCGACCGGGGGCGCGGCCGAGGTCGAGCTGTTTATGCCCGTCTGGACCCCGGGCTCGTACCTCGTCCGCGAGTTCGCCCGCAACGTCGAGGAGGTCACGGCCGACGCAGGGCCTGGCAAGCTGCTGGCCGTCGCCAAGTCGCGCAAGAACCGCTGGAAAGTGGCCACCGGCGGGGCCGCCACCGTCCACGTCCGCTACCGCGTCTACTGCCGCGAGCTCTCCGTCCGGACGAGCTGGGCCGACGAGGATTTCGCCCTGATCAATGGGTCGTCGGTCTTCCTCTCGGTCGTCGGCCAGGGCATGAACCGTCCGCACGAGGTCCGGCTGGAGATCCCCGCGCGCTGGAAGAAATCGATCAGCGGGCTGGTTCCGATCGCCGGTCAGCCGCACGCGTACAGGGCGTCGGATTTCGATACGCTGGTGGATTCGCCGATCCTGGCGGGCAACCCGGCGGTCTATGAGTTCCAGGTCGACGGCAAGCCGCATTACCTCGTCAACGAGGGCGAAGGCGGCATCTGGGACGGGCCGGCGTCGGCGAAGGATGTCGAGGCGATCGTCAAGGAGCAGCTCCGGTTCTGGGGCTCGCTACCCTATGATCGTTATGTGTTCATCAACTTGCTGACCGAGACCCGCGGCGGGCTGGAGCACAAGAACTCGACCGTGCTCATGGCCAGCCGCTGGGCGCAGAGGCACAGGAAGAAATATGTGTCTTGGTTGAATCTCGTCTCGCACGAGTTCTTCCACGTCTGGAACGTCAAGCGGCTCCGCCCGGTCGAACTCGGGCCGTTCGACTACGAGAACGAGAACCACACCCGGTCGCTCTGGGTCGCCGAGGGCCTGACGGAATACTACGGCCGGCTGTTCACCCGGCGCACGGGCTTGATGAGCGTCGAGGAATACCTCGCGGGCGACCCGCTCTCCAGCAACCCCGACAAGCCGCTCGGCGACATCGAGGACCTGCAAACCACACCGGGCCGGCTGGCCCAGCCGTTGGAGAATTCCTCGTATGATGCCTGGATCAAGTATTACCGCCCCGATGAGAACTCGGCCAACTCGGGCGTGAGCTATTACACCAAGGGCGCCGTCGTCGGCTTCCTGCTCGACGGCGAGATCCGCAAGGCCACCGGCGGCAAGAAGTCGCTCGACGACGTCATGCGCCTGGCGTACAGCCGCTACGCCGGCGAGAAGGGCTACACCTCGGCCGAGTTCAAGGCCGTGGCGCAGGAAGTCGCCGGGAAGGACCTGTCGGGATTCTTCAAGCATGCCCTCGAAACCACCGAGGAACTCGACTACGCCGGGTCGCTCTCGACCTTCGGCCTCCGCTTCCCGCCGCCCAAGCCGGAGACGAGCACCAAGGCGTGGATCGGTGTCGGCACCAAGGGCGAAGGCGGGGCGCTGGTCGTCGCGTCGGTCCGTCGCGGATCCCCGGGTGCGGACGCGGGCCTGAACGTCGGCGACGAGATCCTGGCCATCGACGACTATCGGGTCCGGCCCGAGCAGCTCAACGCCCGCCTGGAGCACTACCGGCCCGACGAGTCGGTGACGCTGCTGATCGCCAGGCGGGAGCGGTTGGTGAAGCTGCCCCTCAAGTTCGGGCGAGAGCCGTCGACCTCGTGGAAGCTGGAGCTTGACCCCGACGCGGGCCCGGCGGCCCAGGCCGAGCGGTCGAAGTGGCTCAACGCTCCGGCTCCGAAATGATCCGCTCATCCTGTTCCTCGGGCTCGATCCGGCCGCGTCGCAGCGACAGCCACACGGCCGGCGAGAGCACCAGCAGGATCCCCACGACGCTCAGTGCGGGGAACCGCCGATCCCAGAGGAGCACGTCGAACGCCAGCGCGAATACGACCTGGCTGAGCCCGATGACCGACAGCCGCGTGGGCGGGCCCGAGGCGTAGGCCCGGGTGAGGCAGAGCTGACCGACCGTGCCGCTCATCCCCACGCCTAGCAGCATGAGCAGGGTCCAGGGCTCCCAGGTCGAGGACGGGATCGCGCGTCCTTGCGCCAGCATGAAGGCGCTCGTGATGAGGGTGGCCACGCCCGAGAAGTGGGCCACGACCGCCCTCGGATCCACATCCTTGAGCTTGTGAAGGCCGAGCATGGCGAAGCAGGTGGCGACGGCCCCGAGCAGGGCGATGCCGACGGCGAAGCTGTCGCCCGTCAGCTCGGGCCGCTGCATCAGGATCACGCCGACGATCCCGCACGCCACGCCGATCAGGTCCACCGCCCTGGGGCTGCGGCCGACGATGACGGCGGTCGCCAGGACGATCCAGATAGGATACGTATTGGCAAGCGTGAGCGCGTCGCCGATCGGCAGCCGGGTCATCGAGTAGAAGTTGCAGAAGAGGCTGAACGTCCCGGCCAGGCTGCGCTGCCAGAGCGTCGGCGGGTCGAAGACCACGAGCCGGACGCGGCCGATCGAGGCGAGCGTCAGGGCCGTGACGAACATCAACAGAGCCCGGCAGAGGGCGATCAGGAGCCAGGGGCAGCGGTCGCCGATCGCGTGGGTGAACGCCCCCATGAGCGCGAAGAAGACGGCCCCGGTGAGCATCCAGAGGCCGGGGCCGACGCGGCGGGAGGTCGTGCCGTCGGGGTCGTCGGGCATGAGACGCGTCGAGATCCTTTCGCGCGAGGGTTTGAGCATCAGATCATGGTCGAGGAGAAGCCGCCGTCGACCGGCACCGCGACGCCCGTGACGTAGTCGCTGGCCTTGCTCGCCAGCCAGACGGCCGTGCCGGCGATCTCGTCCGGGTGGCCCCAGTGCCCGGCCGGGATCCTCGCGAGGACCTTCTCGTGCATCCCCTCGATCTGGCGCCGGGCGCCCTGCGTCAGTTCGGTGTCGAACCAGCCGGGGAGGATCGCGTTGACCTGGATGTTGTCGGCCGCCCAGGCCAGGGCGAGGCTCTTGGTGAACTGGACCACGCCCCCCTTGGTCGCCGCGTAGGCCGAGGCGAAGCTGGCCCCGAAGATCGAGGTCATGCTGCCGATATTGATGATCTTCCCGCCGCCGACCCCTTTGAGCGACGGATAGGCCGCCTTCGACAGCAGGAAGACGCTCGACAGGTTGATCTCCAGCACCTGATGCCAGTCGTCGATCGTGAGGTCGTGTGGCTGTTTGCGGATGTTGATGCCGGCGTTGTTCACCAGGATGTCGAGCCGGCCGAACGTGGCCAGCGTCTCGGCAATCGCACGTTCGGCGTCGGCTGGGTTGGTGACGTCGGCCACGATCGCCAGGGTCTCGACGCCGAACTCGGCCCTGACCTGTTCGGCGGCCTCGCGGGTCTTCTCGGGCTTGCGGCCGAGGACGGCGACCTTCGCGCCGGCGCGAGCGAGCCCTCGCGAGATGCCCAGGCCAATGCCGCCGTTGCCGCCTGTCACGAGGGCGACCTTGCCGGTGAGGTCGAAGGGGTTGGTCATGGTCGAGGGTCGGGAGGGAGTGGCGGGACGGGGGCACTCGGACGGTTCCTGAGCGTACAGCCGCCCGCCCCGGGGGGCAACCCCGGTTGTCCTCGGCGGCGGATTCGGGGACGATGGCGACCGTCCGTGGAGATTATTCCGATCAAGAAGGGATGATGCGATGGCCGATTCGCGCTGGGAGACGCTCGCGGAGATTCTGGTGCAGCACTCGACGAGGCTCGGGCCCGACGACCGGCTCCTGATCGAGTGCTTCGACGCCGAGGACACGACCCTGGCCCGGCAAATCGTCCGGAAGGCGACGGCCCGGGGGGCGACGGTCCTGGTCGAGACCAAGGACACGAGGGTGGTCCGCGAGCTGATCCGCCGGGGCAACGCGGCCTCGATGGAACTCTGGGGCCGCGTCGAGAGGGCCCGGATGGAGCAGCTGACCGCCTACATCGCCCTGCGCGGGTCGCGGAACATCAGCGAGATGTTCGACGTCCCATCGGAAAAGATGAACCTCTTCAACGATCACGTCCAGCGCCCGGTGCACTTCGATTGCCGGATCAAGTCGACGAAGTGGTGCGTCCTCCGCCTCCCCGGCCCCGGCATGGCCCAGCAGGCCGGCATGAGCACCGAGGCGTTCGAGGACTTCTACTTCGACGCCTGCTGCGTGGATTATCCCCGGCTGGCGAAGGCCCTCAGGCCGCTGGTCGATCGCATGAACGCCGCGCGTGATGTTCACATCACGGGGCCGGGGACGGATCTGCGGTTCTCGATCGAAGGCATCCCCGTGATCCCCTGCGCCGGCGAGATGAACATCCCTGACGGCGAGGTCTTCACCGCCCCGGTCCGGGATTCGGTCCAGGGGCACGTCACGTTCAACGCCCCGACCATCTACCAGGGGGCGTCGTTCGACGGGATCCGCCTGGAGTTCAAGGACGGCCGGATCGTCAAGGCCGACTGCGCCGGCGGCGACTCCGAGCGGCTGCGCCGGATCTTCGAGAGCGACGAGGGGGCGTCGTACATCGGCGAGTGGTCGATCGGGTGCAATCCAAGGGTGTTGAAGCCCATGCGCGACATCCTCTTCGATGAGAAGATCGCCGGCAGCTTCCACTTCACCCCCGGCAACGCCTACGACGAGGCCGACAACGGCAATCGCTCCAAGATCCACTGGGACCTCGTCCAGATCCAGCGCGAGGACTTCGGCGGCGGCACCATCGCGTTCGACGGCGTGCCGATCCGGGTCAACGGCCTGTTCGTCCCCGACGACCTCAAGGCCCTCGACCCCGAGTGAGGTCCCCATCCGTCTTCGTCCGCCTCCCCATTCCAAGGCCAGTCGCCCCGCCCGGGTCGGCTGGCCTTGCCCGTTTTCCGGGAGCCGATTACATTCCTGACTGAATCGGTCGACTCAATCTCGACTATCATTACTAAAAAGATCGAGTTTTGATCTTGACCAATCCGATCAGATCAGGGAATATTCGTCCCCATTGAGGCGGCGAGGCGTTACCTCGCGAGTTGAACCCCGCTCTTGAGTGACCCATGGAACGAAGCGAATCGAGCGTCCGGCTGGCGAGTGCGAAGGCCTGGGCGAGGTCGACGGCCTGTCTCGCGCTGCTGGCGGCCCTCGGTTGCGGCGGCCAGGAGGGGCGGGTCACCGTCTTCCCCGCCGGCGGCAAGGTGACGGTCAACGGCGAGGTGCCCGAAGGGGCGCTCGTGATCCTCTACCCGGCAAAGTCGACCGGTTCGGAGGAGATTCGGCCCCGGGGTACGGTGAAGGCCGACGGGTCGTTCAAGCTCACCACCTACGAGGCGGACGACGGGGCGCCGGCCGGCGACTACGCCGCGACGGTCTCGTGGAACAAGATCATCAAGCGGGGCGGCGACTTCGTCCCCGGGCCGAACCTCGTGCCCGCCCAGTACGCCTCGAAGGACTCCTCCCCCTGGAAGATCCAGATCAAGGAGGGGTCGAACGACCTGCCCGAACAGTCGATTAGCGGCAAGAAGTGATCGGATTTTCATTTCCCCGGACGTCCATCCGGGGGTGCCCTTACCAGGAGGGGACGAACCCCATGCGCCATCGTCGTCGCGGTTTCACGTTGATCGAGCTTCTGGTCGTGATCGCCATCATCGCGGTCCTGATCGCCCTGCTCCTGCCCGCCGTACAGAGCGCCCGCGAGGCGGCCCGGCGGATCCAGTGCGTCAACAACCTCAAGCAGCTCGGCATCGCGCTGCATAACTTCCACGACGTGAACAACCAGCTCCCGTCGAGCGCCCGGCCCGGCGGCGCGACGACCGCCCCGCGCATCGCGGCCCTGACGTTCATGCTGCCCTACTTCGAGCAGACGAACGTCTTCAACGCCTACAACCAGTCCGTGAACTGGAGCGCGGCGGACAATTCGACCTCGGTGAAGAGCAAGATCGGCTCGCTGCTCTGCCCGTCGAACGCGGTCGCCGACACCACGCTGGACGGCGACCCCCAGCTGATCCCGGCGGGGCCGTGGGCGCCGAACGTCGCCGCCCTGACCGACTACTCACCGACGCTCGGCGTGGACCTCCGCCTCGGCTCGACCGGCCTCGGCCTGGTGGGCGCCGCCGGCGACACGACGACCATCGGCCCGTGGACCGGCCTGCTGCCGAAGAACCAGAAGCCGAAGCTCGCCGAGGCCACCGACGGCCTGTCGAATACCATCGCCTTCGCCGAGTCGGCCGGCCGTCCGTATGTCGTCCGCAAGGGGGGCCGTACGGTCCAGGGTGGCCTGACCAGCGTCCGCGTCAACGCCGGCGGCTGGTGCCGCCCGGCCAGCGACTTCAGCATCGACGGCAGCAGCCTCGACGGCTCGGTCTTCCCCGGCCCCTGCCCCTTGAACTGCACCAACGGCGAGAACATCGGCAGCGCGACCTTCCCGTACCCCTACTACGGTTCGGAAGGCACCGGCGAGGCCTTCGGCTTCCACCCTGGCGGGGCCAACTTCCTCTTCGGCGACGGCTCGGTCAAGTTCGTCAAGGAATCGGTCAACATCCGGATCTTCGCCAGCCTGATCACCCGAGGCGCCGGCGAGGTCATCAGCGCCGATCAGTATTGATCGGTCTCGGCTGATTCGGCCGAACGTTTCAGGAGGACGGACGCTCCGCGGCGGCCGTCTTCCTTTCGTTTTCGAATGCCCGGGGACTCTCCGGTTCCTCGCAACTCGCCTCGGTGACTGCAGCATCCGGCGGATCGATGGATCGGACGCGGCGGAAACGAAAGAAGGTCCCCCGGCCGGGCCGGAGGACCTTTCGATAGAGGCGGAACCTCAGGAGCGGCCGGGATCCGCCGGGCTCACTTCTTGTCGGAGCGGAGCGCGGCGGCCTTCTCGGCGACGGCCTTGGCCTCGTCGGCCTTGCCGCCCTTCTTGAGGACGTCGGCGTAGTCGTCCATGGCGTCGGCGAGTTCCGCGGAGGGGACGCCGGCGGCACCGAGGAGTTCGACCGCCTTCTTGCAGAGGGTGGCGGCCTGCTCGTGCTCGCCCTTGTCGCAAGTGACGGCACCGAGCTTGGCCAGGGCGCGGGCGGTGTGCGGGTGATCCGTGCCGAGGTCGAGCACGTAGAGGTCGAACGCCTTCTTGAGGATCGGCTCGGCCTCCTTGGGGTTCCCCTGGAGCTTCTTGAGCCAGCCGAGGGCTTCGAGGCTCGCGGCGACGTCCGGGTGCTCGGCGCCCAGTTCCTTCTCGCGGATGGCCAGGGCCTTCTTGAGGGCGGCCTCGGCGTTGTCATACGACTTGGTGTCGATGTAGAGGGCGCCCAGGTTGTGGAGGGTCGGGGCGAGGTCGGAGGCCTTGCCCTTCTCGCGGATGGCCAGGGCCTTCTTGTACTCGGCCTCGGCCAGTTCGAGCTTGCCGAGGAGGTGGTCGACCGTGGCCAGGTTGTCGAGCGCGGCGGCCAGCTCGGCCGACTCGGGGCCGGCGGTCTTCGCGAGCAGTTCGGCGGCCTTGGCGTGGAGTTCGCGGGCCTCGGCGAGCTTGCCGGCGGCGTCGAGGACGCAGGCGAGGGTCTCGGTGGACTCGGCGGCCTCGGCGGAGTCGGCGCCCTTGCCCTTGGTGCGGATGGCCAGCGCGCCCTTGGCGGCTTCCTCGGCGGCGGCGGCCTTGCCCTCGGCGGACAGGACCAGGGCGAGGTGGTCGAGGGTGGTGGCGAGTTCGGCGGAGTCGGCCTTGGCCTCGGCCTTGGCGGCCTGGAGGCCCTTATCGGCGGCCTCGATGTCGCCTTCCTTGTAGGACTTCCAGGCGGCGTCGTGCGTCGCCTTCCAGTCGTCGGCCGGGGCGACGGCGGGGAACAGGCCCGCCGCCAGCGCGGCGATCGCGAGCGTCTTCAGGGAAACGGACATGGATGGATGCGCTCCGGGTGCGATGGGTTCGAGGGATGTGGGGACGTGTCGGGATCACCTTGACCGCAGCGCGGATCAGCGGGCGTTCATCCAGGGGCGGGCGAGCGGGACGCGGTTGCCGGTGGCCCAGTTCCGGGCGCCGGGGCCGACCGTCCGCGGGCGCGGGGCGGCCTGGGCGCGGTTCTGGTAGTAGCCGAAGCCCTGGGCGCCGTTGCCGTAGGTGAACCGGGGCGCGGCCTGGAGGGCGGCCGTGGGGACCGCGGCGAGGACGCCGGCCATCGAGACCTGCTCGGCCACCGCGGGGATCAGGGACGCCGGGTCGGGTTGGGCGGCCGCCCCGATGTTCGCGGCCAGCACGACGGACGTCAGCACGTGGAGCAGATGCAAGGTGCCTCCTCGATCGAAACGGAGAGATGTCTGGGGGCCCCGCGAATGCAGGGGCGTTAGCCGGCACGGCCTCGGACAGGGAGAGGAGATGTGTCTTTTGGCGAGAATTCATTTCAACCGTTGATTCTATCCAATACAAGACATTGCTATCCGCAGGATCTCGTGGAACCGAACCTGGTCTTGCCGCCGACCCCGGGCCGAAGTACCCTCTGCCACGCCCGGGGGTGGGATCCCCCCGGCCCCTCCAACTCGATGCGCGACCCTGACGGCGGGCCCCTGGGCACCCGATCCTGCCTACCGGAGCGTCGCGTGTCGCCTTCATTCCTCAACCGGCCCCTGACGTCGTGCCTGCTCCCCTTCCTGGGGGGATGGCTCCTCGTCGCCGGTGCGCGGGCCCAGGCACCGGCGCCCGCTCCCAGTCGCCCTCCGACCTCGATCGAGGAGATCGCCGAGCGGCTGCGGTCGCTGGAGGAGCGCAACCGCCAGCTGGAACGGCAGTTAGAGACCACCCGTCGGGACAGCGAGGCGAAGATCGATCGGCTCGTGAAGCAGGTCGAGGACCTCTCCCGGACCGCTCCGACCCCCGAGTCGGCCGAGAAGGACGCCGCGGCCCTGGTCGACAATGAACGCCCGGCCGAGTCCGACTCACCCGTCCCCGACTACACCGAAGGCCAGTTCGCGACCGACGTTGCGAAGACGATCAAGGCGCCGGCCCCGGCGACCGGCGCGCGGTTCCCGCTGACGGCGACCTTCGGCCCGGGGTTCCGGTTCGACGACAAGGATGGGGAGTTCCGGTTCCGCGTTCACCTCGAATCCCAGTTCGAGGGCCGGGTCTGGGGCCCCGACGGTCGCATCCCCGCAGGAGGCGGCGTCGACGGCATCTACCTCCCCAGGCAGCGAATCTTCTTCGACGGCAACATCACGAAGTGGCTGCAATATGAGTTGTCAATCAATCGCGGATTGGGGAATATCAACATCCTCAACGCCTATGTCAACCTGAAGCTGCGCGATGAGTTCCAGCTCCGCCTCGGCCGGTTCTTCACCCCGCTCCAGTACGACCAGTACGCGATCTCGAACTACTGGCTGCCGACCCCCGAGCGGTCGCTGTTCACGACCAACGTCGGGCTCAATCGCCAGTTCGGGCTCAAGGCGTGGGGCTACCTGTTCGACAACCGCGTGGATTACGCGGCGGGGATCTTCAACGGCTCGCGAAACTCGTTCGAGAACACCAACGGGGCGATGGACTTCGTGGGCTTCCTGAACGCCCGGCCGTTCCAGGATGCCGAGGGCCTGGAGGTCCTCAAGGACCTGAACATCGGCAGCTCGGTGGCCTACGGCCGGCAGGACCAGTCGCCGTCGCCCGTCGCCTTCCGGATGGCCGGGGGCTCGCCCGACACGGCCATCCCCGGCCAGGCGACGGTGCCGTTCCTGATCCTCAACCGCGACGTGCTGGAGCAAGGGCAGAGGCTGGTGGGGTCGGTGCACGCCGCCTACTTCTACAAGAGCCTCTCGGTCATAGGCGAATGGCAGTATGGCTTCGGGACCTACGCACGACCGGGCGTCGCCCCGTCACGAGTGCCGTATGGCGGCTTCTACGTCTCCGGCGGCTATTTCCTGACCGGCGAGCACATCCAGAGGCGGGCCAGGCTCTACCCGCGACGGCCCCTGCTGCCGACGTCGAAGGACCAGCAACGCGGCCTGGGCGCCTGGGAAGTCGCCGGCCGGTTCAGCCGACTTGGACTGGGCAACGAGGTCTTCTCCGGAGGGTTCGCCGACCCCGCGCTCTGGTCCAGTTCGGCCAGCACGACCGAGTTGGGCCTGAACTGGTACTGGAATGAGTACGTCAAGGTGTACATGTTCTGGCTCCACGGCCGGTTCGGCGACCCGATCGCCGCCCGCGACGGCGGCCGTCTGGATGCGGTGGATATGTTCTGGATGCGGTTTCAGCTTTATTTCTGATGCGATCCGAATCGTAAAACCGATGGGCCGGGCCGGCGGGGTCCATTGTGACAGCCCGCCGACATGCTCGGTTCGCATGAATGTTTGGCAAAATTCTCGGAGAACGGGGCGGTCGGTGCTAGCCGTACGAATCCGAACGCGTTAGATTTACGGCGCACGCGGACGCGGTCAGTGCGAGGCATGTGGCCTCAACAACCACATCATGCCGGCATCCGTGACATTTCCGCAGGCCAGCACATCTCCTACTGGCCAACCCACTGATCAGGTCGGCCTAGAACCGAAGGTCAGCCTCATGCGACGATCGCATCGACTCTCCCGCCGAGACTTCGTCCAGGCGACCGGCGCCGTTGCCGGCCTGGCCCTGGCCGGTTCAATGGGCTCCTCCCCCGCGGAAGCCGCCCCTCCGACCCCCGACGACGTGCTCGCCTCGCTCCTTGAGGGGAACAAGCGGTTCATGAGCGGGACGACCTCGCTCCTGACCCGTCGCCGCCCCGAGGACTTCGCCGCGCTGGCCGAGGGCCAGGCGCCCAAGGCGATCATCGTCGCCTGCGCCGACAGCCGCGTCGCCCCGGAACTGGTGTTCGACCAGGGGATCGGCGACCTCTTCGTCGTCCGGGTCGCGGGCAACATCATCACCGGCACCGGCCCGGTCCTCAAGGGCAGCCTCGAATTCGCCGTGGCGGAACTCGGCGCCCGACTCATCATGGTGATTGGGCACTCGGCCTGCGGCGCCGTCAAGGCGGCGATCGCCCACGTCGAGAGCAGCGATGCCCTCCCCGGCTCGATCGGCGGCATCGTCGACGCGATCCGCCCGGCCGTGAAGGCCTGCGAGGGCAAGCCGGGCGACAAGCTCGAGAACGTCATCCGCGCCAACGTCGCGAAGTGCGTCGAGACCATCAAGGGCCTCGACCCGATCCTCTCGAAGTTCGCATCCAAGGGTGAGCTGAAGGTCGTGGGAGCGACCTACGAACTGAAGACCGGGAAGGTCGATGTGTTCGCCTGAAAACAGGCCCGGCCCCGACGCCGCCCGTCGGGGCCGCCCCCGGACTCTCCACAATATGCAAGACAAACTCGCTTCGACCGAGGCCGGCATCCCCCTGCCGATTCGTTCCACCCTGCGCGGGATCGGCCAGGTTTTCTTCCAGGCGAACGCGCTGACCGGCATCTGCTTCGCCGTCGGCATCGCAATCAACAATCCGCTGATGGGCCTGGGCTGCGTCGTCGGCGCGGCCCTCGGCACAGCGACCGCCCTCCTCCTGAAGTTCGACGAAGGCGAGACCCGGGACGGGATCTACGGCTTCAACTCGACGCTGGTCGGCATCGCGACCTTCTTCTTCTTCGAGCCGGGCGTGTCGAGCATCGGCCTGATGCTCGTCGGCTCGGTGGTCGCGACGATCCTCACGAACCTGCTCCGCAAATTCCTGCCGTTCCCGACCTACACCAGCCCTTTCATCGTCACGACCTGGATCCTCTGGGCGATCGGCGCGGGGCTCGGTGCGAAGTGGGTGGGCCCCGGCGACCCGAACATCGCGGACAGCGTGTTCGTCGCGGTCGCCAACGGCGTCAGCCAGGTCATGTTCCAGGCGAACGTGATCACCGCCATCCTGTTCGTGGTCGGCATCGCCCTGAGCGACTGGCGGCACGCGACCTGGGTCGTGGTCGCCTCGGCCCTCGGCGTCCTGATCGCCAACTACCACATCACGCCCGCCCAGAGGGCGCTCGACCCCGAGCGGCTGGTCTCCCGGTTCCTGTCCGAGAACATCAACCTCGGCCTCTACAGCTACAACGCGACCCTCCCGGCGGTGGCGCTGTTCATCTGGAGACGATCGCTGATCTCGGCCCTGCTGGGCGTCCTGATCTCGGTACCACTCACGGAGCTGGTGCCCAAGATCGGCCTGCCGGCCCTGACCGCGCCGTTCGTGCTGGCGACCTGGATCGTGCTCACGCTCGGCTGGGTCGACGAGAAATACCTCCGGCCGAAATCGGCCTGATCGCCCAGCCGTCCCATATCGCCTCCGCCGGCATTCCCCAGAGCCTGCAGCCCCACAGGAGAACATCCAGCGATGAATCTCTCCCCGCAAGAGCGCGACAAGCTCCTTATCTTCGTCGCCGCCGACGTCGCCCGCCGCCGCAAGGCCCGGGGGCTCAAGCTGAACATCCCGGAAGCCACCGCGCTGATCACGGCCGAGCTCATGGAACTGGCCCGCGACGGCAAGTCGGTCGCCGAGATCATGTCCGCCGGCCGCGAGATCCTCACCAAGGCCGACGTCATGCCCGGCGTGGCCGAGCTGATCTCGATGATTCAGGTCGAGCCGACCTTCCCCGACGGCAGCAAGCTCGTCACCATCCATGACCCCATCCGTTGAACGCGAGTGACGCGAAACCGCACGGCCCTGTCACGAACGGGAGGTCAGATATGATTCCGGGTGAATATCTCTTCGACGGCGACGATATCGAGCTCAACGCCGGTCGCCCCGTGGTGGTCGTCTCGGTGAACAATACCGGAGACCGTCCGATCCAGATCGGTGCGCATTATCACTTCTTCGAGGTCAACAAGGCGCTGGTCTTCGACCGCGTGAAGGCCTACGGCACGCGGCCCGACCTGCCCAGCGGCACCGCCGTGCGATTCGAGCCGGGCGAGGTCAAGGACGTGGCGCTGATCCCCTACTCTGGACGCCGCGTCGTCTACGGCTTCGCCGCCCTGGTCAACGGCCGCCTCGACGACCCCTACATCCGCGAGCAGAGCCTCAAGCGCTGCGTCGAACAGGGCTTCGGTCACAAGCCCACCGCGTAAAAGGCGGCCTTCCACCCCCATTCCACGCACGAGCTGAGGCACCCGCGCATGAGCGTCAAGATCTCGCGCAAGGCATATGCGAAGAAGTACGGCCCGACCAAGGGCGACCGCATCCGCCTGGCCGACACCGACCTGATCATCGAGATCGAGCACGACTATATCGACTACGGCGAGGAGTCGATCTTCGGCGGCGGCAAGTCGATCCGCGACGGCCAGGACCAGTGCCCGCTCGTCGAACACATGAGCCCGCCCCACTGCGACCTGGTGATCACCAACGCCGTGATCATCGACTACTGGGGCATCGTCAAGGGCGACATCGGCATCCGCGAGGGACGCATCGTGGCCGTCGGCAAGTCGGGCAACCCGCTGACCCAGTGCGGGGTCGACCCGCGCCTGGTGATCGGACCCGGCACCGAGATCATCGCGGGCGAGAACCGGATCGTGGTCGCCGGCGGCATCGACACCCACATCCACTTCATCTGCCCGCAGCAGATCGAGACCGCGATCGCCAGCGGCATCACCACCCTGGTCGGCGGCGGCACCGGCTCGGCCACCGGCACCTGGGCGACGACCTGCACCCCGGGCCCCTGGTACATCGAGCGGATGCTCCAGGCGTTCGAGGGCCTGCCGGTCAACGTCGGCATCCTCGGCAAGGGCAACGGCAGCCTCCCCGGCCCGCTCGAGGACCAGATCAAGGCCGGTGCCTGCGGGCTCAAGCTGCACGAGGACTGGGGCACCACCCCCGCCGTCATCGACACCAGCCTGACGGTCGCCGATGAGTACGACATCCAGATCGCCATCCACACCGACACGCTCAACGAGTCGGGCTTCCTGGCCGACACCGTCGCCGCGATCGACGGCCGGGCGATCCACAGCTTCCACACCGAAGGCGCCGGCGGCGGCCACGCCCCCGACATCATCAGCATCGCCGGACTGCCGAACGTCCTGCCGTCGAGCACCAACCCGACCCGGCCGTTCACCGTCAACACGATCGACGAACACCTCGACATGTTGATGGTCTGCCACCACCTCTCCCGCTCCATCCCCGAGGACGTCGCCTTCGCCGAGAGTCGCATCCGGGCCGAGACCATCGGCGCCGAGGACATCTTCCACGACCGCGGCATCATCAGCATGACGAGCTCCGACTCGCAGGCGATGGGCCGCATCGGCGAGGCGATCGTCCGCACCTGGCAGACCGCCCACAAGATGAAGCTCCAGTTCGGGCCGCTCTCGACCGACACCGTCCGCAACGACAACGAACGCGTGAAGCGGTACGTCGCCAAGTACACCATCAACCCCGCGCTGACGCACGGCATCGCCCAGCACGTCGGCTCGATCGAGGGGGGCAAGATCGCCGACCTCGTGATCTACGAGCCGGCGTACTTCGGCATCAAGCCCTTCCTCGTCGTCAAGGGCGGGTTGATCGTCGCCGCGCAGATGGGCGACCCCAACGCCTCGATCGCCACGCCGCAACCGGTCTACATGCGTCCGCAGTTCGCGGCGTACGGCCGGGCGCTCCAGAAGTCGAGCTTCAACTTCGTGTCGCAGGCGTCGATCGACGCCGGCATCGCGCAGAAGTACGGCCTCGAACGCGAGCTGATCGCGGTCAAGGGCTGCCGCACCGTGACCAAGAAGGACATGAAGCGGAACGAGGCCACGCCCGACATCCGCGTCGATCCCGACACCTACGAGGTGTTCGTGGACGGCGAGAAGGTCGGCAGCGAGCCGCTCGCCGAGCTGCCGATGACCCAGCGCTACTTCCTGTTCTGAGCACGAGTTCACATGAATCTCGGTTTGCTCCAGATCTCCGACTCGGCCCTCCCGATCAGCGGCTACACGCACTCGTGGGGGCTCGAGACGGCCATCTCGCGCGGGGACGTGAACGACCCGGAGGCCCTGGAGCGCTGGACGCTCCAGTGGCTCCGGACGTCGCTCGGCCCGCTCGAAGGCGTCCTCGTGGCGTCCGCCGCCCGCGCGTCGAATTCCGGCGGCGTCCGGGAACTCCTCGGCCTCAACGAGCTGGCCGAGGCGTCGATCATCGTCCCGTCGATCCGTCGCGCCAGCCGGGAGATGGGGGACCAGCTACTCGCGCTCGGCCGCACCTGGGCCTGGTCGGGCGCGGGCCTCGACCGGATCCTCGGCGGCGGCCCGGCCCCCCGGCTCGGCTGGCACCACAGCGTGATCTTCGGGATGCTGGGCGCGATCGCCGGCGCGTCGCCCGATGAGATCCTGGTGGCCTACCTGCATCAGGCCGCCCTGGGGATGATCGGGGCGGGCGTGCGCGCCATCCCGGTCGGCCATACCCACGGGCAGCAGATCCTGGCCTATTTACACGACCCGATCCTCGACCTGGCGCGGTCGGTCCAGGACCGCGACCCGGAGTCGGCCGGGGCCGGTTGCCCATATTATGAGGTCCTCTGCGATGAGCAGACTCGACTCTACGCCCGGATGTATCGCTCCTGAGCCCCGCTGCGGGCTCCGGCGACGGTTCCGCGTCCCGATCGCCTGCCACAACGGCCACGACCACGCGACCGACCACATGGGACGACCCGGCCCCGCCCGCTACGCCGGCCCGACCCGCAGCGTCTTCACGCTCGGGATCGCCGGCCCCGTCGGCTCGGGCAAGACCGCGCTCGTCGAGGCCCTCTGCCGGGCACTCTGGCCGGAGATCAACCTCGCGGTCATCACCAACGACATCTACACGCATGAGGACGCCGAGTTCCTCTCGCGCAAGAATGTCTTGCCGCTGGAGCGGATCATCGGCGTCCAGACCGGCGGCTGCCCGCACACCGCCATCCGCGACGACGCCTCGGCCAACCTCAGCGCCGTGGCCAACTTCCAGCGTCAGCTCCCTGGGCTGGAACTCGTCATCGTCGAGTCCGGTGGCGACAACCTCACGGCGGTCTTCTCGCGCGAGCTGGCCGACAAGTTCATCTTCGTGATCGACGTGGCTGAGGGCGACAAGATCCCCCGCAAGGGCGGCCCGGGTATCTGCAACTCCGACCTCCTGGTGATCAACAAGATCGACCTCGCCCCCTACGTCGGCGCCGACCTCTCCGTGATGGAGCGTGACGCCACCTGGATGCGGGACGATCGCCCGTTCCTGATGGCCAGCATCCGCCAGAACCAGGGGCTCGACGAGATCGTCAAGTGGGTCCGCGAGCAGTTCGCCTCCCGGCCGAAGCCATCCTGATGGCCACCGTCGAACCGGTTTCACCCCCAACGGAGCGCCGCGACGTGATGCCGTCCCGGATCACCCGGGACGAGTTCCACGTCCCGCCCGAGTATCGCGAGATCGTCCGCGGCGGCCACGAGGCCGCCCGCGTTGGCGGTGCGCGGATTGAGCTGGTGCAGGAATCGGGCGAAACCCGCCTGGGATCCTGCTATCAGCAGATCCCCGTCCGCCTCATGCCGCCGTTCCCGGTCGACAACGAGCCGGCGTCGCTCCTGTACCTGATCAATCTCACCGCCGGGCTGCTGGACGGCGACGGCCACCTGATGCAGGTGACCGCCCGCGAGGGGACCCGCTCGATCGTCACCGGGCAGTCGGCCACCCGGATCCACCCCGCGCTCAAGAGCTTCGCCAGCCAGCAGTGGGACGTGACGGTCGGGGAGGATGCGACGCTCGTCGTGCTCCCCGGCCCGGCGATCCCCTACAAGGGCAGCCGCTACTACCAGCGAGGGCGGATCGACCTGGCGAAGTCCTCCCGGTTCCTCTGGGGCGACATCTGGCTGGCCGGCCGTTACGAGCGAGGCGAGCTCTCGGAGCGTTATGTCTTCGACCGCCTTGTGCAGGACGTCGAGGTGCGCCGCGAGGGCAAGCTCGTCTACCGCGACCGCTTCCGCTGGGACGGCCCCTGGGGACGCGACGAGATCGACTGGTACTGGGGCGGCTCGCTCGCCACGGGAAGCCTCTACATCGGCGGCCCCGAGGTCACTTCACCCCCGCCTGCACCGGTGGGTTTGCGGCAATCCTACCTGCCCCTGGACATGGGCGGCGCCTGCGTCCGATGGTGCGGCACCCCGGCGGCCGTGACCCGGGCGGTCGTCGAGACCGCCCTGCGCGTCGCCGCCGAGTGGCACTCCGGACCCGGGGCCCGGCCCTGGCTGCTCGAATCCAGCGCCCTGGCCCCGAATCACTGGTTCTCGACCCCGCCCGCCTGAGGGGCGGGGCGTGGGTCAGAACTTCACGAGGGCGCTGATCACGCCCGAGAACTGGCTGAAGTTGCCGCCGGGGCTCCCGCCGCCGCCGAACGCCGGGGCGGAGGCGAAGTCCCCACGCACTTCCGGCCGGACCTCTAGGAAGCTGAGCGGGTGCCAGTTCAGGCCGACCGTCACCGCGGAGTAGCTGGAGGCGAAGCCCGTCCGCGTGCCCTGGACGTCGTAGAACCAGTCGCCGCGGACGTTCAGGTCCAGCGTCGGGTCGAGGTGGAACAGGCCGATCGTGTACACGCCGTACCACGAGCCGGTCCCGGTGGGCGTATTGCGGTCCCAGCCCATGTTGGACTGGACGATCTGGGTGAACCGTTCGCTCCAGTTCTGCTGGAGGCGGATTTCGAGCGTCGTCGCAAAATCCCCGGCCATCCCGGGCGCGGCGAAGACCGCGTTCGGGCCGAGGTAGACCGAGCCCGTCAAGCGGGTCGTCTTTTCCTCGTTGAGCCAGTAGTTTACCTGCCCGATGTAGCAGAACGAATCTTCCGACCTCAGGGTGAAGAACGTGTTCGCACCGAGGGTGATGCCGTTCCAGACGTCCAATCGGTCATTAACATGCAGGTCGGTGAGCAGGCCCGTGAACGCACCGTCCTGCGAGTAGAAGAACTGATAGTCGCTGGAATAGAAGGGCCGGTAAGGGGCGAGGAAGCCGTTGTAGCCGATGATCGAGTTCATCCGGCCGAACTTCACGTCCATGCCGCCCTCGGTGAAGATCGGCAGGTGGGCGGAGAGGTACAGGTCGCGGAAGTCCTGGCTGAACCGGGTGTTGGTGATCGTACTGCCGATGCCGCCCCTCGGCTGCCCGAGCGCAGCGTCCGCCCCGGCGAAGTAGCGGATGTTGAAACCGAGGTTGAAACGCCCGGCCTCCAGGGGCTTCTGGAGCACAAGGCCGATCTGGTTGAGGAGGAACTCGTCGCCGTAGCGATTCTGCCTCGGCTGGACGCTCAGGAGCCCCGGCCGCACGGAGGTGCCGGTGTATCCCCCTTCGACCCAGCCGAACGTGCGCAGGGGACGATCCCCGAAGAGGTTGCGCAGGCCGAGGAAGTCGCTCAGGATGCCCACCTCGGAGACCGGGGTGGCGCCGTAGCGATAACCCCGAGGCGCACTCGTGCTCAGATCCTCGGCGATCTCGCCCGGCAGCGATTCCGCCTCGAGCCCATTCCTGGGCCCGTCAGGCGCATCATCGACAATCGGCGCCTCGACGTAAGGTACTGTGGGCAAGGGCGGTTCAGTCGGCTGCGGCGCCTGCCCGAAGGCGGCCGAGGTGCATGCAAAAAGGAAAATCGCGCCCAGCCCGGATGGGATCCGTCTCATCTCGTGCCCCCGCTCGTCCTGAGCGACTTCGACTCGGCCCTTCGCATCCTTGCGGAGGGCTTTCCTGCGAGTGCATCAGGATTCTCGGAGTTTTCCGACGAGTGACTTGACGTGGATTGCTCAAATCCCCAAGCCGACCGACCGATGTTCCGCATCACGGAAAACGGTCACCCAAAAAGGAAGCCCGGAAAACGCGGCCGGTGCGGCGACGCGAATCCGGGCTCATCGGTCTGCAGGTCAGCGGAGAGGGAGGGATTCGAACCCTCGGTACGCTTTCACGCACACGGCATTTCCAGTGCCGCACCTTCGGCCTCTCGGTCACCTCTCCGGGGTGGTGGATGGCGGGTGAGGGTCTCACTCGCCGATCGAGAGGGTGGGCCATGGTGGAACCCACCTTGGGTCGAAGAACCAAGATGGTAACGACTTGCGGTGGGCATTTCCAGATCACTTGAGTCGGGTCAGGGCTGAAAATTTCCGGCCGGGATCGGCTCGACCTTCTCGATGGGCTTGAGGTCCGGGGCGACCCAGCGGGAGCGGGCTTCTTCGGAGAGGAGTCGGTCTCGGCTGTAGAACTGGAAGAGGTAGCCGGGGGTGCCGCATTCGTCGATCAGGGCGTCCGCGAGATCGGCGACGGGGGCGTCGCGGTCGTGGCGGCGGAGGAATTCGCAGATCGCGGCGACCCAGGCCAGGGTGATCGTCTCGTGGTAGCCGGAGGTGTTGCCGAGGCTCTGGTTGTAGCGCTGGATGTTCTGACGCAGGAGCCCGGTTGCGACCTCGCGGGGGTGCTGGATCAGGTAGACGAGGCCCACGATGAGGTGGGCCTCGTGGGTCCAGCGGCCCCTGGGGAGGGTGGTGGCTTCGAATTCCCGGACGAGTTCGCGGATCTCGGATTCGGTCGGCATGGTGGCCTCGGGTCGGTTGCGTGCGGGGGACCGACACCGCAAGGGCCGGGGACGTTCGCGGTCGGGGTCAGGGAATCAACGTCGCGGCGGGGTGTTCGAGCCGCTTCGCCAGGTCGTGGAGGAACCGTGCGGCCGGGGCGCCGTCGACGACGCGGTGGTCGAACGTCAGGCTCAGGGTCATCATCTCCCGGGGGATGAATTCGCGGCCGTCCCAGTGGGGCTGGGTCTTGATCCGGCCCATGCCGAGGATGGCGGCCTGGGGCAGGTTGATCAGGGGAGTGAACGCCTCAATCCCGTAGCTACCCAGGTTCGTCACCGTGAACGTACCCCCGCGCATCTCCTCAGCCCTGAGCTTGCCGGCCCTGGCCCGCTCGATCAACCCCCGGGCCTGGCTGCGAATTTCGCTGAGGGAGAGACGGTCGGCGTCCCGGACCACGGGGACCAGCAGACCGGCGTCGGTGTCGACCGCGAATCCGATGTGGACCCCTTCGCTGGCGCGAGAGCCCGGGGCATCCCAGACGCTGTTCATGACCGGGTGGGCGACCAACGTCGCCGCGCCCAGCTTGATGACCAGTTCTGTAAACGACGGCACCAGGGCGGGGTCGGCGTGGGTGGCCCGGAACTGCTTGCGGAGGTCGACCAGGGCGGTGACATCCACAGTCGTGGTCAGGGTGACCGGCGCGGTTGTCGTGTGGCTGGCGACCATCCGCTCGGCGATGGCCCGACGGATCGGGGTCAGGGCCTGGGTCGAGGGGGGAGATTGGTGCGACACCGCGAGGACGTCGCGCTCGCGGATCCGGCCATCGCGCCCGGTCCCCCGGAGGGAATCGCTTGCCACCCCCAGCCGGGTGGCCTGACGCCGGGCCCGGGGCGTGATCCGCTGCGTCGTCGGAGTTTGGCCGAGCGACTTCTCCGCGTCGATGATGGCCGCGACGGCGACAACCGGGGCCGGAGCGACCGGAGGCGGGGCCACAGCCACCGCGGAGCCTTCGGCGACCAGATGGGCCAGGACCTGCCCGACGACGACGCGGTCGCCGGCCTTGGGGCTGGAAGGGGAAAGCTGGAGGATGCCCTCGTCGAACGACTCGACCTCCTGGGTCGCCTTGTCGCCTTCGAGGGCGAACAGAAAGTCGCCCCGTTTGACGTGCTCGCCGTCCTGCTTGAGCCAGCCGGCGAAAGTCCCCTCCTCCATCGACCAGCCGAGCCGGGGGACCTGGATCTCGATCGCGACGTTCGCCACCTTCGCAGCCTCCGGGCTCATTCGGCGAGCAGGTCTCGGACCGCCTGCAGGATCTGTTCGACATTCGGGACGACCGCCTTCTCCAGCGTCGGGCTGTAGGGGGTCGGCGAGAAGGCACCGTTGAGTCGCTTGATCGGGGCGTCGAGGTCGTCGAAGCCCCGGTCGGAGACCGTCGCGGCGACCTCGGCCCCGTATCCATAGGGCGCGAACGACTCGTCCACGATCAGCAACCGCCCGGTCTTCGCAACCGATGCCAGGATCGCCTCGCGGTCGAGCGGGGAGATGGTGCGGGGGTCGAGCACCTCGATGTGGATGCCTTCCGGCTTGAGTCGATCGGCGACCTCGGCCGCGAGTTTGACCATGTGGGCCAGGGCCACGATCGTCAGGTCAGACCCCTCGCGGACGATCCGGGCCTTGCCGAATGGGATCTCATAGGACTCCTCGGGGACCGCCGACTTGGTGGTCAACAGCTCGCGGTGTTCGAGGAAAATCACCGGATCGTCGCATCTTAATGCGTGGGTCAGGAGGCCCTTGGCGTCGTAGGCGTTCGAGGGGACGACGACGCGGAGACCTGGGAAGTGGGCGTAGAGGGTGCCGTAGAAGCCCGAGTGGTGCGTGGCCGCCGAATGGCCGATGCCGACGCAGCCGCGCAGGAGGATCGGCATCCGGATACGGCCGTCGGACATGTACTGGATCTTGGCGATCTGGTTGATGATCTCGCCGACCGAGTCGAGGACGAAGTCGGCGAACATGAAGTCGACCACCGGTCGCGTCCCGGTCATGGCCGCGCCGCCGGCGAGGCCGACGAATCCGCGCTCGGCGATGGGTGTGTCGCGCAGCCGCTCGGGGCCGTGGAGGTCGTACAGCCCCTCGGTCGTCCGGAAGTTGCCGCCGCGCTTGCCGATGCCCTCGCCGAGCACGAAGATCGCCGGATTGTCCTTCATCTCGCCTGACAGGGCTTCCCATGCGGCGCGGGTGTAGGTGACTTCCCGAGACCCCGGACTGGACGGCTCCGGAGATGGCGTACGCGGCTCTGCATAGACATGCGTCGTCGCTTGCGACGGATCCGGCCAGGGGGCGGCCTCGGCCTCGGTCCGGCAGGACTGGATCTGCCGGGCGACCTCGGCATCGATGGCGTCCAGCTCTGTTCCCGAGAGCCGCGACTCGGAGACGACGCTCTTTCGGAGCCGCTGGATCGGGCAGCGGGCCTTCCACTCCTCGACGTCCTCGCGAGTGCGATAGCTGAAGTCGCCCATCCCCTCGGCGTGGGCCCGGGTTCGGTAGGTCAGGCACTCGATGAGGGTCGGCCCGTCCCCTCGCCTGGCCCGTTCGACGGCGACCTGGGCGGTTTCCCAGACGCCGAAGACGTCGTTACCGTCGATGGTGAAGCCGGGCATGCCGTAGGCCTCCCCGCGCGGGCCGACGGCGGGCCGGCCGGCGGCGTAGGCGAAGGGGACCTCGGTGGCGAACTGGTTGTTCTCGCAGACGAACAGGACGGGCAGCTTCCAGATGCTCGCGAGGTTCAGGCCCTCGTGGAAGGCCCCGTTGTTCACCGCGCCGTCTCCGAAGAACGCGACCGCGACGTTGTCCGTCTTGAGGATCCGGAAGCTATAACCCGCGCCGGCGGCCTGGAGGATGCAGGGGCCGACGATGCCGCTGGTTCCCATCATGCCGATCTCTGGCGAGAACAGGTGCATGCTGCCGCCGCGGCCTCGCGAACAGCCGGTGACGCGGCCGAAGAGTTCGGCGATCAGGTCGCTCGGGGGCATGCCCTTGGCGAGGGCGTGGCCGTGGCCGCGGTGGGTGCTGAAGACGACGTCTTCGGGGCGTAGGTGGGCGCAGACGCCCGTGGCGATGGCTTCCTGCCCGACGTAGGTGTGGCAGGCGCCATGGATCAGGCCCCGCTGGTGGGACCGGGCGAGTTCCTCCTCGCAGTCGCGAATGACCCGCATGGTGCGGTAGAGCTGTCGGAGCGTGTCGGTCGGGATCGTGGCGGTATCCAAGGTCGGTTCCTGTGGCTGGTCGAGCGTGAGCCCGCTCACTTGCGGCCGATGGTTGCGCCGACGTTCGCGGCGAGGTTGCCGCCGTCCATCGGGATCAGGGTTCCGGTGATCCACGACGAGGCGTCCGAGGCGAGCAGCACGGCGAGCCCCTGGATGTCCTCGGGGGCCCCGAGGCGGCCGGACGGGATCCCGCCGACCCAGCGGTCGTGCAGGGTCGGGTCGGCGTCCATCCGGACGCGGAGGCTGGGATTGACCACCTGCGCGGGGAGGATCGCATTCACCCGCACCCCCCTGCCCGCCCACTCGGTGCTCAGCTCGCGGGTCATCTGGGCCACGGCCCCCATCGCCATGCTGTAGGCGACGTGCCCACGCCCGAGGGCCGAGATGCTCGCGAGCGAGCCGATGTTGATGATGCTCCCCCGCCCCTGGGCCAGCATCCGCTTGCCGGCGTTCTGGCACATCCGGAACCGCCCGAAGACGAGGTTGCGGAACACGGCCTCGACGTCGGGCATGCTCAACTCCTCGGGCGTGCCGAGGATCCCGTCGCCCGCGACATTCCCGAGGATGTCGATGCGTCCGAACTCGCGGTCGAGCGCATCGAACAGGCGGTCGATCGAGGCCACGTCGGAGACGTCGCAGGTCTCGGCGTGGGCCCTGCGGCCGAGCGCGGCGATGGTCGCGGATGTCTCGGCCATGCCCGGCGTATTGCGATCGACGAGCAGGACGTCGGCCCCGTGCTCGGCGAGGGCGATGGCCATCGCGCGGCCCAGCCCGCTGGCGGCGCCGGTGACCAGCGCGACCCGATCGGTGAGGTCGAACCGGAGGGGCTTGAGTGAAGATTGCATCACGACATCAGCCTTTGAAATAATCGATCAACGCGGGGACTTGCTGATGCAACAGCACCACGACGCCCAGCCCGACGTAGAACACCCCGCAGAGGGCCAGTCCGACGCGGAAGTACCACCTCGGCCGGATCGCCTCGGGCAGCCGTGTCGTGTTCACCCGGAGCAGCAGGAACGAGGTGACGCCGATCGCCAGGTTGTTGCAGTTGGCGATAACGATGGTCATCAGCCTGGGGTTCCCGTACCTGTTGAACAGGAACGCGCCGACATACGACCACGCGACGAACCCGACCATGATCCCGTAATAGATGTAGCGGACCTGGCCGCCGCTGAGGTTCGAACGGACCCGCTTGCTGCCCGACCAGGCCACGTCGGTCCAGCGCCGGCAGAAGTCGTCCACGATCGACATCTGGCTGGGCATCATCACCAGCAGGCCGACAAGCACGCTGAGGACCCAGAGTCCCTGGGCGACCATCGGGGAGAATCCCGGCGCGTGCCGGACGCCGTCGGCCGTGATGAGCGACTGCGACCAGGCGAGCTTCGTCCCCTTCAACTCGGAGTACGAGGCGAACTGGATCGACAGCAAGGCCGGCAGTGCCATCCCCATGAAGCAGCCGGGGGCCCAGACGACGAACTGGTCGAGCAGGATGTAACGCCACCAGCCCTTCCAGCGGGCCAGGTTCTCGGGCGTGATCGCGAAGATCTTGCCGACGTGGCTGAGCCGAACATGCCGGCCGCCGACGGCGCTCGGGATGGCCCCGACCTGCGAGCCCATCCCCCAGCCCTGGTCGCGGACGAAATTGCTGTAGGTCGAGTTGCCCAACCCGCCGCCGCCCGCATAGCCGGCGAACCCGCCGAGCGCGGCGAGGTTGCCGAGCGCGATCACGGGGAAGGCCCCGGTCTCCCACCAGTGCTGGAAGAGGTTGACCGTCGCCCCCTGGTCGGTACCCCCTGTGGGCGTGGGGATGGTGCCAAACTTGAGGAACCCGCTGAAGATGTTCCACCAGCCGCCGGGGCTCACGAAGAGGATCCCCATGAGCAGGCAGAAGCCCAGCACGCCGAAGACCTTGATCGTGCTGACGACCTGGAGCACCCGGTAGACCTTGCCGCCCAGGAGCACCGGCAAGGCGACGAGGAGCACGAAGACATACGAGACGATGTTGACCAGCCAGGCGTCCTCGGCCTGCGGCGGGCGGTCGAGATAGAGCGAGACGGCCATGGCCGCGCCGTGCGTCGATAATCCGGGGATCAACGCGGACGCGCCGAGCAGGAAGACCAACGCCATCCAGAACCGCGCGCCGGGGCGGAGCCGCATGAAGCCGGTGAACACGGGCTCGCCGCAGGCCAGGGCGTACCGGCCGCACTCCAGGTTGTAGAACACCTGGAGGACGATGGCGACGGTGGCGATCCACATGAGGCCGCCGCCGTAACGCGCGGTGACCTCGGGCCCGAAGAGCCACTCGCCGCCGCCGATCTGCATGCCCATCATCACGATCCCCGGGCCGATGAACTCCGGCCAGTCGCGCCAGGTCCTCGGTCGGGGGATGGGGAGGTCGCCGGAATCCCAGTCGGGGATCTCCGGGGGAACCGGCGTCTCGGCGTCGTTGGCGGACATCGTCCTGTCTCCAGGCCCGGGAGAGTGGCGCTGGTCGGGTCAGACGGTCACGGCGATGGGATCAGGCCTCGTCCTTGACGGGGTTCGTCAGGGCGCCGATGCCTTCGATCTCGATGGTGACGGTGTCGCCATCCTTGAGGAACACCGGCGGCTTGCGGGCCGCGCCGACGCCGTGCGGGGTGCCGGTGAGGATGACCGTGCCCGGCAGCAGCTTGGTGCTGCCGCTGAGGAACTCGATCAGGGTCGGCACGTCGAAGATCATGTCGTCGGTGTTCCAGTCCTGCATGGTCTCGCCATTCAGGACGGTCTTGATCTTCAACGCATTCGGATTCGCGATCTCGTCGGCTGTGACGAGGCTCGGCCCGAGCGGGCAGAACGTGGCGAACGTCTTGCCGCGGCACCACTGGCTGCCGCCCCACTTCATCTGCCAGTCCCGCGCGCTCACGTCATTGGCGCAGGTGTAGCCGAGGACGTAGCTCAGGGCGTCGGCCTTCGAGACGTTGTAGCAGGTCTTGCCGATGACGACGGCGAGCTCGCACTCGTAGTCGACCATCTCGCTCTTCAGCTTCGTCGGGATCAGGATCGGGTCGCCGGGGTTCTGGAGCGTGCCCAGGTTCTTCATGAACACCACGGGCTGCTCGGGGATCGCCTGGTTGCCCTCGGCGGCGTGGCGGCGATAGTTCAGCCCGATGCAGATGATGTCCTTCGGCTCCAGCGGGGCGAGGAGCTTGTAACCGCTCACCTTCTCCCCGGTCGGCGTGAGCGTGCCGAAGAGGTCGCCGTCGAGCCTGGTGACCGAGCCGTCGGCGTCGAGCTTGCCGTGGTGGATCGCGCCCGAACCGTCCTGATATCGAACAACCTTCATGACTGCCTGCGGTCCTTTCCCGTCGATGTCCCCGGCCCACGCGCGACGAGCTTCGGCGTCCTCGCGCCGATGCCCTCTCGGGCGGCGGGGAGGAGATTCGTCCGATCGGCGTGGGCGTCGTGTCGTAGCAATATGAGGGCAAAGGCCGGCGTTGTCCACGGTTCAGAATCCGAGCAGGCGCGGTTGTCGCCTCGCATCGGCGGTTGTTAGGAGGATTGACGCGGGCGCGGCATCTGTTACCCTCAAGGTATCCCCGCCTCCCGCCGTGCCCCTGCCCCGCCCCCGCCCTCCGGATTTCCCCGCGATGCGCACACTCCACCGAACCCTTCGGTCCAGCGGGCTCGTCCTGACGTTCGCCGTCGCCTGGGCCGGCCTCGCCCGGGCCGCCGAGGACTTCGCCGCGCTCGAGGCCGAGTACGCCGGTTCGGTCCAGCCGCTCGTCGCCAGATACTGCCTCAAGTGCCACTCGACCGCGAAGCAGGAAGGGGACCTCGACCTCGAACGTTTCAACGCGAAGGCCGAGATCCGCAAAGGCGCGCCGATCTGGGTCAAGGTCGCCGAGTTCCTCGACAACGGCGAGATGCCCCCCAAGAATGCCGCCAAGCCCACCGATGCCCAGCGGGCACAGCTCCGGGGCTGGGTCGGCCGATATCTCCACGCCGAGGCGATCGCCCAGGCCGGCGACCCCGGCCCGGTGGTGCTGCGACGGCTCAACAACGTCGAATACACCAACACGATCCGAGACCTGAGCGGCGTCCCGACGCTCGACCCCGCGAAGGAATTTCCCACCGACGGCGCGGCCGGCGAGGGGTTCACGAACACCGGCAACGCCCTGGTGATGTCGCCCGCCTTGCTGGCCCAGTACCTCGACGCCGCCAAGGGGATCGCCACCCACGCCGTCCTGCTACCCGACGGCATCCGCTTCTCGGCCGGCAACTCGCGTCGGGACTTCACCGATGAACTGCTCGCCCGGATCAAGGCGGCCTACGCCCGGCACGCCGACCCCCAGGGCAAGATCCCGCTCGCGGCCTACTTCAAAGCCCTGGTGGAAGAGCGTGAAGCCCTGGCGAAGGGATCGGTCACGCCCGAGACCGTCGCGCGTCGCCGCTCGCTGAATCCGCGCTACCTGCGGTCGCTCTGGACCGTCCTGAAGGATGACAGGCCCTCGTCGGTCGTCATTGAAGGCCTCCGGACGAGGTGGAAATCGGCCAGGCCGTCGGACGTGCAGGCCTTGGTGGACGAGATCACGCGGTGGCAGGTTGCCCTGGCCCGGTTCCAGAATGTCGGGCACATGAAGCCGTGGGTCGTGGCGATGGAGCCGATCGCCACGGCCCAGGAGCACCGCTTCAAGGTGCCCGAGGATGCGACGGGCGGCCTGCTCATCTCGATGGCCGTCGATGACGCGGGCGACGGATCCGCCGGGGACGCGGTTGTCTGGGAGAACGCCCGGATCGTCTCCCCCGGCCGGCCCGACCTGGCCCTCCGCGACGTACGGGCCGAGACGGGGCGGATCCTCGACCTCCGCAGGCGGCTTTTCGCCTCGGCCGGCCGTTGCCTGGATCTGATCGCGAAGCACTCGCTCGACTCGGGCGCACCGATCGACCGCGAGGCCCTGGCCCGCGAAGGAAAAGTCGATGTCGATGTGCTCACGGCCTGGCTCGATTATCTGGGGATCGGCGAGTCGGGCAAGTTCCCGCTGGACTACCTCCAAGAGAAGTCCGAAAAGGTCGCCGGCTACGACTTCGTGAAGTCGTGGGGGCCGGGCGAGACGCCGAACATGGCGGCGAATCAGTCGGACAGCCCGGTCCGGATCCCCGGCAACCTCCGGGGTCGCGGCGTGGCCTTTCACCCCTCGCCGACCCGGCAGATCGCGGTCGGCTGGCGGAGCCCGTTCAGCGGGCCGTTCCGGATCAGGGGCAAGATCACCCACGCCCACCCCGAATGCGGCAACGGCGTGACCTGGACCCTCGAACTCCGCCGAGGCGCGACGCGCCGCAGGCTGGCGTCGGGGATCGCGGCCGGGTCGAAGGCGGTCGAGGTCGCCGCGCCCGATGCCCTGCCGATCCGCAAGGGCGACCTGCTCTCCGTCATCATCGGGCCTCGCGAGGGCAATCACGCCTGCGACCTGACCGATGTCGATCTGAAATTTATCAGCCTGGGTGAATCCGGACTCGTCTGGGATTTGGCCCACGAGCTGTCCTCGAACTTCCTGGCGGCGAACCCCCGGGGGGATGCGCTAGGGAATGCCGAGGTGTGGCACCTGTACACATCGGCCGTCGCCGATGATGCGATTGGCCCGGTGATCCCCGAAGGTTCGCTGCTCGCCCGCTGGCTCGTCGAGCCCGACGCGAGGAGACGGGCGGAACTCGCGGCCGGCGTCGAGGCGTTGATGACCCAGGGGCCGCCGAAGGATCCGAAGAGCCCGGACGCCCTGCTCCACCGGCGACTCTCGTCGCTGGGCAGCCCGCTGTTCTCGGCCAGAGCCGGCGCGAGGTCGCCGGCGAATCGTGCCTCCGACTGGGGCCCCGACCCGGCCGCGTTCGGCAAGTCGCCCGGCGGCAAATTGAACCCCGCTGATCTCCTGACCGCCGCGCCCGGCGTGATCACCTTCAAGCTTCCGGCGGATCTCGTGGCCGGCTCGACGATCGTCGCCACGGCGAAGCTCGATCCCGTCTCGGGCCGCGACGGTTCGGCACAGGCGCGGATCGTGGCCGGGGCGACGAAGCCGTCCCAGGGGTTGAGGTCGGATAGCCTGATCCTCGTCCATCCCGAGGGGAAGCGACGGTCTGAGCTGGCGAAGGGGTTCGAGGAGTTCCGCCGCTGGTTCCCGCCGGCCATCTGCTACCCGCAGATCGTGCCCATCGATGAGGTCGTCACCCTGAGCCTCTTCCACCGCGAGGACGAGCCGCTGGCCAGGCTCATGCTCGACGATCGCGAGCGGGCCGACCTCGATCGCCTCTGGGTCGAGCTGCACTTCGTCGCCCAGGACGCGTTCACGACCGTCGATGCCTACGCCCAGCTCATGGAATACGCCACGCAGGACAGCAACCCCAAGCTGTTCGAGCACCTCCGCGAGCCCATCCGAAAGCGGGCCGAGATGCTCCGCAAGGCGATCCAGGAGGCCGAGCCGAGGCAACTCGAAGGGATCCTCGCGACGGCCGAACGCGCCTTCCGGCGCCCGCTGGCCTCGGACGAGATCCAGCAGTTCCGGTCGCTGTTCGCGAAGCTCAAGGCCGAAGGATTGCCGTCGGAAGACGCGCTCCGGCTGACCCTGGCTCGCGTGTTCGTCTCGCCGGCGTTCCTTTATCGGATGGAACAGGCGGGGCCGGGCGAGTCGGCGGCCGATGTGTCGGACTGGGAACTGGCGACGAGGCTGAGTTACTTCCTCTGGTCGTCGATGCCTGACGACGAACTCCGACGGCTCGCGGCGGCGGGGATGCTGCGAAACGCGAACGTGCTCGCTTCGCAGGCGCAGCGGATGCTCCGCGACGACAAGGTCCGCCGGCTGGCCTCGGAGTTCGCCTGCCAGTGGCTCCAGATTTACGAATTCAACACGCTGGATGAGAAAAGCGAGCGGCATTTCCCGACGTTCCGCGAGGCCCGGGGCGACCTCTATGAGGAGTCGATCCGGTTCTTCACCGACCTGTTCCGGAACGATCGCTCGATCCTGTCCGTGCTCGACGCCGATCACACATTCTTGAATGAGCGCCTGGCGAAATTCTACGGCATCCCGGGCGTGAGCGGCCCCGAGTGGCGTCGCGTGGACGGGCTGTCGAGGTATGGCCGGGGCGGGATCCTCGGGCAGGCGACGACGCTGGCGAAGCAGTCGGGGGCGTCTCGCACCAGCCCGATCCTCCGGGGCAACTGGCTCTCGGAAGTCATCCTGGGCGAGAAGCTGCCGAAGCCGCCCAAGGGCGTGCCGCAACTCCCGGAGGACGAGTCGGCCACCGAGGGCAAGACCGTCCGCCAGCTCGTCGAGATGCACACCCGCGACCCCCGCTGCTCCGGCTGCCACGCCCGCATCGACCCGTTCGGCTACTCCCTGGAAGCCTTCGATGCCATCGGAAGGAGCCGGGAGAAGGACCTCGGGGGGCGTCCCATCGACGCGAAGGCCAAGGCCCCCGACGGTGCCTCCTTCGAGGGGCTCCCCGGCTTGCGGAATTATTTGCTCACAAATCGGCGTGAAGCGGTGATCAAGCAATTCGATAAGAAGTTGCTCGGATATGCCCTCGGCCGGGCGGTGCAGCTCTCCGACGAGCCGCTGCTCGACGCCCTGCGGGAGCGGCTCGGCCGCGAGAACTTCCGGTTCTCGGCCGCGGTCGACCTGATCGTGCGGAGCCCGCAGTTCCGGCAGATCCGCGGCAGCAAGGCCACGCTCGCCGACGCCCATTGACCCACTCTCCCCGGACCCGAATCGCAGGAGTCTGATATGAGCACGACTTCCCGTCGCCAGTTCCTCCGGGGCGTGGGCGTGACCATGGCGCTGCCCTGGCTCGAATCGATGCCCCTGGTCGCCTCGGCGGCCGAGGGGACCAAGGCCGCCGACTCGCCGCCCGTGCGGCTGGCCGTGCTCTTCGCCGGCAACGGGTTCCACAGCAAGGAATGGTGGGCCAAGGGCGAGGGCAAGGCCCTCGAACTGGGCAAGGTGCTCGCGCCGCTGCATCCGCACAAGGATAAGCTGGTCTATATCCGCGGGCTCTACAACGCCGAGGCGCTCAAGGGCAACATCCACAGCTCGATGACCGGCAACCTGCTCTCGGGCGCGCCGCTGGCCTCCGGCGGCGAGATCCGGTCGGGCACGAGCATCGACCAGGTCGTCGCCCGGCGCCACGGGGGCAAGACGAAGGTCCCCAGCCTGGTGCTCGGCTGCGAGAAGTCGAACCCGTCGGTGCACAAGAATTACTCGATGCTCTACAGCTCGCACATCTCGTGGAGCTCGCCGACCACACCGACGCCCCTGGAACTCTACCCCGCGCTGGCCTTCGACCGCCTCTTCAAGGACGAAACCTCGAAGGGCGACGAGAGCGTCCTCGACGCCGTCCGGACCGACGCGAAGAGCCTCCGCAACAAGATCAGCGGGGCCGATCAGCGGAAGCTCGACGAGTACCTGGAGTCGGTCCGCGAGGTCGAGCAGCGGATCGAGAAGGCCGGCAAGCGAGGCGAGCTCCAGGGCTGGAAGCCCAGCCTCGCCGCGCCGAACCTCCCGCGCCCCAGGGACGGCATCCCCCAGGACATCGCCGAGCACATGAAGCTCATGTGCGACATTCTCGTCCTCGGCTTCCAGACCGACACGACGCGGGTCACCACGCTCAAGCTCAACAACGACCACAGCTCACTGCGGTTCCCGAACCTGGGCGTGGATTACATGATCCACCACTTGCTGTCGCACTCGGACACCGAGGACTGGCTCAAGGTCAACCAGTTCTTCCTGTCGCAGTTCGCCTACATCGCGACGAAGCTGGATGCGATCCAGGAAGGTGAACGGACCGCGCTCGACAATTCGCTCCTCCTGTTCTGCTCCAGCATGCTCACCGGCTCGCACGACGCGAACAAGCTCCCGGTCGTCCTCCTCGGCAAGGGCGGCGGCAAGCTCAAGACGGGCCGGGCGATCGACGTGCTGGAGAAAGAGAATCGGAAGATGTGCAGCCTTTATCTCTCGATGCTCGAACTGCTCGACGTCAAGCTGAAGACCTTCGGCGATTCGAGCGAGAAACTGGCGGAGCTGGGGGTCTGATCGCCCCACCTCCCGCCTGGAGAGCGGAGGCTTGCCTCCGCTCTCCAGGCGGGAGCTTGCTCACGAGACTCCCCAATCGGCTCGACGGCGTTCCGTTTGGATACGGCACGCGGGGCCAGTCGAACATTTCGGGATCGGCCAAACGAACCCACCTGCCAGATTGGCAGCCAATGGGAAGCCTGGCTGCTCCGCCTCCGATCGGGCACGCGAAACGAGCGTCCGCACTCCATGGCTTCGTCATGGCTGGTCGACGGGGTCGACCCCGAGGAACCGGCCGCCGTCGATCCGGAAGCAGGAGCCGGTGGCAAAGTCGGTGCCTTCGAGCAGGTAGAGGATCAGCCGGTTCGCATCGGCGGGTGTGCCGCGTCGGCGGAGCGGGGTCAGCGAGAGGACGGCTGCCTCCTCGTCGGACGACATCCCCGTCGGCGGGTCGATCATCGCCGGCTGGATCATGTTCACGGCAACATGCGGCGCGAGTTCCTTCGCCAGGGCCCGGGTGAACGTCGTCAGCCCGCCCTTCGCCACGATGTAGGGCAGGTAGCCCACGTAAGGGCGGTCGGTACACCAGTCGCCAACGTTGACGATCTTCCCTTTCAGCCCTGAGGATGTCTCCACTTCCTGCCGGAGCATCTGCTGGCCGGCGAAGACCGCCGTGTGGTAGGGCGCGGCGAGGTTGGCGGCGAGCATGTCGTCGAAGTCGGCGGGCGTCAGCTCGGCGAACGGCGTGCGCCGGAAGACGCTCGCCATGTTCACGAGGATGTCGATGCGTCCGAACTCCGAGGCCACCCTCTCGACCGCATCACGGGCCCGATCCGCATTCGACAGGTCGGCCTCGATCGGGAGACCTTCGACGCCTGAACCTCGCACGCGAGCGAGCGTCTCCTCGATGACCTCCCGGCTCGTCCGGTAGGTCATGGCGACGTTGGCACCCCGCTCGGCGAGCATGAGTGCCAGCTCGCTCCCGACGCGCCGGCCGCCGGTGATGAGGACCGATTTTCCCGCGAGGTCCATGGCTCAGAGTCCCGACCAGGGCACGTCGGGCACGCCGGCACGCTGATTGACCGCACGCGCGAGGACGAAGAGGAAGTCGCTCAGGCGATTGAGGTAGGCGATCACCTCGGGCGTGACGTGATGGCCCTCCAGGTGCGACAGATGCACCACGCAACGCTCGGCCCGCCGGCAGATCGTCCGCGCCAGGTGCAACTGGGCCGACGCCTGGCAGCCCCCGGGGAGGATGAAACGGGTCAGCGGCGGCAGGTCCGCCTCCAACCCATCAATCTCCCCTTCCAGGTGCGAGTAGTGCTCTTCCTTCACGGAGTTGTGGAACTTGCCACTCGGGTCGGGGTCGGCCAGGGCGGACCCGAGGACGAACAGCTCGTCCTGGATCCGGGCGAGCATCCGGTCGGCCTGGGAGTCGATCCCCTGGGCCCTGGCCAGGCCGAGGACGGCGTTGAGCTCGTCAACCGTCCCGTAGGCCTCGATCCGGGGGTCGTCCTTGCCCACCCGGCCGGCACCGAGCAGGCCGGTCATGCCCTCGTCGCCCGTTTTCGTGTAGATTTTCATCGATTAGACCCCGCCGGAAGGCGATCTCGCCGGCCGATCGCCACCATTGGCGGGGCCCTGCGGTGGACATATACTAGGCACGCCGACCAGTCGGGGGAAGCGACCCAGCGGGAGCACCCCGTCCGTGACACCTCCCAAGCGTCAACACCCGGGGAATCCCGTCCGATGACCTCACTCGTCGTCCTTGCCGCCCTCCTCATGGCCCAGCGCCCGGGGGCCGACCCCGCCGCCGTCGCTCGCGAGAAGGAAGTCGCCGCCAAGGAAGCCCGCTTCCTGAAGAATATCCAGCAGGTCACCTACGGGTTCGCCCGCGCCGGCGAGGCCTACTTCAGCCCGGACAGCAAGTCCATCATCTTCCAGGCCAGCCTCTACCCCGAGCCCTCCACACTGTCCGGTGACTCGCAGGCCCCCTACCAGATCTACGTCACCGAGTTGAAGCCGAACGCCAAGCCCCGGCTCGTCAGCACCGGCCAGGGCAAGTGCACGTGCAGCTACTTCCACCCGGACGGGAAGTCGATCCTCTTCGGCTCGTCCCACCTCGACCCGTCGCTCAAGGACCCCAAGGCCCACTCCCACGGCCCGAAGGCCCCCGCCTACAGTCGCTCCGAGCGCTATAGCTGGGACTTCGACCCGTTCATGGACATCTTCACCGCCAACCCCGACGGCTCGAACCTCAAGCGCCTGACCGACACCCCCGGCTACGACGCCGAGGGGTCGTACTCGCCCGATGCCAAGCAGATCATCTTCACGTCGTTCCGCGACGGCGACGCCGAGATCTACATCATGGACGCCGACGGCAAGAACGTCCGACGGATCACCCACAACAAGGGCTACGACGGCGGCCCATTCTTCTCGCCCGACGGCAAGAAGATCATCTACCGCAGCGACCGGAAGCAGAACGACCTGCTCCAGGTCTTCATCAACAACGTCGAAGGCACCGCCGAGAAGGCGCTCACGAACAACGAATTCGTGAACTGGGGACCCTACTTCCACCCCGACAGTCGGCACATCATCTACGCTACCAGCAAGCACGGCCATCAGAATTATGAGCTTTACCTGATGGATACCGAGACCGGCGCCGAGGAGCGTGTGACCTTCAAGGAGGGCTTCGACGGCCTCCCCGTCTTCAGCCCCGACGGCAAGAAGCTGCTCTGGACCTCCAACGGCCGGACCTCGGGCAAGACCAGCCAGATCTTCATCGCCGACTTCGAACTCAGCCCCCCGCGCACGGCCTCCAACTGAACCGCCAAGGAACTCTCCCATGACCGCCAAGGACGTCATCCTCGGGTCGTATGCCCTGAACGACATCCTCCTCAACGCCTATCTCTCCGACCTGAGCGACGCCGAACTGCTCGTCCGGCCGATCGAGGGCCAGAACCACATCGCGTGGCAGCTCGGCCACCTGATCGCATCCGAGAATGAGATGCTGGAAGGCGTGAAGCCGGGCAGCTCCCCCGCCCTGCCTGCCGGCTTCGCCGAGGCCCACAACAAGGACACCGCCTCCAGGCCCGACGGCGTGGGGAGCTTCCACACCAAGGAGGAGTATCTTGCCCTCTACAAGCAGCAGCGGGCCGCCACCATCGAGGCCCTGAATGCCCTGCCGGATGCCGACCTCGACGCCCCCGGGCCCGAGAAATCCCGCTCCTACGCCCCGACCAACGGCTCGCTGTTCAGCATGATCGGGTCGCACATCACCATGCACGTCGGCCAGTTCGTCAGCGTCCGGCGCAAGCTGGGCAAGCCGATCACCATCTGATTCGCGACCTCGGCCCGAAATCCAGAGGCCCCCGGCGACCGGTCCAACCCGATCGCCGAGGGCCTTCTTCGTAGCTCAGTCGTCCGACGAATCTGCCTCGATCAGGCGGTCAAGCAGGGTCGGATTCACGACGCCGCGGAACCGGACCTTGCCGTTGATCTCGACGACCGGGACCGACAGCCCGTGGGCTTCGATCAGGGCCGGATCGGTGTCCACATCCACCGTCTGGATCGCGAAGCCGTGTCGGCGGCGGTAGTCTTCGAGCAGGTCGATGGCCTTGTGGCAGCAGCAGCACTGCTCGCGGGAGTAGACGGTCACGTTCCAGTGGGCCAGCGACTTTCCGCGCCTTCGGAGCCGTTTCAAGAGCCCGAGCATCAGGAGACTCCCGCGTTGGCGTCGAGCCCCCGGGCGGGCCGGATCTCGACGAGGTTGTCGAAGAAGGTCGCGCCGCCCCCCATGTCGGTGAGGGCCGACGAGGTCGTCTGGTTGACGTTCCCGCCGCCGGGGCTGAGCTTGTTCCAGTAAATCCCGGTCGCGACCGCCACGCCAGGCTTCACCGACCCCGCCAGTTCGACTCGGGCCAGGAATCGGCCTCGATCATTATAGACCTCGGCCCACTGGCCCTGGACCAGTTGCCGGGAGGCTGCGTCCGCCTCGGACATCTCGACCGTCGGATCTCCAGCCCGGGAACGATGCTTCGGCGAGTCGGCGAAGGTCGAGTTGAGGAACTGAGGTCGCGGAGGACTGAGGAGCTGGATCGGGAACCGGCCCGCCAGATCCGTGCGCGTCTGGGGATCTTCGAGCGGCGGCGTGTAGTTCGGGAGAGGATCCAGGCCAGCCTGGGCCATCCGCTCCGAGTAGAATTCGCACTTGCCCGAGGGCGTCGGGAAGACCCCATCCCGAAACGGGGCATGGTCTTCCGGTAAGGTCATGCGGATGGATCCGCGCTCCCTGAGGGCCTCCAGGGTGATGCCCCAGACATTCGGGCCGCCGTCGAGGGCCCGCCGGATCAAAGTCTCGTCGTCGGGAAAAAGTGCGGGATCAAAGCCAATCCGGTCGGCCAGGGCTCGGAAGACCTCGTTGTTCGATCGGGCCTCGCCGCGCGGCGCGATGGCCGGTGTGTTCAGCATCACGTCCATGTGGCCGTAAGACCCATGCAGGTCAAGATGTTCGAGCTGGGTCGTGGCCGGCAGGATGAGGTCGGCGTAGTCGGCCGTGTCGGTCATCACCTGCTCGTGGACGACCGTGAAAAGGTCCTCTCTCGCGAGTCCCCGGAGCACCTTCGCCTGGTTGGGGGCCACGGCGGCGGGGTTGCAGTTGTAGACGTAAAGGGCCCGGATCGGGGGACCCGGAAGCTCACCCAGCAGGGCCTCGCCGAGCTGGTTCATGTTGATTGTCCGGGTGCCCGGCGGGATCAGGTCCGGTCGGGTGAGGGCGGCCATGTCGAAGTCATATGTGCCGCTGGTGGAGAGCAAGGCCCCGCCGCCGTGAAACCGCCAGGCGCCGACGAGCGTCGGCAGGCAGGTGATCGTGCGGACCGCCATCCCTCCGCCGAAGTGCCGCTGGAGCCCGTAGTTGAGTCGAATCAGGCTGGGCGAGACCGTGCCGTACTCTCGGGTCAGTGCGAGGATCGCCTCGGCCTCGATCCCCGTGATCGCCGAGACCCGCTCCACCGGGAACTCGCCGGCCCTTCGTCGGAGTTCCTCGGTGCCGATCGCCGCCCGCCCGACGTATTCCTCGTCGATCCAGCCGTTCGCGAACAGGAGGTTCATGATCCCGAGGGCCAACGCGGCGTCGGTGCCGGGGCGGATCGGGATGTGCAAGTCAGAGCGTTCGGCGGTCGGCGAGCGGTAAGGGTCGATGGTGACGATCTTTGCGCCATGCTTCCGGGCCTCGATCATGAGGCTCCAGAGGTGGCTATTGGTGTTCGCCGTGTTCGACCCCCAGTTGAGGATCAGCTTGCAGTTCACCACCCCGAGCGGGTCGGCCCCGAGGCGCCCCAGTCCGAGCGTGTACTCCGCGCCTGCCGCGCCCGCGGAGGCGCAGATGCTCCGGTCGAGGATCGACGCGCCGAGGCGATGGAAAAAGACACGATCCAGGCTGCTGGCCTGGAGTTTTCCCATCGTGCCGTAATAGCTGTAAGGCAGGATCGCTTCAGGGCCTTCGGGCGAATCCGCGATCTCCCGGAAGCGTCGGGAGATCAGGTCGAGGGCCTCTTCCCACGAACACGGAACGAAACGCCTGTCACCTTTCCCCTTCGAGCGACGTAGTGGCGTCAGGATGCGTTCCGTACCGTAAACCCTGTCGATGTACCCGGCCATCTTCTGGCAGAGGAAGCCCCGCGTGAACGGGTGCTCCTTGCTGCCGCGGAGATCCACAGCGACCCCGTCGCGGACCGTCACGTCCATGGCGCAGGTGTCTGGGCAGTCGAGGGGGCAGACCGCTCGAATTCGGTGTTCGATCTGATCGGGCATGAATTCTCTCCACTCCCCGGACGATCAACAGGATCGGGCGGAACGCATGCAATCCCCGCCGGGTCGGCTTCGATGCGATTCGGAGTCGGTGCTCGTGTAGTAGGTTCGCAGTCGGAAGGGCCGGATCGAGTTCGTGTCGTAGCGATCATACCGGAGCCGAGGGATCGCTTGCGGCGACCGGATGATTTCTATACGATACGACAAGCTTGCCGGGCTCCTCGGTTTCAGGGAAGACGTCGATACTCCTCCGTGAGGGAAGTCAACTATGGTGCGTTTTGCGAGATTTCTCATTTCCGGAGCGGCGGCGTGGCTCCTGACAACCGCATTGTTCGCCACCCCGGCGATCGCGGACAACGTGCTCCCTCAGCTCCTCGTCAGCGACACCGACGCCGACGCGGTCAAGCTCTTTGACCCGACCCAGAGCGATCCCAGCCTCCGCTACCAGGGCATCTTCACCAAGAACGCCGCCGGCACCGCGCCCGATTCGGGCCTGATCCGGCCGTTCGGCATGACCTTCGGCGCCAACGGCAACCTGTACGTCGCCAGCCTGGGCACCGCCCAGATCCGAGAGTACAACGGCACCACCGGCAACTTTGTCCGGGTCGTCGCCTCGGGCGTCGGGCTCGTCAACTCGCTCGCCGTCGCCCCGGACGGCTCGCTGCTCTACTCCAGCTACAACCAGACGGTGAACGGCGCCGCGGTCGGGGCCATCGACCGGGTCGACCTGAACACCGGCACGATCTCGGTCCTGGCGTCGGGCAACGGGATGCAGTTCCCGACCGGCATCACCGTCGATCCGGTGAACGGCGACCTCTTCGTCGCCAGCTCGCGGACCCAGAACAGCACCACCGGCTCGATCTATCAGTACAACTCCCTGACCGGGGCGTTCAAGGGCGTCTTCGTCTCGCCGGTCTCCGGCGGGCTCGTCGCGCCGGCTCAGATCGACTTCGGCCCGGCGAACCCCTTCAATTCCTCCGCGCTGCCCGAGCTGTACGTCACCAGCTTCTTCGGGTCGAATGCGAATGCCGTGACCCGGTTCGACAGCAACGGGGCCTTCTCGGGCATCGCCGCGAGCGGCTCGGGCATCGTCAATCCCGGCGGCGTCCAGTACGGCGAGGACGGGATCCTTTACGTCAGCGCCTACGGCAACAAGGCGATCTACCGCTTCAATCCCCTCACCGGGGCCAACCTGGACGGCGGAAAGGCCTGGATCACCTCGAACGCCACGAACGGCCTGACCGGGCCGACCTACCTGCTCTATCGCCCGGGCACCATCGGCGGGGCCGGGACCCTCGTCCCCGTCCCTGAGCCGGGCAGCTACGCCCTGCTCGGCCTCGGGAGCCTCGTCCTCCTCGGCGTCCGCCGGTTCCGCACCGGTCGCTCCGCCTGAGCCACGCCCGATCGCTTGATGCGTCTCGAACAGGCCCCGTCCCCCCAGGGATGGGGCCTGTTCCTTTTCGAACGACCTGCCGTCTTCTGTCGCGGGGGATGACCTGCTAACCTCTGCGAAATCCACCATCGTGACACCCTTGCCGAGGTCTCTGCGCAGCCATGCCGGCGAATCTGGACCCTTCGAAGCTCAACGACCTCTTCAGCCCTTCCCTCGTGATCGACCGGGCCCAGGTCCGGGCGAACCTGGAAGGGATGGTCCGGTTCGCCGGGGGGGCCGATCGGCTCCGACCCCACGTCAAGACGCACAAGATGCCGGCCATCGTGAAGATGTGCGAGGAACTCGGCGTCCACAAGCATAAGTGCGCGACGATCGCCGAGGCCGAGATGGTCGCGGCGGCCGGGGGCAAGGATATCCTCCTCGCCTATCCCCTGGTCGGCCCGAACATCGCCCGGTTCCGCAAGCTCCGCGACGCCTACCCCGGCTCGACCTTCCGCGTCCTGGCCGATCACCCCGACGCCACCCGCGCCCTCTCGGCTGGATTCGCGGATTCGGCCGAGCCCCTGAGCGTGCTGGTCGACATCGAGGTCGGCATGGGGCGGACCGGGATTGCCCCGGACCAGGCCGACGACCTCTATGCCCTGATCGACTCGCTCCCCGGCCTGAAGGCCGACGGCATCTCGGCCTACGACGGCCACGTCAACGCCGCCGACCTGGACGAGCGCGCGGCCCAGGCCGCTCCGGGGATCGCGGCGACCTTCGCCCTCAGGAAACGCCTGGAGGCCCGGGGATTCCAGGTCCCCCGGATCGTCTTCGGCGGCACGCCCAGCTTCGCCATCCACGCCAAGTCGCAGGAGCCGGGCATCGAGTGCTCACCGGGGACGTGCACCCTGCATGACATCGGCTACTGGACCAAGCACCCCGACCTGCCGTTCAAGCCCGCCGCGTACCTCCTGACCCGGGTCATCAGCCACCCACGCCTAGGGCGTCTCTGCCTCGACCTCGGCCACAAGGCCGTCGCGGCCGATCCGCCGGGGGCCCGCCTCACCTTGCTGGATGTCCCCGACGCCAAGCTCGGCGGCCAGAGCGAAGAACACCTGGTCGTGGACGTCCCCGACACGACCCCCTACCCGCCAGGCACGCCGCTGCTGGCGATTCCGATGCACATCTGCCCGACGTGCGCATTGCACCGGTTCGCCTACGTGGTCGAAGACGGCCAGGTCGTCGACCGCTGGGAAGTCGGGGCCCGCGACCGCGTCCTCAATTTCTGACGGTGCGATTTAACCGGCCGGATCCGTCGGGGGTTCGGCCGGGGAGGCAGCCGGGGCCCCGACGCCGAAGACCTTGGCGAGCAAGGCTCCGCCCTTGAACAGCTTCTGGAGGGCGGGCGTCGGCAGGCGGTCGATCTGGCTGTACCAGACGGTCACCATGCGCGTGAATTCGAGCATTTTTTCCAGTTGCTCGCGCGTATACTCTTCCCGCTCGCCGCCGGCCTTGGCCTCCTCGACGCACTGCTCCAGCAGGGCGATCGTGGGATCCATCTCGCGGCGCTTGCGTTCCGCCATGATGACGCGGAAGGTCTCCATCACGTCCTTGAGCGCCTCGAACCGGTCGCGGCGGTCGCCGATGATGTGGACCCGCCTGACCACGCCCCAGGTGATGAGTTCGCGGAGGCTGGTCGAGACGTTCGAGCGGCTCACGTCGAGGAGGTGGCTGATCTCCTCGGCGTCGAGTGCCTCGGGGGAAATGAACAGAAGGGCGTGGACCTGGGCCATGGTCCGGTTGATCCCCCACGCCTGGCCCATCTCGCCCCAGTGGAGGACGAACTTCTTGGCAGCGAACGTCAGTTCCACGCAATTCCGCCCCGACAGTTGTGTCAGTCTCTCCAGAAAGATCGTACGAGATAGGACGGCGAGCGGCAAGGGCGGGAAAATCGCCGGAATAGACGGTCCCGGGCCGCGAATTCCTCCCGATTCGCCGCCGTCGGATCGAAATCCGTGAGGTCACGCCTTGCGTCGGAAGTATTAGAATCTTAGGATTGGCCAAACGACGCTTGTCCGAGGTTCAAGGGGAGTGCCGAGCCATGGGACGTCGACGAGGCGCATTGGGTCTCCTGGCGGTCGGACTCCTCGTCGAGTCCGGCTGCGGCGGCACAAGCCCCCCGGCTCCGCCGAAACCGGCGGACGTCGCGGTCCGGACGAGCGAGCCCGCGAAGGTGCCGGTCGCCGTCGCCCCGGCGGCCCCCGCCCCCCCGCCGCCGAAGCCCATCGACGTCGCTCCGGGCAATGCCAACATCGTCCCCGGCGACGACGGGCTCCAGTTGCTCGCCTCCGAGACCGCCGGGGTGAAGGACCTGACCTCGGCCGTCGCCTGGAAGGCCGAGCCCGCCGGAATCGTGGAAATCAGTCCATCCGGATATGTCCGCCCCTCCGCCACGGGCTCGGGCAAGGTGACGATCACGGCGAGCCTCGACGGGCGGTCGGGCACGACCGAACTCCAGGTCGCCCCCCGGAACCAGCGTCCCTGGGACTTCGGCACCGACATCGTGCCGATCCTCACCCGGGCCGGGTGCAACGTCGGCGGCTGCCACGGCCGGGCCGAGGGGCAGAACGGCTTCCACCTGTCGTTATTCGGCTACGACCCGGCGGGCGACTACCAGGCGATCACCCGCGACGGCGGGGGCCGGCGGGTCGAACCGTTCGATCCCGAATCCTCGCTCCTGATCCAGAAGGCGACCGGCACCGTCCCCCACCAGGGCGGCCGGAAGATCGTCCCCGACTCGCCCGAGTATGCGACGCTGCTCGCCTGGATCCGCGACGGGGCCCCCCAGACCTCGGGCGACGCCCACGGCGCCCTGGTCTCGGTCGAGGTCACGCCGGGGACCGTCCGGCTTGACGAGCCCGGCCCCCGTCAGTTCCGCGTCGTCGCGAAGTTCGCCGACAAGCACGAGCGCGACGTCACCCGGTTGGCCATCTACAAGGTGAACGATGACGTCGCGGCGGGCGTCGACCCGACGGGCAAGGTCGTCCTCAAGACCCGCGGGGAGACCGATCTCATCGTCCGATACGGCTCGCGGGTCCTCCCCGCCCGCATCGGGACGGTCATCAACCCCGGTCTGGCGTACGACTTCGCCAAACGGAAGCGGGCGAACTTCATCGACGACGAGCTGTTCAAGCGGCTGGAATCGCTCAAGGTCCCCCCCAGCCCCGCCGCGAGCGACGCGGCCTTCCTGCGCAGGGTGAGCCTGGACCTGACCGGCGAACAGCCGTTGCCCGATCGGGTCCGCGAGTACCTCAAGGACACCGACCCGGACAAGAAGACGAAGCTGGTCGACCGCCTGCTCAACTCTCGCGAGTTCCTCAAGTTCTGGCAGATCAAGCTCGGCGACCTGCTCGAGATCACCAGCGGCCGGCCGGACCTGGCGCAGACCGCCAGCCGATACCAGACCTGGCTCACGGCCAAGCTGCAGTCGAATACCCCCTGGGACGAGATGGTCCGCGAGCTACTGACCACGGTCGGCGACCCGATGGCCAAGGAGACGGCCGCCGCGAGCTATGCGCTCGACGGGTTGGATCCCAAGGTCCAGGCCGAGAAGACGGCCCAGCGGTTCCTCGGCCTGCGGATCCGATGCGCCCAGTGCCACGACCACCCGTTCGACGTCTGGACGCAGGACGATTACTTCGGCATGGCCGCCCTGTTCGCCAAGACCCAGCGCAGCGGCGACGGCGGCATGAACGGCCGGATCCAGGTGAAGCTCAACCCCAAGGGCGAGGTCGTCCACCTCCGCACCAAGCAGCCCGCCGGGGCGAAGATCCTCGACGGGACCGTGGTGAAGACGAAGGAGAACGAGGACCCGCGCAAGATCCTGGCCGACTGGATGACGAAGCCCGACAACCCCTTCTTCGCCCGCGCCGCCGCCAACTGGGCCTGGGCCCAGATGTTCGGCAAGGGGCTCGCCGACCCCGCCGACGACCTCTCGAAGGCCAATCCGCCCGTCCACCCCGAACTGCTCGACGCCCTGGCGAAACACTTCGTCCAGTCCAAATATAATCTCCGCGACCTGATCCGGACGATCGCGCTGTCCGAGGCGTACGGGATCTCGTCCGAGTCGGTCGCCGGCAACGAGAGAGATCAACGGCTGTTCTCGCACTTCCTGCCGCGCCCGCTCACGGCCCACCAGATGGCCGACGCCCTGGCTCAGGCGACCGACATCGCGAACCGGTTCCAGAACCGTCGGCCCGACGCCAAGGCGATCGACATCAACGACCCGACGACGCCGAGCACGATCCTCGACACCTTCGGCCGCTGCAACCGCCAGAACGGCTGCTCGGTCGTGCCGATCCCCGCGCTGAGCCTGCGGCAATCGCTGCTGCTCATCGGCGGCGACGTGATCGAGAGCAAGGTGAGCAACCTCAACGGCTACCTCTCGAACATGCTCGAACTCAAGCTGCCGCCCGAGGAGATCGTCGAGAACCTCTACGTCCGCACCGTCTGCCGCATGCCGACGGCCGCGGAGTCGGAGCGGTGGTCGAAGGAGCTCTCCGGCGCCGGCGACCTCCGCGAGGCCGCCGAGGACCTGTTCTGGGCGCTGCTGAACTCCAAGGAATTTGCGTTCAATCACTGATGTGAGTCGCGGTGGATTCGATCGCCCCTTCCCCCTTCCCGGAGGTTTGCCGATGAGCCGTCGCTCGCTGCCCAGCACCCCCTGCCCCGGCCCGAGCCGCCGCGCGATCCTCCGCGCCGGCCTGGGGACCGCCTTCGGCCTGGGCCTCTCCGATGTCCTCCGACTCCAGGCGATGGCCGCCGGCGAGGCGGCGAAGTCGACCGCGAAGGTCAAGCACGTCATCCTGATCTGGCTGGCGGGCGGGGCCTCGCACATCGACACCTTCGACCCCAAGCCCGACGCCACGTCGGACGTGCGCGGCGAGTTCAAGCCGATCGACACCAGCGTCCCGGGCGTGAAGATCAGCGAGGTCTTCCCCAAGCTCGCGAAGGTGATGGATCAACTGACCCTGATCCGCAGCGTGACCTCGCCCGAGGCCGACCACGACCGCGCGGCCCATCACCTGCTGACGGGGTATCGCCCCAGCCCGGCGACCGTTTATCCGAGCTACGGCAGCGTCGTGGCCAAGACGCTCTCGGGCCAGGCGTCGGCCCTGCCGCACTACATCACGATGCCCGACGCCCCGGCGTTCGCGAACAGCGGCTACCTCACGCCCGCGTTCGACCCGTTCGCGGTCGAGGGGGATCCGAACTCCGACGGCTTCCGCGTCCGCAACCTGACCCCGCCCGACCGGCTGACGCTCGACCGGCTCCGGCGGCGCCGGGGGATGGTGAAGTCGCTGGACGAGTTCGCGAAGGACATCCCGTCGACCTCGCTGACCTCCAGCCGGGATCAGTTCACAGAGAAGGCGTATGACCTGCTGACGTCGTCGGCCGCGCAGTCGGCGTTCAAGATCTCGGAGGAGGCGTCGGAGGTCCGCGACGCCTACGGCCGGAACCCGGTGGGGCAGAGCTGCCTGCTGGCCAGGCGTCTGATCCAGGCGGGCGTCTCGTTCGTGACGATCAACGACCGGGGCCCCGGCCCGCTGGGCTGGGACACGCACGCCCAGAACTTCCCGACGATCAAGAATACCCTCGCCCCGCCTCTGGACCAGGGGCTCTCGACCCTGATTCAAGACCTGAAGACGCGAGGGCTCTTGAATGACACGCTCGTCCTGATGATGGGCGAGTTCGGCCGCACGCCGAAGATCAACCCGAACGCCGGCCGCGACCACCACGGCCGGGCCAACTGCGCGATCCTCGCCGGCGCCGGCATGCCGAAGGGCGTCGTCCTGGGCAAGACCGACGCGAAGGCCGACTCCCCGATCGAGCGGCCCGTCACCCCCGCCGACCTGGCCGCGACACTCTATCAGGCCATCGGAATCGACCCGAACCACCAGTTCGAGACGGCCGACGGCCGTCGCATCCGGCTCGTCGACGGCGGCAAGCCCGTCGCCGAGCTGTTCGGCACTAGGGCGTAATCGCCTCAGTCGCGACCGAGCGCGAAGCCGCGAAGCGCTGGGCGAGGATCTCCCGACTGTACAGACCGGGCACATGGGTGGCGCGCGTTCGGACACATGGGTAACACACTGAACTTATCCCGGTCCTGTGCTCGCGTCCATCGCGGATGCCGCGGCGGCCTCGCCGATCTGCGGGCGGGGTCGGCGGTCGGAGGGCGTCGGGCTGGATTCGCCGGGGCCCACGGCGTTCAGGTCGATCGCGCCGATCTCGTGGCCGGCGTAGTGGATCGTCCAGGCCCCGTCGCGGGCCGTGGCTCGGAGGCCGATCGGCTCGCCGCCGAACGCCTCGCTGATCCGCCAGCACCGGCCCCCGAACTTGAACTGGCCCGCACGGCTGACCTTCCGCACCGACAGGTCCGCGGCGTATTCCAGGTCGGGCAGCCGCTCCGGGAAGCGGCGGTCGCTCACGCGATAGCGGCTCGACGGGACGGCCATCGCCAGCGACTCGTGCGGCCGCTCCCGGTTGTACTCGCGACGCCAGCGGTCGAACCGGCCCTGGGCGTGGGCCAGGTCGTCGAGCGGGCCCCGGCCGATGACCTCCAGCTTGAGCGTGCGGTGGAACCGCTCCTCCTTGCCCTGGGTCTGGGGGTGGTAGGGGGTGCCGTGGGTCACCCGCACGCCCAGCCGCAGGAGCCAGACGGTCAGCCGGGTGTAGGCCCCCGGGGAGTTGCTGGCGTTCCAGGGGGCGCCGTTGTCCATGAGCATCCGCCGCGGCAGGCCGTAGCGGCGGAAGACGTCGGTGAGGTGGGCCTGCACGGTCTCCCGCCGCTGGTCGCCGCAGGCCCGGACCGCCAGCGAGTACCGGGAATGGTCGTCCAGGGCCGTGAGCGTGTGGCAGCGGCCGCCGTCGGCCGTGGCGAAGTCCCCCTTGAAGTCCATCTGCCAGAGGTCGTTGGGGCGCGGGTGCTCGAAGCGGACCCAGTCGCGCGCCGGGGTGCCGCCGCGTGCGGAGTCCTCGAGCCGGCCGTTCCGGCGGAGGATGGCCGTGATGGTGCTGGGGGACGGCGGGTCGGCCGGGCCCCTGGCCTTGAGCCAGTGGTGCAGCTTGCGGCCGCCCCAGGCGGGGTGGAGGTCGCGGGCCTCGAGGACCCTGGCCTCGACCTCCGAGGCCGTGGGCGAGCGGAACGAGCGGGGCCTCCTCGATCGATCGAGGAGGGCGCCGGGCCCGCCGACCCTGGAGCGGTTGAGCCACTTGTATCCGGTCTTCCTGGAGATCCCGAAACGCTCGCAGAGCGTGCTCATGCAGGCCCCCTCGGCCGAGGCCAGGGCCACGAATTCCCGACGATCCAACACGGGGCCACTCTCCTTCCCAGCCATCGCGGACGCCTCCCAGAGGTGCCCGCACAGCTTAAGAGATCGTGTTACCCATGTGTCCGAACGTCTGTTACCCCTGTGTCCGGTCTGTACACCGACCCCGCCCCAACCCTCGCCGCGCCAGACAAGCAAGCCGGGTCTCCAGACCCGTTTGCTTCTGCGGCAAACGGGTCTGGAGACCCGGTGGGTTGTTCCCCTGCGCTCGGGGCTGGGGCGGGGTCAGGAGACCCTCGCCCAGCGCCTCGTCGAGCTGAGGTGGGGGCAAGGATCAGTACGTCGACGGGCGTCGATGGGTCGAGAAGAAGCCCATGGCGAGCACGACGATCGCGCCGATGACCGACATGATCCAGTGGGCGGGCTCGTAAGGCGATGTGCCGAGGCGGAGCATGTAGGCGATGCCGCCGCCGACGAGCGAGCCGACGATCCCGAGCATGATCGTCGAGAGCGTCCCCATGTCGTCGTTGCCGGGGTGGATCGCCCGAGCGATGAGACCCGCGACCAGACCGAACACGATCCAACCGATCACGCTGCCGATCATGACCAAGCTCCCGGGCCGGGGCCCGACTGAACGAAGTCGTGAGTGCCGACATGAACCTTTCATGGTCTGACACATCACGCGATTGGTTTTGTCAAAATGCAGTCCCCGTGCCAGTCGGCGACTCGGCGGAAAATCGGCAGGGAATCGTGGGAGACGCCGCGGGCGTGCGCAGGCTCGTGCTCGACCATGCGTCCAATGTGCGCGGTCGGGCACGCGCGGTCGCGGGCTTGCGTGCCGGGGCGGTCCCTGGTCTGATCAGGGCTGGGTCGCAGAATTTTCCAAGGCGAGGCGGGGTGAGCGGGATGTCGGACGCGAAGGCGGCGTTGCGTGGCGGGCGGACGGTCGGGCTGGAGTCGCCGGATTCGTCGATCTTCGAGGTCCAGACGACGGCGGACGGCCCGGTGGGGTCGCTTCCGTTGACGGATGAGATGCTCCGCACCTGGCCGTCCGGCGACCTCTTCGGGCTGTCCCAGAACGCCGGGATGGGCTGGACGCCCTCGGAGGTCGATCGCGACCCGTACTTGATCCTCAGCACTCAGGGGGGCCTCCGGGGCGAGGACGGGACGCCCATCGCCCTGGGATACCACACCGGCCACTGGGAGATCGGCCTGCTGGTCCGCGAGGCGGCCGAGGAGTTCAAGGCGCTCGGCGTCGCGCCCTTCGCCGGCATGGTCTCGGACCCTTGCGACGGTCGTTCCCAGGGGACGACCGGCATGATGGACAGCCTCCCCTACCGCAACGACGCCGCGATCGTCTTCCGGCGGCTGATCCGATCCCTTCCCCGGCGCAAGGGGGTGCTCGGCGTCGCGACATGCGACAAGGGCGTGCCGGCGATGCTCCTGGCCCTCGCGGGCACGCCGAAGCTGCCCTCCATCCTGGTCCCAGGCGGGGTGACCTTGCCCCCGACGCGTGGCGAGGACGCGGGGAAGATCCAGACCATCGGCGCACGATACGCGCACGGCGAGATCAGCCTCCAGGAGGCCGCCGACATGGGCTGCCGCGCCTGCGCGTCGCCCGGCGGCGGCTGCCAGTTCCTCGGCACGGCCGCGACGGCCCAGGTGGTGAGCGAGGCGCTGGGATTGTCCGTCCCCCACTCGGCCCTGGTGCCCTCGGGCCAGCCGATCTGGAAGGACGTCGCCCGGCGCTCGGCGCGGTCGCTGCTCGAACTGAGCCGGCGCGGCCTGACGACGGCCGACATCCTCACCCCGGCGGCGTTGCGGAACGCGATGGTCGTGCATGCGGCGTTCGGGGGATCGACGAACCTGCTCCTGCACATCCCGGCCGTCGCCTTCGCGGCGGGGCTGCCGCGGCCGACCGTCGAAGATTGGCAAGTGGTCAATCGCGCGGTCCCTCGCCTGGTCAGCGTCCTGCCCAACGGCCCCGAATATCACCCGACGGTCCGGGCCTACCTCGCGGGCGGGGTGCCGGAGGTCATGCTCCACCTGCGCGGGCTGGGTTTGCTCGACCTGAATGTCCTGACCGCGACGGGGCTGCCGCTGGGCGAGGTCCTGGAGTGGTGGGAGGCCAGCGAACGCCGCCACGTCCTGCGTCAACGCCTGTTCGTGTGCGACGGCGTCCAACCCGATGATGTGATCATGTCCCCCGATCGGGCCCAGGAGCGGGGTCTCACGAGCACGGTGACGTTCCCCAAGGGGAACCTCGCTCCCGAAGGGTCAGTGATCAAGTCGACGGCCATCGACCCGAGCGTGGTCGACGCCGACGGGGTCTATCGTAAGACCGGGCCGGCGAAGGTGTTTACCCGCGAGAGCGACGCCGTCGCGGCGATCAAGGGCCAGGGTACTCGCAAGGTCGAGGCCGGCGACGTGCTGGTCCTGATCGGTCGCGGGCCGCTCGGCGCGGGGATGGAGGAGATTTATCAGATCACGTCGGCACTCAAGCATCTGGCGTTCGGCAAGCACGTCGCCGTCCTGACCGACGCGCGGTTCTCGGGCGTATCGACCGGTGCGTGCATCGGCCACATCGGGCCGGAGGCCCTCGCCGGCGGGCCGATCGGCAAGTTGCGCGATGGGGATTGGATCCGGATCGCCGTCGACCGGATCCGGCTCGAAGGGACCGTCGATCTCGTCGGCACAGCCGAGGGCCCGCTCGCACCGGCGGAGTCCCAGGCGCTTCTCGACCGACGCGAGCCGCATCCGGACCTCTCGCCCGATCCAGATCTGCCCGACGACACGAAGCTCTGGGCGGCCTTGCAGGCGGTCGGAGGCGGGACGTGGGGCGGGTGTGTTTATGACACGGACGCGATCATCAAGGCCCTGAGAAAGTAGGCATTTTGGAGTGTGGCAGTCCAGCTGCCGCTTTCACTCGAACGGATCGTAAGGGCCGATTCCCTCGATGGCTCGATGGTCCCGAGTCCCGCGGTTCCTACCGCTGGAACGCGGACGCTCTGCTTCCGCACTCCAAACGAAGACGCCCGGCCTAGTGGTCGGGCGTCTTGTCGCACACGATCCCAAGTCATCAGATCAGGGTTCGTTGGCCTGGAGGCCGGCGCCGAGGACGCGGGTGATGCCGGTCCGGAGCTCGTCGAGGTGGGCCCGGCTGGTGTCGTCGAGGGTGAGGTCCTTCGAGTCGAGCACCTTGGCGAGCTTCTCGTTGATCTCCTTGAGGTGGAACCGGGCCAGCGCGCGGGCGTCGGCGGGGACCGAGCTGCCGCCGCTGGTAATGATCAGGAAGGGCACCGAGTCGGCGAGGTTCTGGGTCTTGGGGCCCAGGACGATCGTGGCGAGCCGCTTGAGGTACTCGCGCTGGAGGTTCCGGCGGATGGTCGAGACCTTCACGACGGTCGGCTTCCCCTTGTCGGTGGACGGGGTGACGTCCAGCTCGGTGAAGACGCCGTTGGTGAGGGCGCGGAAGACCTCGGAGACCTTGAGCGGGTTGCTATCGGGCTCCGACTGGAGTTCCTGCTGGACCAGGCGGGTCAGCGTGCCGCCGCTGAGGGCCTTGCCCAGGACGATTTTCTGGATCGCGAGGACGCGGTCGTTGACCGAGAAGTCGGGGCTGTCGTCCTCCCACTTGTCCGTCGCCAGGCGGCGGAGCAAGGCGGGGGAGAACTGGTACGACTTGTCGGAGAGGATCGTGTCGATCAGGAAGCTGAGGGCCTCCCGCTGCTTGGCGCCGGGGATCGGGACGACGGGGTCGCGGCCGTTCTTCTCGCCCTTGTGGTCGCGGTAGACCTGCTGGCCGCCGACGTAGTTCCCGGTGAGCGTGGCGGAGTTGCCGAGCTGGCCCATGAGGGTCGTGAAGGCGACGCGGGTGCGGGCCCAGGCCTCGCCGTCCTTGACGACCTTCGCGTCGAGGTCCTTCATGAGCTGGACCGCGAGGGCGGCGCGTTCCTTGGCGTACTTGCCGGGGTCGGAGCCGAGGTCGTAGACGTTGACGAGGGGGTCGCCGTTGAGGAACCGGTCCTCGTCGGTGGCGAAGATCAGGTCGGGCTCGGGCGAGCGGGCGGCGATCTTCTTGAGTTCGGCGTCTTCGTCGCCCATGACGGGCTTGTAGGCGTACTCGATCGCCCAGTAGTCGTAGGGGCCGAGGGTGCTGGTGACGTAGTCGCCCTGCTTCTGGCCCTTGGGGGCGATGTTGATCGGGGCGTAGTCCATGACGCTGCCGACCTGGCCCTTGACCTTCGTGATCGAGGTGTCGTTGAGCTGCTCGGCGGTCAGCATGGTGCTGGCCTTGAAGTTGTGCCGCAGGCCGAGCGAGTGGCCGACCTCGTGCATCGTGACTTCCTTGATGAGCTGACCGATCAGCTCATCCGGGAGCTTGGGCGCGCCGCCGGCGGGGTTGGGCTCGGCCAGGGCGATGGCCGCGAAGGTCATCTCCGGCTGCATGCCCGTGGCGAGCTGGCACGACTTCGAGCTGGCGCTGAGCCGGCGGAGCAGGTCGAGCTGCAGGCCGGACCACTCGGCGGGCACAACCTCGACGGTCTGGCCCTGGAACCGCAGCGGCGACCTCTCGCCGAGCACCCCGAAGCCCATCTGATCGGCCAGGATCGAGCTGACGATCTCGCCCTTGCCGAGGACGGTCGGGGCCGGGGCCTGTCCCTGGGCGACCGGCGGGGTGCCGGTGGCGACGGCGTACTGGTTCTTCCATGCGTTGATCCAGCTCGCGTCGAAGATCACGTCGCCGTCGATCATCTCGCCGGTGAGCGGGTTGGCCCGGAGGCAGGACATCGCATAGGTCCGGCCGCTGGTGATCCAGCGGAAGGTGCAGTAGTTGATGTCCTCGGGGTCGAAGTCGTCGCGGCCGTCCTGCCAGCGGACGGCGATGGCGTTGCGGATGCCGACCTTCTCGAACGCCTTGTTCCACTCGAGGATCCCCTCCTCGACGAACGGGCGGTACTCGATGGGGACGTTGTCCTCGACCCACCAGACGAGCTGCTTCTTGGGGGGCGACATCTTGGCCCGCGGGTCGGCCTTCTCGATCCGCCAGCGGTTGATGTAGCGGACGACGTTCGACTCGGGGTCGTTCACGCCGAAGTCGCGGGTCGAGTTGAGGAAGTGGCCGACTCGGTCGTCCGCCATGCGGGGCCGGTACATCGAGTCCGGGGCGCGGACGAGGCTGTAGTGCAGGACCACGGTCACGCCGCGGGGGTCGGCGACGGACTCGCCGCCGTTGCCGCCCCGTCCGTTCGAGCCGAAGGTCGCCTGGACCTGGAGTTCGAGGTTGTTGGCGAACCCCTTCACCTTGTGCCAGGTGGTCCGGTTCCGGTCGAGGAACCCGAGGCCGAGCTGGCCGAAGTCGGTGAAGAAGATGTCCGACAGGTCGATGACGACGCTCATGCCGCCCGAGGGGTTCAGGGCGACGATGGGGAGCGCCATCAGGATCGAGTCGGTGTAGTTCTGGCGGACGGCCTTCTCGATCGGCGTGCCCGAGGGGGCCTTGACCTTCACGTTCCGCCGGACGAGCTGGACCTTGTCGCCGGCCCGGTGGAACATGACCACCAGCTCGTCGCCGAAGCCGATCGGGGTGCCGGCCGAGCCGAGGCCGCGCGCGATCATCATCGGCACGAGCAGCGGCTGGTCGAACTGCATCGGCTTGATCTCGGCGTAGAGATGTTCATCCTTCTGGTGGAGGGTGAACAGCCCTTCGGTCTTCACGGCGTCCTTGGTGACGTCGTTGAAGTCGCGATACCGCTTGGGATCGTTGGAGGAGGGGGAGCCGCCCCCGCCACCGCCGCCGCCCGAGCGGGCGCGGAGGATCGTCTCGAGGTCGATGTTGGACTGGCCGCCCTGAGCGGGCGGATTCGCCTGCGCGGCGGGCTTGTCTTCGGCCTTCGCGGTCAAGCCGCAGGCGAAGCCGAACGCGACCAGGGCGTTCAGGCTCGTGGCGAACCTGAGTCTCATGGAGTCACTCCGGGGTGCGGGTTCTGGGGGCGGTCGCGTGGGAAATCGGGACGTGGCGACGAGGGGCCCTAGGGATTGCTACGCCGCGTCGCGTCAGAGGGTTTGACCTGGCTCTCCGTCTACCCGTTATCGTGAACGATCGATGTAGGACTGGCAAGGGGAGTCGATTGCGGAATCCTTGCCAGTCGTGGCGATTTTGACGGGCAGATCGGCTGGGGAGGTCAGGTCGCCTTTCTGGATGGGTCGTCATACCAGCGGACCGATCTCTCGATGCTCTCCGCGTATCCGTAGGCCGGCGTCCAGCCGAGTTTCGTCTCCGCCTTCTCCGTCGAGTACGACAGGAACCGGCCCATCAGCCAGGTGGCGTAGCGGGTGATCAGGGGCGGCCTCGGCTGGCGAGTGAGCCGAGCGGCGGCCTCGATGAGCACGCTCGCGCCGAAGACCAGCCTGTAGGGGAGTCTCTTTTTGATCGCCGGTGCGCCGGTGGCGGCGATCCAGAGGTTGAGGTAGTCCTGCTGGGTGATGAACCCTTGATGGGTGATGTTGTACGCCTCGCCCCGGGACCCTCGTGCCCCGCCGCAAGGATGGCCGCGTCGGCGACGTTGGGGGCGTAGATCGCGCTGATGGGGTTGGTCGCCGGGCCGATCCAGGGGACGGTCCCGGCGCGGAGTTTCGCGATCAGCCGCGCCATCGTGATCCGGTCGCGTTCGCCGTAGAGCCAGCTCGGGCGGATGATCGTGAGCGGCAGGCCGCGCGTCTCGGCCAGGTCCCAGAGGAGCCGCTCGGATTCGACCTTGCTGATCGTGTAGTAGTCCCAGAACCGCCAGAGGTTCTGGCCGAGCGGGGCCGTCTCGTCGATCGGCGGGCCGCCCTCCTTCGGGTGGCCGTAGGCGCTCGTGGAGCTGATCTGGACGAACCGCTTCGCTCCGCCGGCGAGGGCGGCCTCGGCGATGTTCCGGGTGGCGTCGAGGCAGCCGACCTGGAACTCGCCCCAGGTCCCCCAGTCGCCCACCTTGGCGGCGGAGTGGTAGACGAAATCGGCCCCCTCGGCGGCCCCGCGGCAGGCGGCGGGATCGCTCAGGTCGCCACGGAAGACCTCGACGCCGATCGCGTCGAGGAAGGTCGTCGGGGTGCCGGGCCGGACGAGGGCCCGGACGCGATCGCCCCGGGCACGGAGCTTCTCGGCGATGTGGCTGCCCAGCAATCCGGTCGCGCCGGTGACGAGCGAGAGGCCGGGCGGATTCGCGGTCATGGGATTCGAGGCTCTCGATCAAACATGAGTCGGGGGAAGGAGATCGGTCCGGCCCGGTGCAAGTGTTGCCCGCGATTTGGCGGGTGTCTTGAAAAATTGTCAAGGAAGGTCGTCGGGGTGTGGGTCCCGTTGCAAGGGAGCGGTCCGTGCGATGCGCGGGCGGCTCGGCGGAGGGTCGTCGGGAACCGGCCCGATCGCCCGGTCCCCGAACGGTCAACGCGACTCCCTCGGTTCCCAACGGTCGCCGGCCCCCAACCCGACGAGACCACCATGGCGGAAGAAACACTCGATCCCGGTCTGCTCGAGCAGACGAAGAATCAGATCCGTAAGCTGGTGGCCGAGATCGCCGAGCTGGCCGAGTCGGACATCCAGCCGGCGGACTTCTACGTCGAGTTCCTGAACCGCTCGGTCGCGGCCGTGGCGGCGTCGGGCGGCGCGCTCTGGCTCATGGACGGTCGGGGCGGGCTCAAGCTCCAGCATCACCTGGAGTTCCAGCTCACCGGCCTGATGAACGGCCAGATCCGCACCGCGCCCCACGACGCCCTGCTGGGCTGCATGATCCAGGCCTCGCAGGCGACGATCATCCCGCCGGGCGCCACGGTCGAGGGGGTCCCCAACGCCGGCAACCCGACCCCGTTCACGCTCATCATCGCCCCCCTGACCGTCGACAAGCAAGTCGTCGGCCTGGTCGAGATCCTGATGGATCCGAACCGCCGGGCGGCCACGCAGAAGAGCACGCTCCGGTTCGTGAGCGACCTCTGCGACCTCGCCGGTTCGTACCTCAAGAACCGCCAGATGCGGCAGATGATGTCGCAGCAGCGGCTCTGGAACCAGCTCGAAGGGTTCACGCACTCGATCCACGGCTCCTTGCACCTCAAGGACACCTGCTTCGCGGTCGTCAACGACGGCAAGCGCCTGGTCGCCTGCGATCGGTTCAGCGTCGCCTTGAAGATCGGCGGCCGGACGATGGTCGAGGCCGTCAGCGGCCAGGAAGTCGTCGAGCAGCGGGCGAACCTGATCCGCGAGCTGACCAAGCTCTCCAAGGCGGTCATCCGCTCGGGCGAGGACCTGGTCTACACCGGCAACACCGAGGGCTTCGCCCCCGACATCCGCGACTCCCTCGAAGCGTACGTCGACGAGTCGGGCTCCAAGGCCGTCATCATGACGATCTTGCACAAGCCCGAGCCCGATCAGAGCAAGGAGAAGGTGCCGTTCGGCGTGGTCATCGCCGAGCAGATCGGCGACGAACTCGCCCCGACCGACGCCCATGCCCGCTGCGAGGTCGTCGCGAGGCACGCCTCGACCGCCCTCTGGAACGCCTCCGAGCACGACAAGACGTTCCTGCCGATCCTCAAGATGATCGGCTCCCCCTGGCGGTTCTTCCGGGGCCGGACCCTGGCGAAGATCCTCGCCGTGGTCGCCCTGCTCGTCGGCGTGATCCTGATCCTCACCTTCGTGCCCTGGGAACTCCGGATCGAAGGCAGGGGCTCGCTGCTGCCCGAGCAGCGCCGGATGACCTACGCCCCGCTCGCGGGCAAGGTCATCGAGGTGCCCGTCGATCACGGCGACATCGTCCAGGCGGGCCAGGTCCTCGCGGTGATCAAGAGCGAGGAGCTGGAGAAGGAATACCTCCGGCTCACCGAGGCCCGCAACGAGGCGAACAGCAAGAAGACCTACCTCCACATCCAGGCCGAGGCGGCCCGCAAGCGCTCCAGCGAGGAGTACAACACGATCTCCGGCCAGGAGCGCGAGGCCGACATCCAGGAGAAGGGGGCGATCGAGCAGCTCAAGATCATCGACGAGCAGCTCAAGCAGCTCGAGATCCGCGCCCCACACAAGGGCAAGATCACGACCTGGGAGCCCAGGAAGAACCTGATCGGCCGCCCGGTGGAGATCGGCCAGGAGCTGCTCCAGATCGCCGAACTCGAAGGCGAGTGGGTGATGGAGGTCGACGTCCCCGACGACGACATGGGCCCGGTCCTCGAAGCCCGCCGCAGGCTGGACGAGGACATCAAGGCCGGCAAGAAGCCGCCCGGCTCGGCCCTGAGCGCCTACTTCGTCACGGCCACCGACCCCGAGCACCGCTACACGGGCTATGTCCGCCGGATCTCCTCGAAGGCCGAGACCGTCGAGGGCAAGCACGTGGTGAAGGTGACGGTCGGGTTCTCGGAGGACATCCGCAAGGACTTCATGACCCGGAATCAGGCCCTCCGCCCGGGTGCGGGCGTCTCGGCCCGGATCGACTGCGGCCAGGCCCGGCTCGCCTACGTCCTCTTCCGCGACGTGATCCACGTCTTCTACGAGAGCGTCCTCTTCCGCTGGCCGTTCCTCCGTTGATCGGCCAGCGGTCCTCCCTGTCCGAATCCCACCGGTCCCCGCGCGGGCGGGGCCCGGATGATCCCCTACACTCTCTTCCGATCGGGTCGAACGGTCACCGCCGACGTACACCCCCACGATCCTGGAGTCCGGTCATGAGCACGTCCTTCTCCAAGAAAACCGGCGCGATCGCCCTGGGCCTCTCCGCCATGCTGGGCGCGGCCACGCTCGCGCAAGACCCGGCCGGCCGCCCGGCTGCCCCCGCCCGCGCCGCCAACGATCAGAACATCCTGACGGTCGACGACGGCAAGGTGGACTGGATCTACAAGTCCGACGTCTCCGCCCTCCGCGAGGGCGTGCTCGACAAGATGGAGATCACGATCGGCAAGGAGGTCCGACGGGGCGGGTCGATCGGCCAGTTGCACAAGACGCTGGCCGAGCTGGCCGTCGCCAAGGCGAAGGTCGCGGCCGACGGCAAGGCGGCCAAGGCCAAGGCCGAGGCCCAGCAGGAGCTGGCGTTCGCCGTCGTCGCCCGCAACGAACGACTCAGGAAGAAGGATCCCAACCTCGTCTCCGCCGAGGAGATGAACAAGGCTGAGGCCGAGTTGAAGGTTGCCGTGGCCCTGATCATTGAGGCCCAGGAGAACCAGGCCCTCGCCCGCGCGGAGCTGGCCATCGCCCAGCAGTCGCTCGACGAGCACTTCATCAAGGCCCCGTTCGACGGCGTGGTGATCGAGGAACTCAAGCGGCCGGGCGAGAGCGTCCGAGCCAATGAGCCGGTCGTCCGCGTGGGGAACCTGGACAAGCTCCGCGTCTTCGCCTTCATCCCGCTCGATTACGTCAGCCGGATCGGCGAGGAGACGACCGTCGAGTTCCAGCCCCGCGTGACCGGCGTTCGCGGCGGGACGATGGAGATCGAGCAGAAGCGGTTCGTGGGCAAGATCACGTTCGTGGACCCGCAGATCCAGCCGATCAGCGAGACGGCCATCCGCATCTACGCCGACTTCGAGAACCCGACCAAGGAATTGAAGCCGGGCATGCAGGGCTCGCTGACGATCCGGCTGAACCCGGCGAAGCCGGCCGCCGCGGGCCTGGTCCAGCCGCAGCCCGCCCCGGGCGTCGGCCCCGCCGCCGCCGCCTCGGCCGAGCTGCCGCCGCTGCCCCGCTGAGAAGCTCGCCGCAGCCCGCCGTCTTGGCCCTTGCCGTCTAGCTGGAATCGACTGAACGACGCCCCGTCCACGCACCCTACCGGGACGCAAGCCAGGAGCGACTCCGCATGAGCGCCGCCCCGACGATGGCCCCCTCGGCGCCGGCCGGACAGGCCGCCGAGCACCTCTGCGTGCGGCTGCGGCCGGACCTGATCGTCCAGCCGCAGTTCTACGAGGGGATGACCCACTACGTCATCAAGGACCCGATCGCGCTCAAGTACTTCCGCTTCAAGGTGGAAGAGTACTTCCTGCTCCAGCAGTTCGACGGCAAGAACAACCTCCAGGACGTCAAGCGGGCCTTCGAGAAGAAGTACCGCCCGCAGACCATCTCGGTCGACGACCTCATCCGCTTCGCCGCCCAGCTCCACGAGGCGGGCATCGCCCTGGTCGACACCCCCGACCAGGGGCAGGCGCTCATCCGGCGCCGCAAGAAGAACCAGTGGAAGAAGGTCTGGCAGTTCTTCGCCAACATCCTGTACATCAAGATCCCGATCATCGATCCGGAACGCTTGCTGAGCTGGATGTACCCCTACTTCCGCTGGATCTACTCCTCCTGGTTCATGACCTTCAGCGTCGGGCTCATGGTCTCGGCCCTGATGCTGGTCATCAGCCAGTGGGCGACCTTCAGCAGCCGATTGCCCGACTTCCAGAGCTTCTTCAACTGGCACACCATCTTCTACTTCTGGTGTAGCCTGGCGGTCGTGAAGGTGATCCACGAGTTCGGGCACGGGCTCACCGCCAAGCACTTCGGCGGCGAGGTCCACGAGATGGGGGCGCTGCTGCTCGTCCTCACGCCCGCGCTCTATTGCGACGTCACCGACAGCTGGCTCCTGCCCAACAAATGGAAACGCATCTGGATCTCGGCGGCCGGCATCTATGTCGAATGCTTGCTGGCGTCGATCGCGACCTTCGTCTGGTGGAACACCGAGCAAGGGCTGCTCAATAGCTTGTGCCTGGCGACCATGTTCATCTGCTCGGTGAACACGATCCTCTTCAACGCAAACCCCCTGCTCCGCTACGACGGCTATTACGTCATGTCGGACTTCCTGGAGGTTCCGAACCTCCGGATCAAGAGCACCCAGTTCTTCACCTACCTGTTCCAGGAGAAGGTGCTCGGGCTGGAGTTGCCGGTCCAGAGCTACATGCCCCGCTCGCGCCGGTTGCTGTTCGTGACGTACGCCGTCGCCAGCTACCTTTACCGCTGGATCGTGTCCTTCAGCATCATCTGGTTCCTTTATCAGTTCCTCAAGCCGTACAAGCTCGGGTCGCTGAGCGCGATCCTGGCGGTCGGCTCGCTCGTGCCGCTGATCGTGATGCCCGTCTATCAGATGATCAAGTTCGTCCGCACTCCTGGGAGGATGCGCAAAGTGAAGAAGCTTCGCACGGCCGCCTTCTTTGCGGTCTTGATCACCGCCGCGACGGCCATCCTGCTGATCCCGACCCCGCTCCGCGTGCAGGGGACGCTAGTGCTCACGGCGGAGAGGCCCGCCACCGTCTACGCCGAGGTCCCGGGCCTCCTGGAGACCATGGACGTCCGCGACGGCGACGTCGTCAAGGAAGGCCAGATCCTCGCGACCCTGAGCAATCCCGAGAAGATCCGCGAGCGGATCCAGCGCACCGACGAGCAGGCGGCGAACTTCGCCAAGGCCAGCTACTTCGCGCAGAATTCCGACCTCAACAGCCGCGCCCAGTACAAGGTCCACCTGAAGATCCAGGAGGAGCTTGAAGAGGTCATCAAGAAGGTCGTCGAGCAGATCGGCAAGCTGACGCTGGTCGCCCCGCGCGACGGCGTGGTGATGGGGGTCCCCCAGCGCGAGACGCTGGGTCAGCACCTCAAGCCGGGCAAGGTCTTCTGCGAGGTCGCCGACCCGACCAGGCTCGAAGCCCACATGATCCTCGACCAGTCGGACATCGACCTCGTCCGCTCGAAGAAGGACCAGCGGGCGACGGCCTGGATCAAGGTCTACGGCACCTCCGAGACGACTTGGAAGAGCTACGTCTCCGAGATCGCGCTCCGCAACCGCGAGGAGATCCCGCCCGAGCTGTCGCACATGGCCGGCGGCGAGATCGCGACCAAGCAGGACCAGAAGACCGGCCAGGTCAAGCCGCTGACCCCGATGTACGAGGTCATCATCCCTGTGGACAACTCCGAGCTGCGGCTCCAGCCGAGTCTGCGCGGGTTCGCCAAGATCGACTGCGGTCACTGCACCCTCGCCTGGTGGCTCTGGCGGCTCGTGGCCAAGACCTTCCACTTCTCGCTCTGACCCGTCCGAGCTTCCTCGAACCTGGAAATCGCGACCGGCCGGCCTCGGGGCAACCCAGGGCCGGCCGGTTTCGTTTGGAGGGCGCCCGGGCTCTGCCTCGCCGGTTCATCTGATCCGCCAGCCCCGCGGTGCGCGAGCCTCCACCCATGATGCGGGAGCGAGAGCCGAAGGGACGCCCGACCGGATCGGAGGCGCTGGGCGAGCAACTCCCGATGCCGCCCTTGCCCTCGCCCCGCTGACCGACCGAACCAGATCTCCCGATCCGTCGACACGGGACGAATGACGTCGGACCGGGAGATCCGGTTTCGCGGCCTGTCGCGTCATCCGGTGGAGCGGCATCGGGAGATCCCCGCCCAGCGCACGCGACCGGATCTCGGCGTTTGGCAGGCCATTCGGGAGGTCGGCATCGGGAGAGGCGTCCCTGCGGTGTCGTCAAGGTGCCCGCGGGTTTCCGTCCTCGGAAACCCGGTCCAGCTGCGTCGCGGAAGAACCGGCCTGGGTGGATCTCCCGGAATTTCGAGGCCGAATCCCTCGGGCAGCTCTGGGGCATTGGGCCGGAAACCGGCAGCTTCGCACCCGCACTACGAAGTGGGCTTCGAAAGTAAACCGGCCGCGACGGCCCTCGAAAGGACCGCCGCGGCCGGCAGGCTAGGAGACTCGGGACGGGGGCGGCCGGTTCGGGGCCGCCCAGGGTTCGCTCGACGGGGAGACTCAGCCGTTGCTGGTCTTCTTGGCCGAATTCTGGCTCGCCAGCGACTTCAGGGAGTCCACGATGGACTGCGCGGTGTTGCCGTCGCCGGTCGTCGTCGTGCTCGCCGTGGTCGTGGTCGTCGGCGTGGTGGTCGTCGGGGTGACGATCACCGGGGTGGTCTTCTTGGCGACCGTGGTCTTCTTCGCGGTCTTCGTCGCCTTGACCGGGGCGCTGAAGAGCGAGTAGACCGGGCCGTTGGTCGTGTTGGGCTGGAGGCCCTTGTTCACGCCGAAGGAGGCCGGCGTCCGCTTGGCGTAACCCTGGACCTTGCTCTTCGGCACGAACATGTAGGTCGGCTTCAGATACTTGAGGTCGTTGAAGTTACGCTTGGTGTCGGGTGCCAGGAGGTACCCGTTCGCGCTGGCCCGCTGGCGGTCGACCACGACGTACTGGTCGGGTTGCGGGAGCAGCTTGGTGGAGAGCATCTTCAGGGAGTCGATCGAGACCGCCCCGTTGAGGTCGCCGTCGGCCGCGTAGTCGAAGTAGTTGAACCGGCGCTGGAGGGCGTCGGGCTGCTCGGGCGTGTCGCCGGTCAGGCCGGTCGAGGTGAACCCGTTCTGGTCGTTGGTCGCCGCCCGGGCGGTGCCGCCCAGGAGCCTCGCCATCGCACCGTCCTCGGGCAGGCCGAGGCGGGCCGAGTCGTCCACGAAGGTCTGGATCTCCTGCGCGGTGATCAGGCCGTTGTGGTTCGTGTCGATGATGTCGAAGGCGTTGTGGGCGAACAGGTACTGCAGGGCGACGGTGCCCTCGATCGACGCGACGGCGTTGCCGACGTCGACCCGGGCGTAGCTGCGGAACTGGGTGCTGTCCCCCTTGAGCCGGAACGGCCCGGACTGGCTCTGGCCGTCGTTGACGTCGGTCGCGGCGACCGCGGTGTACGCCAGGATCCCGTTGATGCCGTCCGGGGTGTTGTACGGCGTCAGGTTGGCGAAGGCGTTGGTGCCGAAGTTCAGCGTCTTGACGCCGACCGGCTGGGTCAGGTACGCGTCGGCCGTGCTCGCCGTGGTCAGCTGGTTGGTCCAGTATTGCAGGGCGGACGACACGACGGCGTAGGAGCCGGTGACGATGCCGGCCGAGAGCGAGGTACCGCCCGCGGTGTAGGTCATCGTGAGGCTGGCGTCGCCGACGAATCGGCGTCGGAAGGTCGGCACGTCGAGGGCCGGGGCCGCGAAGTCGGTCGTGACCGAGCGGTTGGCCGCGCCCAGGACGCGGTCGCTGTAGAAGACGCCGGCCCCGGTGTTGGCGCTCGCACCGCCGTTATTGCCGTTGCCACCGCCGTTGCCGCCGCCGGTGGTGGTCCCGCCGCCTTCGGCCGCCGTGAGGGTGCCGAGGGAGTTGGGCTGGACCGAGGCGTTGGTGGTGCCGGTGTTGCCCGTGGTCGTGGTGGTGCCGCCCGGCGAGCTGGTGCCGCCGAAGACGAGGACCGGGCCCTGGACCCGCGGGATGAGCGTGTTCGCCGGGTCGGTCGGGATCGAATCCGGCTGCCCGAGGTACGGGAACGGATAGACGCCGGTGACCGAGATCACCTCGTTGAGGATCGCCGGCAGCGACATGCCGTTGACGTCGCCGACGTTGGCGCTCTGGTTGCTGTTGGTGAAGCCGGTGTTGCTCGTCCCGGTGCCACCGCCGTTGCCGCCGTTGCCGCCGTTGCCGCCGCCGCCGGTGTTGAGCGGGGCGCCGAACTGGCCGGCCGCGGCGATCGGGGCGATGCCCAGGTCGCGGAACTTCTTGAACTGGTTCTTGAAGGCGATCACGATCTGCGGGTAGCGGCGGAACGCGGTCCCTTCGGAGTCGAAGGTCTCGCTGGTGCCGAACCCGATCGTGGCGGCGATGACGCGGTCGGTCTGGCCCGGGCGGACCGGGTCGGCGACATACGGATGCGCGGCGGTGTAGGCGAAGCCGTTGTAGACGGCGTTGGTGCTGGTCAGGGTGTTGGTGACGATCGTCGTCGTGCCGCCGCCGTTCCCGTTCCCGCCGCCGCCGCCGGTCGTGCCGCCAGTGTTGCCCGCGTTGAACGGGTTGAAGGCCGAGACCGGATTCAGGGTGGCCTGCGGGACGAACTGCGAGACGACGCCGGCGACCAGCGTGCCGTGGCCATCGGCCGTGGTCGGGATCGACGCGCCGCCGGTGGTGCCGTTGTTGCCGTTGTTGCCGTTGCCGGTCGCGGCCGTGGTGGCGAGGCCGGCGGCGTAGTCGTCGTTGCCTGTGCCGTTGGTCAGGACGTTCTTGCCCGGCGCCACGCGGCCGCGGAAGCCGGGGGACGTGGCGTCCACGCCGGTGTCGAGGATCGTGACGGCGCTGTTCTGGCCCTCATACGGGACGCCGAGGGTCCGCAGGTCGTTGAGGCCGACGAGCGAGCCGCTGGTCGAGCCGGCGAGGCTGGCCTGCGTCTTGAACTGCCAGATGCCGTCGTTGTCGGCGGCGTACAGGGTCGTGCCGTCGGCCGAGAAGGTGATGCTCAGGCTCGACGACGTGAACGAGCTCGAGTCGAACGCGTTCGAGGTGTTGAATCCGGTCGCGAACGGGGTCACGACGCCGGTCGGGCTGATCCGGACGATACGCCCGCCGAGCGACCCGCTCGAGGCCGAGATGATCTGGTTGCCGGCCGAGTCGAGGGTCGCGCCCGCACCGCCGGGGCCCTGGACCGGGATGACCGTCACCTGACCGGTGGTGGTGCCCGGGGTCGGGACGGTGGTCGCCAGGCCGCTCGCCAGGTCGCTCACGAACAGGCTGCCGACATACTGCACCGCACCATACGTGAAGTTGGTGGTGGTGCCGGTGGTGCCGGTGGTCGTCGTGCTGGCCGAGGTCACGACCACGCCGTTCGAGAAGTAGCCGTACTTGTCGAACGCGGTGTCCTGGAAGCGGCGCAGGTTGGTGTCGGCGACCGTGAAGCCATCGACGCTGCCGCCGGTCCCGAGCGTGAAACCCGTCGGCTGGGTGCCGGTGCTGGCGACCGTCGAGGTGGTGCCGGTGCCGATCAGGAGGCCGCCGCCGAGGCCCTGGACCCCGGAGAACCCGGCCGTCTGCGGGAACGGGTTGCCGGAATCGGGCGGGAAGGCCGGGACGCCGAAGTCGGTGAAGGCCGAGTAGACCTGCGACACGTAGTCGGTGTTCGTGCTGGTCGAGGCCAGGCCGACCTGGGGTCCGAGCGTCAGCGCGGTGTTCTTGACGCCCGGGGGGAGCGTCGGCGTGCTGATGTTCTGGCCGGGCTTGTACTGGTTGGCGTCGAAGAACAGGGCGGCGAACTGGGTGTTCGACGTCGTGTTCTGGACGGTGCTCGAACCCGTGCCCGTGCCCGAGATCAGCCCGCGGAGGAACGACTGCTGCTCGGCCGGCGGCACGAGGATCGCCGACGGATTGATCGAAAGCCGGGTCCCCTTCAGGCTGCTGTCGCTGTAGGTGACGAACGCCCCCAGGAAGGAGCCGTCGGGGCCGATCCGGTAGATCGCGTTCTTGGTCGGGTCGGTCGAGTCGACCGTCGAGACGAACATCGACGACCGGCCGTCGAAGTAACCTTCGGGGTCGAACGTGACGTCATACCAGTTCACGAGCCCCGTGCCGGTGCCGGCCGAGTTGGCGGCGCTGGTGGCGCTGGGGTTCAGCTGGGGGATGACGGTGTTGAGGTCGAAGAACACTGACGCCTTGCCGGTGGCCGGGTCCACGCGGTAGATCACGCCGGGGCGGTTGATGGCCCCGGTGTTGGAGCCCGCACCGCGCGAGACGGCGTAGATGCCCTTGCCGAAGTCGCCGCCGGGGCCGGCCTCGATCCGGACGATGTCGCCGCCGAACTGGTTGATCGGCGTGAGCTGAGACACCGAGGTGAACGGGGCGGCCGACGCGAACGTCGAGGTCCCCGTCGTCTGCGTCGTGATGGTGACGTTGCCCACGGAGGGCGTCCCCGCGTTCGCCGTGAATGTGGCGGACGTCGGGAAGGTCGCCAGGACCGGGGTCAGCACCTCACGGATTTCCAGGTGCTGGACTTCCAGCCGGACTTCGCGCTTCTGCCGCGAGGGGCCTCGCGCCTTGGGTCGGGATGGGTGAGACATTCCATTCTCTCCTTAGCCTGAACTCGTCCGTCCTGAACCGAGGCCGAGGTGCGTGCCCGGCATACCCAGGTATCGGCGCGACCGGCGCTCGCATATGAGTCGAACCGTGTTCCAACCCGCACGACCGCTACCGATCGCACGACGCGGGAACCATCTCTTCTGGTTTCATCGGCACAATTGGCACGGAAAGATGATCGAAAGGTACGGAAAGTGTGGTCGTGCGGGAGGGATGCATCTTGACGAAGGCAACGGGGCTGCCGATTCGTCCCCGCCCGCCCGAGCGGAATCCCTGCAGGGACACGACTTGCGGAACCCCTGCGCCGCCGTCAAACTAGGGAACCATGCCCCGGCGCCCGTGACCGCCGGCCGCCCCAGTCCACAACGACGACGCCAACCGCAGGCTGAACACGATGGAAATCCCTCAGATCCGCCCGGGCCTGGTCAAGGACGTCCCCTCCACCCGCCGCGTCGTCGCCTTCTTCTATAACTCCGCGCAGGGCAACGCGATGATCCAGCTCCTCACCGCGCTGGGCGTGCCCAACAACGAACTCGGCGTCACCCCGCCCGAGCGGATCGAGGGCGGACAGGGCATGATCCTCTCGATCCCCTGCCCGACCGACTCCCTGGTCGCCCAGGTCGAGAAGCTCTGCCGCGCCCAGGGCGCGGAAGTCCATCGCCAGAAGGCCTGAGCCCCGCCGACCGACTGGGCCCTGGCCCCGCCGACGCCTGCCCGATACGATTCAACCCTTGTTGAACCGCCGGGCGTCGCGCGATCTCGCCGCCGCCCGACTCGCCGGATCCGGACCCCAATCGCCTGGGAAATCGCCGATGCCCACCCGCCGCTCGTTCTGGAAGATCGCCGCGTTGCCGGTCGCAACCCTCGCCATCGTCGCCGGCTCGGCCGTCTTCGCCGCCGACGACGAGGGGATCCCGTCCTGGGCGAAGGACATCCCCAGGTTCAAGTCCGGCGAGCCCATCCTCGAGTTCAACGGCAAGGACCTCACCGGGTTCTACACCTACACCAAGACGAACAAGTACGCCGACCCCCAGAAGGTCTTCACCGTCCAGGACGGCATGATCCGGATCTCCGGCCAGGACTGGGGGGCGGTCACCACCTGCGGCAATTATTCCAACTACCACCTCGTCACCGAGTGGAAGTGGGGCGAGAAGACCTGGGCCCCCCGGGCCAAGGCCACCCGCGACTCCGGAATCCTGCTGCACTGCGTCGGGCCCGACGGGGCGGCCGGCGGCCAGTGGATGCAGTCGCAGGAGTGCCAGATCATCGAAGGCGGCTGCGGCGACCTGCTCATGGTCGGCAGCACCCCCACCCGCAAGTCGGTCCTGACCTGCGAGACCCGAATCGGGCCCGACAAGCAGTTCTACTTCGAGAAGGGCGGCACGCCCGTCACCCGCGACGGCGGTCGTTTCAACTGGTGGGGCCGCGATTACACCTGGAAGGACACCATCGGGTTCCGCGGCAAGCGCGACGTCGAGAAGCCTCTCGGCGAGTGGAACCGGATGGAGGTGATCTGCGACGGCGACACCATCATCAACATCGTGAACGGCTACGTCGTGAACATCGGTACCAAATCCAGCCTGACCGAGGGTAAGATCCAGTTCCAGTCGGAGGGCGCGGAGATCTTCGTCCGAAAGTTCGAGGTCCGCCCGCTGGTCAAATAACCGCCGTCGCGGCGGGATTCCGGATCCTCCGGGGGACACGGCTGTCCCCCGGGACGCCCTCCTCGTGTAGAATGGATGCGTCCTTGCATGCGTCCGATCCGCGACGGGGGAGCCGAACCGCCCATGCGTCCGACCCTCTCCGGCCGTTTCCGGCGACTCGCCGGCCTGACGTTCCTTGTCCTCGCCTCCCTGGCGAGCCTCGCACCGCGAGCCGCCCTCGGCCAGGCGGATGCCGCGATCAGCCGGGGGCTTGGCTATCTGCGGTCCCAGGCCGGTTCGGCAGGCGCCGGCGAGTGTGCCCTGATCGTCCTGGCGATGGCCAAGGCCGAGGCCCCGCTCAATGATCCCGGCCTGGTGACGGCGCTCGACCGCCTCAAGAAGCGGTTCAACGGGACCGCCTACACGCCCGAGCGGGGCGGCGGGCCGGACATCTACGAGGCGTCGGTGACCATCATGGCGCTGGCGAACCTCGACCCGGATGGCAACAAGGGGTTCATCCAGGCCGCGGCCTCGCACATCGCCTCCAAGCAGAACGCCAACGGCTCGTGGGACTACGCCCACCGGTCGGCCGGCGACACCTCGATCTCCCAGTACGCCATCCTCGGGCTCTGGGAGGCCAGCACCGCCGGGGTGAATGTCTCACCCTCGGTCTGGGACCGCGCGGCCGGGTGGTGCCTCAAGAACCAGGCGGCCGGCGGCAGCTGGGACTACCACCGCGACGAGGGCTCGCCCGAGACCCTCTCCATGACCGCCGCCGGCATCGGCACCGTCCTGATCTGCCAGCGCCAGCTCGCCGACTACAAGCGGGCCCTCGCCGCCGAGAACCCCTACCTGATTCCGCTCAACACCGAGCGAGCCCGGACGCGCTACACGGCCGACACCCCGGCCACCCGCATGACCGAGTCCGCCCGCGCGGGGCTCAACTGGATCGCACGCAACTTCAGCCTGACCAACATGCCGATCGTCGGCCAGACCCCCTTCTACTACCTCTATGGCGTCGAGCGCATCGGGGCCCTGGCCGAGAAGGATACGATGGGCAACGTCGACTGGTTCGACGTCGGCCGCCAGTTCATCCTCAGCAAGCAGAACGCCGACGGCTCGTGGAACTCCGAGCACGGCACGGTCCCCAACACCACCTGGGCGATCCTCTTCCTGACCAAGTCCACCGCCAAGACGGTCGAGAAGATCCGGATCCGACGCCTCGGCGCGGGCACGCTCGTCGGCGGCCGCGGGCTGCCGAAGGACCTTTCGAGCATCTCGGTCGCGGGGGGCCGGGTCGTGGCCAAGCCGATGGTCGGGGCGGTCGAGGGCATGCTCGCGGTGCTCGAAGACCCCCGGGCCGAGAACGCCGACTCCGCCCTCGCCGGCTTGATCTCCCGGTATCAGACCGAAGGGCCCAAGGCCCTGACCCCCTACAAGGACCGGTTCCGCAAGCTCCTGACCGACAGCGACCCCGGCGTCAGGCGCGTCGCGGCCTGGGCGATCGGGCGGATGGCCGAGCTCAGCATGGTCCCCGTCCTCCTCCCCGCCCTGCGCGACCCGGATGAGGGAGTGGTCAGGGAGGCCCAGGGGGGCCTAAAATTGTTGAGCCGGAAGATCGAAGGCTACGGGCCGCCGCCGAATCCCACCGCCGAGCAGCGCGAGCAGGCTATCGCCCGCTGGTCGGCCTGGTACGAATCGGCCCGACCGATCGCCAACGACGCGAGGTCCGGCTCGCCCGACGTCCCCCGGAGGTCGCCATGACGGTCGCCCGCCGAGCCCAGGAACCCAGCCCGCCCCAGCCGGCGAGCCAGCCCGAGCCGCCGCCCCCCGCCCCGCGCGTCCGAGGCGAGTCGCGTCACGACCGCGTCACGTCCATGCTCATGTCCGTGATCGTGGGCGCGATGATCGTCTTCGGCTGGCTGACCATCATCGCCGCGACGACCTCGGCCTACGCCAAGAAGGTCACCGCGCCCATCGAGGTGATCGAGGTCGAAGGGGGCGGCGGCGGCAGCCCCGACGGCACCGTCGGCGGGATCGAGACGGTCGACGTCGCCGGCGCGGCGGCCACCGACCAGAACCGGGCCTCGAACAACACCGAGGAGGCCGGCGACTTCGAGGAGCCCTCCGTGGAGGCCTCGCCCGCCGCCATGCTCGACAGCGTGGCCGAGGCCGGCCAGGGGCTCGCGGAGGTCGACATCGGCTCGGTCATGCCCACCGGCGGGAAGATCGCCACCGGACGCCGACAGTCGAAGATCGGCAACGGCCAGGCCGGGTTCGGCTACGGGCCCGGCGACGGCGGCGTCCGGCGGGAAGACCGCTGGAGCATCGTCTACAAGGAAGGCCAGACCGCCGACGAGTACGCCCGGCAGCTGGACGCCCTCGGCGTGGAACTCGCCATCGTCTCCGGCAACCAGCTCATCTACCTCTCGAACTTCTCCAACAGCACCCCGACCCGACGCGTCGGCACGGGCGCCGAGGACAAGCGGCTCTACTTCGTCTGGCGCGGCCAGGGCCGCAAGGCGTCCGACATCACCCTGATCCAGAAGGCCGGCCTGGAGGTCGGCGAGGGGGTGATCTTCCAGTTCTATCCCCCCGCCGTGGAGCAGGTGCTCTCGCAGCTCGAAGTCCGCTACAAGGGCCGCCAGCCGGGCGAGATCCGCAACACCCGGTTCAGCGTCGTCCCGACCGGAAACGGCTACGGCTTCGAGGTCCTCTCGCAAGAGCCGCTCCGCTAGAAGGCATCCGGTCCCACTCATCCCAGGCGAGGCACGTTGCCCTCATGGCGATCCTCGAAGTCCACGACGGTTACGGTCGCGTCGAGCGGAAGATCATCACCCAGGACCGCCCCATCCTGTTCGGGTCGAGCCCCAAGTGCGAGATCGTCCTGACCGCGATGGGCGTCGAGCCCTTCCACGGGCGGATCCGCTGGAAGGGCGACCGCTACAAGCTGGACGCCTACCCCGAGGTCGAGTCCCTCTCGCTCAACGGCCAGCGGATCAAGTCCGCCTCCCTGCGCCAGGGAGACGAGATCGCCTTCGGCCCCTGCCGGATCTTCATGATCCAGGACGACGACGGCGACGACCAGGTCGTCGACGACCGTACCCGCGAGGCCCCGCCGCCCGCCTACGCCCAGCCGGCCCCGACCTCCTCGCCCCCGCGCGCCTCCGCCGCGACCCCGTGGCTCGCCTCGCCCATGGCCCCGCCGTCGGTCGAGGGCTCCGCGCCCCGGGCCCAGACGCCCCTGCCCCGGTCCCGGCACGCGTCCAAGCGAGAGCAGATCGAAGGGCTGAACGCCGATCAATCCCGCGAGGCCGAGCCCCCCGGCCGCGCGAAGGCAAAGGGACGCAAGCTCAGCGACCTCTTCACCTTCAAGCCGCAATCCCCCGACGACGACCAGGCCGTCGTCTCGCCCATGGTCGTCAGCCTCGGCGTCGCCCTGGCGATCATCGTCGTGCTGAGCTGGTCGCTCTGGACCGTCATCCAGAAGAACAACGCCCAGCGCCTCTACGCCAAGGCGGTGGATGAGCTGGACACCGGCGACTTCCGCAACTCGGTCCGGCAGTTCGACCAGTTCCTCGAAGGCTTCCCGAAGCACACCGAGGCCGAGAAGGCCCGTGTCCTCCGCGAGATGGCCAACGTCCGCCAGTACACCAGCGGCGGCGCGCCCTCCTGGAACAACGCACTCGAAGCCGCCGAGGAGATGACCCAGAAGGTCGGCGACAACGAGTTCTACGTCGACTCCCGGCCCGACCTGGCCGAGCAGGTCCTCAAGATCGCCGAAGGGCTCGCCGACCGGGCCCGGGAACTCGCCGACGCCGAGCTCGTCGCCAAGGCCGAGGCCGCCCTGGCGCTCCACGGCCGGATCTCGGGCGAGTCGGCCAAGGCCCTGGTCCAGAAGTCGCAAGCCCCGAACAAGATCGCCCAGGCGAAGGCGACCATCCAGCGGATCCAGACGCGCACCAGGGCCCTCGCCTCGATGGACGCCGCCGCCAAGGCGGGCAAGGCCGCCGAGGTCTACGCCGCCCGCGACCAACTCCTGACCGAGTACGCCGACCTCTCCGGCGACAAGGACGTCATCTCCCGGCTCACGGCCGCGAACGACCTGATCCGCAAGGCGGTCAACTTCGACGAGTCCGCCCGACCCGGCGAGACCGAGCCGCGCCCGGAGATCCTCGGCCCGCCCATCAGCCTCGTGCTCCGCGACGCCATCCGCCCCGCCGCCCCGAAGTCCGACCTCGTCTATGCCCTGGTCGACGGCCTGGTCTTCGGGATCGACGGTTCGAGCGGGACGCCCCTCTGGCAGAAGCCCGTCGGGCTCGCCTCGCCGTTCCCGCCGGTCGCCGTGCCCGGGCCTGACCCGAGCATCCTCGTCGTCGACTCCCGCTACAACGAACTCGTCCGGATCAACGGCCGCAGCGGCAAGCTGATCTGGCGGCAGGAACTCGGCGAGGTCGTCAGCGACCCGCCGCTGATCCTCGGCAATCAGGCTGTGCAGCCCCTGCCGTCGGGCAAGCTGCTGCTGGTGGACATCAACTCTGGCGGCACCCGAGGGTCTGTCACTCTGGGCAAGCGGATCGCCAGGTCCCCGGTCACCGACGAGAACGGCCAGCTCCTCTACGTCCTGGCCGAGGAGGACGTCCTCTTCGTCCTGACCCGCGACACCTATTCCTGCGTCGCGGTCGAGTACGTCGGCCACCAGAAAGGCTCGATCGGCGCGCCGCCGGCCCGCGTCGGCCGCTACCTGGTCGTGGTCGAGAATAAAGGCATTGACACCGGTCGATGGCTGGTCTACCTCCTCAGCGAGGACGGCACGAAGCTCAAGCAGGTCCAGGACATCCCCATCGGCGGCTGGACGTGGTCGACGCCCGCGTCGGCCGGGTCGGTGATCTGGTCGATGTCCGACCGCGGCGAGGTCGCGGCCTATTCGGTCGGCCTCTACGACGCCAAGGTGCCGTTCACCCTGATCTCGAAGACCGTCCCCGAGGACCGCCCGGTTGGCCCGTCGTACGGAACGGCCCGGTCGGATCGGGAGTTCTGGATCTCCTCATCCCGCTCGGGCCGGTACAACCTCAACACCGAGCAGGGGCGGCTCGTGCCGGCCTGGACCGTCGGCGAGGCGGGGCCCTCCCGGGGGCCGATCCAGGTCGCCGGCAAGCTGATGGTCCTGACCCAGCAGAACGGTACCGACCCCGGCGTCGCGCTCTGGGGCATCGACCCCAATCGCGGCTCGACCGTCTGGAAGACGACCCTGGGCGCACCCTGGCCCGTCCTGCCGTCCTCGGCCGGGGCCGACCGGCCGCTCGAAGCCTTCGGGCCCGACGGCGCGGTGCTGCCGATCTCCAGCGAGGTCGTGAAGGGGGGCGGGTTCCTCCAGGCCACCCTCGCCAGGCCGGCCCAGTTCCGGCTCCCGACTGGGAAGCTCCAGCGCGTGGACATCGGCGCGAGCACCCTGGTCGTCCAGCCGGGCGAGAACCGCATGCTCGTCCGCGAGGACAAGGCCGCCTTCCAGCCCATCGAACTCCCGGCCCCGACCGGCGTCACCCCGCTCGCCTGGGGGACGAACCTGCTCATCCCCAGCATCGACAGCCGGGTCTACTTGATCGACCCGAGGTCGGGCGCGGCCCAGGCCGACCCGTTCATGCCGCCGTACGACAAGAAGAAGCCGGTCGTCTGGCTCTCGCCGGTCCTGCTCGACGGCGACGCCGTCGGCCTGGCCGACACCGAGGGCCGGATCCGTCGCCTGACCCGGATCGGTAACCCCCGCCCGAGGCTGGAGATCACGACCGACCTCAAGCTCGACGCCCCGCTCGCCGCCGACCCCGCCTCAACCGGCCCGGCCCTGATCGTCCTGACGACCGACAACAAGGTGCGGTCCCTCTCGGCCCGCGATCTCGGGGCCCAGGGGGCCTGGATGCTCGAAGCCCCCGCGCTCTGGGGCCCGAAGGCCGTCGGCGGCCGGGTGTTCCTGGGCGACGCCCAGGGTCGGATCCTGGCGTTCGGGCCCGACGGCTCTCGCCAGTGGACCAGCCCGCCGTCGAAGTCGGTCGCCGAGGCGCCCCCGCTCGTCCGGGACGGCGCGGCCTGGTTCCTCGGGCGTGACGGCAAGCTGTTCGGCCTGTCGCTCGACGACGGCAGCCTCAAGCGCGACCCGGCCCCGCTCGGCGTCCTGCCGCTCGGCCCGGCGATCACGACCCAGGGCGAGCTGCTCGTCCCCACCGGCTGGAGCAGCCTGCGACGATTCGACGTCTCCGGTGGTTAATCCCTCATGTCTGCCTATGACAATCTGTGAGTCTCCCGGTTCGAGGCCCCTTCTCATGCCCGACCGCTCCGATACGACCGGCTGGTTCGGCCGGATCCGCGTGCTGCTCTCGGTCGCCTCGGCCGTAATCGGGCTGGCGCTCGCCTGGCCGGGGCTCGGCCTGGGCCAGCAGCCGCCCGTCTCCGGCGTGGCCCCGCTCCGGAAGAAGCTCGACCTGCTCAAGACCGAGCCGTTCGACCGGATCACCCTGCCCGACAACTCGGTGTGGGAGGTCGAGCCGATCGTCCCCCGCCCCCTCCCTCCGATCGACAAGAAGGAGCGGGAACGCAAGGCACGCGAGGAGAACACCATCCCCGCGGGCGGGAACATCGGGCTGCTCGGCGAGAAGAGCAAGTTCGAAGACCCCGGGCAGAAGGTCAAGGACGCCGAGGAGCGCGACACCCTCGTCATCCACCTGATGGACGCCGAGGTCCGCGACTACCGGGTGCGGCGGGAACACGTCAAATCGGTCGAGTATTTCGAGGACATGCTGATCGCCGAGGCCGACCGGCTGACCGCCATCAAGGATTTCACCCGGGCCTTCGAACTCCTGATGATCGTCGAGCGCCGCCAGCCCGACTGGAAGGGGCTGGCCGAGGCCGTCAACCGCCTGCTCTACGCCGAGGGGAGCGAGGCCCTCTCGAACCTCGACGGCGAGAAGGGCCTGCGGCTCCTGTTCGAGTTGTATGCCAGGGACCCCAAGTTCCCCGGCCTGGCCGACAGCCTGGCGTCGTCGTTCAGCAAACGCATCGACACCGCCTTCCGGATCGGCAACTACCCCCGCTCGCGGCAGGTCCTGCACGAGTTCCGGTCGATCTTCCCCGAGCACCCCCTGGTCAAGGAAGCCTCGAACCGGTTCAAGAACCGCGTGAACGGGCTGATCGAGAAAGCCAAGGCCGCCCCGTCGAGCGAGAAGGTCGACCTCCTGATCGACGCCGCCCGCACCTGGCCGACCTACGACGGGATCGAGGCGTCCTTTCGCGAAGGCTTCCAGGCCGAGCCCGTCCTCGACGTCGCCGTGACCGACGTCGCCAACCCCATCGGTCCCTGGCCCGGAACCCCGGCCCTCAACCGGATTTCGCGGCTGCTCTACATCCCGCTGCTGGCCGGCGAGGATGAATCCGCGCTGAAGGGGACGCGGACCGATCAGCTCCTGAGCGGCCTGGAGACGGGCGAGCTGGGGCGGTCCTTGAAGATCTCGGTCAGGGACGGGATCAAGTGGTCCGACGGCTCGCGGAACGTGTCGGCAATCGACGTCGCCCGGGCCCTGGCCGACCGGGCCCAGCCGAGTTCTCCCGCCTACAACGCCCGCTGGGCCGACCTGCTCGACACGATCCGGCCGGTCGACGAGACCCAGGTCGAGATCCTGCTCTCGCGCCCCGTGATGAAGCCCGAGGCCTGGCTCCTGACCCCGATCGGCCCGGCCCACGCCAGCGCCGACGGCTGGGTGGCCGTCGGGACCCGCGAGCGGAAGCCCGTCGGCGACGCCTCGTTCCGTTGGATCGCCGGGGATTCGTCGGCGACGCAGTTCCTCAACCTGGCCGCCCCGGCCGGCCCGGGGAACCGGGTCAAGCGGCTCCGCGAGCGCCGGTTCGAGACCCCCGAGCTGGCCCAGGCGGCCTTCGTCGCGGGCGACGTCAGCATGCTCGAACACGTCCCGACCGACCAGGTCGAGGAGTACCGCAAGCGGCCCGACGTCAAGGTCGGGACGTATGCCGATCCCTTGCTCCATTTCCTGGCGGTCGACGGCCGTAGCGCGGTGCTCCGCAACCGCTCGCTCCGCCGGGCCCTGTCGCTCTCGATCGACCGCAAGACGCTCCTCGAAGAGACGGTCCTGAGGCGCAAGCCGGACGAGAAGAACCTGGTCAACGACGGGCCGTTCCCCAAGGGGAGCTACACCGACGCCCCGGACGTCCCCGCCTACGACTACGACCCCCTCCTGGGCAAGATGCTCATCGCGGCGGCCCGGAAGGAGCTGGGCGGCGGGACCTGGGACCGGATCAAGCTGGAATATCCCAACACCCCCGAGGCCCGCGCGGTCTGCCCGAAGATCATCGAGGCGTTGACCCTCGTCGGCCTCGAAGTGCTCGGCGTCGAGCGGAACGAGTCGGAGCTGGAGTCGGAACTTCGGGCCGGGCGGCGGTTCGACCTGGCGTATCGGTCGATCCGGTTCAACGAGCCGACTCTCCACGCCGGCCCTCTGATCTGCCCGGCCTATGACGCCCCGCCGCAGGTCGAAGGCCTGGATTCGATCACCAGCCCCCGGATCCTCCAGCTCCTCCTCCAGGCCGACCGGACACCCGAGGTCACGACCTCGCGGAACCTCCTGATCCAGATCGACCGCGAGTCGCGCGACGAACTGCCGGTCATCCCGCTCTGGCAGCTCGAGGATCATTACGCCTGGCGCGGCCGGCTCAAGGGGCCGACCGAGGCTCAGAACGGCCTGTATGACGGGATCCACACCTGGGAGATCGAGCCATGGTTCGCCCGCGATCCCTGGTGAGCCTCGCGACGGCCCTGGCCGTCCTCGGCCTGGCGACCGCCCTCGGGCAGGAGCCGAAGGACGCCGCCGCCCCCGCGAAGAAGGCGTCCGCCCCGCCCCCGAAGCCGGCACCCGCCCCCGCGAAGAAGCCGGCGGCGAAGGACGTCCCCGTCGACCACCAGCCGTACCGGATCAAGGTGAGTTTAACATTTGAAGAATCCACGCGTGTGGATTCTTCGCTCCAGGCGGTGTACGTCGCCGAGTGGCTGCGGCAGGTCGACCGGTTCGTGGGGACCCCCTGGAAGCTGGAGCTGATCCAGGATGACCCCCTGCTCGCCCACTCCGAGCTGGACAGCCTCTCCGCCGCGTCGTTCCGGGCCGCCGCCGCCGGCACGCCCGAGGCCCCCGTCGACAAGGTCTGGGCGATCCGGGTCGCCCCGATGGGGGCGGGGTATGTGCTGCTCGGCCGCGAGTTCGACCGCCCCTCGGGGTTCGTCGGCAACACCCAGCGCGACGTGGTGGCGTTCCCCGGCGACACCCCGCGCGGGCTGCTGCGGCTGGCCCTGGCCCTGTTCGCCCCGACGGCCGAGATCGGCAACTCGAAGAACGGCGGCGTGCTGCTGACCGTCCGGGGCGCCTCCTTGCCGGCGGCCAGCCCGCTCGGCAAGGTCGTCACCAACGGCACGACCTTCCGGGCCCTCCGGCTCTTCACCGCCAAGGACGGACGGGTCACCGACATCCAGCCGATCCGCTACACGTATTTTCGCGTGGATAAGCTCGAAGGGGCCGTGGCCGAGTGCGCGATCATCAGCGGGCTCCGCGACCCGCTCACCAAGCGGATCGCCCGGCCGCACCGGATCGTCGCGCTGGGGATCAAACCGGCGGGCTATCCGACGCGGCTGCGGTTCGTGTTCGACCCGAACGCCCAGCCCGCCGCCGGATACGTCCTGACCGCCCGGCCCTTGCCCCAGGGGAGCCCGCGCGAGGTGGGCATGACCGACCGCGAGGGGCGGATCGTCGTGCCGGCGGATTTCACGTCCGGGCTGGTCGTCCTGAAGCTCTACGCGGGTCGGGCCGAGCCGATGGCCGAGATGCCGATCATGCCGGGCGAGACGCCGGAGGAACTCACGGTCAAGGTCGAGCCGAAGCCGTTGACGCTCACCCTCGAAGCCCAGCTCGACGCCCTCAAGGACCAGATCGTCGACCTCGTCGCCGTCCGGGGCCGCCTGGAAAAGCGGATGCAAGCCCGGGTCGACGGCGAGGACTGGGACGGCCTCGACGCCGCGCTCAAGGAGTATTACAAGCTCCCCAACAAGCCGGTGTTCGAGAAGAAGCTGACCGCCTTGCGGGGCGATGCCGAGGACAAGGAGAAGGCCAGCAAGGCCCTCGTCCTGACCCGCAACGCCCGCGCCCAGCTCGACGAGGCCAAGGCCCTGATCGACCGCTACCTCGACGACGAGCTCTTCAACGCCTTCGCCGACGCCCTGGAACAATCCAAGGCCCAGAAGGCCGTCGCCGCCAAGCAGGCCCAGGCCAAGGCACTGGCGAAGGCCCAGGCGAGGAAGGCCATCGCCCCGGCCCCCGCACCCGTGGCCGTGCCCACCCCCGCGCCGGCCGCCCCGAAGACCGAACCCAAGGCCGCCCCGAAGACCAAGGACGGCTCCGTTCCGTTCTGACCCCGGAGTGCGGAAGCTTGCTTCCGCTCTGGCCCGGCGGGAGCTCGCTCCCGAGAGTCCGCATTGACTCGACAGGCTGGAGCTTCGTCAGGGCACGCGGAGCAAGCTCCGCGAGAACCGAGCGGAAGCGAGCTTCCGCACTTCATGCCTCCGGAACTGCTTGACCAAACGAACCCACCTGCCAGATTGGCAGGCCGGGATCAGACCGCCGGCCGCAGGGCCCCTTCGATCGTCAAAGCCAGCTCCTCTGGGCGCTGACTGCCGATGAGGATGCGGGATCCGTCGATCAGATGCAGGCGGACGCCCCGGGTGCCCCGGGCGGTGTAGACCCGCTCCCCGTCGGGGCGGGTGAGGATGTTGCAGAGGCGGTGGTCCTTCCAGGGGTGGAACTGGACCGCTTCGACCCGCTGGACGGCGGCCAGCAGGATCGCGCGGCGGTAGCTGGGGATCCAGCCGAACCAGATCCGGACCTGGGTGGCGCTGACCTCCGTCGTCATCCGCACGACGAACACGAACAGCAGGACCGGCAGGGTCAGGCCGAGCCCGATGTAGATGGGGATCTGGAGCACCCCGGTGAGGGCGGCGGCCTCGGCGCCGGCCTCGGGCCGGGCGCGGTAGAGGAACAACCACCACGCGCCGAAGAACGTGAAGGCGAGCAGGGCGTAGACCCACCAGCCGAACCGCTGTTCCTCCCGGAAAATCGCGACTGGAGGTTGGATCGCCGCGATCGACACTCAGGCATCTCCCCAGGCAGGGACCGAGTTCCGCGCGCCGAGGGTCCGGACCATGGCCTGATAGCCCATGTCCGCGACGCGGTCGGCGGGGATGCTCCAGAGGCTGGGATTGAGCACTTCGAGGGAAACATACCCCTCGTATCCGATGCCGGCAAAGTGGTCGAGGATCGGATCGAGCTGAAAATCTCCCTCGCCCGGGAAAATCCGGTCCGCGTCCCCCGCCAGCTCGCGCGGGACGCTGCTGAGGTCGGAGAGCTGCACCCACCCGAGGTTCTCGGGCGAGAGGTACGCCAGGTCCTCGAACTTGCTCGGGCCGGTGTAATAGTGGAAGGCGTCGAAGTTGATGGCCAGGTGCGGCGACCCGACCTGGGCCACCAGGGCGGCGGCCGTGTCCAGGCTGGCGCAGAAGGTCGCGCCCTTCTGGAACTCCAGGCAGACCTTGATCCCCGCCTGGCCCGCCAGGTCGGCGACCTCGCCGAGCGCCTGCGTGATCCCGGCGAAATCCTCAGGCGCGAGCGTCCGGAAGAAGTCGGCCACGACGATCAGGTTGGGGACGCCCAGCCCCTGGAGGATCTCCAGGCGGCGCCGGAAGTGATCGCGGTGGGTCGCCTTCTCCTCGCCCCTGGCCAGCAGGTGCCCCCCCTGCCCGGCGGCGGCGGCGGGGGTGATCCCTTCGGATTCGAGGAAGGATCGGACCTCGGCGACGGTCCGGCCTTCGAGGTGGGTTTCGAGCTTGGTCAGCCAGAGTTCCACGGCCTTCCAGCCGCCCCGGACGTAGGCCCGGATGTCGGCCTCGAACGGGGAACTCATCGTGGTGGCCTGACTGATGCACGGCTTCAAGGGCAAGGCTCCTCGGCGGATCGGCGGGCGCAAAGGCTCGCCGGGGACCCCGTCGGGTCGGGCTCTAGCCCGGCCCGCGCGGCCCCCGGCACCATTCTACCGTGCCGACGTCTCACTCGCCCGAGGGTTTCGCCTCGGAAGGCGTATCGGCCGGGATCGCCCCGCCCTGGAGCAGGTCGGTGAGGATCGCCCCGATGTTGGCCGAGGGCACCCGCCACTGGCGGCAGGTGTCGCGGTCGCGGATCGTGACCGAGCCGTCGGTCAGGGTCTGGCTGTCGACCGTGATCCCGAACGGCGTCCCCGCCTCGTCCTGCCGGCGGTAGCGGCGGCCGATGGCCCCCTTCTCGTCGAAGAAGACGTTGTAGGTCTTCTTGAGGTCCCTGTAGATCTTTTCCGCCAGCTCCGGCATGCCGTCGCGCTTGACCAGCGGGAAGACGGCGGCCTTGATCGGGGCGAGCCTCGGGTGGAACTTCAGGACCGTCCGGGTCTCGCCCGCGACCTCGTCCTCCTGGTAGGCCTCGCAGAGGAACGCCAGGGTGCCGCGGTCCGCGCCGGCGGAGGGCTCGATGACGTGGGGGATGAACCTCTCCTTCTTCTCCTCGTCGAAGTAGGAGAGATCCTTGCCGCTGAACGTCTGGTGCTGGGTGAGGTCGTAGTTGCCGCGGTGGGCGATGCCCTCCAGCTCGCTGACGCCGAACGGGAACTCGTACTCGATGTCGGCCGTGGCGGTCGAGTAGAACGCCAGCTCATCGGGGTCGTGGTCGCGGAGCCGGAGCTTCGAGCTGGCGAGGCCGAGGTTCGTGTACCACTTGAACCGGGCGTCCCGCCAGTAGGCGTACCACTCCTTCGCTTCATCGGGCCGGCAGAAGAACTCGATCTCCATCTGCTCGAACTCGCGGGAGCGGAAGATGAAGTTCCTCGGCGTGATCTCGTTGCGGAAGCTCTTGCCGATCTGTGCGATCCCGAATGGGACCTTGACGCGGCCGGTGTCCACCACGTTCTTGAAGTTGGCGAAGATCCCCTGCGCCGTCTCGGGCCGGAGGTAGGCCACGCTGGACGCCTCTTCCAGCGCCCCGACGTTCGTCTTGAACATCAGGTTGAACTGGCGGGGCTCGGTCAGGCTGCCGACCTCGTTGCAGGCCGGGCATTCGAACTTGGCGCGGGCCTCGGGCGAGAGGGCGTTGAACGAGGTGAACCGCTCGGTCAGCGGGGCCGCCAGCACGCTGCGGGTCTTGTCGAGCTTCTTCTTGTGTTTTTCGCTGATCTCTTCGAGGCTGCCGACGCCGGAAAACGTGGCGACCTTGCCGTCGGAGCTTGCGACCTCCAGCAGGTTGAGCTGGTCGGCTCGGAAACGAGATTTGCAGTTCTTGCAGTCGACCATCGGGTCGGAGAACCCGCCGACGTGGCCGGAGGCCTCCCAGACGCGCGGGTGCATGATGATCGAGCAGTCGAGGCCGACTACGTCATCGCGGGAGCGGACGATGTCGTTCCACCAGGCGTCCTTGATGTTCCGCTTGAGTTCGACGCCGAGGGGACCGTAGTCCCAGAAGCCGTTGATGCCGCCGTAGATCTCGCTCGAAGGGAAGATGATTCCGCGACGCTTGCACAACGAGACCAGCTTGTCCATGTCCATCGAACGAGTCCTTGCGATGTTTGGGCATGACCTTGGCAGGGCCCACCCGGGGAAGCAACGGGGCGAAAAGTGAGTCAGAGTGGATGAGTGGGAAGGCGATCAGCCGCGTCCGGCGACCACCAGACGCAGGGGGTCGCGGCGGAGTTCGACGGCGATCGGGAAACGGTCCTCGACCCGGCAGTCCTTGATGTCTTCGAGGAAGCCGAGCTCGACGAGGTTCCAGCCCCCCTGCCCCTCGGCGAGGACCAGGGTCGCTCCATTGGACGCGAGTTCCCGGGCCATGGCGGCGGTCTGGACGTCGTCGGCGATCCGCGCGGCGTCGTTCATGGGGGCGTCGGGGTGCTGGGTGCGGATCAGGTCGACGATCCGGCCTGCGACGAGGGTGTCCTCGAAGCTGACCTCGCCGTCGGTCCCGGCGCAGACGATGTGCACCACCCGCTTCGGGGCCTTATTGAGGAGGTCGGCGATCCGCTTCACGGTCGCGGTCAGGTTGACGAATCCGGCGACCAGGACGTGGCTTGCGCCGACGGCCGCTATGAGGGCCCGGGTGCCGTTGGTGGTGGTGATGATCAGCGCCTTGCCCTGGCACTTCGCCGGGGTGCAGGATCGGGGCGAATTGCCGAGGTCGAACCCCTCGATCGGCACGCCCTTCCGTTCGCCGGCGAGCAAGGCCGTGCCCTCGGGCAGCGACGCGGCCAGGGACCGGGCGTCGTCGATCTCCAGGCAGGGGAAGACCTCGCGGCAGCCGGCGGCGAGGGCGTGGGTCATCATCGTCGTCGCGCGGAGGACGTCGATGACGACGGCGACGCCGCCGTCGAGGGCCCCGGCGGGGATCAGGGCGGGGAGCAGGTGCACGCAGATCGACGGGGCGTCGGGCATGGAAATTCGGGGTCCCGGGGACGGCTGGCCGGGTCGTCCCCGGTTCGGTTCGAAGGCGAGATTATGTCAAAAGATCGGCGATTTGAGGAGTCCCCAGGCGAGGCACCGTCGGGTCGCAATTGCGAAGACCCCCCGGTACGGAATTGTTGCGATTCCTCTTCCACAACCCGGGGGTTCGTAGTAACGTCCCCCCCAGCACCCCGGATTGGCACCTGGAGCGGACGGGCCTGCATGGATGCGAGCCGGTCCCGGATGTCGTGTGCGATTGGGGAGGCTGAGGATGGCTGAGCCGAAGGGGGTCACGATCCCGATCTCGGTACCGAGACGGCTCATTATCGACCTGCTCCATTTTTCGAGGCAAATCCCGACCCTGCCGCTCTGTCGGCGGATCAACGTCGGGGCGCTCGAAGACTACCGCAAGGCCCACCCCTCCCGACCGTCGTGGTCCTTGCTGTTCATGAAGGCCTACGCGCTCGTGATGCTGGAGAACCCGCCGCTGCGGCGCTCCTGGCTCGCCTGCCCCTGGCCCCGGCTGTACGAGCACCCCCGCAGCCACTGTGCCCTGGCCATCGAGCGCAGCATCGCCGGGGAGGACGGCGTCTTCTTCGGCCTCTTCCGGGCGCCCGAGTCGCAATCGATCTCGGAACTCCAGAAGGCGCTCAACCGGTTCAAGAGCCAGCCGCTCGACGAGGTCGGGTTTTTCCGGCGGGCCCTGCGGATCAGCCGCCTGCCGCTGACGATCCGCCGCTTCCTCTGGTGGACCAGCCTGAACCTCAGCGGCCCCGCGCGGGCGAAGCGGTTCGGGACCTTCGGCCTGACCGCCCTCGGCGGCCTCGGCGCCGAGTCGATCCACCCGCTCTCCCCGCTGACGACCACCTTGACCTTCGGCCCGATCGACGCCGAGGGGTGGGTCAACGTCAAGCTCGTCTACGACCATCGCATCCTGGACGGGGCCTACATCGCTCGCCGCCTGGCCGACCTCGAAGCCAGGCTGAACACCGTCATCCTCGACGAACTCAAGCTCGCCCAGGGGCTCCGGGTCGATGAGCCCGGCAAGGAAACCGGGCCCCACCTGGGGACGGCCCGACCCGGCGGGGTCGAGGTTCCCGAATCCGGCCGGGCCTGATCCGAGAACGAGGGAACGAAGCCAAACCCCGGAAACACGCCGGCCACGGTCGGGATCGTTCGATCCCGACCGTGGCCGGTTGACTTCCACCCGCGATGGAGCGGCCTGGATCAATTCTCGCCGACTTCCTGGTCGGTCGTGACCCGGACTTCCAGCCGGCTCATCATCTTCTTGAGCGCCTCTTCCTTGGTGTTGATCTGCAGGACGTTGTCCAGCACGATTGCCTGGCGCTCGTCGGTGACGTGGAGGACGAGCCGGCCGGCTCCGAGCAGGAAGTGCTCGAAGATGTCCGGGATCTCCTTGTCGAACTTCAGGTTCATGGTCGGGAACCGCTCGAGGTCGCTCCACGGGCCGTGGTGGTGGAGGATCTCGTTGGGCATGATCTCCCAGTAGTCGAGATACCGGGTCACGTAGATCACCCCGTATGTCACGACCAGGATAAATGTGAACAGCAAGTAGAATGAGGCCGTCGCCTCGGCATTCAGGGATGCGAAGAATTTGGCCAGGAACGACAACGGGTTGAACCCGAAGAATGCCGCCATCCACGCCAGGAGGAAGACGATCGTCGTCCCGAAGAGGACGCCCGCGACGACCGTGAAGCGCGGGAAGTCGATCGCCAGGATCAGCAGGTTGAAGAAGAAGACGCCGAGGAACAGGACGCCGAGGATGTTCGCCCTGGCGTGCGCGGTCGCGTATTCCGGGGTGCCGGCGGTTTTGGAGTCGACACCGATGAAATACATCCCGAACGCCGCGACGATCGCCATGACGAAGCTCGGGAAGAGGAAGATGATCTTCGGGTACATGAAGATCCGCACCCCCTTTTCACGATGCGCAGCGGGGGACGCACTCGCTGACAACTTCGGATCGGTAGCCATGCAGGCCGACTCCTCGACGGAAGGGGGCTCAGGTTCGATCGGCGAGATCCAGACGTGTCCGCCGGCGGCGGCCGGATCTCGGTCGGACCCAACCACATTTCCAGTGGTTGAATGGGCAAAATCGTAACGAGACGCCGAAGCGGGGTAAAGTCCCCAGACCAGAGGAGATGGGGGATGCGCCCCGGCACGGGAAGGTGTTCGAACGCCGGGCCTCGCCATTGCGTAAAATGCCGTACCCGCGCGAACTTCCCGGCGCCTCGGCGGGTCTCCCCATGCACAGAACGCGAGGAGACGCCAACCGCTCCTCCAGCTGGCGTGCCGCGGGTGAGCACCCGGCGACTTCAAGCCGGGTCGGAGGGCGACGGCCCCCGGGCATGGTTTCTCAAGCAAGCGTCCGGAGCCGTCGGGCCCGCGGCGCGGCGGCCTCGCTCGTCGATCGGCCCGCCGTGTCCCGTGCAGGGATTGAAGACCGGGGCGGCTCCGGTTCGTGGTAGCTCAATCGGATAGAGCATCGGATGTAGAGTCCGAGAGTAGCAGGTTCGAATCCTGCCCACGTTACACGCGTCGGCTGTCAACCGACACGGGGGTGTCTCACACACACTCCACCATCTTCAGGCCCGAGAGGGATGTCCCGCGAATCGCCACACCGTGCCAGGAATCTCGATTCCCGGCCCGGGAAACCAGACAACGAGGCCCTGTAGTCGGTCGCGAACGGTCAACAACGCCCGGGAATCCCGAGGCGGACGCCGATGCCATCCCCCCTGGCCCGGCCGACGCCTCCCGGTGAACCGGGCCGGTTCGTCCGCTCAACCCGGCTCCGCGCTCGAAAACTGGGGCGGCACGCGGTGACGTCCCTCGAAGGTCTTTCTCTTTTGATGTGTCCTCTTGTTTCGATCTGTCCCGATAGAGCCCGACGGGGCCTCGCCCCGGGCGGGAGGTGTGACCGTGTCCCTGCTCAAGCGTATCCAGATCCGATCTTACGAGGTCGGCCTCCAGTTCCAGGATGGCGAGTTTCTCGGCCTGCTCGGGCCCGGCACCCACTGGGTGTTCGACCCGTTTCGCCGGAAGTCCGTGGACGTCGTCTCGCGGCGCGCACCGCGATTGCTCCACGAGAAGCTCGACCTGATCGCAGCGTCCGGCGTTCTCAAGTCCGAGGCGACCGTGGTCGACCTCAAGGACGACCGCCGCGCCCTGGTCTGGATCGACGGCCGGTTCGCGACCGTGCTGGGGCCGGGCCTGCACGCCTTCTGGAACGGGTCCAAGGAGGTCCGCGTCGAGCTGGTGAACGCCGGCAAGGTGCGGTTCGAGCACGAGGATCTCAAGGTCATCGCCCGCGCGTCCGGCTCGAACATGCTCCTCGACGTCTGCAACGTCAAGCGCGACGGCGCGGGCGTGGTCTACATCGACGGCCGCTACGTCGAGACCGTCGGGCCGGGCCTGCACGCCTTCTGGCGGGGTGCGTCGGACGCGACCGTCGTCGAGGTGGACCTCCGTGAGACGACCCTGGAAGTCGGCGGGCAGGACATCATGACGGCGGACAAGGTCACGCTGCGCGTCAACGCGCTCGTCACCTACCGCGTCATCGACCCCCGCCGGGCCGTCTCGACGACCGAGGACCTCAAGCAGTCGCTCTACCGCGAGGCCCAGCTCGCCATCCGCGCGGTGGTCGGGGCCCGGGAGCTGGACGTCCTGCTCAACGAGAAGGACACCATCGCCTCCGAGGTCGCCGAGATCCTCCGGCGCCGGCAGGAGGAGCTGGGCGTCGAGATCCTCACGACCGGCCTGCGGGACGTGATCCTGCCCGGCGACATGAAGGAGCTGATGAACAAGGTCATCGAGGCCCGCAAGGCCGCCGAGGCCAACCTCGTCACCCGCCGCGAGGAGACCGCCGCCCTGCGGAGCCAGGCGAACACCGCGAAGCTCCTTGCCGACAACCCCGTCCTCATGCGGCTCCGCGAGCTGGAAGTCCTGGAGAAGGTCGCCGGAGGCGGCAAACTCAACGTCGTCCTCGGCGAGAAGGGCCTCGCCGATCGCATCGTGAACCTGATCTAGTCGGGTGGGCACCGCCCACCGCAACAGACGCCCGCATGAACATGCCAAGGAGCATGTTCATGCGGGCGTGTTGCTTGGGTTTGATGCGTCACGGAACGGCCGATGTTGCGGTGGGCCGTGCCCAACCTACCGGGGCCCAATGACCATGATGCCGTGGATGCCGGGCTTGTCCTTCTGGGCGTCGTAGTCGAATTGGGGGCGGATCGGGACGTAAAGGCGTTTGCCGTCGGTGATCGGGGCCTCGACCTGCTCGCCATCGTTCCGGGGGCGGTATCGCCACCGGAGGCGGCCGTCGCTGCGGTTGAGGGCGTAGAGGTAGCCGTCATCGGAGCCGAAGTAAACGGCCGTCGCGTCGACGATCGGGGCTCCGCTGAGGAAATAATGCTTGTTGTCGGGGCGGCGTGGGGTCTCGTATTCCCAGATTTGCTTGCCTGTTTTCGCGTCGATCCGGTAGCAGAAACCGTCGCTAGCCGCGCCGAAGATCGAGCCGTCTATGTAGGCGAGGTCGCCGTCGGCCCGCCAGCGGGTCTTGAAGCTCCAGGCGGGTTTGCCCGTGGCGACGTCGATGGCGTGGATCGAGCGATCCTGGCTGCCGACGAAGACCTTCCCGTCGGCCACGGTCGTCCCCGAACCGATCCACCCTTTCGTCTGGTAAGACCAGACCGTCTTGCCGGTCGCGAGGTCGAGGGCGATGACCCGGCACTGGTCGAAGATCGGCAGGTAGGCTCGCGTGCCGTCGCTGGAGGCCGAGCCCGGCCTGGCGCGGTTCTGTCCGATCCGGGCCTTGGCGCCGTCGAAGCCTTTCGGGTCGGGAGGCGCGTCCTTGACGATGTCGACCTTCCAGAGTTCCTTCCCCGACTTCGCATCCAACGCATAGGCGAATCCGTCGTCGCCCCCGACGATCAGCTTGCCCGCAACCACGAGGGGCGTGCCCCCGGCCCCTCCGTCGATCGTGAAACTCCAGGCATCCTTGCCGTCCTCGGCGCGACAGGCGGTCACGCCTCGATTGGAGGCAAGGTAAACCAGCCCGTCGACGACCGTCGGGGCCATGTAAACATCCCAGTCCGGGACCTCCTTGATCCAGATCTCCACGCCGTCACTGAGTCGGAAGGCCGCGACCGCCCCCTGGCGATTCCCCGCGATCAGGCGGTCTCCGGCGATGACGGCTTGCCCTGCACTCTTCTTGAGGTCGAGCCCCCACTCGGTGATCGGGGCGTCGGGGAGTTTCGCGTCGGGATAGGCACCGGCCCGCGCGGGCCCGCCCCGGGCGTGGCCGTCGTCGGCCGGTGAGGGCGACGGCCACGCGATCGCGAGTGCAGCCACGATGTAGATCTTCAGGGGGGGATGAAGAGGCATCTCGTCCTCCGTAGGGTCCGCTATTGCAGGCCAAATTTGCATTGGTTCACATGAGCGAATCGGTCCGAAGTAGCGGACCCTACCTGGCCAATCCGACGACGGCACTGGTCATGGCGCGGATGCCGTTGCGGATGCTGGGCTCGGCGTCGGGGTAGTAGAAGGGGGAGTGGAGCGAGGGCATGCCCTCGCCGGCGGCCTTGGCCTTGTCGAGGCGTTCCGGGGCGATGGTGCCGAGGCGGAACATGAAGATCGGGACGCCCCCCTGCTCGAACAGGCCGAAGTCCTCGGCCCCCATCGTGGGCTCGACCTCGACGAGATTCGCTTCGCCGAGAGCCTTCTTGAGGATCGGGACGACCTTCGCGACCAGGCCCGGGTTGTTGATCGTCGGCGGGGTGCCGTCGCTGATCGTGATCGTCGGCGCGGGGGCCTTGTGGGCGACGGCCAGGGCCTTCGCCCGGCGCTCGATGCCTTCCAGGAGCTGCGCCCGCACGGGTTCCGAGAACGATCGCAGTGTGAGCTGCAACTGGACCCTGTCGGAGATGATGTTGTGCTTGGTCCCGCCGTGGATCGAGCCGACGGTCACCACCGCCGGGTGGATCGGGTTGACCTCGCGGGCGACGATGGTCTGGAGGTCGAGCACCAGGAGCGACGACAGCACGATCGGGTCGACCGTGTTGTGCGGCATCGCGCCGTGGCCCCCCTTGCCCCGGACGATCACGTCCACCGACGTCGAACTGGCCATCGCCGGGCCGGAGGTGTAGGCGATCTTGCCGACTTCCAGGTCGTGCGAGACGTGGAGCGCCAGGGCGTAATCCGGCCTGGGGAACCGGGTGTACAGCCCGTCGGCCAGCATCTCCTTGGCGCCGCCGATCTTCTCCTCGGCCGGCTGGCCGATCAGGACGACGGTCCCTTTCCACTGATCCTTGTGGGCCGAGAGCCAGCGGGCGACGCCGACGAGGCAGGTCATGTGGATGTCGTGCCCGCAGGCGTGCATCACGCCGACGGTCTTGCCCTCGTCGTCGACCGTCTGCACCTTGCTGGCGAAGGGCAACGGCGTGGCCTCGGTGACCGGCAACGCATCCAGATCCGAGCGGACGAGGATCGTCGGACCCTTGCCGTTCTTGATGACCCCGACCACCCCGAGCCTCCCGACCCCCGTCGTCACCTCCGCCCCGGCCTTCCTCAGCTCCTCGGCGATCGTCTTCGACGTCTCCTTCTCCTTGAATGATAGCTCCGGGTGCGTGTGCAGGTGCTTGTAGAGCCCGAGCAGCTCGGGCACCTGCGCATCGTACCAGTCGTCGGCGAGGGAGACGCTGGGGACGAGAGCGATCGCGACAGCGAGGATCAACCGGCGGGTCATTCGGATACCTTCCCTTGTTCGAGCGATGATGCGATTCTCACGCCGGGCGGGTCGGTCGAATGCGCTGGGCGCGGGTCTCCAGACCCCGCCCCAACCGTCGATGCGCCGAACCAGCGAACCCGGTCTCCAGACCGGTACCTTTTGCCTGGGAAGAAACGGGTCTGGGGACCCGGTTCGGTGGACTGCTTCGACGGATGCCAGAGCGGGGTCTGGAGACCCTCGCCCAGCGCTCGCGATCGGCACTCAACACAGGTGCCGAGGTCGAGGCTCGTCAATCCAGCCCGTGCTGCTTGTTGAAGGCGATGGCCTTGGCCTGCTCGGCCTCGGGGATCTTGCCGCAGCGCTGGTAGATCACGGACAGGGCGGTGTAGCTGAAGGTGTCGTCGGGTTCGAGCTCGACGACCTTCTTGGCGTGGAGGATCGCCTTGTCGACCTCGGCGAGGTCGGCGTAGAGCTTGGCGAGCATGCCGTGGGCGATGGCGAGGTTCTCGTCGACGACGAGCGACTCTTCGAGCTTGGCGATGGCGGCCGGCTTGTTGCCCGCGTCGCGGAGGTCCGTGGCCTGGTCGTACAACTCGATCGCGGTGGGCATCGGGGCAGACTCGTTCGGGGAGTTGAGGGAGCTTTCGTGCGGCAGGTCACGGTTGTCGCCGCGTCGGGAAGACGTCATTGTAGTCCGTCGGCGACGGGGCCTGCCAGACCCGAGGCCTCGCCCGGAACCCACCCAGGATCGACGATGCGGTACAACAAACTCGGCCCCAGCGGCCTGCTCGTCAGCGAACTCTGCCTCGGCACCATGACCTTCGGCGAGGGCTGGGGATTCGGCGGGATCGACGAACCCCAGGCCGATGCGATCCTCGGCGCGGCGCTCGACGCCGGCATCAACTTCGTCGACACGGCCGACGTCTACAGCGAGGGCAACAGCGAGACCCTCCTCGGCAAGGCGCTGCACGGCGGGCGCCGGGACAGGGTCGTCCTCGCCACCAAGGCGTTCGGCAAGATGGGCACCGGCCCGAACGACTGCGGCCTCAGCCGCTACCACCTCGTCCGCGCCTGCGAGGACTCCCTCCGCCGCCTCGGCACCGACCGCATCGACCTCTATCAGATCCACGGCTTCGACCGGCTGACACCGATCGAGGAAGTCCTGCGGGCGCTCGACCACCTCGTGCAGTCGGGCAAGGTGCTCTACGTCGGCATGTGCAACCTCGCGGCCTGGCAGCTCGCGACCATGCTGGGCGTGTCCTCCCGGTTCGGCCTGAGCCGGTTCGTCAGCGCCCAGATGTATTACAGCCTCGTCGGCCGCGACATCGAGCACGAGGTCGTGCCCCTCTGCCAGCACGAGGGGCTGGGCATCCTCCCCTGGAGCCCCCTGGCCGGCGGGTTCCTGACCGGCAAGTATCGCCGCGAGCAGGAGGCGTTTCCCGAGGGCAGCCGCTACGCCACCAGCCGGTTCGGCGCCTTCCCGCCCGTCGATCGCGAGAACGGCTTCGACGCCGTGGATACCATCGTCGAGATCGCCGGGAAGCTCGGCACCGAGCCGACCACCGTCGCGATCAAGTGGTTGCTGACCCGCCCGGCGGTCACCTCGGTGATCATCGGGATCAAGCGCCTGGAACAGATGGCCGCGAACGTCGCGTCGACCACGATGGAGATCCCCGCCGAGGATCTCGACCGGCTCAACAGCCTGACCGCCCCGCCCTCGCTCTACCCCAACTGGATGATCCAGCGCCAGGCGAACACGTCGGGCCGCAAGTGATCCGGGACAAATTCTCCGGGGACCTGTCCCGGAACTCGCCCGGTTGGGTCATCTGTCCTTAACCACCCGCGACGTCACGGGTGGATCCCTCCTGGAGGTCCGATGACAGAGGCCGGCACCGGGTCGAGTTCCGGCATCGACTTCGACCGCCACGCCGATCGGCTGAGGCGGACGATCCGCCTGCGCCTCGACCGGCGTCTCGTCGGGGTGATCGATTCGGCGTACGTGCTCGATCGCGTCCGCGCGGAGGCGACGCGGCGGGAACCCGAGCGGGCGGGATCCGACCAGAACGGCCCGTTCCTCTGGCTCCGGCGGCTCACGGGGGAGGTGCTCCGCGAGATCCACCTGGAGGAGCTGGGCGAGGTCGGCCGGGGGGACGTCACCCTCCTGCGCGGGGCCTTGCCCGAGGCGAGTTCGGCCTCGCTGGCGACCCAGTTGCTCGGCAAGGGGGCCGGCGCCGCCGGGGACCACGAGGCGGCCCGGGCGAACCTCAAGTTGCAGCTCCAGGAGCTGCTCAATGCCATGGACCCGATGGACCGCGAGGCCCTGACCCTGAGGCACTGCGAGCAGCTCTCCAGCGACGAGGCGGCGGCCGTCCTGGGGATCTCCATCCCCCAGGCGAGCGAGGCCTACATCCGCGCTTTGAGGCGGATCGGCGCGATCCTGACCCCACAATCGATCAAGCGGGGCGGTCGCCCCTGACCCGCCCCGACGAGGCCCCCCATGTCCACCTCCCCCAGCGACCGGATCCCCATCGACGACCTCGCCGAGGCCTTCCTCGCCAGGCGACGCGCGGGCGAGCCGGTCACGCCCGAGGAGTTCGCCGCCTCGAACCCCGACCTCGCCGAGGAGATCCTCGCCCTCTTCCCCGCGCTCGTGATGATGGAGGAACTCGGCAACGACTCGGGCGACCGCACGGCGACGGTCGCGGGGTCGTCGGGGAGCCTGCCGGCGGGCTTGCCGGTTCAGCGGCTGGGGGAATACCGCCTGCTGCGCGAGGTCGGACGCGGCGGGATGGGGATCGTCTACGAGGCCGAGCAGGAGAGCCTCGGGCGGCGCGTGGCGCTCAAGGTCTTGCCCGCCGGCGCCCTGGCCGACCCCAAGCAGGTCCGGCGGTTCACCCGCGAGGCGCGATCCGCCGCCAAGCTGCACCACACCAACATTGTCCCCGTGTTCGGCGTCGGCGAGTGCGACGGCACCCATTTTTATGTGATGCAATTCATCCAGGGCCAGGGGCTCGATTCGGTCCTCGACGAGCTGAAGCGGCTCCGCGGCCTGCGGGGCAACGGCGCCCGGACCCAGACCCGGCGCGAGGCCGGCGAGATCGCGCTCTCGCTCGCGTCCGGGCGGTTCGTCGATGCCGAGGCCCCCACCGTCCCCTCGGGCGGGCTCTCGGCGATCCGGTCGGGCAACATGTCGGGCTCGGCCACGGACGTCTCGACGCTCACCGAGACCGACCGCCGTTTCGCCCAGGGGGTCGCGAAGCTCGGCGTCCAGGTGGCCGACGCCCTGGCCCACGCCCACGGGCAGGGGATCCTGCACCGCGATATCAAGCCCTCGAACCTCCTGCTCGATCGCGAGGGGAACGTCTGGGTCGCCGACTTCGGCCTGGCGAAGGCCGTCGGGGCGGACGACCTGACGCACACCGGCGACATCATCGGCACCGTCCGCTACATGGCCCCCGAGCGGTTCCGGGGCGAGGCCGATGCCCGTTCGGATGTCTATGCCCTCGGGCTCACTCTCTATGAGCTCCTGGCCCTCCGCCCGGCGTTCGACGAGGGCGACCGCGCCAGCCTGATCCGTCAGGTCACCCAGGAGACGCCGCCGAGGCTCCGACGCATCAATCGCGCGGTGCCGCTCGACCTCGAGACCATCATCCACAAGGCGATGGCCCGCGAGCCCGAGGGGCGTTACCGCTCGTCGCAGGACCTCGCCGAGGACCTCAAGCGGTTCCTCGACGGGCGGCCGATTCTTGCGCGCCGGGTGTCGACCGGGGAGCGGCTCTACCGCTGGAGTCGTCGCAACCCCGCGTTGGCCGCCGCGATGGGGGCGGTCGCCCTGCTCCTGGTCGCCACGACCATCGCCGCCGTGATCGGCATGGGATTTTACCGGCACCAGGCCGAGATGGCGGACCTGGCCCGCCGCGAGTCGGACCTGCTGCGCGGCGAGGCCGAGCGTTCCCGCCGCGAGGCCGATACCCGCCGCGTCGAAGCCGAGGCCGAGCGGCAGCGGGCCGAGTCGAACCTGGCGGAGTCTCGCGAGAACCTCGCCCTGGCCCGCAAGGCGGTGGACGACTCGTTCACGAAGATCAGCGAGAGCAGCCTGCTCAACGTCCCTGGCCTGCGGCCGCTCCGGAAGGAACTCCTCGAATCGTCGCTGGGGTTCTATGAAGAGTTCTCCAAGCGTGCTCGGGGGACCGACCCGACCGTCGTCGCCGACCTCGCCGGCGCGCGGTACCGCGTCGGACGAATCCAGTCGGAGTTGGGGGTCCTGATCGAAGCCAGGGCCAATTATCAGGAATCTCTGGCCCTTTTCGAGCGGGCCCTCGGGGCGAAGGCCGCCGCGCCGTCAGCTCTCCGCGAACTCGGCGAGGTCTGGCACCGGCTCGGGGACCTGGACGCGTTGAATGGCCGCACCGGCCCGGCCCTCCCGGCGTACCTTCACGCCGTCTCGATCCGCGAACGCCTGGCCCGGTCCGGCCCCCGATCGTCGCGGGATCGCCTCGACCTGTCCAGGTCGCTCAACGGGGTCGCGATCTCGACGGCCGACCGCGAACAGCAACGCGATGCCTATCGGAGGTCTCTCGCTCTCCGCCTGGAGACGGCGAAAGATCTCACCGACGACCCCGATCTGCTCCACGGCCTGAGCGAGTCGTTCCTCAATTGCAGTGTGATCATCCGGGACGCAGGCTATGGCGAGGAGGCGCTGGAACTCGCCAGGCGGGGTCTGGACTACGGCCACGCCGGCCTCGCCCGACGGCCGCACGACATCGAATTCACGATGGACCTCGGGGGGCTCTACGGCCAGATCGCCGGCTACTGCTGGAACCTCGGGCGGGAGCGCGAGGCGCTCGAGCTCTCGGCGGAAGGGATCGGATTCGAGGTCGACGCGGTGGCGAAGAATCCGGAAGTCCCCGGATTCCGGTCGTACCTGGCGGATGTCCTGATCAAACGCCTGAATTTCCTCCGACCCCGGAGGCAGGCGGCGCCCGAGGCGGATCCGACCCGCCGGGCGGATCTCCTCGCGATCTTCGAGACGATCGTCTGGCTCCATGAGTCCGCGCCCCAGCCCACGAAGGACGGCCTGGCGCTGGCGGCGGCGGCGCACCTCCACCGGGCGGTCCTGCTCGCCGGAGTCGGGGCGCCTGCCTCGCCCGATGCCTGGTCGACGGAAGCGAAGGAGGAGAGGGTTCTCGGCTTCGTGGACCTGGATCGGGCCAAATCCAGGGGCATGTCGGAGGCCGAATTCGCCAGGGCGTATCCCGAACTCCGGGACCTCCTGGAGGGCACCCGACCCGAGAAAAAACGGTCGGGCGGTCGCGTGCCCGGGCCACCCACGTCGTGGCCGGTGCCCAGGAAAAGCGGCACCTCGCCCCTGGCGATTCCCGGCCGATTCGAGGAGGACCGCTCCTGCGCCGAACTCGTGATCGCGATCCTGCACCGCCTCGGCCGGGACGGGGAGGAGGCCGATCGACGGATCCAGGCGCTCCTGGACGTGTGCGACGGGGCCGCGACTCAGCCACGATCGTCCTTCACGGAATGGCTCGCAATCCGCTGCCGGCTCCGGCTGGGCGGCCTGGCCTTCGAGCGCGGCGATCTCGCGACGGCGGCTGGGCACTGGGAGGCCATCCGGGCCACCTTCGACCGTTCGGATCGATACCGTCCCCAGCCGGCGGCATTGCGATGGAACCTCGGCACGGCCGCCGTCGTGGTCCGGAATGCGTACCTCTCGGTCGGCCTCTGGGAGGATGCCGCCGAATTCGACCGCATCGCCCTGGTGACCGGCGCGGCCGCATCGGGGTGGAACCTCCGCGAGTCCCCCGTGGTCGAGGCCCTTTGCGGAAACCTCGACGCGTCCCGCGATGCGATCTTCAAGGCGCTCCACGGTCTGGACGAGGATCACCCCAACGTGATCGACCTGCTCCGGGCAGGATCCATGCTGCATGAGACCTCGGACCTGAAACGTCTCCTGGGCCTCGCGGGCCGGGTCCGATCCGCGAAGCCGTCCGACTGGAACGCCCGGATGGCCCTGGCCGAGTTGAGGCTCGCCGCGGGGAAGTACGACGACCTCCGGAGCATCCTGGGCGAGCAGACTCGCTACGAGAACGGTGCCGCCATCATGGCCCTCGCCGCCGCGCGACAAGGGCTCCGAGCCGAGGCGTTCCGCCGGCTCCGCCAGCTCGATGACGAGATGGCGACCGTCGCCCGGCAAAGCGTGCAGGCCCTGGGCGCGATCCGGCTGCCGCGTTCGACCACCTCCGACCATTTCCTGGCCGAATGGCAGCGTCGGGAGGCCTACCGGCTCCTCGGCGAGAGACCGCCCGTGATTCGCCCCCTCGCGCTGTTGCGGGCGTCGTCGTTCTGGCGGCTCGGGCGTCGGGACGAGGCCGAGAAGGAATTCGAGAGATCGCTCCTCGACGCGGACGATCGCATCGCCGCCCTGACGGAACGGGCGAGGACATTCGCCTCGATCGGCCGGATGGACCGCGCGGTCGCCGACCTCGACGCCGCGAGGAGCCTCGACTCCAACGACGCCCGGCCCTGGATCCAGGAGGGGCGGCTCGCCTTCGAACGGGGAGACGTTCGGGCCGGCGAGCGGGCCTACGCCCGCGCCGGCGGGCTGCTCAAGGGCCGGATCGACCCGTTCTTCGACGCCGGCTGGTGGGCCGTCGGGCCGTTCCCGACGACGATGGACCTGCCCGAGGAGCCCGACCGATCCGCCGACCCCTCGCGGCCGGTCCGCTCCGGCAACCTGCGGCTGAACTGGAACGCCTTGCCGGTCCAACCGGACCACTTCGTGAACCTCCGGGCGATGCTGGTCCGGGACGGTTCGGCCTACCTGCTGACCCACGTCTATTCCGAGGTCGAGCGAGCCGAGATGCTCGCCTTCGACGGCGGCGAGAACTTCCAGCTCTCGGTGAACGGCCTGCGGATCCTATCCGAGAACGAATCCGCACCGCCGCTGGCGAACTTTCGGCATGTTTTCCACATCAGGCTTGTCCCGGGCCTGAACACGATCCTCGTGCGCGTCTCCCACAAGGCCGATGTCCCCTGGTTCCGCATGACGGCCGTCGACTCGCCCGCGGTCGTGGGGATGCTCCAGGCCGAGTTTGCCCGCTTCCCCGAGGCGGCGAACTCGCTCCTTCGGGCCGAGCGGGAAGGGCGTCTCCCGGGCGCGTGGTATCGGTTGTTCGTCTGCGACCTGCTCGAGTTCGCCGGCCGTCGGGACGAGCGCGAGAGGATCCTGGCCCGGCTCGTCGATCCGGACAGTCAAGCGGGGGCCGATCCCAGAGACCTTTCGCTCTCGCTCGCCTACCAGCCCCAGAACGTCGTCCCGCCGGACAGGGTGCTCGCGCTTGCGGAGAAGGTGGTCGCCTCGGAGCCCGACAACTTCTGGCTCAAGTTCCCCCTCGGTTATGCGTTGTATCGCGCCGGTCGCTATGACGACGCCATTCGGCATTTCCGGGCGAACTGGCCCCAGGGGGATGCCTACGAGAGGCCCGTCCGAGCGATGGCGCTGGCGAAGCTCGGCCGCAAGGATGAGGCAAAGGCGCTGCTCCGTGAGGTCGACGCCGACTTCGATGCCTGGTGCCGCGAGCGGGCCGGCGGCAAGGGGACGGCCTGGACCAACTGGTGGTTCGACGGCATCCGCCGGCTCAACCTCCGCCGCGAGGCGCACCGGGAGATCCTCGGCCGCCCGCCCGACGACTCCCCGGCACTCGATCGCATCCGGACTCAGATGGGCACGCTCCTCGATCGGACCGACTCCCCGACCTGGAGCCTGGATGTGGCCCGGACGATCGACCCCAGGTCCCGCGCCGCAATGTTCGGCCTGGCCCAGCGGTTGATGAGACTCGGGCGCTACGACGAGGTCGCCCCTTTGATCGAGGAGGCCGTCGCTCGTGTGGGCCTGAGCCCGTCCGACTGGTCGCAAGGGAGTCTGCTGTACTCCTATGCCGGACAGTTCGACCGCGCGGCCGATCTCTTCCTCAAGGCGTACGACCTCTACCCGACGGACAGCAGCTATTTCTCGGATCGAGGGTTCCTGATCTCCCAGTTCTTCTCCGAGTCCGAGGTCATGGAGCGCGTCCTGCTCCGACGGCCCGACGACCCATTCCTCCATTTCGTCCGGGGGATGGAGCGGTTGATTCGCCGCGACCTCGCCGGGGCGATCGCCGACTTCGAGCGAGGCGGCCCGAAGCCGCCCTCCGAACTGGCCTACATCCACGCCGCCGCCCTGCTACTGGCCGGTGACGAGCCGGGGTATCGCCGGCTCGTGCAGAATCACGCGGCGCAGTTCGGCGACTCGAAGGATCGGGAGACATGCTACGTCCTGGCGAGGATGGCCGTTCTGGGGCGGACGCCCCCGGTCCCGGTCGGGCGGATCATCGGGTGGGCGAGGCTTGCGACCGAGGAGGGGAAGAATGGCTGGTCGGCCCACGTCTGGGCCCTTGCCTGCCTGAGGGCCGGTGACCTGTACGGTGCCCGCAAGGCCCTCTTCGACAGCCAGGCCTATGGCTGGGGCACCGGGATCGGCCTCAACCTGGTCGCCGAGGCGATGATCCTCCACGCACAGGGCCAGCCGGCCGACGCCCTCCGGGTGCTGGACGCGATCCCCGACCTCTACAGGAGTCCCCCTGCGACGCTCCGCTCCACCCCCAATTCGCTCCATGCGGAGGACTGGATGGAATACGAGGTCCTCACGAAGCAGCTCCGCCCGGGCCTCTACGACGCGGTCTTCCCCGCCGATCCGTTCTCCCCCTGATCCCGGATGAGACATCACCGGCATTGGCACGCGTCTCGCCGGGTCGGATGTCGGGATGAGGTTGGTAAACTCAACCCGGATTGACCGGTTTCGGTAAACACGCTAGATTCCCGCGCCGGCTCGGCGTCCCGCGGTCGGGGCGGGCCGGAGATGGATACGCAGTGGGCAGGAGGCCCGGCATGAAACGGAACCGCTTGGGGTTCGCACTGGCGATCGCGATGGGGGTCGCGGGGCCGGCTTGGGGCGCGGAGCCGGGGACCATCGAGTACCGGGTCCGCTTCCTGGATGTCGACGGCCTCACCTGGCGCGAGAGCCTCGCCAGCCAGTTCCACCGCGTGAAGACCGAGGGCCCCGCCACGGTCTGGACCGCCCCGAAGCACGTGGGAGAGTCGCTCGCCAAGGCCAGCGTCAAGGTGCTCGCTGCGCCCGCCTGCCTGGTCGAGGAGAACAAGAAGGCCGAGATCCGCTGGAGCGCTACAGAGGCCAAGGGCGAGGCCGCTCAGAGCCGCATCGCCATGTCCGGCCGCCGGCTCGACCAGGGGATCCTGACCCACATCGTCGTCGAGGACGGATCGATCGCCGAGAAGAAGTCCGAGGGGGCCCGGACCCTCGACGTGGCGCGCGGCAAGGTCGAGGGCGAGTGGCTGGTCCCGAGCGACCAGGTCCTCGTCCTGAGCCTGGGCATCCAGTCGGTCGCCGGCGGCGAGGGCAACGCGGTCCGCGAGCGACTGGCGATCATCGAGCCGAGTCTGAAGGCCGCCGAGATCAAGACCGCCGCGACCGTCGGCCCCGCCCGGATGCCGAGCCGCTCGTCCCCCACGGCGGTCCACCCGGACGGCCGCGTCGCCGAACCCTCCTCGCCCGCGCCGGCCGACCCCGAGGTCTCGACCACCTCGGGCGAGACCGTCCGCCCCAGCCCTCAGACCACCGGCACCCCCCAGGCCCGCGTCGAGAAAGTCGACGGCGCCCTGGCGCGGACCGCGTACGAGAGTGACGATGTCTCCTCCGAGCCCGGCGAGTCGGTCATCCGGCTCCCGATCCAGGGGGGCAAGGTCCTCGAAATCCGCACCCGGGTCCTGAACGCCAAGGATCGCCCGGCGAAGCCCTGATCCACCAGGGCCGCCTGGAACCGGACGGGCCGCGACGGTGTCTCTCCCAAGGGAAGGCCCCGCCCGCGGCCCTCGGCGTTTGTCGGTTTGACCGGGGGCGGCTCCGGGTATACCGTTAATCCAGAGGGGTGCTCGTCCGGCCACGATGGGCGGACACTCCCCGCATCGTCGCGAGGATCGGGTCGAGCATGAAGGTCCCCCACCAGGCGCACATCGCCGCCGCGTCGTTGAACCAGACCGTCGGCGACTGGTCCGGCAACGAGCGCCGGGTCCGCGAGGCCGTCGACGCCGCCAGGGCCGCCGGGGCGAAGTTGCTGCTCCTCCCCGAGATGTGCCTCTCGGGCTACAGCCTCTGCGACCGCCTCCTGCGAACCGGGACCGTCGAGCGGAGCTGGGACCGCCTGATCCGACTGGCGGACGCCTCGAAGGGCGTCGCCTTCGCCGTCGGCCTGCCGATCCTCCACGAGGGGGTCCTCTACAACGCGATGGGCCTGCTCGCCGACGGCAAGCTCGTGGGGCTCGCCGCCAAGGAGAACCTCGCGACCGGCGACGTCCAGTACGAGAACCGCTACTTCCAGCCCTGGTTCCACGGCCGTGTCGTCGAATACCGGGGGCCCGACGGGACGACCGTCCCCCTCGGCACCCAGATGTTCGAACTCCCCGGCCTGGGCACGGTCGCCTTCGAGGTCTGCGAAGACGCCTGGAAAGGCATCCGGCCGGGATCGGCCTACGCGCTGGCGGGTGCCGAGATCCTGCTCAACCCGTCGGCGTCGTGGTTCACCGTGGGCAAGCACCGGACGCGCCGCCGGCTGGTCTCGCAGATCAGCCAGGAAGACCACTGTGTTTATCTTTATACGTCGCTACTCGGCTGCGACGCCACCCGGCTGATCTTCGACGGCAGCCTCTTCATCGCCGTCGACGGCCGCATCGAGGCCGAGGGGCGCCGGTTCGTGTTCACGAGAGAATTCGAGCTGATCCACTCGGTCGTGGATCTCCGCGAGATCCGCCAGGCACGCATGGAAGAGGGCTCCTGGCGCGAGCAGAACCTCCGGGCCGACTGGGGGGCCTACGGCGTCGTGCCGCCGACCGTGCGGGTCGAAGGGGACTACTCCTGCGAGGAATCCGCCCCGCCCCCTGCCCCGTACTGGATCCCACCCGAGCCGCAGCACCCGGATCCCTCACTGAAGTACCTCGAAGACGAGGTCTTCGGCGGCCGGCCGATCACCGAGCGCGACCTCAGCCACCTGGAGCTGGAACTCGGCCTCAGCCTCGCCCTCCGCGACTACACCCGCAAGACGGGCGTCAAGACATGCTGCCTCGCCCTCTCCGGCGGGCGGGATTCCGCGATGGTGGCCTTGCTGGTCGAGCGGATGTACCGCTACACCTTCCCGGACTTGTCGCGTGAAGAGTTGAAGAAGTACGTCGGCGAGCGATTCCTCTGCGCCTACCTGGCGACCGAGAACTCGGGCTCGAAGACCCACGACGCCGCCGAGGCCGTGGCGCGCGAGGTCGGGGCGACGTTCTTCGATGGGAAGATCCAGGACGCCCTGAACGCCGCACAGGCGACCGTCGAGAGCATGACCGGCGAGCCGCTGTCTTGGTCGAACCCCGCCCACGACCTGACGCTCCAGAACATCCAGGCCCGCCTGCGCGGGATGCTCATCTGGACGATCGCCAACCTGCACAGTGCCCTGCTGCTCGTCACCAGCAACAAGAGCGAAGCAGCGGTCGGCTACACGACGATGGACGGCGACTCCTCCGGCGGCCTGGCGCCGATCGCGGACGTCCCCAAGAGCCTGATCAAGCTCTTCCTCGATTGGGCGGCCGACTTCCACGGCTATTCATCGCTGGTGAAGATCAAGGCCATGGACGCCAGCGCCGAGCTTCGCCCCCCGGGACGAGAGCAGACCGACGAGGCCGACCTGATGCCTTTCCCGGTCCTCGACCAGCTCATGCACGCCTTCGTGCAACTCGGGCTCGACCCCTTGGACATGCTCCGGCGCCTCTGGCCTGCGATGACCCCCTACTACGGCGACGACCTCCCCCGATTCGCCGCCGACATCCGCAAATTTGTTCGCATGTTCTGCATCGCCCAGTGGAAACGCGAACGCTTCGCCATCAGCTTCCGCGTCACCGCCTTCGACCTCGACCCCAAGACCGGCTTCCGCTTCCCCCCGGTGCAGGCCCCGTTCACCGAAGAGTTGGAGGAGATGGACCGCTACGTCGCATCCCTGACACCCGGTCCTCACTAATATTTGTCGTTTTCGATGCGTCCAATCGTCTCCGAACGATCTCTCCGCCTCGAACCACCGCCACCGGCTTGAAGTCCCCAAACCAAAACGATCGCGCCTCCGACAATCCGTCGTCACCTTCTCCCCAGAGCTCACCGTCCGCCCGAATTTCGGCCCATGCACATAGAAAAGGCCGCCCACCTTCCACCACCGCGCCTCCTCGATTGGCCCATCCCGATCCGGCAGTTGACAACGCAACGCCCGAACGGCACAATCATTCCAACTGATCGCATCGCGGGCGTAATTCAGTGGTAGAATGCCAGCTTCCCAAGCTGGACGTCAGGGGTTCGAATCCCCTCGCCCGCTCTCGACAACTCCTGATTTCCCCAGTAGATACGAAAAGAGCCGCCGGGTCGCACCGGCGGCTTTCTTCATTTTGTCCGCATTTTTGTCCGCCGTTTACGAGAGGGGCCTCTCGCCCGAGGGCGGGTCGGGGGGCAGGGAGAGGGCGGGGATGTCAGGCTTCGTACCTGCGTCGGCCCTGGGCCGCGAGTCCAGCCCCGTGATACGGTCGAACTCGGTACCGACGACCTTGACGTAGTATGTCATCGTCGTCTTGATGTCCGAGTGGCCGGCCCACTGCTGCAGGACCGCGGGCATGACAACCGTCGCCCAGTCGGTGAGGCAGGACTTCCGGAGGGTATGCACCGGCTTCTCGTAAGGGGCCACGCCCGCCCTCTTGCAGAGGGTCTTGAAGTCTCGGCCGAGGTTGGTGACGCAGACCTCGCCCGGCGGGATCACCATCTCCGCATGGAGAGAACGGTAGGCCGCCAGAAGGGCATGCAGTCTCTTGCTCATCGGGACCATCCTGAGAGCCTTGTCCTTCGGCTGCCACTCCCCGTGCACGTCTGAGTGGGCGACGATGCAGATCGTCTGGTTTTCCATGTCGACCTGCTTCCAGGTCAACCGGATCGTCTCTTCGCGACGCAGCCCCGCCCACCTGGCGAGCCCGAACATCAGCTTCCAGCCGGGTTTCGCCACCTCGATCAGCTTCTGAATCTTCGAGTCGTCCACGTAATTCCAATCACGCTGGTCCGACGTCTGGGACTTGATCTTCTCGAATGGATTGACGTCGAGTAGCCCGTCGTCGATCGCCCGATTGAAAATCGTCTTGGCCTCGCGGATGTGCCGATCCACGGTCTTGAGGGAAGGGGCCGATTTCGTCGCCCGTTTGTTGTGCTTGGCCATTCCACCGGCTGCGAGGGTCGTCCTGAAGTCCCTCGCATCCGCCGGAGTGATGGCGTCGAGCCGGCGGCCCTCCCCGAAACGGCCGATGAGGTACCTGCATGTGTGCTGATGGAGTTCGAGAGTCCCCGAGACGACTTCGGTCTCCCGAGACTCAAGGTAACGCTTGAGGTACTCGCCGAGCTTGGGGGGCTCGGTGCGATTCGGGCCGAACGGGTCGTCGTTCAGCTTCATCTCCTTCTGGAAGCGGAGTTCTTCCGCCTTGTTCCTCTTCATGCGGCTCGCGAGGCCGAGGTTCTCCGTGACCTCCTTGCCCGAGACCGGATCCCGCCAGTGGAGGCGAAAGTAGTCGTACTTGGCCCCGTTCGACGTGGTCGTCTTCACTCGCAGCGACACCTTAACGTGCACGACGGCGTCCTCCCTTGCTGTTTCGACGCGATGGCGGCTTCTGTCGACCGTTCCGGCTGAGGTCGAGGAGCAGTGCGTCCAGGTCCGGCTTGAGGTAGTAGATCTCGCGGCTCACCGCCACGGATCTCAGCTGGCCGTTCTTCCGGTAGCCGTCCAGGACGGCCTTGGGGTTGGCGATCTTCTGCTCGTCGAGCCGGAGGTAGCGGGCGGCGTCCGCCGGGTTGAGCAAATCGCGGCACGGCTCCCCCGGCCGGAACGATCCCTCATTGGCCGGGAGGGTTTCGACCGTCTGGGCGAACGCCCCACCCATGAACGCGGCGTAGTTCTCGATCCGTGAACTGATGCAGGCAGTCATCTTCTAGCAACCATTGATCTCAGGCATCGCGTCGGAATCAAGCCCAGGACGCGGCCAGGCGGCGACCATCCTCCGGTCGCCGGACACTACATAGGTTCCGCTTTTCGGCGGATTGGCCGATTCTGGGCCTTTTTCCGTGAAGATCCCATGAAGATTCTCAGGCTTGAGTCTTCGCTGATTTGTGTAGCTCTCGCAGATCCTCCAATGTCGCAAACCCGGGCTGGACAAGAGGCTCCGCCGCAACGGCCCGCGGCCCGCCCCTCATGGACAATACGCGGGCCTCAGGCCCCCGATCCGGGCCGGATCCGATGGGGGCAGGGGGAATCGCAGGGGGTCCGCGACACGCCGACGCCGCACCCGCCCCATAACGACCCGCCGTGACGGGGTATTAACGAGGTACATCCCCCGCACCCTCTTCAAGCCCCGGAGCACTGCCCCTATGCCACGACTCAAGACCGACGACGCCCCCCTGGGCACCACCCGGGCCGCCGCCTACCTCGGCGTCCACCGGTCCACCCTGAAGGCCTGGAGGGTCCGCGGCGTCGTCCCGGCCTCGGCCGCCGACACGCCACGCGGCGTCGTCTACCTCTTCGAGACGGACGACCTCGACCGCCTCCGGGCGAGAATCGACTACGGCCGCTGATCGCGGAACCTATGAGGAGGGGGTGCACTCTCGCAACTCCTTCAGGACACCCCGCCGATGCCCAGCGACCTCCGCCCCTACGACCCCGGATCCACCGTTCTCCACGACGCCCTCGGCCTCGCCGGCCAGGGATTCCGCGTCGTGCCCCTGAAGCCGGGCGAGAAGACGCCCCTGATCAGGCAATGGCAAGACAGGGCCACGACCGACCCGGCGGAGATCCGAAAGTGGTTCGGCCGGAGGTCCCACGCCAACCTGGCCATCCTCACAGGGGGAGGCGTCGTGGCCCTCGACATCGACCCCCGCAACGGGGGCAACGGGTCCCTCAGGCGGCTCCTCGGGAGACGCCACCTCCCCGAGACCGCGTTCGCGAAGACGGGCAACGAGGGCCTCCACTACCTGTTCCGGGTGGGGGAGGGCGAGACTCACCGCTGCTCCAACGGCATCCTCCCCGGGATCGACCTGAAGGGCGACGGCGGCTATCTCGTCGTCGAGCCCAGCGTCCATCCGGAGACGGGGCGGGAGTATCGGTGGGAGCGGACGCCGAGACAGGGCATCGCAGCCATGCCCGACTGGCTCAGGGAGGCCGTGCTTCCGGGCCCTCGGCCCACCTCCCTGCCCCGATCCAGTGCGGCCCCGACGGGCGACCGCGTGGGGGCGTCCGACGTCCTGCTGGCGGAGTCCATCGCGAGGTTCCCCATCGCCCGTGTGGGGACACGCCACGGCCAGATGAACCGCCTGATCGGCAGCCTGGTCGGGCGGGGCTACGCCGACGACGTGATCGAGGAGGTGGTGGCCGCCTGGTGGGCCCACTTCCACCGCATGGGACGGACCAGGACGCCGCTCAGGCAGGCCCCGTCGTCGATCCGGGCCAGCCTCCGCACCACGAGGGCCAACACGGCGTTCCGCAGGGCTGTGGGAGTCGACCACATCGCGAAGGCCCTCGAACTGCGGTTCGACGCCTGGGGCGTGCTGGGGGACCTGCTGGGACGGCGAGAGGGGGATCAGGGCCGGGTCAACGTCCCAGACGACACCGGCGACTCCCCAATACTATGTAATAGAGTCACATCAGGACGCTTTGTCGGCCATGCACCGAGGGAGCGTGCGTTCGTGGACGCCTGGGCCTGTTACTCGGCCTACAAGCTCGGCCTGGGCGAGGCCCCGATGAAGATGACGCGTCAGCAGGTCTCGGCGATCATGTCGGGGCTGGGCGTCCCAGAGACGCAACCCCAGCAGTACGAGAGGCTGCTGCGGAAGTACGTCACGCGGGCAAAGAAGCCCGCCGAGAGGTTCGAGCTGGCGATCCAGACGCGGAAGGGCCGGCAGGGCGTGCCCTCGGAGTTCCAGCCCACCGGGGTCCTCGAACTCTTGTCAGCAGTCGCGGGGCTGGCGGCGTGACCACTTTGGGCCGACCCGGGGTAGGGAGGGCCCAGCCCACCCCCTGCTCCCCTTCTCGGCAACCAGGCCGTTGGGATTCGCCCCCGAGAAAAGCTGCGGTCGGGCCCACGCTGAAGACTAGCCCCAGCGTCAACGCCCATAAACAGCGTCATTCCGCTCCCGAGTCCTCGCCTCGTCCCGCCGGGCAATCGCGAGGCCTACGCCGAATCGGCCGATCGACCTGAGGATCAAATCGGGGTCGGAAGCCAGGGCATCGAAGCCACGGACACACTCCGCCCACATTTCCGATTCCTCACCCCACCAGGACTTGGGGCTGTCCAAGAGGGCTGCGACAACCCGGTCGACCGCATAGCCAGACAGGACCGCTTCCCTCGCCTTACGGATCCACCCAGGCGTGAGCCATGAACCTTCACCCGTCCGGCCGCCGACCCTGGATCCGCCGAGCGGGACGAGATGCTCCCGAGCCCAGCGTGGGTCCCGGAGAAGTCGGCGAAAGGCCTGCTCATCGTCCCCGATCAAGATCGCGATCAGGTCGCTCGACACGGCCTGTCCGGCCAATTGCTCAAGGAGTGCCAGTCGCTCCTCGGTTTCAAGGTGGTTGGCGGCGAGGGCGATAACGTCACGTGATCTCTTCCACGCTGCCGGATACCGTAGGAGCTGCGACTCCAGCCAGCGGCGGCGAAGCCCCGGGTGGGATGAGAAGGCGGGACCGATCCAGTACGAGTCCCCCGATCCCGGAGTATCGTCGACAATCGCGAGCCCCCATACCTCAAGTATGGTCACGTCCACGACGCCCTTCGGCTCCGCGAGCCACATGCCCTTCGCGGCCGCGAAAGCCACCCGGCGATCGGCATGGCCAAGGAGGAGAAGGAGGGTGGGGGGCGGAAGTTGCTTCCGGATGATGAGCGTAAAGACCAAGGCTGCATTCGACTCATCGAGGCGACCGACAGCCATTTCGAGGACGCGGTGCGGCACAGTCGGTTCAGAGAGGGCAAGCCCGAGGCACTCGGCAGCGTACTCCGGATCGCCGAGCAGGGCCTCCACCTCCGCCCACGCCGTGTCGTCCATCCTTACGAGTCGCGATAGGAATGGTCGCAGGTGGACGCCGGAGAGCCCGGCGTCGCGGACAGCCCTCACCCAATTCAAGGGGTCGTCGATCAGCTCGGCGATCCTCTCGCACGCCAAGTTGGAGTACCTGGGCCAGCCCTTCGAAGCCGACTCGGCTTCCCTCAACAGTCTGGCGAGTTTTCGGACGACCTTCTCCGGGGTGTCCGTCGCCCATCGGACGGCAAGCCTCCGAACGTCTTCGATGCAGGCGGCTTCGCACTCCGACCAGTCGGCCTGCCCATCGGAAGGGGGGAAGAGGGTCTCATATTCGCCATCAATGCATACGATCAGGTCGAGGCCGATGACCGTCGCGAATTCGAGCAATCGTTGCTGAATGCCGGGTCGATCTGCGAATCGCGGGGCGAGGTCCGCCAGCATCCGCCCCGCGATCCTCCGCCGAGCCTGAGCGATGTCGGGCGGGACTTGGCCCGCGACTGGACCGTCGTTGACGTAAACCCAGCCGCGAAGCAGTTCCGAGAGCGGATGCCACCGCATCGCCGAGTCGGGCAAGTTCTCCTCGATCCACCCATCCCAGAGCCGTTCGAGTTGTTCGAGTTCCAGTACGCCGAGGAGGCCCGAGGAGATCGTCACCGTCCGTCCAATACCGGGGTCGGTTTCGGTCCAGTTCGCCGTGGGGCTGAACGCGAGTGCGGCGGCGAGGTATCCGATCTCGGTCCAGCCCGTCTTCGCCATCCAGCTCGTCACACCCACCAGGAGTAGGCGGCGACGCTCGATGGCCTCGAAGCTGCCCGGCCGTGCACTCGCGACCCAGTAGCGAAGCCACCGCATCGCCTCTCCTTCATGCCACTCCGTCCCACGATCGAAAGCCTGCCCGTGATCGAGGAGCCTCTGTATGGCTGCCTCGGGGATCCAATCCAGGGCGGCTTGTGCCAGCTCCGAGGAAAGACAAGTGGCACGCGAGAGGACCTCGGCCGCTTCCTGGGGCCCCAGCCAGGCGTAACGGGCCCAGAGGAACTCGGAGTCGACCTCGTCGAGCAGCTTGAGTAGCAATCCCGCGGGTACGTCCCCACCGACCGCCTTCGCCCCGATCAACGTGTCCACGACGTAATCGAGTTTCACGGCGGCGTCGAGGAGGGGCGTGAAATCCAACTGCCCTGGGCCCGAGAAGAACACGTCTCGGACCAAGGCGTGCCGCAGCCGCTCTGGCCACATAGAGATCGCACCGCCGCCTGCATCGGAGACGATGCCCGCCAACGCAAGCGATGCGACGATCTGCCGCAGCTCGATGAGAGAGTATGCGTACGCCCTCGCCACCCCGTCCAGCGGCATGCCCGCGTTCCCGCCGAATGCGAAGGAGGCGAGGATTTCGAGTGGAGCATCATGGTCCAGCTTGCGGAGGAAGACGGCTAGGTCCCGGGTGAGGGCGGTCCCGAGGGCGACCTCTCCTGCCCCCTGATTGAAGCACAGTTTCGCGAGGGTCACGGCCAGCCCGGGCCGGCCGTGGGCCTGATCCACGATCTCACGGATCAAGCCCGTCGGGCCGGCGATTCCGGCCGATCGGACTACCTCGGCGATCTGGTCGCGGTCAAGAGGAGCCAGCTCGCGGACGTCGGACGGCCCGAGGCAGAGGCGGGTGACCATCTCATCCCGAGCACCGGGCCAGACGCTGGCCACGATGGAGAACCCGGCCGAGATCTCCCGGCGGAGTTGGGCGAGCCGGAGGACGACCTCCGGGGCCACGTGTGCATCGTCCACCGCGATAAACCGTGGTTTCTTCGCCCGGACCTCCGGTGCGACGCGGGCGATGTCCGCGGTGACGAGGAACAGTCCCCACCCTTCCAGCACCAGCTTCCGGAGCAGGGAGGTCTTCCCCGAGCCCGGCTCGCCGACGAGTAGACGGTCGCCCGTCGCCGCACTCAGCCAGACCAGGTCATCCTCACGCCCCGTCAACTCCTGATCCGTCAGGGGACGACTCGTGACCGGCTCGACCGAGAGGGAGGGGGCTTCCCCGTTGAGGTTGAGCAGTTCGAGGCACCACGCGGGATTCTCGTGGAGCCGATTTGCGAAATCGGCCCCATCGTGGATCTGGATCAGCTCGAACCCCTTCTCCTTGGCCCGGCCCAAGAGGTTCTGCCGCCGTGTAGGCGTGAGGAATTGTGATGTCGCCACCACGACCTTCCTGCGGGAGCCGCCGTGATCCAGATAGGAAGCCAGGCTGCGGGCCAGGTTACCGATCACGTTCTTCCCCGTGGTGCACACGAGGGGAAAGGCCGGCCCTTCGCCGTCCGCAATCGCCCCGTCCATCCCCGAGTCGCCGCCGCCCCGGATCGGAACCAACGCCGGGTAGTCGGCTCGAAGGAGGGCACTGGCACAGCGTTCGAAGACCTCCGGGTCAAGTTCCCTCCGGAGACCGTCCTCGATCTGCTGGTGGAAGGTATTTCGCTTCAAGCGAGAGCCCTCGTGGCATCCGGACCCGAGCATCATGGCGATTCGTACAGTATAGCATCTGGCCTCAATGTGAGCCCAGATCGCTCGTGAGGCGTTTCATCGACCGACCATGAGTCGCCAAGTGAAGCCGTCGACCCGCAGACCAACCCATTGTGGAACATCCCCGAGATGGACGACCCCCTCCTCGGCATCGCCCTCCTGATCATGCTCCCGTTCTTCGGCGTCGCCTCGGCCGTCGCCGCACACGCCCGAGGCCATCACCCCGCATTGGGTTTCCTGTTCGGAATGTTCCTCGGACCAATCGGATTCCTCGTCGCCATCACGTTGCCCCGCGACATGCCAGCCACGCCTCCCCTGCGGCCCGCAACCGAGGAGGGCCTCGCCAGGGAACGGGACTTGATCATCCAACGTCGGCGGAAATCCCGGCGGATCCGGCGAGAAGCACTGGAGTCGGAGGCCCACCGCAGGAGGCACGCCATCATCATGTTCGCGACCGCCCATTGGTGGGTGTGGCAATTGCTGGTCGCCCTAGGGATGATCGTTGCGGCAATCTCCCTGCTCCGGCGAAGCCCCTGAATTCTGCGGGCCATCAACCCCACGTAGCCGTGATCGCTAGGAATGATGCGAGCGACTGCGTCGAGGTCGACGACGAACCGAACCTACGACCTGGAGGAAGACGCCGTGACGCGAGACCCCGCCCCCAGCCCTGGGGATATCGAGTCGTCCCGATACCTGAGCCGCAAGCCCTGGATGACGCCGCGTCCGCCTGCCGATCTGCGACCCGGAGGATTCGGGCCAGGAGGAGACCGCTGCTGGAGGAGACCGGGTACGGCGGACGCACAGCTTCCCGGCGGCCGGCGTGCACCTGGCCTTGCGGAGGGAGTAGGGTCGGCACTTCGAGATCAGGATGCCCCAGCTCTCCGGGTTGCCGGGATACCGAGCCGAGCTGCACTCCGACGCCAGTTCGTCTCGGCCCAGGGGCACAGCGGCGAGCATGAGGCGGGAAGGTATCGTCGTCCGCGTCATTCGCCGGTGACCAACTCCTCTATCCCCTCCGCTTCGAGCTGACCGGTCGGCGTCGGGGCCGGCGGGAACAGGATCCTCAGGAGCGGCGGGGCGAGGAAGGTCGTCACCAGGACCATGAGCGTGACGGCACCGAAGAGCTTCGCGTCGAACACGCCGCTCGACAGGCCTATCTGGGCGAAGATCAGGCCCACCTCCCCTCGCGGGATCATGCCCACGCCGATGACCCCCTTCCTGCCCCCGAACCAGGGCACCGCGTATCCCGCCGCGAACTTGCCCGCAACCGCCGCGACGATGAGCAGGCCGCCGACGAGGAGCGTCGTGCGGTTCGCCGGGTCCGCGGGGTTGAAGACGCGGAGGTCGACCGCCGCCCCCACGGAAGCGAAGAAGATCGGCACGAAGAGGTTCCCAAGCTCCGTGACCCCGTGCTCGATCTCGCGGGCCCTCGGCGTCTTCGCCAGCAGCACCCCCGCGACGAACGCACCGATGATGACCGCCGACCCCGCCCGATCCGCCAGCCAGGCGAGTCCGAGGGCGAGCATCAGGGCCAGGATCGTCGGCGTGGCCGGCATCTTGACACGTCCCCCGAGCCGCATGAGGTGAGGGAGCAGGAGGCGGCCCAGGAGGAGCGACCCCACCAGGAAGCCGAACGCCGAGCCCGCGATCCGGGCGACCCCCCAGGCCGTGACCTGCTCCCCGCGGGCGAGGCCCGAGACCACGGTGAGGATGATCAGGCCGACGATGTCGTCGATGACCGCCGCACCGAGGATGATCCGGCTCTCGGGCTCGTCCATCCGCCCGAGGTCCGAGAGCACGCGGGCCGTGATGCCGACGCTGGTCGCCGTGAGCGAGGCCCCGACGACGACGCCCACCAGGCCGCCGAGGCCGAGGAGGTGGCAGACGCCGTAGCCGAGGGCGAACGGCAACACCACGCCGACCGCCGCCACGGCGGCGGAACTCCCGCCCACCTGCATCAGCTTCGCGAGGTCGGTCTCCAGGCCGATGGCGAACAGCAGGAGGATCACCCCCAGCTCGGCCAGGAGGTGGATCACCTCGGAATGGGGGTCGAGGATACCCAGGACCGAGCCGCCGAGGACGACGCCGGCCAGGAGTTCGCCGAGCACCGTCGGCTGGCCGACCGCCCTGGCGATGCCCCCGAGGAGTTTCGCGACGGCGAGGGTGAGGACGAGGACGCCCAGGAATTGGGGGACGCTCATGTGTTCCATAAGGGATCCGGGTTGGGATGTGCAGGCAGGGGCGAACGGGGACCAGCCGGCCGGGGAGGCGGTGGTCGACGAAAGACGTGGAGGGAACCGCGTCCCGGATCGAGACGGGCACGGCGATCATGCGAAATGGAAGAGGGGCCGACCTACCAACCGCCGCCGTTGGTGATGAAGAGCTTGAGGTAAAGCTCGTTCTCGGTGGTGGGAGGGGTGGCCTTCGCCTGCATGGGACCGCCGGGTGGGTTCGTGGGGATCGTCCGCCCGATTGTAGAATCTCGGACGGCGTGCGACCAGCGGGCACGCGACAGGCAGACGCCTCGGGCCGGTTCGTCCCGAGTTCTCAGGCTCGCCGAGGGACCCTGCCCTGGCTGCGTCACGACGAGGCCTGGCCACCGGATCCCGTGTACGCCCGCGTCGATCCATGGCGGAGGCGGGCTCGCCCGCCCGAAAGTCGTAGGGACATACGAGTCGGCCGACTCGGAGATCTCGGCCACTCCCTGCCCCTTCTCTTCCGAGAGACGGATCAACGACCAGGGCTGATCCTCCGCGACGACGAGGTTCATTCGGCGTTGAGCCGGGGGAGATAGGCCAGAAGGGCGTCGGGCGAGGCGAAGCCGGCGGGGGCGTCGGGCGGGGCGTAGGCGTCCCGCTGGGCGGCGAGACGGCGGAGGTCGCCGTCGAGCAGGTGCGAGGCGATGTCATTGACGCACCGGGCCGAGCAGGCCGTGGGGCGGTGCCAGTCCTCGGGCGTGAGCGGGCCGAGGAGTTCGAGCAGGTGGGCGTGGAGCGGCAGGAACAGGTGGGCGGCAGGACGAAATCCAGACTCGGGCACGCAATCCTCCGCGGCGGTGGGACCCCGGAAGGACGACAGGTCCTTTGAGTTCAGGTTCGGGAGCAGGGAGGGTTCCCATCGATGCACCGGGGTTGATCGGTCGAGGCGATGGGGATCGGCCCCGGGACCTCGGCGAACGGTCACCCGCTCGACACGCCGGGGATCCGGTCTGACGTGGTGGGGTGGCTCACGTCGGCGAGCCGGCGGGGTGTCGCATCGCGGACGACGCCCCGGCCCTATATCATCCCGGAGGATGCATGGGACACCGGGCGGTGTGCGGGTAGGAGGCACGGTATGAACTCGGGTGACGGTTCCGGGGGCGAGTCAGTGGCCAGCATGAGGGGCCTCGACCCGGCCTGGGAGCGGCTGGAAGTCGAAGTCGCGACGCTCATGGTGAGGGCGAGCTGCGAGGACGTGGTGGATGCACTGAAGGGCCGCAAGGGCGTGGCCAAGGGGGCCGTCTACCTCCGAATCGAGGCCACCGACCTCGGCGACGACGACCCGGGGGACGCCGTCTTCGTCTTCCAACTCGCCGGCCACGACTGGACGTAGGTCTCGGGACCTTTCTGGTGGCTCGGCCATACTGACCTGGCCGCTTCCCTGTCGAAGCGACTGCGATGCACCGTCGTCCACAACGTCGCCGAGGGCCTCTACTACGGGTTCAACACCCACCTGCTGTTTGAGAAGGGGAAGCAGGTCGAGGACGGCCGCGAGCCCGAAGAGGCGGCGGCCGATCTCGGGATGTTCATCGCGTACGAGGTCTGGGGGACCGACTGCGGGCGGGTCATCTGCGAGAAGGGATGGGAGATGGCCGCGTTCCGGGGAGCGTATCTCCTCACGGTGGAGCCGTAGTTCCGGCCCGCCTCGGGCGGCGACTCGATCACCCGGCATGTGGCGTTCAAGCCGTCCTCGGCCTCGACCCGCCGGCGGATCGGCCCGGCACGGCATAGACCGGGTCGGCGAGCAACGCATCCAGTTCCGAGGCAAGCCGGCGGGCGGTGACCTGGCGGAGCGGCAGCACCCGGGGGCGGGAGCACGTGCGGCGATGTCCGGGCATCAAACCGGCGAGGGGTAGGAGCCGATGCACCCCAGGAGCGTTTCCAGGTCGAGCGGCTTGGTCAGGGCCCGGTCGGCCCCCGCCTCCAGGGCCCGATCGCACCCGCCCGCCACGGCGGTCATGGCTACGATCGGGAGCGTCGCCCCGCCAAGCGTCGCCCGGATGCGTCGGATCAGCTCGACGCCGTCGACGCGGGGCATCATCAGGTCGGTGAGCACGAGGTCGGGCGTGAGGCCCGCGAGCACCTCCATCGCCTCCTGCCCGTCCGACGCCTCGCACACCTCGAAGCCGCTCACGGTCAGGAGCCGGGCGAACATGCGACGCAGGGGGTTGGAGTCCTCGACGATCAGGATTCGCATGTGCGACACCAAAAGGGTCGGCGGGGCGAATAGATCATCGTTTGAATAAATGATTCTGCTAACAATCTTGGGTCGATCGTCCCAGGGTACCACTACGCCGCCTCCCCCACAACGGAGGGACGCAGGGCGTCCCGGAGGGCCAGGTAAGGCCGGGGGTCGCGATGATCCGGTCGAGAGAGCGTAACGCCGGCGGGCGAGGCGATGGGCCCGATGATCATCCGGCGGACCATTGCGTGTGTGGGGGGCAGGGGGTAGGCGATGGCACCGGCGAGATGCCCTACAACGGCCCGAACGCTCGGCCGCGGTCGATTCGGGCCGTTTCGGTGGGAGACCATCCTTACCTCCCCCTGCCCCAATATTCCTGCGTGGAGGTCAGGACAGTGTGGGAGGGCTTTCGTATGGCCCGCCTGGGCCATTTTCGGGCTCGGTGAGCGACTTGAGCAAGGCGACTTCGGACATCCCGTGATGAGGGAAAAGTTTGAATTGAAAAACAGGATTCGTATGCGGACGCTCACCCGCCTTGCTGCGATGACGACGATGAATTACGTGGATTCGAAGCCGGGCGAGACTCGGGCGAAGTCACTGCACGAGGGGCGACCGACCCAGCACGTGCGTCCTTGGTGGCGAAGAAGCAGCCATCGCGGGCACAATGTCTTGTGAGGAAAGTCCCATGCGACATCAGCGGATCCGCCGGGCCCTGGAGCGTCGGGCATTCCAGCCGTTCGAGGCCCGCACCTCGTGGGGGGAGCGGTATCGGATACCGCACCCCGATGCGGCCTGGGTCACGCCAGGCGGTAACTATCTCATCGTGGCCATGGAGGACGACTCCGCGACCTTGGTGGACATGGAATTCGTCGTGGAATTGACATCTGGAGGAGGGCGAGACTGATCGACGAACCGAATCGCCTGGCTGACTCATGGGGTTCTGAGGGTCCACCCGAGTCTACGCCTCCACTTTGACTAGATCGCCCAGGATCCGGGCCTGGGATTTGAGGCAGGAAGATGTCGTGTTTCCTGGCCTCCGGGCGGTCCTGGATTGAAGCTGACGTTCGGGCGAGTAGATTGCCTGACAACACTCCCCACCGCAGTGCCCCCGGCCTGCACGACCCGTCGTAGTCACGCGTGGCCGGCTGCACTTGGCCAGCGAGCCCAAGCCGATCGGGCACGAGTGTCGTCAAATCCCGAGACGGGTCTGCTGGCACGAAAGCACCGCCATACGCCTCACAAATCCCCGAGTGTGGTGGAACTTCAAAGGGCCGCCCCGACTACCGCTCCCCCGAGTAGAATCAGGGCCGGATGGACGTCCGTGCGGAGCGAGAGGAGGAGGCACGCGATGGCCACCAACAGGAGTGGCCAGCTCGTGATGTTGTGCCGGGCCAGGTCGAAGGCGGTCACGACCTGGAGCCCGATCACGGCCGCACCGGCACCGGCACCGAACGCTCGGAGCCGGGGACGTTCCATGTAGGGCCGCAGGGCCCAAGCGGCCGAGCTGGCGAGCAGCCAAGGCATGAGGAACACGCCGAACGTCGCGGCGAGGGCCCCGGCGAGCCCGTCGACTCGGTAACCGACGAAGGTTGCCATCATCAGGATCGGGCCGGGCATCACGTACGTGCTCCCGAGGGCCGAAGCGAACTCGCTCTCGGATAGCCAGCCCGTCTCCTTGACCGTCATCCGTTCGACCAGCGGCAATGCCGACCCGCTCCCGCCGAAGGCGGTGAGGCTCACCAGCAGAAACCGCCCGAAGAGTTCGATGCACACCCACAGATGCACTCGATCAACCCCTGGACTAAGGACCGGAGGCGTCGGGCGGCATGAGGGCGACAAGCCCGACGAGCCCACCGACCGCCACGATGAGGGCACTGTTCACGTGGAACCGGACTGCCACGACACATGACACCGCGGCGATAAGCGGCGAGACCACGCCCCGGACTCTGCCCTTGGCCAAATTGAAGGCGGTGGCGAGTAGGAGGCCGACCACCGCGGCGAGGAGCCCCGCGAGCACCGAGGGGAAACGCGGCAACTCGTGCACCAGGTCGTAAAGCACGGCCATCCCGACCATGCCGACCATAGGGGGTGAGACGAACGCCACGGCGGCGACCGCCGAGCCCGGCCAGCCTCCGAGTTGAAAGCCGAGGTAGCAGACGACTTGGAACGCCGTCGCCCCCGGCAAGGGCTTCGGGAAGGTGAGTGCCTCAGTCACCTGGCGGGTGGTGATGAGCCCCCGCCGCTCGACCAGTTCCATCTGAATCACGGCCAGCGTGGCCCCCAGTCCGCCGAACGAGGTCAGGCCGATGCGGAGGAAGAAGCCGCAAAGGCGGAGCCGCGAGATCTCGGGTCGTGGGGTGATCGCGTCCACGGACTTTCCATAGCGGATGCTCACATCAGGCGGAGGCAGCATCTGCCTCCACTGGCCCGACCTCAAGAATGTAACGCCGCTGGAGGTAGAACGCGACGTTGACCAGCCCGATGAGAACCGGCACCTCGACCAGGGGACCGAAGGCCGCCGCGAACGCCGCACCCGAGTTGATGCCGAAGACGGCGGCGGGGATCGCCTGCTTGAAATCGTTCGACGCTGATGTGAAGGCCGGCGTGGCCAACTTCGAGTATCGGCCCCGAACCTCCGACAAATCAAGAAGTATACAAGTAACATCACGACGAAGTCTAGCAAGAACGGTATGGCGTTCCGCTGCACATCGAGCGGCGGTGCCACGATGTTCCGCCCATGGAGCGAGAACATCATCGCGATGGTGAAGAGGAGCGAGACTGGCGTGATTGGGCTGATCGCCGGGACGCAACGCTTCTGATGCCACCACGAAGATCCTCTCATAGACCGGGTAGAACAGCACCTGGAAGCCCGAGTTGAGGGTGAGCAGGCCCGCCGTGCAAGCAGGATCTCCCCTCGCGAGGTCGTGCCCGGCGATGACCATTCCAATGCACCGGGCGAACCCGATCATGATGGGCCCGATGGCGTATTCGGGCCTGTCTGGGTCGTCATCAACTCGACGGCACGCGACAACGCGGCGAGCATGAGCCGCCCGATGTCGTCACGCCGCTCGGCGTATCTCTCGGCTTCGTCCGGCCGGCCGTCGGAGACTTTGGGGTCGTCGAACGGCATCGGGATGCGGACGCCGGCCCCGCCCACGATCGGGCAGCCTGCGTCGGCCTCGCCGCAGACCATGAGGGCCGCGAAGCCAGAACCCGGGTCGCTCGGGTCGTGGTAACGCTTCGAGAACTCGAGCATCTCCAGGCCGTCTCCCCACACAACCAGGGAGACGGGGTTCTCCATGCCCGCCTCGCCTCGGCGGGCTTCCGTGCCGGTCGGCTCGATCTCGAAGCCGATGGCCTTCAAGGCCTCGGCGGTCCGGACGTTGAACGCCGTCGGGTCGGTCCCACCGCTGTGGAACCGGACCTCGGGCATCCCGAAGTAACCAGCGGCCAGGTTACCCATCGACGAGCCGAAGATGCTCCTGCGGGAGTTCCCCGTGCAGATGACGATGGCGTTGAGCGACTCGCCGGGCCGAGGATTCGCCGCGATCCAGCGTGCCAGAGTCTCGCCTGCCAGGCGATGGTGTTCCGCTATCCGCTCGTAGCCGGACGAGAGCTGTTCGGCGTGTTCGCGGAGTCGGGGGAACAGCCTGTCTCGGATGTGACTCGATTGCATGGACATTCATGCCCTGGTTGTTATTGGGGTCGTGTCGCGGCGAGGCTCGACTTCGGTCCCACGTGCGGCGGCCGCCTCGGCCCCGTCGGCCTGCCAGGGGATAATGGCCGTGCGGGGGCTCAGGCCTTCGACGACCTCCTGGATGAAGCCTCGCTCGTTCCGCTTCCGGGCCACGAGCACCGGATCCGTCACTGTCAGGGGACCGAGGCTCTGATTGATGACCCACGCGAACGGCGTGATGCCGGCCCGGATCAGGTCCCGCTGGAGCGAGGCCGCCTCGTGGACCGGCGTGGCCTCGGGCAATGTGACGATCAGGACCTTCGTGAACTCCGGGTCGCGGAGTCGCGGCAGGAGTTCCCGGACGGCCTCGGGCATCTGGCTCGACGTCCGGAGCACGTCGCGATGGTAGGCCTCGGTGGCGTCGAGCAGCAGGAGAGTGTGCCCGGTTGGGGCCGTGTCGAGGACAACGAAGCTCCCCTTGCCCTCATCGACGGTGCGGGCGAAGGCCCGGAAGACGGCGATCTCCTCGGTGCACGGCGAGCGGAGGTCCTCCTCCAGGAGGGCCTTGCCTTGCTCGTCGAGATCCCTGCCCGCGTTCGCGAGCACCTCGGCCGTGTACTCGGCCGTCTCGCTGGCGGGGTCGATGCGTCCCACGGTGAGATTGGCGACCCGCGAACCGAGCGTGAGGTCGAGATGGGCGGCGGGGTCGGTGGTCGAGAGGTGCACCTCGTGCCCCAGCCGGGCGAGGGCCACGGCCACCCGGGTGGCGACGACGGTCTTGCCGCACCCACCTTTGCCCATGGTCATGATGACGCCATGCCCCCGGCGGCTCAGGTCAGCGATGAGCGAATCGAGCGGGAGAGAGAGCGTTTCCTCGACCTGTTCGGCGGCCGGTCCCGGGGCGAGCCCGGCGGCCGCCTCGGGGTCGTTGAGGGCCCGCAATGCCGCGACGCCTACCAGGCCGAATGGCAGCAGTTCCGCCTCGGAACGCGGCAGGTTGGCCAAGGCCTCCGGCAGCTCCCGGAGGGCCGACTGGCCCCGGGCCTCCATGGCGATGGCGATCGGGTCGTGCCGGTCGCCCGCCCGGAAGATGCCGTTCAGCACGAGCCGCTGATTTCGGAGGCCGAGCCTGGCCAGCTCACGGCTCGATCGGCCGGCCTCGCGGAGCGACGTCTGCTCGGGGCGGCTGACCAGCACGAGCGTCGTCGCACCGCCGTCGGCGAGGGCCTTTAGGGCGGCGTCGTAGAGTGCCCGCTGGGCGGTGAGGCCCGCGAGCGGGCCGAGGCAGGAGTTGCCGCCGACGTTGCTCCCCAGGAACACCGACCAGGCGGCCGGGAGCTGAAGGAGCCTCAGCGTGTGGCCGGTCGGGGCCGTGTCGAACAGCACGTGATCGAACCCGGCGGTGGCCGACGTGTCGCCCAGGAGCTTCGAGAACTCGTCGAAGGACGCGATTTCCGTGGTGCAGGCCCCCGAGAACTGCTCCTCCATGCTCCTCACCGAGGCATCGGGCAGGAGCCCGCGATACGGGCCGACCATCCGCTCGCGGTAGGCATGGGCCGCCGCCTCCGGGTCGATGTTCATCGCCCAGAGGTTCGCGAGGCCCGGGATCGGCGTGGGGGCAGTCCCCAGTTCGACGCCGAAGACTTCATCGAGGTTCGAGGCCGGGTCGGTGCTGACCAGCAGCACCCGCTTGCCCGCGTCCGCCAGCCCGACGGCGGTCGCACTCGCCACCGAGGTCTTCCCGGTCCCACCCTTGCCGGTAAAGAAGAGATTCCGGGTCACGGATCCTGGGAGGAGCATGGCACACCTTCTTGGCTAGCAGCATTCGGACGAATTCGAGGGCGGACCGCCGATCGACACCACGCTGGGGGCCGAGCAGCACGAGGGGGCGGGAGCCGGCGTCGGATCGTGCTCGACGGCCGCTCCGAGGCCGACCAACCGAGTGAGTTCCGCACGGTCGGGATACCGGCCTCGCGAGGCGATCTCGCCATCGACGAGGACCAGCGGGAGGCACTCGTTGCCGTGCTCTCGGAGGGCGGCAGCCACCGCCGGGTTGGCGATGAAGGCCTGTGGCTGCTGGCCAAGGTTGAACCTCCCGACCTCGACGCCTTGACGCTTGAGCCAGTCGAGATCGGCGGTGATCCGCGGCAAGGCCGGGTCCACCGCGGGCCCGCAGACGCCGGTCGAGCAGCACATCGGGGGGTCGTAGATTTCAAGCCTGGACATGATGATCTCCTATTGTATTCGTCAATCGTCGATTTACGATAGAACCGGGTAAAAAAATCCAACTCGTCATACGAGTCCGGAGGTGAGTTGCTTGAATCGTTCGAGCACCTTCGTCTCGACGCAGTAGCAGACCCGGGGCCCGTCGATCTTCCCGCGGATGAGCCCAGCCGCCTTCAGCATCTTGAGGTGCTGGGACACTGTGGACTGGGCCAGCGGCAGGTGCTCGACGATGTCGCCGCACATGCACGAGTCCTGGGATAGGAGGAAGCGGAGGATCTGGACGCGGGCCGGATGGCCCAACGCCTTGGCAAACGTGGCCAGTTCGACATCCGTCGCTCGGACCTCATCGGTCGCGACCGCGGTTGCGTTCGGGCCGTTGCCAGGCGTGCAGTTCATGTGGTCCACGGCCACCTCCTTCTCTATCATCGTATTTCTACGATAGCCGATTTAGCCAACTCGGTCAAGGGCTCCCCATCCGTCTATCGTGTATGGCATTGTTCCCGCGGAGGCGGGAAGGCGACCCTGAAGCCAGGGGCAGGCGTGAGGAGACTCCACGCGAGTCCTAGCGATTCCGAAACAGAAGCATCCACGCCGAGACGATCAGCAGGCCCTCGACCGCGAGCGGGAATGCGTTCGCCGGGAGCAGGGGGATGAGCCAGCGGCCGGTCCACGATCCGAGGACGAGCGAGCTGCCCAGGAGCAGCCCCTTGAGGGCGTCTGAGGGCGAGAGGGCGGCGAACCGGCCGTAGGCCAGGCTCTTTCGTCAGGTGCATCAGTGCCGCCGTCACGGCCTCGGTGGCGACGTAGGCGTGCGGCTCCAGCCGGAGCCCGAGGAAGGCCGCCGCACCGAGCGGGCCGGCACTCCCTGCGACGCCGGAGATCAGGCCGACGGCGGCCCCGGCCGGGGCCAACAGCGGCTCGGGTACCCTCCGCTTGCCGAGGGGCGTGTGCCGGAGGATGACGACGGCGATCAGGAACACGCCGATCGCCCTTGGCAGCCACTCCGCCGAGAGTTCGACGAAGAGCCGGGAACCCAGCAGGCTCGCTGGCACGGCCCCGAGGCTGAAGAGCAACGCCGGCCTCCAGCGGATGTCTCCCCGGCCGAAGCAGGCCCGGGACAGGTTGCCCAGGAGCTGGGCTACGGTCAGTATCGGCACCGCCGCCCGGGCCCCGACGGTGAGCGTGAGCACGGGCAGGAGCAGCATCGCCCCGCCGAATCCCGCCGCACCCGAGATCGTGCCTGCCAACCATCCGCAGGTCAGGAGGATTGGCCAGGTCAGATGCCAGCTCACGGGGCGTCCTCCGCTCGACGATCCAACGTATCGGGGCAATGGCACACGTGCGGCAGGCGAGTCGCCCCGGCCACCGTGTCCCGTAGTAGGTCGCCGGCTCCTCAGGATTGACGGGCGGAGGGAGCCCTCGCCAGGCGACAGGACGTCGTGAATGGCGGGCTGGGACGCCTTCACTTCGGACCTCGCGATGGTCTAGCACAGGCCGTCGGCAACGCCCACCAGACGGAGTTTTTGCTTTGGTCCCCGAGGGACCGTCGCCGAGCTGTCAGGTCACGGGGTCCAAGTCGAGCCAGATGCCGGTGCAGATGCCGCGGTTCGGCGGGTAGTGGGGCTGGTCGTCATGAACCGCGGCGATCGTGGGTCTCGATCGGGCGGATCGGGGCGGCCACCTCAAGCCGCGACACCGTTCCCAGGATGCCGAATGGGATCTCGTAGTTCAACACACTGTGGACCTGCCAGTGCTCGAACACGGCCACCAGCCGGGCCTGGACCGAAATCGAGGGCATAGGTGCCTGCTTCCTCCGGTTAATGATCCCGCCTGCGGCATTGAGGAGTGGGTCGACTCGTAGTCGTTCAGGGCCATCGAGATGCTTCAAGACCGCTCGACCCGCCAGGAGCACGAAACGCCGAAACCATTCTCTTCACTCCTCGGACTCGAAGCCAGCCGGCAATTTGAGTTGTGATCGCTTCCATGTCCGCACGGCTGGACCCCGTACTGGCCCCATCATGTCGCGGGCATGTTCGCATCTCGGATGCGTGGAGGGACGATTGACCGGGGACTCTCTCTCCTGCCGATCAGCAGTCGGTCCGGCTCGGGGCATCCGTCATCATGCGTCCTCGCACGGCTGCAGGGACCAGAGGAACCCACGATCCGGATCTCCGAGCATTTCGGCAAGCTGCATCTGGTCGGGGCACGAGGCGATGAGCCTGTAGAGGCTCTTGGCCGTCACGCTCAATGCGTAATGGGCCCACCTCCCACGGATCGAGCGGTCGAGCCCGCCGACCGATTCCATGTCGCCCAGAAGCCGACGCCATTCCTCCTGCGTGATCTTCAGGGCCATCGGGATGTGGCATTCGCAATGCTCGCGTTCTCCCAGGAGTGCGAGCAACCGGATCCGCTCCGGGTTCGTGAACACTCGGAAGAGATCCGCCGTCGCCTCCCCCGATTCGAGGGACGAGCAAAACTCCGCAAATCTCCGACCGATCGGCGTCAGCCCGTAGCCACGCTTGTCGTCGGCACGCACGCGACAGACGAGCGAGGCCTTGAGCAGGAAGTCGATTTGACGCGTGTTCTTGCTGCCCCCCGCCCGGGCCCGCAGATCCGCCGCCGGCAGCGGCCCGTCGAGGAGTTGGAGAAGCAATCTCAGCCGTGCGGCGGAGGCCACGACATGGAAGAAGCGAGCCGCCTTGGCATCCGCCGGGTTATTCGACGGGCCGACCTCGGCGGCACCTTCAAGCGTACGGCAGGCCGTCGGTCCCGCCGAAACGAGACGATAGGCCTCCAAAATGAGCCGGCCGGCGGGGCTGATCAGGTACAAGTCCTTGCGGGCCCGCACCAGTTCGACCAGGCCCTCAGAACGGAGCTTGGAGAGGGCCGTGTTGATCGTTGTCCGCGTCTCGTCGCCGAAGACGTCTCTCAGTCTGCTTGCTGTGAGCGGATCAGATGCTTCCAGGGCGAGCAGGACCTGGAGCCTGATCGGCTGGCTGGCCATGTGGAAGAGCCGGCACGCTTTCACGATGTCATCGAAAGCGTCGCCGGACATGGCCACTGCTCCTGGCGAATCTTGCGGGCGGAAAAGACGCAACCCCGGGAGTTCATCCCGGGGTCACATCATCTTTACGGATCAAACATATTCGCTCAATAGGAATCGGCCGAAAGGACCTCGCCGCCGGCCCGGGTCACCAGCGAGCGGATTACGGTCGTCGCGGTGCTGTCCTTGAGGAACCGCACGCTGCCGTCGCAGAACAGGACGTTCACGCCGCCCGGGTGGAAGCTGAAGCTCTCGTTGTTCGGGCCGCAGTCGTGGACGTTCCACGGGCAATTCGCGGGGCCGCCCATCGGGGTCCGGTTGTTGTTGATCCTGCGGGAGGACGCCCGAGGCCGTGTCCGGCTCGGCCCAACGCCAGTGGCGACGCGAGGTCAGGGTGACCGGGTCGAGGTAGCCGCCCGAGGTCTCCCAGTACTTCTCGCAACGGCCGTTGTCCTCGTAGACGGACCAGGTGTTCGAAGTGCCGTCGGTGATCGCGGCGATGGAGGCACCGCCGTAGTAGATGTCGATCTTGCCCTTGGACGGATCGAGGTGGACCTTCTTGTTCGCGGCCACCGTCGAGTCGCCGCCTGACAACTCTGTCATCAAACTGTTCGGGTACGGGGTCCCCATCGTGCCGGCGGCGGTCAGGAAGGCGTCGCCGCCCTTCTCGGTGCCGTCGGGGCGGATGTCGGTGTAGGGGACGGTGGCGTAGTCATCGGCCCCGTATCCCTGGGCATCGCGGCCGTTGGCTCGGCCGTCGAGGATTGCGTTCGACGGGCAGAGGAACACGTTCAGGGCGAAGGACGACGCCGTCTGGTTGTCGGGCTGGTTGTAGCGGAGGTCGAAGTTGAAGGCATTGAAGCCGGCCGTCTGCTCCATGAACGGCAGGATCATCGTGAACTGCGAGTGGTAGTCCTGCGTCTTGTGCAGCAGGCCGTCGGTCCAGGTGAACATGAACTCGCCCGCACGCGGGAAGGCGTTGTACGTGCTGGCGAAGTTGTGCTGGCCCAGGCCCATCTGCTTCAGGTTGTTGGTGCACTGGGCACGGCGGGCCGCCTCGCGGGCCGACTGGACGGCGGGCAGCAGCAGGGCGATGAGGACGGCGATGATGGCGATGACCACCAGCAGCTCGATGAGCGTGAAGCCACGCGAGCGAATGCGACGGGACAGCGACATGTGAGCGAACACTCCTGGGAAAGGGACCCGAAGGCATCGGGCCAGGGACAGGATGAAGGCCGCCGGGCACCACGCCCGAATGGCCCGTCCTGGCGGGAACGTGGGATTGTTCAGCGGCGGTCGCGGGAGCCGCCGGATTTGGAGCGTAGGCTGATGGTGCCCAGGTCGTTCTTGCCCGGACTAACCTTCACGATGACCCCGGAGCTATCCGGATCGAGGAAGGCGGTCGGGATGGCTCCCTTCTTCGCTGCCTCGTCGGGCTCGATGTAGACGCGGCTGTCGCCCTCGACCGCCCCGTCATTCTCGTTGTAGGTGGTGAGTGTGAAGCTGCCGTCGGGCTGGATTTTCCCCTTGGCTTTCACGCCCGGGGCCGCCACCGGCTCGAAGCAGATCGTGCCCGAGGTGACCGGCTTGCCCTCGGAGATGGCCACCTTGCCCGAGACCGGGTGGATCGGGAGCGTCGTACGACCGGGCTCCCCGCAGCCAGCGACCGTGACCATGAGCATCACGAGGCCAAATGCGTGGGGACACGTTGGCATGGCCATCTTCGCTATCAACTTCATTGGAATCTCGAAGCCTGGGCAACAGAAGGACGGCGGATGCCTCACCCGCGTCGAGGAAGACGCCGGGACGCCCAGCACCGACACGCCGGTAAAAAAGTGAGGTGAGAGAAAATCTATCGTTTTCTAACGAAGGGCAGATGCAGTAAACATGAATCCTGCGAAAAGAAACCGTCAAGGAATTATGTGGAACTGATGCAGGCAAATCGAAATACGCATCTTGGTGCTGAACTCCGCTTTGATGCAGGGACCTCAACACATGTCACTGTGATCTTGGTCGCCTCCGGGAACTCGGTAGCCATTTGGGTATTCCGATGTGCCACAGGACAAAAAGGTGGCCCTCCCCCGTCCGGCGTAAGGCCCAGCGGGGCAGGAGGAAGCCAGGTGCTCCCGAGCTACGAGCAGGACGCCTGCGATGCCCGCGTCGGTAGCAGCTTGCCCGGAAAAATCCACGAATCGCCCCTCGCTGCTCGGCAAGCGAAGCTACGAGGTGGGATGACGCCCCGAGTCGCCGGAATACCCCCGGCCGGTAGGGCGGAGCCAACCAAGTCCGAGCATCAGATGACGACGAAACCGAAGTGCCTCAAGCTCCAGCCCGACCGCATCCCCCCGGAGCTGGCGTCCAGGCCGCAGTGGGTCCCCTGGAAACTCCGTCAGAGGTCAGGGAAGTGGGAGAAGGTCCCGATCGATCTGAAGACCGGGAGGGCGGGTGGCGTCAACCAGGCCGTGATCATGCACACTCTCGAACAAGCCCAGAGCTACGGGGGCGACGGCGTCGGGTTCGTGTTCACCGAGTCTGATCCGTTTGTCGGAGTAGATCTGGACCAATGTCGCGACCCCATAACTGGGGCGATCGAGCCGCGGGCCAGGGAGATCATCCGCGAGCTGGACTCCTACACGGAGGTCTCCCCGAGCGGCACGGGCGTCAAGATCTTCATCCGGGGCGAGCCGCCGGTGTCGGGTAGCCGGAAGGGCCGGATCGAGATCTACTCGCTTGATCGATACTTCACGGTCACCGGGCACGTCCTGGAGGGCCACAGCGGCCGCCTGGAGGCCCGCCAGGCACAGCTCGACCGGATCCACGCCGAACACATCGGAGTCGCACCACGGGCTCCACAGGCCCCCTGGGCGGGGCCGAATCCGATGACGGACGAAGAGATCGTCGGGAGGATCCTCCGGCATCCGAAGTACGGCCGCCTCTGGGAGGGCGACGCCGCCGGCTACGGCTCCCAGTCTGAGGGGGATCTGGCCCTCTGCGGGCACCTGGCGTTCTACGTCGGGCCGGACCCGGACCGCATGAAGAGGATCCTGAAGGCATGCCCGAGGACCCGGAGGGCGAAGTGGCGGAGGGATGACTACCTGGACCGCACCATCGAGCGGGCGATCCGGGGCCAGCAGCGGTTCTACGATCCGGCCTGGTCGCCCGGGTTGAACCAGAGGCACCAGGCTTATTCAGCTATCCAGGATGAGACAGGTTCAGAGATTAACACGCCTGAGCCGCCCCCTGTCGGAGTCGGCTCGACGCGGGCCCCGATCAGGGCGGAATCCGATCAGGACGCCCCTGCCGGGGCGTCGGTGGGGCAGGGAGGATGCCAGGCAGTCCAACTCGCCCTCGGCCTGGTCGACGTGATCGGCCGAGAGCCGGACTGGAGGGCGGCCTTCGTGCTGGCCCGGACGCTCATGACGATCTCGAAGGCGTCGCCCGAGCCCTACCGGGACGCCGTGTTCGCCTTCTGCGAGCGGGCCGGGAGGCCGGCGGAGGATCTCTGGTATGCGTTCCTGGACGTCTGGCCGAGGGTCGAGCTGGCAGAGGGCGAGGACGCACTGGGCCTGGCGGTCGCCCAGGCCGAGGCGGAGCCGCTCCCGCCAAATCCCAATCGCGGCCCGGACTACGACCGGGTGGCGTCGATCGCCTACCACCTGGCCTCGGCCAATTCCCCTGCCCCCTTCTTCCTGCCCATACCGCGGCTGGCGAAGCTCATCGGGAAGTCCGCCACGACGGCCTCGAACATCCTGAAGATTCTCCAGGCCGATGGAGTCATCCGCTGCGTCAAGGCCGAGTACAGCTTCGCGGAAGGCAGGGCGAGGGAGTTCGCCTACGTGGGGTATCGATGCGACTCCCCCGAGGGGAGGCATTCGGCTTGATCGTCGAGCAACGGCCCCGGCGAGTTCGACCCTTTATGTCCGGGATGGCGGCCGGGCCTGCACCATTCGGGGGAGGCGATCCTGCCGGGCCGCCTCTCGCTGTCATCGCCGCCCCGGTTTGGCCACGCAGGGAGGGCCGGACCACTCCAACCGTCGGGTATCGTGAGGGGTGCATCCATTCGCGATCGGACACCCTCCGCGATGTGGACCTGACCGGGGAACCGGTCAAGTTCATCCACCGGGATGAGGCCCGGCTGCCGAATCATCACGCCGGTTCGGGTACCAACCCGGGATGTCAGATAACTTCGCCCTCGTCGCGGCCTCCCAACCGACCCGGATCTCATGGCCGACGGCCCGGAACGCCGACGCCGCGTCCTTGCCGTAGACGTAGCGGACCTCCCAGTCCCTCTGCAGGCTGTGTTCCACCAAGTAGAACCGGGGGGAGGAGAAGACTTCTCCTGCGGCGGGCTTCTCCCGGTCGTCATCCGGGGGCCGTGGTGGCCTGTCGTCATCCGGTGGCCGTGATTGCCCCATGTATTCGATCCGCTCATAAGCGACGCCCGCGATCAGTCCCCGGTCCTTGAGGGGCTCGTGCAGCCGGTCGAGCCGCGACGGCGACGCCTCCAACCCCCTGCCCCGTCGCAGCGGCAAGTACTGGCAGATATCGGAGTAGAGCAGCGTCGCGGTCGAGCGGCGTCCCAATGTGGCGAGGATCTCGTATAGGCGTGCCGACGCCGGCGGCAGGTCGCGGAGCAGGTCCCGTCGCAGCCGGATCGACCAGGCCGCCCCGCGGGCCCACTCGAGGTAGGCGTCGCTCGGCCGGATGTAGACGGCGTCGGCCACCTTCCTCCCCGGCAACCGTTCGTCGGGCAGGAACACGTCGTACCGGTTCTGGAAGTCGTGCGGGCCCCGGCCGACCCTGAGCTGCACCGCGGCATTGTCCCTGAGTGCGTTCACGATGGCCGTCGTGTTGCCCTCCCCGGACCCGATCTGCTTGGCGATCGACCGGAGGCTCCCCAGGCGGATGAGCCGGCCCTTCCTCGCGAGCCCGGGATCGGCGTGGAGGGCGGGATACACGACCAGTTTGTCGACCTTCATCCCGATGGCACCGGGGGGCCGCGGCGGCCGGCCGTAATTCAAATGCCAGTACGAGTAGTGGGATTCCCAGACGAAGTCGATGTAGAGCCCTCGCCAGGGGGCCGGGGCGGTCGAGATCCAATGGACCGGGAACCTGGCCAGTCGCAGGTTCGACGGCACGTATTCGTGTTCTGCCATGAGAATCGCCCTCCGCTTGACGATGCAGAAAATGAAGGCAAATAGGGTGCCTCAGACAGATCAGTGCACATCGAGTCCCCCTACAGTCATCGACGCGGGACGGCTGGGCCTTCCCCCAAGGTCACGCACGACCAATTCGAGATCATCCGACAGAGCAGTGCACCCAGTGACTTGATCCCGGTATCGCCGACAACGATTCAGGGCGGTCAGGCGGACATCGTCCACGTACGACAGCGAATCAGTGCGGGGCCGCCAGTCAGAGGCACGATTTTTCCCGGTCAAATAGCTAAGTGCCTCGGTCCAGAGCCGCCGGGTTTGGACGAAGCAGTGCGGAAGGACGGAATCGCGGTTGGGCCCGAACCGAAAGAGTGCAGTCTCTGCGAATTGAAGATTCCCCGTCTCGCGGATCAGGGCGATGGCTCAAGACCCGTCCACATTTGGATGGGGCCGTGCCTGAGGATGACCCGGCGGGTGATGCGGCCGACAGTCGCCACGACGGATCAGTGCGATCAGGCGACAGCCCGGAACGAGATGAACCAAGCTCGGTCCTCCGGTTGAGGGGCAGGAGGAGCCTCGTCGAAGGACGAATGGCGGCTAACCACCCCCGATGAATATCCCGGCCGAGGGAGCGAAGCGAGGGCATCCACGTTGGCTCGTAGCCGCTCCAACTGAAGCGTTCGTGCAGGAGCGGCCCGAGCGGAGAGTGCCAAGAGCACAAAGTGCATGCATGCATGCATAAGGGGGAGCCTTGAGCCGTCCCGTTTGGGCCTGGATGCCCCTTCCCCTCTCACGGGACTGGGGCTCCATCGGCCGGAACATAAAAGCCACCCCCTTCCTCCGGGGGCCACGGGACTAGGGCCGCGATGGGGCGGTCGAAACCCTTGGGCCCACAAGTGAGCGAGAAGGAAACGATCGGCAACAGGAGCCGTCGGACCTCCTCCTCAACGAGCGTGGGCCGGACGTCGGCCCCGTGAACGAAAGCAGGCCGCACGACCAGGTCGGACGACGTGGTTCAGACGCCCGGCCTCGGGAGCCCCACTCGCGAGAGACGCCACCCATGAGCACGGTACGCAGGAGATCAATCCGCAAACCCAGCCCCCCCGTGACCTGGCCGAGTTGGACGGATCGGGACATCTGGCAGATCTCGCCAACTCCGGACGACGCCGGCCCCTACGAGCCGCCGAGTGACGAGGATCGCCTATGGGCCGCCGAACACCTCAACGATGATGTGGAGGTCATCCCCGACAACACCACCCTCGAAGAACTCGCCGAAATGCATGCGGCGATGGCCCGGATGGAACGCGGGCTCAAGGACTGAACGACGACCGGGGGCCGGGCCCTCCCCTGCCCCCTTCTCATCCTCGAATGACTCCAGGAGGTACTTCATCATGTCCGCGAACGCGAATCTGATCGTCCACGCTGGCGGCATCCGCCGTACCCGTCAGGAACTCGCCGGACTATTCACCCCGCCGCCCACGGCGACGTGGCGGCCGGTGCCCCATGCCGAACTCGTCGAGGCCCTCCTGGCTGGCCTGCACCGCCAGGGGGTCGAAGTCGTCAGGGAGGACTTTTGCACGCTCGGGAGGGACGATTCGAAGCTGCTCGGTACGCTCGACCTCCGTGTCCATGGCTTGAATACGCAGGATTACGGCATGGGCCTGGGTCTGCGAGCCTCGAATGACAAGTCGGTGGCGATCCAGCTGGTCGCTGCCGCGAGGGTCTTCGTCTGCGACAACTGGGCGTTCTCCGGCTCGGCCGGGGCGACGTTCCTCCGCCGCAAGCACACCAGCCGGCTCAACCTGCGGGCGGTGATCCCCCAGGCGGTCGACGACTTCCTCGAACGGGCGGGGGCATTCAAGCTCGACGTCGAGAGGATGCGTGAGACGGCGATCGCCGACGGCCGGGCGAAGGAGATCCTGCACGACGCCTTCGCCACCCGGGCGATGCCCTTGCGGCTCTTCCCGATCGCCTCGAACCTGTACTTCGACGACGAGGTCCAGGCCGAGAAGTTCCCCGACCGGACGCTGTGGTCGCTGAACAACGCCCTGACCGAGGTGGTCAAGCTCCTCAAGCCGGCCCCCCAGGCGGAGTCGGGCCTCCGCATCGGTCGGCTGTTCGGCCGGCTGGCCGCACGGCCCACGGTGGAAGTGCAGGGAGCAGTGGAGGCCGACTGGGTCATCTGATCTAGGGGTCTGGCTCGGGCGGTGGAAAAATCCGCCCGGGCCCCCCTGCCCCGATCTCCCTCACGCGGTCGAGCAAGGGCCACTGCAAGGCCCGGAAGGCATCCGGCTTCGAGCATGCGTCGGGCCCATCACACACTTCGCCCAGAGGCGTAAGTTTTGTCCGCTTTTTGTCCGCGGCCGTTACCGAATCGTGACCGAAACGTCCCCCTGATTCCACGCGATCGGCCCTCTGAAACCCCTTTGGGCAAAGGGGTTTTCACGCTTTTTCGCAGACTTTCATGATCACCCGCTTCCATTTTCCCAAGCTGGACGTCAGGGGTTCGAATCCCCTCGCCCGCTCTGTTAAAGCCTTTCACGGCAACGACTTCCGGCTCGTCGATTCTGTGGCGATTCAGGAGTTCGAGGTTGTGACGATTTGTGTGACGATCTGGTCCGCTTGCAAGCGTCTCTCGTGACCGTGTGTCCGGGGACGCCTTTCGTTTTTGCCGTCAACCGATCGTTGCATTCGTAGCAGATTCGCATCGTGGCCGATCAGTGTCGCACGGCACCCGAGCATTGGTCTATCATTCGGAAGTGACACAACTGGCCATCAGCCTTGAGGATCGCATCGGCGGAGCCGCACCATGGACGACCTCTCTCGCTTCTGCTGCCTGAATTCTCAGTGCCTCGAACATGGCAAGCGTGGGGCCGGAAATCTGACGGTGACCAGCCGCTATGGTCCCGAGAAGTCCCGACGCATGCTCCGCTGCCAGGCTTGCAAGGCCCGATTCTCCGAGCGCAAAGGGACGCCACTCTTCGACTCGCGACTGCCGCCGGAGAAGATCGAATCGGTCCTGGAGCATATCGCCGAAGGCTGCGGCGTCCGACAGACGGGTCGGCTCTGCAAGGTCGATCGCGGCACCGTCGGCCGCCTGAGTCGGGTCGCTGGCGAGCATTCCCACGACCTCCACGACGAGTTGGTCGCGATTTCCCCCCCTCACGCGCGAGGCCCAGTTCGATGAGAAGTGGTCGTTCGTGGCCAAGAAGGAGAAGAATTGCGACGAGACCGAGCCGGCCGATGACCGCAAGGGAGACACCTGGGACCACGTCGCGATCGATGCCGAGAGCCGGTTGGTGATCAGCGTCGTGGCCGGCGAGCGGACGGCCGAGAATGTCGTCGCGGTGGTCAACGAGTTCAAGCGACGCACCGGGGGCCGTCTGATGGACCTGATCACCACCGACGGCTATCTGGCCTACGAGGACGCGTTGCTTGAGGCGTACGGGGAGACGATCACGCCGCCCCGGACCGGCAAGCGAGGACGCCCCAGGGCCCCTTACAAGGTCGCGCCCAAGGGCCTGACCTATGCCGTGGTGGAGAAGACACGAGAGAAGGGTCGGGTGGTGGCGATCGCCACGCGAGTGGTCTTCGGGACGATGGCTGCGGTGATCGCGGCCCTGGGGATGTCGAGGGTGAGCCGGTCGATCAACACGTCGTTCGTGCGTCAGAACGGGACGGATCGGCACCGAAACGCGAGGAAGGCCCGCAAGACGTACCGGTTCAGCAAGGACTGGCGTCATCACGAGTCGGTGACCTATCTGACGATGTATGTGTACAATTTCTGCTGGCCGGTTCGGACCTTACGGATCAAAGCTGACAAAGGCATCTGGCGGAAGAGGAGCCCGGCGATAGCGGCCGGGTTGGCGGATCATGTCTGGTCAATTCCCGAATGGCTGGCGTTCCCATCCGTGCGACACTGATCGGCCACGAGGCAGATTCGCACTCGGCCTCAATTCAGCCCTACGTCGGCTTTCGCCTTCTCAGAAGCATCCAAACAGGCTCTTGAACCTTCCCTCGACCCTCGGGGATTATCCGAAGGCCGAGGCGGTTCGAGGCGGGAAATGGGCGGGTCAGATGGCATTCAGCATGTCGCTCTGGGAGGTCAGGGACGGCCGCCTCGGCAAACTTCCCAATCAAAAGCTCCACAGCGAGCAGCACCTCGATCATTAGATCGGGCCGGTTTCCGGCCTCCTCGGGTCCGAGTTTCCGTTCATGCGGAGGCGAGTCCGGGCCCAGTCCGGCGATCCACTCTCACCGCCCTCACCTCACCGCCCGCACCATCGCCGCCGCCGACTCCCTGCCGAATCGCTTCTGGAGCCGACGCATGTACAGATAGCCGACACGGGCGACGAGCCACCGGGGGCGAGAGAAGGCCAGGATGTCGTACCAGACCTCGCCACTGGTTCGGTCCCATTCGAGCAGGAACCTCTCCTCGCCCGTCCCCGCATGATCGGGCAATGTGCCGTAGGCGAAACCGAAGCGGGCGATGGGCTCAGCCTCGTTGACGACGGAGACGATCCGGCAGGCACTCAGCCACCACAACCCGAACTGCCGGGACAGGACGGCCACGACCTCGCCGGTCTGGATCGGCGTGCCGGGCGGCCACGCCTCCACCCAGCCCAGGTCGAACTGCCCCCAACGCTCCAGGACTGCCCTGGCTTTCGTGAAGACCTCCTGCCCCCGCCCCAGGACGATCCGGGTGCGATCCACGACGTAACCGGCGGGAGGCTCGGCTGCCGTCGCACCAACCGCCGTATAGGTGAAGTCGAGCGTCGACTGCGAAGCCAGGAACGCCCGGATCGTCTCGATTGAAGGTCGTCGCACGGAGACCATCGGCAAGCCATCCTCGTCGGTCACGGGTTTCTCACGGCGGGCACGGTAACATGGTAGGCGAACGCCGACCATTTTCCGAACCCCGCAGCACAGGTGACCAAAGATGCCGACCCCCGAGAGCGACGGCTCCCCGATGATCCTGCTGACCGGCGGCAGCGGCTACGTCGGCGGGCGGCTCATCCCCCGCCTGGAACAGCAGGGCGTCGGGCTCCGCTGCCTGGCCCGGAATCCCAACAAGCTGCGATCCCAGGTCCGGCCGACCACCGAGGTCGTGCCGGGTGACGTGCTCGATGTGCCCTCGCTCGACCGGGCGCTGGAGGGGGTCCACACCGCCTACTACCTCGTCCACCTGATGTCCGGGGCCGGTTCCAGGGACTTCGAACGGGAAGACCGCCAGGCGGCGTCCAACTTCGCCGGGGCGGCGAAACGGGCCGGTCTTCGCCGCATCGTCTACCTGGGCGGGCTGGGCGACGACTCCGACCCGAAGCTCTCGCCGCACCTCCGCAGCCGCCACGAGGTCGGCATAATCCTGCGGGATTCCGGCGTGGAGACCGTCGAGTTCCGGGCCTCGATGGTCGTCGGGGCGGGGAGCCTGTCCTTCGACCTGATGAAATCGCTGACCGACCGCCTGCCAGTGATGCTCTGCCCACGCTGGCTCACGACGCCCACGCAGCCCATCGCCGTGGACGACGTGCTGGCGTACCTCCTGGCGGCGAAGGACTTGCCCCCCGGCGAGAGCCGGGTCTTCGAGATCGGCAGCCCGGAGGTCACGACCTACGGCGACCTGATCCGGGAGTATGCCCGGCAGCGTGGGCTGCGACGTTGGCTGATCTCGGTGCCGGCGCTAACGCCTTACCTCTCGGGCCTCTGGCTGGCCCTCGTGACCCCCGCCAGTTTCGAGGTGGGCCGGCACCTGATCGAAGGGCTGAAGAACCCGATGGTCGTGCGGGACCGATCCGCCCTGGACGTGTTCCAGATCCGCCCGATGGGGGTTGCCGAGGCGATTCGCAAGGCGCTCGTCGAACTGGGACTAACACCGGGAGGCTGACGAAACTCCGATGCCCCTTCTGGCCTTCACGAACCAAAACAATCCGGCTCATGTTCCACCAGCGGTGTTCGGCTTTCTTCCGAGGAGGATGGCCAGGAAGTCGTCGGTCACCGACTTGAGGTTGTGGGCCCACTCGAAGATCGCCACGTAGCCGGCCAGGTGCCACTTGCTCACGCCCCGGAAGGGCCGCAGGAACGTCCGCAGCGCCGCCCAGGTCCCCTCCATCGAGTTGACGTGCACCTCGCGGATCCCGTCCCCGTCGTCGTCGCGGGCCCACTCCTTGATCGCGTGGTTCACCGTCACACGCGACCGGCCCAGGTCGGGGACGCGGTCGTAGCCCGACCACTCGTCGGTGTTCAGCCTCGCACCGGGGCTCGTCGTCGCCTGGACCATGCCATTCAAGGTCCGCTGGTCGGTGCTCGGCAGGACGTGGAGCCGGATCGCGCCGGAGGAGCGGCCGAAGGTGCCGGCGACCGGCGGGCGGTCGTTGGCGAAGGTGCCGTGGCCGCGACGCTTGTTCGCGCGGCGCCGCGGCGGGTCATCGGGCGAGTCGTGCGGGATGCCTTTTTTCCCCCGCGTTGACGAAGGTCTCGTCGGCCTCGCACACGGCGTCGTCGAGGGGCTCGGTCTCCTGGCCATCCAGCGCCTTCTGCTGGATCCGATGCCGCAGCTCCAGGAGCTTGACCCGGTCGCAGCCCAGCTCGCGGGCCAGCTTCGCGGTGGGGACGCCCTGGGCGATGCCGCGGAGGATCAGCAGCAGGTGCGATGCGGGCCGCTGGGTCTTCTGGAGTGCGGTGCCGGTGTAAGCGTTGAAGACGCGGCGGCAGCCGCGGCAGCGATAGTCCAGCGCCGGGGCCCGGTGCCTGCGGTGCACGCCGTACTCGCGGCCGCCACATCGCGGGCATGCGAGGCCTTCGGGGTGGAGGATCTCGACGAGCTTGTCGTAGCAGGCCTGCTCGTCCATGTATTGCTGGATCGGGAAGTCCATCGCCGGCCTCCGCCTCGGGTCGATCGGGTCACACCCCGATCACACCACACCGAACAGCCTGCCGAAATAGGTCTCCACCGCCGGTGGAACATGAGCCAACAATCCCCCCCCTTGCCCACGGGATTGCCCACGGATAGGCCACGACGATGATCATGAACGTCACCGCCCAGTTGGAGCGGCGGGACGGGCGGCAGATCGTCGTATCATTCCGCCCCCCCCCCGCTGCTCATACTCGGGCACCTTCGCAGCGGGACGACCGGTCGTCCCGTATCGGGCCCCTCGATCAGGTAGCGGACCCGCACGCCACCGAGCTTGACCTGGCGGGAATGGCTCTCGATCAAGGACACGGGGCCCCCGAGGTGAATATCCCGCCCGAGGCCCCCGCCCCAGGCCCGACGGCATCATCCCGACACGGTACCGGGGGGCTTCCACGGTTGACCTGCAAGCCCCTCGCCTGGACAAGGCCCCCTGGGGTCGTCGATTGTATTGCCTCGTCGGCCTCCGGGGGGCCTCTTCCACCCCGCTCAGATCGGAGTCGCTCGTCACGGGAGCGGAGATGGCCCTGACTCAATCGGATGCGGTCATCGTCAAGCGGGTCCGGGGCAAGGGCCGGGGCGTCTTCGCCCGCCGGGGCATCGCAGTGGGCGAGATCATCGAGACCTGCCCGGTCCTCGTCGTGCCGACCGGCGAGGTCCGCAGCGGCCCGACCTGGACACGGCTGGGGGAGTACTGCTATGAGTGGGGTCAGGGCTCGGTGGCCCTGGCGCTCGGTTACGGCTCGCTCTACAACCACTCATATGAGCCGAACGCACGTTACGAGGACGTCGGACGGCGGGCGAAGCGTTTCGTGGCGATTCGGGACATCGCAGCGGGCGAGGAGATCACGGTGAACTAAAACGGCGAGCCGGGCGACCGCTCCCCGGTCTGGTTCGACGTCATCGAAGGCAATTCCCGACCGGCTGGGGCCGGGCAGGCCGATGGGGACGGCTGAATCCCGGAGGTCAGCATATCCGTCGGGGGCTCAGCGGGTCGGCCCTTGGGAGTCCGTGGCCGCTCTGATCGCTTCCCCGGCCCATGAGATCAAGTCCCCCCGGTCCCCCAGGATATCCGGGGGTACCTCGTAGTAGGACTTGAGGGTCTGCCGCTCGTTGGGGCGGAACGGCCCCACGCCCCTGGCCTGGTAGTCGCCCTTCGAGCCCTCGTCCACCTTGAAGTACAGCCTGCCGGCGTAGGCGATGGCGAAGATGACGCCACGCCAGTAGATGCCGTGGCCCCCGAACAGGGGACGGGACGTGACCTCCCCAAGGGCCGCCAGGCCGTCGAGGATCTGCCGGACGAAGCGATCGACCTCCACCACCGTTCCCTTCCATCTCATCAGGGCTACGACCCCGGCATCAACGCCTTCCTCAGCGGGCAGTACTCACCGATCTCTTCTCCACGCCGATATCGGCCAAGTAACTCTTGCGACCTTTGGGCCAACGTCCGCCGGACCTCCCGCCGCTTGCCCTTGATCCTGGGAATCACCATGTTGTCGTAACCGGTCGTCTGGTGCCGCAGCCAGGCGATCACGGCGGCCTCGGCCCGCTCTTCGACGGGGATCCGCTGCGTCCTGGCGACCGTCCCGCTGCCGACCGGCGTTGCATGCTCGGTGACGGCACGTGCCAGCCGTTCGGCGATCTCGGCGTATCGAGGTGCGAACGCCAGGAACTTAGCCACCGCACCGTAGAAGTCCTCGACGTACTCGGACTGGGCCTTCTCCCGTCTTCTTGAGGCCGCCCCCTGCCGCCTGGCGTATGCGTCCGTGGACCGCTCCGAGTCCAATCCCGCACGGATCTTCTCGATCGTCTCTGCCGGTGCCCAGATGCCCCGGGAGAACATCCTTCGGCCTACTTTCTCCTGGACGACCCAGTGGTCCCCGGTGGCCTTCACCCTGCGTGTCAGCCCGGCGTCCCCCGGCGGCAGGAGTGCCCAGCCCTCGGGGACGCTGAGGATCGTCCCGTCGGCTGACCTGACGGTGTTCGGTGTCGGGCCCGGAAGATAAATCGGGACGTCCATGTCTGCTGCGGTTGCCTCTTCCGCTTGTTAGTTTGTGCAATAAGATCGAACTTATTGCTGCTCCTCAAAGATTCATTTGAGCCCCGTTCACTCTCAGCCAATTCTTCCGCTCTTCGAAATCAGGCATGACTTTCTCGATCTCAGTCCAGAAAACCGGAGTGTGATTGCTGTGAATTAGATGTGCCAATTCATGGACCACGATGTAGTCGATGATCGTCAACGGGGCCATCATGCATCGCCAGTGGAAGTTCACCAGGTGGGTAGTGGTCGGGTAGCTCAGGGCGGTTTCCCACCCTGAGCCCCCACAGATCCGGACGTGCGCGATTGACGCATCCGGCTCCTCGGGCCATGAGATTCGCTACGTGACCAGACGGACGCCTCGCAGCCGGGCCGGGGGCAGTGGGAACCGCCGCTCCAGCTCGCTGAAACGCTCCCAGGGTAGGCGTGCCCGGCTCGAGCGGCGGCAAAGCCACCTGTGCCAGGTCCGCCTCGCCTGGTATCGGAACCGACCGAGGCTCGCGATATTACCGGCGATCCCGTAATACGCGAAGTGACCCCGAAGGTTCGCCGTCAGGGTGGCCCACTGATCCTTGACCGGCTGATGACGGTGCTCGCGGCACCACTGCTCCAACGACCTCAAGGACCGGTGGAACCGGTCCTTGGCGGTCCGGCCCTTCACCGCCCAGTTCCCCTTGCGCGTCCGGCCCCAGTAGTGGGTGAACCCCAGGAACTCGAACGTGCCGGGTCGCTCGTCCCGCGGGCCTGGTAAGGCCCCCGGACGGAGGCCCTGGAACGGGACCAACCGGGTCTTCTCCGGGTGGAGGGTCAGGCCGTACTTCCCGAATCGCTTCGGGAGCACATCCAGGACCCGTCGCGCGTCGCTCTCCACCTGAAAGACGAGGACCGCGTCGTCGGCGTAACGGATCAGGGACGCCCGCCCCTTCAGGCGGGGTTTGACCGTCTGCTCGAACCATGTGTCCAGGACCTCGTGGAGGTAGGCGTTGGCCAGGAGGGGTGAGATCACCCCGCCCTGGGGGCTGCCGGATTCGGGGTGCGTGACGCGCCCGTCCTCCAGCACCCCCGCCTTGAGCCACTTGCCGACCAGTCGCAGTAGGACGCCGTCACGTACCCTCCGACTCAGGATCGTTCGCAGGTGGCGGTGGTCCAGGGCGTCGAAAAACTTGCGGATGTCGATCTCCAGGACCCAACCGCCGCCCATCTCCATCAGCCGATGCCACAGCGTATCCAACGCCTGGTGCGCCGAGCGGCCCGGCCGGAAGCCGTACGAGCAGTCCAGGAAGTCCTGCTCGTAGACGGCCTCCAGGACCATGGCGACCGCCCGCTGGAGGACCTTGCCCTCGAACGTCGGGATGCCGATGGGCCTGGTCTCCGACCCGGTCCCCTTGGGGATGTGCACCCGCCGCACGGGCGGCGCCTGGTAGCGGCCGGACTTGGCCCGGTCCAGCAGCGACCGGAGGTTGCCCTCCAGGTCCGCCGCGTAGTCCGTCGCCGTCTGTCCGTCCACCCCCGCGGCCCCGTCCTTGCGCGTGCTCCGGTACGCCTCGAACATCCAGTCGATGTCGATGTGGTGGGCGAGCGTCGTCAACGCCGCCTGCGGCGATCGCCTCGCCAGTTCCGCTATCCGCTGTCGTCGCGTTGAGATGGGATCGGGGCTCGGGGTCCCCGGCATCTTTCCCTCCAGCGGTCTCATGGCCCGACGCCCCCTTCCCTCGGCGGGGTCCCTCGGTCCGGTTCCCCCGCGTCGCCGGTACTATGAGGCGTTCCGACTCCCCGGCGCCCGTCCCGCCGCGCTTCGTTGCCTTCGCTTGGCGGTATCCCGGTCGCATCCGCGTTTCGCTCCCGTGGCCGCCGGATGCGACGGCCGCGGGCCTGGAGTTGGTAACCCGGTATCTCCGGCCGGGTCGTTCCGGGAAGGCGTCGGGGCCTCCCAGGTTCCTGGGGGACCTCTGCGAACGTGCCCTGTTCTCCGACCCCGGCGGGATCGCGGACGCCAGGCCATTGCGGCGTCGCGACGCGGCCTTCCGTCATGATGACGACGTCGGCTCCCGCGATCATGAAGATTTCGGGGCTCAATCGCACGGCCCGCTCACTCGCTGTCTACGCTTCGCGACGCCGGTCACCCGGTCACCGCGCAAGACTCGCTTCCGGCTGCTGGCCAGCTTTGCCGGGCGGGGGTTGGTGCCCCGCAAGGTCCCATCGAAAGGTTTCAGCACGTTCGTGCATCCCCATTTCCCAAGCTTTCCTGGCGCACCATCATGGCTTCTGTAAATTCCCGGTCGTCCGCGGGCCGACGGCGGCGGGCGGAGCCGGCCGCTGACGGCCTCCCGGGCGATTTGCCTTGAAGCGGCGGGTCATCGCCGGTTCCTTGGAAGGTGCCAACCATCACCAAGGGAGATTGACCGACGATGACCCACCAACCGCAGACTAACGCGCTCGACCAGATCGGGGAACTCCTGGCCGATCACGGGTTCGACGGCATGGCCCAGGTCCTGGCCCTGCTGCTCAACGAGGTCATGAAGATCGAGCGGGTCAAGGCCCTCGGCGCCGGGCCCTACGAGCGGGCCGAGGGCCGCACCGGATACGCCAACGGATTCAAGCCCAGGACCATCCTGACCCGCATGGGGCCCGTCACCCTGGCCGTACCCCAGGCCCGCGGCGTCGACTTCTACCCCTCCGCGCTCGAGAAGGGCATCCGCTCCGAGCGGGCCCTCAAGCTCGCCGTCGCGGAGATGTACGTCCAGGGCGTCTCCACTCGCAAGGTCGCCGCCATCGCCGAGCAGCTCTGCGGCGTCGAGATCAGCTCCGCCCAGGTCAGCCGCGTCGCCGCCCTCCTCGACGCCGACCTCAAGACCTCGCGCGAGAGGCCCCTCGGGGCCATGCCCTACCTGATCCTCGACGCCCCGTACGAGAAGGTCCGCCACGGCGGCTCGGTCGTCTCCTGCGCCGTCCTGGTGGCCATCGGCATCGACGACTCCGGCCGCCGCTCGATCCTCGGCACCAGCGTCTCGCTCTCCGAGGCCGAGCCCCACTGGCGCGACTTCCTGGCCTCGCTCCAGTCCCGCGGCCTGCACGGGGTCAAGATGATCGCCAGCGACGCCCACGCCGGGCTCAGGGAGGCCCTGAACGCCCGGTTCCCGGCCGTGCCCTGGCAGCGCTGCCAGTTCCACCTGGCGCAGAACGCCATGGCCTACGTGCCGAAGGAGTCGATGCGCAAGCAGGTGGGGGCCGGCCTGCGGGCGGTCTTCGACGCCCCGGACCGCCCCGAGGCCGAGCGTCAGCTCGACCTGGCGGTGAAGAGGTACCGCGCGACGGCCCCGAAGCTGGCCGAGTGGCTGGAGGCGAACGTGCCGCAGTCGCTGACGGCCTTCGCCTTGCCGGCGAGCCACCGGAGGCGGCTGAGGACGACGAACATGCCGCAGCGGGTCAACCGGGAGATCAAGCGTCGCACCCGCGTGGCGACGATGTTCCCCAACGAGGCCTCGGCCCTGAGGCTGGTCAGCGCCGTGCTGATGGAGATCAGCGAGGAGTGGGAGACCGGACGCAAGTACGTGACGATGGAACCGGAATGACCCGCCCTCCGAGGCGGAATTTACAGAAAGCTCGTTGCATTATCCCGGGACATGCGTCTCGTCTCCGACGCGGACCCCCACGGAATGGCCGAGGCGTTCATCGCGGCGGTTCACAGCATCGCCCTGTTCCGGGCCTTCTCGGGTGAAAACCACGAGGCCTCGGGGATGCCGCACGTCGCCGGGATCGTCGGTGCGATCTGGAAGGGGCTGCGACCGTCCTCGAGCGGGGAACGATGACGTGAAGTGCCTGCTGAGCCCATCCCCGCCGAATCGGGAGCGGCCTCGGCGAATTGCGATGCCGGTCGAGCGGAAGAGGCGACATGGGCTGGTACCTGACCTGGCAGATCCTTCTTATCTGCGGGTGGTTGTCGGCCGTCGTCTCGGGGGCGGCGAGGTTTGGCGGGGCGTTGCTGCTCCTCCCCGTGCTCACGCACCCAGTGGGGGCCCGGGAGGCGGTGCCGATCCTGACCGTCGCCAAGCTTCTGGGCAGCTCGCTCGTCCTCGGATCGTGGACCGGCCGCAGGGGCATCTCCGTGCTCCAGGATCACGCCATCGGGCTCGCGGTCGAGGTCCTCCCGATCACCTCGACGTTGATGCTCTTGAGCGGGTACCGCCAGAGAGCGTTGGGTTGCTCCGCTGTGTGCTCGTCGTCCCCGTCGCAATAAGCGTGGTGAGCTTCCACATGCGAGTCGTATTTTCAGATCAACGCCCTCCCAGTTTTTGGGGCAGTCTCGAGCGGGACTTCGAAGTCGTCCGACACGGTCGTGACACTCAGGCCGGGGTATTGGGGCGGGGAGAAGTGGGTGGGCATGGTCTCCCATTAAGTCGCTCGAATCGCCTGGGGCCGTGTGCGACCTGCCGACCGGGGCTCGTACGCCAGCGCCGATGCCTACCCCCTGCTCCCTCGCAATCGGGGTGCATCGGGACGGGCTTCACCACGAGGGACATTGGGTTTAGTAGTTACGCACTGCCTGGTAGGACGTACATAGGTTGAGCGACGTATCTCCGCACCGCCTCGCGGACGATCCGGGCCTTGGCCTCGGCCCAACTGACCCCGACGCTGTAGCGATGCCACTCCAGCCGCAGCAACGCCCGGATCGCCAGGCCGATGTGGTTCCGCTGCGCCGTATGGCCCCTCGCCTGTGAGCGCTCGACGCCGCAGTATTGCTTCAGGCCACGGTGGTACTCTTCGATCGCCCAGATCCGCTCGGCCAGGCCCTGCCGCCCCAACTCGTCCATGCCCAGGTCGTTGGTCGCCCAGTATTCCATGTCGCCGTCTCTGGCGACGATCCGGAAGACCCGGATGCGACCGTAGCCCTCGAGATGGACCACCGACCCGGCGGCCGTGACCCCCGCCTCGGAGACCGGCCGCAGGCCGGAGCCGTCGGGGTTGACGTTGCGGTTGGCCTTCAATTGCGTCAGCCAGGTCCAGCCCAGCTCGCGCACCGCCTTGAGGTTCTCCAGGCTCGCATACCATTGGTCGAACAGCAGGCACGCCGGGCGGAAGCCCCGCTCCGCGGCCGTCGCCAGCATGGCACGGAAGTGGTCGTTCTTGGTCAGGCCGTCGCGGGCCTTGTCGTAGAGCCGATAGTCGCAGGGGATGTGGCGGTCGCCGTCGCTCCAGACCAGGCTGACCAGGTTGATCCCCCTGACCACGGCGCGGTGCTTGCCCGACCAGTGCCAGCCGACCATCTCGATCTTGCCGGCGTAGGGCTTGTCGAGGGTCGTGTCGTCGACGATCAGGACACCGCCGCCGCGATGGACCAGGGGCCTGGCCTCGTCCCAGAGCGCCCCGGGGTCGGGCTCCAGCCGGTAGAGCAGGCGGCTGAAGGAGTCGTGGGCCGGGGCGTCGCGGCGTTCGGGCTGCACGCGGGCGGCCTCCGTGCAGGTGGCCGTGCGGGGTGAGGCGATCAGGAATTGGATGTAGTCGAGGTCGCGACATCGCGGGGCGCTCATGAGAGCATCATAACGGCCAGGCCGCCGGGCGCAACTGATCTAAGGTTCACCGACCGCGTAACTACTATGGGTTATCTGGATGATGCTCCGCTTGCGCTGGCTTCGACCTACCGGCCGGGGGCATCCCGTCGACTCGGGGCGTCATCCACCCTATCGCTTCCGCCCGTCGCCCTGGTCGCCGGTCCACGTCGTGTGGGCCATTCGGATCGTCAACTTTTCTCAATCCGGCCGCCCTCGGCTCCGGAGAGGGGAGACCGCGTGACGAATCCCGGCGATACTGGACCAAGCGATTTCGGGCACCGACGCGATGGGCCGCCGGTCGATTCGGAGGACCTCGGATGAAACCAGAGCTTCGTGCCCCGTCCGAGCGGGTCGTCGCCCTGCTCGTCGACGACGACGTTGAGCTGGGCGAACTCCTCGAAGATGCCCTCGGGGAGTACGGCATCGTAGTCGAACTGGCCCACGACGGCCGGCGGGGGCTCACCAGGGCCCTCACCGGCGGGCACGACCTCCTGCTGCTCGACGCGATGCTACCGGGGCTCGACGGATTCGAACTGCTCCGGCTGGTCCGGCGGCGGAGCACCGTCCCGGTGATCATGCTCACCGCAAGGGTCGCTCCCGCCGACCAGATCGCCGGGCTGGAGGCCGGGGCCGACGACTACCTGCCCAAGCCGTTCGGCACCGACGTGCTTGTCGCACGAATCCGGGCCGTGCTGAGGCGGTCCGGGCGGGGCCCCACCTCCAACGAAACCATCGAAGTCGGCCGCCTGCGGGTGGTGCCCGGGGCCCGCCAGGTCCTCTCCGACGCCGGGCCCGTCCCCCTCACGTCCGTCGAGTATGACATCCTGGAATACCTCGCGAGGGCCGCCGGCCGCGTCGTCCCCAGGGATGAGCTGACCGTGGCCCTGTTCCAGCGGCACGCGACTCCGTTCGACCGCGTGCTCGTTACGCACGTCCACAATATCCGCAAGAAGCTCGGGACCGCCGGCGACGACATCGTCACGGTCCGAAGCGTCGGCTACATGCTCCGGGCGGCCGACGCGGGGGGGCCGATCTGAGATGCGTTCGACCCTCTTCGCCATCGCGGCCTGGTCCCTCGCGACGATCCTGATGTGCGTCGCAGGCATCTGGGCCACGGCGAGGCTCACGGTAGGCCCGCAGGATCCCTCCAAGGATCCCGTCCGGGGGATGCTGAGGATGATCGCCGAGGACGCCGCCGCCGCATTCGAGGTCGGCGGTGCCTCAGGGCTGGCAACCTACCTTCGACACATCTCCGAGAGCGTGCCCGGCGAACGGGCCCTCCTCGATCCCCGCGGTCGCGACCTCGCCACCGGCGAGGACCGATCCCGGCTCCTCGAAGGCGTACCCGACACCGAGCTCGAATTGTCATACAGGCCGGGCGGCAGGGGGCTCGCGGCCGTCCGGGCCGGGGGGGGGAGGTATCGCTTCGTGTGGCTCGCCGAGCCCGGGTTCGAGCCACCCAGGCCCTGGCCGTTCATCGCCGCGGTGGCGTCGATCATCACGTCGATGGGGGCGATCCTCGCCCTCTACCTCTCCCTGCCCCTCCGCAGGCTCCGCGACGTGATGGCCCGCTTCGGCCGGGGCGACCTGCACGCCCGCGTCGGATCACGCCGAGGGGACGAGATCGGCGTCGTCTCGCGGGAGTTCGACCTGCTGGCCGACCGCGTCGAGACCCTTCTCGCCGCCGAACGTCGACTGCTACGGGACGTCTCGCACGAGCTGAGGTCGCCGCTGACCCGCATCGACGTCGCCGTGGACCTGGCCCTCAAGCGGGACGACCCGCGTCCCTTGCTCGACCGAATCCGCCGGGACGTCACCCGCCTCTCCGACCTCGTCGCGAGCCTGCTGCAGCTGACGCGGCTCGAAGGCGAACCCTCGGCCCGGCCGGGGACGCCGGTCGATCCCTCGCGGCTGCTCCTCTCGCTCATCGAGGTCTGCACCATCGAGGCCGAGTCGAGGGGCTGCCGGCTGGAGGCCCGGGTGGTACAAACGGGCCCGATCCCGGCCGACGGCGAACTCCTCCGCCGAGCCTTCGAGAACGTCCTCTGCAACGCGATCCGCCACGCCCCCGAGGGGACTCCGATCCTGGTCGCCTACTCGGTGTCCCACGCCTCGCACCGGCTCACCGTCCGTGACCACGGCCCGGGCGTCCCGGAGGATTCGCTCGAGGCGATCTTCGAGCCCTTCGTGCGTGTCGAGGGCGATCGAAGCCGGGCCACCGGCGGGGCCGGCCTGGGCCTCGCCATCGCCCGGAGGGCCGTCGCGATCCACCGCGGCTCGATCTCGGCCTACAACGCTGCCCCAGGCCTTTGCGTCGTCATCGACCTCCCGGCATCGTGATGCGGTGTTCGCGAGCGGACTCACCGGTCGTCGGGCCGCTCGCCGCAGCCAGTGCCCGGTCGGCCCACGAACCACGATGCGGGATGATTGCCATCGCAGCACTCCGCCGGGTGCCCGGACGGCTATTTGCCTCGATCCCACGCCTGCGATAGGAGCGAGAGGAGGACCTCGATCTCGACGGGCTTGACGAGGTGGTGGTCGAATCCGGCCTCGCGGGACCGGCGGCGATCCTCATCCTGGCCGTAACCCGAGAGGGCGATGATGACCGACGCACGACAGTGCGGGTCGTCCCTGAGCCGTCGGGCCACCTCGTACCCGTCCATCCCTGGCAGTCCGATGTCGAGCAGGACGAATTCCGGTCTCATGACGCGGGCCACATCGAGGGCCGACGGGCCTTCGTGGGCCGCCTCCGCCTCATTCCCGAGGAGTTTCAGTAACCGGACCAAGCTGCGTGCCGTGTCCGCGTTGTCGTCGACCACGAGGATCCGCGCACCGTATCGCCCGGCCGGGACAGGGGTTGCCGGCCTGCCATTCGCTTGGGCCGCAGGGGTCGCTGCGGGAATCCTGACGGTGAAGGTGCTCCCCATGCCCGGCCCGTCACTTCGGGCCGAGACGCTGCCGCCATGCATCTCGGCGAGCCTCTGCACGATAGTCAGCCCCAGGCCGAGGCCCCCCTCCGAGCGGGCGATGGAGCGTTCCCCCTGGGCAAACAACTCGAACATCTCAGGCAGCTTGTCGGGAGGGATACCGACGCCCTCGTCTGCGACGGTGATGACGACATGGTCCCCCTCCCGTTTGCCCCCGAGCCGTATCCGCCCGCCGTCCTCGGAATACTTGGCCGCGTTGGTCAGGAGGTTGATGACGATCTGCCCGACGCGGGTCGCGTCGGCCTGCAGTGGCAGCGTCCCTTCCTCGAACTCGATCTCCAGCCGGTGCCCCCGCTCGTCGATGAGCGGCATGGTCGCCTCGACGGCCTGCTTGAGGATGGTCCCCGCGTCGCACGGCTCCCGCCGGAGGCGAATCTTGCCGCTCGTGATGCGAGAGACGTCGAGCAGGTCGTCGATGAGCCGGGCGAACTGCCTCGTCTGACGAACGATGATGTCCCGCGCGAAGGCGAGGTTCTCCGGCTCGGCGGACAGCTTCAGGACCGTCGTGGCGTTGTCGACCGCGGCCAGCGGGTTTCTCAATTCGTGGGCGAGCATCATCAAGAACTCGGTTTTGCGACGGTCGGCGTCCTTCAACTGCTCGACGAGCCGCTCACGCTCGGCCTCGGCGCGCTTCTGGGCCGAGACGTCGAGGATGAACGCCGCCGCCTGTTCCTGGACCTCGTCGAGGAAGGCGAACCCGACGACGACCGGCACTCGCGTCCCGTCCTTGCGGGTGTACTCCTTCTCGTAGGGCTCGCAGAACCCCTTCGCCTTGGCTTCCGCGATCCGTGCCTCGTCCACAGCGAGCCACTCGGGAGGCGTGATGGTCGCCCATCCGACCCGGCCGGAGGTGAAGTCATCCTTGAGGTATCCCGTGATCCGGCAGTAGGCTTCGTTGCAGAAGAGGATGGCCCCCGACATCGTCGCGTGGACGATGCCGATGGGGTTGGCCTCGGCGAGCAGCCGGTACCGCTCCTCCTGCTCCAGGAGCCGCCGCTCGGCCTCTCTCTGGGCGGTGATGTCCACCGCCACCCCGCCGATCAGGGGCCCGCCCGGGTCGGTCAGCGGGAATTTGTAGACCAGGAACTGCCCCTCCGAACCGTCCCGCCGGATCCCAGGCTCGATGCACTCGACAGGGCCCCCAGCCTTCGCCGCCGCCCGCATGTTCTCGACGTACCGCCCGGCGATGTCCTCCGGATACAGATCGAAACAGCTCCGGCCGATGACCTCGCCCTCGGGCAGGAGGAACATCCCGCGATACGTCCGGCTCAGGTAGACGATGCGGCCGTCGGAGTCGCTCATCCACGCTGCGGCCGGGCTGTTGTCCATGAACGCCCGGAACCGCTCCTCGCTCAGGCGGAACCGCTCCTCGCTGGCCCTGAGTCTTGCCTCGGCCTCCTTCCGCCCGGTGATATCCAGGAGCACGCCGGTGGCACGGATCGGACGCCTGCGGTCCCCTCCGCCGGAGAAGAGGGTGTTGCCCTTGAGGAGCACCCAGCGGATCGAACCGTCGGGCCGTTCGATGCGATGCTCGTCCTCGAACGTCCCGCCGCTGCCCGGGTCGAATGAGGCCCGGATCCGCTCTTGCACCCGATCGCGGTCCTCCGGGTGGACGAAGTCGGGCACCGACCCGACCGAGACCGTCGGCCCATCGATTTCGAGCCCCAGGAGGATCCGCATCTCCGTCGACCAGTAGACCTCCCCTGTGATCAGGTCGGCGTCGTAGTATCCGAATCCTGCGGCGCAGGCGGCCAGGCGGAGCCGCTCCTCGCTCATCCTTAGCGACGCTTCCGCTTCCTTGCGGCGGGTCACGTCGCTCGCGGTCCCGAGCCACTCGGTGATGTCTCCGCGGGCGTCGAGGACCGGTATGGCCCGCGAGGAGGTCCACCCGAACGAGCCGTCAACTCGCACCACGGGGTGCTCCAGTTCGAATACGCACCTCCTCCGGATGGCGTCGGCGATGGCCTCCAGCACCCTCGGCCGGTCGTCGGTGGGTATGTACCGCTCCAGCCAGGTGCGGCTAGGTTCGTCGGTGTCTTCAATGAACTCGCGGCCGTCGAGTCGCCACATCTCGGACCAGTCGGGGCTCATGCGATAGACGACATCGGACGTGGCCGTGACGAGGAGACGGAACCGGTCCTCGCTCGTGGCGAGGGCGGGTTGCTGCCGCCCTGGGCCGGTCGGATGATGGTGGGGCGTCGTCATCGGCGTACCTGGCCGGAGGCTGATCCGGGCGAGCCTTGATTGCAGTCGTTCTGGCAGATGGCGGGCATCGAGTGTAAGGCATACCAACCCGAATCAGAAGGTGCGAGTAAGATGGCGGGCCGCTTCCCTGCGGACGGCCCCGGCCTCCAGGCCACCCCGGGCTCCCGCGTCAACAGGGGCGATTGGCTTTACTCACACGCGGAGTCCCGGAGAGGCTCGCCCGGACTTCGATCACGCCGGCCACATCGCAGTCCTGGAAGGTGGGGGGCGGGGAGTGCCGTCGACATCAATCGCTGCCGACAATCACTCCGGCCGACCGGGACTCGATCGACATCTTTCGCCAATCCCCTTCTCATACTCGCGGGGTGTCGTACCCGTCGGGCAGAAGCCCGCGGGCTCGGATCGGTCCGCCGGGCTCGAGGGAGCTTCCCTCGGAATGGTACGTTTCTGCCTTGGACGCCCTCGCATCAATGCCTCGATCGCCCGTGGATCAATTCCGCGAGCCGGCCCAGGTCTATTGGCTTGGGGAGGTGTTCGTCCATGCCCGCCTCCAGAGAACGCCGCCGGTCATCCTCCTGTGCGTATCCCGAGATCGCAAGGATCAATGCGTCGTAGAGTGCACTCTCGCCACGAAGCCTCCGGGCCACCTCGTAGCCGTCCATGCTCGGCAGGCCGATGTCGAGGAGCACGACCTCGGGCCGGTAGGCCTGGGCGACTTCGATCCCCTCGGGACCATCGTAGGCGAGTTCGACGTCGTGGCCCATAAGCTTGAGGATCTGGCCTGTGGAGCGTGCCAGATCCTTGTTGTCGTCGACGATCAGGATCCGGGCCTTGTCCGTATGAGGGAAGCCCGGATCGATCCGCTCGGCGACGGCGGATCCGCTCCGGATCGCGGGCAGCTCGACCACGAACTCTGATCCTTTGCCCCTCCCTTCGCTGCGTGCCGCAACCCGCCCGCCGTGCCGTTCGACGAGTTCCCGGACGACGGTCAGGCCGACGCCGAGGCCGCCGTCGGACAGGTTGAGCGTCCGTGCCCCCTGCGTGAAGAGGTCGAAGATATGCGGCAGGTCCGCCGGGTCGATGCCGGCCCCGTCGTCCGTCACCCTGGTCAGCACCTTGCCGCCCTCGGCAGCGGCCGAGATCCGGATCCGGCCGCCCGGCGGCGTGTATTTGCAGGAGTTCGAGAATAGATTCGCGAACACCTGTTCCAGGCGGACGGGGTCACCCTCGACCTGGGGGAGCTTCGGATCGAATTCGAGGGTCAGGCTGTGGCGACGGTCCTGGAGCAGGACGCGGACCGTGCCGATCGCGTGCTCGATCACGATGGGGAGGTCGAGCGGCACCTTGCGGATCTCGATCACCCCCCTGGTGATCCGGGAGACGTCGATGAGGTCGTCGACCAACCTGGCCAGAGTCGAGGTCTGCCGCCTGAGGATCTCGCGGGCCTCGGCCAGCTGGGCGGCATCGCACGGGCGGTCGAGGAGTTCGACAGCCATCCGGATCGCTGCGACCGGATTCCGCAGTTCATGCCCGAGCATCGACAGGAAGCGATCCTTGCGGCGGTCGGCCTGGGCCCGCTCCGCCTCGACCCGCTTCATCTCGGTGATGTCGCGTCCCACCTTCGACGCCCCGATGATCCTCCCCGAGTCGTCGCGGATCGGTGAGACGGTCAGGGAGACGTCGATGACCGCCCCGTCCTTGTGACGCCGTTTCGTCTGATAATGGTCCACCTTCTCGCCCCGTCGGATCCGGCCGAGGATCCATCCCGTGTCCTCGGAGACCGACGGCGGCATGAGCACTGAGACATGTCGTCCGACGATCTCCTCGGCCGTGTAGCCGAGGACCTGCTCGGCTCCCCGATTCCAGCCGGTAATGATCCCGTCGAGGTCCTTCGTGGCGATGATGTCGTCCGACGACTCGATGATGGCGGCCAGCCGCCGAGTCGAAAGTTCGAATCGCCGCTTCTCCGTCACGTCCCGGAAGACGAGGATCACCCCGGAGAGGTCATCCGTCCCGACGGCGATCGGGGCCGCAGCGTCGTCGATCGGGAACTCCCTGCCATCCCGGGAGATGAGGATCGTATGGTTGGCGAGGGTGACGCCGCGGCCGTCGGCGATGACCTTCACAACGGGGTCCTCGACGGGCTCCCTCGTGAATTCGTTGACGATCTGGAAGACCTCGCCGATCGGCCTGCCGAAGGCATCCTGGGAGGTCCAGCCCGTGAGAGACTCGGCGATCGGATTGAGGAAGATAAGGCGGGCCGCACCGTCCGTTGCGATCACCCCGTCACCGATACTCATCAATGCAGTCGCGAACCAATGCTCATCGAAGGGGGCACGGGGGGGAGGCTCTGACATCGGTCGACGCTCCAGCGATGGGGTGCTCCAGGAACCGGGCTAGATGAGCAGACGATGCTATCAGGAACAACTGACCAGTGCATGGTTTGATGCAAAGATTGTCGGGGAGCAAAATCCAATGCCGTCGATCGATTCGATGGGGTCCGACAGGCAGCTCCTCATCCTCGAGGACCGATTCTTCACCCCCTCCGGCCGATTCTTGCCGGCGGAGCATCAGGACGCCCAGCCGGGCAACCAGACCTCGAACTCGCTCCCGAGGCCGAGGCCGTCGCTGCGGGCCTCGATCCGGCCGCCGTGGAGGTGGACCAGCTCGCGGCAGATGCTCAGGCCGATGCCAAGGCCGTCGGCCGCCGCGTGCTTCGACCGGTCTGAGCGGCGGTAGGGGTCGAAGATGCTGTCCAGGTCATCTCCGGCAATCCCCATGCCGTTGTCCTTGACCTTTACGCAGATACCGCCTTCGGCGGCCCATGCCGAGACCCGGATCAGGCCGCCGTCGGGCGTGTAGCGGGCGGCATTGGTCAGCAGGTTGGCGAACACCCGGACGAGCCGTATCGGGTCGCCCTGGATCGGCCCGACCTCGATGTTGATCCCCATCGACAGATGGTGACGCCGATCGGCAAGGGCCTGGGATACCACCTCCACCGCCTGCTTCAGGATCTCCCGGATATCCACCGCCTGCTTCGAGACCGCGACCATCCCGCGTGAGATACGCGAGAATTCGAGGATGTCGTCGAGCATCGCCACCATGGCAACGACATTGCGTCGGATCATGTCGAGGGCATACGTAGAGTCGCCCGCGAGCCCGGCGGCTTCGAGCATGTCGACGCCGAGTCGAACCGCGGAGAGGGGATTCCTGAGTTCATGGCCGACCGTGGCGAGGACCATCCCCTTCTTCCGGTCACTCGCCCGGATCTCCTGCTCCAGGTTCTTGTGATGGGTGACATCGGTGTCGGTGCCGACCCAGTACCTGATATTGCCGTCGCCGTCGCGGACCGGGATCGCTTTCGAGTAGAACCAGCGGTAGACGCCGCCGGTGCCCCGGACGCGGATCGTGTTCTCGTAGACCTCGCCCGAAAGGAGCGAATGTGACCTCTTTTCTATCACTCCGGCAAGATCTTCGGGGTGGATCAGGGGGTCGCAGCCCCCCGACTTCACCTCTTCCGCAGTCATCCCGACAAAATCCAGGAAGCTGCGGCTGCACCAGTAAAGGACGCCATGCCCGTCGGCCATCCAGGTGGTCTGACCCATGTGGTCGACCAACTCGCGGAAGTGCTCCTCGCTGTCCCGCAACGCCTGCTCCGCCTTCAACCGGTCGGACACATCACGCAGAATGAGTACGGCACCGTCGACGTTGTTCCCGCGGGCCAGAATCGGCCGCACGCCGACTTCGACGTCGCGAGGACCTACGCGGGTGTTGAGATGGAGCAGGCCGTCGGCCGGCCGGGAGGTCAGGGCGAGTTCGACCGGGTCGGGAACGGGCTCGAGGGAATCGCGGCGGAGGAATTCCACCCGGTCCCTCACGTGCCGGCCGAGGATCTCCTCCTGCTCGCAGCCCAGCATCGCCCGGGCTGCCTCGTTGGCCCGGATCATCCGCCCCTCCCGGTCCGTCTCGATGATCGGGTCGCCGATCGCGTCCAGGATATGGCCGAACTCTCGGGACGCCTGATGCCGGATGCGGTGGACTTCGACCATGACAATCGCCTCGGCCGGATCGTCGGAGATGACGACCGGGGTCACCGCGACGACGGAGTTCCCGCACCGTTCCCGGAAGGCTTCTGCCGAAGGCGATCGTGCCAGTGAGGCGGCGGAGAGCTTGAATGTCGCCTCGACGACGGCGGCCTCGTCGAGCCCGGAGAAATGCCTGGCGATCAGCACCCATGGGGACTGGCCGATCAGCCCGGCCGGTGTGACCCCCGTCTCCGCAAGGAAACCGTCGGTAGCTTCGAGGATTACGCCATCGCGGGACACGACGACGGCCGGGAGGGACAGCCTGCGGAAGCAGAGCCCCGCCACAGAATGAGGCACGGATCTCATCATCGAGAGTCCCCGGGGCTTGAGTTATAACGACTTCCACCGGGGGGCCATCACGGAGCATCGTGATGGGCTTCGAAGGGATCCTAACCCGAGGGCCCGCTCGAAAGCATGCGAAACTTGACGAGGAGCGACGCGATTCAACATTGTTTGAGCGATTCCGGCGTCGATCCTGCTTCTGCGTCCTGCCCAGCCCGCGAATGTTGCCCCGCCTCAACGGAAATTGGTTGTCAGGGACAGGCCGCCTTCTCCGCCGCCGAGGCCGGTGAAGGGCCCGACCGGGAGGCCTGACGACGTGCCCGGGCGGACATCCGTATGGACTTGCCGGCGACCCGACATGGCCTGACGATGCCATGGGGAGCCTCAATCCTTCCAGCGGGGCCGGGGATCACGCATCGCTCCCCCTGCCCCTGAACCGTATCGCCCGAGGCCCTGTCGTCCTTCCGAGGGGAGCAGTCGCGGAGATCCCCATGAAGATCATCCTCACGGCTCACCTGTTCGGGCCTCCCCACGCCCACCCGATCGGCCTCCTCCGCTCCCTCACCGCGAAGGGATGTCACCGCCAGACCATCTGCTCGGCCTGGTGAGTCAAGGCCATCGCCCCGCACCGTCTCGACGGCGACCTCCGCCGGCTCAACGCCGAATGGACCTCGGCGTCTCGTCGGATCAGCCCCCGATCCCTGATCGCCCTATTGGAGTCGGCGGGGAAGGAGGTGGCGGTGATGTTCGAGCCGGCCGACCCGCACGCCCCCGCGACCTACCGGGTCGGCAGGGCGGGCGAGGACCAGTCGACCATGTGGTTTGATATGGCCCGCGAGTACACCGAACGCCGACACCACCAGCGGCAGGTCGCCGAGGCCGTCGGCTGGGCCCGTTGGCCAGTCGGGCGGCGACACGCGACTCTCGCCCGAAGCCGTACCCCAGGGAGCGGCTCGCCGGCTAACCGCGTCGAGCTTCCAGGGACGAAAGGAGCGAGAGAAGGGCCTCGATCCCGACGGGCTTGAGCAGATGATGGTCGAAATCCGCCTCGCCCGAGCGGTCGCGGGCCTGCTCCTCCCCGTAGCCCGAGACGGCGATGAGGAGGGCCTCCCGGCAGCAATCCTCCCGTCGCAACCGGGCGGCCACTTCGTAGCCGTCGATCCCGGGCAGGCCGATGTCGAGGAGCACGGCCTCGGGCCCGTGCTCCCGTGCGGCCGCGATGGCGTCGGGGCCGTTGTGGGCGACCCGGACCGCGTGGCCCGACAGATTCAGGAGCATGGCCATGCCGTTGGCCAGGTCCCGGTTGTCGTCGACGACGAGGACACGCAAGCTGCGGAGCGGCCGCACGTCCGGACCCTCCGGCGGTCCGGGCCCCGGGACCTCTCTGGTCACGCCGGAGGGCAGGCGGAGGACGAACTCGCTCCCCCTGTCGGGGCCGTCGCTCGTCGCGGTGATGGTCCCGCCGTGGAGTTCCGCCAGCGATCGCACCAAGGTCAGGCCGATGCCCAACCCCCCCTCCGAGCGGGCGAGCGACTGGTCGGCCTGGGCGAACAGGTCGAAGATTCGCGAGAGCAGTTCGGGGGTGATGCCCACGCCGTTGTCCCGCACCCGGCAGACGAACTCGGCCCCTTCCATCCCGGCGATGAGCAGGATGCGGCCCCCGGGGGGCGTGTACTTCGCCGCGTTGGCCAGGAGGTTGACGAGAATCTGCTCCAGCCGGATGGGATCGGCCTCTATGTTCATGTCCTTGGAGGTAAACGAGAGCGTCAGTTCGTGCTTCCGTCCCTCGACGAGCGGCCTCACGGTCTCGACCGCATGCCGAGCGACGGCCGCCGCGTCGGCCACCTCCTTGCGGAGCCGGATCTTCCCCTGGCTGACGCGGGAGACATCCAGGAGATCGTCGATGAGATGGGCGAAGTTCTTGACCTGCCGGGCGGTGACGTCCCGGCTCCATTCGAGGTCTTCCCTCGTGCCCGAGCGGGTCGAGAGACTGACGGCGTTGAGGATCGCGGCGAGCGGGTTCCTCAGCTCATGGCTCAAGACCGCGAGGAAGTGGTCCCTCGTCTCCACGGCGGCCTGGAGTCGCGAGTTGAGCAATTTCGCCTCTTCCGCCAGCTCGTGCTGCTGCGTCGCCGATACGAGGAGTGCCTCGTTCATCGCCGTCGATCGCCGGCGGAAGACGGCGGTCTCCGTCGCGTCGGTGACCTGAATCATGACGCCGGCCGGATGCTCGTCGTCCCCGAGGATCGCCCACACCGAGTAGGACCAATAGGCCGGACCAGCTCGCGTCTGGAGGTGCTCCTGCTCGGCGAGGATCTCGTGGGCCCCCGTGCGGAAGACGCGGTCGAGGAGACATAAGCACCCGTTCTCCTCCCCTTCCGGCACGGCCTCGGCGAATGGGCGGCCGATGAGGTCCGCGACCTCTCTGCCAACCAGTCGGGCGAAGGCGGGGTTGAGATAGGTCACGACGTGGGTGTTCCCCTGGACCGCGACCATCGGTTGGGGCGAACGCTCGGACAGGTACCGGCATAGCTTCCCGATCGGTGCAGTGGGGCCATCTGAATCGAGAGCGAAACCCGGCGACATGATTCCCCCCCATTCTTTTCAGCCGGCCGGGCCGAGTCCCGGCTCGCCGTCACGGTCCGCGGGGCCGAGCGGTCTGGGAACGCCGGTGATGAGGCCTCGGTAGCCCATCAGCCGTTCGCCTAGCCTCAGGCCCCCGGGGGTGACGAAGAATTCGACGATGTCTTTGCTGTGGTCGCCGGCCCGCATCTTGACGACTATCAGGATCTTGCGGAGCTGGCCGTTGATTTCCACGTACCGAAGCCGGACGATGTCGTCGCTCAGGAACGAGATGGCGTAGGGGCTGAGGGCGAGTTCCGTGAAGCTCTCGACCAGCTCGACGGTGCTCACGATGGTGACGCCGGTCCGCGTCAATGCCCCGATCATCCGGTAGAGTGACTCGCGGAAGTCGGTGCGAAAGCCGGGGGCCAGGGCCAGCTCGAAGCCGGCGAGCGAGTCGATCACCAGCCGCTTCGCACCCGTCCGCTCCACGGCGTCGACGATCGCCCGCAACGTCTCGTCGACCGAGAGGTCGAGGGGGCGGAGGTAGAGGATTTCGAGGCGTCCGTCCCGCTGGGGCGCGTCGAAATCCATGCCGAGCTTCGCGGCCCGCCCGGCGTACTCCTCGGGGCGTTCCTCGAAGATGGCGACGATGCCCGGCTCCCCGCGGCGTAGGCCCTCGGCGATGAACTGGGAGGCGAGGGCCGACTTGCCCGACCCCGATGGCCCGGCGATCAGCACGCTGTCCCCCTCGGGTATGCCGCCGCCCATCATCGCGTCCAGCTCGGCGACGCCGCACGAGAGCCGCCGCCGGTCGCGGGCTTTCTTCACCCGCCCGGTGAGGCCGAAGGTGCGGGGGAAGGCCTGGACGCCGTCGGCGGTGATGCGGAAGGTGTGCAGCCCCGGGACGGAGGCCTGACCTCGGAGCTTCATGACCTGGAGCTTCCGCACGATGGAGTTCCGCTCGACTTGCTGATACAGCCAGAAGAGGCCGTCGGCCACCGTGAAGATGGGGTTGTCGCGGATCTCGCCGTCGGTGTACTCGCCGATGAGGAATGTCGTCGCCTGCCAACTGGTGAGGTGGAGGGCGAGCCGCTGGACGAACGCCTGCAATTCCGCCACGCCGGTGCCGCCCGCGGCCTTCCGCACCACCGTGCGGAACGAGTCCACCATCACGACACCGGGATTCGTAGCCTCGACCTCCCTGACGATCGCGGCGAGGACCGCGTCGAGGTCATTCGCAAGGACCACTTCGCTGAGGTTGATGAACCGCACGGCGGTGTTGAGCTTGGCCGGGTCGAAGAAATGAAACTGCTGCTGATAGCGGAGCATTTTGATGGGAGGCTCGCCCAGCACGGTGAAATAGAGGGCCGGACGCTCCGTCGTGGCGTTGGCGAACATGACCTGATGGGCGAGGGTCGTCTTCCCGCCGCCCGGGGAGCCGGCGATGATGTTGAACGAGTACTCGGGAAGCCCGCCGCCCAGGATCTCGTCCAGGCCCGGCACCCCCGTCGGCAGCTTCCGTATGGTGACCCTGTCTCCCGTGTTCATGGTCGTCTCTCACCGAACCGATCGATTTCGGCCTCGCCCGCATCCGGCCACGCGTCGAGTACCAGGCGTAACATCAGGGGTTCGCCGATGAAGGTCACCAGTAGCCCGAGCAGCCGGGCCACCACGACTGCTCCCGCGTCCGCGTCCTGATCCCGCCCGAGCCCCTCCAGGCCTTCCAATGAGCCGTCCGGCCCCACACTGGCCGGGCCCAGCGAAGGGGCCTCGGCCTTGGCTATCGCGAGGGCCCGCGATAGGAGGGAGCGATAGCCAGCCTCTCCCACGAACTTGGCGAGGGGACCTCGCAACGCTCCACACGCCCGCATCGCCACACCGGCCGCCCCGCCGGAGGGTTTACGCGTCGACTCGAAGGCGATCAAGCGTCGGGCCAATCCCTCGATTGTGGGCGACGTCGGATCCATCGGGCAGGTTGCTCATGTCGCGTAGAAAGTGATCGACATCAACACGACACGCCCGAAGCCAGCGAGACGCGCAGGGTGCTCAGGCGAACTCTCGGTCCAACGATTTGACCGCTGCCCTGACAACCATCGTCCGGGCATGAGTCAGGCTGTATTATGTTCCACCCTATCGGGTCCGTGAATGCCCAGCCAGGGCGTGGCAGCGACAGAGTCCGGAAAGGGCTCCCGGCAGATGGGCCTCGGAGGCTTCCTCTGCCAGGATACCGCCAAGTCAAGAGGTAGGCCCGGGCAGGGAATTCGATCGTCGGAATCAAGTGGATCCCGTCCGTCGAAGCTGCCGTTGGGCCTGGATGCTCGGGAGTTTCACGTCCCAGGCGAGCCCGAGGCGGGCCAGGGTCCAGATGACCCAGTAGCTTACGTCGATCTGCCACCAACTCAGCCCGTGACGGGCCGAGGTCGGGAAGGCGTGGTGCGTGTTGTGCCAACCTTCGCCCATCGCCAGCACGCCGAAGACGGCATTGTTGCGGCTCTCGTCATTGCTCCGGTAGGGCCTCAGGCCCCACAGGTGGCAGGCCGAATTCACGCTCCAGGTCACGTGGTGGACGAGGAAGATGCGGATCAGGCCACCCCAGATCAGCCCCGTCCAGACACCCGACCACGCCCCCGTCAGGAGCCCGCCGAGGACGGCCGGGATGAGCAGGCCCAATGCGACCCAGAGCGGGAAAAGGGCGCTCGCCGCCCGGAGGGTGCGACTCCGATTCAGGTCCTGGACATACCGGTCGAGGTCCGGGGGATCGGGGGCGAACAGCCAGCCGATGTGGGCGTGCCACGCGCCTCGCAGGACCCCTAGCACCCCGCCGTCATGGACGTGGGGCGAATGCGGATCGCCCGGCTTGTCGGCGTGCTGGTGGTGCCGACGATGCTTGGCGACCCAGATCATCAGCGGCCCCTGGACCGCCATCGAGCCGAGGACGGCGAATGTGAACTTCACGGCCATGTTCGTCTCGAACGAGCGGTGGACGAACAGCCGGTGGTAGCCGACCGTGATCCCCAGGGCGGTCAGGACGTAGAGCACCAGCAAAAGGCCCAGGTCGGTCCAGCGAAACCCCCATCCCCAGACCATGAAGGGGGCGGCCACCACCGCGACCAGGGGTGCGACGATGGCGGTGAGGACAGCCAGTCTTACAGTCAACGAGATTCGCCCCGGGGCCGTCTCGGTGTCGGGAAAATCCGCGTCGGGGTCGGCGACCGGCAACAACGTCGCCTCGCCCTCGCTGATCGGCTCGGTCATCGCGATTATCCTGGCGGTTATGGACTGTCGGGGGAGACCTGGGGTCACCTTCGGTTTTCGACCTCGACTCCTGGTTCTCATCAACGCAAAACTTGAGCCGAACCGTGACGACTTCACCGCTGCTAGTACCGGGTCCGCATCGTAAAGCGATTGCATTTCTACATTTTGACATTGGTTGCCATGCGGCGTGACCTGCAGTTGTACCACGGGTGGCCATCGCCTGGAACCGTCACGGCGGTGAGCAGACGTTCGTCCGACTCTTCGAGAGGTCGTGATCCTTGGATTTCGCAATCAAGGCAGCGAGATGGTTCAGGTCGATCTTCGGGGGACCAGCGATGACGGCGGTCCCCGCCCGAGAGCCGATCGTCGCAAGCCAAGGTCATCCAAAGCCGAGGAATTGCCCGATTTAGTCCGAACTGCAACCGGCCGAGGCTGATGGCCCCTCGGACTCATCGTTCGGCGGTCGCGGCGGAGCCGGAACGGGCCGGCTTTTGCCACCCGCGAATCCAGGCACAATTCTCCCGAGGAATTGAATGAAACAAATTGATATGTATGATGTTTGAGTCGGGCTGACGATTGGGAATGGTTTTGTATGATAAATTCAGATGCGAGGTTTGGTTTGCTTTTTTTGTGGATCGGGTTTGTTGTGTGTTGACTCGCAAGGAATTCCCACTAATCTGGGCTCTTGCGGCTCAATGGCCCGTGCGAGGGCCTGGGCCCAATCACCTTGCTTTCTCCCCAATCCCATCTCGATAAGGCTTGTTCCGGCAGGACCGAGGCCCTCTCGGTCGTAGGAAAGTCGGCCCTCAACTTCCCTCGGCCGTGCGGCGAGCCCAACGCGTGACGTCGCCGTGGGCCGGGGAGATTGCGCGGTCGTGCACGGGGAGCGGTGAGTTCGTGAACAGCCAACGACGAGGAGCATCAGGATGACTCGGAACGCCCGTTCTCGCCGTCTGGTCCGCTTCGTGCCCCGGGATCTGCAGCAGGTGAGTCGGCTGGAGGAGCGATCGTTGACGGCGCCCATATTCAACAGGAACCCAGGCACACTAATATTTGGCTCGGTTGGAACTTCGGCTTCGGCGACCGACCCCACCAACGTCCTCGTCAGCTATACCCTCAACCAGACGCTGCCGGTCGCGCAGGGGCCAGGTTCCTCCGTTGCGACCTCGGTCGTCGCCTCGGGTATCGACACTGCAACCGGACTGAGTGGCGCGTCGGGGATTACCGTGTCGGCGCAGCACGCGGGCACGATTGACGCCGAGGTCTCGTCCTCCGCGACCGGGAGCCTCCTGGGTGTCGGTACCGGCTCCAACGTGAGCACGGTCGATGCGTCCGGCAACCCCGCCGCGGCGACATGGGCCACTTCGGACTCCACCCCGACCAACTCCAGCGACGACTACGTCACGCTCACGTTCGAAATCTACGGCACCGACGGCATCAACACGGCGACGACGAATGTGAACGTGATGGGCCAGGCGACTCTCTCCCTGGTCACGAACCAGATCTCGGTCCAGATGAATACCCCGAACAATTCCGGTCTCCGCATCTACAACCTCGCCAGCGGCCCGTTCGGGTCGTTCTTCCCGGTCGTCAGCCTGCCCAACTACGGGCTGTTCCAGTACAACCCAGGAACGATGCCTTACCACCCCAGCGAGTCCGCCTTCTTCGCCTACGAGTACCAGACCCGCGTGCCGATTTCGTTGCCAGGGACCGAGTCGATCCAGTTCAGCTCGTCGATGAACCTCTACGCCAACGCGGGGCTCTCCCCCGGCAAGACGTTCCATGCCCAGCCGCAGGTCCACTGGACGCTGACCATTTCGAACAATTGACCAGCAAGATTCCCCGGGGACCGATCGCGAGAGTCGCCGCGTTCGGTCCCTTGGGAGGCGGCGAACTCTCCCCGGTCCTCTGATCGGACTGACAAGGCGGTGGCACACGAACTGGCTCCGAATGATGTCGACACGTCAGGGGAGCCACGCTGCATCGATGGGGACGCTGGTCGGAGATTCTCCGGAATCGCCTCCGGGGACGCGGTGCCCCCTTGAAGGTTCAACAATGGGCGGCGATAGTGCCACGTGGCTCCATGCCGGTTGGGGGCGCCCACCAACAGGGCCGAGGCGCCGCGAGGTTCCCCAGGGAGACAGGTCGAGATGACAGAGAAAGATCCCAGCGATCGGGGCGGGCACAGCCGCCGCGACTTCCTGCGGGGGTCCGGCATCGCGGCGGCGACCGCGGTCCTGACCGGGCAGGCGACGGCCGTCGTCGAGCAGGCCAAGGCCGCGCAGGAGCCGGAGGTGAAAGTCCTCTCCGGCGACGTCCCCATCACCCTCAAGGTGAATGGCGAGGAGCGTCAGGTCACCGTCGAGCCGAGGAGCACCCTGCTCGATACCCTCCGCAACCGCCTGGACGTCACCGGGCCCAAGCGGGTCTGCGATCGGGCGAGCTGCGGCGCCTGCACGACGATCGTCGACGGCGCCCCGATTTACTCTTGCACCACGCTGGCGATCGCCTGCCAGGGCAAGACGATCGAGACCGTCGAGTCGTTCGACACCGGCGAGAAGGGCGTGCCCCACGCCTTCCACCAGGCCGACGGCCTGATGTGCGGCTACTGCACCCCGGGCTTCGTCACCGCCTGCAAGGCGTTCCTCGACAAGAACCCCGGCAAGGAGCCGACCCTGGACGAGATCAAGAAGGGCCTCGACGGCAACATCTGCCGCTGCGGGACGTACATGGGCGTGTTCCAGGCGGCCCTGGCCGCGGCCAAAGCGGCGAAGGGAGCGTGACACATGGCCGCTTGGCCCGAAAACCCCAGACTCATCGGCACCCGCATCCCCCGCATGGACGGCCTCGACAAGGCGTCCGGCCGCGCCAAGTACCCCTCGGACGTCAATCCGAAGGGCCTGCTCTTCGGCGCGCTCCTGATCAGCCCGCACGCCCACGCCAAGATCAAATCGATCGACGTGTCGGCGGCCGAGGCTTCGAAGGGCGTCAAGGGCGTGGTCATCCTCCTGGAGGCGGGCAAGACGCTCCGCTACCAGGGTGAGGAGATCGCCGCCGTGGCAGCCGAGACCGAGGAACTCGCCCGCGACGGCGTCCGCGCCATCAAGATCGAGTACGAGGTCCTGCCGCACGTCGCCACTGAGGCCCAGGCGTCGGCCCCCGGCGCCCCGGTCGTCTTCCCCGGCGACAAGGCCACCCCGAACCGCCGTCGCGGCCGCGCCAACGTCGCTGGCGAGCCGGAGGAGGCCCTCAAGAAGGCCGACGCCGTCGTCGAGGCGTCCTACAGCGTCCCGGTCATCACCCATGTCTGCCTCGAATCCCACGGCCTCACCGCCTGGTGGGAGGGCGACGACAAGATCGTCGCGCACGCCAGCACCCAGGGCGTCCAGGCGACCGCCGGCGACCTCGCCGGGAAGTTCAAGGTCCCGGTGACCAACGTCGAGGTCATCGCCGAGGTGATGGGCGGCGGCTTCGGCTCGAAGTTCAGCGCCGACGTCTGGGGCCACGCCGCGACCGAGCTGGCCAAGAAGACCGGCCGGCCGGTCAAGATGTTCCTCGACCGCGCCCACGAGCACCTCTCGGGCGGCAACCGGCCGAGCGCGTTCGCCACGCTCAAGATCGCCGGGACGAAGGACGGCAAGGTCACCGCCCTCGTGGCCGAGACCTCCGGCACCGGCGGCTCGCGCGGCGGGTCGCAGTTCCCCCTGCCCTACGTCTACGACGTCGAGAACGTCTCCCGCGCCCACACCGAGATCTTCGTCAACGGCGGCTCCGCCCGCGCGATGCGTGCCCCGGGTCACCCCCAGGGCTGCATCGTGATGGAAGCGGCCATGGACGACCTGGCCGACAAGCTGGGGATCGACCCGCTCGAATTCCGGCTGAAGAACCTCAAGGAAGCCGAGCGCGTCACCCGCGCCAACCGCACCGAGATCTACAAGGACCAGATCAAGATCGGCGCCGAGCTGATCGGGTGGCAGAACCGCAAGCCGCGCGGCACGAACGGCAAGGGCCCGATCAAGAAGGGCTACGGCATGGCGCTCCACCAGTGGGGCGGCGGCGGTAGCCCGGACAAGAAGGTCGCCTGCACGATCAATCCCGACGGCTCGGTCGAGATGAAGACCGGCACGCAGGACATCGGCACCGGGGCGCGGACGCTGTTCGCGATCATCGCGGCCGAGGTCCTCGGCCTGGAAGTCCTCGACGTGACCTCGAAGATAGGCCACTCCAGCTACCCGCCGGGGCAGGCCTCGGGCGGCTCGACGACCACCCCGTCGATGTGCCCGCCGGCCTACAATGCCGCGCTCGAGGCCCGCGGCGAGTTCTTCAAGCGGGTCGCCGGGGCCTACGGAGCCGAGGCCGCGGACCTGTCGCTCAAGGGCGGCAAGCTGCTAGTCAAGGGCGAGGCCAAGGCCACCTGGAAGGACGCCTGCCGCAAGCTGGGCCAGATGCCGATCACCGTCACCGGGAGCAGCTCGCCCGAGCTGTCGGCCACCGGCGTCGGCGGCGTCCAGTTCGTCGAGCTCGATGTGGACGTCGAGACCGGCGTGGTCTACCTCAAGAAGATCGTCGCGGTGCAGGACTCCGGCCTGATCCTCGACCGGCTCACCTGGGACAGCCAGGTCTACGGCGGCGTGATCGGCGGCCTGAACTACGGCCTGTTCGAGGAGCGGATCATGGACCCGGGCACGGGCGTGATGCTCAACCCGGACATGGAGCTGTACAAGCTCGCCGGCGCGACGGACATCCCCGAGATCGTCCTGCACGCCTACGAGACCCCCGCGATGAAGGCCCGCGGCGTGATCGGCATCGGCGAGCCGCCGACGATCGGCACCGCCGCCGCCATCGGCAACGCGGTCACCAACGCCATCGGCGTGCGTGTCGCGCAGTTCCCGATGTCCCCCATGAACATCCTCAACGCCCTCGCCTCGAAGAAGGGGGAAGCGTAATCCTATGAACGCATTCGAGTACGCCAGCCCGACGAGCCCCGAGCTGGCCGTCAAGGCGCTCTCCGCGCCCGATTCCGAGGCGCTCGCCGGCGGGACCGACCTCATCTCCCGGATGAAGGATTACGTGTCCAGCCCCAAGCGGGTCGTCTACCTGAAGGACGCCAAGGCGCTCGCCGGGATCACCGGCGACGCGGCCTCCGGCATGACCATCGGCGCGGGAACGTTGCTGGGCGACCTGCTCGCCCACAAGGGCCTCAAGGACGCCTACCCCGCCCTCTGGCAGGCGGCGTCCGAGGTCGGCACCCCGCAGCTCCGCAACATGGCGACCGTCGGCGGCAACCTGCTCCAGCGGCCCCGCTGCTGGTACTTCCGCGCCGGCAACGGCCTGCTCGCCAAGAAGGACGGCAAGAGCCTCGTCCGGACCGGCGACAACCGCTACCACGCGATCTTCATGACCGACGGCGACGCGCTGTTCGTGGCGCCGTCGAGCCTGGCCACGCCGCTAGTCGCCCTCGGCGCCACGGCGACCATCCTGGGCCCGAAGGGGGAGCGCACCGTCCCGGTCGCCGACCTCTACAAGGTCCCCAAGTCGGATGACGATCGCGAGCTGACCCTCGCCCCCGGCGAGCTCCTGGTCAAGCTGACGATCCCGGCCGTCAAGGGCAAGAACGCCAGCTACGAGGCCCGCCAGAAGCAGGCCCACGACTGGCCCCTCGTCATGGCGTCGGTCAACCTGACGATGGACGGCGACAAGGTCTCCGACGCGAAGGTCGTGCTCTACGGCGTGGCCCCCGTCCCCTACCGGGGCGAGCGCCGCCGAGAAGGCCATCGTCGGTAAGGCCGTGACCGCCGAGACCGCCGCCGAGGCGGGCGCCGCGGCCACCGCAGGCGCCAAGCCGCTCTCGATGAACGGCTACAAGGTCCCCCTGACCTCCACCGTGGTCAAGCGGGCCCTCCTCACCGCCGTCGGGAAGAGCTACCTGGAGGCCTGATCGGCCATGGCCCCTGACGAGATCCCGGGCCAGGATGCGGGGGCGAGGGATCGCCCCCCGCCCCGAAGGGCCCGATCTGCCGCCACATCCGCCATAACGGCATGCTCATCTACACGGCTGCCCCGCCCCCCGACATGGACGAGGACGACCCGAAGTACGACACCACCATCTTCTGGTGCGGCCAGACCACCAAGGGCTGGGGCCCGGACGACGGCGAGGTCAGCCTCCGCGAGTGCAAGAACCCCGGACGGGCCTGCTACGAGCCGTTCTGAGCGAAGAGTGGAGCGCCGCAGTCTCATCCGCCCGGAGAGCGGAAGCTCGCTTCCGCTCTCACCCGGCGGGTGGTTGCTCCCGAGAGACGGCGTCGAATGGAGGGCGATCCCTTCGACCTCGCGCGCGGAGCGAGCTCCGCGAGGACCGAGCGGAAGCGAGCTTCCGCACTCCACGCCTCCGATCATCACCCCGGGATTTTTCAGATTCCCACTTGCCCCATCGCCTGCCGTGTTGCAAGCTAAGCGATGGCCGGTTCCGGCCGGACACTCTTCACACGTCACGTCTCGGTTTTGGCCAAGGGGAGGATCGTTCCCATGGGCGACAAGGCACCGAAGGACAAGGCGAAGCAGAAGAAGATCGCCGACACCAAGAAGACGAGCAGCAAGCCCGCTGCGCCGGCGGTCGAGGCGAAATCCGGTAAGAAGTAAGGGTTCGCGGATCTGAGCAGGCTTAGCACGCGGGGCCTCGTCGACCATCCGGCTCGACGAGGCCCCGCGTGCGTTTTCGACCCGGATCCGGCGACGTCAGAATGGCACCGGCGCGCTGGTGTTCCCCGGGGGCGGTGCGGGGGCCGTCGCGGTTCCGGGGGCGGGCGCGGAGCCGCCCGGCGTGGCGGGGGCCATCGCATCCGGCAGGATCAGGACGCCCCGGAAGCTCACGTAGGGTAGGCGGGTCTCGACCTTCAGTCCGTCGCGCCACGAGGCGACGAACGCCTTGGATCCCCCCTTCACCGTCACCAGCGGCGGCCGGTAGCGGCTGTTCAGCGGCCCGCTGGGGTTCGTCGCGCCCTTGGCGATCTGCTGGAAATACTTCGAGTCGTAGTAGTCCATGGTCCACTCCCAGGCGTTGCCGGCCAGGTCGTAGACGTCATAAGGCGAGCGGTCGTTCTCGAACGACATCACGAAGTCGACCTGCCGCGACGACCGGGGCCTGGGCCAGCTCGGGGCCGAGTTGCCCCAGGGGTAGGTGCGGCTGTCGATCGTCCGCGCCGCCATCTCCCACTGCGCCTCGGTGGGGAGCCGCTTGCCGGCCCATTCGCAGTAGGCCCGCGCCTCGCGTGCGTTGATGTTCACCACGGGATAGTTCAGCACCGCCTGCGGGTCGGCCGGGCCCTTCTCGCTCGGGGGCGGCCCCGCCTCGGCGCGACGGCCAGTCTCCTTGCTATGGAGGGAAAACTGCTTGACGGTCACTTCGTGCTGGTCGATGTAGTAGGGCGCGAGGGTGACCGGGTGCGACGGGCGTTCCTGCGGCTCGCCGATGTCGCTGCCCATGTTGAACGTCCCGCCGGGGATGAACACCATCGTGCCCCCGTCGCGGTCGGAGACGATCTGGCGGGGGTAGCCTGAGGGGTCGAGTCCGGCATCCGTAACCGGCCGGAACCCCGCGGGGACGGGCTTGCCGACGGGCTGCGGCGGGACGTAGGCCCCCGGGGTCGCGTCCTTCTTCAGCATGCTGGGCTTCTGCGCGTCCGGCAGGGCGTTCGAAGGCCGGAAGATGGTGGCCTCCCCCGTCCCGGCCACAGCCGGGGGAGAGGCGTTGGCCAGGAGCGTCGGCTTCGGCGGCTCTTCCTTCGGCTCGGCCTTCTCGGGCGCGGGCTCGCTGGGTGCGGCGACGACCGTCGGGCCGTCGAGAAACATCGGGAGGTTTTTCGAGGGGCGTTCGAGCGCCTCCTTCGACTCCCGCGCGGCGACGGTCTTGGGGTAGAGCTTGACCAGCTTCTCCAGCATCGCCTTGGAGTCGTTGACCTTGCCGTTGACCGCGACCTTCCTGGCGTTTTCGAAGAGGGTCTTCGCTTCCTCCTCGTCGCGGTCGTGGGAATCAGCGTTCGCCCGCTCGACCATCCCGCCCTCGTCGACGAGGACCTCTTCCTCGGCCTTCCCGCCGAGCATCCTGAGGCCGAAAACCACCGCGATGATCGCGACGACCCCGAGGCCGATGCCGAACAGGACGCGGACCCGCTTGCGGGTGTCGTAGGTGTCGAGGAGCGGGGTCTCCTCGATCTTGACCTTGCGATCGTCGTCGTCTGCGGATGCCTTGCTCTTGGGCTTCGCCGTCTTCGGGCCGCCGCGTTCCAGGGGCGCCTTGGGGCGATCGGGCGTCGGCGCGGGGGCGCGCGGCGGGTTCACCGGAGCCGGGCCGGCGCCGCCGGGCTTCACGCTCCGGATCGGCCGAGTCTCGCCCTCGTCGTCGTCCTCATCCTCCGCCTTCCACATCCGGGGCAGCGGCTTGGGAGCGGACTGAGGGGCCTGCGGGGCGGGGCCCAGCGGGATGGTCGAATCGTCGTCGAACTCGTCCAGGTCCATGCGAACCCTCCCCCGGAAATCGATGCCCGACCAGGTGCGACGCGTGGCGGTAAGTCCAGCGTAACTTCGGCTTCCGATCCGGGCAAGGTCGGGACGCGGCGCGTCGATTTCGGGCGATGGGGGGATGCGCGCGAGGGCACACGTCGGTGCGGAGGCCGCGAGGTCGCGGCCACCACACCCTACTTGATCTTCGCGAGGAACTCGGCGTTGCTCGATGTGTTGGCGAGCTGCTTGACGAGGGCTTCCATGGCCTCGATGGGCTTCATGCCCGAGAGCGTCCGGCGCACGAGGGTCACCTTGTGGAGCGTGTCGGCGTCGAGGAGGCGTTCTTCCTTGCGGGTGCCGGAGAGGAAGAGGTCGACGGCGGGCCAGACCCGGCGGTCGGCGAGGCGTCGATCGAGGACGACCTCCATGTTCCCCGTGCCCTTGAACTCCTGGAAGATCAGCTCGTCCATCCGGCTGCCGGTGTCGATCAGGCAGGTGGCGAGGATCGTCAGCGAGCCCCCCTCGTCGAAGACACGGGCGGCGCCGAAGAGGCGTTTGGGGACGTCCAGGGCCTTGATGTCCACCCCGCCGCTCATGGTCCGGCCGGAGTTGGATCCCTTGTTGTACGCCCGCGCCAGCCGGGTCAGGCTGTCGAGCAGGATCAGGACCTGGCCGCCGCCCTCCGCGATCCGCTTCGAGCGTTCGACGGTGAGCTGGGCCAGTCGGATGTGCTCCTCGGTGCTCTGGTCGGACGAGGAGGCGATCACCTCCCCCTTCACCGACCTCCGCATCTCGGTGACTTCCTCGGGCCGCTCGTCGACGAGCAGGACCTTCAGGTGCATCTCGGGATGATTGGCCGTGATCGCCGCGGCGATCTGCTGGAGCAGGACCGTCTTGCCGGAACGCGGCGGTGCGACGATCAGGCCGCGCTGGCCCTTGCCGATCGGAGTCAGAAGGTCGAGCGCGCGGGTCCCCAGCGGGTCCTTGCCCGTTTCGAGCCGAATCACCTCGTGCGGGTCGATCGCGGTCAGCTCGTCGAAGTCGCGGACGTTCAGATAGTCATCCGGCGCGACGCCCTCGATCGTCTCGATGGTCGCGAGCCTCGAAGGGGCCCCCGTCGCCACGCCGACGATCTTGACCCCCGGGCGCAGCCCCATGCGCTGGATGAGCGCGGCGTCGACGGCGACGTCGTTCGGGAGGATCTTGTAGTTCCGGGCCGGGTCGCGGAGCAGACCGTTCCCCTTGGCCTGGATTTCCAGCACGCCGGTGACCGGACGATCGGCCGTGCTCATGGTGCGATGACCCGGAAAGAATTAGGGCGGAGTGGGGGGACGTTGCGAGCCGTCGCGGGGTGCGGCCTGATCGATGGGCGTCGCGCAGGGGAATCGGGGCCGGGCTCGTCGTGAGATGGGGGTCGCGGCGGGGGCGGAGCCGGATGCGATCGCCAACCGGGGAGGGAGAGCCGTCAAGCGGGCAACCCCCTTCTCATTTCGAGATGGGGATCGCCCGTGGGAGCGTGCCAATTCTATATCCCGAATTCCCTCGGGTCCATCGCAATCGAGGGGGAATGCGGGGTCGGGGCGGAGAATGTCGTGCCGTTGGGGCGGAGGGATGACCCGCAAACGGCGAGACCATCGTTCGCGCCCGGAGGGGCTCACACCTTCTTGTGATCGGTCGTCACGGCCTGTCCGCCTTCGGGCAAGTCCACCACGCGGTAATCGCCGAACAGGTTCGGGCTGTCTTCCTGGAGCAGCCTGAGGACGGCGATCGCGACACGGCGGATCTCGGCGTCGGCGGCGGCGTCGCCCCGCATCTCGATGAAGTGCCGGAGTGCCCGCGCATTGCCGGTGACGAAGATCTTGGTCTCCGTCGCGTTCGGCAGGACGCTCCGCGCCGCCTCGCGCGCCTTCTTTCGTCGGAGGGTCCGGTCCTCGATGTCGGCGAACCTGGCCGCGAGGCCGTCGGCGAGCTGCTTGTACGACCTCTGGGCCGCCTGGACCGCGTCGAGCCAGATCGCGTGCAACTCGGGGTCGGCGGCGATCGGCTCGGGCTCGACGAACGCGCACTCGGACTCGTCGACGAACCGCTGGCTGAGCTGGGAGTATCCCATGCCCGCGCGGTGCCGGACGAGTTCGTGCGTGAACGACCGCGAGACGCCGGTGAGGATCAGGTTGAAGACGGCGTGCTCCAAAACGGAGCCGTGGCCGACTTCGAGGATGTGCCCGATGTAGGCCGAGTTGCCGCCGGGGCGGGGCTTGGCGAACGACATGTAGCAGAGCCGGCCGGCGACCTCGACGAGCTTCTCGCCCGCCTCCTCGGTGTCGGTCGACCACTTGGTGACGTCGTGGTCGTCGAGGAACTGCGTCAGGGCCTCGGCGTTCACCATCTGGCGGCCGACGAGGTAGACCTTCGGCTCGCGGAGGATCGTGGCTTCCGGCGTCGCGTCCATCGTCGCCATCCCTGGGCACTCCTGACAATCCGTCCAGCTCCGAGGGAATACGGTCCCCAGGGGCGATTGAATTCGTATAATAGCGTCCGAACGGATTTTGACGACGCCAGTTTGTCCTCGACCCCGTCCGTCGGCGGCCCCCATCCATGCGAAAGATCCGCCTCCAGAAGTCCGCCGACTCCCGGCTGGTGGAGCAGTTCGCCGCCGACCTCAACCCCGCGCAGTTCGCGGCGGCCACCGCGCCCGACGGCTACCACCTGATCCTCGCCGGCCCGGGCTCGGGCAAGACCCGCGTCATCACCTACCGGGTCGCGTTCCTGATCGCCAAGGGCGTCCCCGCCGAGTCGATCCTGCTCGTGACGTTCACCCGGCGAGCCGCCCGGGAGATGGTCTCGCGGCTCGAAAGCCTCATCGGCGCCGCCGCCAGCCGGATCTGGGCCGGCACGTTCCACCACATCGGCAACCGGCTCCTCAGGCGCTCGGCGAAGATCCTCGGCTTCGAGCCCAACTTCACCATCCTCGACTCCGAGGACCAGCGCGACCTGATCAAGTCGGCCATGACCGACGCCCTGATCTACAACACCAACATTTACGCGCCCAAGCCCGCGACGATTCAACACCTCTTCAGCATGACGTTCAACACCGGCACGCCCCTGGAGACCCTCATCCGCGAACGCCACCCCGACCTGGCCGAGTGGGAGGCCGAGATTATCGCGGCCGAGCGGCACTACAAGCGCCGGAAGCTGGCCGCCAACTGCATGGACTACGACGACCTCCTCGGCCTCTGGGCGAAGCTCCTCGACGCGTTCCCCGAGCAGTTGGAGGCGCAGGCGCGTCAGTTCAAGCACATCCTCATCGACGAGATGCAGGACACGAACACCGTCCAGGCCCACATCATCGAGACGCTCGCCCACAGCGGCTCCAACAACCTCACCGCCGTCGGCGACGACGCCCAGTCGATCTACCGGTTCCGGGGCGCGAACTACGACAACATCCTCAAGTTCCACGAGCGCAACCCCAACGTCCACGTCCACCGCCTGGAAGTGAACTACCGCTCCACCCCCGAGATCGTCGCGTTCACCAATGCCTCGATCGCCCAGAACACGTCCGGCTTCGGCAAGACGCTCGTCTCGGCGCGTTCCAAGGGCATGCTGCCGATGCTCGTCCCCACGGCGGACGGTTACGAGGAGGCCGAATTCCTGGTGCAGGACATCATCCAGCGCCATCAGGAGGGGCTCTCGCTCAAGCAGCTCGCCGTCCTGTATCGCAACCACCACGACAGCATCCTGCTCCAGGGGGAACTCGTCTCCCGGGGCATCCCCTACCAGATCCGCAGCGGCGTCCGGTTCTTCGAGCAGGCCCACATCAAGGACGCCATGGCCTACCTCCGGGTGATCTCGAACCCGCGCGAGGAGTCCTCCTGGAAACGGCTCCTCCAGATGATCCCCGGCATCGGCCCGGCCAAGAGCCAGGCCCTCTGGGAGATGCTCGAACGGACCGAGAACCCCCTGATCGCGATCGCCACCGCGGAGGTCGTCAAATCCGTCCCGGCCAAGTCACGCGGGTTCTTCGGGGCGTTCGTCGGCGACCTCATGCAGATCCGCGCCGTCAACCCCGAGACGCGTCCTGCCGACGCCCTCGCAGCCGTGCTACGCGGCGGGTATCCGGAGACGTTGAAGAAGCTCTACGACCGCGCGGAGAATCGGCTCGCCGACCTGGAACAGCTCGTCCTCCTCGCCGCGCGGTATGACAACCTGGAGCGGATGATCTCCGACCTCCTGCTCGCCGGCGACATCTACGGCGTCGACACCATCGAGGCCGCCGACCCCGAGGACCGCCTGGTCCTCACGAGCATCCACCAGGCGAAGGGCCTGGAGTGGACAATCGTGTACCTCCTCCGTCTCAACGAGGACAGCTTCCCCAACGCCCGCTCGCTCAAGGAAGAGGGCGGCCTGGAGGAGGAGCGTCGGGTGTTCTATGTCGCCGTCACCCGGGCGATGGACGAGCTGATCCTGACCTACCCCCAGCTCACCAGCCGGGGCCCGCACAGCCCGCAGTACATCGCCAAGCCGAGCCGGTTCCTCACGGAGATCCCCGCGAACCTCTGCGAGCCGGCGATGATCGAACGGGATGCGACCTTCGTCTGGCCCGGGCTCGAATCGCCCGCCGCCCCCCCTGCCCTCACTCCCCCCCCACCGATCCAGCTCACGGCCGAGGAGCACACAGGCTGACATGGACGTCCCCGGCAAGACCCCCGACGAGATCCTCGACGCCTTCCGCGACGGCCACGACCACAGCGGGGCCCGGCAGGCGAGCGTGCTCGACCGCCTCATCTCTCGATTCCCGGCCGAGGTCCTGCGCGCCAGCCTGGCGAGGCGGTTCCACCGCCTCGGCGGGCCCGACGGCGAGATCGTGCTCCGTATCGTCGAGACCCTCGCCACGCCCGAACTCCTCGAACGGCTCGCCGACGGCCTGCTCGTCCAGCCCGACCTCCCCGCCGAACGCGCGTGGGATGCCCTCGCCGTGCTCGACGGCGCGGGGATCCTGGAGCGGCACGACGAGCTGCTCGACCGCTGGGACGAACTCAACGAGCTGATGGACGACACCTCCCTCGACGCCCTCGCCGAACAGCTCGCCGAGGAGCCCGAGGGCTCGTGGATCGCCCTGCACGGGCTCAACGCCGTCGAGCCCGAGGTCCGCTCCGAGATCCTCGCCGGCCTCGAAGATTTCCCCACCACCCCTGGCCTCGTCCAGTTCTTCCGCCTGCTCTGCTACGCCCACGACCCCATCACCCGCGAGTCGGCGATCGAGGGCCTGTTCGTCCGCTCGCCCCAGGATCCGTCGGTCGAGACGGCCCTCGTCGACCTCTCGGTGCATCACCCCGACCAGGCCCTCCGCACCCGCGCAGGCCAGCGGCTCTCGGCGAAAAGCTCGGCCGGTCGCGACCTGATGCTTGTCACCTGCCCCCGACGGGTCCCGGGCCCGCACTTCGTCAGCGCGGTCGACGGCGAGGGGCGGGCGACCTTGATCCTGTCGGCCAAGGGCCCAGCGGAATGGTCCGGGGCGGCGTTCCTCTGCCACGTCGAGCGCGGCATCCTCGACGTGATCGGGCACAGCGACCAGACGCCCGACATCGTCCGCCTGCTGATCGAGGACGACAACATCACGACCGGCAACGAGCCCGTGGAGTGCTCGCCGGAGGTCGCCGAGGCGCTGCTGGCCGGCTGCCACCTGCTCTGCGGCCCGGGCACGAATCTGGCGCTCCGGTACTGGATCGAACGCGTCATCGGCGAAGGCTTCCAGCCCCGGCCGTTCGCCGACCGCTTCGGCGACTTCAACCCGGCGTCGGTCCCCTTCGAGGAGCTGAGCTGGCGGGTCGACGACCTCCTCGACGCCTGCCCCGACTGGGTGGACCGATCCCCCCTGACCTACGACCTCGCCGAGGAGATGACCCTGCGGCTCGGCGGCGACCCCCTCGACCCCAGGCGCGACGCCGGTGCCTATCGGTACCTCTTCGAACACCGCATCGCCGCCCGCCTCGAACTCTTCCGGCGCATGCTCCTCTGGAACGCCGCCGCCTGGCACGCCTCCGACCGCATCGACCTCGGCCAGACCGCCCTCGCCCTCGCCTGGCAACTCGCCGACCCCCAGCATGCCGTCCCCAGCCACCCCTTCACCGTCGCCTACACCACGCGGAGCCTCCACGCCGCGCAGAAGGCCCTGAAAGAGGGTCTGGACCCACGCCGGTATTGAGCCGCCCGGAGTGCGGAAGCTCGCTTCCGCCCTGTTCTCGCGGAGCTTGCTCCGCGTCCGTGGGAGGACCGGGAGCCCGCGATTCGATGTCTCTCCTTGGGAGCAAGCTCCCACCGGGCGAAGGAGGAAGCGAGCTTCCGCACTCCACGCTGTTAGCCGATCGCTTTCACCAGGACTTTCCTGGCCGCCTCGATCCCGAGGGCGATCGGCTTCGCAGCGATCTGCACCACCATCGCACCCGACTCCGGCCGATTCTCGATCAACGTCCCCTCGGCGTGGAGGTCGAGGCCGCAGTCGCTGAGGTAGCGGAGGAAGGCCGAATCCTGGTCGACGACCCGGACGATCCGGAACGCCTGGCCCTTGGTCAACTGCGCCAGGGGGAGCCCCTCGGTGGCGGCGAGGGTGCCGTCGGCGCGGGGGATGGGGTCTCCGTGGGGGTCGACGTCGGGCAGGCCGAGGAAGGCGTCGATTCGGTCGACCAGGCGTTCGGAGACCGCGTGCTCCAGGTGCTCGGCCTCCTCGTGGACCTCGTCCCAGGGCATGTCCAGGGTGCGGACCAGGAACAGTTCGAGGAGCCTGTGCCGCCTCAGGACCTTGAGCGCCAGACGCTCGCCGGCGTCGGTCAGCCGGGCCCCTTCGTAGGGCGTGTAGGTCGCGAGGCTGGCCTCGGACAGGGTCTTCAGCATCCCCGTGACCGTCCCCGGCGAGACGTGGAGCGCGGACGCCAGCTCCCCCGTCGCCACCGCGTCGTGGCGCTCATCTCGGGTGGAGATCAGGTAGATCGACTTGACGTAATTCTCGACGGTCAAGCTCGGCACAACAGACCCCGCGCGTGATCCCGGTCCAGTGAAATGGCGCCTCATCGTACGCGAGACCGGCGGCTTGGCAACAGCCGATCCTCGTACGGTCCCCTATTGCGGACCAATCTCATGATTCCACAAGAAGATTGGTCCGCAAAAGCGGTCCCTACGGCCGGCAACTCCGGATCGCGTCGAGTCGGTCGGCGAAGGATTCCAGGCCGGCCGCCGTTACCCCCACTCCGACGAACCATCGCATCGAGCGGTCGACGGCGTCGGGGCGGCAACAGACCCGGTAATGGCCGCCTTCCGACGCGACCTCGAACAGGAACTCCCGCTCATCGATCGGCTCGAACCGAAACAGGCTCTCGTCCCCGCGCAGCACGCCCCGGATCCCATCGACGAGCGATTGCAGTTCATCGATGGGTTCGGAGTTCAGGAAGAGTGAGAACTCCTCGCCGTCTTCCAGGATGCAGGAACACGGCGGATCGGCCTGGAACCACTCGATGCGATAGGTGATCCAGCCATCGTCTGAGGGGGGGACGGAGCGGCCGAACTCGAAGCGGACCCGGTTGCGGCCGTCCGCTGAGGCGAGTTCGACGTCGGACCCGTCGGCGATCGGGGGCATGCGGTCAGACCTCCATCGGGCCGCCGTCGTCGTCGTCGAACCCATCGTCCGCCAGCGGCGACGCCCCTCGCCCGTTGCGCTCGCCGACGCGGATCCAGACGGCCTTGAGATACGCCCCTTCGAGGGCCTCGATCCCGACCGGGTGGTCCGCCGCCGCGCCCGTGACCGCGAGGATCTGGGCCGATCGCCCGGCCTTCCGCGCGGCGGCGCGGAGGAGGATCACGAACTCCTCGGGCGAGAGCAGGCCCGAGCAGGAGCAGGTCAGCAGGAGGCCGCCGGGTTCTACACAATTCAGGGCCAGGACGTTCAGGTCGAAGTATTTGCGCTTGCCGGCGGAGATGTCCAGGCGCGAGGGGATCATCTTTGGCGGGTCGAGCACGACGACGCTGAAGGTCCTGTCGTTCGCCTGCATCTGCCGCAGGTAGCCGAAGGCGTCGGCCTGGAGGATGTTCGGGCGGACCTGGTTGGCGTTGGCATTGTCGCGGGCCATGGCGATGGCCTTCTCGTCGAGGTCGATGCAGGTGACCTCGCTCGCCTTGCCCTTGATCATCGCGTACAGCCCGAACCCTCCGGAGTAGCAGCAGGCGTCGAGTACGGTCCTGCCCTCGCAGAACCGGGCGAGTTGCACGCGGTTCTCGCGCTGGTCGCAGAAGAACCCGGTCTTGTGGCCCCCCTGGAACTGAACCCGGAACCGGACGCCGTTCTCGGCGATCGTGACCCTCGGGGGCAGCTTGAGCGTCGCGATCGGCCGGCCGGGGAAGTCCTCGGCCATGGCGATCTTCTCATCCACATGCACCCGCGCGTGGGTCGTCCCCAACCGCTCCGAGAGCAAGGCCAGGATCGGACCGATCCGCTGGTACATCGCCAGGCTGAAGATCTCGACGGATAGCGTGTCGGCGTAGCGGTCGACGATCAGGCCGGTCAGGCCGTCGGCCTCGGCGTGGATGACGCGGTAGGCGTCGGAGACCTCGTCGAGTTTGAGGAAATCCTTCCTCAACGCGATCGCCTGGTCGATCCGGCTCGCCCAGAAGTCGGGGCCGGGCGGGGTGACGCCGGCGGCGAGCATCCGCACGGTGATCTGGGACCGTGAGTTCCAGAACCCGAACCCGAGCGGCAGGCCGTCGCGGTCGACGACGCGGATCAGGTCGCCGTCGCGGGGCCGGGCCGGGGTGGTCGGCCCGATGACCATCTTGCGGTAGACGAACGGGTGCAACCCCGCCGATCGCACGGCGACCGTGGGCAGCTCGCCCTCGGGCGTGAGCGAGCGGTCCGGCATGGCATTCGGGGGCGGCTGCGGCGGGGTGCGTTCAGGGCGGGGCATGAATGAGAGCTTATTAAATTCCAGGTTGATCATGGCCACATCCTGCGCTGGGCGCGGGTCTCCAGACCCCGCCCCAACCGACGCCGAAGGTGACCACCGGATCGGGTCTCCAGACCCGTTTTGTCCTGGCTGAGGGTACGGGCCTGGAGACCCGATCTTCTGCGGTACGACGCGGCGGATGTTGGGGCGAGGTCTGGAGACCCGCGCCTGGCGCTTGAGGCCTCGCTCAGCGCTTCCGGGCCGCGCCCGATGGTTTCGATCGGAGGAGGAGGGCTTATTCCTCGTCGATCTCGTCATCCTCGGCGTCGATCGCGCCGGGCTCGTTGCGGACGATCCGGCGGAGTCGGACGAGGAGGGAGGTGGCGTAGCGCTGGACGGCGAGCTGCTTGGTTAGGACGGCGTCGTTGGCGGCCTCGACGGGGATCTCGGCGAGGAGCCGGAAGGTCTGCGCGAGGCTGGCCCAGCCGATCCGGAGCGCCTTGGCGTTGTACTCGGGGTCGTTGTCGGCCTCCCTCGCCGCGCGGAGGGCCTGTCGCGCCTTCTTCAATCCCGCCTGGGCCTGCTGAAGCTGGCGCAAGGCCGTTCCAGAACTCATCGCCGCCATGATGTTGACCGATCCCCGGATTGCTTGGCCTGTCCGCGAAGGAAACCTATATTGTAGTGAAGGATGGTCCACCGCCGCAACCTGTCCACGAGGCCCGCCCGCCATGGCAATCGACGACGAGCGACCCGACGGCCCGACCGACGCCGTCGTCACCACCACCCGGCCCGCCCCCCAGCCGGGCACCGACGCCCGCCCCGAGGTCCGCCGCCAGCCGCCGTACCACGTAGTCATCCTCAACGACCAGGAGCATTCCTACGACTACGTGGTCGAGATGCTGATGAAGATCTTCAAACACTCGGAGGAGACCGCCGAGACGCTCACCTGGAAGGTCGACCACGAGGGCCGCGCGATCGTTCTGACCACCCACAAGGAACTCGCCGAACTGAAGCGCGAGCAGGTCCTCTCCTACGGGCCCGACCCCCGCATGGAGATCTCCAAGGGCCCCATCGGCTGCGTCATCGAAGCCAGTGCCTGATTTGGAGTGCGGGAGCGGAACTGCCGCTTTCGTGTGGAGGCATCGGCCTGGGCCGGGCCGATGTGACGATCTCGTGGCGTGTGATTCATCCGATCCGTCCGGAAACGGTAGCTCCGCTCCCGCATTCCGGCGGGGTCAGCCCAGCGCGGCGGGGAGGCCAGTGGTGATGTCAGGGTAGGTCAGGACGACGCCAAGCTCGTCCTTCATGCGAGTGTTGCGGACCCGCTTGTTCGCCTCCTCCCTCGCCGCCTCGGGGGAGCCGGGCGCGGGGGGGATGAAACGGGGCGGGGCGACCTTCAGGAACTCCGCGATCGTGCCGTAGTATTCGGTCCGGTGCACGGGGCGGTCGTCGCTCACGATGTACAGCGAACCGGCTTTGCCACGCTCCAGCGCGGCGACGGCCGCCGTCGCGGCGTCGTCGATGTGGATCACGTTCAGGAACTTGTCCGGTTGGCCGACGATCGGCTCGCCCTTCTCGATGGCCGTCTTGCGGATCACCCGATCCGGGCCGTAGAGCCCCGCGAACCGCAGGATCACCAGGGGCACTCCCAGGCCGCGCAGGTAGTCCTCCGCCTCCAGGCAAACCTTGCCCGACTCGTGTCTCGGCTCGGCCGGCGAGTCCTCGTCCACCCAGTCCGCGTCGCGCCCATAGACGCCCGTCGAGCTGGCGTAGACGACCTTCCCCACCCGGCCTTCCATGCGTCCCATGACGGCCTTGAGACCGTCGACATAGACCGCCCGCATCGGAATCCCGGCCGTGCGGTCGAACCCCACGCAATAGAGCATGCGGTCGACGCCCGGGAGCGCGTCGAGCGTCTCCGGGCGGGTCACGTCGGCGAGGACCGGCTCGATCCCCCAGGCCCGGATGGCCTCGCTTCCCCGCTCCGAGCGGCTGGTCCCGAAGACGACCTCGCCCCGATCGGCCAGCACCTTGCCCACGCGTCGACCCAAAAAACCGCAGCCGACGATCAGGGTGCTCGACATCAGTCGTCCTTCGCTTCCTTCGGGGGCTCATCGGCCAGTGGGGCCCCGAGGGTCGAGACGTCGATCGACTCGGGGCAGCCGTCGTCCAGGTAGTTCTGGAGCAGGATCCGCGCGGCGAGCATGTCGACCTTGGCCTTGCGGTCCTTCGACTTCAGGCCCGCCGACCGCATCGCCGCATCGGCCTCGGCCGTGCTGTACCGCTCATCATAGTAGGCGACCGGACACCCCGTCGTCTCGGCCAGCCAGGTTCCCCACTCGCGGACCTTCACCGCCAGCGTCCCCGCGTTGCCGCTGGTGTGGAACGGGAACCCCAGGACAATCCGCTCCGCGTCGTTCTCTTCCACGAGCCTCTTGAAGTAACGCGCATCCTGGATTGCGTCGCGCCGCCCGTAGACCTCGACCGGCGTGGCGATCTTCTTGCGGAAGTCGCTCACCGCCACCCCCACGCGGCGGAGGCCGAAGTCGATTCCGAGGATGCGGGTGAGATGTTCGGGCATGGGGCCGACGGGTGCTAGTCGATGGGTGATGGGGGATGGGGACAATTGAAGGCGTGTCGCGGGTGCGGAAGCGCTGGGCGCGAGTCTCCCGACACCGCCCCAACCGTGGCCCCGTCGTACTACAAGCCCCGGTCTCCAGACCCTTTGTATCTTGATCCGAGGAGCCGGTCTGGAGACCGGGTTGGCCGATCTCGCGCGTCAACGATTGGGGCGGCGTCGGGAGACCCGCGCCCAGCACTTCCGGGCCGCGTGTACTGAGAAACGGCCGAAAAAATCGCCAGGTCGAAGTGTCAGAGCGTCTCGCCGTGGCCAGCCTTGTCGAGGCCCTCGACGAGCGCCTTGAGCTTGTCGAGCTGGTCTCGCCTGGCGACGAGCGTCGCGCCGCCGGACTGGACGATCACGACGTCCTCCAGGCCGAGGGTGGCGATCAGGCCGCCGTCGTCGGAGACGATGATCGAGTTCTTCGTCTCGACCGGCAGCACCTTCCCCTGGATGGTGTTGCCCGAGGCGTCGGGTTCGACCAGCGCCGTCAGGGCCCGCCAGTCGCCGACGTCGTTCCAGTCGTAGACCACTTCGAGGACGCGGACGTTCGGCGCCTTCTCCATTACGGCCTTGTCGATGGGGATCTTCTCCATCGACGGATACTCGCGGGCGATGGCGGCGGCCTCATCCGGGGTGCCGAGCGCCTCGCCCACGCGCATCAACGAGGCGTACAGATTGGGACGGTGGACGGCGAGGGCGTCGAGGATAGCCTTGGCACGCCAGAGAAAAATGCCGGAGTTCCAGGCGAAGTTCCCCGAGGCGATGAACTGCTCGGCCGTGGCCCGATCGGGCTTCTCGCGGAACTGGACGACCTTGTTCAGGGCGATCCCCATCGGCCGGCCGAGTTCCTCGCCGCGCTCGATGTAGCCGTAGCCGGTCTCGGGCCGGGTCGGGCGGATGCCGAAGGTGACGAACGTGGTCGGATCGGCGTCGATGACGTCGACGGCGGCCTGGACCGTCTTGCGGAAGGTCTCGGCCGGCGTGATGACGTGGTCGGCCGGCATGACCACCATCGTGCCGTCCGGATCGGCCTTGTGGACGATGAGCGCCGCCAGCCCGACGCACGCCGCCGTGTCGCGCGGGCAGGGCTCGCCGACGATGTGCCCGGCGGGGAGGTCCGGCAACTGGGCGGCCGTGCCCGCCGCCTGATCTGACCCGGTGATGATGTAGGTGCGGGCCGCGGGGACCAGCGGCTCGATCCGCGCGACGGTCTGCTGGAGCATCGTCGCGTCGCCGTAGAGCTTCAGCAATTGCTTCGGCCGGTTGCGGCGGCTCTTGGGCCAGAACCTCGTCCCACTCCCACCGGCCATCACGACGGCGTGCAGCATATCCCGCTCGATTCCTGAAGCGTTGCGACTCGAAGGCGATCCGTCACGTATCCTGCTATTCGCGTCGAGACTCAGCGGAGCGACAGCGGCCCGTCTACAACCATCCCCGGCTCGATCTTCGACTTCAGCTCCGAGCCGTCCAGGGCGAAGAGGGGGCTGATCTCGATGAAGAACGGGATCGTGCCGTCGGACCTCCGCGACACCGTCGCCCCGGCCGATTCGAGCCAGTCGGCGAAGTTCTCGGTCATCCGCTGCCGGACGCTCGCCGGCGAGTCGGAACCGGTCGCGTTCTTGAGCGGCTCGAATTCGATCGACCGGTCCGTCTCGACCATCGCCCAGCGCTCGGCCAGGGGCAATGCGTCGAAGATGAACCGTTCAAATTTCACCGCGTTGGGCGACGACGGCTTCACCGGCCCGCCGGTCTCGTCGAGGAACTCGACCTTCTTGATCGCACGGTGGAACGGCAGCCGGGTCGAGCCGTGGACCAGGCGCTCGATGAACGACCGTTCGAGGATGTGGACCGCGATGCTGCCGGCCCACAGCTCCAGGCGGCCGTCGGCCTCCCGGCGCTCGGCGAGGCTGGCGGGGAGGTCGGAATACTCGATCACCTGGGGCGTCCCGGCGAGCCGGACGACCACGCCCACCTTCTCGTCGGGGTTGATCTTCTCGATGACCTTAAACGACATCTCGGCGTCGACCTGCCGGTGCAGCCCGAGGAACGCCGGGTCGGCGATCTTCACCAGGGGGTTGTCGACCTGGAAGTAGAAGATCGTGCGGATCCCGCGCGACTTCATCTCGTCGAGGCAACTCGGCCCGCCGTCCGTCCCGGGCTGGGCGAGGGCGTAGAGCGTGCCGCCGTGGCCGTCGGGGCTGAGGGCAAGGTGGTCCTTCGCGGCGAGCAGGATCTGGCCCGTCTCGCGGTCGACGGCCGGCATCTGGCCCTGGACGAAGAACCGCACCCGGGGCAGGCTGAAGTTGTCGTGGCCCTCGAAGAACGAGACGGTCGCCTCGTGGTTCTCCGGGCTGGTCATCACGTACAACGGGATCGGCTTTCCGTGCCGCCGGGAGAGGGCGACGATCTTCTCGGCGTGGATCTGGAAGAGGCTCGTCTCGTGGATCGGGCCGATTGGATACGTGCCCTTGGGCCCGTCGAACCCGAGCCGGGTCCCCTGGCCGCCCGCGACCAGCACGACGGCGACCTCGCCCGCCGCGAGCGCGGCCTCGCCCAGCTCGGCGACCTTCCTGCGGGTCGAGCGCTCGGCGTCGGTCTGGGGCAGCCGGGAGACCTCGACCGGCTCGACGCGGTCGTAGGAGACGGCGGCCTCGGCCCCGTCCCCCTTGACGAAGGCGGCGACGAGCCCGTCGATCTCGTCGAGGTCGAGCCCCTCGATCTCGGCCGAGAGCCTGGCCCTGGCGCGGTCGTCGAGTTCGTTCCACCAGCGTAGGAGGTGGCCTTGTCCGTGGCGGGCGAGGCGGTCCTGGAACGACGGGTCAACCGGCATTTCGTGCGCTCTCCAGTCGGGGCCGGCGCCGAGGATGGCCGGCCTGCGGTCGCTGCGAGTCTCGTGCCCGGGGCCGACCGCCTCAGAACTCCAGGCTGAGCCCATCGTAGGCGAGGGACACACCTTCGGGCAAGGTTGCCTCGACCTCGGCGTGACCGAAGACGTGCGATAAGTGCGTCAAATACGCATGTTTCGGCCGCAAGGTGGCAACCACCGCGAGCGCCTCGTCAAGGCTGAAGTGCGTCGGGTGGCTCTCGAACCGCAGCGCGTCCAGGATCAGGACGTCCAGCCCTTGGAGCCGTTCCATCGACTCCTCCGGTATCCTGTTGACATCCGTGCAGTACGCCAGGTTGCCGACTCGATAGCCGAGCACCTGGAACCGGCCGTGCTCCAGCCGGACGGGCATCACCCGCTCGCCGAGGACTTCGAACTCCTCGTAAGGCCGGACCCGCTCGAACCGGATCCTGGGCACCCCTCCGGCGGGGATCTTCTGCGCGTGGTCGCTGAAGGCGTAGTGGAACACGCGCCGGATGTCGTCCTCGGTGGCGTCCTCGCAGAAGATCGGGACAGGGCCGCCGATGGCTTTGGGGAACAATCGGGCGTCGTCGAGCCCGAAAAGATGGTCGGCGTGGGCGTGGGTGTACGCGATCGCGTGAACGTGTCCTATCTTTTCCCTGAGGAGCTGCAGGCGCATCTCCGGCGTGGTGTCGATCAGCAGGTTCCCCGCGGGGAACTGGAACAGCACGCTGGGCCGGGTGCGCGAGTCACGGGGGTCGGTGGAGAGGCAGACCGGGCAGTCGCAGCCGAGGACGGGGACGCCCGTCGAGGTCCCGCTGCCGAGGAAGATCAATCGCCTCACGCCATTCGCCCCACGCCATGCCCCGCGACCGCTCGGGCTCCGCCCCGATCGCCGCGCCCACCATGGTACCAGAACTCCCCCTCCCCGCGAGTGGCCCCGCCCGGACTCGTGTGTCTACCGGGCCTGTCCGATTTCTCAGACACACGCCCGATCATCCCGGGATTGTCCAGATGGATTGCCCCAGATTGAGAATTGAGCAAAAGCGGCGGCTTCCGATCTCATTGCTGCAAACCATTTTCTTCTAGTGGGTTGTGCGAAATCATGCGGGCCGCAGTGGGGTTCGACGGGTGAGAGGCGCTCGATTTGCACTCAAGGGGAATTGTCCAACGAGACCGCGAAGTGGCGGGCGGGGGACGTCCCCGGGGACGACGTGCCCGGGCGGGGTTCGCGGGCGTCCAGGGGCGGACACGAGGCCGTGTGCGCCGAGGGGGCAACGATGAAGGGTGTGGTCTTCACCGAGCTGCTGGAGATGGTCGAGGCTCGCTTCGGGATGGACGTCGTGGACGCGATCCTGGACGAGGCCGACCTGCCGTCCGGGGGCAGCTACACGGCCGTCGGGACCTACGACCACCGGGAGGTCTTCCAGATCGTCCTGGCGCTCTCTCGCCAGCTGGGGGTGCCGGTCCCGGACCTCCTGCAGGCCTACGGCGAATACCTGTTCGGGCGTTTCGCCGAGTTGTATCCCCAGTTCTTCGTCGGCGTCCGCGACGCGTTCGAGTTCCTGGCGACCATCGAGACGCACATCCACGTCGAGGTCCGGAAGCTCTACCCCGACGCCGAGCTGCCGCACTTCCAGCCCGAGGCCGGACAGGGGCCGGGGCTGAACATCATCTACAGCTCGGCCCGGCCGCTGGGCGACTTCGCCCGCGGGCTGATCCTCGGCTGCATCGCGCACTACGGCGAGCCGATCGACGTCTCGTGGGAGGACCTCGGGCCGGTCCCGATGACCCGCGTCCGGTTCCGCCTGGTCCGTCGCGGGGCGGGCCATGACTGATCTGGAGACCGTCTGGAAACGTCGCGTCGAGCGCGAGCGCGCGGCCCGCAAGCAGGCCGAGGCGATCCTGGAGCGCAAGAGCCTCGAACTCTTCGAGGCCAACCAGAAGCTCCGCGAGTCGTACGACGACCTCGAATGCCGGGTGGAGCAGCGGACCGCCGAGCTCGCCGCCGCCAACGCCAAGCTCCAGCAGGAGATCGCCGAGCGGCAGAAGGCCGAGGCGTCCCTGCGCGACAGCGAGGCCCGCTCCAGCAAGCTCGCCCTCATCGCCGCGAGGACCGACAACGCCGTCGTCCTCACCGACGGTGGGGGCCGGATCGAGTGGGTCAACGCCGCGTTCGTGCGGATGACCGGCTATGAACTGGAGGACGTCCTGGGCAGGACGCCGGGCTCGGTCCTCCAGGGCCCGCTCAGCGACCCGGCGACCGTCGAATTGATGCGCGATCGGGTTCGGGCCGGCCAGGGATTCGAGGCCGAGATCGTTAACTACCACCGCGACGGCACCCCCTACTGGGTCGCGGTCGAGGTCCAGCCGATCCGCGACGACCGCGGGGTCGTCACCAACTTCATGGCGATCGAGAGCGACATCACGGCCCGCAAGGCCGCCGAGGCCAGCCTCCGCGAGAGCGAGGAGCGGTTCCGGACCCTCGCCGACTCGGCCCCCGTCCTGATCTGGATGTCGGGCGTCGACAAGGCCTGCAACTACTTCAACAAGAAGTGGCTCGAATTCACCGGCCGAACCCTGGAGCAGGAGCGCGGCGACGGATGGGCCCAGGGCATCCACCCCGAGGACTTCCGGCGCAGCCTCGACACGTACATCGAGGCGTTCGACCGCCGCGAGAGTTTCTCGATGGAGTATCGGCTCCGCCGGCACGACGGCGAGTACCGCTGGATCCTCGACTCGGGCATCCCCCGACACACCGGCGCCGGCGCGTTCGAGGGGTACATCGGCTGCTGCATCGACATCACCGAGCGGATCCAGGCCGAGGAGGACCGCCGCCGGTTCGTCGCCCTCGTCGAGAACAGCACCGATTTCATCGCCATGGCCGACCTCGACGGCCGGGTCACCTACATCAACCCCTCGGGTCGCGACCTGGTCGGGATGGAGTCCCTCAGCGCCGCCTGCTCCACCTATATCCCCGAATACCTCACCGAGGTCGGCCAGGGGGTCTTCCGCAACCAGGCCCTGCCCTCCCTGCTGGTCGAGGGGGCCTGGCACGGCGAGACCCCGCTCCGGAACTTCCAGACCGGCCAGCTCATCGAGATGCAACACCTGATGTTCCTGGTCCGCAGCCCCGAACGCCAGGAGCCGCTCTGCGTCGCCACCATCTCGCGCGACATCCGCAAGCAGAAGCGGTTCGAGGCCGAGTTGAACCAGGCCAAGGACGCCGCCGAGGCCGCCAGCCACGCCAAGAGCGAGTTCCTGGCGAACATGAGCCACGAGGTCCGCACGCCGATCGCGGCGATCCTCGGCTACACCGAGCTGCTCCGCGACCCCGAGCGGTCTCGGCTCGAAGGCCCGGCCACGCTCGCCGCCATCCGCCGCAACGGCCTGCACCTGCTGGAGATCATCAACGACATCCTCGACCTCTCGAAAATCGAGGCGGGCAAGCTCGAACTCGACCCGGTCCCCTGCTGCCCCTGGCAGGTCGCGCTCGACGTGGTCTCCTCGATCCGGGTCCGGGCCGACGAGAAGGGGGTGAAGCTCCAGGTCGAGGGACAGGGCATGCTCCCCGACTCGGTCGTCATCGACCCCACCCGGGTCCGGCAGATCCTGGTGAACCTGCTGAGCAACGCGATCAAGTTCACCGAGCCCGACCGCAAGGTGGTCCTCCGGATCACCGGGTCGCCGATGGGGGCCTCGTGGTCGCCCGAGATGGTCCTGGAGGTCGAGGACCAGGGCATCGGCATGAACGCCGAGCAGCTCGCGAGGATCTTCGCCCCGTTCCAGCAGGGGGATTCGTCGACGACCCGGAAATACGGCGGCACCGGCCTGGGCCTCAGCATCACCCGACGCCTGGCCGAGGCGATGGGGGGCGAGATCACGGTCGAGAGCGAGCCCGGCGCCGGGAGCACCTTCCGGGTCCGGTTCCCCATCCGCCAGCTCGCCGCGAATGTCCGATGGGTCGACGCCAGGCGCGTGCCCATGCTCGGCCGGGGCGTCGAGAATGACGCGGCGCGGCCGGCAACGCCGCCGGCGCTCTCGGGCCGCGTCCTGCTAGCCGACGACAGCCCCGACAATCGCCGGATCCTGGAAGCCTTCCTCGCGCCCACGGGGCTCGACGCGGTCACGGTCGAGAATGGTCGGGCGGCGGTCGACATCGCCATGTCCTCCGAGTTCGACGTGATCCTGCTCGACATGCAGATGCCCGAACTCGACGGCTACGGCGCGGCCAGTCTCCTGCGAGAGAGGGGCTTCACCCGCCCGATCATCGCCCTCACCGCCCACGCCATGAGCGAGGACCGCGACCGCTGCCTGGCCGCCGGTTGCTCGGAGTACCTCAGCAAGCCGGTCGACCGCACCCTGCTCTACTCGCTCCTGGCCGGGCTGCTCCCCGCGCGGTGCCCGGCCCCGACGTCGGCGGGCGTCGGGGTGCCGGACGACGCCGCCCGCGCCCCCGCGGAGCGCTCGCGGCTCGGGGAGTTCGACCGACTCGTCCAGGACTACCTGGAGGAGTTGCCCTCGCGCCTGCGGGAGCTGCGGCAGGCGTTCGACCGCCGCGACGCCGACCGGGTCGCGACCATCGCCCACCAGCTCCGCGGATCGGGCGGGATGTACGGCTTCGCCGAGCTGTCCGAGATCGCCGGCCTGGTCGAGGACGCCGTGCGGGAACTCCGCCCCCGCGACCTGATCGCCGACCTCTTCTCCGAACTCGCCGAGTCCATCGAGGAGGCCCGGCGCTCCCGCCCGGGGAGCCTCCGGCTGGTGGTCTGATGTCGCAGCCGGAGTTCAAAGGCGATTGCGGGTTTCCGTCTCCGGAAACCCTGGCCCAGTGAGGCCTTAGGTTGAAAATCGGCCCATCCCCCCCGGGGCATCGAGGACGAAGCCCGCGGGCGCCATTCGCGGCTTCTCGCGCGGGGCGGGCATCCCCCGATGCCGCACGACACCCGATCGAAGGGGACCACTTAACCGGATCTGCCGATCCGTCGACTCGGGCCAACGTCGACGGATCGGCAGATCCGACTTCGCTGTGAGGCGAGACATCGATTCGGGCGGCATCGGGAGAGGCTCGCCCGCGCCTTCGATCCGGTTCGATGGTACGGCGGTTCGATCGTCGTCGGCCATTCGCCCGATTCTGGCGAACCGGAAGCCGGAACCTGTCCTATGGTTGTGAAGGAGGCGGGCCCGCGAGCGCCGGCTCGCCTTGACCGCGCCCCGCCAAGCGCTGTAACGTAATCGTCAATTTCGACTTAGATCGGAAACTCGACCCCTTCGACCGAGGCGTAACGGGCAATGGAACTGCTGAGCGATCTGTGGGACAAGACGAGCGACGCCTTCTCCGCCTTCTCGGAAGGGGTCTCCGACGGACTGGTGCGCCTGTTCGGCAACTCCAACGAGCGGCAGATCCGCAAGATGCGCCCGATCGCCGAGCGCATCAACGCCATGGAGCCCGAACTCCAGGGCTTCACCGACGAGCAGCTCCGCGAGCGCACCGAGCAGTTCAAGGCCCGGATCCAGAAGGGCGAGACCGTCGACGACATCCTGCCCGAGGCGTTCGCCGTCTGCCGCGAAGGCGGCCGGCGGTTCCTCAAGATGCGACACTATGACGTCCAGCTCATGGGCGGCATGGTCCTGAACGGCGGCAACATCGCCGAGATGGTCACCGGCGAGGGCAAGACCCTCGTCGCCACCCTCGCCGCCTACCTGAACGCGCTCGAAGGCAAGGGCGTGCATGTCGTCACGGTCAACGACTACCTCGCCCGCCGCGACGCCGAGTGGATGAGCCCCCTCTACAACGGCCTCGGGCTGACCGTCGGCGCCATCCAGTCCGACATGGACGCCCACGAACGCCAGGACATCTACGGGCGCGACATCACCTACGGCACCAACAACGAGTTCGGGTTCGACTACCTCCGCGACAACATGAAGCCGTCGCGCGAGCAGCAGGCCCAGGGCCCTCTGCACTACGCGATCATCGACGAGGTCGACTCGATCCTCATCGACGAGGCCCGGACCCCGCTGATCATCTCCGGCCCGGCCTTCGACGACGTCCGGAAGTACGCCGAGGCCGACCGCATCTCGCGCCTGCTGAAGCCCGGCCTGCACTTCGAGGTCAAGGAGAAGGAGCGGACCTGCCACCTCAACGACGAGGGCGTCCGCGAGGCCGAGAAGATCGCCGGGATCGAGAGCTTTTACACGCCCGGCAACATGGAGTGGCCGCACCTCATCGACAACTCCTTGAAGGCGCACCACCTCTATCGCAAGGATCGCGACTACGTCGTCATGAACGGCGAGATCGTGATCGTCGACGAGTTCACCGGCCGCCTCATGACCGGCCGTCAATGGTCCGACGGCCTGCACCAGGCCGTCGAGGCCAAGGAACGGGTCAAGATCAAGGAGGAGAGCCAGACCCTCGCGACCATCACCCTCCAGAACTTCTTCAAGCTCTACAAGAAGCTCTCGGGCATGACCGGCACGGCCATGACCGAGGCCAACGAGTTCTGGAAGGTCTACCACCTCGACGTCATCGCGATCCCGACCAACCGGATCCTCACCCGCCAGAGCTTCGCGGACGTCATCTACCGGTCCGACCGCGAGAAGTACAAGGCGATCATCGATGAGATGCGCGAGGTCCACGCCACCGGCCGGCCGATCCTCGTCGGCACGACCTCGATCGAGAAGTCGGAGGAGATCTCCGACATCATCGCGAAGTACGGGATCACCCACCAGGTCCTGAACGCCAAGTTCCACGAGAAGGAAGCCGAGATCGTCGCGCAGGCCGGCCGCAAGGGCATGGTCACCATCGCGACGAACATGGCCGGCCGCGGCACCGACATCATCCTCGGCGGCAACCCCGAGTTCATGGCCTGGGCCGACCTCAAGGTCCTCAAGGATGAGGACGGCCGGATCGTCTACCCCACCCGCCTGGAAGTCCCGCACGACGTCTGGGTCAAGGCGGTGTCCAGGTACGAGGACACCATGAAGGCCGAGGGGCGCGAGGTCGCCGCGCTCGGCGGCCTGCACATCATCGGCACCGAGCGGCACGAGTCCCGCCGCATCGACAACCAGCTCCGCGGCCGCGCCGGCCGCCAGGGCGACCCGGGGACCTCGCGGTTCTTCCTGTCGCTCGAAGACGACCTGATGCGCAAGTTCGCCGGCGAGTGGGTCGGCGCGATGCTCACCCGCCTCGGCATGGAAGAGGGCGAGGCCATCGAGTCCAAGATGGTCTCCCGTCGCATCGAGGGGGCCCAGAAGAAGGTCGAGGAACGCAACTTCGACGCCCGCAAGAACCTCCTCGAATACGACGAGGTCATGGACGAGCAGCGGAAGCGGGTCTACACCTTCCGCCAGCGCCTCTTGGACGGTTACCCGACCAAGGACGCGATCCTCGACATGCTCGACTCGCAGGTCGCCGACGCCGCCACCCGCTACCTCGCCGACGACTACGGCGCCGCCAGCTTCGCCGAATGGGCCGGCCAGCGTCTCGGTGTCGAGTTCACCTCACGCGAGTTCAAGGGGACCGACTTCGAGGTCGCCGTCGACATCGCCAAGAACCGCGCCGAGGGGGAGGCCCCCGACCTCGTCCGCGAGTCCATGGAGGAGAACGTCCCGGCCGACGGCGATCAGGCCGACTGGAACTTCCAGGCCCTCGCCACCTGGGCCAACAGCCGCTACGGCCTTAGCCTGAAGGACAAGGACCTCCGCAAGTTCACCAAGCTCAACAAGGGCTCGCTGGAACTCGACCGCAACGGCCTCGAGGAATTCCTCGCCGAGAAGGCCGTCGAGGCCGTCCGCGCGGTCGACCTCTCCCCGGCGAAGGACTTCCTCGTCGAGGACTGGGGCAAGAAGTCGCTGGCCGGCTGGATCCACCACAAGTTCGGGCTCGCCCTCGACCCCTCCGGCTGGGACCGCCTGAGCAAGTCCGACATCGCCGCGAAGGTCCGCGAGGCGGCCCGGAATCACTACGAGCGGAAGGAATCCGAGTTCCCCGTCCGCGTCGCGTTCTCCCGGTTCATCGCCGACCGCAACGCCTCCGGGCCCTCGAAGATCGACCGCGACGGCCTCGCTGCCTGGGCATCCGAGCGTTTCCGCACGATCGTCGAGGTCGAGGACCTCAAGCCGCTGCTCAAGCCCGAGCTGGAGAGGTACCTCTTCGAGCTGGCCCACAAGCACTACAAGGGCGCGGCCCTCTCGAATGAACTCGAGGCCAAGATCACCGCGGCCTTCGGGCCCGAGTCGTCCCCCTACTCCGAGCCCTCGGCCAAGCCGCTGGCCGACCTGATCTCGTACGTCAACGCGACGTTCGACGTGGAGGTCGACGCCGACGCCCTGGCGAAGGTCTCCCGCGAGGAGGCCCGGCTCGGCCTGGTCAACCTGCTCGACGAGAAGCACCGGCCCGAGATGCGGGAGATGGAGAAGGCCCTCCTCCTGCAGATCCTCGACTCCAGCTGGATGGAACACCTCCGCGCCATGGACCACCTGCGGAGCTCGGTCGGGCTCCGCGGCTACGCCCAGGTCGACCCCAAGGTCGAATACAAGCGCGAAGGCATGAAGATCTTCGAGGAGATGTGGAGCGGGGTCAACGACAAGGTCACCGACCTCGTCTTCCGGATGGAGCAGATCGACCCCGACTTCCTGTCGTATCTCGGCTCGCGCTGGAAGCTCGACCGGGCCGAGGCCATCCACGCCGCGCACGAGCCCGAGGCCGTGGGCGTCTCGGCCGGCGGCGGCATCCGCGCCTCGCAGGAGGCCGCGATCGAGGCCAGCCAGAACTCCGGGGCCAAGAAGGAGCCGATCCGCGTCACCGGCAAGAAGGTCGGACGCAACGACCCCTGCCCCTGCGGCTCTGGTAAGAAATTCAAAGCCTGTTGCATGCGGAACAACGGCGGCGGCGACGTTTTCTGAAAAATCTTCAAGTCCCCCGCCCCGTTCCGCGACAAACCGACAATCCTCACGCCCCGGCGCATCCCGCTCCGGGACGTTTTTCATGGAACCTGCCGGCGCCGCTAACTGACCTAAAGATCCTTTGCCGAGGGACTTAGCGGTCAGAGGCGGCCTCGATCGGTCCGATCGGTCGGCTCGATTTCGGGGTGGCCGGGCCCCCCGCTGGCACGGTGCTTGCTTCTCTTTGTCCCGTGTTCCGACGGATCGTCGTGCCGCACTGGCACGCGTCCGAGGGACTGCCGCACGACCCGCCCCGCCCGGTCACTCTGGATCGGGGGGCGAGACGGTCAGGGACGCGGCGCCGCTCCGGGAAAGGACTCCCCGAATGCCCCTGCTGCTCAACCTGGTTTATCTTGCGTTATTGATCGTGTTCGCCCCGGTCCTGATCTATCGGGCCTGGTCGGCCGGCAAGTATCGCGAAGGCTGGCGCGAGAAGCTCTTCGGGAGGGCCCCCCTCAGGATCGGCGACAAGCCCTGCGTCTGGTTCCACGCCGTGAGCGTGGGCGAGGTCATGCTCCTCCGTCCCGTGATCGAGGAGTTGTCGCGACGTCGGCCGGGCTGGGACGTCGTGGTCTCCACGACGACCGGCGCCGGCCTGACCGTCGCTCGCCGCACGTACCCCGACCTCATCACCTTCTACGCCCCGCTCGACTTCTCCTGGGCCGCCCGACGCGCCATCGCCCGCGTCCGGCCGACCGTGCTCGCCCTCGTCGAGCTGGAACTCTGGCCCAATCTCGTCTGGGCCGCCAAGCGGGCCGGGGCCCGCGTCGCCATCGTCAACGGCCGGCTCAGCCACCGCAGCCACCGGGGCTACAAACGGCTCCGAGGGCCCCTCTCCTCGACCCTCAAGCGGCTCGACTCCGTCGCCGCCCAGTCCGAGGAATACGCCGAGCGTTTCGTGGACCTGGGCATCCCCCAGAGCCGCGTCAAGGTCACCGGCTCGGTCAAGTTCGACGGCCTCGAAGGCGACCGCTCGAACCCCAGGACCGTCGCCCTCCGGCGCCTGCTCGCCCTCTCCCCCGCCGACCTCGTCTTCGTCGCCGGCAGCACCATGGAGGGCGAGGAAGAGGCCGCCTATCGCGCCTTCAAGCTCGCCCGCGAGCAGCATCCCCGGCTCCGGATGATCGTGGTCCCCCGCCACCCCGAGCGGTTCGAGAAGGTCGCCGGCTGGCTCGAATCCGAGGGCGAGACCGTCCTCCGACGCAGCCGGGTCGATTCGCCCGAGTCGGCGCTCCTGGCCAGCCGGGGATCCCAGTACCCGCCGATCGTCGTCGTGGACACCCTGGGCGAACTCTCGGCCGTCTGGGGCCTGTCGGACGTCGCCTTCGTCGGCGGCTCCCTGTACCCCGGCCGGAACGGCCAGAACATGATGGAGCCCGCGGCCTACGGCGCGGCGGTGATCTTCGGCTCGTACACCTCGAATTTCAAGGAAACCGTCGAACAGCTCCTGCACCGCAAGGCCGCCACGCGGGTCGTCACGCCCGATGACCTGTCGGCGGCGCTCGGCCGCGACCTCGACGATCCCGAGGCCGCCGCGACCCGGGGCGAGGTCGCCAGGGCCTTCGTCATGGCCCAGTACGGGGCCTCCACCCGGACGGTCGCCGAGCTCGATCGGCTGGTGGACGCCGGAAAGTCGGCTTGATCCCGGGCGATGGATGCCCGATACTCCCACAGAGTGCACGTACTCGCCGGGTCGGCGTTCCGCCATCGTGATGTGACTGGATGACCCCGAGGCGTACGGACGAGCGTAACTCTAGGGAGACGCAGATGAGCGAGACGCAGGAACCCGTCCAGCAGACGACCGAAGTCGTGGTCGACGACTCCTCCACGGTGCCGTCGTACTCGAACTTCTGCCGCGTGACGGCCACCCCGGAAGAGGTCATCCTCGACTTCGGGCTCAACCCCCAGCCCTTCGCCGTCGGCCGTCAGGACGTCAAGGCGAACCAGCGGCTCGTCATGAACTTCTACACCGCCAAGCGCCTGCTCACCGCGCTGGGCATGACGATCCAGCGGCACGAAGGCACCTTCGGCCAGATCGAGCTCGACGTCCGCCGTCGCGCCACCGGCCCCGGCACCCAGCAGACGGGCTGAGCCGGGCCCCACGCTTCCACCGAGTCAACATCGACGCCCCCGGCGGCCACGCCCCGGGGGCGTCGGTGTTTTCGAAAGCGTTGCGCACGCGTCTCCCGACCCCCCCAGCTCTGGGCGCGGGTCTCTCGACGACGCCCTTGCCGACGACTCGCACTAACGCCGAACCGGGTCTCCAGACCCATTCCTTCTGACAGAACCGCGACCGGTCAGGAGACCTGGTTCGGTGGTCTCCTTCGACAACGCTCAGGGCGGGGTCAGGAGACCCTCGCCCAACGCTACCGACCCCCAACGGGGAGCGCTGGACGAGCATCTCCGGATGCCGCCCCACCGGATGACTCGCCCGACCGCGAACCGGATCTCCCGATCCGTAGCCCCGGTTGACGGATCGGGAGATCCGGTTCGTTCGTCCCTTCGGCCGACGTTCGGGCGGCATCCGGAGATCCGCGCCCAGCGCCGGGGATCCGCGCCCAGCGCGGACCCCCGTGCCCCCCGAGGAACTCAGCGCCTTCGCCTCGGGAGGGTCGAGCGATTAAGATAGAGCGTGTCCGCGACCTTCTCGCTACCCCGACCCCGGTCCGCCGTTGACTACGCTCCTCGTCTTCCTGACCATCGGATTCCAGGCACCGAACCGCTCGGCGACCGAGCCGATCGGCACGCTCAGGGCCCCCGCACTGGCGGAGGTCTCCGGCATCGTGGCCAGCCGCACGCAGCCGGGGGTGTTCTGGGTCCACAACGATTCCGGCAACCCTTCCGAACTGTACGCCGTGAGGCGCGACGGCTCCCTGATCCGCACCTTCAAGGTCGGCATTCCCAACACCGACTGGGAAGACATCGCGGCCGACCACGACGGCAATCTCTACATCGGCGATACCGGCAACAACGGTGCGCGGCTGCCCCTCCGCGTGATCCACTGCTTCAAGGAGCCGAAGGTCGATGCCGAGGCGTCGAAGCCCATCGTCATCAATCGCTCGTATTACTACACCTTCCCCAAGGACGGTCGGTTCGACTGCGAGGCGATCTTCGTCGAGGGCACGACCATTTACCTCGTCAGCAAGCGGCTCGACCGGAAGCCGGCGGAACTCTACGCGATCGACACCGACAAGGTCGCCAGCCTTGTGAAGCCCGCGAAGGTCGAGCGGCTCGGCAAATTCAACGATATCACCGACCAGGTCACCGCCGCCGACCTCTCCGCCGACGGCACCCGGCTGGCCGTGCTCACGGAATATGCCGTTTATGTGTACAAATGGGTCGACGGCACGCCCGTGGAACTTTTGAAAAAGGTCCCGCTCCAGGCGAGCCAGTATGAGGCGGTCTGCTGGGACGGGGACAGGCTCCTGGTCGCCAGCGAAGATCGACGCATGATTCGAACCGTCGATACGTTCCCCGCGAAGCCGGAAGGGCGGGGCCGCTGATGCCGGCATCGGATGTCATCGTCGTCGGCGGCGGGGTCGTCGGGCTCTCGATCGCGTACGTGCTTTCCAGGGAAGGTGCGACGGTCCGCGTGCTCGACTCCGGCCCCATCGGACGGGGCGCCTCGTGGGCTGGCGCTGGGATCATCCCGGCGAACACGAGGCACCTGAAATCAAACCCGACGGTCGCGTTCCGGTCCCTGAGCGCAGTTCTCTATGAACAATGGTCGATGGCCCTCCGCGAGGAGACGGGCCTCGACAACGGCTACCGACGCTGCGGCGGCCTCGACGTCGCCTGGACCGTCGAGGAGGAGCGCGAACTCCAGAGCATGGCCGGGCGCTGGCGGGTCGAGCAGATCGACTGCGAGAAGCTCGGCCCGAAGGAGTTCCTCGCGCTGGAACCCGGCCTGAACCCCGAGATCCGGCTCGCCTACTACCTCCCCGACCGCGCCCAGATCCGCAACCCCTGGCACCTCAAGGCGCTCGAAACGTCGCTTCGGAGCCGAGGCGTCGACGTCCGCCCCGACTGCCCCGCGACCGGGTTCGTCCGCGACGGCGACCGAGTGGTTGGCGTCGAGACCCCCGCCGGCCCGATGGCGTGCGGCCAGGTCGTCGTCTCGGCCGGCCCGTGGTCCGGGAAATTGCTCGAAGGGCTCGGGCTGGACCTGCCGACGCCGCCATGGAAGGGGGAGATCGTCCTGCTCCGGTCGGACCGCCCGCTGCTCCGGCGGATCGTCGAGCACGGCAAGAATTACCTCGTGCCGCGCGACGATGGACGGGTGCTCATCGGTGCCACCGAGGAATGCGTCGGCTTCGACCTCCGCCCGACGCCCGTGGCCGTCCGCGACCTCCTCGCCTTCGGCCTGAACCTCTGCCCGGCTTTGGCCGACGCGCAGGTCGAGACCACCTGGGCCGGCCTCCGGCCCGGCAGCCTCGACACCCGCCCCTACATCGGATATGCGCCGGGGATCTCGAACCTCGTCGTCGCCACAGGCCACAAACGCGCCGGGTTGCAGCTGGCCCCGGCGACCGCCGAGGTCGTCGGCGACCTCCTCCTCGGCCGCGAACCCCGCGTCCCCATCGGCCAGTTCCGGCTCGACCGCGAGCCGGCGAGTGTCGGCGACGACGTTTTCCGGTCGTAGCGTGTGGTGCTTCGCGGACGGCACGCGCTGGGCGAGGGTCTCCAGACCCCGCCCCTACCGTCGCCGCGCGGTACCGCGAAACCGGGTCTCCAGACCCGTTCCCTGCATGCCGGGACAACGGCTCTGGAGACGAGACCCGGTTCGCTGGTCTCCATCGATCACGGTGGGGGCGGGGTCTGGAGACCCTCGCCCAGCGCTTACGACCCGAGGCTGCCGCTCCTGAGCGCGCCCAGTTCTGACTTGCCTTGCCCGATACAGCGAAGTCGACGCGGGGAGCGGGAATGATGGTTACTTCTTCAGGTAATCCTTCAGCTTCTCGATCGTCCCCGCATGTGCTGGGTCCTTCGCCAGGTTCTTGAGCTCGCCCGGGTCGGCCTGCATGTCGTAGAGCTGGGCCCCGCGACGTCCGCCGGCCCACTCGATGTACCGGTAGCGCTCGTCGCGGACGGCATACCCCATGAACTGGACCTGGTTGGCCTGCTTCTTCTTCGCGGCGGCCTTCTTGGGGACCGCCTCGCCCGGCAGCGGCGGCCCGGAGCGGGTGACCTGGGTGATCGCCACCGGCTTCACGCCGGGTCCGTCGGGATTGTCCAGCAGGGGGACGAGGCTCTTGCCGTCCAGGTCGGCCGGGGGCTTCAGCCCCGTCAGGTCGGCCAGGGTCGGGTAGACGTCGATCAGCTCGGCCAGGCGCGTCGTCGTCTTGCCGGCCGACTTGCCTCCGGGCACCGTGATCACCAGGGGGACCCGGCTGGAGTTCTCGAACAGGCTCATCTTCTGCCACAGGCCGTGGTCGCCCAGGTGATAGCCGTGGTCGGAGTGGAACACCACGATCGTCGAATCGGCCAGGCCGGTTTTGTCCAGGGCGTCGAGCAGCCGGCCGAGCTGGGCGTCCATGAAGGTCGTGGCCGCGTGGTAGGCCTGCAATGCCCTGGCCTGAAGGTCCTTGTCGATCCCGTAGTTCGGCGGGTTGACTGTCAACGCGGCCGGGGGCACTCCGTCGCGGCCGTCGGGCGGGACGGGCTTCATCTGGTCGGCCGGATACATGTCGAAATATTTCTTGGGCGCGACATACGGCGTGTGCGGGCGATAGAACCCGACGGCCAGGAAGAACGGCGTCTTCGACTTCGCCATCTCTTCCAGAATCTTGATCGCCTCGGTCGCGCCGATGCCGTCTGTCTGGTCCGCATCCTCGCCCTCGGCCGCGAGCCAGCTCAGCCGGGCGCCGAAGCCCGTGCCGACCGGGATCCCGAAGATGCTGGGCTCGTCGTCCTTGTCGCGGCCCCGGGGGTTGATGAATTTCTCCCAGCTCGGCGGGTCGTCCAGGCCGCTGGTGCCGATCTGGCCGGGGACGCCGTAATGGTAGATCTTCCCCACTCGCGCGGCGAAGTAGCCGTTGTTCTTGAAAAGCTGCGACAGCGTCACCGTCTCCGGCCGGGTCGATCGGAACTGCTTCGCATTGTCATACACCTTCGTCGAGTCCGGCCGCAGACCCGTCATGAACGACGTCCGGCTCGGGTTGCACAGCGGGAACTGGCAGTACGCCCGGTCGAACTTCACTCCCCGCTTCGCCAGCCGATCGAGGTTCGGCGTCTTCACCAGCGGATGCCCGTACGTCCCCATCGCGTTGCAGAGGTCGTCCGAGATGACGTGCAAGACGTTCCACTTCTTCGCCGGTTGGGATTCCTGCGCGTGGATCTGTGGGGCGGAGGAGACCACCACCAGGAGGCAGGTTGTCGCGATGCGTCGGATCATGGGCGCGATTCCAAGGGCGAGCGGGAGCCGGCAAGCGGCCTCGCGGGTTCTGAGGATCGGTCGGGGATGCGACAACGCAGTCTAACGCCCGCGAACTCCGCTCGCTGCCCCTTGCCCACCCCCGCCCACCGGACGCCAGGAGAACGCCTCGTTCTACACACTGGGCTCTGGATGCAAGCGCCGGGCTCATTGCGCGAGCGCCTGGCGCGGGGCTCAAGCGCTGGGCGACGGTCTCCAGACCCCGACCCAAGCCGAGTCGCGCGGAACCAGCAAATCCGGTCTCCAGAGCGGTCTGCGTGACCGCGAAGGGAACGGCTCTGGAGACCCGGTTTGGTGGTCCCCTGCGACTCGGCTTGGGTCGGGGTCTGGAGACCCTCGCCCAGCGCTTGCCGGCCCCTCGCCAGGCTCCGCGGTAAGTAGACGGATGAACGCAATCCACGTCCTTGGTGTCCTGGCAGTTCCACTCCACCGGAACCCCCTCTCCCTTGAGACCACCCCCTCCCGAGGCTACCATGAGGGTCGGTCGAGCCGTCGGGCGTTGCCGCCCGGCGGTGGAGGGGTCAGTGCGGGAGCGAGTGCGACATGACTGTTGTTGTGCCGACGACGGAGCGGAGCTGGGTGCCGCTGACGGCCCCGGAGCGGCGGGTGCTGGGGGTACTGGTCGAGAAGGCCAAGACGACGCCCGAATATTATCCGATGACCATCGCCGCGATCGTCACCGGCTGCAACCAGAAGTCCAACCGCGACCCTATCACCAATTACGACGCCGACGACGTCGAGGATATTCTGCAAGGGCTCCGGAAAAAGGGGGCCTCGGTGATGGTCGAGGCCGGCGGCCGCGTGGTGCGCTGGAAGCACACGCTCTATGACTGGCTCAAGGTCTCCAAGGTCGAACTCGCTGTCATCGCCGAGCTGCTCCTGCGCGGCGCCCAGACCGAGGGCGACCTCCGCGCCCGGGCCAGCCGGATGGAGCCGTTGCCGGACCTGACCGCGCTCCAGAACGTGCTCCAGGCGTTGCAGTCGCGCGACCTGATCGTGTATCTCTCGCCCCCCGGCCAGAAACGCGGGGTGGTGGTGACGCACGCGCTGGGCATGCCCAACGACCTGGAGCGGGAGAAGCAGAAGTTCGCGTCGGGCGCGTTCGGCGTCGAGGCCGACGAGCGACCCGCGCGGGCGGTGCACCAGGCGGCCGTCGAGCCGTCCGGCCCGCCGCCCTGGGAGGCGGAACTGACCGCCCTCCGCGCCGAGGTCGAGGCGCTCAAGGCGACCGTCGCCGCGCTCTCGACCGAGGTCCACGACCTGAAGTCCGCCCTGGGGGCCTGAACCTGATGGATCCGCAGCCGCCGTCGTGGCCGTCCAACGAGGCCGATGGTCTCCCCACCCCCTCCCCCGAGCCCGAACACCACGAGCCCGACGGGCTCCCCGAGCCGGCCGACGCCCCCTCCCACCCCCTGCCCGAGCCGCCGCCCCCCTACGGCGAACTCCAGATCGTCGTCCTCATCCCCGACGATGGCCGCGAGCCCTCGCTCGACGTCTCCGACGACGAGGCCCGCGCCGTCTGGGAGGCCGTCACCGCCCCCTGGCACCCCGCCCTGCTCGCCGAATCCGCCGGCCTGCCCAGATATGAAGATGTCGACTACCCCGCATCCCCCGACGCCGCCGAACTCCGGGTCGTCGCCGGCGGCTTCCGCACCCGCCTGCCCTCCGGCTTCCAGACCCAGTCCGACGACTGCGGCGCCGTCCTGATCGAGGCCCCCGACACCCGGGCGAAGCTCGTCGAGCAGCTCGTCAGCGGGTTCGTCGACGCCACGACGGCCCTGCCGCCCCTGGATGATCCCGTCGCGCTGGATTTCCTGGCCCTCGGCGCCGCCCGCTGGTGGCTCAAGGACCTGACCATCGGCATGGGCCACGCCGACATGCTCGACGTCGAGAGCCTCACCCGAGAGGCCATCGCCGGGGCCCGGGCGTGGAAGGCGGGGGACGGTGCGACGGCCACCAATCGCCTGCGCGCGGCGTTCGAGATCCTCACCCAGGCCCGCGAGCGATTCTATCCCGTCGATGCGTTCTTCGCGGACCTCTGCCTCGTCGACACCTCGACCAAGCCCGAGGCCCTGACCGATTCCCTGAACGCCCGCGCCCCGGTGACGTTCCTCGCCCAGGGTGACGCCGTCGCCCGTCTGGCCGAGCAATCGCCCGAGTCCATGGCCTCGATCCGGACGGGCGTCGACGAAGGGTGGGTCGACCTGGTCGGCGGCGCCTGGAGCGAGTCGGACGAGTCGATCCGGCCTCTGAACTCGATCCTCTGGCAGTACCGCAAGGGGGCCTCGGCCTATCGCGCGAACCTCGACGATCGCAACGTCGAGACCTTCGGCCGCCGCCGGTTCGGCCTGCACCCGCAGCTGCCCCAGCTCGCCCGCCGCCACGGGTTCCGGTTCGCGATCCACCTCGGCCTCGACGCCGGCCGATTCCCGACCCGGGAGGAGACCAAGCGCCTCTGGGAATCGCCCGACGGCACGACGCTGGAAGCCCTCACCCGCCCGCCGATCGCGGCCGACTCCGACGCGTATGGCGTCAAGCTGCCGTGGAAGCTGGCGAAGACCATGAAGGACGACCACGTCGCGACCGTGCCCATGGTCCACTGGGCCGACCACCTCGCCGGCTGGGCCCGCGACCTGCGCCGCGTGGCGTCGTACTCCCCGGTCCTGGCGAGATGGGTCACCGTCAATGACTATTTCCACCTGACGGACCGCCCGTTCGAGAACTTCCAGGCCCGGATCGACGAGTACGAGTCCCCTTATCTCTCACAGTCCGTCGCGCGGCACGAGCCGGACCCGATCTCGAAGTCGCCCGACCTGGTCCGGCTCCGCGCCCGGTTCGAGGCGGCCGAGACCCTGCGGGCCCTGGCCACGGCGATCGGCCAGGCCGCCGGCTCCGAGGTCGACGCGGTGCCGGCGGACGTCGCCGAGGACTGGCTCGAAATGGGCCACCTCGACCGCGCGACCGAGTGGATCGAGACCGAGACGACCGGCTGGGCCCACGCCCTCACCCGAGGGCTCACCGGCGGCCAGGGGGGCGGGCGGCCCGGGTACCTGGTCCTGAACCCGATGGCCGTCGCCCGCCGCGTGACCGTGCTCCTGCCCGACGCCGACGCCGACCTCCGCCCCGAAGGGCCCCTCCGCGCGGCCCAGTTCACCGAGGAGGGCGTCTGGGCCGTCGTCGACGTGGCGGCTTATGGCTTCGCCTGGGTGCCCAAACACTCCGACCCCAGCCGCCCCGGTGCCCCCGTGGGCGTGCTCGGCGTGCGGGACCGGACGCTGACGAACGAGATCCTCAACGTCACCTTCGACCCGACCACCGGCGGCATCCGTGCCCTCCAACGCGTCGGCGAGGAGACCGCCCGGCTCGGCCAACAGCTCGTCGCCATGGGCTTCTCGCACGACGAACCCCACGCCGCCACGAAGATGGTCGGCGAGGATTTCGAGGTCGATTACGGCGGACCCGCGCTCGTGCAGGCCCGCTCGAAGGGCTCGCTGGTCGACCCGGTCGACGGCCGCACAATCGCGAAGTTCGAGCAGCGGGTCCGCCTCTGGAGCGGCCGGCCGACGGTCGAGATCCTGGTGACGCTCACCGACATCTCCGAGGCGTTCGCGGCCGAGATGTCCCGCTCCGACCCCTGGCGTCACTACCTCGCCTGCCGCTGGGCCTGGGCCGATCCCAACTCGATGGTCCGGCGGTCGTACCTGCACAGCGTCCACGCC